>NC_015064.1:2872768-4309153 GCF_000178975.2 Granulicella tundricola MP5ACTX9 | reverse complement strand
TCTCAACTGGCGCTGCGGTTAAACCGGGGAAAACGGGACACCCAAAACAGGACAAAAAAGACTCTGCGAAAGTAATGCAAAAAAGACAATGACTCTGCTCGAACCCTGAAAGGGCCCTGGACCAAACGAGTAAAGGCTACCGAAGAAGGACAGCGCGAGCGATCACGAGGGATCGCATTACAAATGCTTAAAAAACCCAGGAGTCAAGCGGCAAATCAAGCTCATCACTAGCCGCCGACCGTAAGACAACTTACCGAACGGGTTTGATGGTAGCACGGAAAACTAGGCCCTTTTCAAGCCGTTTCCCGCAAATATTTGAGTTGCACCATTCCCGGTGAAACCCTCGTTGACCAGCCAAAAGAGCCATTCCCTCATCCCTCCATTGGATGCACAAAACCTTAAGCTCACATGAAGGCCCCCAACCCCGCAACGACACTTCGTCCACTTATTTCCTTCCCGTTTTCCACCTCTTCGCGTATACTCAGGAATTGTCGCCCCCGTGCTGACTGCCATACTTGAGAGCCTTAGTATTCGCCTCCAGGAAGCCGGTCCACCAAAAGCCAGCGTTCGACACACATTCAAGTTTCGTAACAGGAGCAGTCCCATGCCAAAGCGTACCTTTCAGCCCAACCGCCGCCACCGCGCCAAGACCCACGGCTTTCTCACCCGCATGAAGACCAAGGCCGGTGCAGCCGTGCTCAACCGCCGCCGCGCCAAGGGCCGTCACAAGATCGCAGTCTCCGCAGGCTTCCGCGACTAGTCCCGCCCGTGGCCGCCGCCACAGCAGGACGACGCACGCAATCCCAAAGCCCACGTCTCGCACCCCGGTACGTGGGCTTTTCCTTGCCCGGGAATGCCGTTGCCGTTCGGATTAGAGTGGGGCTTTAGCCCCACGTCAAAGGCTCAACAACAAAAGGGGCTTTAGCCCCGGGTTCTCCCCCGCCATGCCCACCCCCACCCCCAACGCGCTCCTCCGCCTGCGCAAGCACGCCGACTATCAGCGCGTATACACCTCATCCCGCAAGCAATTCTCCAAACAGATGAGCTTCTTCTTCTCCATCCGCCCGGAAGGAAGACGCTCCGACACCCCAGGCCCCCGCGTCGGTCTCACCGTCGGCAAGGTCCTCGGCAAAGCCGTCGATCGCAACCGCATCAAGCGCCGCCTCCGCGAGTGCGTCCGTCACCATGCCCAGACCCTCACCCACCCGGTCGACGTCATCCTCCACCCCCGCCGCACCGTCCTCGAACTCGAATCCGGCCACCTCGAACGCGAGATCGCCCAGATCTTCCGCACCATCCAGACCACCCTCAACAAAGCCGCACTCCAGTAGACCCTCATGGCAGGCATACGAGACACCCTCCTCCGCGCCGTCTTCACCCTCTACAAGGCAGTAGTCTCCCCCATCCTGCACTCCGTCGGCGTCTCCCGCTGCATCTATCTCCCCACCTGCTCGGAGTACGCCTACATCGCCATAAGCCGCCACGGCCTCCTCCGCGGCACCGCCCTGGCCGCCGCCCGCATCGCCCGCTGCAACCCCATGTCAAAAGGCGGCCTCGACCCCGTCCCGGACTAAACACTTTACCCCAGCGTAAAACCCCACCATTTACCATTAGGACAGGCCGTCTGAATCACCACGGCCAAGATATCCGAACCACCAGAACAGGAAGACCCAAGTGGCAGAGTTTCGCAACCCGAACCAACCAGGCGCATCGCAGGATAACCGTTCCCTCTTCACGATCATGGCCATCATGATCCTCGTCTTCGCCGGCCTTCAGTTCTGGCGCGCCAAGCACAACCCCCAGACCGCATCCCCCAACGGCCAGACCCAGCAGCAGCAGGCCAACCAGCCCACCCCGACAGTAGCCGCATCCGTCGCAGGCCAGACCATCCAGGTCCCCGCCGTGCAGCCCGTCGTCGCCGCCGCCGAGTCCACCACCGTCGTCGAAAACGAGCTCTACAAGATCACCTTCTCCAATAAGGGCGCACAGGCCACCAGTTGGATTCTCAAGAAGTACAAGGACTCCTACGGTCAGCCCCTCGACCTTGTCCACACCCTCGCCGCCCAGACCGTCGGCTACCCCCTCTCCCTCTACACCTACGACCCGTCGCTCACCGCCAGCCTCAACAACGCCCTCTATCTCCCCTCCGCCACAGGCAACATCACCGCCCCCCAGACCCTCACCTTCAAATACGTCTCCGGCGAGTACCAGGTCACCAAGACCTTCTCCTTCGACGACACCTACATCCTCCACGCCGACACCCAGGTCCTCCGCAACGGCTCCCCCATCCGCGCCCTCGTAGCCTGGCCCGGCGGCTTCGGCGACCAGGAAGACGCCAAGTCCTACGGCGGCTCCCAGGTCGATTACTCCCAGGAGCAGAAAGAAAAGCACCTGGCCGTAGGTAAGGTCACCGGTGGCAACACCCTCAACGGCTCCTTCGATTGGGCCGGAGCCTCCGACCTCTACTTCGCTGCCATCTTCCTCCCGGACGCGCCTGACTCCGCCACCGTCGCCACGTTGGACAGCAGCATCATCGTCCCCAAGGCCAACCGCCACAACGGCCTCGGCCACGGCGTCCCCGTAGCCCCCAAGGGCGAACCCGGCAAGGACGAGATCAAGGTCCCCATCATCGGCGCAGCCGTAGGCGATCTCTCCGGCCACACCCAGACCCGCCTCTTCGCCGGCCCCAAGGCCGTCGCCGTCCTGCGCAACGTTCACTCCGCCGGCAACAAGACTTCGCTTGAGCCTCTCCTCGACTTCGGCTTCTTCGGCATCATCGGCAAGTATCTCTTTCTCGCCCTCTTCGCCATCCACCAGTACGTCACGCCCAACTGGGGCTGGTGCATCGTCATCCTGACGGTCCTGATCAACCTGCTCATCCTGCCCCTCCGCATCAAGACCATGCAGTCCGGCCTCAAGATGCAGCGCATCCAGCCCCAGATGGATGCGGTCAAGGCCAGGTACAAGAACCTCAAGGTCACAGACCCTAAGCGCAACGAGATGAACGCCGAGATCATGCAGCTCCAGAAGGACAATGGAGTCAACATGTTCGGCGGCTGCGTCCCCACCCTCATCCAGATGCCTTTGCTCTTCGCCTTCTTCGGCATGCTCCCCAAGGTCGTCGAGCTACGCCAGGCCCACTGGTTCTGGCTCCCTGACCTCTCCTCCGCCGACCCCTACCATATCCTCCCCATCCTCATGGTCATCAGCCAGTTTCTGGTCCAGTTCTATACCCCCAGCCCTGGCGTCGACCCCCAGCAACAAAAAATGATGGCCTTCATGATGCCCGTCTTCTCCGGCTACATGACCTGGAACTACTCCTCCGGCCTCGCCCTTTACTGGTCCGTCGGCAACCTCATCTCCATCGCCACCCAGTTCATCATGAACAAGACCTCCATCGGCCAGGAGATGCGAGAGATCGCCGCCAAACGCGCCCGCCGCAAAGCCGGCGAAGGCGTCAACAGCAAAACCATCCAGGGCAAAACCGTAAAACGCTAACCCCGGCTTGAGCTCTACCAGAGGGGCCATTCTGAGCGGAGCGAAGAACCTCAGCAGTTCGCCCGGATCAGCGACACCGCCTCAGGAGAGCCCGTAACAAACAAAAGCGGGATAAGAGAAGATGCCCAGGCATCCCCTCTTATCCCGCTTTTATCGTTCTTATCCCCGTTACGCCTTTCTCTAGCCATAGCCCACAGCCGCACAGCATCTAGGTCTTATTAGCCTTGGCCTTACTCCCCCCAGCCTTCCGCAGCTTGCTCCCCGCAGCAGCCTTCGAGTCAGCCTTCTTCTCGCCCTTCGTCTGATGTTCCTTAGGCTCGCAGGACCCCTTGGTCCCAGGCGTCTTCCCCGCCACCGGCTCGAACCCAGGCCAGCAATGCGCCGCCGCTTTTTTTGCACTCTTCTTAGCCGGAGCTTTCTTACTCGCCGTCTTCTTCGCCGGAGCCTTCTTCGCAGTAGTCATGCCACCGTTAGAAGCCGCCAGCCCTCGAAACGCTACCGCCACCTAAACAAATATTTCACCGCAGCTTCAAACGAATAGGACCCTTTGCAGTAGAACCATCCACCACCTTCCCACCCTGCATGATGTTGATCCGACCCGCCGCCACCAACCGTCTCGCCGCAGCCCGCGCAGGCTCCATCAACCCCTCCCAATCCCGCCGCTCATCCTTCCCCCCGACGAACTTCGCAGCCTCAGAGGGACAGATCGTCTTATCCCTTCCCCGCTCCGCCAGCAACTCAAGAATCGCCGCCTCTAACTGAGCATCCGCCTCCCCCACCTGACGCCCCCGGCACCCATCCGAGCAGTACTTCACCACATCCCAGTCCTTCTCCCACTTCTTTCGCCACGAGAAAGCCCGCCCACACGTCTTACAGATCTTGTCCTTGTGCGGAGTCACCCGCTCCACCTTCCGCACCTTATCCGGCATAGCCTCACCCTGACCTTTGTAACCGAGCTTTTGCACTTCGGATTAGCGTGGGGCTTTAGCCCCACGATCAAGCCTACGAAAACATCCGGGCTTTAGCCCCGGAACGTCTACGAGTCCGGTCCCATCACGAAACCCCTTGAGCTCGTGTGATCTTCAGGTGGCAAGCATGATGCACCAGCCGCGTGTTCTCTTCCGTATAACCAGCCGTGGCCACCAGCCGATCCAGCTCCGCGCCCCGTTCCGGCAGGGGTTCCGGGCATAAAGCGCAGATCCCCTGTTGGCTCTTCCACTTCAACTCATGCAGCTTACGCCGCTGCGTCGGCGTCCCACGTTCGTCGAACTCCAACCGCTTCCCAACATACCGCCGCATCTGATGAAGCACATCGAGATCGCCCTCCGCGGCCTCCTGCAGAGCAGTCCGCACAGCCGCAAGGATAGGCAGCACCTTCTCTCGCTGAGCTTCGGTCAGAGACGGCATAGCGCTCCTACAGCTCCGCCGAATGGCTCTTCTGCAACTCCAGGCATCTCGCCACAAACGCCTCGGTCGACATAGCCCCGCCATCGCCCTTCCCACGCGTCCTCACACTCACCTCATCACTCTGCGATTCCTTATCCCCCATGATCAAAATGAACGGAACCTTGTTCACCCCAAACTCACGGATCTTCGCATTCATCTTCTCGTTCCGCTCATCCAGCTCCACGCGCACACCAGCGTCCTTGAGCCTCTGCTGAACCGTACGAGCATACTCGAGATGCTTCTCCGAAATCGGCACCAACCCAACCTGCACCGGAGCCAGCCAGAACGGAAACGCCCCCGCGTAGTGCTCGATCAGCACGCCAAAGAACCGTTCCACGCTCCCAAACAGCGCACGATGCACCATCACCGGCTGATGCAGCTCGCCATCCTCACCCTTGTAGTGCAGATCGAACCGAGCCGGCAGATTCCAGTCAAACTGAACGGTCGAAAGCTGCCACATCCGCCCCAGCACATCCACCAGCTTGATATCGATCTTCGGCCCATAGAACGCAGCCTCCCCCGGAATCGTCTTATACGGAATCCCCTTGCGCTCCAACGCGTTCCTCAGTGACCCGACAGCGACTCCCCACTGCTCCGCACTCCCAATAAACTTCTTGTCATTGGGGTCCCAAGTCGAAAGCTCCACCTTGAACTCATGGAAGCCGAATGTATTCAGCACGCTCTCCGCAAACTCGATGCAGGCCGTGACCTCATCTTCAATCTGCCCCGGCGTGCAGAAGATATGCGCATCGTCCTGCGTAAACCCACGCACTCTGAGCAGCCCATGCATCGTCCCGGACCGCTCATACCGATACACATTCCCCAACTCCGCATACCGCACCGGAAGGTCACGATAGCTCTTAGGCGAATTCTTATAAATCAAAATATGCCCAGGACAGTTCATCGGCTTCAGCCGATACTCCGCATCGTCCAGCTCCATCGGCGGATACATATTCTCGCCATAGTTCTCCTCATGCCCGGAGATCTTCCATAGCTCCCGCCGCATGATGTGCGGCGTAAACACCATCTCGTACCCGCGCTTGATGCAGTCCTCGCGCATCCAGTCTTCCATCGCCTTGCGGATCAGCCCGCCCTTCGGATGCCAGAAGATCAGCCCCGCACCCGCCACCTCCTGGATGCTGAACAGATCCAACTGCTTACCCAGCACCCGGTGGTCCCGAGCCTTGATCTCCTCCAGCCGCTTGAAGTGCGCATCCATATCCTTCGCGTTGAAGAAGGCCGTCCCATAGATTCGCTGCAACTGCTGATTCTTCTCATCGCCCAGCCAGTAAGCCCCAGCAACCGACGTCACCTTGAACGCCTTCACCCTGCCGGTCGAAGGCACATGCGGCCCTCGGCAAAAATCCGTAAACCCGCCATTCCGATACAGCGAAACCGGCTCCCCCGCCTGCGTAAACCGTTCGATGAAGTGGACCTTCATGAACTCGCCCTCGGCCGCATACTCCTGCAGCGCGTCTTCACGCGGCTCCGTCTCCTTCACAAAAGCATCGTTGCGAGCCACCACCTCGCCCATCCTCTTCTCGATCGCCGCCAGGTCGTCCTCCGTAAAAGGAGTCTCCCGATATACGTCATAAAAGAACCCCGCATCCGTCGCAGGCCCATGCCCCAGCTTCGTCTCCGGAAACAGCTCCAGGATTGCCGTAGCCATCACATGCGCAGTCGAGTGCCTAAGCACCTTCAGCGACTCCTCATCCTGCTCCTTCAGCAGCCAGAGCTCCACGTCCTCCGCCAGCGGCATCGCCAGGTCGATAATCCGCTCCGCCGAAGGCGAAAGCGCAGCGTCATACATCGCCTCTTCGGACCCCGCATCCGGAGCGTCGTCCTGCCCGCCTTCAGACTGGTTGATGTCCAGCCCAGCCATCGGCTTCACCTTCGCCACGACCACCACAGCCGCCAGCCGCGGTGAAATAGAGGTAGCAATCTCCAGCGGCGTAGTCCCGGAAGGAACCTCACGGATGCTGCCGTCTGGAAGTTGAACGCGAATAGTGGACACTGCAATCTGCTCGGTCATATCAATCCTGTCGTATCTCAAGCTGCAAAAACGTGCGAGGCCGCGAAGGTTTGCTGTTGCCCTTCGGATTAGAGTGGGGCTTCAGCCCCACGTCCAGCGTGCCAAGAAGAGGGGGCTTTAGCCCCGGGCTCTCCTCAACGCACCTAACCCTCTGCCCCTACAAGCATAGTTGCTTTCCCCCCCCCACACCACCCACACGCCCGCACCCCGAATCCGTTCAATCCTCCCCCTGCGAAATCGGCCCTCAAGTAATGGCACCTAAGGCCCATCGCCTCGAACGCAAGCGGCATTGTTGAGGAAAAGCAGGGGTTTTACTCTTCAGTTGTTGGCAGCACATGCCGATAGACCAATCAGAGCAAGAGGGCCCAGGCCATGCAGGTACTTTGCAAGATCTCCAACACAACCAGCGACGTACGTTGCAAGGTCTGCGGGCAGGGATTTCTGGTGTATTGGTCACGCACACAACGGTCCGAACGGGACCAGGTGCGCCGCCAGGTTGCCGAGGCGCTGTCACAACAGCACACCGCCTCGCACGCCCCCCAGGCTCATCCCCGCACCGGCTTCACCGTCTCCGCATGGTCAGGCGAGCCGGCCGCAGGAGCCCAGCCCTCCAGCTTCACCCTCACGGCAGCACGATAAGCCGAAAAGTTTAGTTCTGCAGGCTGAGGGCAGACACCACACGCCCTGGCTAACAGGCTGAAGCACAAAACTTCAGTGCCCCCCACGAATCCAAGCCGAAAGGCCAGGAAACGTGGGGTTCTTTTTTCCGATCCCTACCAGAACCGGCTCTCCACCCACCCAACCGTCCCCACCCAACTCCCGCTCCCATTCCCCAACCGTCCTCTCTTCCCCAACCGTCATTCTGAGCGAAGCTCAGAACCTCCGTATTGGCTTTGTCTGTTGCACTTGCTGTTGCAGTTCGGATTAGAGGTAAGCTTTAGCCCACCGTCAACGTCTCAAAAGTCAAAGGGCTTTGGCCCCAGGCTCGTGCCGTTGCGTGTCCTACAATCCGTTGCTCTTGCCGTTGCCTGTTCTATCCCTCTTATCCCGCCTTGATCCCTCTTATCCGCGTTACGCCTTCCTCCCCACCCTCAAAAAACATTCACACTCCCTGAATCTCCCCCAACCTCACCCCCATCTATAATGAGGATTGTTTGTTTCAACATCTACTTAGAGGTTCCATCATGGCGTCACTCCTCAGCATTGAATCCAGCCCACGCGGCGAATACTCCATCTCACGCAAGCTCACCTCTGCCTTCGTCGAAGAGTGGCAGAAAACTCATGCAGGCGGAACCGTCGTCAATCGCGACCTCTTCACCACCACCCTCCCCTTCGTCGACCTCCCCTGGATCGCCGGCGCCTACACCCCCGCCGAGCAGCACTCCCCAGAAATGAAGAAGGCCCTCGAGATCGGCAACACCCTCATCGCAGAGCTCAAAGCAGCCGACCACATCGTCCTCGGCACCTCCATGTACAACTTCTCCACCCCCGCCATCCTCAAGGCGTACATCGACCAGATCGTCCGTGTAAACGTCACCTTCACCCCGCAGTATGAAGGCCTCGTCAAGGGCAAGAAGCTCACCATCATCCTCGCTTCAGGCGGCGTCTATACCCCCGGCTCCCCCACCGAGGGCTACAACGCAGAGTCCAGCTACCTCAAGCAGGTCTTCGGCTTCATCGGCATCACGGACGTCAACATCGTCCTCGCCGGCGGCACCGGTGCAGTCTCCATGGGCCAGCGCTCCCTGGAAGACTTCGTCGCAGAGTTCACCCCCGCCGTCCTCGAAGCCGCAAAGTAACTCGCACCAAAACGGAAAACAGGCGTAGGAAGCTGAGCAGCAGAGGATTCACCCTCCATGCAAACTCTCTTCTTACGCCTTTTCGTTTGTCGTTTTTGTCTTGAGCGGGCAAGACTTACTCAGCGTAACGAACGCTGTCCAGCGGGATATACATCGCAATCACACAAGGCGTGAGCACCATCGCCCAATACACAAAGAACATCAGCACATCAGTCATAAAGCCTCTCTTGTTTTCGTCTTCGGATAGGTCATATCCGCCTTGCTTGATGGCTTCATCGGCGTTCCCCACGCCCCGTACGCCACTGTCCCAAATTCAGAAACCCCAACGTAATAACCCAAACCTTCGGTAATGCCCCGGCTTGGGGACTCTCGCATGACCGCTTAGAATGGGCAGCATGACCTATGCGGAAGCGCTCGAGCACCTCTACGGACTCGGCCCGGAACTAGCCCCCATCAAGCCATCCTCGGACTCCGAGCCCTCCAGCACCCCGCCCCGCCACAAGTTCGACCTCATCCACATGCGCCGCCTCTGCGCCGCACTCGGCGACCCTCAAAACAAGGTCCCCGCAGTCCTCATCGCCGGCACCAACGGCAAGGGCTCCACCTCCGCCACCCTCGCCAGCA
Organism: Granulicella tundricola MP5ACTX9; assembly: GCF_000178975.2. NCBI lineage: Bacteria > Pseudomonadati > Acidobacteriota > Terriglobia > Terriglobales > Acidobacteriaceae > Granulicella > Granulicella tundricola. The sequence goes on along the minus strand of NC_015064.1, from coordinate 4,299,754 downwards.
TCCTCGTCGCCGCCGGCTACCGCACCGGCCTCTACACCAGCCCCCACCTCACCCGCGTCAACGAGCGCATCCAGCTCGCCCACCCCATCCTCCCCACCGAGTACGGGGCACCCGGCGCCAATGGCCCCCTTGCCCTCAGCCCCATCCCGGACGACCTCTTCGCCGACCTCTACACCCAGGTCGACACCGCCGGCACCACCCTCGTCGCCGCCGGCGACCTCCCCTACCCTCCCAGCTTCTTCGAGCGCCTCACTGCCGTAGCCTTCGCCTACTTCGCCCACCAGCAAGCCGAAATCATGATCCTCGAAGTAGGCCTGGGCGGCCGCCTCGACGCCACCAACATCGTCGAGCCCCTCATCTCCGTCATCACCGACATAGCCCTCGACCACCAGGACTACCTCGGCGACACCATAGCCCTCATCACCGCCGAAAAATGCGGCATCCTCCGCGAGGGCGGCACTCTCATCACCCTCCCGCAACTCCCCGAAGCCAACCAGGCCATAGGCATAGCCGCCACAGCCCTCAACGTCCAAGCAATCAACGCCGCCCAGTACATCCCCCCACCCCAACGCGCCTCAGACCCACCTCATAGTGCCGTCCCCCATGCCACCGGCGTTCCATCCAATGAGGTCGTCATTCTGAGCGAAGCTCAGAACCTCCGTATTTCGCTCGGATCAGCACAAGCGCCTCCGGAAGCGCCCCCCGACTTCACCCCTCACTACCACCCCCACCAAGGCACTCCCCAAATAACCGACGAACCGGGTGCCCCACAGCCTGCCCTGAGCTTGCCGAAGGGTCTCGGTTCTGAGACGTGGGTTCCAGCCTCCACCCTCCCCCGAAACCACTACACCCTCTCCCTCGACGACCAAACCCTCCTCCAAGTCGACTCCCCCCTCCCCGGCACCCACCAGCAGCGCAACATAGCCCTGGCCATAGCCACCGCCCGAGCCATATCTGATTCCTGTTCCCTGATCCCTGTTCCCTTCCGAATCCCCCCCGAAGCCATAGAACAAGGCATCCGCACCACGGTCTGGCCCGGCCGCCTCGAACTCCTCCCCCCCAATCTCCTCCTCGACGTAGCCCACAACCCCGCCGGAGCCTGGACCCTACGCTCCGCCCTGGCGTCGCTACCAGAGCAACAACCAAGAACCCTCATCTTCTCCTGCCTCAAAGACAAGTCGTTAGAAGAAATGTCCCGCATCCTCTTCCCCCTGTTCGACTCCTCCCCAGACGCCGACCCGCTCCGCCGCCACGACCACATCATCCTGGCCCCCATAGCCAACCCAAGAGCCGCCGCCGTTGAGGATCTCTTAGCCGCCGCCCACGCCCTCCAGATCCCCGCCCACGCCGCCCCGCACCTGGCCGCAGCCCTGGCCCAGGCAAAGCAAATCACCCCCCCAGGAGGCCTCATCATAGCCACCGGCTCCGTCTACCTTGTAGGAGAAATCCGCGACCTGGCCTTGGGAGCATCCGAGTGAGCCAGCCCAAACCCGCCATCCGCTGGCTCACCTACCTCGTCCTCATGCCCCTGATCGCCCTCGCGACCACAATCTTCGGCTGCATCTCCCTCGTCGCCGGCCTCTGGGACAAATCCGGCCGCCAGCAGCACGCCATCGCCCGAGCCTGGGCACAGGTCCTCCTCTGGATCAGCCTCTCCCCCGTCAGGCTGATCGGTAAAGAGAACCTCCTTGGCCTGGGAACCGCCATGTACGCCGTGAACCATCTCAGTTACTACGACACCCCCGTCCTCTTCGCCAAGCTCCCCTTCCAGTTCCGCATCCTCGCCAAGCAATCCCTCTGGAAGATCCCCTTCGTCGGCTGGTACCTCAACCGCTCCGGCCAGGTCCCCATCGACGCCAAATCCGGTCGGTCCGCCATCGCCGGTCTCCTCCGAGGAGCCAAAACCCTCACCGCCGGCCTCCCCCTGGTCCTCTTCCCGGAGGGCGGCCGCGCCGAACACGGCCAGATGACTCCCTTCCAATCCGGAGCAGCCTTCATGGCCATCAAGGCGCAAGTCCCGTTAGTCCCCATGGCTCTCATCGGCACCTACGAGCTCCTCCCCATCCACACCTACCACCTGACCCCCCGCCCCTTAAAGCTGGTCATAGGCACCCCCATCCCCACCACCGGCCTCACCACCCGCGACGCCGACGCCCTAACCGCCCAAACCTTCGCCGCCATCACCGCCCTCTACCAACAGCACACTTGAAGCGCCTCCTCGTGTCGCTTTTTTGAGCGGTCGTCATTCTGGCGAAGCCAGAACCTCCGTATTGGTCTTTGCCGTTGCTTGTTTTTTATGCCTAGTGGTGTCCAGGCACCGTAATGTTCCACGTGGAACACTCCCACCCATAACGCCGTAAAATAGCCACATGCCAGTCCGCATCGCCATCCCCACCCCCACCAGCACCGACCCCGCCTACAACTCCCTCAACTGGAAGGACTACGCCGCCGCCGTCCGAGCCTGCGGCGCCGAACCAGTAGAAATCCCCCTCAACATCTCCCCCAAAGCCATCGCAGAGCTAGCCAACACCTGCCAGGCCATCCTCCTCCCCGGCTCCCCCGCAGACGTCACCCCGGAAAAATTCGGCCAGGAACGCGACCCAGCCACCTCCCCCGCAGATCTCCCCCGCGAAAACGTCGACGAACTCCTCCTTCAGGACGCCCACAATCTCTACAAGCCCATCCTGGGCGTCTGTTTCGGCTGCCAGATCCTCAATGTCTGGCGCTCCGGCACCCTCCTCCAGGACCTGACGATCCTTCCCGTCAACCACTCCGCCGGTCGCAGCGTAGCCGTAGCCCACACCGCCGAGATCGCCCCCAACTCCCTTCTCGCAGAGATCGCCGGGCCAGAACTCGAAGGCACCCGCCTCCCCATCAACTCCTCCCACCACCAGGCCATCGGAATCCCCGGCGACGGCCTCCGAGTCTCCGCACGCTGCCCCCAGGACGGCGTAGTCGAAGCTATCGAAGGCGGCCAATCCAACTCCAGTCACTTCGTCCTGGGCGTCCAGTGGCACCCCGAGCGCACCTTCGCCACCAACCCCGTCTCCCGCCTCCTCTTCGAGCGGTTCGTCCACGAAGCCACCACCTGGACCCCCCGCGAAATCCTAACCTCCGTAGCCCACTGACGAAGCAGGCCACCTCACCCCCCTCCCCACCACAACCGTCATTCTGAGCGAAGCTCAGAACCCCAGTATTGGCCGTTGTCGTTGTCATTGCTGTTGCCGTTGTCGTTGCCGTTCGGATTAGAGGGGGGCTTCAGCCCCCCGTCAACGGCGGCGATAAGATGGGGCTTTAGCCCCGGGCCGTTGTCGTCGCCGCTGTTCTCGCGTCTGCCGTTGTCTCTTCAAGCCGTCCTGGACCGATCCTTGCTCTTGCTTCATGACCGTTCGCACTCCCAAACCCATGCCAACCCTCCCCAAATCCCGCATAGCCGCCCTCCTCGCCCCCTACTACCCGGCAACAGACGAACTAATAACCCAACTCTCCGACTACCTCGACCTCCTCCTCCGCTGGAACGCCCGCACCAACCTCACAGCCATCCGCGACCCCGAAGAGATCGTCACCCGCCACTTTGGCGAATCCCTCTTCGCCGCCGCCAATCTCCCAGAAGGAAACACCCTACTGGACCTAGGCTCAGGAGCCGGCTTCCCCGGCCTCCCCATCCAGCTAGCCCACCTAGACCTCCTCGTCACCCTGGCCGAGTCCCAAAATAAGAAATCCACCTTCCTCCGCGAAGCCATCCGCACCTTGGGCCTCAAAACCCAGGTCCACGCCGCCCGAGCCGAAACCCTCACCGCTCCCTTTGACATCGTCACCCTCCGCGCCGTAGACGACATGCAGCTCGCCCTGGCCGCAGCTCTCCCCCTGGCCTCAAACGCCATCGTCATCCTCACCACAACCCGCCAAGCCCAGCCATCTCTCGAGAATTTCACCCTCCAACCCCCCATCCCCCTCCCCAACGCCCTGGACCACCAACTCCTCATTGCCCTCCGCAGCCAATAATGTTCCACGTGGAACAATCCGCTCTTTAGTAACCACCCAAACAAACTCCTGACGAATCCGCAAAATCGGTGTAGCCTTCTCCACATCCCCAGCACGACCAGGCCACTGTTTTCAATCCTTTAGGAGTCATCCAATGAAGCCCTTCCCAAGCCTTGTGTTGGCAGCGGCGCTGCTGCCTGCCACCGGTCTCGCCCAAACGGAGGTCCAGGCCGACAAGAGATCGCCCGCCACCCCCTCCACCAACGTCATCTACGCCTGCGTCACAGACTTCGCCGACTTCGCCCGCATCGTCAAAGCCCCCAAGGACTGCCACAAAGAGGAAAAGCTCGTCGAGTGGAACATCAAGGGCATCGCCGGTCCTGAAGGTCCCCCCGGTCCACAAGGCCCTATAGGCCTCCCCGGCCTGACAGGAGCCAAAGGCGCAACGGGAACCACCGGCCCAGTCGGCCCCGCAGGAGTCGCAGGAGCTAAAGGCCCCGCAGGCCCCACAGGAATAGCCGGCCCCGCAGGCGCAATCGGCCCAATCGGTCCGGCAGGTGCCAAAGGTGCCACAGGAGCTAACGGCCCTGTCGGCCCCGCAGGCGTTGCCGGAGCCACTGGTTCGATAGGCCCTGCCGGTGTCGCCGGTCCCACCGGCCCTGCCGGAACCGCAGGAGCCAAAGGTGCCACCGGTGCCAACGGCGCGATAGGCCCAGCCGGTCCCAACGGAGCAACAGGGGCCATCGGCCCAATCGGCCCATCCGGTCCTGCCGGAACGATCGGAGCCACTGGCCCCGCTGGCCCGCTTGGTCCCGCCGGTGTTCAGGGACCCACCGGTCCCACCGGCCCCGCCGGAGCCCAAGGCCCACAGGGAACCCCCGGCTCCACAACCCTTCCTGCCCCTCTCCAGGCGCTCTCAACCCTCCTCACCGTCGTCCCAAGCGAGCAGTACAACGCCCAGTTCCTTGACGGCAACGGCGGAGCCTGCACCCTCGGCGATATGGTCCTCTCCACCAACCGGTACTACGGAGGGAACTTCTTCCCAGCCGATGGCTCGCTCTATCAAATCAGTCAAAACACAGCGCTCTTCTCCATCCTTGGTACCCGCTTCGGTGGAGACGGCGTCCATACCTTCGCCGTACCTAACCTGGCTGCCGCGGCACCATCCGGTCTCTACTACTCCATCTGCTTCAAGGGAATCTTCCCACCTCGCGACTAATCTTCCCCAACGAGACGGGGATGTTCCACGTGGAACATCCCCGTTCCATTTGTGGTCCACGTATGGTGATTTGTGGTGCAGAAACACCACAAAAACCAGCAAAAATGCACATTTGTGGCACCACACCAGCCCCGTAAGTAACTAAAAGTAAACAACTTAACCAGTATGAGTCGCAGAATTGTTCCACGTGGAACACTGCATAAACGCAAAAAGGGCATTTTGCCGCAAAACGCCCGGAAAACCGAGAACATCGATCTGCCGTTTGCGCCCCCAACCCGAACCCGCTACGCTGAAGCAACGCATGAAAGCCGACAAGTCCGCCCCTCCGGAAACCCCCGCCCATAAAACCAAGGTCATCGCCGTCGTCAATCAAAAAGGCGGCGTCGGCAAGACCACCACCGCAGTCAACCTCGCCGCAGGCCTCGCTGTAGCCGGCCACGCAACCCTCCTCATCGACTGCGACCCCCAGGCCAACACCACCGGAGGCCTCGGCTTTCGCCGCCAGAAGGACGCAGAAGAGCAGCGCCTCTCCATCTACGACATCCTCCTAGGCCCCACCACCCTCATGGAGGCCATCCAGCCCACCCCAATCGACAACCTCAAGCTCATCCCCGGCAGCAAAAACCTTATCGGGGCAAATATCGAGCTTGTCGAAGCCGAACGCCGCGAATACCGCCTCCGCGACGCCATAGCCCTCCTGAATAACGACTTCCGCTTCATCGTCCTGGACTGCCCCCCCGCCCTGGACCTCCTCACCCTCAACGCCCTGGTAGCCGCAGAAGGTCTCTTGGTCCCCCTCCAGGCCGAGTACTACGCCCTCGAAGGCGTCTCAGAGCTCATCTCCACGCTCGACAAGGTAGCCCAGGCCTTCAATCCCGAGCTCGCCCTGGAAGGCGTCCTCCTCACCATGTACGACGACCGCACCAACCTCTCCCAGCAGGTAGCAGCAAACCTGAAGGAGTTCTTCGGGGATAAGCTCCTAAAAACCACCATCCCCCGCAACGTCCGCCTGGCAGAAGCCCCCAGCCACGGCCTCCCCGTAGAACTCTATGACCCCCGCTCCCGGGGAGCCGAAGCCTACCGCGACCTCACCAAAGAAATCCTAGAACGCAACAACATCGCCCTTAGCAACTGATCCCTGACAACTGATCCCTGCTCCCTGACCACCAAGAACGAAGGACCCCATGCCCCCATCTCCCGACCCAAAGCGCCGCGCCCTAGGCAAAGGCCTGGAATCCCTCCTCCCATCCCTCAAGGCGGAGGCCGCCCCACCCAGCACCGGCAAGCCACTCGAGATCCCCGTCGGTCTGATCGATCGCAACCCCTTCCAGACCCGCACCACCTTTGACGAGGCCAAACTCACCGAGCTAGCCCAGTCCATCGCCGCCTCAGGCGTCGTCCAGCCCATCGTCGTCCGCGTCCTCCCCGGAGACCGATACCAGCTCATCACCGGGGAACGCCGCCTCATCGCCTCCAAGCAGGCCGGCAAAGCGACCATCCCCGCCATCGTCCGTGAGGTCTCGGACGAGCAGGCCATGGAGATGACCATCGTCGAGAACCTCCAGCGCGCAGACCTCAACCCCATGGAGCAGGCTCGCGCCTACCACCGACTCTCCCACGACTTCAAGATGACCCAGGAGCAGATGGCAACGCGCACCGGCAAGGACCGCGCCTCCGTCGGCAACTTCCTCCGCCTCCTGAAGCTCCCGGAGACCATCCAGGCCCGGGTAGAAGCGGGTGACCTCAGCTTCGGCCACGCCCGCACCCTTCTCGGCCTCGGCTCCCCGGAGCAGATCGCCTCAGCCGCCCAGAAGGTCATGGCCCTCAGCATGTCCGTCCGCCAGACCGAAACCTACATCCACGGCCTGATGAACCCGGAGAGCCGCCCCGGCAAGCTGGAAAAGCAGCAGATCGCCGAAGCCGGCCAGGACCCCAACGTCCACGAAGCCCAGACTCGCCTTCAGCGCTCCCTCGGCCTCCGCGTCAAGATCGAAGACAAGAAGGGCAAAGGCAAAGTCATCATCGAGTACGCCAACCTCGAAGACTTCGACGCCCTACTCACCGCCCTTAACGCTCAACCCACCGAATAAGCAGCAGTCGCCTCCCAGCCAAGGAATTTACATGCGCCCAAAGCTCGCCAGAATCGCCTCCGTAGCCGCGTTTTCCCTGACAATCGCAGCTTCAGCCCAAACCGCGCCCCGGACACTGGTCCGCACCGGCCATCTCCTCAACGTCCACACCGGAGCTGAGCCGGAGGGGTTAACCATCGTGGTCACCGGAGACAAAATAACCGCCATCTCCCCCACGGCCCAGACTCCCGCGCAGGCCGGCGACCGTGAACTGGACCTGACAAAGTACACAGTCCTCCCGGGAATGTTCGACGTCCACGTCCACCTCACCGGCACCACCAACTTCGATCCCTACTTTGAGCTCTCCATGACCCCCGGCAAGGAGGCCATCATCGGCGTAGAAAACGCCAAAACGACCCTGGAAGCCGGCTTCACCAGCGTCCGCAACGTAGGCGCCAACGACTACACGGACGTAGCTCTCCGGGACGAGATCAACCTCGGCCACATCCCCGGCCCGCACATGCAGGTCTCTGGTCCTGCTTTGGGGATTACCGGGGGACACATGGATGAAAACCTCCTGCCCTTCGAGTACCACGTCACCGGCCAGGGCGTAGCCGACGGTATCCCCGCGGTCCAGCAGAAGGTTCGCCAGAACATCAAGTACGGCGCGGATCTCATCAAGATCGGTGCCAGCGGAGGCGTCCTGTCGAAGGGCGACGACCCACAGGCCAGCCAGTACACCCTTGAGGAGATGCAGGCCATCTGCGCCGACGCCCACCGCCTCGGCCGCAAGGTCGCCGCCCACGCCCACGGAGCCCAGGCCATCGCCCTCGCCACCCAGGCCGGCGTCGATTCCATTGAGCACGGCTCCTACATCGACGACGCCAGCATCAAGCTCATGAAGCAACACGGCACCTACCTCGTCCCCACCAGCTACCTCTATGACTGGTACAAGGAAAACGGCAAGCTCCCAGCGTTTTACGCCCAGAAGATGCACGACGTCACCTCCGTCGCCCGCGCCAACCACAAGCGAGCCATCGCCGCCGGCGTCAAGGTCGCCATGGGCACAGACGCGGCCGTTTATCCCCACGGTCTCAACGCGCATGAGTTTGAGGTCTACGTCCGCGACTACGGCATGAGCCCCCTGGCCTCGCTCCAGACCGGCACCCTCAACGCCGCCGACCTTATGGGCTGGACCGATAAAGCCGGCTCCATCGACGTAGGCAAATGGGCAGACGTCATCGCAGTCGAAGGCGACCCCCTCAAGGACATCCGGCTCCTCCAGCACGTCAACTTCGTCATGAAGTCCGGCGTCGTCTACAAGGATGAGTCTGCCCCGGCAGCCGTCGAAAAACTCAACCCCATGGCCGGAAACACCCTCCCCGGAGCGATGGTCGTCTCGGTGCCTGCCCTGTGAAGGCCTCTGCGCTCGAATTCCGACTCCGCTACCTCTTCCACGGCATCGTCTACGTCCTGGCCTTCTGGTCCCCGTGGAACTACGCCCTGCACACTGATCCCACCGGCCCCAACGCCCATGTCTGGGGCGTTCTCTCCGCAGCACTCGCCAAGAACGGCATCCTGAATATCGGCGCTGCGTTCGACCTCCTCCTCGTCATCGGGATCCTCTGCGCCTTCACCGGAGCCGGCCTCCGCACCTGGGGTTCAGCCTATCTCGGCTCAGGCGTAGTACAGGACGGCCGCATGCACGCCGGAGTCGTGGCCGACGGCCCCTACCGCCATCTCCGCAACCCGCTCTACCTCGGAACCTTCATCCACACCTTCGCCCTGGCGCTCCTGATGCCGCAGTCCGGGGCTATCTTCGCCATCCTGGCCATCGGCATCATGCAGATCCGCCTGATCTTCGGGGAAGAAGCCTTTCTGGCTGGCTCATTAGGCGACCCCTACCTGGCCTACAAAGCGCTCGTCCCCCGGCTCCTACCCTCCATCAAGGCAAAAGTAGCCGCGTCCGGACAGCCAGCCCGCTGGGGGCAAGCTTTCCTCGGAGAGATTTATATGTGGGGTGTCGCCGGTTCGTTCGCCTTCGCCGGCTGGCGCTACAACGCGTCCTTACTTACTCAATGCGTCCTGGTCAGCTTGGGCGTCTCACTGCTGACCCGCGCGCTGAAGCCGAACACAAGGTAAAAACCCACGATTCCCCGGGGGAATCGTGGGCGTATGACTACTTCTTGACGGGTGCGATGGTGTCCTTGGCGATCTTGGCGACGCGGAACTTCACGACGGTCTTGGCCTTGATCTTGATGGTCTCACCGGTCTGAGGGTTGCGGCCGAGGCGAGCCTTGCGTTCTGCCTTCACCAGCTTGCCGATACCAGGAATGGTGAACTCGCCATTCTTCTTGGTCTCTTTGACAGCCGTTTCGGCGAGCAGGTCGAGGAAGGCCGCGGTCTGCTTGTTGGTGAGTTCCATCTTTTCTGCCAGTGCGCGGACAAGCGCCGTCTTGGTCATACCCTTTGCCATGTTGTTACTCCTTCGTTCTTCGTTAGAGATGCGCTGCTGTGGAACAAAAGCGTGGTGCGTATCGGAAAAGCCTTTTACCGAGCCCATGGACGATTCAATCGCCTGTAATGACGCGGGTTTCAGGTGCCCAGAGAACCGTACCGCAATCCACCTTCGACTCTTCCGGGAGCTTTGTCAATTGGATTTGGGCGCTTTCCACAGATATTTTCGGGTTTTATCCCTCTTGTCTCCGGTTTTATACCCGTTTAAGTGGAAAAACCGCTAAAAGAGAGGCTTCGACGGGCGGCGAACGAGAGGCGCGTTGAGTAGATCGACAATGGGCGCTGCAGCCTTGAAACGCTTGACGATCTCACCGGTAAGTTTCGGGGTGAGGGCGAGATCGGCCGGAAGCTGGGCGGACACGCCCCACTGACGCTGAAGAATAAGGTCGAGCGCAGGATGATCCGCGGGAAATCCCTTGGGCGCGCGTGTGAGCTTGAGGCCGTCGAACGGCGTCAGGAGTGCTAGGGTCTTTTTTGCGCTGAAGAGGCCGCGAAGCTCCTCGTGGTGGTCAAGTAAATGACGACGGATAGCCAGAAGCTGCTCCCGCTCCGGCATGTACACACCTGCGGCGATGGTGATGTGGGTAGCGTTGATCTCAAAGTAGAAACCGCCGCCGGAGGTCTTCTCCAGGCCCTGGCGAGCCCACCAGGCGGCTACGTTCGTCTTGTAGGGGCGCTTGTCTTTGGCGAAGCGAATATCGCGATAGATGCGCATGAGGGACTTATGCGCGGGGCGGATGAAGTCCGGCGCGAAATCGACGAAGGCCTCATTGATCTGATTGATGAGGTCGAGCATAGGAGCTTTGAGCTCCTGCTCATAAACGGGCTTGCGCTCGTTGAACCATTCACGATCGTTGTTGCGGGCCAGGCCACGGAGGAATTTAAACGCAGCGGGAGAGAAGTGCGCGGACATACCCCGATGGTATGCCTGGCGGCTGTGCAAAGACGGCGACTGGCCGCGCGGAGGTATCCTGAGCGAGATGCAGAATGGAAGCTTCAGGAACGATACGATCGTGGCGATCTCCACGCCGCCGGGGCGAGGCGGGATTGGGGTAGTGCGGCTGTCCGGTGCGGATGCTCGTGCGATCGCCCTGCCGATGCTGCGGCTGAAGCACGCGCTGGAGCCGGGCCGGGTTCGTCTGGCAAAGATCGTAGATCCAGAGTCCGGTGAAGTACTCGATGAAGCCGTGGTGACGCTCTACGAGGCGCCACATTCGTACACGACTGAAGACGTTGTAGAGATTGCGTGTCATAGCTCTCCGGTGCTGCTGGAGGCAGTGCTGCGCGGCTGCGTGCAGGCCGGGGCACGCCTCGCGGAGCCCGGAGAATTCACGCAGCGAGCCTTCCTGTCTGGCCGGCTGGACCTGACGCAGGCCGAAGCGGTCCACGACCTGATTGAAGCAACGACGCTGCACCAGGCAAGGATCGCGGCAGCCCAACTGGGAGGAGCGCTTTCAAAGATCGTGGCTCCAATCAAGCGCAGGCTGGTGGAACTGATTGCAGGGCTGGAAGCCGGAGTGGACTTCGCCGAGGACGATCTGGATCTCATGACGGAAGCCGAGATTGCAGCTCGGATAGAGAGCGTGCGCGATCCTCTGCAGGCGCTGGCGGCTACTTATGACTATGGGCGAATTGTGCGGGAGGGCTTCACGCTGGCGATTGTCGGGCGTCCGAACGCAGGCAAGTCCTCCCTCTTCAATCGTCTGCTGGTGCGGCAGAGAGCGATCGTAACGGATCAGCCAGGCACGACACGGGACGCCATCAGCGAGCGTATGTCCATTGAGGGAATTCCGGTGGAGCTGATCGACACGGCCGGATTGCGTACAGCTCCAGACGGGCCCGAAGGTGAGGCAGAGCGGCAAGGCATTGAGCGGACGAATGTCGCGATGGCGGAGGCGGATCTTGTGCTGCATGTGGTCGATGGCGGCGCACTGACGAAGGACATAGATGAGATTGTGGTGGCTGAGGCAAGGCCTTACTTGAGAGTGCTGAACAAGAGCGATCTGCTGTCGGCTGGCGTTGGCGCAGAGGCATCTGAAGGGGCGATCCGTACGAGCGCGCTGACGGGCGAAGGCATTGAGGAACTCAAGCGGGCAATCGTAATGGCTCTGACGCAAACGGCGACGCCGCCGGAGAGCGCAGTGTTGACCAATGTGCGACAGCATGGGGCAATCATGCAGGCGGTGGATGCCTTGGAAATCGCGGCTGTGGCTGCGCAAGATGGACTGCCGCATGAGTTGTTGCTGCTCGATCTGTATGGAGCGCTGGATGCGCTCGACCGGCTCACAGGCGCGACGAGCGCAGATGAGATTCTGAACCTGATATTTTCTACGTTTTGCATCGGCAAGTAGGCCTGGACAAAGGTGACGCGGAAATGGCTGGGCGGGTGCAAGGAAGCTTGGTAAGATGAGGGTGAGCCGGGATGGCGGAATCGGCAGACGCAGCGGACTCAAAATCCGCCGACCGCAAGGTCGTGGGGGTTCGACCCCCCCTCCCGGCACCAGGATCCTCATGGAGCTACATCGCCTTCGGCCTCTCCCTTCGGAGAGGCCGAAGCTGTTTTGCAGCCACATCCCCCGAAGATCCGTCGAGAACCGCATGGCCGAATGCAGATCAAGCCCGAATCGTTCTCTTGAAACGTTGAGACGGTATGATCCCTTCAGAATCCTTGCGCTGAACTGCTTGGCGCCTTGCCCGCATCAGGTGTCTTTTTCCGGCATCTTACAATGGATGAACAGTTAACGATCTGCAACAACGAAGGAGTGAATCATGCAACTCGCAATGGTCGGTCTTGGAAGGATGGGAGCCAATATGGTTCGCCGTCTTGCCGCAAATGGTCACGAATGCGTCGTGTTCGACATGTCGCCAAAGGCAGTGGAGGATCTTGCGAAGACGGATGGAGTGACAGGTTCAACCTCCATGGAAGATATGCTGAGCAAGCTTTCCAAGCCGCGGGCGATCTGGCTGATGGTGCCGGCCGGCGTCGTGGATAAGACGATCGAACAGTTGGAGCCGCATCTTGAAGCGGGCGACATTCTGATCGATGGCGGAAACTCCTATTACATCGACGACATTCGCCACGCCAAGCGCGTGGCCGAGAAGAAGATCGAGTTTGTCGATGTAGGCACCAGCGGCGGAGTATGGGGACTGGAGCGCGGGTATTGCATGATGATCGGCGGCTCCGATAAGACCGTCGAGTATCTCGACCCAATCTTCAAAACCTTGGCTCCGGGTATTGGAACCATCGACCGTACGCCAGGTCGCCCTGAGAACAAGGGCACAGCAGAGTTGGGCTATCTGCACTGCGGTCCAAACGGAGCAGGCCACTTCGTCAAGATGGTGCACAACGGCATCGAGTACGGCATGATGGCTGCTTACGCAGAGGGACTCGGCGTTTTGAAGGCTGCAAACGTTGGCAAGCACGCGGGTGAGATCGACGCGGAGACTACCCCCCTTCGTGATCCGGAACACTACATGTTTGATATGGACATTCCGGAGATCACTGAGGTCTGGCGGCGCGGCAGCGTGGTCGCATCATGGCTGCTGGATCTGACCGCAGGTACGCTGGCTCAGGATCCGGAGCTGAGTAAGTTTGGCGGCCGGGTCTCCGACTCTGGCGAAGGGCGCTGGACGATCAAGGCTGCAATCGACGAAGGAGTCCCCACGCCTGTACTCACTGCGTCGCTCTACTCGCGTTTCAGTTCGCGCGGTGAGGCGGAATACTCCAACAAGCTCCTCTCCGCAATGCGCTATGCGTTCGGCGGCCATCTCGAGAAGAAGTCGTAAAAACGCAGGAGCGATCCATGTCCCAGGTTCATTCCGACGCTCTCGTCTTCTTCGGCGCCACGGGAGATCTTGCTTACAAGAAGATCTTCCCGGCGCTGCAGTCGATGATCAAGCGCGGCACCCTCAACGTTCCCGTCATCGGTGTTGCCAAGGCGGGCTGGAATCTCGATCAACTGAAAGACCGCGCCAAGGACAGCCTGGAGAAGCATGGCGGGCTCGACCAGGGGGCATGGGAGAAGCTGAGTTCCCTGCTCCATTACGTCGACGGCGATTATGAAGATCCAGCCACGTTTACAGCGGTACGGAAGGAACTTGGCGATGCCAAGAATCCGGCGCATTATCTGGCGATCCCTCCGTCACTGTTCGAGAAGGTCGTCGAACAATTGGTGAAGTCCGGCAACGCTGAAGGCGCGCGCATGATCGTGGAGAAGCCGTTCGGACACGATCTGGCTTCCGCGCAGGAGTTGAATCGAATTCTCCTCTCGGCCTTTCCTGAGACCTCAATCTTTCGTATCGACCACTATCTCGCCAAGGGACCCGTCTACAACATGGTCTCGTTCCGCTTCTCGAACTCATTCCTTGAGCCGCTCTGGAACCGGAACTACGTTGAGAGCGTTCAGGTCACGATGGCGGAGGACTTCGGCATCCAGGGGCGCGGGTCGTTCTATGACCAAACGGGCACGATCCGGGACGTGATCCAGAATCATGTGTTTCAGGTGATGTGCAATCTCGCAATGGAGCCTGCGGCAGCAGGCGATAGCGAGTCCGTCCGCGATGAGAAGGTCAAGGTACTGAAGGCAATTGCACCCATCACGCCGGATAATCTCGTTCGCGGGCAGTTCCGCGGGTATCTGGATGAAAAGGGTGTAGCCCCGGACTCCAAGGTAGAGACCTATGCGGCCTTGCGGCTGCAGGTGAAGTCGTGGCGTTGGGATGGTGTGCCATTCTTTATTCGCGCAGGCAAGAATCTTCCGATCACCTGCACTGAGGTTATGGTGAGATTGCGTAAGCCTCCTGCAACGAACTCCAGCAGCGGCGATCCCGCACAGAACTACATTCGTTTCAGGATTAGCCCTGAGACGACCGTCGCGTTGGCAGTTTCGGTCTCTTCTCCAACTGGTACAGGCAAGCGTGGTGAAGTTGAACTGGTTGCAAGCCGGCATCCCGAACCCAGCGAGATGGAAGCGTATGAGCGAGTGCTTACCGATGCCATGGCAGGGGACGCTACCCTCTTCGCTCGTCAGGACTACGTAGAAGAGGCTTGGAGAATCGTCGACCCGGTGCTGAACACCGATACGCCTGTCTCTGTCTACGAACCGCATACATGGGGTCCGGAAGGGCCGGAGAATGTCATCCCTCCGGGCGGATGGGATTCGCCGCAGCCGGAGCAAGGGGACAACTTCCGGCTCATCGGCTGATCATGCCGTGATCTGCTTTGTACCAGGTTCTTGCATCTCACAAACCAGGTAAGTGAGGAGCAAGGGAATGGCAAAGCAGATCTTAGGAACGTTTCAAAGCCGCAACGCGGCGGACTCAGTCAAAGACGCTTTCATCAAGGACGGCTTCAATGCGGCCGACCTGATCGTAATGGCGAACCGCGAGACTTCGGACCCGCCAGAGGATGCAAAGCTTGAAGTTGGGGCTGAAGGTGAGCCGGGCTTTGAAGGCTTTGAAGAGAAGCTTGGAAAGGCCGTGCTTCAGGTCTTCCACAAGGAAGAGACGATCGAAGGCGATGGCTTTGAGGGTGAAGGCAAGGGCGGCGCACTGCTCGGCATCACGCTGCAGAATGACGACGATGAGGCACGTGTCCGGGCGTTGCTGGAAAGACACTTTGCCAGCGATATCGAAGTCGCCCAACCAGATTAACCCTGTTCCCTGAGGTGCCTGTACATGTTTCGACTGAAGGAGAGCGTTCACGTTAATGCTCCGATGGATCGGTGCTTTCTGCTCTCCACCAGTATTGAACTGGTGCAAAAAACAATCGGTCTAAAGCCAGTCGAAGGCAAGACCAAAGGGCTCATCGTATCTGGCGATCAGTTGATCTGGCGGGGATGGAAGTTCGGCATTCCCGCCATGCACGAGACCTTGATCACGGGCTACGACAGGCCCGCCTTCTTTCAGGACACGATGGGCCGTGGCCGGTTCAGCTTCTTTCAGCATGATCATCACTTCGCTGAGATGAACGGTTGCACGACGATGTGGGATATCGTGCGCTTTTCCATGCCGTTAGGCATGCCGGGGAAGCTTGTGGGCAAGCACATCGTCGTCCCGCATGTTTTGAAACTGATGCTCCAGCGATTTGAACTACTCAAGCACATCGCAGAAGGTTCTGACTGGGAGAGGTATCTGGTCGCTGCGCCGGCTTCAACGGAGTCGACATCGGGCGCATAGTGAGCATCTTACTTCGGGTGAGGTGTCAGCGATGAAAGCTGTTGTGTTGCACAAGTACGGCGGTCCAGACGAACTGAAGGTGGAAGAGTGGGATGACCCGGTAGCGGGTGAGGGTCAGGTTCTGATCAAGATCTCCTCCGTCAGCATCAATCCCATTGACTGGAAGATGCGCTCCGGCGAAGCGAAGCAGCGGTTTCCGGTCGAGTTCCCCGGCATCATCGGGCGCGATGTCTCAGGCATCGTGCGAGCGGTGGGTGCAGGGGTAGAGAACTTCCTTCCCGGCGATAAGGTCTTCACCTTTGCGGATCACACCTACGCGGAACTCTGCGTAGTAAAGGCGAGTGACCTGGCAAAGATTTCAGAAGGTCTGGATGTAGTAAAGGCCGGCGCGCTTCCTCTGGTCCTGCTAACCGGAACCCAGTTGATCCGGCTTGGAGCAAAGATTCAGAGCGGCCAGACGGTGCTGGTCACGGGAGCGCTTGGAGCCGTTGGGCGCACGGCGGTCTATGTGGCCAGGAAGGCTGGGGCGCATGTGATCGCAGGCGTGCGCAAGAGCCAGTTGGATGAGGCGAAGAAGATCGGCGCAGATGAAGTCATCGCACTGGACGACAGTGATGCTGTTGCGAAGCTTGGCTTCCTTGATGCGATTGCCGATACGGTGGGCGGAGAGACGGCGCAGACTCTCATCGGCAAGGTGAAGCAGGGTGGTATCTTCGCCACGGTGACCGGTCCTCCTCAAAACGCGTCCCAACATCCCACCGTGCAGATCGGAGCGGTAAAGGCAGTGCCGAATCCCGAGCAACTCGTTGAACTTGCAGAGGACGTCCTGGCCGGCAAGCTGGAGATTCCAATCGACCGCATGATCCCGCTGGAGGACGCTGGAAAAGGGCAGGCAGCCGCTGAAAAGGGCGGGCTTGGAGGAAAGATTCTGCTGATTCCTTAGAACACTTCCATCGCTCCCGAAAGGCCCGGATGATCTCCGGGCCTTTCTTTATTTAAATCACTTGCTCATTATTGCAATCCGCAATACAATTATCACGAATCGCAATACATCGCAATACGGGGCAGTGGTGCTCCGAGCTGTCATGAAACTGTCAGACAAAATCCGTTATCTTCGCGAGGTGGAAGGGTCGCTGCGCGGCCTGAACCGGGCCATGACCCAGCAGGAGCTGGTGCGGGCAATCGCTGAGGATTCTGCGAGCGGTACGATCTCCCAGTCTTACCTTTCGCAGATCGAATCTGGGGCACGTCCTCACCTCACCAATACGACACGGCTGTTGCTGGCGCGGTTCTTCAAGGTCCACCCGGGCTACCTGGTGGAAGACCCTGAGGACTACCAGGCGGAGTTCCGGACGGCGGAGCTTGCGCAGCGGCAGTCCGAGGACAAGCTCGACCTGTGGCTCATCGCCGGAGCCGAGCGCTTCGGCAAGGCCGACCCAAAGCTCTGCCGAGCGCTGTTGACGTTGGCTCAGCATGAGGACTCCCGGCGCTGCCTCCTGTTGATGGAGTCGATTCTGGAGACACCGGCGCTGATCGACAGGCTCTACCAGGTCTTGAATCCGTCAGAGGCAGTTCTAGCCGCTGAACTGCAGCCAACAAAAGCGGAGAAGGAAAAGAAGAGCGGCAAGAAGAAACGGAAGGCTAAAAAGTGATCACTCTTTATCTCATCTGCTTTGTTCTGGGGCTGGTGTTGACGCTGTTCGCGGCGTTCTCAGGGGCTGGCCACTTGCACATCGGCCACCTTCATCTTCACCCGCACCTCCATGCCAAGCCCGCAGCTCACGTATCTGCGTTCAACGGTTTCACGCTGCCGGCTTTTCTGTGCTGGTTCGGTGCGGCCGGATATCTGCTGGATCGCTACAGCTCGGTGGTTTCAGCGGTCGTTCTTCTGGCTGCTGTGGCGGCCGGCCTCCTGGGCGCTTCGATTCTGTACGTCGTTCTATTCAAGCTTCTCCTTCCGCGTGAACGTGTCCTGTCTCCTGAAGACACGCGCATGGAAGGAACGCTCGCACGCGTCTCTGACGCGATCCGTGCCGGGGACGGTACGGGCGAGATTCTGTTCTCCCAGACTGGGGCTCGTCGCGCAGCGGCGGCACGCAGCGAGGATGGCGCACCCATCCCGCGCGGCACGGAGGTCGTCGTCCTGCGTTATGAGCGCGGCATCGCCTACATCCGCCCGTTGCACGAGCTCTCCAACTAACCCTCTAACCCGTTCCTTGAAAGGGACACCATGCACTCCCTGATCGTTCCTATTGTTGGGCTTTCCGTCGCTGTCATCATCATCCTGCTTGTGTCCATCGGCCGCATGTTCCGCAAGGCTGCGCCGAACCAGGCCATCATTGTCTATGGCTTTCGTAAGCCACGCGTCATCAAGTCCGGCGCAGCCGTTATCTTCCCTGTCGTCGAGACCTACCGCGAGCTGTCGCTCGAGCTGATGAGCTTCGACGTCGCGCCGCAGCAGGACCTCTACACCAAGCAAGGTGTCGCGGTGACCGTTGAAGCTGTCGCGCAGATCAAGGTTCGTTCCGATGAGGAGTCGATTCTCACCGCTGCCGAGCAGTTTCTCTCAAAGACTGCGACGGAGCGTGAGGGCCTCATCCGCCTGGTGATGGAAGGTCATCTCCGCGGCATCATCGGCCAGTTGACGGTGGAGCAGATCGTCAAGGAGCCGGAGATGGTAGCGGAGCGTATGCGTGCCACCTGCATGGATGACATGAGCAAGATGGGCCTCGAGGTCATCTCGTTTACCATCCGTGAGGTTCGCGATAAGAACGAGTACATCACCAACATGGGCCGGCCCGACGTCGCACGCATCAAGCGTGACGCCGAGATCGCATCGGCTGAAGCCGAGCGCGACACTGCCATCCGTCGTGCCAACGCACTGCGCGAGGCTGCCATCGCCAAGGCTGCCAGCGATCAGGATCGTGTGATCGCGGAGACGGCGTCCCTGGGTAAGCAGGCTGAGGCGCAGCGCGACCTCGACATCCAGAAGGCGCAGTACACCGAGCAGAGCCGCCGTCAGGAGGCGCAGGCCGATAAGGCTTACGAGCTTCAGACCAACGTCATGCAGCAGCAGGTCGTCGCCGAACAGGTCAAGGTCCAGCAGATCGAAAAGGAACAGCAGATCAAGGTGCAGCAGGCCGAGATCCTGCGTCACGAGGCTGAGCTGACCTCTACCGTCCTGAAGGGCTCTGAGATCGAGGCTCGCCGTATTCAAAACATTGCTGCCGCCGAGAAGGCTCGCATCACCATCGAGGCGGAGGGCCGTGCGGCGGCTACGCGTGCGGCTGGTGAGGCGCAGGCTGCGGTGACTCGTCTGCAAGGTGAGGCGGAGGCCGACATCATCTTCCAGAAGGGCAATGCCGAGGCCAAGGCGATGAACGTCAAGGCGGAGGCGTACCAGGAGTGGTCGCAGGCTGCGGTCGTCGACAAGCTCATCACCAACATGGCGGATGTTGTGCGTGCCATGGCTGAGCCACTGGCGAACGTGGACAAGATCACCATCGTGTCTACGGGCTCCGACGATCAGACCGGGGCGAGCAAGATCACAGGCGATATGACTCGGATCGCGGCCCAGGTGCCGGCGCTGTTCGAGGCTCTGAGCGGTATGAAGATGAGCGACCTGATGTCGAACGTGAAGGCCATGAAGCCGCGTGACAGCAGCAAGGACATCGACGCCGACACCGAGAAGAAGTCCAGCTAACTCACAACGAGCCCACGCACTGCTTTCAAGCGGCGCGTGGGCTCCTACCAACCTCTAACCAGTTCCCCTGCGAGGGTTCTTCAATGTTCACGCTTCTCTTCATCGTGCTTCCTATCCTCCTTGTGATTCACGTCGTTCGTTTGTTTACTCGTCCGTTCCGTTACCGCAGTTACCGGCAACCGTTCGGTTACGGCGGCTACGGGAACTACGGCGGTTATGGCCGTCGCCGTCACGGTCTTGGCGGTTCCCTGTTCTCGATCCTGGCGCTTGTGGCGCTGGACCGTATCTTCACCGGGCGGCGCTTCTAAGGGCTGCCCTGTTCTACCCGAAAGGATGTTGCCATGGCTCTCCTCGAACGTGTTTCTACTCTGCTGCGTGCGAATCTGAACGACCTGCTGGACAAGGCCGAAGATCCTGAGAAGCTGTCGAAGCAGATCGTGCTCGACATGGAAAATCAACTGCTCCAGGTGAAGACCCAGGTGGCAGTGGCTATTGCCGACCAGCACCGGCTGGGCAAGCAGCAGCAGGAGCATGAGGCCCAGGCGGCCGAGTGGCGCCGCAAGGCCGAGCTCGCGGTGGGCAAGCAGCAGGACGACCTGGCGCGTGCGGCGCTGGAGCGTTCGCTCTCCCACCAGAAGCTGGGGGAGGGCTTTGCGCAGCAGCATACGGATCAGACGGCCGAGGCCGATACGCTGCGGTCTGCGTACTCCAAGCTGCAGGGCAAGCTGACCGAGACCAAGGCTCGGATCGAGCTGCTGCTGGCTCAGCATCGGCGGAATAAAGCGCTGGCGAAGTCTGATCCGGGGCAGGCGCTGCTTTCGGCGGGCGAGCGGGCAGCTCGGCTGGAGCGGCTGAATGCTACCGTTGCTGCGGGTGAGCTGACGGCTTCGACCAACCGGACGGTTCGGGCGATTGCGGGCAGCGATACGCTGGAGGACCGGTTCCAGTCACTGGAGCAGGAGGACCAGATTGAGGCTCTGCTGCTGGAGCTGAAGGAGAACCACCCTCGTCTGAGCAACGGCACCAACTGAGTTCTACAATTCAGGGATGATTGCTCATCTGCGCGGGTTGCTGCTTTTCAAGTCTACAAACCAGGCTGTTGTGGAGTGCGGGGGCGTGGGATACGACGTGGCCATCTCGGTCGCGACGTACTCCGCGCTGCCGCGCGAGGGGGCGGAGGCTAAGCTGTTTATCTTCACCAAGGTGGCGGAAGAGCAGCTTGCGCTGTTTGGGTTCTCGGACCGGCAGGAGAAGAGCCTGTTCGAGAAGCTGTTGACGATTACCGGCATCGGGCCGAAGCTGGCGATTACGGTTTTGAGCGGCATTGCGGCGGACCGGTTGGTGACGGCGATCCGGGGTGGGGATCACGACACGCTGGTGAAGATTCCGGGCATCGGCAAGAAGACCGCCGAGCGGGTGGTACTGGAGCTCAAAGACAAGCTGGACGACATGGCCACAGCCCCAGTGGCGGCGGTGCAGAGTCATGGGCCGGCTGGGGACGATGTGCTTTCGGCGCTGGTGAACCTGGGGTATGCGAGGCCGCAGGCGCAGAAGGCCATCGAGATGGCGTTGCGTGATCCGGGTGCTGCGGGGAGCTTTGAGGTGCTGTTCCGGGCGGCTATGAATCACATCCGGTAGGTACCCCCCCTCCCCCCCTGAAGTAGGCAAAGTCTTCAAAGGAAATGAGTTAGGTCTGGACTGGCTTGTAAGGCTTCTGTTTAAAAGGGATTAGAGGTTGGCTCACGACGGTGGTTCGTCCTGATTTTTCTCTTCTTCTATTTTACCAAGGTGAGTGGGGTAAATACGCCATTTATTTTTGGGGTGGAAGTGGTTTTGAATGTTGGGGTTAGCTCAGATTTTTGGGCGGTGGGGTATTGACACGTGAGTTTTGGGGTGTTGTCGCGGAAAATAGTTGTAAAGCTTTGATAGTAGATGCTTTACGGGATCGATTATTGGCTGCACTTACGGTAACTTGGAACGGCAAGAGCAATGGCAACAATAGCTACGGAGATTCTCCGCTTCGCGCAGAATGACAGACCAGAACAAACAACGGCAACTGCAAATGCAGCTAAGGAGATTCTTCGCTGCGCTCAGAATGACGGTCGTGAGGGGTTGATGGTTGTTATCTGGGTGACGGTCGTGGCGGGGTTTTCTTCCAGCTGTCAGCTTCCAGCCGTGAGCTTCCAGCTTTTTGTTGCCTTCTAGGCGCGGCGGCGGTAGCGGATGGAGAACTCGTAGTCCTTGTTGGGGGGGAAGAGTTTGGCTACCAGCTTGAGGCGTTCGGCGAGGGCGGTAGGGGCTAGGAGGGGGTACTCGCGCTCGCGGAGTTCGGAGTAGTCGAAGTCGACTGCCAGGGAGAGTTGGTAGATCGCCAAGGCGTCCGAGAAGGCGGCTTCGGAGAACTCAAGCTTGGCCTTTTCGTCGGGATGGTTGCGGTCCGCCAGCGCGGCGGTGCGGCTCTCCCAGGAGTCCTGGCTGGTTTCTCCGCGGATGTCTGCGATGGCCTGGGCCCAGATGAGGTCGGTGAACTCGGCGGGAACGCCGGCGGCGTCGACGAAGGCGTGGCCGACGTTGATGAAGAACTCGAAGGAGAGGGCGAAGCGATCGTTGAGGAGGCGGACGGAGATGAAGACGCCTTCGCGGGCGGAGCCGTCGGGCGCGCTGGGGAGGGTGACGTTGCGGTGGCAGATGGCCTCGTCGCCGAGGGCCGCGGTGTAGATGGGCGAGACGAGGGTCTCTTCTGTGCCGCGGTGGCCGTCGCGGCGAGGCTCTGCGAGGGCGAGGGGGACGAAGTAGTAGGACTTGTCCTTGAGGGCCGCGGCGATGGGCGCGGGCACGGCCTGGACGAGGCGGGCGAGGTCGGTTTCGACCAGTTGGGTTTCGCCTGCGTGTGCGTATACGATTCCGTTTGCCGCGTGCTGCAGCGTCATTGCCTGCGCTGCGTCTGTTGCCTTGACCAAACCGCTTTGTCCAACCTCTGCCATAAGGAGTTATTCTACTTGGTATGAGTCAGACCGCTTACGACACGCCGCGCACGCTGGGAGGAGGATACCTCTTCGGGATTCCAATGAAGGACCTGGGGTGGTTTGCTTCGCTGCTGATGGGGCTCGCGACAGGCTTTATGGGGTTCTTTGGGGCTACGTTTTTTGCGATCGTAGGGCTGCTGATTTATAACGCCGGCGGGCACCATACGGTGGATTATTCGTACAGCTACTCGCGTGTGGGGCTGCCGGTGGGGATTCTGTTTGCGGTCGTCGCGCTGGGGTACCTGGGGACGATGTGGGCGAAGCGGATGGGGCGGAAGGCTTAGAGGAGTTCGATCATGAGTGATGCTTTAGTGCTGGTGCCACCTTTTACGATGGAGACGGCCAAGGCCAAGGTTCGGAAGGCTGAGGATGGTTGGAACTCGCGGAATCCGGCGCAGGTTTCGCTGGCTTACACGGTTGACAGCAAGTGGCGGAACCGGGCGGAGTTTGTGAATGGGCGCGAAGAGATCGTCGCGTTTCTGACGGGCAAGTGGGAGCGCGAGCAGGAGTATCGGCTGATCAAGGAGCTGTGGGGCTTCAAGGAGAACCGCATGGCGGTGCGGTTCTGCTATGAGTGGCATGACGCCGAGGGGCAGTGGTTCCGGTCCTATGGGAATGAGTTGTGGGAGTTCGATGAGGTGGGATTGATGCGGGTGAGGCATGCGAGCATCAATGACCTGGCGATTGCGGAGGGAGATCGGTTGTTCTTTTGGCCGCAGGGGCCTAGGCCGGTGGATCATGCTGGGTTGTCGGAGTTGGGGCTGTAAAGGCGTAACGCGGATCAGAGGGATAGGAACGGATCAGGGCGGATAGAACGTGTAATCTGTCTACAAGCTTTTCCGGAGATTCATATGAGCGACGTGATCAGCGGTGTACGGCAGGTAGTGCAGGACATCGTGGCTCCAGATCTCAAGGCTTTGACAGCGAAGGTGGACGCGCTGAAGACACAGAGTGCGATTGAGCACGATGCGGTCATGAAGACGCTGGATGCGTTCCGAGCGGAGATGCGGTCTGAATTGGCAGCGCTCCGGGCTAACAACCAAGTGGAGGTCTACCGGCAGGTAGCTCCTATCAGCGAACGCATTGCAATTATGGAAGCGCGCAAGAAGTAAGTCGCGGCTGGCTGGTCTGGTAGTCTGGGGGCTCCCAAATCTTTCTCGGAGAGCCCTGCCCATGTTTTTCGTTCGTGGAGTTGCTGCATCCTTTGTCCTTGCAAGCGCGGTTGTGCCGCTTGCTATCGCCCAGAAGCACGTTGATAAGGTTCCTTCCTACTACGGGGCGCAGCCTGCGACCGAAGATATCGACCTGACCATGTACTCGCGGATTCGCGAGGAGGGGTTGAAGCACTCGCATGTGATGGAGTTTGGCGGGGCGCTTTCGGATGGCATTGGGCCGCGGCTGACGGGCTCACCGAATATGGCGAAGGCCAATGCGTGGACGCGGGATACGCTGACGAAGATTGGCTTGGAGAACGCGCATCTGGAGGACTGGGGCGAGTTCGGGATGGGGTGGCAGCAGATCAATACGTGGGCCCGGATGGTGGGGCCTGATCCGGAGCCGCTTTGGTGCCAGGCTGCACCGTGGTCGCCTTCGACGAAGGGTCCGGTAACGGGTGAGCTGGTGTATATCGATCCGGCTACGGCGGATGCGGCGAAGCTGAAGGGGACGATGACAGGCAAGATCGTGCTGCTGGGTGCGATGCGGCCTACGCCGGATATTACGGAGCCCCTGTTCAAGCGATATACCGACGCCGAGTTGAAGGAGATGGAGAGCTATCCGACAGCGGGTGGCCGGCCGGGCGCGCCGAACATCCAGCAGTTGATGGCGGACCGGGTTCGCATGCAGGCGCAGCGGGCTGCGCTGCTGAAGGTCGTACTGGCGGATAATCCGGCGGCAATTATTCAGCCTTCGCGTGACTCCGGTGGCGGCGGCGGGACGGGCGTGATCTTTGACGATAACGGCGCGAACCTATCCCGGAACGCCCAGAGCAGGGAGGGCGCGGTCAACGTGCCTTCTGCGGTGATGATGATCGAGCATTACAACCGGCTGGCACGGCTCATCACGAACCATGTTCCTGTTTCGGTCGAGATCAATATCGAGACCAAGTTCACGGGCGATCATGAGCATGGGTTCGATACGGTGGCGGAGATTCCGGGTACCGATCCGAAGCTGAAGAATGAGGTCGTCATGGTGGGCGGGCATCTGGATTCGTGGATCTCGGGAACGGGCGCTACGGATAACGGTGCGGGCTCGATCGTCGCGATGGAGGCGGTGCGCATTCTGAAGGCGCTGAACGTGCCGATGAGGCGGACGATCCGGATCGCGTTGTGGTCTGGCGAGGAAGAGGGTCTGTTTGGGTCGGGTGGCTATGTGAAGCAGCACTTTGGGACCTTTAATGATCCACCGTCGGACCCCAACGTTCCGGCGTTTCTGCGGGCGCATGGTCCGCTGACGACGACCAAGGAGTGGGAGACGCTGGATGCTTACTACAACCTGGACAATGGGACCGGCAAGGTTCGGGGCGTATATACGCAGGAGAACTGGGCGATCGGGCCGATCTTCAAGCAGTGGATCGCCCCCTTGGCAGATCTCGGGGTGTCAACGATCTCCTACCGGAATACGGGTGGGACAGATCACCTGAGCTATGACGCGGTTGGGTTGCCTGGGTTCCAGTTCATCCAGGACCCGATGGACTATGAGACCAGGACGCACCACTCGGACATGGACACGTATGACCGGTTGCACCAGGCTGACCTGGAGCAGGCCGCGGTGGTGGAGGCGATCTTCCTCTACAATACGAGCCAGCGCGAGGCGATGATGCCAAGGAAGCCGTTCCCGCATCCGGAGACGGATAAAGCTCGGAGTGCGGCGATTGAGGGGATCTATCCGGGGGCTGTGAAGTAAAGGCGGAACGCGGATAGAAGCGATAGAAACGGATCAAGGCGGATTGGGCAAACCCTTAGGGGCTGCTCAATCCGCCTTGACGTTTTGGTGCGGGTTGGTATGACTTACTTGGAGGTGACGGTCAGGTTATAGGTGGCGGTGTGGACTAGGAAGCCGTCTGTGGCGGTGATGGTGAAGCTGTAGCTGCCGGGTTTGGTGTAGGACGAGTTCTCGGCCGGGAGCTTGCCGGAGCAACCGGTGACGGAGAGGCTGGCTACCGCGAGAAGCAGGGCGACCAGGGTGGCTCGGGCGAGGGTGCTTGCACTGCGGCGGCGGAACCAGAGGAGCGATCCGGTGCCGATGGCGAGCGCGCCCAGGAGCCAGTTGCCGCCCAAGCCGCTATAGCCGATGACGGTGTACTGAGAGGTGGTGGCCAGGTCGATCTCCGTCGTGATGGGTGCGGAGGGGAGGATAGTGGCGGACTTGGGCGTGCAGGTGGTGGCTGGTGCGTTGGTGACGCAGGAGAGCGTGACCGGGTTGGCGAAGCCGGCGATGGGTGAGGTGAGCGAAGAGAGCGTGACCGGATAGCCGGCGATGATGTTGCCAGAGGCGGGAGTGACGACGAAGGTAAAGTCGACGCCATTGCCGGTGAGGGCCGCGGTGGCAGTGGGGCCGACGGCGGCTGCGGAGCTGATGGTGATGGAGCCTGGGCTCGCGCCGGTGGTGGTGGGGTGGAAGGTGACGGTGAGGGTGCAGGAGCCGTTGGCGGGGACGATGGAGGTGCAGTTGGAGGAGACGGAATAAGGACCGGTGAGGGTGAGTTGCGGGAAGGGCAGACCGCCGGAGGCGCTGTTGGTGAGGAACAGGGTGCGGGCACCAGTGGCTCCCACGTCAACGCTGCCGAAGTCGAGCGAGGTGGAGGTGGTTGAGGAACTGGGTGTGGGTGTGGGTGAGAGGGCGAGCGCGGGAACGCCTGTGCCGGTGAGGCTCGCGGTGAGGGTGGTGGTGCCGGAGCCGACGGAGAGGGTGCCGGTGCGTGCGCCGAGTGCGGTGGGGGTGAAGACGACGTTGATGGTGCAGCTTGCGCCGGAGGCCACGGTTCCGCAGGCCGGGGAGACAACGGAGAAGTCGCCAGATGCGGCTTGAATGGTGACTGCCGCGGGGAAGGTTGAGTTGTTCGTCCAGACGAAGGGCTTGGCCGCCGTGGTGAAGCCTACGGGCTCTGAGCCGAAGTCCTGTGAGGTGGGAGTCAGAGTTGCGGCGCTGCCGTCGCTGGTGAGCTCGAAGAGGCTGAACTCGAGGAGCTTTTCCTGGGGGGTGAGGTCGGTGGTGGCGGACGGGCACTCGCTCGGGAAGGCGACGTTGATAGGCGAGGTCGTGGGCTGCTCGACGTGGTACTCGTTGAAGAGGACGCGGCCGCACTGGTTGGTGGTCGTGGTGACGGGGGTGTTGAAGACGAACTGCATCACGGGGTTGTTGAGGGCTGTGTTGTTCAGCGTAAGCCAGGACTGAGTGGGGGCGACGACACCGTTGAGGTCATGCTTGAGCACGGAGAGCTGGATCTGACCAAGGGTCGTGGTGGCTCCGACGAGCTGCAGCCAGTTGGAAAGGATCTGACCCTGCGAGAAGGAGGTGTCTACAGTGGCCGTGCCTGTGGTGCCGGGGTCCGGCTGCGTGACCTTCCAGTTGACGACGGAGTTGAAGGGCGCGTTGTTATACATCCAGACGTAGCTGTAGTGGCTGGAGTAGACGCGTCCACCGGCGTTAGCGAAGCTGACGAAGTTGGCCAGCGATCCGGCGGGCTGAATGTACTGATTCCCCTGGCAGGGCAGCATGAGGACGTCGTACTGGTTGAGCACGGTGGAGTCGGTCATGAGGTTGACCTGGGATGGGGTGGCACTGTCGATGCGTGCGCCGGGCGAGCCGCTGCCGGAGAAGAGATTGATGCGTCCGGTTCCTCCCATATTGGTGAACTCGGCGTCGTCGACTCCGACCTTGCGGAGGACGCACTCGACCTGGTCCTGAGAGCCGGTGGCGACAGCGAACTTGGGGATGTCGCCTTCGGTCTGATTGCGGGGGAAGCGGGAGAGATTGGGGTCGACTACTGTGTTGACGCCGGCGGCAGTGGCGATGGTGACCTGGCGACGCCAGCGGCCGGACTGGATCACGAGCGGCACGGCTGGATCGATGGGCACGCCTCCGAGGGAGAAGCTACCGTCGGTGGCGGTGGTGGTGCCGACCAGGGGGGTTCCGGAGGGAGGGGTGCCGGGGACCGGGCAGCTTACGCCGGGCGTGAAAGCATCCACGGCGGTGGTAGGGACGTAGACCAGCACATTGGGCAGGGGCTGCTTGCCATTGGGCGCGTAGACGATGCCGGAGATGCTGGTGGTCTGGCCGAAGGCGGCAGGGACACTGAGCCCGAAAAGCACGAGAAGAGACGCACAAAGAATTCGCATAATGGGGACTGTGAGAGGTATATCAGACCTTGTGGACGGTGTATCGCGAAAAAGCGGTTACACGTAACCCGTCAGTACAGTCGGATTCCCTGCTTATGCGTGTGCGGTAGGAGTTACCAAAGAACTCCGCGTTCCGGCGTGACGGGCGGCGGGAGTTCGGTCTCGCCGAGGATCTGGCGGAGGTTGATCTCGATGGTGCGGGTGATAGAGGTCAGGGGCACGTCGTAGATCTCGTTGTCGAAGGGATCTTCGAGGTCGCGACCGATCTTATCGAGCGTGAGGAACATGAAGCCGACCAGCGTGGAGCCGAGCGGCGTGAACCAGCCAAGCTGCTCCACCATGCCGATGGGCAAGAGGATGCAGTAGATCTGGACGAAGAGCATGGGGAAGAAGTCGTACTGCTTGGGCATGGGGGTGTTCTTGATGCGCTCTGTGCCACCCTGCGCGTCAGCCAGGTCGTCGAGGTTCTTGTCCATGGCCTGCCACTCCAGGTTGTCGATCCAACCGCGCTGGCGTGCGTTGCGGACGATGGTGCCCATGTTGCGCTGGAGGGCGAGGGCTACGTTCTTCTGCAGGGCGAGCGACTGGTACTCGGCTTCAGGGATGAGGCCGTGGATCTCCGGGAAGGGATCGAGCCCGCGCAGTTGCTGGCGGAGGGCGTGGACGTAGGCGATCTGGTGGTAGATGAGGGTGTGGCGGGTGGTGAGTAGCTCGTCCTCATCGTGCTCGGACTCAATGTGGTCCGGGCGGAGGGTGGAGAAGACCTGGCGCGCGAAGCTGCGAGAGTTGTTGACGATCTGTCCCCAGAGTCCGCGTGCCTCCCACCAGCGAGCATACGCAGAGTTGTTACGGAAACCGACGATGATGCCGATGGCCGAGCCATAGAGCGCAAGCGGTACGTTGCGGGAGCCGACCCATTCCCAATGCAGAACTTTGTAGGCGACGACGATGCAGACGTCCCAGACGACCAGCGCCAACAGAGGCAGGCCGACGTACTGGATCATGCGGGGCAGGTTGGCGGCTTTGGGGACGATCATCGGCGGCTCCTCAGGCTGGTCGGCCTCCGGCAAAAGCAAGGCGTAACGAGGATAACTATGGATAAGAACGGGATCAAGGCGGATAGAGCTTCAGTAGGGCCTCGATCCCGTTGAACTTCTCAGCTTTTAGACGGTGGATGCGCTTACCGGGATGAACGCGCGGCTGGGGTCTTCCGCGACGCGTACGCCGCCGGAGCCGATGTCATAGACCCAGCCGGAGATGCTGATCTCATTGCGTGCGAGTGCGCCGGCCACGCTGGGATGGGTCTTGAGGTGATTGATCTGCATGAGGACGTTCTGCTCGGTGAGGTTGCGGAGGCGCTGACCGGGTTTGTCGTCTGGGGTATCCAGGGCATCCGCTACCTTGAGAGCGGCCTGGCCGTTGGTGAGCCATGAACGCACAGTGGGCATGGCGGCGGTGCTGTCCGGGCTGAGCAGGGCCTTCATGGCGCCGCAGTCGGAGTGGCCGCAGATGACGATGTGCTTGACCTTGAGGGCGGAGACGGCGTACTCGATCACGGCGCTGACGCCACCCAGCATCTCTCCGTAGGCGGGGACCATGTTGCCGATGTTGCGGGTGATGAAGACCTCGCCGGGGCCTGAGGAGGTGATGGATTCCACGTCTACGCGGGAGTCAGCGCAGGCGATGACGAGGGTGTGGGGCTGCTGGGGGGTGGTGGCGGCACGCTCGTACTCCGCGGCATTGCCTGCGTGGACCTCTGACTGGAAGCGGCGGGCGCCTTCCTTGAGCTTTTCGAGAATCGTCTGTTCAGTCATAAGGACTTAGACTACCTCCGGCTGGAAAAGGGAAAGCGTAACGCGGAAAAAAGAGATAAAAAACAGATGAAGACGGATACGGCAAAGACGTTTCTTTTTGGGAGTTGCGGGGCCCTATCTGTCTTGATCCGTTCTTATCTTTCTTGTCTGCTTTACGCTTTGGCTGCTTTCTCTGTGGCTGGCTGGTTGGTCATCCAGGAGAGGGTGTCCGTCAGGTAGGACTTGAGGTTCTTACGCTCGATGACGGCGTCCAGGAAGCCGTGCTCGAGGAGGAACTCGGAGCGCTGGAAGCCTTCCGGGAGCTTCTGGCGGATGGTCTGCTCGATCACGCGGGGGCCGGCGAAGCCAATAAGTGCGCCGGGTTCGGCGATGTTGAGATCGCCCAGCATGGCGAAGCTGGCGGTGACGCCTCCTGTGGTGGGGTCGGTCATCAGCGAGATGTAGGGGATCTTGGCGTCGTCCATGCGGGCCAGGCCGGCGGAGATCTTGGCAAGCTGCATCAGGGAGGCGATGCCCTCCATCATGCGCGCGCCGCCGGAGGCCGAGACGATGATGAGGGGGTGGCGGGTGGCGAGCGAGCGGTCTACAGCGCGGGCGATGGTTTCGCCTACGACTGCGCCCATGCTGCCGCCGATGAAGGCGTACTCCATGACGGAGAGGACGACGTTGTGCGGGCCAAGCTGACCAATGGCGTTGACGATGGCGTCGTTGAGGCCGGTCTTCTTCTGGGCTTCGGCGAGGCGGCGCTTGTAGGGCTTGAGGTCCGTGAAGTTCAGCGGATCGGTGGAGCGCAGTTCCAGGTCGACGAGTTCGTAGCCGGGTTCCAGCAGGTTTTCGACGCGGGAGCGCGCGTCGAAGCGGAAGTGATACCCGCACTTGGGGCAGACCTGCAGGTTGGCGGCGAGGTCCGGCTTGAAGAGCGGCGTGCCGCAGGAGCCGCACTTGGTCCATAGGCCCTCCGTGCGGACGGTCTTGGTTTCGTCGTTGACGATCTTGTGATCTTCGCGTTTAAACCAACTCATTGCGGTCTGGTGTCCCTCTAGAAGCTCCTGCCTATTGTATCGGGGTTAGGCAAGGATGAGGGAAAGAGCGGTGACGCTGGCCGGCGGGAAGGTGTGGATGAGGCGGCCGCCGGAGGGCGTGCCGAGCTTTGCGGGCTCCGGGTGGACGGCGTTGGGGTGGGTGAAGTCGTTGTGGGCGTGGATGTCCGGGGCGGTGAGGACCTCGCCCGTGACGCTGGCGATGGTGACGCCGGGGATAACAATCTCAGTGGTGATGGGCTGGTCCAGGTGCGGGTTGACGACGGTGAGGGTCATCACCTTGCCGTTGCCGGTCGTCGCGATGGAGGCCGAGCCGCTGAGGCCGGCGAGCTTCGAGGCAGGATCGATGGAGCCGTCTGCGCTGTTGCCGCCGACCGGCGTGACGCGCGCGATGGGGTTGGGGATGGACGCCGCGGCAAACTCCACCCGCAGGCTCTGCGCGCCCTGGTGCGGCATGTACATCTTGAAGACGTGGAAGGTGGGGGTGACGGTGAACTTGTCCTCAGACGCCAGCATGAGTGAGTGGATGCAGTTGATGGTCTGCGCAACGTTGGCCATGGCGACTTTGTCCGCGTGCTTGTGGAAGATGTCCAGCGTGATGCCGGAGAGGATAGCGTCGCGCATGGTGCTCTGCTGGGAGAGGTTGTACTTCGGGCCGAGCTCAGTCGACTTGCTGTACCAGGCGCCCCACTCATCCATGATGATCTTGACGCTGTGGCCGTGGTTGGTCTCGCCCAGGGCGGACCAGCTATCGGTGATGATGCGCTCCATGAACGCACCGCGTGCGAGCGTGTCGTAGTAGGTGGGCGGGTCGAACTCAAGCGCGTCGCCGGCGGCGAACTTCTTCGCGTCGCCGGAGGTGTAGTAGTGGGTGGAGAAGCCGAAGGGCTTGTGATGCTCGCTGATGGACTTCATGACGCCGGCGGTCCAGCGTGCGTCGTCGCCGTTGGCTCCGCAGGCGATGAGGCGCAGGGAGTCGCGGCGCTGCTCGTCGGTGGCGCCGTAGCGGGGAATCCATTCGGTGTAGCGGCGATACTCGCCGCCATACTCCTCCGCGGTCTGCGATCCGCCGCAGCCCCAGACCTCATTGCCGACGCCCCAGTAACGGACGTTAAAGGGCTCCGGGCTGCCGTTGCGTGCTCGCTCCGCAGCCAGGGCGTTGATGCCGCCGGGCAGGCTGCCGCTCAGGTTGGGGGTGGAGGGCGCGTTGCAGTACTCGACCCACTGATAGAAGTCGCGGGCGGGGAGGCTGCGGACGTCGGCGGCCAGGTAGGGCTCGCACCCGATGGCGCGGCAGGTAGTCATGAACTCATGCAGGCCGTAGCGGTTGGAGTCTTCCTGGGTCCAGAAGGCGGTGCGCTGCGGGCGCTTCTCTGCGGGGCCGATGCCGTCGCGCCAGTCGTACGAGTCCGCGAAGCAGCCGCCGGGCCAGCGCAGGACGGGCGCTTTGACGGCACGCATGGCGTCGATGAAGGCCTGGCGGACGCCGTGGTGGTTGGGGATCTTGGATTTTTCGCCCACCCAGACGCCGTCATAGATCACGCCGCCGAGCTGCTCGATGAAGTGGCCGTAGATCTCCGGCGCGATGGTGCCGATGGGCTCGGCGGGCAGGATGGTGATGTGGGCGTCAACTGAGGTGGCGAGCTGGCCGATGCCGGCAGAGGCACGCAGGGCGAGTGCGGAGGAGGTCAGGGCGGCGGCGCGCAGGAACTGGCGGCGATCTGGATTCATGGGGTTGGGCCTCTGAAGTGCAAACCCACTATACATTTCCGGTAAAGGTTTTCCGAGCGTCTGAACCCTACTGCAAGTATGGATGGGGCGAGGCCTTTTTACTTATTCCGGTTCGCTGCCCCTGAAAGGGTTGGGGAACGGCCGAGAGAAAAACGATTTTGTGCGAATCGAACTTGACGTAGAGGTCCTTCAGAAAGACGCAGAGTTTCTCAAATTATCTGTCTTTTCATATAAATCTATGTGAAGTCAGTCACTTAGCAAAATGGGACGGGATGCGAAATAGTACGAAATCCTGAAACTTTGGTGGTATTTCCAGTTGGCCAGCAACGTGCAGGTAGTTCCCACAAGACCGAAAAACTCAAATCGTATAGAGCGGCTTATCCCGCTTTGCGCGAAGTTCTATCTCCCGGAGAAACGAAACGATGAAGAAGGTTCTTGGATTACTTGCTGTAAGCCTTGTCTGCACTGCGATGGGCCTTGGACAAAGCCAGAATGGAAACGTTGCCGGTACCGTGACGGACCCCAGCGGCGCGGTCGTCGCCGGAGCCACGGTGACCGTGATCAACGTCGCCACCGGCGCAACCCGCACCACAGTGACCACCGGCGCTGGCGCCTACAACATCGAGGGCCTCCCGCCCCAGGACTATAAGGTCACGGTGACCGCGCCCGGCTTCGGGACGACGAGCACCAATACGTTCAACATCTCGGTCGGTTCTTCAAATACCGTCAACGCGAAGCTTTCGGTGGATGCGACCAATGTTCAGGTTGAGGTTGCAGCGAACTCGCTGGCCGGAATCAACCTTGAGAACGCGGAGAACTCGCAGGTCGTCAATACACAGCAGTTGCTGGAACTTCCCACTGAAGGGCGTACTCCTTACGCTTTCGTTGTTCTTTCCGGTAATGCCGCAGCTGACCCCAGCGCAACCTCGCGCGGAGTTGGCGTGAACCTTGGCGGCGCACGTTCTGCCTCAACCGAGATACTGCTTGACGGTATCGAAAACACCAGCCTGTTCTCAGTGGGCGTTGCGACCTTCGTACCGGTTGATTCGGTGCAGGAGTACCGCATCGTCACCTCGAACTACGGCCCTGAATATGGACGCGCCTCCGGCGGTGTGGTCAATGTGATCACCAAGGCTGGTACGAACGCCTTCCATGGCACAGCGTATGAGTTCTTTCGCCCGTCAACCTTCGCGTCGAATAGCTATTACAACAACGCGAACGCCATCCCGCAGCACCGCTTCGATCGCAACAATTTTGGTTTCGCGGTGGGCGGTCCCATCGTCCACGACAAGCTGTTCTTCTTCAACAACACGGAATGGACGCGGGTTCGCAGCAGCAATGTGACCCAGTTTTATATTCCGACGTCGCAGTTCATTGCTGCTTCGGCATCCAGCACTCAGGCATTCTTTCAGCAGTTTGGAACCGTCTCCGGCACGCCCACGGGTAAGATTCTGACCCTCGGCCAGATCGGTGGCGCTGCGGGCTCTGTCTCCAGCGCGTTCGCGACGGACCGTGCTGCTCTGGAACTGGCGAAGCCCGGCACCTTCAACGACAGTACCCCCATTCTGCAGCAGGTCAACGTCACTGTCCCGGCGGACGCGGGCGGTGGTGTTCCTCAAAATACCTACAACATCGTCGGGCGGCTGGACTTCAATCTCAGCGACCGGACACAGATGTACGGCCGGTACGTTTTGTACAACTCGGTCACTCCCTCTGGAACTGGCAACGTCAGTCCATATGCTGGATACAGCACCGGGACGACCACGAAGTCGCAGAACCTGGTCTATGGAATCACCCATACCTTCTCCAATAGCTTGGTCGGCCAGTTCCAGATTGGCCTGCTCCGCTTCAACAATAACCAGCCCTTGGGGACCAATCCGGCTGGCCCTACGCTCTTTGTAAGTTCTGCAGCTGCTCCATCGATCGCAAACAATTCGCTTGTCTTTCCCGGTTATAGCGAAGGAAACGCGGCGAACGGGCTTCCTTCCGGCGGTCCGCAGAACAATATTGTGCTGAGCCCGACCTTCACTTACACCAAGGGCCGTCACTCCATCACCTTCGGCGGCCAGTACTCTTACATTCGCGATAACCACACGTTTGCGATTTATGAGAATGCTCAGGAGTCGCTGGTTAGCAGCACAGGTACGACGGACACGATCAACGGCGTTAAGGTGGGCGCGCTCACTAACTTTGTGAATGGCGTCACCGACTACTTCCAAGCGAATCTGAATCCGCAGGGCAAGTTTCCCTGCACCAAGGATCTGATCACCGGCTTGCAGAATGTCACGGCCGCTTGCACGTTGACCACACCAATCGCCCAACCGAACTTCAGCCGTTCTAATCGCTATCAGGAGGGTGCCGGCTTTGTGAACGATAGCTGGAAGGCGACTCCCCGTTTGACCATCAACGCTGGCCTGCGCTATGAGCTCTACGGCACTCAGCACAACAAGAACTCTGCCCTGGACTCCAACTTCTACTTTGGAACCACCGGATCGTTGCAGGATCGGGTTCGCGCAGGCAAGATTCTCCAGGTCAATCAGGCGGCTCCGGCAGGCGTGCAGAATCCCGGCGGCAAGCTATGGAACACCAACTACAAGCAGTTTGCACCTCGCGTTGCCTTTGCCTATGACCTCACCGGCGACGGCAAAACCAGCCTGCGCGGTGGTTACGGCATCAGCTACGAGCGCAACTTCGGCAACGTGACATATAACGTTGCGCTCAATCCTCCTTCGCAGCTTGCCATTAGCTTCACGAACCTGGACGTAGGCGCGCAGATTCCCATCAGCACCGGTGTCCTGGGTTCGTTCAGCTCGGGTTCGGGTGTCAGCAAGGCGATTCCGCAGGGAACCGTTCGCGCGGTTGACCCACGGATCAAGCCGGCCTACAACCAGTTCTATACGCTGGTTCTAGAGCGCCAGATCAACAACACCTTTGCTGCAGGCCTCGCCTACACGGGAGAACGTGGCATCCACAACTACTCCATCGCAAACTATAACCGCTCGTATTATGGCCAGGTCTACGAAGGGGATGCGGCAAAGTATGCTCCTTCGGGAGCAGTCAATACCAACCGCCTCAATCCACAGTTCACCTCCATCAACGTTCGCGGTGCGGACGGAGACAGCTACTTCAACAGCATGAACGCCAACTTACGCGGTACGAATCTATACAAGACCGGTGTCAGCCTCACAGCGAACTACACCTACGCACACTCCACCGATAACACCAGCTCAACGTTCACCGATGGCCAGTCCAACGGAGACGTAGGCGGCGTAGCCTACTTCGATCCTTACAACCACGCGATCGACCATGGCAACTCCGACTTCGATCTGAAGCACCGGATCGCTGTCGGCTTTGTCTGGCAGATTCCTTCCTATGGTGCGACCGGTTATAAGCGTGCCGCACTCGGCGGTTGGGAGATCGGGTCGATCTTTACGGCTGCTACCGGTACACCCTTCTCCATGTATGACTGCGCGCTTCCGGCTGTAACGGCTTGCCCTCGGGCACGCTTCCTGCAGACGCCAAACTACCAGCGTGTCCGCCCCAGCATAGGTGGTGGAGCACCGGACAAGTTTGATTACATCGACTTCCCCGCACGCTATCTTGCCAGCGGCGCGCTGAACAACGCGGCCTATGGTTCTTATGTCGATCCAAAGATTGGTGCAGCCGATCTGCCTACCATCGTCAACGGTATGGATACTTTTCCTGGCGGTATGTCAGCACGCAATGCCTTCCGCGGACCTGGAACCATATCTTTCAACGCTGACGTGAACAAGAGCATCAAGTTCACGGAGCGGTATAGTCTGCAGCTGCGTGCTGAGCTCTATAACGTCCTTAATCACGCAAACGCCTACCTGAACCTGAGCGGAGCGAACGATGTCTCGCAGAACTCGTTCATCTCTACCTACAAGAACGGGCCCGATCAGGGTGCTAACCGCCAGCTTCAGCTTGCAGCAAAGATCATCTTCTAAGCTGACTGAACGTGGCAAACGGCGAAAGGGAACGCCCTCATAGTGTTCCCTTTCGCCGTTTCAGGGTTAAAGCTCAGTGCCCCAGATGATACGGGTGCCCGGCGAGGATCGTCAGCGCACGGTATATCTGTTCCGCCGCAACGACGCGTGCCAACTCATGCGGCAGCGTGATGCGACCGAAGGAGACCAGTGCGGCGGCGCGGGTGCGGGCCTGGTCGCTCCAGCCGTCCGCGGGGCCGATTGCGAACACGATGCGCTGCGCTCCATCGTCCCGCAGGCGGCCGAGCGTATGGGCGAACTCGTCCGAGGTCAGGGTCTTGCCGCGGGGATCGAAGAGGATGGCATGAGCCGCAGCGCGTCCGGGAGCCTTGGCGATCCAAGCGGAGAGGGCATCCTCGCTCTCAAAGTTGAGCGCCTGGGCGGGCATATAGTGGGCCGCGCGAGCGAGATAGCGATCGGTCAGCGCCTGGAACTCGTCGGACTTGGCGCGGCTTCTCTTTGAAACGATTGCGCTTAGCGTGAGTTCGGTCATCCCGAATTCTACAATGCGGTGCTAAAAATTCTTCCACTTTTCATATTCCAGATATCACAGGCTTGTCACTGATTTGTCACCAGAATGTCACCGACTGCGGAAACACGGATTATTTAGATCACATTTTCAGGTGATTGATGTTTGGCCATTTACTTGCAAAGGAATCTGCATCCACGTAATTCAGCAGTCGGGCCCATTGCAAGGGGTATTCCCTTATTTGCATTTTGTTCTTATTCCGCTCAGGAGTTTTGCATGCCTTTCAGCACCCGTAAGACGTCGACCTATCTCACTGCCCTGGCGCTGTCGCTCGCTTTCAGTGCTCCGCTCGCCTTCGCTCAGACTAGTCAAGGCATCCTTGCCGGTGTCGCTCGTGATTCATCCGGCGCGGTTCTACCAGGATCCAAGGTTACGATCACAAATGAAGACACCCGCGAAGTCCGCACTACCGCAGCGAAATCGGACGGGACCTACCGTCTTGAGGCGATTCCGCCGGGGCGCTATACCGTTCTGATTGAACAGGCTGGTTTTGACGCGAAAAAGGCCACAGGCGTGGTCATCAATCCTTCGGTCACAAGCTCCTATGATGCAGTGCTCTCCGTGGGTAAGGTAAATGATGTTGTCGAAGTCGCAGCAGTATCCAATGCGATCAATCTTGAGAATGGTCAGATTACAGGCATCATCAGTGCAAACGACATTCGCTCGTTGCCGATCTTCTCGTTGAACCCGATCGAGCTTGCGACGACTCTGCCGGGCATTCAGACGATCGTCCAGCCGAGCGCGGGCCAAGGTGCTCAGGGACAGTCTTTCTCTGCCAACGGGGCTCGTCCGCGCGCCAACAACTTCCTCATCGACGGTCAAGAGATCAATGACGTGGCTATCGCTGGCCAAGGTTTCCAGCCTGACATTCCGGGCGCTTATGCGACGGTCGCTGTACTCTCTAACTCGGCGTCCGCCGAGTTCGGCCGTGCAGGTGGTGCTGTCACCAATGTGGTGACAGCGCGCGGCACTAACGTCTTCCATGGCTCGGCCTACGATCGTTACACCGGATCTGGTCTCAACGCGCTCTCCGCGACCCAGCGTCAATCCAAGGTCCCGGGCATCACGCCTCCGAAGAAGACGCGTTTCGACCGTCACACCTACGGCTTTACTGCGGGCGGCCCTATCTTCAAGGACAAGCTTTTTGCCTTCGGAGCCGGACAGTGGCAGCGTTACTTCGGTGGTGTTCTCGAAGGTCGTAATGAGCTTCCGGATCAGAGTGGCGTCAATCAGCTCAAGTCGATTGCCGCCCAGACAGGCACCGTCCAGGCGACCCAGGCTAGCCTGTTCGGGGCTTACCTTTCCAACTACGCCTACCTCAATACCTTTGCGAACACGACTGCAACGACCGCCAATCCGGCCTTGAGCTATAGCAGCTACTCAGTCATCGCTCCCGGTTGCCCTGCCACAGGTTGCTCCATCACCACGGCTCTGTTTCAGCGTCCATCCGTTCCGCAGCAGAATACAGACACGCAGTTCAATGTTCGCGTGGACTATACGCCAAGTGAGCGCGATAACGTTGCTGTCCGCTACATCCACGATCGCGGTTTCCTGACGCCTGACTTCGGCAACAATCCCTCGCTGCCAGGCTTTGACTCGCAGCAGGGCGGTTTCTCCGAGCTTGCCCAGGTCGCCGAGACTCACGTCTTTGGGCCGCGCGTTCTTAATGAGTTCCGCGTCTCTGAGACGCGCCTCAATTTCCTCTTTGCCTTCACTCCGGGCACCTTGGCCAACCCGCTCGCCATCACGCCGACGATCAGCTTTGCCGGCACCTCTCTCACCAACCTCGGTCCTAATCAAAACTTTCCCCAGGGGCGCGGTGAGGACCTTTATCAGCTTCAGGACACGGTCGGTATCAATATCGGCAAGCAGGCGATCCGTGCCGGTGCGGACATTGGCCGGCAGATTGAGCAGGAGTTCGTTTCGCAGAACGCGCTGGGAACGTTGGCCTACTCCGCAACCGGCTCCTACGGAGGTTCGATTGGCGAGTTCATCAACAACTCGCTGGGCAAATCGGGCACGGCAACCAAGACCTTCGGAAAGACCCGGATCGATCCACACGATTGGCGTTCGGGAATCTTTCTGGAGGACGACATCAAGCTGACCCCGGAGCTTACGCTCAACCTGGGTGCGCGCTATGACTACCTCTCCGATCCCGAAATGTATGGTCCGCCGCACGACTGCAAGGGAAAAGCGAAGGGCGACATCGACAGGTCTGCGCAAATGTATTCGGCCTTTGGGTGGAGGGTCTAGTCTCCTGGCCATGATGAGTTGCGCTGCGTGCTCTACCTGATAAACGGCACGGTCATGGAAGACCATTTTCGGGAGCAGGTTTTGAGCACGCCGT
Source organism: Granulicella tundricola MP5ACTX9 (assembly GCF_000178975.2). Lineage (NCBI taxonomy): Bacteria > Pseudomonadati > Acidobacteriota > Terriglobia > Terriglobales > Acidobacteriaceae > Granulicella > Granulicella tundricola. Next base: position 4,260,252 of record NC_015064.1, on the reverse strand, counting down.
TGGGAACTGTTCGGTCGTCTTAGCTGTCCAGTGCAGACCTTGGTGGGAACTCTAAATCGTCGTCGTGGTGCGGTAAAGTGGGAGCGCGATTCTGCGCTTCCAAGCCGAAGGCGTCTTTTCCGCGCCTGCTCAGGCCGGCATCGGAGCCGTTGCTGGGCGGTAGTCATTGCCGCTTGAGAGCACCGCCCAGGCCATACGAGCAAGCTTGTTGGCTGCGGCTGTAATGACGACCTTCACCGGTGCTCGTTGTTCCAGACCATCAAGCCAAGGCCCAAACGGGGAACGCTCTCGCTTGACGATGAGAACTGCTGATCGGGCGCCATGGACGAGCAGCTTTCTCAGGTAGCGGTTACCTCGCTTGCTGATGCCGAAGAGTCTCGCCTTGCCGCCGGTCGAGTGCTGTCGGGGTACAAGTCCAAGCCATGCGGAGAACTCTCGGCCCTTATGGAAGGCTGCTCCGTTGCCGATCGCAGCGACGATTGCGGTTGCGACCAAGGGGCCGATGCCGGGGATTTGTCTCAGCCGTTGGCATGCGGGGTCGGAAGAAGCGATCTGCTCGACCTCTTCGTTCATCGCAACGATCTGCTGCTGAAGATCCTTCCACTCGCTCCAGAGCAGGCTGACAAGGTTGCGCATGCGTGGCGTCAGGTTCGACTCCGCGTTCTCGAGTATCTCTGGCATCGCTTGTCTCAACTTGATGGGAGTCTTGGCGAAAACCATGCCGCGCTCCAGCAGAAAGGCTCGCAGCTGGTTGATCACGGACGTCCGGCGAGCGACAAGCCTGTCACGCACACGATGCATGGCTTGCAGGTCGAGCTGATCGTCGGTCTTGATCGGAACGAAGCGCATGTTCTGTCGGTCGACGGCTTCAGCGATCGCCTCAGCATCCAGGAAGTCGTTCTTATTCGACTTCACGAACGGCTTTACAAACTGCGCTGGAATCAGCTTCACGTCGTGGCCTTGCGCTCGCAAAGCCCGGCCCAGGAAGTGCGCTCCTGAACATGCCTCCATCCCGATCAAGGAGGTCTGCATGTTCGCGGTGAAGGTGATCAGTTGCTTCTGAGTGAACTTCTTGCGCAACAGCACCTTGCCAGCTGCGCTCAGGGCTACGAGGTGAAAGGTCGTCTTACCCAGATCTATGCCAACCGAATGAATCTGCATGTCGATGATCCTCCTTGTACCTGCCAACACAATCGCCTACCTTCCGGGTGGAGATCAAGCGGCGGACCATCTCATTAACGGCGTTGCTTTTCCAGGAATCAATCCGGCGACTGCACTCACTGATCCAATCACAGCGGTCTACAAGGTCAATAATGATTACAACAACATCTCGCCTCGCTTTGGCTTTGCCTACAATCCGCACTTCGGCTTCTTCCATGACGGCAAGACCGTAATCCACGGAGGCTTTGGTGTCTACTTCGACGGGGACTTCAGCAACATTGTCGTCAACTCCGCGCAGAGCTCGCCGAACGCCGTTGCTCAGACCTTGACCTCAACGGCTCAGGACGGACTCGCCAACTCCAACACCCTGATTTCGGGCATTACGCCCGCTCTATCTCCACTGTCCTCCGTACTGTCGGTCGTCAATAATCTGGTCAACCCATACACCTATCAGTTCAACTTCGGCTTGGAGCGAGAGCTGCCTTATAACCTGAAGCTGACCACAAACTACGTTGGCAGCCGCGGAGTAAAGCTCTTCTCCAACCGCATGTACAACTACTTCACACCATCCAACGGGACTGCTGCTACGACCCGGATCAACCCGAATCGGGGCGCGATCTCAGCACGCGGTAACTTTGCTACATCTGAATACAACTCGCTACAGGCTGAGCTTTCGCGGTCATTCGTTCACGGCTTGACCTTCCGCGCCGCGTACACCTACAGCAAAGATCTCGACAATGCGTCAGAGATCTTCGCAACCTTCGCTTCCCCGGCTACCTACCCTGCCGATCTCTCGGCCAGCGGTATCCGTCAGGATTGGGGCAACTCTGCCTGGGATCACCGCAACAACGTGACTGTCTCGTATGTGTGGTCGCCGAAGGGCTACAACGCTGACAACCGTTTCACGAACGCCGTGTTGGGAGCCTTCACGCGGCACTGGACGATCTCTGGTGTCGAACGATTCCAGTCCGGCCCCTACAGCACTCTCAACATCAATGGATACGACACAAATGGCGATGGAACAACCACGAACGATCGCCCTGTCGTCAGCAACCCAATCGCACCAATCAACACCGCAGCGATTGATACCACGTTCCTTCCAACTGCCGCTGCAACGGGCGTTGCTGCCAACCCCGGTGTCCAGGGAACGTACTATAGCTTGAACGTCTACAACGCTGCGGCTACCCCCACCCAACCGGCTCACACCAAACAACTCGTTGATCCCGCATCGGTGCACTTCATCATTCAGCGTGGTCAAAACTTCCTCAGCCAGGAGGTCTCACGCAACAGCTTCCTGCAGCCTGGTTACCAGCAGCACGATCTCGCGATTGAGAAAGGGTTCGGTCTTTCCTATGCCCACTTCGAGCGCGGTCAGTTGACCCTTCGGGCAGAGGCAAACGACGTCGGTAACCATAACAACGTCGCTCCACTTGGCGTAAACGTGGCACTGTTCGGTGCAAGTTCACAGCTCAACCCTGTGGTCTCCCGCACCGTATCATCACGCTCGCTCGTCCTTTGGGCTACGTTGAAGTTCTAACTCGTCAGCTAAAAAATGGGCAGGCACCGATTCGGTGCCTGCCCATTCTTTCGCTGTTTGTAGAAATTCTTGAGTACTACTTTTTCTTCGTAGTCTTCTTCGCCGCCGCCTTTTTCGCCACTGCCTTCTTCGCCACTGCTTTCTTGGCAACAATCTTCTTGGCTGCAGACTTCACAGGCGCGGCTTCCGCCGGCTCTGCTACCTTGGCGCTCTTTCCAGTCTTTGTCCGTGTCTTGGCGATCAGCGCCTTCAGCTCTGCGTTCAGCTCCGGCACGCTGATGGTCGTTGCCGACTTCCGCAGACGTTCCAGCCCGTAGAACGCGCGCTTCTCGGCCGAGAAGACGTGGACGATGAAGTCGACGTAGTCCATCAGAATCCATTCGCCCTGGCGGCGGCCTTCCACCGAGTTCGGATACGTGCCGAACTCATGCTTCAGCTTGATCTCGATGGCGTCCGTGATGGCGACGTTCTGGCGATCGTTGGTTCCGTTGCAGATGAGGAAGTAATCGGTCAGGCCGCTCTCGGAAGGGTCCAGCGCCAGGATACGGATATCTTCCGCCTTCTTGTCTTCACAGGCCGCGGCGGCCGCGAGCAGTAATTGGTAACTCTCAGTGGTGGGCATGTTGCTCCTTCGTTCATGGTATCGGGTTGAGGGCGCGGGGGCCAGCAGAACCGTTGATTTATATGGGAATTCGTGGGCAGCGGGAATCTGCCCGGGGAAAGCCGGTCAGGAGCGGTACAGACCGTGCTCCGCGATAAACGCCGCGACCGAAGGCGTCAGAAGCTCGTCACAGCTCTCACCGTGAGCCAACCGCGTGCGCAATCCGGTGGCTGAAACATCCTCATGGACCGCGTCAAGCAGATGCACGCGAGCCCGCTGTTCCGGCGTCAGCGCCAAGCCGTCAGGCTCGGCGAGCAGAAATCCGGGGCGGCTGATGACGATCCAGTCAGCTAGCTCCAGCAGCCGTTGCGGCTCACGCCAGTGGCCCAGTGAGCGGAAACTGTCCGCGCCGGCAATGCTGAAGATCGCAGCGCCGGGCATCTCCTCGGCCAGCATCTCCAGCGTGCGCACGGTGTAGTTCGGCTGCCCATCCTTACGCGGCGCATCCAGCTCCGAGACCGCAAACCGGGCATCCTCCGCGCAGACCAGCCGCGTCATCTCCAGCCGCTCTGCATAGTCCGTCGAGCAGCCCTCCGGCTTCAAGGGCTGACGGCCAGCGGGGGCGAACAACACCGTATCCAGCGCGAAGCGGTCGGCGGCAGCGCGTGCAATCGCCACATGTCCGCGGTGCGGCGGATCGAAGGTGCCGCCGAAGAGCGCAACCCTGCTCAGCTTCGAAGGCACGTTGCTTACGCCCGGCCCTTGGCGGAGTTCGCCGGCGGCGGATAGTGCGCTCTGTGCTTCTTCGGCACTTCCAGCGGCTCCTGCACGGTGATGGGCCGGTGCGTCTGGACGAGCTCCCCAACCGCAAACTTCAGCGGCTCAATGCCCTCGCCCGTGACGGCGGAGATCTCGTAGAGCGGCAGCTTGCGCCGCTTGGCCATGGCCCGCAGCTTCTTCAGCTTGTCCGGGTTGGCCGCGTCGATCTTCGCCGCGACCAGCAGCGTCGGCTTCTCGGCCAGCGCCGGGTCAAAGCTCTTCAGCTCGGCGGTAATGACCTTGTAGTCCTCAACCGGGTCAGGTCGGCCGGAGCCGTCCGAGACATCCACCAGATGCACGATCACGCTGGTGCGCTCAATGTGCTTGAGAAACTGAATCCCCAGCCCGGCGCCAAGATGCGCGCCTTCGATGAGCCCCGGCAGGTCGGCGATCGTAAACGACTGCTCATGCGGCCAATCGCCCACGGAAACCACGCCCAGGTTTGGCTCCAGCGTGGTGAACTCGTAGTTAGCGACCTTCGGTTTGGCGGCAGACACGCGCGAGATCAGCGTGGATTTCCCCACGTTCGGGTATCCGACGAGCCCAGCATCGGCCAGCAGCCGAAGCTCCAGGCGAAAGTTCTTTTCTTCGCCGGAGCGCCCAAGCTCATGCTCGCGCGGAGCCTGGTGGGTGCTGGTGGCAAAGTGCTGGTTGCCGCGCCCACCGCGTCCCCCGCGTGCGATCACGATGGACTCGTTGACCCGCGAAAAGTCATGGATCAGCTCGCCGGTCTCGTCGTCATAGACGACGGTGCCGACGGGAACCTTCAGGATGGTGTGTTCGCCTGCATAACCGGAGCAGTTGGAGCCCAGGCCGTGTCCGCCGCGTTGCGACTTGTGCTCCGGGTTGAACCGGAAGTGAACCAGCGTGTTGTGGCTCAGGGAGGATTCCATTAAAACGTCGCCGCCATGGCCACCGTCGCCGCCGGACGGACCGCCGCGCGGGACGAACTTCTCCCGCCGGAATGCCATGCAACCATTACCGCCGTCGCCGGCTTTGACTCGAATTCGTGCTTCATCAATAAACATTGTTCTTCTTCAAGTGTAGCGGATCATTAGCTTTTGCCCCGGCTGGTGCCGCCCGTAACGGTCCGGCAACAAAAATAAGGAGGGAAATGACCCGTAGGACGATACACTGAACGCACACCAAGTCATCAAGCGTTCACGTCGTTATGTCATTGTGAGTGAAACAGCAACAGGCCGGAACCGCGCGTACAGGCTCGTCGAAGAACGAAGCTGCGTCGCGGACCGGGGTACTGGCAACAATTTCAGGAGATCAGATGATGTTCAAGCAAGCAGCACGTATCGCGATCGTGTCCACGGTCATTGCAGGTGCCGGAACCTTCGCGGGTTACGGGTACGCCCAGTCGGCTACGGAGGGCGCCATCGGCGGAACCGTTCAGGACTCCACTGGAGCAGTCGTTCCCAAGGCGAATATTGTCATCCACAATAACGGCACCAACGCAGAGCAGACCGTTACATCGGACGATTCCGGCTTCTTCCGCGTCATCCGTCTGCAGCCTGGTCTTTATACGGTTACGGTCAATGCGCCCGGCTTTCGCGCATTCAAGTCGGACAAAGTCGATGTCACGGTCGGCGCACTGACGGATGTGAACTCGACCCTCCAGACCGGTTCCTCCACGGATACCGTTGAGGTCACCAGCGATACGGCTGCGATCAACACCACCTCCCCTGACTTTGCTGGATTGATCGATCAGCAGACCCTCCAGAATCTACCGGTCAGCAACTATCGCTGGTCCGCGTACGCCGCCCTCACCCCGGGCGTGGTCGTCGACGGCAGCGGCTTCGGACTCCTCAGCTTCCGCGGGCAGAGCACTTTGCTCAACAACGTCACCATCGATGGTGCGGACGATAACCAGGCCTACTTCTCGGAAGAGCGCGGCCGCACCCGTGCCGGCTACTCCACTGCCAAGGCCTCCATCCAGGAGTTCCAGGTCAACACCTCCAACTATTCCACGGAATATGGCCGGTCCGCGGGCGGCGTCGTCAACTCCGTCACCAAGAGCGGTACAAACCAGTTCCACGGCGACCTTTACTTCGACGATCGTGACGCGGAGTGGGGCGCTTCCAACAATTACGCTCTCCAGACCGTGCAGAACGCGGCCGGCGCCTTCGTCTCCACACACATCAAGCCAACAGACAAGCGCAAGCAGTACGGCGGCGCCATCGGCGGCCCCATCTGGAAGGATAAGGTCTTCTTCTTCTTCGCGGGTGATCGCTTCGATCACAACTTCCCGGCGGTGGCGGCGGCCAGCGTTCCGGCCACCCTGTACGCGGTGCCGGATGCGACGCTTCCGGCCGGCAAGGTCTGCGGCACCACCGGCGGTACGGCCCCCAGCACTCTTGATGCCTCGGTCTGCACGCTCCAGACCAACCTCGGCCTGCCCACCTACGCCGCGGCTGCCACGGACTACATCAATGGCACCGCCGGCCTCAACTCCATGCTCGGCGTCGTTCCCCGCAAGGGCCTCCAGGACATCTTCTTCCCCAAGGTCGACTGGCAGATCAACGCGAAGAACCACTTCAATGCAGAGCTCAACCGCCTGCGCTGGGTCTCGCCCGCCGGCATCCAGACCGGGCTCGTCGTGTTTGACGGCGCATCCAGCTTCGGCAACGACTATGTCCGCGACACCTTCCTCATCAGCAAGTTGGACTCGCTCATCACCAACAACCTGAGCAATGAGGTCCGCTACCAGTACGGACGCGACTTTGAGTTCGAGTTCAACCAGACACCCACGCCTTATGAGCAGACCAACCTCGTCGGCCCCACCATTGGCGGCTACACCAACCCAATGGGTCTGCCGGCCAGCGTCTCCATCACCAACATCTTCACCTTCGGCACACCCAACTTCCTCAACCGCGCCGCGCTGCCGGATGAGCGCCGCTGGCAGATCGCCGATACCGCCAACTACAACCGCGGCAAACACAACATCAAGTTCGGCGTGGACTACGTTCACACCAACGACATCGTCAACAACCTCTTCTCCGGCTTCGGCGCGTACAGCTACAGCACCCTGACCAACTACTTCACGGACCTGTATCTCTCGCAGAGCGCGGCCAACACCGCCTCATCCCGTTATAAATACACGAGCTTCACCCAGGGCTTCGGTATCCCCGGACTCGAGTTTCAGACCGGCGATTACGCGTTCTTCGCAGAAGATAACTGGAAGGCCACCAAGCGTCTCAGCCTGACCTACGGTATCCGCTACGAGTACGAGCAGCTCCCCACGCCCCTCTCCAACCTCGTCAACCCGGCGCTTCCCCAGACCGGCAATCATCCCAGCAGCAAGACCAACTTCGGACCGCGCGTCGGCTTTGCCTACGACGTCTTCGGCTCGGGTAAGACCATCCTGCGCGGCGGCTACGGCGAGTTCTTCGCACGCATCCTCAACGGCACCATCTATAACTCGCTCATCAGCACCGGCCTAGCCGCCGGCCAGTACACCGCGTCCTTCACTCCGGGGCAGGCTGGATCGCCCACCTTCCCGCGCATCATCGCTGCCGGCTCTCTCAGCGTTCCGCCCAACGTCGTCTACTTCGACCCCAACTTCAAGACGCCTGAGATTCACCAGGCGGACCTGACGGTCGAGCAGGACCTGGGACACAACACCGTGATGAGCGTGACCTGGCTCGGCTCCTATGGCCGTCGCCTCGCCAACTTCACCGACACCAACCTCCCCACGCCCACCACTCAGAACTACACCGTAGTCGATACCTCGGGTAAAGGTCCCCTAGCCCCTGGTTCGATCTTCACCTCCAAGTTCTACGCCAAGCTGCCGAACACCGCTGTTTCACCTTGCCTCAGCCAGCGTCCCAACTGCGCCTACGGCGCAATCTCGGACATCTTCAGCGGAGTCAACTCGAACTACGAGGGTCTCGTCGGCCAGATCAATCACCGCTTCTCCAATCACGTCTCCTTCTCCGCCAACTACACCTGGTCGCATGCTTTGGATTACGGCGAGAACAACCAGACTGCCACCACCGCCAATAACCTGCTCGATCCGCAGAACCTGCGCGCAGAGTACGGCAACTCCAACCAGAACGTGCCTAACCGTTTCGTCATCAACGGTGTCGTGACCTCACCCTGGAAGTTCACCAATACAGCGTTGAAGTACCTGGCGAACGACTTTGAAGTGGCACCGTCTTATGCACTCCAGAGCGGTCTTCCGTACAGCATGACCAGCAGCGGTTCGCTCACCAGCGGCTTCGGTGGGATCAACGGCTCCAACGGAACCTTCCGCATCCCGGGCATTGAGCGCAACGGCTTCGAGCAGCCGAAGACCAACGTCCTCGATCTGCGGATCTCCAAGCGCTTTGCCGTCACGGAGCGCGTCAAGCTGGAGCTTCTCGGTGAGAGCTTCAACATCGTCAACCATCAGAACGTAACCAGCGTGAATGCGCTTGGATACACGGTCGGATCGACTGGTACGCTCACCTTCAACACCGCCACCGCAAGCCCCACGGTCTCCCAGTTCGGAGCCCGGACGGCCACCAACTCCAGCAACTTCCAATTCGCACCGCGCCAGCTTCAACTCGCGGCCCGGCTGCAGTTCTAACCTTACTGCTGTAGATCCAGGGCGGCGACTTCGGTCGCCGCCCTTTTTTCGTTTGCTGCAACCGGATCGGCTGCTATGCTTGCAGCCATCCCACCCAGACGTACGTTGTCCTGGAGCCTGATGCACTCGTTCCGCCGCTCAGAGTTGTACGCGGCAACACTCGCCTTCTCCCGCCTTCTTCAAGCGCTGGGAGTGCTCACTGCGCTGCTTCTCGCGAGCCCTCCCGATTCCGCCCAAAGCCCGGTCGATGGAGCCATCCAGGGCGTCGTCCTCGACTCCCGCGGTGCAGCCGTCCCCCACGCTGCCCTCGTCCTGCGCAACACGGACACCGGCGCAACCCGCCTCGGCTCCACGCAGTCTGACGGCTCCTTCCTCCTCCCGCATCTGCCCCCCGGCCACTACACCCTCAGGATCACCGCAACCGAGTTTGTCGAGGCACGCGAGATCGACCTCACAGTCAGCCTGGGCGAGACTGCGGACCTCCGCACGACCCTCCATCTCGCCAACCTTACACCCACCGCACAGACCACGGACGACACCCTCGCACGTCTGTCGCCCGCGCTTGAATCCACCCTCACAGATAGCGATCTGGCCCAGCTTCCAGCCAACGCTCATCGTTGGCAGGACCTGGCCCTGACGACCTCCGGCGCGGCCCCGGACCAGGATGACGACGGCCTCTTCAGCGCCAACGGTCTACCTTCCACCCAGAACAGCGTGCTGCTGGACGGAGCAAGCCAGAACCAGAGCTTCAGCTCCGTCCCAGCAGGCTCCGGTTCGGACGCCGCCCCGGACCCGGAGGCGGATTCAGACTCAGCCGAGCTCGCCACCGGCCCATCCCATGGCCTGTCGAGAGGACGTCACGCAGGCATCGCCTACAGCTTCTCCCAATCCGCCGTGCGCGAGTTCCGCGTCACCACCCAGACCTACTCCGCCCTCACCGGCAGCGCCGCCGGGGCCATCCTCACCTCGGTCTCAAAGTCCGGCGGTGCCATCCCGCACGGCTCCGTGTTCTTCTTGCTGCGCTCGCAGGCCCTCGCCGCCGCCAACCCGCTCTCGCTGGCCACCACGTACAACAATGGCGTCGCCACCACCCAGACCATCAAGCCGCACGACCTCCGTGAGAGCTATGGCGGAACTATGGGTGGTCCCATCCCGCACACCGCCGGCATGTTCGGCTTTTACTCGTTCGACCAGCAGCGCCGCGGCTTCCCCGCCATCTCCTCACCCGCCGACCCCAACTTCTATACCCTCACGCCCACGCAACTCGCCCTCCTCGCCAACCGCGGCGTCACCCGCGCAGCATCTACCGCCGCCCTGACCTACCTTGCCTCAATCACCGGTTCCACCCCCCGCCGAGCCGACCAGACCCTGAACTTCGCACGGCTCGACTGGCACGCCACCCCGCATGAAGAGTTCGGCCTCCAGTACAACCGAGTCCGTTGGAACTCCCCCGCCGGCCTCACGGACGCGCCCGTCGTCGCCGTCGGCAGAGCCAGCCTGGGCAACGCCTCAGGCAGTCTCGACGCCATCCTCGCCCGCGTCACCTCCACCCTCAGCACGCGCTGGATCAACCAGTTTCGACTTCAGTACGCCCGCGATAAGCAGTTTGAGACCCCGCAGCCCAACCTCCCACAGGAGCCCGGCATCGGCCCTGGAGGTCAAGCTCCGGAGGTCAATATCGGCCCCAACGGCCTGCTCTTCGGCACCCCGGCGTCGCTCTCACAGCAGGCCTACCCGGATGAGCGCAAGCTTGAAGCCGGGGACATCCTCTCGCTCCAGCTCGGCCATCATCTCTTAGAGCTTGGGGGCTCCGTCTCCGCCGTACACGATCGCGTCGCCACCCTCGCCAACGCAGCCGGCACCTTCCGTTACGACAGCACCCGCACCACCGCCAACGCAGGCGGCCTCGTCGACTTCATCACCGACCAGACCTTCAACGTCAACGCCTACCCCAACGGCGGTTGCCCATCGATCAACGCGGCCATCCATCTCTTCTGCTTCACCAGCTTCAGCCAGAGCTTCGGAGAGCAACTTGCAGCCTTTAGCACGTCAGAGTGGGCCGGCTTCGCACAGGACACCTGGCGCATCCGCCGCAACCTGAACCTCACCCTCGGCGCACGGTATGAGTACATCCTCCTGCCCATCCCCACCACGCCAAACTCCGCTCTGGATGCACTCTTCGGCACCCGCGCCGCCACCAGCATCTTCCCGGAAGACCGCAACAATATCGGCCCCCGCGCGGGGATCGCCTATGAGCCCTTCGGCAACGGTCACGGCACCATCCGCCTCGGCTACGGAGCCTACTACGGCCGTCTCCCCGGTGCGACTATCCGCTCTGCCCTCGCCGATACCGCCCTCACGAACTCCACCACCCGCATCCGCATCACCCCGTCCGCCGTCACCGCCTGCCCGCAGGTCGCAAATCAAGGCTTCGGCTACCCCTGCGCCTTCCTCACCCGGCCACCCGCGATCGTCTCCTCCACCACCTCCGCCATGATGTTCGATCGCCACTTCCGCCTGCCCGTCGTCCAGCAGGCCAGCCTCTCGCTGGAAGGCTCGTTAGGCCGCCACGCGAGCCTCTCCGCCACCTATATCCTCAACATCGATCACCAGCTCCAAAGCTCCACCGACCTCAACATTGCCCCGTCCACCTCAGCAGCCGAGTTCCAGCTCCAGGGCGGAACCGCCTCCCCCGGCGTCCTCTCCGGCGAGACCTTCGTCGTCCCCCAATACACCGCCCGCGTCACCCCCACCTTCGGCCCCGTCACCGACATCCTCTCCACCGCCAACGCCAGCTACAACGCCCTCGCCGTCACCGCCCAGATGCGCGGCTGGCACGGCCTCAGCGCACGCGGCAGCTACACCTGGTCCCGCGCCATCGACTACGGTGCCAACCTCTCCGCCACCCCCCGCACCAACAACCAGCTTGATCCATTCACCAACGGTTACGACAAGGGCCTCAGCGCCCTCAACTACCCCCAGATCCTTCGCATCGTCGCCGTCTACGCTCCTCGCATTCACATACAAAAGCGCACAACCCGCACCTTCCTCGACCACTGGGAACTAGCCCCCATCCTCCTCGCCCGCAGCGGCCGCCCATACTCCTACCAGCTCTACGGAGGCCCCAGCCTCAGCGGTGGCCACCAAAGCATCAACGGCTCCGGCGGCGCACTCTACCTCCCCACCGTCGGCCGCAACACCCTCCGCCTGCCGTCAGCCATCAACGCAGACCTCCGCATCAGCCGAGCCTTTACCCCCGGCGGTCACATCCGCTCCGAGCCCCTCAAGCTCCGCCTCTCCGCCGAGATCTTCAACCTCCCCAACCGCACCAACCTCTCCTCGGTAGAAACACGCGCCTTCCTCGTAGGCACCAAGACCGCCGGTATCACCCCGCTGGTATTCCAGGACGCCGCCGCCATCGCCGCCGAAGGCCTCAACACCCAACCCTTCGGCACCCCCACCGCCGCCAGCACCAGCCTTGCCCGCGAGCGCCAGATTCAGCTCTCCCTGCACCTGGAGTTCTAAGTCAGGAACCGGAAGCATCTATATTCACTTCCCGTTCGACAATCCACCCCGTGTTGGCATCCAATGGTGTCTAGCGGAGAAACGGTACGTATGGGCCTGATTGGCGTGATCGCGCAACACGGATACGCCATTGTGGCCATCGTCATGTTTCTGGCGGCGGCGGGCCTGCCCCTGCCCACCTCCATCGTGCTGCTGGGCGCAGGCGCAGCAGCCCACAACGGCCTCAAACTCGACATCATCTTCCCCCTCGCATGGGCCTCTGCTGTCCTCGGAGACACACTCCTCTACTTCGGTGGCCGATACACCGGCTGGTGGCTCCTGGCGGGCATGTGTCGCTTCTCCATCAACCCGGAGGCCTGCATCTTCTCGTCCTCGGCGTACTTCTACCGCCGCGGCTCCAAGACCCTGCTCTTCGCAAAATGGGTTCCCGGCCTGGCTTCGATGGCCGCGCCCCTCGCCGGCAGCCTCAATATGAAGTTCAGCCGCTTCTTCCGCCTGGACGCTGCGGGCAACCTCTTCTACGTCAGTGTCTGGGTCACCGCAGGCTATCTCTTCAGTCGCTTCCTCAACGAGATCATGGGCTGGATTCAGCGTGTCGGCCACGCGTTCCTGCTCATCGGCGCACTCCTCGTCGCAGGCTACGCCGTCTCGATCGTCGTCTTCTCCATCCGAGCTCGTAAGTACAACAAGATCGACAAGATCTCCGCCGCCAACCTCCAGGAGCGCCTGCAGAACCTGCACCCGGACAAGCTCGTCATCATCGCGGACGTCCGGAGCCACGGCTACTACGACCCCGGCATGCAGCGCATCAAGAACTCCATCCGCGTCGAGCCCACCCGCCTCAAAGAAGAGCTCATCGCCCTGCGCGAGTTCATGGCCCCCGAGTGCGAGATCTACCTCTACTGCTCCTGCATCCGGGACACCACCAGCAAGCGCGTAGCCCACATGCTCGAGCAGGAAAACTGCAAAACCCAGGTCATCGACGGAGGCCTCAAAGCCTGGGTCAAAGCCGGCGGCGAACTCGAACTCGTCCCCCTCGCCGATATCCAGCACCTACCCCGCTTCGAGTAGCTAGAGCATCAGATTCGGCAGATCCCGTCCGCCATAAAGCACCCGCTCGATCTTCACAATCTCGTCCCTGATCCGAAACAGAATGACATACCGCCCCACAACAGCCACTCTCGCATCCGAGCCAATGTCGGGACGCAGTTGGTAGAGGAGCGGATCTTTTCCGATCCTCGCAAAGCAAGCGCGAATTTCCTGAATGAACGTCACAGCCCTAACGGGCGCACCCTCTGCAATGAAGTCCGCAATGACACTGAGGTCGCCTTCGATGAAGGCCGATAGCTCGATGCGCATTACTTAGCCTCAGCCGCCTGATCTGCCATCAACTGGTATTTCCTTTCCAGTCGATCAAGAACCTCATCCGCACTGACGCTCACATCCGACTCGATCGACTGCTGCCACAGCCGCCGCAGATCGCCATGTTCCACCTGTCGAAGCCTGCGCGCCTCAGTCCACTCCTGTAGCGCATCGCGAACCACGTCTCCGCTGGAGGCATACTCGCCCGCCTCAACCGCCTCGTGAACCACCGTCAATATCTCTGGCGATAGAGCCACACTGATCGTTTCGCTCGCAGCCATGCCGTCCTCCGCTGGAAGCCGGTCTCCCAGGCCACCAGACTACCATCGTCGCTGGCACTAAAATAGACCTGTGGCCGTTACAGAACAATACGACGTAGTCGTCGTCGGAGCAGGACACGCCGGCTGTGAAGCCGCCGTAGCCTCCGCGCGCATGGGCCTCCGCACCGCCCTCTTCACCCTCAATCTCGATCTCGTCGCCCAGATGTCCTGCAATCCCGCCGTCGGCGGCATCGCCAAGGGCCACCTCGTCCGTGAGATCGACTCCCTCGGCGGCATCATGGGCCTCATCGCCGATTCAGCCGGCATCCAGTTCCGCCTCCTCAACACCTCCCGCGGCCCCGCCGTCTGGAGCCCCCGAGCCCAATGCGACAAGGCCCTCTACCGCGTCCGCATGAAAGAGCTCCTGGAAAACCAGCCCAACCTCCACCTCAAGCAAGCCGAAGTCGTCGACGTGTTGATAGAGGGACCAGGGCGCAGGGAACAGGGATCAGCCGCTGCCTATCCTGATCCCTGTTCCCTGATCCCTGTTCCCTGCATCCGTGGCCTCAAACTCCGCGACGGCCGTGAGATCCACGCCGCCGCCACCATCATCACCACCGGCACCTTCCTCAACGGCCTCATCCACTGCGGCGAGCAGCAGTACTCCGCCGGCCGTTCCGGCGAGCCCGCCAGCGTCCTCCTGGGCGAATCCTTAAAGCGCCTGGGCCTCCGCGAAACCCGCCTGAAGACCGGCACCCCGCCCAGGCTCGACGGACGCACCATCGATTGGTCCCAATTCCCCGAGCAGCCCGGCGACCCCGAGCCCACCCCCTTCTCCCTCCGCACCCGCGAGCTTCCCCTCCGCCAGATCTCCTGCCACATCGCCCACACCTCGCCGGAGACCATGTGGCTCATCCGCGAGAACGCCCACCGCTCCCCCATGTATACCGGCCAGATCGAAGCCATCGGCCCTCGTTACTGCCCCAGCATCGAAGACAAGATCGTCCGCTTCCCGGACAAGCCGCGCCACCAGTTCTTCCTTGAGCCCGAAGGCCTCACCACCCATGAGGTCTACATCAACGGCATGTCCACGTCTCTCCCTCAGGAGATCCAGCTCCAGATGGTCCACAGCATCCCCGGCCTTGAAAACACCGTGATGCTCCGCCCCGGCTACGCCATCGAGTACGACGCCATCGACCCGACCGAACTTGATCGCAGCCTCCGCGTCAAGTCCTACGAAGGTCTCTACCTGGCAGGCCAGATCAACGGCACCAGCGGCTATGAAGAAGCCGCCGCCCAGGGCCTCATGGCCGGAATCAACGCAGCCTTGAGCGTCAAGCGCGCTCGCGGCGATGCCTCCGCCGAACCCTTCCATCTCGACCGCACCGAAGCCTACATCGGCATTCTCATCGACGACCTCATCAGCAAGGGTACCGACGAGCCTTACCGCATGTTCACCTCCCGCGCCGAGTTCCGCCTCCACCTCCGCATCGATAACGCCGACCGCCGCCTCACCCCGCACGGCCACCGCCTCGGCCTCATCGGCGATGAAAACTGGGCTGACTATGAAGCCCGCCAGCACCGCGCCGCCGCCTTCAAGACCCTCCTAGAGACCACCCGCCTCAACGCCCGCGAGATCCCCGCCGACCTCTACGCCAAGCTCCTCGCCGGCTCCGCACAAGGCGTCGATTCCTTCGCCGGCGTCCTTCTCTCCGACCTCCTGAAGCGCCCCGACCTCGTCATCGAAGACTTCGTCCCGCTCCTCACGGAAGCCCTTGCCGCCCCCATCTTCACCGCTTGGCAAGACGAGACCTTCCCCGCCCGCACCCGCAACGAGCGCCGCGCCGTCGAGACCGAGATCAAGTACGCCGGCTACCTCTCCCAGCAGCTCCGTTCCATCGGCAAGATGAAGCAAGCCGAATCCACCCGCATCCCCCCCACCTTCGACTACACCACCATCTCCGGCCTAAGCCGCGAAATGCAGCAGACCTTCCAACGCGTCCGCCCGTTGACGCTAGGCCAGGCCAGCCGCCTCCCCGGAGTAACCCCAGCCGCCGTCTCCCTGGTCCACGTCTACCTAGAAATCCAATCCCGCCGCCTCACTGCCTGAAAGCAAAGACCTACCACGGATAAAAGAAAAAAAGGGATAAGAGCAGGATCATCTCAAGTGAGGTCCCCATGACACTGTCACCAGAGCATAACGGCAGGTTTCAAGGCGCGTCTGCCGATATTACTGAGCGGATCATCGGCATCTTCTACGATGTTTTCAATGAGCTCGGTTATGGTTTTCTTGAGTCGGTCTACAAGGAGGCCATGAGGGTCGCCCTTCTTGATGCTGGGCTAAGTGCTCAAGCAGAGGCCAACATCCCGGTTTACTTCCGAGGGGCTGTGGTGGGAATCTTCAAAGCCGACCTCATCGTGGAACAGCAGGTTATCCTCGAACTCAAGACAGCAGAAGTCATCTCCAAAGCCCATGAGGGCCAGCTGACTCACCACCTTATGTCATCAAATATCGAGGTAGGCCTCATCCTGAACTTCGGCGAATCCCCCAAATTCAGGCGCATCCTCCTAACCAACGACCGCAAGAAGAACACCAAGAAGAAAGATCAATAAATCGCCTTATCCTGCCTTTATCCGTCTTTCCCTTTTATCCGTGGTAAGTTTTTCGCCAGGAGCCAGCAAGGAATCCACCCTGTAACCCCCAGCGTCTAACATCCAGAGGCATCACATGGCACGCATCTCCGTCTTCCTCGCAGCAGTTCTTATCGTCGGCATCTTCTTTCTGGGGTATAAACGCATGACCATCGCATCCGCCGCCACCACGCAGCCCATCGCTGCCCCTGCTCTTGACGACCACCTCGCACCCCAGCCCGGCAAGGAAAAGGCTGTCTTCGCCGGCGGCTGCTTCTGGGGCACGCAGTCCGTCTTCCAGCGCGTCAAGGGCGTCACCCACACAGAGGCCGGTTACGCCGGCGGCTCCCAGTCGACCGCCACCTACGACCAGGTCACCACCGAGACCACCGGCCATGCCGAGTCCGTCGAGATCACCTTCGATCCCTCAAAGATCACCTACGGGACCCTCCTGCGCATCTTCTTCTCGGTCGCCCACGACCCGACGACCCTGAACCGCCAGGGCCCGGACGTAGGCACCAGCTATCGCTCCGCCATCTTTTACGAGTCGGAGCAGCAGCACAAGATCGCCCAGGCCTACATCGCCCAGCTTGACGCCGCCCACGCCTTCCACGGCAAGATCGTCACGGACCTGACCCCGCTGAAGGGCTTCTACAACGCAGAGGACTACCACCAGGACTACGCCACCAAGAACCCCAACAACCCCTACATCCAGATCTGCGACGTCCCCAAAACCAAGGCCCTCGCAGCCCAGTTCCCAGAGCTCTTCCAGACCTACAAGGGTCACTAACCCACCTCGCCGCGCTCAGAGTCAGCTCTCACCGGTCATTACTGAGCGCAGCGAAGAATTTCCGTAGGTGCCGCTGCTTTTTGCTGTTGCCGTTGCCGTTCGGATTAGAGGGGGCCTTTAGGCCCCCGTCAACGGCAAGTAAAGAATTGGGCTTTAGCCCCGGGTCGCTGTCGTTTCCACGTCGTCATCTGAAGCGGACCAAGGCCTTCGTCGCCCATTCTATTTATCCTTCAGAATGAACCACTTACAAGCCTAAAAAAATAATTTCTCCAAAACGCTGAGCAAAATCGCGTGTCAAGCCCCAAAACGACCTAACTCTCTCATTCCACGAGAGATAAAGTTGGGGTATTTACCCCCGTCAACCGCGTACAATTAAAGCAGAAGGAAATTCTTAGCCAGCCTCGTGCTCGCTCTCGTCCCCTTCGAACTCATTCAACACATCTTCAATCTCGTTATCGAAGCCCTCCAGAAGAGAGCCCAGAAACGCACCCGCATCCAGATCCTCGTCGTTTTCGGCGTGAACCTGGACGATGTTCCGCGCCAGATCCGCTAGCATTACTCCCCATGCCGTCGGGTCCTGCCACACCCCGGGCCGCAGCGAAATCTGCTGGCTCTGGTTCGCCACCCAAAGCCGCAGCAGCTCAAACGAAGCCGCATCCTTCGCCGCCGCCGCCGGTATCTCCAACTGTTTCTCTTGTCCCATTTGCGTCACTCTCCTCCAGACCATCCTCTCAGATCGGAAGGTCACAAAGGGAAGTCCAGACCTAACTTCAATCGTTTGAAGACTTTGGATCAAAACAGGGGGAGGGGGCCTACCAATCCATACCCCTAACAGCCAACGGAAGGGCACGGCCTCAGCCGTGCCAATACATCCCACCCCGCAAGACCGGGCCGTGGGCTGTAATCACCACAACCCTTCAGATGACCCATTTACACCGAAACTCCACTTTCTCCACGCAGCCGCTTAGCCTACTGTAAGGAGTAGACCGAACCAGAAAGCAGAGCGCACGCATGGCCACCTATCCCCGCCTCCTCAACCCGGAAGACGACTCCCGCCCCGCGTCCCTCCACGCCGAGCAGACCATCCTCGGCGCCATGCTCGTCGAGCCCCTCGCCATCGTCGACGCCACCATGCTTCTCAAGGCGGACGACTTCTCGCTCGATTCGCACCGCAAGATCTACGAGGTGATGATCCACCTCTCGGAGGTCGGCTACGCCGTAGACATCGTCACCGTCTCGGAGGAGCTCTCCAAGCGCAAGCAGCTCGACTCTGTAGGCAGCCGCCCGTATCTCGCAGGCCTCTCCGAAGGCCTGCCCCGCAAGCTGTCCATCGAGTCCTACGTCCGCATCGTCCGCGATAAATCCCTCATGCGCCAACTCATGAGCGTCTGCGACGCCGGCATGATGGAGGCCTCAGACCAGTCGCTCGAAGCCATCGACGTTCTCAACCAGGTCGAGTCCCGCCTTATGGAGATCTCGGAGCACGCTATCACCGGTGGCTTCTCCGGCATCTCCGACATCGTCAAAAGCTCCTTCGGCTCCATCGAGAAGCTCTACGAGCAGGGCCGCGAGGTCACCGGCCTCCGCACCCACTACACCGAGTTCGACAAGATGACCTCCGGCCTTCAGGAGTCGGAGCTCATCATCATCGCCGCCCGCCCCTCCATGGGCAAGACCGCCTGGGCCATCAACATCGCCCAGAACTCCGCCGTCAAGGACGGAATGGTAGTGGCGGTCTTCTCGCTTGAAATGTCCAAGGAAAGCCTCCTCCGCCGTATGCTCGCCGGCGAGGCCTCCGTTGGAGCCCGCAAGCTGCAGACCGGGTTCCTGGGAAGAGACGATAAGGGCAAGCTCCAGGACGCACTCGAGCGCCTCATGGAGTCCAAGCTCTACGTCGACGACACCCCCGGCATCACCCTCGCCGAGATGCGCGCCAAAGCCCGCCGCCTCAAGCAGCAGGAGGGCCGCCTGGACCTCATCGTCATCGACTACCTCCAGCTCATGTCCGGCTCCACAGGCGGCAAAAAAGGCCCCGAGAACCGCACGCAAGAGGTTTCGGCAGTCTCACGCGGTCTGAAAGCCTTGGCCAAGGAACTCCGCGTCCCAGTCGTAGCCCTCTCCCAGCTCTCCCGAGGCTCGGAACAGCGCACCGGCGACAAGAAGCCACTGCTCTCCGACCTCCGAGAATCCGGTTCGATCGAGCAGGACGCCGACGTCGTCTGCTTCATCCATCGCGAGGAGTACTACGACCGCGAGAACGAAGACCTCAAGGGCAAGGCAGAGATCATTATCGCCAAGCAGCGCAACGGCCCCACCGGCTCCGTCCAGATGGCCTACATCGCCGACTACACCCGCTTTGAAAACCTCGACACCGCCCACGGCGGCGACGGGGGCTACTAACTGAACAACTGGACTGAAATCGACGCCGCGGCCCTTACCGCTAACTACAAAGCCATCCAGCGAGTAGCCGGCGCCGAGGTCCTTGCCGTCATCAAGGCCCGTGCCTACGGCCACGGAGCCGAGCGTTGCGCCCCCATCCTCGTCCGAGCCGGTGCCCGCTGGCTCGGCGTTACCTGCGCCTCCGAGGGCCAGCAAGTCCGAGCCGCATTGGACCACGCCGGTCTCGAAGCAGACATCCTCGTGATGAGCGGCTCCCTGCCGAAAGACGTTCCTGCGATCGTCTCAGCCCACCTGATCCCCGTCATCTGGACGACGGACCATATAGACTTGCTCGCCGGAATCGGCTGCCGAGTCCACGTAGAGGTAGACACTGGGATGGGCCGCCAGGGCGTCCGCCCCGGCCAGGACCTCGCTACTCTGCTCGCGCGGATCAGCGCCGCGGGCCTGCGGTTGGACGGACTCTTCACCCACTTCTGTAGCTCAGAAGTGGCCAATTCAAATCTCACCCTGCGACAGCGAGCCCTCTTCGAGGCAGCCGTGCAGCAGACCGTGACAGCCGGCCTCACTCCAGCCTGGCTCCACGCCGCCAACAGCTCCGCGGTAGACAACGAGACGCCTGAACCATCGTCAGGCGACTGGCTCACCACCCTCGCTGCCGCCGCCGGCTCGCAGACGATGGTCCGCACCGGCCTCGCGCTCTACGGCTACTGCCTGCCCATCGAAGGCGGCGCACTCCACCACCTCAGCCCGGCCCTTCAGCCGGTCCTTACCTGGAAGGCCCGCATCCTGGCCGTCCGTGATTTGGCCCCCGGCGACACCGTCGGCTACAACGCCACCTTCATCGCCGGCCCGGCGATGAAGGTGGCGCTGCTGCCCGTAGGCTACGCCGACGGCCTCCGCCGCGAGCTCTCCCACCCCCACGGCTGGGTGATGGTTCAAGGCCACCCCGCCCCCATCCTGGGCCGTATCTCGATGAACCTGACGGTCGTGGACGTCACCGCCATACCCGCCGCAAGCGCGGGAGACGAGGCCACCCTGCTCGGCCCCGGCATCACCGCCGAGGACCACGCCCGCCTCGCCCGCACCATCTCCTACGAGATCCTGTGCGGCATCCACCCCTGCGGCTAGCCTTTGAATTACCATCGAGGGATGGAACAGCCCGTGACCAACAGCTCCGCTCGCCGCACCGAAGACATCGCCCTCGACCTCCTCAAGTTCGTCGCCGCACAAGCCAACGTCGGCCTGAAGGGTTCGGCCTCCACCACCGGCTTCGCCGCCCCCAGCTCCGCCAAGCCTGAGGACCAGGTCAACAACCTGCTCGAGCTCTACGCGCGCTGCCGTGAGGCCGTCGAGAGCCCGTCCGAGAAGTAGTGGCCACGAATGTAGCCGTCGTCGGGGCCGGGGCCTTCGGCCGCAACCATCTCCGGGTCTACCGTGAGCTGGAGCTGGCCGGAGCATCCGTCCGACTAGCCGCAGTCGTGGATCAGGACCAGACGGTCCGCGACCAGACCGCTGCCACCTACAATATCCCCGCCTTCCCCTCTGTGGAGGAGATGCTCGCCTCAGGCATCAGCCTGCAGGCGGCGAGTGTGTGTGTGCCTACAATCCACCACGCTGCTGCTGCCGCGCCCTTGCTGGCGGCCGGGACGGACCTGCTGATCGAGAAGCCCATCGCGGCTACGCTCGAGGAGGCAGACCAGATCAATGTGCTGGCGGCGAAGCATCATCGGATCGTGCAGGTGGGGCACCTGGAGCGGTTCAACCCGGCGGTAGCCGCTGCCCGGGCGCACCTCAACCGGCCTATGTTCTTCGAGGCCCATCGGCTGAGTGTGTTTACGCCGCGCTCGCTGGACGTGGATGTGGTGCTGGACCTGATGATCCATGACCTGGATATCGTGCTCTCGCTGGTGCCTTCTGCTGTTCGGGAGGTTCGGGCTGTAGGATTGCCGGTGCTTTCGCGGACGGTCGATATCGCCAACGTGCGGATCGAGTTTGAGAATGGATGTATTGCCAACTTCACGGCGTCCCGGGTGTCCACCGAGAGGGTGCGCAAGCTGCGCTTCTTCCAGCCGCACCAGTATCTTTCGCTCGACTTCGCACGGCAGGATCTTTTGCTGATCGATGTGACCGCCGCTGCCGGTCTGACGGACGCGCAACTGGCGGCGATGATCGAGAAGCACTCCAAGCCGGAACTGCCGGGAGAGCCAAAGCATCCTACTGCGGGGATGAATATGAGCAAGATCCCGGTGGCACCCGGGGAGCCGCTCCGGCTGGAGCTGTCGGCGTTCCTGGAGGCGGTGCGGACGCGGGAGCTTCCACAGGTGGATGGGGTGGCAGGGCGGAAGGCTCTGGCGCTGGCGCTGGAGATCAATGCTGCGATCGCGGAGCACACGCTGCGGACGGGGTTGTAGGGGAAATCGACCCCTGCACCCCCACCCGGGTAAATCATGCAAAGTCTTCAATCGATTTGACTTAGGTCCGGACTTCCTGCTCCGGACCAATCATGACCCACCGGCGAAAACGGGCACTACATGGTCTTGACTTTGGCGCCTTCCGGGAACTGCAGGACGAACTGCTCGTCGTCCAGCTTCTGGTTCAGGGTGAGCTTGGTGATGTCGATCTTAAGCTTGAGTTCGTTGGTCGGCTGGGTGATCAGGATGCTCTGCGGGAAGGTTAGTTCCCCGAACTTCTGGTACTTGTCGTAGGTCACGGTCGTGACGATGCGGCCTTCGTGGTAGTAGTCCTGCTGGTAGGGCTGGAGCGTGATGCGGCCGAAGTGGATGACGCGCAGTTGCTCAAGAACATGATCCTTGGTCTGGCTCAGGATCGTAATGTCGTAGTCCGGCTCTTCGATGGAGTCCTTCTGGCCGGGACCGGGGGGCGTGATGCGCGAGCCGCGGGTGAGCGTCACGTACTGATCGGGGGTGGCGGTCGGGATCAGCAGCGCGTCACGAACGATGTACGGCCGTAGATTCTCCAGACCGTTCTTGGAGGAGTCCGTGAACTTGTCTTCGCCGATGACCGCCAACTGTTTGTAGGGGACGTTGAGCTTGAAATGTGTGCCGTCAGAGACCATGTCGAGTCCGGTGGAGCGTGCGAGCGGTACGAGCATCAGCACGCGGAGGTCGCCGGGACGCCGCAGAAAGATATAGCCGGAGAAGGTGGGGAGTTCCTTGACCTCACCTTCGTGCTCGCCGCCAGTGGAGGCGGTGATATCGACCTTGGCGTTCATGGTCTGGATGGAATCATCCTGCTTGGCGAGCTGGGTCAGCAACTGGTCCAGGGTGGCGTCCAGGACCTTGGTGACGACGACTGTGCGACCAACGGTGTGGGTGCGGATGGAGTAACAGCCGGTAAGGCCGAACAGCATCAGCGCGGGCAGCGCGGCGCGGCACAAGCCGGTGAACAACCCCGGGAGCAGCCCTGCTGGCCCCCTCTGCTTCGAACTCTGTAACTGCCTCATTCCAGGTCTACTACTCGCAATCCCGCATCTGTTGTCACCCGTAAGACGTTCATCGGCGGGCGTTCGTGCTCAATGAGCCGAAAGCCAGCGCCGTCGAGACGCGGATGTACCGTGCGTTTCAATCGTACCGTGTTGGATGTCTGGCGGGGCTAAACGGTTCTTGGTGAACCAGACAGAGCAAGTCCTGCAAGACGATCATTGGGGGTGGGCTGCCTTTTCGGCCAGCCGGTAGGCCTGCACGCGCTCGTTGTGCTCCTTGAGGGTCCGGGAGAAGAGGCTGTGGCCTTGCGCGTCGGCGACGAAGTAGAGGAAATCAGTCTTTGCCGGCTGTAAGGCGGCTTTGAAGGCAGCGACTCCAGGGTTGGCGATTGGTCCGGGCGGCAGGCCGGCGTGCCGGTAGGTGTTGTAGGGGGAGTCTGAGGCCAAGTCGGACTGGTAGATGGTTCCGCGCCAGCGGCCGTCGAGCAGCGCGGCGTAGGCGACGGTGGGGTCAGTGGCGAGGGGCATGCCCTGGGCGAGGCGATTGACGAAGACTCCGGCGACCAGGGGCCGCTCAGAGTCCACACGGACCTCCTTTTCGATCAGGCTGGCCATTGTCACGGTTCGTGCGGTATCCGGACCGGGGGCCAGCCCGAGGCCGGCGGTGACCTGGCGGAAGCGCTTCACCATGGTGGCGACCATCTGATCAGGGGTGGTGTGGCGGGAGAAGCGGTAGGTATCGGGGAAGAGGTAGCCCTCAAGCGAGGCGGCCTGGGGGCTGAGATCGCGGATCAGGCCGGTGTCGCGGCGCTCCGCGGCCAGAAACGCGTCAGCTTCAGCGAGCTTTGCGCCCTGGATGGTCTGGGCGATATCGAAGATGTTGTAGCCCTCCGGGATGGTGACCTGGATGGTATAGACGTCGCCTTTGGCGATGCGGGCGTAGATCTCGTTGAGGGGGGCGGGGTGGTCGAAGCGGTACTCGCCTGCCTTGAGGCGACCGCCTCTGAGGGCTCGCAAAGCCTCAAAGGCAAATGCGGAGCGGATGACACCGCCGCGTTTGAGCCGCGCGGCCATGCCTTGGGTGCCGGTTCCGGAGGGGATATCGACGAAGGTCTCCGTATGCGGGCCGAAGGGGACGAGAAAGACGAAGGCAGCGGCTCCGACCAGGATAAGCAGGAATAGAAGTCGAACCAACCTCATGCGCAGAAACCCTCTGAGAGATTCTACGGCTTGCCTGCGCTTGCCCATGGGGATGACGCGGGACGCTTTTCAACGTCCCCGGAGAGACGACTTCAGGGAACTTTGCCCGGCATAAGGCTCGCGGGACCGCAGTCTAGGGATTCTGGGCGCGGGAACGGCGTTCGGGGTATGGGTCGGGTCTGAGGGCTACGGAGACGGTGCAACGGTCAACCTTGTCCGAGCCCGGGCGCTGAAGGAGCAGCTCAAGCTTTTGGCCGGGCCTGGTCCACCGCCCCTGGTAGTAGTTATCGAGCTGGGAGCTGGTGACGAAGCCACGGGAGCAATCGAACCGGTAGTCGGCTCCCTGGAGGACGGAGCCGGGCTGTGGATCGACGAGATTGGCGATGCCCCAGCCGTGATCGCCGAAGGAGTCTTCCTGCCGCTGGCCGTCAAGGACGTGAAACTGAATGAGATGGTCGGTCGAGGGGCCTTCATAGGCGAAGCCGGGGTCAAGCCACGGGGTTCGCAGGCTGGAGGAGACGCCATGGCTGAAGTGGGCGTCGTTAGCCGTGGTGAAGGGACGTGCTTCCATGGCGAGATTGAGGGTGCAGGTGCGGGTGAAGCTGGCACCTGCCTCAGTGGTCAGGATCTCCAACTGGTAGGGAGACTTCTTCCAACGTGCCTGGTAGGTGTCGGCGGGATCGGCGTTGGGCGTGAAGGGAACGCCGCACTCAAAGGCGAAATCAAAGCCCTGGAGGTTGGCGGCATCCAGCAGATTGCCTGTTCCGTAGCCGTGATTGCGTGATCCGAGACCTCCCCAACGAACGTTGAAGAGATGGACCCGGAGCGGGAAGGCAGCATCCGGCGCGGTCACGGGAACATCCGGCAGCAGTTTTTCAGGGTGATATACGGTACGCCGGACGCCATATTGAGCGTGCGCCATGGACGCGATGAGGAAGGAAAGAGCAAGCAGAGAGTGCTTCATGGGAGTCCTCGCAGGGACAGCTTAGTCGCGGGCGGGCGGGCCGCCGATGTAAAGACGGATAAAAATGCGGGATCGTTTCAAACCTTGCCGCGTGTTAGCAGTTTGCACGGACCGCATTCTGCCTGGCGGTCAAACGGTTAACCTAAGGGATTCCCGTGAAATGCTGCAAACCTTTCCACAGATATGCGGGAACCGGGCGCGTCTATCTTGCGTACCCCCAGACGCAGCGTAAGAACTCCCGGAGACTCAAGAATGCATCGCTTTTTCGTCGCGGCCGCGTGGCCCGCTTTTGTGGTTCCCTTCGTCTCAGCGGCAGCCGTCTCGCCGCTCCAGGCGCAGCAGCCACAGTCCGCCTGCACTGGCCGTGCTTTGACCGGTACGGTCCAGGACAGCACCGCCGCCGTGATTCCCGGGGCTACGATCCAGATCGACGGTAAGGCCGGGCTTAGCAAGATCAGCGGCAGCGATGGCCGTTTCAGCTTCCCCTGCGTTGCCGCCGGTCCTCATCACATCACCACCAATGCGCCCGGCTTCGCCGCCGCAGAGCAGGATCTGCCTGCACGCGCTTCCGCCGACCTCCATATCACCCTGATCCCGGCGGATTCGGTCGCCATCAATGTCAACGCGGACGAAGCGACGATCGACCCTGTTCCGGGAGGCCTCAACGGCACCACCTTGACCGGGACCCAGCTCAACACGCTTGCCGACGACCCGGACGATCTGCAGCGCCAGCTCCAGCAGCTCGCCGCATCCGGCGGTGGGCCGCCCTCCGGCACTGTTCTTTCCGTTGACGGCTTCCAGGACGACAGTCCCCTGCCACCCAAATCCTCAATCGCCCGCATCGAGGTAAATCCGGACCTCTTCTCGGCTGAAAACCGCCAGCCGCCGTTTGAAGGCGGCCACATTGAGATCTACACCAAGCCCGGCGCAAAAAATTATCACGGCACGCTCTTCACCACCAATTCCTCCTCGTGGATGAACGCGCACAATCCGTTCTCGGACGCGCCGGCCGCCATCGGCAAGCAGCGTTATGGCTTCACGTTGAACGGCCCGGTTCGGAAGGAAGGCTCCAACTTCTCGCTGGCGCTTGAGCATCGCTCCATTGACGAATTTTCCGTCATCAACGCCGTGACCCTGGACGACTCCGGCAACCAGGTCTCCACGGTAGCCAACGTGCCTGTGCCCCAGCGTCTCTGGGTTGGCAGCGCACGCGTCGACCTCCAACTGGGCCCGAAGAATATTGCCTTCGCCAGCTTCTCCACCAAGGTCGATCACCTCTCGAACGTCGGCGTCGGCGGTTCAACGCTGCTGGAGAGTGGCTACGACTCCCAGACCTACGATCACATCCTGCGTTTCAGCGATACGACCACTTTTTCGCCCAACCTGCTGCACGAAGGGCGTGTGAGCATCGATTTCCGAGGCGAAGACGACGTCCCAACCTCGACGGGGCCGCAGCTTGAGGTGGCCGGGGCGTTTACCGGCGGCGGCGCGAACATCGGCCAGCAGCGCATTCACCAGATTCGTACGGAGTGGGATGACGACTTCATCTATACCCACGGCAAACACTCGCTGAAAGCCGGGCTGCAGCTCTTCGACTACGTCGAGCGCCAGACCCTCAGCACCAACTTCAATGGGACGTACATCTTCGGCGGGGGCACCGCTCCGGTACTCAACGGCAACACCGCCACCACGGCCACGGAGACGATCACCGGCCTGGAGCAGTACCGTCGGGCCAAGCTGAATCTGCCCGGTGGAACCCCTACGCAGTATTCTTCGGTAGCCGGCAACCCGCAGGTCAACCTCAATGAGTTCTATCCTGTGATTTTTGTGCAGGACGATATCAAGCTCCGCCCCAACCTGACGCTTTCCGCAGGCCTTCGCTACTTCTATGCCAACCTGCCCTTCCAGGCCAACGGCTTTACCCCACGCCTGGGCGTCTCCTGGGCCCCCGGTTCCAGCAAAACCCTCACCCTCAACGCGCATCTTGGTCTCTTTGCCGGGCATAGCCCCAACGGTCTGGCTTTCACGCAGGCTGAATTGATGCGGGAGGACGGCGTCGCTCGTGTCACCTCGCTGGTCTATAACCCGGTTTACGGTGCTCCGGCTACGAACGGCAGCTCGGTGATCCATGCGGTCCGCACTCTGGCTCCCAACTACGGCACTAATCAGAACATGATGGCGCAGATCGGCGGGGATAAGACTCTGCCCTTCGGCTTCACGTTCAGCGCGAATCTCATCTACATCCGCGGTTGGCACCAGGAGCGCACGCTTAACGTGAATAGCCCGCTGAATGGCTCGCCTACAGGCCCACGGCCCGGCGCGCTCAATCTGAACGTGCTTCAGCTTCAAAGCTCAGCTGATACTGCGGGCGACATCGAGTTCGTCGGTGTCGGCAACCAGAAGCTGAAGCGGGTGCAGTTTTTTGTCGGTGCGGTGCGGATTCATATCAAATCCGATACGGACGATAACGCCTTCTTCTCCCCGCAAAGCTCCGCCACCAACGCCGGCGAGTACGCCATTGAGAGCGGTAACTCGCTCTGGCAGAACTTCGCCAATGTCACTGTCAACCTGCCGCGGAACGTGAGCCTGTCCATTAACTACTACGGGAATGGGAACTCGCCGTTCAACATCACGACAGGGTTCGACAACAACGGGGACGGCAACTTCAACGACCGGCCGCAGTTCGCGCGGCCCGGACAGGCTGGTGCCATTGCTACCCCCTTCGGGAATCTCGTAGCCACGGGAGGCACGGGTGTTCTAGCCCGTAACCGCGCCAGTTTGCCCTGGAGCATCCACGCCGACGCCAATATTCAGCGGACCTTTACGCTTACGAGCAACTCCAAGGCGGACCACCAGCAGACGATCACGGCTAATATCCGGTCGTCAAACTTCCTCAACCACACCAACGTGACCTCGGAGGGCGGCGTGCTGGGCTCGCCGCAGTTCCTGGTTCCGTTCGCGGCCGATAACAGCCGGCGCGTCGAAGGGGGTCTCCGCTACAGCTTCTGAGCAAGCTTTGTGCCGGACCGGCCTGGATACGGTTCTTTGTTGCGGGACGTATAATTTAAGTTCCGCACCAGTAATTCGCAGTTGTAGAAGAAGGCCGCATGCCAGAGCACATCAAAGCCAAGTTAGCCGAAGAGATCAAGGCGCTTGAGTACGAACTGACCACCGAACTTCCCGCCGAGATTAAGAAAGCCGTCGCGCTGGGCGATCTCAGCGAAAACGCCGAGTACCACATGGCCAAGCAGCGCCAAGTGTTCGTGAACGCGCGCCTGGGCCAGTTGAAGAAGCGCATGGGCGAGCTCGCCATGGTCAACCTGGCGAATATTCCGCATGACAAGACGGGCTTTGGGTCTCGCATTACCGTGTTCGATTCGACCAAGGATGAAGAGATCGTCTATCAGCTTGTAACGAGCGAAGAGTCGGATGTATCGAAGGGGCTGATCTCGACGACGTCGCCCATCGGCCGTGCGCTGCTGAATAAAGAGGTGGGCGATACGGTGACCGTCGTGACGCCGAACGGCAAGCGCGAGCTCGAGGTTTTGAAGCTGGCGACCATTCACGATATTGCGCTTGAGCTCGCAGCTGTGCATGAAACCGCCGCTGCCGGCACAACCAAGGAGTAGGCGCGTGCTTGCCCAGGCCTCTGTTGTTGGCTTCATCCCGGTTCACGACTTCGATCTTGCCGAAGGCTTTTATGCCGGCAAGCTGGGGCTGACTGTGGCCTCTCGCGATCCGTTTGCGCTGGTGCTGACGGCTGCCGGGGATGTCATGATCCGCTGCGTGCTGACTCCGGAGTTCAAGCCACAACCGTATACGGTTTTTGGCTGGGAGGTCTTGGATATTACGGTGTCCGCGAAGGCTCTGAATGCGGCTGGCGTTGAGACGCTGCGTTACCCGTGGTTTGAGCAGGATGCAGATGGCGTATGGACGGCTCCGGGTGGTGCGGCTCGCGTGGCGTGGTTCAACGATCCCTTCGGCAATGTTCTTTCGCTCTCGCAGCACAAGGCGGCGACCGCTTGAAGATCTTCCTGGCCCTTGCGCTCGCATGCTCCGCCTCGCTGCAGGCACAGTCCATTCCTGAGGAGGCGCCGATTGCTCCTGCGGTCACTGCGTTTGAAGCGGCGCTGGTCGGGCGCTGGTCCGGCGTGCTGGAGTATCGCGATTATCAGACCAATGGCCGCACCAAGCTGCCGACGTGGTCTTCGATCAGCCTCAGCCATACGGGTCTGACGTGGCAGTACACCTACGACGACGGGCCGAACAAGCAGGTCGTCGAAAACCTGGCCGTCACGGTGACTCCGGCTTCGTATAAGGTCGTCAATACGGACAAGCCCGCGGATGCGACGACCTCAAGCGTGGCCGGCCTGGATGCCCTGAAGAACGGCCGCGGAACCTTGGTGCTGACCGGAACGATCCAGGAGAATAATCACCCCGTCGAGGCGCGCACGACGCTGACGCTGCGGCGTAATCTGCTGGAGATCGTCAAGGAGACGCGTGCGGCTGGCGAAGAGTTCAAGTTTCGAGATGGCTACACGCTGACGCGTCTCACCCCGCTCTACGAAGCACCACCGGCAGCACACTGACACTATGACCTGGACAAGTCAATTCGGCAAAGGCAGCGGCTGGCTGCTGCAGAAGATCGTCAACGGTCTTGCCATCTCCAAGATCTCCCCCAACGTGCTGACGTTCATCGGGTTGATCATCAACATCGTGGCTGCGTTGTTCTTCGGCTTTGCGCGTGGCGATCATGCGGTGCGGTACTTCTTTTATGCCGGTCTGATCATCATCGGCGCGGGCGTCTTTGACATGGTGGATGGGCGGGTAGCTCGCCAGACCAACCAGGTATCGGTGTTTGGCGCGTTCTTCGATTCGGTGATCGATCGTTACTCGGACGTGTGCATCTTCTTTGGGTTGCTGGTCTTTTATGCGCGCGGCAACCGGTTGTTTTACGTGGGGCTGGTGGCGTTCGTGATGACGGCGTCGCTGATGGTCAGCTACACACGCGCGCGGGCAGAGGCGCTGATCGGGTCCTGCAAGGTGGGCTTCATGGAGCGGCCGGAGCGGATTGTGTGCGTGATCCTGGGGGCGCTGTGTAATCGTTGGGGTGTGATGGCTCCGGCGCTGTGGGTGCTGGCGCTGTTTTCAACGATCACGGTCATTCACCGCATCCGCTACACCTACAACGAAACCGAGCGCCGCAAGCGCCTGAACCTGGCGTGAAGAAGGCCTGATGCCTGAAAAACTTCCTATCCTCCTGATTCACGGCGGTGCCTGGGCCATGCCGGATGCCGAGATCGATGCCCATGAAAACGGTATCCGCAATGCCCTTGCGGCGGGGTATGCGCTACTGGAGCGTGGTGCTTCGGCGGTGGATGCGGTAGAGGCTGCCGTCGTCGTCATGGAGGACGATGAGACCTTCGACGCGGGGCGTGGATCGTTCCTGACTCGCGATGGGCGCGTGCAGCTCGACGCGCTGCTGATGAATGGTGCCGACCTCCGAACGGGTGGTGTGGCCTGCGTGGAGCGGCTGCGGAATCCCATCCGGGCGGCACGCCTGGTGCTGGAGGAATCGCCGCATGTCTACTTCGTCGGCACCGGCGCGGAACGATTTGCGATGCAGCACGGTATGAGCCTATGCGACAACATGGACCTGGTCATTCCGCGCGAGCAGAAGAGGCTCTATGCGGCGCAGGAGGCGGAGCTCGCGGGGCTGAAGGATACGACGTTTTCGGGCGGGTCGCCGGAGGCTACGATTCCTGATCCTCTGCTCTCGCACGATACGGTGGGTGCGGTGGCTTTGGACATCCACGGCAATCTGGCGGCCGCCACCAGCACCGGCGGCACGTTGAACAAGGCTCCGGGGCGTGTGGGCGATTCGTCGCTCATCGGCTGTGGCTGCTATGCGGACAATCTTTCGGCGGCTGTCTCGCTGACGGGATGGGGTGAGCCCATTATGAAGCTCGTGCTGGGCAAGTGGGCCGTCGACCGCGTGCAGGCCGGAGCAACTCCGCAGCAGGCTGCCACGGATGCGATTGCGTATCTGCACACACGGCTTGGCGGCCACGGTGGCGTGATCCTGCTGGGGCCGGATGGGTCGCTGGGCATCGCGCACAATACACCGCGCATGGCGTGGGGACTGGCGACTCCGGCGGGACACTCGCTTGGGGTTACACGCAACTGACGAGAGTCACGAAGGCGTAACGCGGATAAGAAAGATAAGACGGACCAGAACGGATAGGACACATACGTTTTGATTCGTACTTGTCACTTCTGTCCGCGTTATGCCTTTCACTTCAAAGCTTCTGCGAGCCTGCCTTTGTGGGCGGAAAGCCGTTCCTGCGCGGCCTCGCGCGAGATACCGAGCTTGCCCATTACGATGGCGATCTTCACGCTGCTGCCTGCCTCCAACAACTCCGCCGCGCGCTCCTTCTCGAAGCCTGTGGCTGCTGCGATGATGCGCACGCCGCGATCGACCAGCTTGGCGTTTGAGGTTTGCACGTTCACCATCAGGTTGCCGTAAATCATGCCGCCCCGCACCATGACGCCGGTGGAGATCATGTTCAGGACCAGCTTGGTCGCGGTGCCGGCCTTCATGCGGGTGGAGCCCGTCAAGACCTCCGGTCCGGTGGCCACTTCGACAGCCATTTCGGCCACATGACCCATGGGCGATCCACCCTCCAGCCCGCCCGCACAGGTCAATGCGACGGTCAAGCAGCCGGCATCGTTCGCTGCCGCCAGCGCGCCGAGGACGTAGGGCGTCCGCCCGCTGGCCGCGATGCCGAGAACTGTATCGTTGGGGGTCGGATCGAAGGTGAGCAGATCGCGTGCACCCTCCTCAGGCTTATCCTCGCTGCTTTCAGAGGAGCGGCGCAGCGCTGAGTCGCCACCGGCGATGAGGCCGACGAAGAGGCCGGGCTCGACCGAAAAGGTCGGCGGACATTCGCTCGCATCGAGCACACCCAGGCGTCCGCTGGTTCCTGCGCCGAGGTAGAAGAGCCGGCCACCGCGCTCGAACCGCGCCGCGATCGCATCGACGATCTCGGCTACGCCTGGCAGCACGGCCCGGACGGCAGCCGCAACGGTCGCATCTTCATCATTGATCACCGTCAGCATGTCCAGGGTGGAGAGTTCGTCGAGATGCTCGGAACGGGGGTTACGCGTTTCGGTCGGCAGCGTTGCGAGATTCATCATCTAGCTATTCTCAAGCCGCGAGAGCATCTCTACAACCGTAAGCCCCAGGATCGGATGCTTCCAGTGTGGTGCGATCCCGGCCAGCGGCTCCAGTACGAAGGCTCGTTCGTGCATCGCCGGATGCGGCAGCGTCAGCTCTGCCGACTGGACGACCAGATCGCCCACAAACAGGAGGTCCAGGTCGATCACGCGCGGGCCTTTGGCGGGTACGCCTTCGCGCTGCCTGCCCATGCCAAGTTCGATACCGAGTAGGGTCCGCATCAGTTCCGCAGGAGACAAGTCTGTTTCAAGGAGCACAGCGCCGTTCAGGAAGCGCGGTTGATCCGTGTAGCCCACCGGCTCCGTATCGTAGAACGCTGAGACTGCCGTCACCTTGCCAACCGCACCCAGACGTTCTACTGCGATATGCAGGGTCGCCTCACGGCCGCCAAAGGTTGAAGAGAGATTCGAGCCCAGCGCGATGGCGGCAATCACAGGGCTTACGCGTGCGCTGGAGAGAGTACCAGCAGGCCCAGCGAGCTTTCAGGCTCCGGCTCGGTGATCTCGTCGAAGCCATGCGCAAGGACCCACGCGGAGCGATCGCGCATCAACTTCTGCACCAGCGCCGTATGCATCGCGTGGCCTGCACGCTCGGCGACGACCTTGCCCTGGATGCGACGACCGGCAAGAGCGAGATCGCCGATCAGGTCCAGCACCTTGTGGCGTACGAACTCGTCGCTAAAGCGCAGCGGGCCGTTCTGCACGCCATGCTTGTTCAGAATGATCGCGCACGCGTCCGATGCGCCGCGGATCAGGCCCATGTTGCGCAGCATGGCTTCGTCTTCCATGAAGCCGAAGGTTCGGGCGGGAGCAATGAGGTTGGCATAGTCGCCGATGGCGAGGTCGCCGCGGAACGTCTCGCAGCCGATGGGCGCGGGAAAGTCGATCGAGTAGTCAATCTGGTAGCCCTCACCGGGATAGACGCCGATGAACTTCGAGCCGTCACGGACCTCGACGTCTTTGAGTATCTTCAGGTACTCGCGGCGGCGGCGCTGGGTCTTGAGGCCGACAGACTGGAAGGCCTGAACGTAAGGCAGCGCGCTTCCGTCCAGGATGGGGACTTCAAGGTTATCCACTTCCACGATCACGTTATCGACGCCGAAGCCGATGAGAGCGGAGAGGAGATGTTCGGTGGTCTGGATCAGGACCGACTGGCGCATGAGGGAGGTCGCATAGCTGACCTTGGCGACGTTGCGGCCGGTGGCAGGAATTTCGAAGTTGTCCAGATCGCTGCGGCGGAAGACGATGCCGGAGCCCGCAGGCGCTGGAATCAACCGCATCGACACCTCTGCGCCGCTGTGGAGACCCACTCCGTTGAAGCAAATCTCGGATTGAATGGTCTGCTCAGAGTGAGCGGGGCCTTGCACGGTTGGGTATCTCTCCTGCAGACGGAAGATTACAGCCGTGCAAACAGGATTTTGTGTGGAAAATTAGACACACGTAACCATGCAGGTGTTAACCTGCGTGGTTCAACCCAATTTTCGCAGTTATCCTTTTATAGTGAACGACTTACGCTACTCCTCTGGAACCTGCACTTGATCCAGAAGATGCACCACACGCGCAATCGGCAGGCCAACGACGTTGAAGTAGTCGCCTTCGATGCGGGGAATCCAGCGTGCGGCATAGCCCTGGATGGCGTAGGCTCCGGCCTTATCCATAGGTTCCCCGGTGGCGACGTAGCTCGCAATCTCCTGCTCGCTCATGAGGTCGAAGGTGACCTGCGTGATCACTACGTCGGCGATGGTGCGACTTTTGACCTCTGGGCCGAAGAACACGGCCGCCACCCCCGTCATGACGGCGTGGGTTCGCCCGGAGAGCAGTGCGAGCATCCTGCGGGCATCCATGATGTCGGTGGGCTTGCCCAGAATCTGTCCGTCTGCAACCACGCAGGTATCGGCTGCGAGGACGACGTAGCTTTCCGTTTCCTTGTCGCGGTGAAGACCGCAGACCGCCTGCGCCTTCTCGACCGCCAGCCGCTGCACGTAAGCCGCGGCGGCTTCGCCTTCAAGCGGGGTCTCATTGATGTTGGCGACCTCGACGGTGAAGTCGAAGCCGGCCTGCTTCAGCAGTTCGTGGCGGCGGGGAGAGGCAGAGGCAAGAATCAGCATGGGGTCGTTCAACTTTCGGGTTTTGTTGCGAGGCCGATCAGGCTTTGCCGAGCGTGATCTCAGCCTGCATGGTGTGAGCGTCGTTGGGTGCCAGCGTGATCGCGTCCTCGCCGGTGTTGGCGGTTTCAACGCAGACGAAGCCGGGCCACGCGTCCGGCCGCAGATCCTTCAGGGTCACCGAGCCTTCGGTCCATGGGTTCCAGACGACTGTTGTGGCGGAGTTCGATTTATTGATGGTGATGGTCCGTGGGCCGTCGCCGATCGTTGTGGACGAGACGTTCTCCGGGAAGACCCGGTCGGTCTGGCCGCTTAGGATCAACGCTTCGGGGGGGGTCTCCTTCTCCTTCAGGCCGTCGGTCTTATCCACGAATAATGCTGATTCCAGCCCTGCGATCGTCGTCCTGCGCACCTCGCCGATGGAGAAGTAGGTATGCAGCGCCTCTTCATACTTCAGCATGCCTTCGCCGTAGTTGGCGACGGTCAGGCGCAAGGTAAGCTTTTTGCCCAGAACCATCTCGTACGCGACGCGGAAGCCGTCAAAGCCGAGCGAGCGGCTAAGCGCGGTGGGGCCGAGCGTGAGGGTTAGGTGAACGTTCTCGCCTGAAAGCGCGGCGAAGGCGACCTCCCACGGCTGGATGCGCGCGAAGCCGTGCGATGGGCCGGGCTTGCCACCGGCACGCGGGCCAAACCAGGGGAAGCAGACGGGTATGCCGCCGCGGATGGCCTTATCGGGAGCAAAGTCAGAGCGATCCGAGAGAAAGAGCACAGGCTGCGCGCCGGTCGGCTGCCAGTGGGTGAGGTGCGCGCCGTGCAGGTAGACAGTAGCGGTGCAGGCAGGCGTTTTGACCTGCAGGCGGGTGAGGCCGTTGTGATCCTCAAAGGTCAGGACGCCGGAGAGTCCAAAGTGGTCGTTCAGCTCGGTCAGGTTCATTGCTCTCCTGTTCAGTTCTCAAGTCTACTCACTCACCAGGCTTGGATGCCTCAGCGGACTAATGCGCTCTGGTCAAAGCACTCCAGCAATGCGGCCACGTCCTTGTAGACCTCAACGCAGCCGGCTGCCAGTAGATCTTCCCTCGACCAGCCCCCGGTCTCCACGCCGATGGTCCAGATACCGGCCTTGCCCGCAGCCTCCGCGTCGTAGGGCGTATCGCCCAGCGCTAGGACTTCCTTCGGCTTCAGCTTCAACCGCTTCAGCGTGGCTTGAAAGATGTCCGGATGCGGCTTGGCGCGGTCAGCGTCATCTGCGGAACTCTCCTCTTCGATCAGGTCTTCCATGTGGGCGATCTTTTTGTAAACCAGCAGATCCTCTTTGCTGGCGGAGGATGCAAGCGAAAGCCGGATGCCTGCATCTTTCAGGCGCAGCAGGAACTCATGCACCTTCGGCAGCGGTTCAACCTTGGAGAGATAGTCCTGCTGGAAGATGAACTTCCGGTAGGCTTCCAGCGGCTCCTGCACATGCTTCCGCTTCCACCACGGCACGAAGACCGGCACGAGCTCCTCACCACCCTTGCCAATCTGCCGCCGGACCTCTTCAAGCTCTACCTGAATGCCCATCTCGGCGAGCGCGACCTGCCAGGCCTCGGCGTGAAGCCAGTTGCTTTGCACCAAGGTGCCGTCGATATCGCAAAGGAGTGCATTGATCATCCGCCGTATGATGCAGGGCGATGGAGCGCCGTATCCCGCTAACTGGCGATGTCTGAAGGATTTGCTTTGGTCTGCTTTTGCCCCTCTGGACACATATCCAGGAGAGGACATCTTCTGCAATGCGGCTCAGCGAAGGTGCAAAGTTCCTGGCCGTGCTTCTTGATGAGCGAGTGATGGTCGTCGAGCTTGATGGCGTCCCAGTCTGCTGGGATCTTGCGCATCAGCCGCTCCTCTGTGATCGCTGCATCTGCCCGAGGAGTGAGACCGAGGCGCTGCGTCACGCGCAGATGATGCGAGTCCACGCAGAGGGCTCTTCTGCGAAGCGTAGAAAAGTTCACGACCGCCGCAGAGGTCTTTGCCCCCACGCCTTCAAACTGCTCAAGCCAGGAGCGGATCTTGTTGGTCCTGTATTTTGCCAGAAACTCCAGGGACAGCTCGCCGCAGCGCGCTGTAATCTCCATCAGATCTTTCTTGAGCCAAAGGGCCTTGACCTCTGGAAACGTGATGATCTGGAGGGTCTGCTCAATCTCCGCGACCGCCGCGTCACGCAGATTTTCCCAGGTGCCGAAGCGTGCGCGCAGGTCACGCATGACTTGGTGGGATTGCTCGGTCTTGGTGCGGGAAGACAGAAGCGAGTAAATGAACTGATCCAGGGGATTCCAGACGTCCCGGGGCGGCGGCTGACCGTAGTGCGCCAGCAATCGGCGATCGATCTCGATGATGCGCGGGTCGGGCGGAACGGGGAAGAGTGTTTCGGGTTCCATCTCTTCAATTTTAGAGCACGAGCTAACTGAACAGGCTCATCTTGCGCGGCATCTCCAGCCCCAGGTGCTCGTAGGCCAGACGTGTTGCCACACGGCCACGCGGCGTGCGATCCAGGAAGCCGATCTGGATCAGGAACGGCTCGTAGACCTCTTCCAGTGCGTCCTGTTCCTCAGCCAGAGCTGCGGCGAGCGTGTTGAGGCCGACTGGGCCGCCATCGTATTTTTCGATGATCGTCCGCAGGAGTCGACGGTCGAGCTCGTCGAAGCCGTGCGCATCCACCTCAAGCATCTCAAGCGCCGCGTTTGCGGTCTCGCGGTCGATCACGCCGGCCGCTCGCACCTGCGCGTAGTCCCGGACGCGCCGTAGCAGTCGGTTGGCGATACGCGGTGTTCCACGGGAGCGCATCGCGATCTCCGCCGCGCCGTCGCGGTCGATCGGAACGCCCAGGACCTCGGCCGAGCGCTCGACGATGAAACGAAGTTCGTCGTCCGTGTAGAACTCCAGCCGCAGCAGGATGCCGAAGCGAGCGCGCATCGGAGAGCTGAGCAGGCCTGGCCTTGTGGTCGCGGCGACGAAGGTGAAGGGCTTGATGTCCAACACGAACGTCCGCGCAGCAGGGCCTGAGCCGATCATGATGTCCAGCGAGTAGTCCTCGAGGGCGGTGTAGAGCTTCTCCTGCAGGACAGGCTGCAGACGATGGACTTCGTCGAGGAACAGGACCTGCTTGTCCTTGATATTGGAGAGGATGGCGGTGAGGTCGCCTTGGATCATCAGCGCCGGCCCTGAGGTCTGCTGGAAGCCCACGCCCATCTCGTTGGCGATGATGGTGGCGAGCGTCGTCTTGCCCAGTCCCGGCGGCCCGAAAAGCAGGACGTGATCGAGGGCTTCGCCGCGCGATTTGGCCGCTTCGAGCGCAATGGCGAGCTGTTCCTTGGCCTTCGACTGACCGATGAACTCGGCGAGGCGGGTGGGCCGGAGCTTCAGTTCAAAAAGACTATCTTCATCGAGCGGTGCCGCGCTGACGATACGGTCGTCGCTCATAGATTCATCTCCCCGATCAGGTTCTGCATCTCGTCCATAAGTTCAGGTAGATCACGCTTCGTCAAGGAATAGACCAGCACGTCATTGACCGAGAAGTAGCCGTGTATGACACGATTCCGGAAATCGACAATATCGCGATCCATCTTAATTTTTCCCTGAAGTTCGGGATAGTGATCCAACGCTTGATTGATCGCCTCGCCGATGATGGAGAACTTTCGCTCGACTGCAGCCCGGACCAGGCTGCTCTCCCTGTAGTCGTCCAAAGACATATCGCCCAAGTAGGTCAAGATATCGCGGCCCGAATCGATGACATCATTTAAATATGCCCTCAACTCACGCGGCATAGAGGTAAACCTTATCGCATTCAATTGACTTGCGAAGGTAAGGGTTGCGGATGGAAGGATCTGTCAGCATATCGACACGGCGTCCGAAGAGCCGATCGAACGATCTGAGAAGAGAGAAGTAGTTGGGGGCGTACTCAAGGTCACTGAGAGGCCCGAACTCTACAAGTAGGTCGACATCGCTGCGTGCGGGGTCAAAGTCGTCGCGGGCAGCAGAGCCAAACACAGCGAGACTGCGCACGTGGTGCTGACGGCAGAGTTCGGCGATCTGCTCCTGGTTTTCTGTGATGATTGTCTGCACGCGGTATCCTCCCTGTGGGCAAAGTATATCGTGTGGCGGAACAGAAAAGCCCTGCCGGGTGGCAGGGCTTTTCTTGTACTCGAAAGTGAAGCTTACGCAGGGATCGACATGATCTCGGCAGCATCGATCGAGACGAAGCGGCCCTTCTGGCCACGGTCCTGGAAGCGGACCACGCCGGAGACCTTGGCGAACAAGGTGTCATCCTTACCGCGACCGACGTTGAGACCCGGCTTGAGCGGTGTTCCGCGCTGCCGAACCAGGATGGAGCCGCCGGAGACGACTTCCCCCCCGAACTTCTTCACGCCGAGGCGTTGTGCATTTGAATCGCGCCCGTTTTTGGACGATCCCAAACCTTTTTTATGTGCCATTTCTGTTCCTCATGCGACTCCCGGGACTCAGCCTCGGGGCGCGTTATGCGGATTGGACCGCAGTGAAGTCGATTGGAGCCGGGACTAAGCCTTGAAGCTCTTGCCGCCGACCAGAACCTCGTTGATCTTCACCTCGGTGAAGCTCTGACGATGACCCTGCATGCGCTTGTACTGCTTCTTGCGCTTGAACTTGAAGACCAGGATCTTCTCGCCGCGGCCTTCGCCCACAACGGTTCCGGTGACCTTGGCGCCTTCGAGCGACTGCTCGAAGCTGCCTGCATCGCCACTGACGGCGAGGACTTCGCCGAACTCGACCGCGCCATTCTCATGAGCGACCTTCTCAATCTTCAACACGTCGCCTGGGGCAACGCGGTACTGCTTCCCGCCTGTGCGGATCACTGCATACATGATGGAACCCTCATACGCGGTGGCGGATCCCGAAATCTCAACAAGACTACCCGGATGCCCGCTTCCCAGCGCGTTCTTCTGTTGCTGGATGGGTGTTGCTCGGAAGGCAGAAACTGGAATAAGACGCAGTTCCGCCAAACTTAAGAAGTGTACCTTGCGCCACGGCCTGGGTCAACCAGAAATGGCTATGAGATCCACTTCAGCAGCCGGATCACGCCCATGGCAGCCGGTTTGGAGTGCGCGGAGACGTCCTTGCGGGCGTGAATCTCCTTGCGGCTGGCGGCGTAGTACCGGAAGGCTTCCACCATCATCTCGTTGTTGGTCAGGGTGGGGGCCCAGCCGAGGCGCTCGCGGATGCGGCGGGTGTCGAAGATGAAATCCTCCGCGATCATGCGATAGTGGTACGGGCCGAGCGGCGAGACCCCGAGCTTATGGGCGAGCTTCATCGCCAGCAGCGTCGGGGCCTTGGGCATCTGGGCGACGCGGGCTTTCGTTGCGGCGACGTCGATGACGGCCTGGTAGACCTGGCGTAGGCTGGTCACATGGTCGGACCCGATGTGGAAGAGGTCCGAGCCCTCATAACCCAACGTCAGGATGCAGGCCGCTGCGAGGTCCTGAGCGTAGATGAACTGGTAGCGGTTGCCGCCGTCGCCGACCACCCAGACTCGCTTCCCGTCCTGGATGAACTCGAACAGGATGGCGAGCAGGCCGAGGCGGCCGCCGTCGATGATCGTCGGGCAGCGGATGGTGACGATCTGAAGGTCGGGGAACTCCGCCAGAGCCTCCTCGGCAGCGAGCTTGGAGCGGCCGTAGAGCTCGACCGGCGCGGGAATCTCATCCTCTGCGACCTCGTGGCCCAGGTTGCTGGCCCACAGGCAGTTGGAGCTGATATTGACCATCTTGGATACGCCGGCTGCGCGGCAGGCCTCGGCGATATTGCGTGTGCCGTCGACGTTGGAGGTCCAGAGCTCGTCGTCGGAGATGGTGTCGTGCGCCAGCATGGCCGCGCAGTGGAAGGCGGAAAGGAACTGGTTTTCGGCGAAGATGCGCTGCAGCAGGGGCTTATCGCGGATATCGCCGCGAATGCTGGTCAGGTTGGCGTGATGATCGGGGTCCTGCACCAGATCGATATTGACGACGGCAAAGCCTTCCGCCAGAAGGCGGCGTTTGAGTACTCCGCCAAAGAACCCGGAGCCTCCGGTAACAAGAACCTGTTTCATGCGTGTGCCTCGGCGAGCCTGCGGCGCTTTTCTGACGGCAGCTCAGCGGATTGAAAGAGATAGACGGCCAGGACCGTGATGATCGGTTCCAGGGGGTGGCGGAAGCGCGCCTGCACCGTGATGAAGTAATAAATAAGCGGAAAAAGCGCAAAGGCCCAGAAGAACAGCCAAGCGCCGGGCACGCGGCGATGCAGCGCGAGCGCGAGGCCGAGCAGGCCGGCCAGACTCAGGAAGGCGTAGTTCGCTTCGCGCGTGGCCTCGATGAAGACGCTCTTCTCTACGGGATGCGGAACGCTGACCCAGAAGAAGAAGACTCGTAATGCGGCGTGTCTTGCGAATGTCCTGGGATCGCGGCGGATGATCTCCTTGGCGCGCTCGCCCTGCGCCTTGCTGAAGGCCACTTCGCCCATATGTTCATAGCGTTGAAACTCTGGGTCAGCCTCCGCAAGCGATAAGGTGCCACCCCAGGGAAATCCATCGTTTGTCTGAAGTACGGATTGATAAAGCTCTGCGCCCAGATTGGCGCGCATGGGAATGAAGGCGTGGAAGGTGTACCAGTTACGCGCGACCCAGGGCGCGAGCATCGCCAGGCAGCAGACGGCGGCAAGAACGGCGTTGCGCAACGCTCGCAATACGTGGCGCGGGAGGCCTGTGAGCTCGGGCCAGACCATCCACAGCCCGCAGGCTGGGAGAAAGGTCAGCAGGGAGCTGTTCGATAGGGCGATCACGCCCCACAGAACACCGAACAGCAGCCAGCGACGGGCACTTTGAGGATTTGTTTCAGTTGGATCGCCCACGGCCCTGACCCGCAGGGCAAGCACGAGTACCCAGGAAAACAGGAGCGCGGTGAGCGCCATATCCCAGACCCAATGCACGGCGTACTGCATGGCCGCCGGATACAGAGCCCAGAGCCAGCCTGACCACAACGCGACCTTCAGCCCCTTGGCATCGCGGCCAAAGCAGCGCCATGCGATCTCATAGACCGCGCAGCCGGTGGCCGCGGAGAAGATGCTGTTGATGGTGAGGATGACCCACGCCGACTTGAGCGTATAGACGCCAAATACCTTGAAGACGCCGGCCAGCAGCAGCGGATAGAGCGGGGGCGTCCAGGCGGTGGGACCGGAGTGACCGTTGAATGGATTGGCAAAGCCGTATCCCGTAGCCAGCGAACGGGCGATGCGGCCCATCTCCCAGCCAAACTGGAAGTGGTCAAGAATGAGGCGAATCTTGTATGTGTGGGCCAGCGTGATGTAGGCGACGCGCAACGCGAGACCAACCCAGAAGAGTCGGCTGGGCAGCCGCAAGGGATCGTCCTCCGCCCGCATCCAGCGCAAGACGGCCTGCATACGAGTTTGAGTCGACGGCATCGTCCTTGATGATACCGGTTAGGTGCGCGTCAAGCTAAGGAACTGCCGTGCCGAACGCAACGCCAGCGCCATGATCGTCATCGCCGGATTCGCCGCCAGCGCCGCCGGGAAGGTGGAGTTATCGCTGATCCAGAGGTTCGGAATATCGTGACTCCGCCCATACGCGTCCACCACGTTATCTTTCGGGTCGTCGCCCATACGGCAGGTGCCGATGGTGTGGGCCGAGCGCTCGAAGGTCCAAATATCGGTCGCGCCTGCAGCCTCCCACGCCGAGGTCATCAGCTTCGCTCCATGCTCACTCATGCGTTTTTCGTTTTCGCCGTAGCTGAAGTGGATGAGCGGCTTGGGCATGCCGATGCCGTCGCGCTGATCCGCCTCGTCTGAAAGCTCAAGGTAGTTGCCGTTATACGGCAGGCAGTCGCCGTTAATCCCAATCCCTGCAATGTGGTTGTACTGGTCCAGGTAGTCCACCAGCGCCTGACCCCAAAGCCCACGCCCTCGCGCAACCTGCTTCGCAAAGGTCACCGGCACCACGCCCAGAGGCTGCACCAGGTAGCCGCCCACAAAGTCCGCGTCCGCAGGCCGCATCATCTCCTCTGAGATTAGCGACGCAGGGAAGCCCTTGTTCATCCGCATCTCCGGCGCAAACGTACCCCAGGCCTGCGTCGCGACGTGCGCCATGAAGTTCCGTCCCACCTGCCCGGAGGAGTTCGCAAGTCCCGTGTGCAGCAGCAACCGAGGCGTCTCCACCGCACCCGCGCAGAGGAACACAGCCTTGCATCGTTGCCTATGGTCTTCACTCTTCGTGCGATAGACCACCGCCGAGACCTCTCCTTTGGCATCGAGCTCAATCTGATGCACAAAGCTGTCCGGCCTGATCTCCACTCCCGCAGCGAGAGCGCGCGGCAACCAGGTCACGTCCATGCTGCCCTTGGCCCCATTGAATACGCACCCTTGGTGACAAAATCCACACCCCACACAAGGCTGCCGCTCCGCATACCCCGGCTGCGTGTACTTCGCTGAGACAGCAGCGATGGGCGCCTCAGCCGTCCTGATCCCAAGCGCGGCGAACCCCTTCTGCATCGCCAGCGCCGGCGCATTCAACGCGATGGGCCCCAACGGAAACTGCCTGCTCTCATTCCACGGATAAGGCGTCGGCCCGGAGACCCCCATGAAGCGATCGAGCTCCTCATAGATCGGCTTCAGCTCCGCATAGTCCAGCGGAAAATCCACGCCCAGCCCGGAGTCCGTCTTCAGCTTCAGGTCCCGCTCATCCGCACGCGGAGCATACGCACCCCAGTGCAGCATGGAGCCGCCCACGCCCGTCCCGCTGTTGTTGCCCCCGAAGGCTGTCGGCGTCTCACCTGCGCTGATGCGTTCGTCCAGCCAGTAGAGCTCGGACATCTGCACCTCGTCGGCTGCGAAATCCTTTGCCGGGTCCCACCAGCGCCCGGCCTCCAGCGCAACCACCGAAAGCCCCGCCTCAGCCAGCGTCGCCATCACGGGTGCGCCGCCCGCGCCAGTACCGATCACCACTACATCCACCACATCGTTCGTGCTGAAGCTCTTCACGCTTTCACTAACTCCTTCGGCTCCCACGCCTCGACATCGCCAATCCCAATCGCCACAAATCCCTTGTTCTGCGTGTTCGCGCCACCTACACCGATGCCGCTGTGGCCGATACGCGCGAGCGTCGCTGGGTGCGAGATGTAAGCGGTCGTAGCATCGCCGCGAACCTCCTCAAACCAGCACGCCTCTGCGCTTCCTTTCTTCTCCTCAAGCGCCCTCAAAGCAGCATCCTGATCCTCATCACTCATCTCGTCGAAGCCACGCGCTCTCAAGGAGTCCAACCCATCCCGATACGCCTTCGCATCCTCCGGCAGTACGGCATAACGCCAGCCATCGCCCTTGCCCTTGGCCAGCGAGGCCGCCACATATCCAGCCAGGTCGATTCCCTCACCCTTCTGCGGGACGATCCGTGCGAGCATCGCACGCAGCGTCACCATCTGCTCGGGCGTCAGCATATCCGTCGGCTCCGGTCCAGCCATGCGAGCCTCCAGCACCGCCCGCGTTCTAGGCGAAACCCGCTCCGAGGCGATGAACTCCAGGTACTCCGCAGGAACCGGCACCCGTCCCAGCTCTGCCACAAACGCCCGCATCATCTCCGCCAGCTCCGTGGGCCGTTCAAGCGGCACCAGGTGGGAACAGCCTTCGACCACCTTCAGCTCCGCCCTGGAGAAATGCCGCAACGTGAACTTGCGCTGAGAGTC
Source organism: Granulicella tundricola MP5ACTX9 (assembly GCF_000178975.2). Taxonomy (NCBI): domain Bacteria; kingdom Pseudomonadati; phylum Acidobacteriota; class Terriglobia; order Terriglobales; family Acidobacteriaceae; genus Granulicella; species Granulicella tundricola. Next base: position 4,215,915 of record NC_015064.1, on the reverse strand, counting down.
CTCGCCCAGCGACGCATCCTTCTCCCCAGCAACGACCAGCGCGGGCAGGTCCAGCACGCCGACGCGCTCTCCCCAGTCCTCCCGGCTGCCGCTCTCCAGCCACGCCACCCAGGCGGCGCGGTTCATCTTCAACACCTCGTCCACCGTGCGCGCCAGCACCGCGGGAGGGATGTCCCGCTCCTCGTTGCGGCCGATGTAGACCTTAGCTCGCGCCTCATCACCGTCCTTTGCAGCGCCCAGCGACTCCAGCATCCCGGCACGTTTGTCGTCTGTCATCGGCTCCGGGCTGGGCGGAGACGGAGCCACCAGAATCAGGCCCGCGAGCCTGCCGTGCGCTGTCTCCGCAGCCCGTCGCGCCAGTACAGCAGAGACCTTTCCGCTCATGCTGTGCCCCACCAGCACGTACCGCCCCAGCTCCAGCCGCGCGATCAGTTCCTCCACAGCATCCGCCATCTCCGCAACCGAGTAGCCGGGCTCACCCGCAGCCTCGCCAAACCCCGGCAGGTCCACCGCCACCGTCCGGAAGCCGTCTCCCAATAGACCCACAACCTCATCCCACTCCCGCGTGCTGCCGCCCAGAAAGTGCATGAGCACCAGTGCCACATCGCCGGGCGTGCCGGTCCCTTTTATCTTCGCTTTCAGCATGTACCTCTCCAGACGTGTCCCGTTGCATGTCGGATGCAGAACTCTCCCAACCGTTTCAGTCCGAATGCCCGGCCTTGCACTTTCATCAACTTAATTCCCGGATGCGTTCAACGATAAACTCGACCCATGAACGCAGAATCATCGCCCGACCTGGAAATCAGTGTTCTCAAACTTCATCCCTACGCCCAGCTTCCCCGCTACGCCCACACCGGGCCTTATGGCGATCTTGCTGCCGATCTCCATGCCGTAGAGCCACTTACACTGGCCCCGGCGGAGACCCGCGCAGTTCCCACGGGCATCGCGCTTGGCCTGCCTGACGGTTTTGGCGCATTGGTGGAGGACCGTTCCGGGCTCGCCTCACGCGGCATCACCACCCTCGCAGGAGTCATTGACCCTGGCTACCGGGGTGAGGTCAAGGTCGTCATGACGAACCTCTCCGCCATCCCTCACACCATCGCCGCCGGAGACCGCATCGCCCAGCTCCGCATCGTACGCCGCATCGAAGCGGCCTTCACTGAGGTCTCCACGCTGGACCAGACACCGCGCAATCAGGGCGGATTCGGGTCAACCGGAGCTTGAATCGCAAGCCGAACGCACCGTAACACGGGCACATCGTCCCTGCCATCATGCGACAATCGAAGCTGCGAGCCTATGCCAAACGAGTACGTTTTCCCCACGTCTACGCCGCCCCCCACGCCCACCACCATCAGCCCGGCGCTCCTCAAAACGCATTCCATTACGCCGGACGAGTACACGCGCATTGAAGCCGCGCTCGGTCGCGTGCCTTCGCTGACTGAGCTGGGCATCTTCTCGGTTATGTGGTCGGAGCACTGCTCCTATAAGTCCAGCCGCGTCCACCTCAAGCGCCTGCCCACCAAGGGCACCCGTCTCAGCGGCCCAGGCGCGGTCGTGCAAGGGCCCGGCGAGAACGCCGGCATCATCGACGTAGGCGAAGGCTGGGCCTGCGCCTTCAAGATCGAGTCCCACAACCACCCCAGCTATATAGAGCCCTATCAGGGCGCGGCCACCGGCGTCGGCGGCATCCTCCGCGACATCTTCACCATGGGCGCACGCCCCATGGCCGTCATGGATTCGCTCCGCTTCGGCCCGCTTACCCCTGAGAGTGACAAAAAAGACGACACCACTGACTACGCCCGCAACCGCCAGACCATGGCCGGCGTCGTCCACGGCGTAGGCGGCTACGGCAATTGCTTCGGCGTGCCCAACCTCGGCGGCGAAACCCGCTTTGAGCAGTGCTACTCCGGCAACCCCTTGCTGAACGCATTTGCATTGGGCCTGGTGAGAACCGACGAGATCTTCTACGCCAAGGCGGAAGGCGTCGGCAATCCCGTCTTCTACGTCGGGGCTAAGACTGGAAGAGACGGTATTCACGGTGCCACCATGGCATCGGAAGAGTTCACCGAAGGCTCCGAGCAGAAGCGCCCCAACGTCCAGATGGGCGACCCCTTCCTCGAAAAACTCCTCCTCGAGGCCTGCCTGGAGGTCATGCAGACCGGCGCAGTCCTCGGCATTCAGGACATGGGCGCAGCCGGCCTGACCTGCAGCACCTGCGAGATGGGCGCACGCGGCTCGCTCGGCGTCACCATTGAACTCGACAAGGTCCCCCAGCGCGAGACCGGCATGTCCACCTACGAGATCATGCTGTCGGAGTCGCAGGAGCGCATGCTGCTCGTCGCCGCCAAGGGCCGCGAAGAAGAGGTCCTCGCCGTCTTCCGCAAGTGGGGCCTGGACTGCGCGGAGGTCGGCCTCGTCACCGCCGACGACGTGATGCGCGTCTACCACGGCGGCATCCTCGAAGCCGAGATCCCAAACAAGTCTCTGACTGACGACGCCCCGGTCTACCACCGCCCGGTCGGCACCTGGACCGCACCCGTCCCCAAGGACCCACCCGCCTGGGTTCTCGAAGAGCTCAAGAAGCCCCGCGACTACACCGCCGACCTCAAGAAGCTCCTCGCCTCTGCCAACATCTGCGACAAGCGCTGGATCTACGAGCAGTACGACTCCATGGTCCAGACCAACACCGTCCAGGGCCCCGGCGGAGAGGCCGGCGTCATCCGCATCAAGGGCACCGGCAAGCAGGACGCACCGGAGCGAGGCCTCGCTATGGCCCTCGCCGGCAACGGCCGCTGGTGCTATCTCGACCCCAAACTAGGCGCGATGCACGCCGTAGCCGAAGCCGCCCGCAAGGTCGCTTGCACCGGCGCAACCCCGGTCGCCGCCACCAACTGCCTCAACTTCGGCAACCCTGAAAAACCCGAGATCATGGCCCAGCTCTCCCAGGCCATCGACGGCATCACCGAAGCCTGCAACGCCCTCGGCACCCCCGTCACCGGCGGCAACGTCAGCCTCTACAACGAAACCAAAGGCGAAGGAATCTACCCCACCCCCGTCATCGGCATAGTGGGCATTCTGGACGATGTAACTAAAGCCGTGCCATCAGGTTTTGTTAGCGCGGGCCACAAGGTCATCCAAATTGCCGCCAAGTGGGATGTTGATTCTTACCCCGTCGAAGCATTTGGGTCCTCGGACTATGCGAAGACCATCCTTCAGACAATCTGGGGGAGGCCTGAGTGGTTTGATCTCAGAGAAGCGGCCCAGCTAAATAAGTGCTTGATTAGTCTTGCAAGTGAAGGGTTGTTGAGGTCGGCGTGCGATCTGTCCGATGGAGGTCTTGCGGTCGCTTTGGCAAAGGCTTGCCTAACCAACGGCGTAGGCGTGAACGCTGACTCCAGTCGAACCGCAATCTCGCTGTTTGGAGAACAAGCTTGTAGTGTCGTCATTTCCTGTTCGTCAGAGGACGAGTCCAAGGTTCGGTCCATTGTTGAAGGATATGATCTGCACGTATGGGCCTTAGGTGACACAACCGACCGCGATGATTTTTGGCTCGCCACAGGAAAGAAACCGGCAATTTTGACAACGGTAAGTGAACTCCGCACCGCCTACTCCACCGCCCTCGAATCCCAACTAGCCGAAGAGGTGCTCGCATAATGAACACCACCCTCTCCCTGGCCCAAGACATGCAAGATCACGAAGCCGACGACCACCTCGACAAGCTCCGCGAAGAGTGCGGCGTCATGGCCGTCTACAACCACCCTGACGCAGCCCGCCTCACCTATTGGGGTCTTTACTCCCTCCAGCATAGAGGCCAGGAGTCCGGCGGAATCGCATCCGCGGACGGCGAGCACGTCAACGACATCAAGGGCATGGGCCTCGTCTCGGAAATCTTCACCGACGACGTCCTCCAGAAGCTCCCCGGCCACCTCGCCATAGGCCACACCCGCTATAGCACCACCGGCGACTCCGCCCTCCTCAACGCCCAGCCCATCAGCGTTGAATCCACCAAGGGGCTGATTGCCATTGCGCACAATGGGAACCTGATCAACCTCGGCACCGCCAAGGAGCGCCTGGAGCGCGATGGAGCCATCTTCCAGACCACCTCGGACTCCGAGATCATCATCCAGCTCGTCGCCCACTCCAAATGCACCACCCTCGTCGATTGCATGGCGGAAGCCCTCGCCCAGGTCGAAGGCGCGTTTTCCATCGTCATGATGACGCGCAACCGCATCTTCGCCGCGCGCGATCCGCACGGCTTCCGCCCGCTCTGCATGGGCCGAGTCACCGGAGAAGACGGCGCGCCGGACACCTTCGTCTTCGCCTCCGAGACCTGCGCCCTGGACCTCCTCCACGCCAAGTATGAGCGTGACGTAGAGCCCGGCGAGCTCGTCATGGTCTCGGAAGACGGCGTCACCAGTCGCCACTTCGCCAAGGGCTCCGTCCCGCCCGCCTCCTGCGTCTTCGAGCACGTCTACTTCGCCCGCCCGGACTCCAAGGTCTTCGGCCGCTGGGTCCAGAAGTCCCGTGAAGAGATGGGTCGCCAGCTCGCACGCGAGTCGGCAGTCCCCGCAGACCTCGTCGTCCCAGTCCCCGACTCCGGCGTAACAGCCGCCATCGGCTACGCCGCAGAGTCCGGCATCCCGTTCAACTTCGGGCTCATCCGTAACCACTACGTAGGTCGCACCTTTATCGAACCCACCCAGCGCGTCCGCGACTTCGGCGTCCGCATGAAGCTCAACCCCTCCCGCGCCCTGCTCGAAGGCAAGCGCGTCATCCTCATCGACGACTCCATCATCCGCGGAACGACAAGCCGAAAAATCGTGCGGATGGTCAGAGCCGCCGGAGCCACGGAGGTCCACCTCCGCATCTCCTGCCCCCCCACCATCTCGCCCTGCTTCTACGGTGTCGATACCCCCAGCCGCGAACACCTCATCGCCGCCAACAAGAGCCTCGCCGAGATCTGCGCCTACATCGAAGCCGATTCCCTCGCCTACCTCTCCCTCGTCGGCCTCACCCACTCCTGCACCACCGGCGAGCCGCTCGGCGGCCTCTCCCCGGCCAGTTTCTGCACCGCCTGCTATACCGGCGAGTACCCCACCCAGATGATCGACGTTTCGGAGATCCTACCCGCTCCAGCCATGCCGCTCGCATGATGCCGGCGTTCGCATGATGCTCTCGCGCGCAGAGCTCCGCACCACTCACGCCGTTGAGTACTTGCGTGAGCTCTGCCGCCACTGGGCCCACCGCTTTCCGGTCGAGTACGACGACACCCACGGCAAGATCAAGCTGGACCGAGCCATCTGCACTCTGATGTCCGCCCCTGCGGCCCTCTCCGTCTACCTGGAGGTCGAAGATGCGGCCGATCAGGACGACGCGGAGAAGCTCATTGCAGACCGGCTCCGGCATATCGGCTCACAGGAAACTCTGGACTTCCACTGGTTCCAAAGCTAGCTCTCCAGCGGCGCATGAACCAGAAATAAGACTCATTCCGTCCCACTCATCAATCGATCTAAGACTCGAATCGTCCCAATTTACAAGGGTTTACGCGCGGTCTATTGTCATCCCGGAACGTCGAGAAGCAGGCAACGCGAATCGTCCAGCCGCCTTCTCACATAACAAGTTCTGGAGGATCACCATGCAGACAGTTCATGACGGACAGTGCGGTCTCTGTACCCACTTCGGCGAAGCACATGAGAAGACCACCGTTCTCGTCAGCATCCTAAGCAGCAAGTCCGCGGATGCCACCCTGCTTGATAGCTGCGGCCTGCCCAAGAATGCCGCGCTTCACCTGAAGGTCACTCCCCTCAGCGGCTGCGATGGCTTCCAGCCCGCTGCCCAGGCCTAACTCCTCGGCACCACAAAACGGCCGCTCCCTGGAAATCTAGGGGAGCGGCCGTTTTCTTTGCCCGCCAGTATCCACCCCGCCAGCCATCCCTCCCTCCCAATCGGCCTATAATGTCCTATGGCAAGCGCTCCGCCGGCTGATTCACAGGCTGGCCCTCTGAACTCGTCGTCCCCCACCACTTCCGGCTCAGGAAGCGTCGCGGGCATCGACATGGAAGCAGCCCTGCCCACCGCCGCTTCCATCTCAGCCGCATCCGGCGGCGTCCGGCCTCAGCTTCTCTCCTCCCCCATCCAGATCCTGCCCCACGATCTCGCCGAACCCTCCGGCTCCTTCCCACCACTCCAGCCCGCGCCCATCTCCGAGCATCCCGATGCCTTGCCCGGCTCGCTGGAAGCTCGCTTCGACCATCTCCTTAAAACCGTCCACCGCAACCGCCCCAGCGACGATCTTGAGATCATCCGCCGCGCCTGGGCCTTCTGCATCCAGCAGCATGCGGGCCAGCTTCGCGCCTCGGGCGAGCCCTACATCATCCATCCGCTTGAGGTCTGCCAGATCCTTGCAGACCTCAAGATGGACTCCACCGCCATCGCCGCCGGCCTCCTGCATGACGCCGTTGAAGACACTGACGTCACCAGCCCGGAGATCGCCAAGCGCTTCAACGAGCAGGTCGCCCACATCGTGGAAGGCGTCACCAAGCTCGACAAGATCAAGTTCGCCAACCGTGAAGATCACCAGGCGGAGAATATCCGCAAGATGCTCCTGGCCATGGTCACGGATGTGCGCGTCGTCATCATCAAGCTCGCGGATCGCCTCCACAACATGCGGACGCTGGAGCATCTGAAGCCGGAAAAACAGCAGAAGATCGCACGCGAGACCCTAGACATCTACGCCCCCCTCGCCCACCGTCTCGGCATGGGTAAGCTCCGCGGAGAGCTTGAAGACCTGGCCTTCCGTTACACAGATCCCTACGCCTACCTGCAGGTTGCGCAGGAGGTGGAGCATCTCCGCGATGCCAACGAAGAGACCCTCACCAACATCGTCGAGACCGTACGGGGCAAGCTCGCCGAAGCCGGCATCGATGGCCGCGTCGAATCCCGCATCAAGCGTCTCTACTCCATCCAGCAGAAGCTCACCGCCCAGAAGATCCCCGTGGATCAGGTCTATGACCTCCTCGCCGTCCGCGTCATCTGCCACACCGTGGGCGAGTGTTACGCCGTCTTCGGCATCCTCCAGAATCTCTGGCGTCCCGTCCCCGGTCGCTTCAAGGACTTCATCGCCACCCCCCGCCCCAACCTCTACCAATCCCTCCACACCACGCTCATGGCTCCCGGCGGTCACCAGTTTGAGGTCCAGATCCGCACGGAGGAGATGCACCGCATCGCGGAAGAGGGCATCGCAGCGCACTGGAAGTACAAGGCCAACGACGCCGTCAGCGCCAAGGATGAGCAGCGCCTCGCCTGGGTCCGCCAGTTGATGGAATGGCAGCGTGAGATGACAGACCCCAACGAGTTCATGTCGACCCTCAAGATCGATCTGTACCCAGAGGAGGTCTACACCTTCACCCCCAAGGGCAAGGTCGTCGTGCTTCCCAAGGACGCCAGCCCCATCGACTTCAGCTACGCCATCCACACAGAGGTGGGCAACACCACCATCGGAGCCAAGGTCAATGGGCGCATCGTCCCTCTCCGCACCAAGCTCCGCAACGGCGACATCGTAGAGATCAGTACCCAGACCGGCCACGCTCCATCCCGCGACTGGCTCTCCTTCACCAAATCCAGCCGCGCCCGCAACAAGATCAAGCACTGGCTCAACGAGCATCAGCGAGAGCGCGCCATTGAGATCGGCAAGAAGCTTCTGGACCGCGAAGCCCGCAAGTGGAAGCTCGCCCTCTCCAAGTTCGACGATGCCGATTACGTTCGCGTCGCCAACGACTACGGCCTGGGCACAGAGGCGGAGCTGCTCGCCGGCGTAGGCTTCGGCAAGTACTCAGCCCGCGTCGTCCTCAACAAGCTCCAGCCCGGCTCGACGATGGCGGCTGAGATCTCAGAGCCCGAAGCCGGCGTCGGCAACGTGGTCGGCCAGATGTCAGAGGCGGTCAAACGCGTCTTCTTCGGCAAGGGGTCGGACTCGCTACAGGTGGAAGGCCAGGACGATCTTCTCGTCTATCGCGCCCGATGTTGCAATCCGATCCGCGGCGAAGAGATCATCGGCTACGTCACCCGTGGCAAGGGTGTCGCGGTCCACGCACGCGTCTGTCCCAACGTGCAGAACCTTCTCTACGAGTCCGACCGCCGCATCCAGGTGGAGTGGGGCCTTGGCGAATCGCACGGCGGCGCAGGCGCACCCAAGCCCACCACCTACCCGGTCAAGCTCACCATCGTCTGCGACGACCGCTCCGGCATGTTGAAGGAGTTCACCGCCATCATCGCGGAGGACGGCACCAACATCCGCTCGGTCGACTCCAAGCCCGCCACCGACGGCTCCTTCATGGTGGACTTCGTCATTGAAACCGTAGACGTCCGCCACCTCACGAAGCTCACCCAGAACCTACGTAAGGTCCCCGGCGTTCGAGACGTCCAGCGCGTCCAGAAGATCTAGAGCCCCTTTCGTCTGCCAAACTTGGCTTGTCATTCCGCAGCGAAGCGGAGGAACCTGCTTCTGTCCTCCGCTTCGCTGCCGTCTGCCGCGCCTACTGCATCCCCAGCTCCTTCACCAGGAACGCATACATATCCGCCGTCACATCAAGCTGCTTGGAAAGCGGCATCCCACCGCCATGCCCCGCCCGAGTCTCCACCCGGATCAGCATTGGCGCAGCGCCCGGCGTCTTCTCAGCGGCAGCCTGCATCACCGCCGCAAACTTGAAGCTGTGCGCCGGAAATACCCGATCGTCATGGTCCGCTGTCGTGATCAGCGTCGGAGGATAGTGCGTGCCCGCATGAACGTTATGCACCGGGCTGTATTTGTAGATCGCCTTGAACTCCGCCTCGTTGTCGCTCGGGGAGCCGTAGTCCGACTTCCACGCATACCCGATCGTGAACTTATCGAACCGCAGCATATCCATCACGCCCACCTGCGCCAACACCGCCCCAAACAGCTCCGGCCGCTGTAACTCCACAGCCCCAACCAGCAACCCGCCGTTCGACCCCCCATTGATCGCCAGCTTCTTCGCAGACGTGTACTTGTTCGCGATCAGATACTCCGCGCAACCAATGAAGTCGTCGAAGACGTTCTGCTTCTGTAGCTTGGTCCCGGCTTCATGCCACTTCTCGCCATACTCCCCGCCCCCACGCAGAATGGCCTCTGCATAGATGCCGCCCATCTCCATCCACGCCAGCCGTGACGAGCTGTAAGCCGGCCCCAGCGATATGTTGAACCCACCGTACCCATACAGGATCGCCGGAGCCGCCCCATCCAGCTTCGTGCCTTTCTTGTACGTGATGAACACCGGCACCTTGGTCCCATCCTTGCTCGGAGCAAAGACCTGCTTCGTCTCATACTGTGCCGGATCGAAGACCAGCTTCGGCTGCTTCCAAACCGCGGTCGCCCCACTCTTCAGGTCCAGCTTGTACACCGTTCCCGGCGTCACATAGTTCGTGAACACAAAGAACACATCCGTGTCCTTCGCCCTGCCTCCGCCCACATGCGCCACGCCAATCCCAGGCAGCGCTACCTGCCTGATCACATGCCCATCGAGCCCCCGCATCTCCACCCGGGTCTTCGCATCCTCCAGGTAGCTCAGCACCAGCTCGTCATGCACCATCGATACGCCGTCGATCGGCTCCTTCCCCTCCGCCACCACCGTCTTCCACGCCGCCCGCTCCGGATGCTCCAGATCAACCTCAACGATCTTGCTGTTAGGCGCATCCTTGTTGATCTGCAGCCAAGCCTTGCTCCCCACATTCCCCACCCATCCATAGATCGCATCATCCACCTGCGCAAGCTGAATCAACCCCGCACTTGGCTTCGACAGATCCCTCACCACTAGAGCATTCGTATGCCCCTTACCCGAACTCAGGATCAGCCACCGCCCATCCTCGCTCACCCCGCCGCTGACCAGCATCTCCTTGTCATCCGGCCGCTCGAACACCACCTTATCCTCGTTCTGCGCAGTCCCCAGAGCATGGAAGTAGAGCTTGTGATTCGTATTCACCTGCTTCAACGCGGCCGCTCGTTCCGCCTCCGTCTTCGGCACGCCAAAGCTCGAGTAATAAAACCCCTTCCCATCCTTAGCCCAGCTCACACCAGAGAACTTCACCCACTCGATGAGGTCCGGCAGATCCTCGCCCGTCGCCACCACCTTTACCCGAACCTTCTGCACGTCGCTCCCGGCCTCGGCCAGCGCATACGCCATCAGCTTCCCATCCTCGCTCACGCTGTAGCTGTCCAGCGCGATCGTCGCATCCTTCGCCAGCGTATTCGGGTCCAGCAGCACCTTCGCCTCACCCTTTTCGCCCTCCTGCCAATACAGCACGCTCTGGTTCTGCAGCCCCGTATTACGCGAGTAGAAGTACCGTCCACCCTCCCGCTCCGGCATCCCCACCCGCTCATAATTACTCAGCTCCATCAGCCGAGCGTGAATCTTATCCCGCGCCGGTACACCCGCCAGGAACCCCTGCGTCACCGCATTCTCCGCATCCACCCAGGTCTTCACCTCGGCCGAGTCCACATCCTCCATCCACCGATACGGATCGGTCACGGTCGTCCCAAAGTAAACATCCTTCTGCTCTGAAACCCGTGCTGCCGGATACTTCAATGTCTGCGCCCCTGCCACTCCACTCATCACCAGAACCCCCGCTGCCACTGTTGACTTCCAAGTCATTGCATAATCCTCAAATACTCACAGGCCGAAACCTGCCATCACCTGAAATCTTACATTCCACCCCTCCCGCTAAAATCACATCATGCGAATCCTCATCATCGGCACCGGCGCACTCGGTGGCTACTTCGGCGCACGCTTGCTCGCCGCCGGCCGCGACGTCACCTTTCTCGTCCGCCCCGCCCGCATCCCCCAACTTGCCACCTCAGGCCTAAACCTCACCAGCCCCCACGGCGACCTCCACATCCCCACCCCGCCCACCATCACCGCAGACACCCTGGCCAGCACCTACGACCTCATCCTCCTCAGCTGCAAAGCCCACGACCTCACCTCTTCCATGGACTCCTTCGCCGCAGCAGTAGGCACCACGACAGCCATCCTCCCGCTCCTCAACGGCATGGCCCACATGGACGCGCTCGATGCCCGCTTCGGCCGCCAGCACGTCCTCGGCGGTGCCACGGACATCTCCGCCGTACGCGACCCCGACGGCCTCATCCGCCACCTCAACACCCTGGACCACCTCCTCTTCGGTGACCGCGACGACCCCTCCGGCCCCCGCATCACCGCCATCGCCGCGGCCCTCACCGTCCCCGGCTTTGGAGCTTCACTCCGCCCCGTCATCCTGCAGGACATGGGCGAGAAGTGGGTCGCCATCAGCACCGGCGCCGGCATGACCTGCCTCATGCGAGCCACCATCGGAGACATCGTAGCCGCCGGAGCCGCGCCCCTCGTCAACCAACTCATGCTGGAGGCCGCCAGCATCGTCGCCTCCACCGGCTACCAGCCCACCCAGGACTTCCTCGCCGTCACCCTCGCCAAGTTCACCCAACCCGGCTCCCTCTTCACCGCCTCCATGCTCCGCGACCTGGAATCCGGAGCCCCCATAGAAGCCCGCCAGATCATAGGAGACCTCCTCACCCACGGCCGTACCGCCAACCTCCCAACCCCACTCTTAGAAGTAGTCAACGCCCACCTCCGCTGCCACGAGATCCGCCAGCAACGCGAAGCTACCAATCCCTGACCTGTACTTGCCGTTGCTCCTTCCCTTTGTTGTCATCCCCGAAGGGAACCTGCGTTCGCATTTGCCGTTGTCTTGCCCCTTTGTTTGTCATTCCGCAGCGCAGCGAAGGAACCTGCAGTTGCACTCGCATCACGCCCATTCACCCACCCAAGTAAACTCTCCCCATGCACCTCCGCCCCTTAATCCTCGCAACGATCCTCCCGGCCCTCCTCCTCACCTCCGCTCCGGCGCAGGAAGCCCCCCCGCAAGACACTCCCACCCTCCGTCTCGGCTCCAACCTCGTCTTCGTCCCAGCTCAGGTCCAGACCAAAAAGGGAGAGATGATCTATGGCCTAACTCCCCAGCAATTCACGCTGGAAGACAACGGAGTCCCCCAGAAGTTCCGCGTAGATGAAGACACCGACGCCCGCGGCCTCTCCCTCGTCGTAGTCGTCCAGTGCTCCCGCGAAGCCTTCGCGCAGTTCAACCGCATGAAGGGCCTTGACGCCATGGTCGACGACCTTACCGGCGGCGCGCCTCGTCAGGTCGCCGTCGTCAGCTACGGCTCAGAGCCTGAACTTATCGGCGACTTCACCCCGGACCCCGATAAACTCAACCACAATTTAGCCCAGCTTGAGCCCTGTGAAGACGGCGGCAACGTCACCCTTGACGCCGTCGCCTTCGCCAACAAGCTCTTCGACCAGGACCCCAAAACCTCTGCCCTCACCCAGACCCGCCGAGCCATCCTCCTCATCGGAGAAACCCGCGACCACGGCTCCAAGGTCAAGCCTGAGACCGTCATCGCAGACCTCGGACGCTCCAACACCGTCGTCGACTCTGTCTCCTTCAACCCCGGCAAAACCACCATCATCGATTCGCTCATCCACGGCCAGTTCGGCCCCGGACCCTTCGGCCTCCTCGTCATGGCTGTTGAGGCGGTTCGCCGCAACGTCCCCCACACCCTCGCCTCCCTCACCGGCGGCGAGTACACCAACTTCTCCACGCAAAAGGGCTTTGACGCCGGCATCCACAAGCTCGCCAATCACATCCACAACTACTATCTGCTCAGCTTCCAGCCCGTCGGCCCTGCCGGAGCCCCACTCACTCCCGGCCTCCACCGCCTCACCGTCAAGGTCCCCGACTACCCCGACGCCCAGATCCGCTCCCGCCTCACCTACTACGCCGGCGAAGCCCCACCCCCCGAAGTCCCCGACAAGCCTGAGAAGGAGAAAAAATGAGGCAGTTTGAGGTAGCCAGAATCGCCGCCTCAAACTGCCTCATCACTACTCCAACACTATCTCTTCACTGCCGCGTCACTGTAACACAGGCACGGTGACCTTCTGCCCCACCTGGATCTTATCCGGGTTAGCAATGTGGCTCGCCTTCGCAATCCCCTCATAGTGGTTCGCATTGCCATAGAACAGCTTGCTCACCTTGCTCAAGTTGTCCCCCGGAGCGATCGTATACTCCTGCTCCTGACCACCGGTATTGGTGATCTCATGCTTCAGGTCCGCATACTGCGGGTCGACCTGCTTGATCGCGTCCCAGACCCGGTCCAAAACCACCTGAGAAGGCACATGCGCCACCAGGTGATACTGTTCGCCCACCAGTTCAGAGCCGTCGAACTTCGCGCCATGTCCTTCAAACTGCTTGATCACGTCGACTACTGGCTTGTACTTCTCCTGCAATGCCTGAAAATCTGCCATCGGTAAATCTCCTCCTGGTACTTCCCCTCTTTGGATGCCGCACAACCGTAGGAAAACTCCCGGCAGCCACATATTCAACGCCCCGCAACACTCCCCCGCTTGCCCCCGCGCCCAGCCCCGGCGACAATCGACACTATGAGCGATCAGACCAAAACCGTCATCTCCACCACCAACGCCCCCGCCGCCATCGGCCCATACTCCCAGGCCATCCTCACCGGCGACACGCTCTACACCTCAGGACAGATCCCCATCGACCCCAAAACCGGTGCCTTCGTCCCCGGCGGCATCACCGAGCAGACCACCCAGGTCTTTGAGAACCTCCGCGCAGTCCTGGACCAGGCCGGCTTCAACCTCGCCCAGGTCATCAAGACCACCGTCTTCCTCAAGGACCTCGGAGACTTCGCCGCCATGAACGAGATCTACGGCCAGTACCTCGCGCCCCACGGCGTCATTCCTCCCGCCCGCTCCACCGTCCAGGTAGCCGCCCTTCCAAAGGACGCCTTGGTAGAAATCGAAGTCATCGCAAAAAAGGCGTAACGCGGAAAAAAGAGATAAAGACGGATAAGAGCCGAAGCGAAAAAAGAAATACTCATCCTGAATTTTCGTTGCGGATGTCTCATGAGCGTTCTATCCGTCTTATTCCGTTCCTATCCCTCTTATCCGCGTTACGCCTTTTGTAACGCCCCAGCATCCAATCCGTAGGAGCACAATCATGTCCGACACCCAGACCGCACCCAAAGTTCAGAAGACAGAAGCCGAGTGGCGCGAAACCCTCACGCCCGAGCAATACCACGTCCTCCGCGAGAAGGGCACCGAGCGCGCCTTCACCGGAGCCCTCGTCAACAACCATGACGACGGCATCTACCGTTGCGCGGCCTGCGACGCCCCTTTGTTTGCCTCGGATACCAAGTTCGAGTCCGGCTCCGGCTGGCCCAGCTTCTTCACCCCCATCACCCCCGGCGCGGTCGCCACCATTGAGGACCGCACTCACGGTATGCGCCGCGTTGAGGTAACCTGCGCCAACTGCGGCAGCCACCTCGGCCACGTCTTCCCGGACGGCCCCCAACCCACTGGCGAACGCTACTGCATGAACAGCGCCTCCCTCAGCTTCGAAAAGCAGTAAACCACCCGGGCTCCGCGCAGAGCGGAGCCCCAATTTCTAATTCGCCGCAGGCACACTCACCACACTGCAGCCGTCACCCTACCACAACCGTCGCCCCCACGACAGCCGTCACCCCCCCACTATCACGACCGTTACCTTACCATCACGACCGTTACCTTACCATCACGACCGTCACCCCCACCACAACCGTCATTCTGCGCGGAGCGCGAATCTCCGTAGTTGTCGTTATTGCCGCACAAACGTCAGAACTGCCTGATTCTCCCGATAAGGACTCGCGATCATCACCAATCACCGTCATGCAAAGCCATCTTTATGAAGCACTTACAACTATTTTTCTAAAAAACGCCAACAAAATCCGTTGTCAAGCCCCCAGGCTCCCAAATAATCTCGTAACCTACACATCAGAAATAACTTACGCTCAAAAAATAAATGGCGTATTCACCCCATCCACTTTAGTAAAATAGAAGCAGGGAAAAAGAGAAAGCTCAGCGGGTGAACTGAGCGCTCATAAACCAAATAGAATGAATGCTTTGCAAGTAACCCCTTTGAAATCAAGACTTTAGAAGTCAACCTGGACCTAAGTTCAATAGGATGAATACTTTAGGTCATACAGGCGGGGGTAGGTGGTACCTGCAAACGCACGAATGCACCGCCCTGATTCTTCAGGCGGTGCATATCGAACGAAGTTCAGTCAGGGAAGCTTACGCGACTTTGACGATCTTGCCGGTCTTGATGCAGCTCGTGCAAACGCTCATGCGCTTGGAGCCGCCATCGACCTTCGCCTTCACAGGCTGGAGGTTTACATTCCAGCGGCGGCGGGTCTTGTTGTTCGCGTGCGAGACGTTGTTGCCGAACTGCGGGCCTTTGCCGCAGAGATCACATTTAGCTGCCATGGTCCTGGTGCTCCTGATTTCTCAAATCTTGTGACGCAGAGGAACTTCCATCAGCCGATGCCCATAAGTCTAAGGGGTACGAACCGGGGAGGAAGTGGTAGGCACGAGCGGATTCGAACCGCTGACCTCTACCGTGTCAAGGTAGCGCTCTAACCAACTGAGCTACGCGCCTCCGTGCGTCTCATCAGAGTAATTCATACAGCCCCGAACCGCAAGCCCTAAGCCGGCGGAGTCGGAGCATCCGCAACCGGGGTACTCACCCGCTGGATCACAATCCACGCATACTGCGCGGCGGAAAGCGGTGCCAGCACCGCGATCGCACGTAGCAGAAGCCCGGTGACGGTGGACAGGTACGGGATGGCAAACACATGCCCCCCCATGATCCCCACCACCGCAATAATCTGAACGAACGTGTTCAGCTTGCCGAAGATCGAAGGCCGGAAGTTCCGCAGCGTATTGGTCGCGAACAGCAGCGTCGCAATCAGCAGAATGCCCAGATCCCGGCTGAACACCAGCACCGTGACGTACCGGGGGATGGCCCCCACATGCGTCAGCACCAGAAAAAGCGTAGAAAGCAGCAACTTGTCGGCGATCGGGTCCAGATACAGCCCCAGCGTCGTGATCTGCTTCAGCCACCGCGCAATCACCCCGTCCAGGCCGTCCGAGATCCCGGCCAGCATTATCAGCCCAAATGCCAGGGTCCACCGTCCATCCAGGATATTGATCACCAGGAACGGGATGATGAAGAGGCGCAGCAGCGTCAGCAGATTGGGTGCTGCTCGGAATTGGCGGAGAAAGGGCACGGCTACCGCTTCATGCTATCGCATCCCCTTGCGTGGCCCCCCGGGCCGCCGTACACTCTAGAAAGATTGGAATAGTTATCAAATGCTCCGTCTGACTAAAAAAGCCGACTACGGACTGATGGCCCTGAAGTACCTGGCCGAGCAGGCTGCTGCCACCTCCGGCAACGCTGCGCACAACTACGCCCAGTCGGCCAAGGACATCGCAGAGGCTTACCACATCCCGCCCCAGCTCCTGGCCAAGATCCTCCAGACCCTGGCCAAGGGAGGCCTGCTCGTCTCCCACGCCGGAACCAACGGGGGGTATGCCCTGGCTCGCTCCGCCGCCGAGATCAGTGCATTTGAAGTGATTCGAGCGATCGATGGTCCGCTTTTCATCACCAGTTGCATCACGATCCACGGAACCTGCGACCTTGACAGCCATTGCACCATCAAAGAACCACTGCGCAAGGTGAACGACAGTATCAAGGACCTGCTCAGCGCCATCCGCATCGCGGACCTGATCGACCCCGCGGACGCCAGCCAGCCGAGAGCAGCCGCTGCCCTGGGTGGCGGCCTGGTCTCCATCGCGCTCTAAGCGCACAAGTTTCGTAACAAATTCAGGAGCTACATTATGACCGAAGAGACCGCAGTATTGAACGAACAGACCGCCAGCATGACCCCGAATGGAATGGTCATCACCGAGTCGAACGAGCCTTTGCCCGAGGGCGTTACCCTGCCCATCTACATGGACAACCACGCCACCACCCCCATGGACCCGCGCGTCCTGGACGCCATGCTCCCCTATTTTGGCAAGATCTTCGGCAACGCCGCCAGCCGTAACCACCAGTTTGGCTGGGAGGCGGAGCAGGCTGTCGACAAGTCCCGCGAGCAGATCTCGAAGCTCATCGGCTGCACCCCCAAGGAGATCATCTTCACCTCCGGCGCCACCGAGTCCAACAACCTCGCCATCAAGGGTATCGCCGAGATGTACAAGGAGCGCGGCAACCACATCATCACCCAGACCACGGAGCACAAGGCTGTCCTGGACACCTGCAAGAAGCTGGAGCGTCAGGGTTATGACGTGACCTACCTTCAGGTTCAGGCAGACGGTCTGATCTCGATGGACGATCTGAAGGCCGCTATCACCGAGAAGACGATCCTGGTCACGATCATGTTCGCCAACAACGAGATCGGCGTCATCCAGCCGGTTGAGGAGATCGGCAAGCTCTGCCATGAGAAGGGCATCATCTTCCACACCGATGCCGTCCAGGCTGTCGGCAAGGTTCCCGTCAACGTCCAGTCGATGAACATCGACGTCCTCTCGCTGACGGCACACAAGATCTACGGACCCAAGGGCGTAGGCGCTCTGTATGTTCGCCGCCGCAACCCGCGCGTCCAGATCACGGAGCAGATCAACGGCGGAGGCCACGAGCGTGGCATGCGTTCTGGCACGCTGAACGTCCCGGGAATCGTCGGTCTCGGCGCAGCCTGCGAGATCGCGATGAACGAGATGGAAGCGGAAGGCAAGCGTGAGGCTGAACTTCGCGACTACCTGAAGAACAAGTTTGAAGCTGCCCTGGACTACGTGACCGTCAACGGCAACATGGACCACCACCTTCCCGGCAACCTCAACATGAGCTTCGTTCACGTTGAAGGTGAGAGCCTGCTGATGGGCATCAATGACATCGCCGTCTCCTCCGGTTCGGCCTGCACCTCGGCCACGCTGGAGCCCAGCTATGTGTTGAAGGCTCTGGGTCTTGGCGACGATGTGGCGCACAGCTCCATCCGCTTCGGTCTCGGCCGCTTCAACAACAAGGCAGAAGTGGACTATGTTTCGGACAAGATCATCAACGTCGTCAACCATCTGCGGGAGATGAGCCCTTTGTACGAGATGGTCAAAGAAGGCATCGACCTGAGCAAGATCGAGTGGGCCGCCCACTAGTCCTTACCTTCCCAGAAATTTTCGCGACACACACGTGCCGCCGTATCATCTAACCAAGTGCATCAGGAGAGACTCACATGGCATACAGCGATAAGGTTGTCGATCACTACAGCAATCCCCGTAACGTCGGACAGATGGATAAGAGCCTGGATGAGGTCGGTACCGGCCTTGTTGGCGCACCGGAGTGCGGAGACGTTATGCGTCTCCAGATCCGCGTGAATCCGGAGACTCAGGTCATCGAGGACGCCAAGTTCAAGACCTTCGGCTGCGGTTCGGCCATCGCCTCTAGCTCCCTCGCAACCGAGTGGGTCAAGGGCAAGACCGTCGCAGAGGCGCTTCAGATCTCCAACACGGACATCGTCAAGGAGCTCGCTCTGCCCCCGGTCAAGATTCACTGCTCGGTTCTGGCTGAAGACGCCATCCGCGCAGCCATCGGCGACTGGAAGAAGAAGAACAACGTCGCCGAGACCGAAGGCGCTGCTGTCGCCGTCGCTCACTAAACAAATCTGTCGTCATCTGGCACCCCGCCTCTTCGCGTACCACGGCGAAGGGCGGGGTTCCTTGTCATGAAGGCTGAGAACAGAGGCACGCTTCTATGTCCATGGTTACGCTCCAAACAACGACGTCACAATCACCGACGGCTCCAAACAACGCGCCGAAGGACCCCCTTGCCGGGATGATTCTGCTCACGGCTGAGGGACAGCAGCCCCGCGCCAAGATGGCAATCGAGATCACAAAGAATGCTTTGAAGCGCGTTCGGGTTGCGATGGCAAAGGAAGGAATCTCCCCTGCGCAAGGCGGCTTGCGAGTGGGCATCACGGGCGGAGGATGCTCCGGACTGTCTTACAACATTCGATTCGATACCCAGCCCCGCGACCGCGATCGCACCTTCGTCTTTGGTGAAGGGCTTGAAACTCCGAACGATCCGTCCGGCGGCCAAGCGGTCAAGATCTTTGTCGATCCCAAGAGCTTCCTCTATCTCGCCGGGATGGTTCTGGATTTTGAAGAGACGCTGATGCGCCAGGGCTTCAACTTCATCAATCCCAACTCAACCAAGAGCTGTGGCTGCGGATCGAGCTTTTCAGCCTAACGCCATAAGCACGCGACGAAGCCGAGGTTCAAGAGCCTCGGCTTCGTCGCGTTGCGGAGTAATCTTGAATGATGATTGCTGCTGATTTCTTTACCGTCTTCTCTCTGCCTCGTCACTTGCACTTAGATACGGCTGCCTTGGAGAAGGCATTTTATGCACAATCCAGGAAGCTGCATCCGGATCGCTTCGCGTCCCGGCCGGCGGCGGAGCAGGAGGCCGCCTTGGCGGAGTCCTCGCGACTGAACGATGCGTACCGCACCCTGAAGGACCCGATCCTGCGGACACAGTATCTGCTGACGCTCGAAGGCGTGGAGCTGGAGGAGCAATCCAAGGCAGCAACCGAGTACGCCCGTACCTCCGGCCAGGAGAAGAAGCAGCTCATTCCGCCAGAGCTTTTGGAAGAGGTCTTTGAGCTGAACATGCAGCTGGCTGAGATGAAAGCTGCTCGACAGATGGGTGAGGATGACCCCCAGCTCCGGGCCGACCTGAGCGCTGCCAAGAAAACATTCGATGAAAAGATGGCGGAGACCCAGATCGAGCTTGAGACACTCTGGGCCCGCTGGGATACCGCAGAAGGCGCGGGAGATGAGGTCGACCGCAACGCTGCGAAGGACGCTATGGTGACTCTGCTCAACAAACGCAGCTATCTGCGTAACCTTGTCCGCGATGTAAACCAGGCACTTGAGCCGTAGTTCTCCGCTTTGCGCTTCTCAGTTGTAGCCCCGCTGGAACCTGTGGGCGCATCCAAGCGTATGTTGATTGCGAGATGCATTTGGAACTTTCCCAAACTGCATCCGTCGAACACATGGACCGGGATTGGCTCGGCCTCGCACCGGAAAAGGAAGAGATATGACGCCGCAAGAACAGCAGATGATCCAAGGGTTGATCGATCGAGTGCAGAAGACGCAGCTCCCAGAGAAGGATGCTGAGGCGGAACAGCTCCTGCAGCAAGGCCTGGGACGTAACCCCGACGCTCTGTACATCATGGCCCAGAGCCTCCTGGTGCAGGGGTATGCGCTGGAACAGGCGCAGAAGCAGCTCCCTGATCTGAAGGCACAGCTCGCGGATGCGACGGCACAACTGAACGAGTTGCAGCAACAGCAGAACCAGTATCAACAGCAGGCTCCGCCGCCTCCCCAGCAGAAGCACACCAGCTTCCTGGGCAACATCTTCGGCGCTGGCGACGATCGTCCCGCCCCTCCGCCAGCGTATCCGCAGCAGGGTTACCCACAGCAGGGCTATCCGCAACAGCAGCCGCAGTATGCGCCGGTTGCCAACTACGGTCAGCCGGCTGCCTACCCGCCGCCATCGTACGGCGGCCCGCAGTATGGACAGCCCGCTCCGCCCCAGGGTGGAGGGTTTCTAAGAGGCGCAATGCAGACGGCTGCCGGTGTCGCAGCGGGAGCGGTAGCCTTTGAGGGGATCGAATCCCTGATGCACGGCTTCGGTCATTCAGGCGGTTCTGAGGGCTTCGGCGGATTTGGCGGTGGTGGTGGCCAAAGAGAAGAAGTCATCAACAACTACTACGGTGATGATGCCGGCCGCGGACATGATGGTCACGGCCTGAGCAGCGACATCGAAGACCGGCGTGACGACACCCGTTTTGGCGACACGGGCGATAACTCGGGCAACGACAACAGCAAGGACTTCGCGGACACGGATGACTCCAATGACGACTCGAGTTCGTTCGACGATAGTAGTTCAGACGACAGCGGCAGCGACGATAGCAGCTTTTCTTAGGACGAACGCCTCACGCAGACGGCCCTCCAAGTTCTTCACGGAGGGCCGTCTTGCGTGAAATAGAAATGACGTCGAACTTTGTAACGCATCCCGAAGCTTCCTTACTTAACCGGACGCTCATCAGCGCGCATAAAGCATAGGCTGAAAGCATGACGCCGGCACCGGACATCCATCGCGGACGTAGTTCCGAAGTGCCCGCTGGCCCTCCGATGCTTCGGCAATTCTTCTCAGGCGGATCGCTCCGGCGTAACGCCGCCGAGTTCATGCTGCAGAATGCCCGTGAATACGGTGATCTAAACCATTACCGCATCTTCGGCCGCAATATCTACCAGCTCAACCATCCGGACCTGATCGCCGATTACTTCCTGAAGGATGCGCCCAAACACCATCGCAACATGGTGATGCAGAGCGCGCGTGAGGTGCTGGGACACGGCCTGCTGACCAGTGAAGAGCCGTTGCATATGCGGCAACGCAGACTGGCACAACCAGCCTTTCTGCGTGAGCGGATCGCGGCCTATGCGGAGGTCATCGGGAATAAGACGCTTGAGCTTACGGCACGCTGGAAGCCAGGAACCATCACTGATCTGCACCCGGAAATGCTGGAGCTTGCGCTACGCATCGTAGGCAAATGCCTCTTCGATCTGGACGCCTTCGATGACGTGACGGCCATCGCCTCAGCGGTCGACTCCTTCATGAGCTTCATGCCGCTCTCGTTCCTGCCCTTCGCCAGGCAGATTCAACGCTCGCCCATTCCTGCAATGCGTCGCCTGGAACGCGGTAAGGCTCACCTGGATCAACTCATCTACCGCATGATCGCGGAGCGCCGCGCCGACCCGACCGATCGGGGTGACCTGCTCTCCATGTTGCTGAATGCAACCGAGCCTGAAGGAGATGGGAGTGAGGCCAGCGGAATGACGGACCAGCAGTTGCACGACGAATGCGTCACCGTCATTCTGGCCGGCCACGAGACCACGGCCAACGCGCTTTCGTTTGCCCTGCACCTCATCGCCCATGATCCTGCGGTACAGGAAAGGCTGCATGAGGAGTCGACCCGGGTTCTTGGCAACCGAAACCCCGTCGCTGCCGACTACCCGTGGCTTCCCTTTGCCACCCAGGTCTTCGCCGAGACGATGCGCCTCTATCCACCGGTCTGGGTGACGGGCCGCACCTGCGCGGTGCCATATACGATCGCGGGCTATCAGATCCCAGTGGGGGCGACGCTGCTTGCACCTCAGTACGCCGTGCATCGCGATCCGCGGTTCTTTGCCGACCCGGAGCGCTTTGACCCAAGCCGATTCAAGCCTGAAAAGAAGGCCGGTCTGCCGCGTTACGCGTATTTCCCGTTCGCAGGCGGTTCACGGCAATGTATTGCGGAGGGGCTTGCCTGGATGGAAGGAACGCTGGTGTTGGCAGTGATTGCGCGCGACTGGCGGCTCACCCCGCCGACCGGTAGTGCGCCACGTCCGGCCATCAAGCCGGCAATTAGTCTGCGGCCCAGCCATGGCACGCCCCTGCTGATCGAGCGGCGGATTCCGAGCTATCGTGGCAGCGACTGAAGCTGTCCCAGATGATTGAGATCGTGGCCTGCCATGGTTTCTACGATCGTTCCGAAGGTCATGGCGCCGCGCTCGGGATGCGTCACCATTCGCTCGAAGTCCGCTGCGCTTGCTCCACCGATCAGCTTCAGGTTCCACTGGCGCGCCGCACGAAAAAGCTCCAGAGCTTCGGGCAGCGTGTAGACGGAGTAGCGCTTGGCCCAGTCATCCTGGTCGAAGGGTTGGATCACTGGGTGCGGTTCCGCAAGGGTCTGCCGCAGCCTGAAACTGAACGCCAGCTCACAGTCCGCTAAGTGCGAGACGATCTCGCGCGGGCTCCATTTCCCCGCAGACAGAGGCGCCTCAATCTGTTCCGGAGTCAGCGCACAAACACTTTGATGAATCAGTCCGGGCGTTGCGGCAAGCACCGCACGCGCGTCCTGCTCACCCAGAAAGGCTGCATAGGGGTTGAGTACCATGTCAGAAAGCTATCATGGCGGCTCTGGCGGCGCAGTCTAGTAAGCCCAGGGATCGTACTCCCCGATCGACCAGAGGTGTCCCTCCGGGTCCTTGTACCCGAAGGCCTTGCCACCGTATTCCATTTCAGCGAGCTCCCCGGTGATCTCGGCTCCAGCAGCCTTCGCAGACTCGTAAATCGCCGTAGCGTCGGTCACGATGAGGCAGATGGACTGCGTGCTGCGTCCGCCGATCTCGTCGGGCTGGGAGATGAGTTTGGAGTATTCGCCCCCGTTGACGACCGAGCCGATCATGACCATGCCGTTACCAAAGGTGAGCTCGGCGTGCATGACGTGGCCCTCCGGTGCGTCGTAAACGGCCTTTTTCTCCATGCCGAAGGCGGTGACGAGCCACTCGATGGCTTTGTGGGCATCGCGGTACCGCATGGCTGGGATGATCGACGATTTACAGTCCTTTGCAAGCGTAGAACTCATGCTGTCCTCCAATGGGTTGAGATTATGCCGGGCCAGTGTAGGACAATGGATGAGGAACGGCAAATGAAATTCGGCACCGCCCGTAAGCCGCACGCATCGAACAATAAGCAAAGGATTACCGGAAACTCATGGCAGAAGAACGCGTTGTAGGCATCGATCTCGGCACCACAAACTCGCTTGTAGCCTTCATGCAGGGCGATACCCCGGTGGTTATTCCCGGCGAAGACGGAGAGCGGCTGGTTCCGTCCGTCGTCGCGTGGACGGATAACGGCGTTGCGGTCGGAAATGCGGCACGCGCGACTCTCATGCAGGATTCTGCGTCTGCAGTCTACTCCGCCAAGCGTTTGATGGGCCGCGACATTACCGATATTCAGGATGAGCTGAAGCTGTTTCCCTTCCGCCTTGCTGACGACGCCAAGGCAGGCGAGGTGCTGCGATTGAATGTCGGCGGGCTGACGCTAACGCCTCCAGAGATCTCCGCGTACGTCCTTCAGCAGCTCAAACGCAACGCAGAGCGCTTTCTGGGCGGGGCTGTCACCAAGGCAGTCATTACGGTTCCGGCCTACTTCAATGACGCGCAGCGCCAAGCCACCAAGGATGCGGGGCGCATCGCAGGGCTGGATGTTCTGCGGTTGGTCAATGAGCCGACTGCGGCTGCACTCGCCTATGGTCTCGACAAGCAAAAGGATGGTGTCATTGCCGTGTATGACCTGGGCGGCGGCACGTTTGATATCTCGATCCTCAAGCTGCATGAGGGGATCTTTGAGGTCATCTCCACCGGAGGGGATACCCACCTGGGCGGCGACGATATCGACAACCTGCTGATTGCTATTGCGCTCGACGATATCTCCGGGGATTTAGGGGTGGATGTTGGTGGCAATCCCGAGGCGATTCAGGCGATTCGTAAGGCTGTGATCGACGCGAAGATCGCGCTCTCCCTCAATAAATCGGCGCACCTGAACGTCACGCTTCCGGGGCAGAAGCACTACCGCCGCGAGATTACGCGTGAGCAGTTTGATCAGCTTGTCGCCCCGGTTATTACTCGGACGGCTGGCCCTGTACGTCAGGCGCTTGCCGATGCACAGCTTACCCCAGCTCAGATAGATGAGGTTGTGATGGTGGGGGGCAGCACGCGCATCCCTGCTGTCCGCACCTTGGTGACGCAACTGTTTGATCTGGAGGCCCGAGGCAAGAAGCTCCATACGGAACTGAATCCTGATGAGGTTGTCGCTTTAGGCGCTGCGGTGCAGGCACGGATTCTAGCCGGTGGGTCTGCAGCTACGGAAGATCTGCTACTCCTCGATGTCACGCCGCTTTCATTGGGGATCGAGGCTCTGGGCGGCGTTGTCGCCAAGATCATTCAACGCAACTCGACCATTCCTGCTTCGGCGACGGAGCACTTCACGACCGGGGTGGATGGGCAGACGAACGTCGCCATCCATGTGGTGCAGGGGGAGCGGGAATTGGCTAAGGATTGCCGGTCTTTGGCGCGCTTCGACCTGAAGGGGATTCCGCCGATGGTCGCCGGATTGCCGCGGATTGAGGTCAAGTTTCTCATCGACGCGAACGGCATCCTGCACGTTTCGGCGCGGGAGCAGCGCAGCCGTAAAGAGGCCGAGATTGAGGTCAAGCCAACCTACGGCCTTACCGACGAGCAGGTTGAGACCATGATTCTCGACTCCTTCGATAACGCCGAGCAGGACATTACTGAGCGCCAGGTGATCGAAGCCAAAAACGAGGCTGAGACGATCATGACAGCGGTGGAGAAGGGCAAGTCCACCCCCGCGTGGCAGCAGCTTAGCTTTGACGAGATCGCGAAGATCGAGGCTGCCACCACCGAACTCAAGGCATCGCTCAAGGGCGGCGACCACAAGATCATTCGCAAGGCGATCGAGGCGCTGGACCAGGCTACCCGGCGTTTCGCGGAGATCATGATGGATTCGGCCGTCTCCGGGGCGATGAAGGGGCAGACGATGGCGGCTGCCGGGGAGTCCATGGGGCAGAATCTTGGGGCTTCTCCGTCCGCTCCGCATGCCTTTGCTCCTGCTGAGATCAACCCGGGTAAAGAGAGCGATGGGTTGACGCAGATTGAGTTGAATCCGGAGACTCCGGGTGAATCGACCGAAGACTGAGCCTAGATGCTCGCAGCACGGTAAAATCGAGGAATAATGTCAGATCACGAAGTAAAGCTTCCGTTTGTAGACCGCTCCACTCCCCCAGCTGAAGGGATCGTCCGCGTGACGTTCCTGCCGGAGGATAAGACCGTCGAGTTCCCGTTCGATACGCTGCCCTATGAGGGGCATGGGCGGCCCATGAGCTTCCTGGATGTGGCGGAGAACTACGGGATCTTCCTTGACCACGCGTGCGGCGGCGTCTGCGCCTGCACGACCTGTCACCTTTGGGTGAAGGAAGGGGCGAAGGGTGTCTCCGAGGCGGAGGACCTGGAGCTTGACCGGATGGAGACGGCGGCGGATATTCAGCTGAGCAGCCGGTTGGGGTGCCAGGCGGTGATTGAGCGGCCGGGGACCTATGTGGTCGAGATCCCGAAGTGGAACCGGAATTACGTGCAGGAGGGCAAGCCGGTTTCGGGTGCTCCCGGACGTGACTACGGGACAGTCGGCGAATAGACCTGGGAGTAAATCGACCCCTTCACCCCTACCCGGGTAAAGGGGTCCAAAGTCTTCAAAACAGGTAGGTTAAGTCTGGACTTCCTGCTCCGCGCCGATCATGACCCACCGGCGGATTTAGTGGGCGTCCGACTTGAAGATCTGCTCTGCGTAGAAGTTTTCTACCTTGGCATGGTCGCGGAGCATCTCGTAGTAGGCGCCCTTTAGAAGCTGGGAGCGGGCGTCGTGCAGGCCTTGGCGGATACGCTGCTGGACCTGAGGTTCGGAGACGTCATGCTGGCCGGCGGGGTCGCGGGAGAGAAGCTGGAAGATGGCATAGCCGCCGACCTTCTTGGGGTCGGACGGGTCCGGGAACGGCATGATGTCGGTGACCTGGCCGGGCTTCAGGTTGGCCAGCGAGTTGAAGATGATGGGGTTGGACTTCATCTGGGTCTCGGCGACCGAGCCCATGTCTCCGCCTGAGGCCGAGGTTTGGGGGTCTTCCGAGAAGTTCATCGCGAGCGAACCGAAGTCCTCGCCGGAGTCGACGCGATTCTTGAGCGCCAGGATCTTCTTTTTGGCGTCGGCGTCGGTCTGGGCCTTGCTGCCCTGGAGGTTGCCGGCCTGGGGGGCGGGGCTGCTGGTCACCAGGATGCGGGCGATGTGGTACTGGGTCTCGATGTTGTTGAACTCGCTCTTGTGCTGATTGAAGTAGCTGGTGATATCGGCATCGGAGACGGTGACCTTGGAGTTGATCTCCTTGTTCAGCAGCTTATTCATGGTGAGAGAGCGGCGCAGATCGCGCTTGATGTCATCGACCGAGGTGTGACGCTCGCGCAGAAGCCCGTCGAACTGCTCTTCGGTGTAGGGGGCCTTCATCTCTGCCAGCTTGGCATCGACCTCTTCGTTCGTGGCCGTGAGATTCATCTTGGTGGCGCGCTGCTGGACGATCTCTTCGTCGATGAGTTGTTTCA
Organism: Granulicella tundricola MP5ACTX9; assembly: GCF_000178975.2. Taxonomy (NCBI): domain Bacteria; kingdom Pseudomonadati; phylum Acidobacteriota; class Terriglobia; order Terriglobales; family Acidobacteriaceae; genus Granulicella; species Granulicella tundricola. Next base: position 4,188,913 of record NC_015064.1, on the reverse strand, counting down.
GGAGACCGAGGCGCTGGGAGTCTGCCTGCTCGGCTGACGGTTGGGACTGCTGGGCTTCCCCGAGCTGCAGGTTGTAGACCTTGTCCAGGTCCGCGCGCATGATGGCATGGCCGTTGACCGTGGCCATGACGTCCGCAGAGTGCTGGGGGTGGCAGCCCGCAAGAGCGAGGAGCGGAATCAGCAGAAATAAGGTGCCGCGTTGCCGCGTCTGCGAGTGAATCTGGGCTTGAACCTGCATCTGAATCCGATTCTGGGGCACTTCGTAAGCCTCGCTGGCTTTATTGTCCAATATTTTCATCACTGGGTTAGACGCGGATACTAGCTGCCCGGCTTCGTGACGGGCGCGGGAGCGTTATCGGAAGGCGTGGCGGGTGCCGCGGGCGGGACATACGGCGGCGGCGGGGTCTGGCCGGCGGCGATCAGGGCCGAATCGACGAAGCGGTACAGATCCTCGAGCGGATAGGCTCCTTCGAACTTCTCGCCGTTGATGAAGAGGACGGGCGTGGCCTCGACGTTCAGGTCCTCGCCGACCTTGAGGGATGCCTTGATCTTGGTGTCGTCCTGTTTCTTGATGCAGGCTTCGACCTCAGGCTGCTTGAGTTTCTCCTTGGCGGCCTCGTCCAGCGTCATCTTGTCGAGCGAATCGAGCGCCTTCTGGAGGTTGTGGTCTGTGCCTCCGAGTTCGCCGGCATGGGCGTGGATGGTGTCGACCAGGTTCCAGTAGCCCTGCGAGCTCTGGGTGGCGACGCAGTTCACATCCACGGCGGCGCGCATGGCCCAGGGGTGCTGAGAGATGGGGAAGTCCTTGTAGACGAAGCGGACCTTATCGCCGTAGCGCTGGGTGAGCGCGGGAAAGATCTGGCTGTGCATCTTTGCGCAGTAGGGGCACTCGAGGTCGTCGAATCCAACGATTTCGACGGGGGCTCCCTGCGGTCCACCGCGTGCGGGGCGATCGGTGCCAGAGACAACGGTGAGGGGGTTGGCGCTGATGTCGTACTTGGAGAACTGTGCGACGGTCTTGCCATCGTTGGAGAGCAGGAAGGTAACGGGCTTGCTCTGCTGTCCGTCAGCGGTGAAGCTGACCTCCATGCTGTCGTAGCCGGGGACGTCCGAGGGGGTGCGCGGGCCGATGTGGATGAGGTAGTTCGGCGGAATCTTGGCGCGGGTGCGGATGAGGATCTCGACGCGGCGGTAAAGCTCCGGCGAGAGGGTTCCGGCGGCGGGCTTCTGGGCGTGGCAGCCGAAGGAAGAGGCTACGAGGGCGAGAGCGAGGAGTGGCTTGGCGACGGCGTTCACGCCTTTATTATCTCACTTTGGGGGGGCGGGGCCAGTTCCCCCTCCGGCTCCGGCCTCACTCCGTGGCTTTACCAGGATTTGGTCTCGGGCTTCGATAGGAACTCGCTCAGAGCATCCGTCATGGCGGTGGGTCTGCGGCCAAGCAGACGCTGCAGAGTTGGATCGACGACGGCAAACTCATCGGCCCGGCTCGCCTTGTAGAGGCTTCCGATTCCATCGGCCAGCATCTCTGGAAGGCCATGCGCGATCAGGCCTGCGCGATAGTCCTCATCGGTGACGGTCTCTCGCACAATCTCGCGACCGAGGATCTCCGAGGCGAGCTTTGCGATGGCAGCGAAGTCCAGCGTCTGTGAGGCGGTCAAAGGCGGTGAGACGCCGTCGAACAGACCAGGCTGGGTGAGGGCAGCGACCGCAGCCTCTGCGAGGTCGGATCGTGAGGTCCAGGAGACGGGGCCATCTTCCGGAAGGGAGATCTTCCCTGCCTGCTTGAGGCTTCCTAACTGGAACAACGCCGACTCCGCATAGAAGCCATTGCGGAGCGAGACGTACGGAACTCCGGACGCTGCAAGCAAGGCTTCAGTTGCCGCGTGGCCCTGCGCGGGGACGAAGGCGGACGACGCACTCGCTCCTTGATGGCTGGTGTAGAGGATGCGTTTTGCGCCGGCTTTCTTTGCCGCCTGGATGGCATTACCGGCGAGGCGGACGGCCTCCTCGCCGAACTTGTTCACCGAGACCATCAGAATCTGCTCAGCTCCGTCGAACGCCCCCGCCAGGCCGGCCGGGTCAGCGAAGTCCGCCTTGCAGATGCGGACACCGCGCTGCTTGAAGTCTTCAGCCTTTTCCGGATCACGGACGCTGATTCCGATCTGAGTTCCCGGCAGCTTGTTCAGAAGTCCTTCCACGATTTGCCGGCCCAACTGTCCGGTTGCACCTGTTACGACGATCATTGATTCCCCTTGCTTGCTTTGTCAGCATTACTTTGTGTTTCCATTGGTATCATAATTTTAGTTTCGTTGGAAACAATCAGATAGAATTAGGGGTGTGCCGAAGAACGTCAAGCAAGAGCTCTCCACGGTTGTTCCTGGGGCTAACCATCGCGAGCGCATCCTCAAGGCTGCGATGGTTCTGCTCGCAAAGGGCGGCCGCGACGCCCTGACGACCCGCGCGGTGGCTGAGGCTGCGCGGGTGCAGCCGCCTATTCTCTACAGGCTCTTCAAGGACAAAGCGGGTCTGCTGAACGCTGTCGGGGAGCATGGTTTTGGCGTGTACATGGCGAAAAAGCGGTCTCCGGTGGATACAGAAGATCCGGTGGAGGCGCTTCGCGCAGGCTGGAGGCTGCATGTGCAGTTTGGGCTGACTCATCCTGAGCTCTATCTGCTGATGTACGCCGATCCTCATCCTGGCGCGGAGAGCCTGGCTGCTGAACGATCGCACCGCATCCTGCTCGAACATATGCATCGGGTCGCGGTAGTGGGACGGCTGCGTGTCAGCGAAGAACGAGCGGCGCGTCTCTTTCACGCGGCCGCGTGCGGCATGGTGATGACGCTGCTGGAGATGAAGAGCGATCTGCGCGACATGACTTTGTCAGACGCAGCGTGCGATGCGGCTCTGGCGGCGATCGTTGTGGACGCGCCGATGCTGCAGGCTCCGGCGATCGCATCGGTCGCTACGACGCTACGAGCTCTCGTGGTCAGTGTTGACGAGCCGCAGAGAACAAAGGTCTTCACGAAGGCGGAACATGCCTTGCTGATCGAGTGGCTTGATCGCCTGGCCTGATTTGCAGGTGATCGTAGTGATCCGCGCTCAGCATCAGGACCAGCGTGATGGCGGCGATAGCGATCTCGCCGATCGCTCCGACGAGGAGTGGTTTGGCACCTTGTTTCAGCAGGTCCTCGAAGCTGGTGCTTAGGCCGACGCCGGCGAAAAGGTAAGGCTTTTACCAAGCGGAGAGAATTTGATATGCGCTCCGCGGCACATGTGAGAGCCTCAGAATGAATCTCGCGCGGTAGCGTTGTTTTATCAGGGTTGAACGCTTCCCTTGTTATACGAACGGAGAACGATAAGCACGATGAAAATTCTAGGTCAGTTGCTGCTGGTGGGTGTGGTGGTGTTCGTTCTTTTGCAGGCTGTGCGTCCCAGCATTCCTGCACCGGCTGCTACGGCTGAGCTGCAGGCTCCGCCGCAGGTGATGCAGGTGCTGCGCAAGGATTGCTATAGCTGCCACTCGAACGAGCGGCGGCTTGCATGGTTCGACGAGATCGTTCCCGGATACTGGCTGGTGCGGCATGACATCCTGACGGCGCGAGAGCATGTGAACTTCTCGACGATCGGCGCGAAGCCGGCGGCGATGCAGAAGGCGACGCTGTTTGAGGCTGTGAACATGATCCAACTCGGCGCGATGCCGCTGCCGCAGTTCACGGCGCTGCACCCGGATGCGAAGGTGACGCCGGAGGAGCTGTCGATTCTTAAGGCGTATCTTGCGCCGTGGTCGCCTGTGGCTCCGGCTGCTCCGAAGACTGATGCTGCCGTGACTGCGCCTGCCGCGGCACTGGTTTCTTTGACCTCTGTGCTGCCGGAGTTCGACGGCTTCACGTTTGACGGTAGCTTTGAGGGTTGGAAGCCGCTGAGTACGACAGATCGTGGAGACAACAATACGTTCCGGTTCATCCTGGGCAATGAGATTGCGGTGAAGGCGGCGCAGTCAGGCAATATCTCGCCATGGCCGGATGGGGCACAGTTTGCAAAGGTGGCCTGGCAGCAGGAGCCAGGGGCGGATGGCCTGGTGCATCCCGGCAAGTTCGTGCAGGTGGAACTGATGCGGAAGGATGCGCAGCGCTACAAGAACCAGGAGGGCTGGGGTTGGGGACGGTGGCGTGGTATGGACCTGAAGCCTTATGGCAAGGATGCGAAGTTCGTGAACGAATGCACGAGCTGCCATCAGCCGGTGAAGGGTGATGACTATGTCTACACGATGCCGATCACGCCGGCGAAGGTGGCGAAGGTGGAGGTCGTGAACAACCATGCTGCGGCGCTGCCGGCCAGCCTGCCGTATCAGCCGCTGGGCTGGAATGCGATCACGATGTACGTCGATCCGAAGACGCATACGATGGCGACGCTGTATGGGAACGACGCTGCGGTGAAGGCGACCGGAGCTCGCGGGGCGATTGCGGCCGGGGCGGTTAGCTATCCGGCGGGCGCGGTACTGGCGCTGGTGACATGGGTGCAGCGGGATGATCCGCATTGGTTCGGTGCGCGGATCGCGGATTCACCGCAGGCGGTGGAGTTTGTGGAGGTTGGTGCGACACATGCTTATCGGCGGTATGCGGGAGATGGGCTGCCGGAGGATCGCCGCGAGGCTGGTTTGGCGATGCAGCGTACGGCGTTTGTGACGGGGCTTGCTCCGGCTCGGCTGCCTTAGTTAGCGCGTAGCCGCAGGGAAGGCGGCGCTGATCTGCTCGATGCGCCAGATGGGGCCGCCGTAGTAGAGCTGGCCTTCCTCGCGGATGAAGGCGGGTGCGAGGCCTTCCATGATCCAGACGTGGCAGTCCGGGGGCTGCTTGCCGACGAGCGGGGCTACCAGCCCGACGAGGCCGCCCAGCTCAGGCTTGACGGTGAAGTCGGTAGCTTTGCGGTGGACGCCGCCGATGGTGAAGGTCTCTTCGCCCTCCGGCTTGACGGCAAAGTGGATCAGGCGGGGCTTGCCGACGGTGACGACGAACGGGACCTTGATCTCGGGGGAGTCGGCGGAGAGGTTCATGAGCAGGGTAAGCTGCATGCCATTGGCGACGTCCGGCGGCAGGTCCATGTGTTCCTGCGTGGTCTGGGGCTTGCCGTCACCGCCGAGGATGCGGAAGGTGAGCTGGCCGTTGGCCTCGATGGTCAGGTCCAGGGGCTTGGGGAAGGATGGGCCGCGTTGGATGTGGTGATCGCTGATGAGGTGGAAGGAGCCACTCTGGGTGAAGGTGGTGGTTTCGTCGTCGAGCGAGCCGTCCCGGAAGTGGAAGGTCAGGCGGGAGGTAACGCGGTCGGCGTGGGCGACCTGGATGAGGTCGCCGGCGGCGAGGAGCTTGCCGTCAAGGGAGCGAATGGAGAGGAAGCCGTGTGCGGTGCCCTGGATGTGGCGCACGGGGATAGGCTCGGCGAAGAGGTTTGACGCGAGGAGTGCGAGGGAGGCCAGGTGCAGGGGACGTACGTGCATCGATCTCCGGGTCTTGGAGCAGGATTTGGCGGTTCTCTTGGCGGAACAGGACTTGCAGGGGTGTGATGCGGGTTTTACGAAAGGTCTTTGAGCAGACGCTGCTTTTCCTGGAAAAGACGCCCTGATTTTAGAAGAGGCGCTCGGCGCGGCGGAGATTTCCAGCGGCACCAATATTCGCAAGCGTGAAGTTGAAGCGGTACACGCCTTCGTTGCGGACTGCGCCTAGCTCATATTTGCGGTACTCGACTGCCAGGCCGCAGCAGTTCCAGTTGTAGGAGGTCTGGATGGCGGCGTACTGGAGGGTGGCGCAGCTTGCGGAAGGGGTCGCCGTGGTGGGTGAGGTGACGGCGGGGCAGAGATCGAAGCCGGCGTTCCCGGCGATGGCGAGACCGGGCCTGGTGGGTTGACCGTAGCCGAGCAGGACGCGCATCTGGTTGAAGCTGGAGACGGTGGAGCTGACGTTTGAGGTGTAGAAACGGCCGGGGGCGTCCAGGCGGGCGTAGCTGAGGGCACCGAACGCGTTGCCTTGATGGACGTCCAGGAAGACGTTGTTGGAGGTGAACTTTTTGGCACCGGTGTCGTAGTCGAAGTCCCACTCCACGTCCGTCTTGGCGGTGGTGCGGACGCGCAGGCGGCTGATGAGCGGAGAGATGCTGCGCGGCTCGGTCAGGAAGGCGACACCGGAGAGATCGAGGGTGGAATCGAAGATGTTGCGGCGACCGTTGAGGACAGCATGGCCGAAGGTGGGGTCGAAGAAGTACTTCTGGGTGAGGCGCCAACTGATGAGCTCTTCATTGCCGCAGCCCTTGTTGGCCTGGTCCTCTGGGACGGGTTCGCTGGCGGCTTCGGGCTCGAGTCCTGGGCCCTGGGGGAGCTCATTCGTATGGCAGGGGGTGCCGTCCTTGTGTGGTGCGGCTTTGCGGAAGAGGCGCTGGGTGACGCCGTACTCGGCCTCGTTCCGGTCCGAGACGACGTCGGTCTCGTCGAAGCGCAGCACCTTGAGGAAGTTATCGACGCCGCCGGTGTAGCGGTAGGCAAACTCCGGCTCGATGGTATGACGGATCTGGCTGCCCAGGAACTTCTTGAAGGCGGTGGGGGTGAAGGTGCGCTCGATGACGGGCGGCCGGATGTCGAGTTCGCCTTCCAAGGTCACGCGGGTAAGACCGCCGAGATCTTCGACGGGCGTGCCGCCGGGGGTGTACGGGGTTACGCGCGAGCGGGAGTACAGCGTCTCCCGTGTTCCGACCGCCGGGCGGATGCGCCACTGACCGATGGAGAACGGAACGGCGACCTGCGGGTGGAAGTCGAACCGCTCCACAACGCCGCCGGTGGCGAAGTTGGGCTGCGTGCGCTTGAGCCCGGAGGCGGAGGCGTCGAAGGTGTACTCCAGGCTGGAGGTGCCGAGATGATGATCTGTGGCGGAGAAGCTGAACGTCGGCACGTGGAAGAGGCGCACCTGCTGCTGCGGTGTAGTGCCTTGGGCGATGAGCTTGATGCCCTGGTAGCGGTCTGCGAGCGCGGCCAGCTCAAAGCCGTCATGGTCATGGGTCAGATACGCGGTGGAGACCACGTCTGAGGTCACGGCTTGGTTGAAGTTGTCTGTGAATGCCTCGCGGTAGATGTAGCTGGAGAGGTATTCGATGTTGCCGGCGGTGCGCGTGTATTTGGTGAAGTCATGCCGGCCGGCGAGAACGAAGTCCTCTCCGCCTTGGTTGGCTGCGCCTACGAGCTTATCCAGCAGACCGGTGTAATGGACGTTGACGAAGTCCTGGCCCTGGCCGCGGTAGCGGAAGGTGGCCATCTGCGCATAGCCGCGGGAGGAGTAGTAGTCCGCGCCGACGGTGAGATCGGACGAGCGGTTGATGACCACGTAGATCTGCTCGCCGATGATGAAGCCCTTGGTCGAGGACTGGCCGATCGTAGGGATCAGAAAGCCGGACTGGCGCTGGTTGGAGTCCACCGGATGCGTCACGTAGGGCAGATACAGCACCGGCAGGCCGAGCAGGTGGAAGGTGCTACCGGTTGCCTTGGCCTTGTCCCCGTCCATAGAGAAGTGGGTGGAGGAGAGCAGCCAGTCGGGCTTGGGCAACTGGCAGGAGGTCACGGTGCCGTCGTAGATGTCATAGTTCGCGGGTCCGGTCTTGACGACCATGCGGCCGCTGAAGAGAAACGGGTTGCCGGAGGTATAGATCACGCGGCTGGCGGTGGAGTAAGTGGGGTCGGACGGGATCAGCGTGGGCGCGCGAACGGCCGGTGGCTTCATGGCGACCGAGCCACTGACGTCGTAGAAACGTCCGGTCTGATTCTTGAGATTGTAGACGCCGTGGGCGGCGGAGATGCGCTCCTGATTCTCGCCGCCAGTAATGACGAGGTGGCCGCTGGCGATGACGTCTCCGGTCTTCTTGTCGAAGTCGATGTGGTCCGCGCGGATGATGCGGTCCTTCATGGTGATGACGACATCGTTATCGAGCGAATAAACGCCGTTGTGCTCGGATTGGGTGCCTGCATCCCAGGTCACGTCACTTCCGCCATCAGCGGCAGGGACGATGTAGGCGAGGGGATAGCGGACCTCGGACGGCGTATTTGGGAGCCCGGTTGTCTGGGCGGTTATCTGGTCTGGAGGGGGGGGTGCCTGAGTTGTCATCTGCTGTGCGTGCAGATGCATCCCACTGAGGGCGAAGGCCATGATAGTTATGAAGAGGTAACGGCTGCTGAACTCCAGACGAGACTCACCGCAGAAGCTTTTCTCTCTTCCCGGGCCGGTTCGAACTGGAGCGACGCACACCACCGATCTCAAGGCTAAACGATTTCACGGAAGCGGGTTTGGGTTTGAACACGATGAGCTCTGCACAGCTCGAAATTTCTCCGGCGGACGAGACCGCCGCAGCCCTTGCGGGGCAGCATTCCGAGAGCCCACGGCCCGGTGCGTTGCGTCAGCAGATGGCGGAGCGCATTGCACAGCATCGCCAGCGCCGCAGCTATCACGGCCACTCCGCCGTGCAGCTCTTTGAGGACTCCAAGCCCGAGGGCCGCAACAAGATCGCCGCCACGGTCGCCGAGCGCTACGCGCAGTCGCCCAGCTACCGCGCCTTCCTGGCTGACGAGGCCCAAAAGGCTATCCGCCAGGCCGCCGCAGCCGCAGAGGTCGCCGTGCGCAGTGCAGAGGCCGTCGCCACCGCGCAGAAAGAGCTGCTGGCTGAGCTGGAACTCTGGACTGCCCCGCAGGAGTTCACAGCGGAGACCGCTGTCATGGTCGAACCTGCTAAAGCCGAGCCCACGCCCGTCCCGACCCCGGAGCCCGTCCGTCAGATCTCCTCCGCGGGTATCACGGTCAAGCTCTACGAGGACGTGGGCCGCGCAGCCATCCTATCCGCGCCCGCCAAGCTTTCGGTCGCTCCTTTCAAGAGCCTGCCTGCCCCGCCGCTGGACGACGAGGAGTATCTCGCGCTCGATGAAGAGATCGCCTTTCGCAAGGAGCCGGTCTTCGACGACTTCCGCGACTTCTCCGCGCCGGTCGAGCCCATTGCGGCGAATCTCCTTTCCTTTCCGCGCCAGTTGATCGCGACCAAGAAGGCTCGCCCACGCTTGGCGGAGGGTCCGCTGCGCGATGAGCCCGCCTCCCGCGCGCCGCAGCTTCGGATCTTTGAGGTTGAAGCCGAGCAGATCTCGCCTGAGCCGCCACCGTCCTCCGCGCCGGAGTGGAGCTCCATCCATCTGGACGCGCACTCGGTCATCGAACCCTTTCAGGCACCGGACGATGACACGGCCATCATGCCGACGCTGCTGCCGCCCCACACCGCAGCCGTCAGCCAGCGCCTCATGGCCGCCGCCGTGGACTTCACACTCGTCTCCGCTACCTTCCTCGCGTTCGCCGCTACCGCTGCTTACGTCGCCGGCTCAGTGCCTACCGGAGCCGCTGCGGCGACGACCTCCGCGGTCGTCTTTGCCATCCTGTATCTCTCGTATCAGCTACTTTTCTTCACGTTCTCAGACCAGACGCCGGGGATGCGGTATGCTCGGATCGGCCTTTGCACCTTCACGGATGAGAACCCGTCCCGCTCCGCCATGCGCAAGCGCATCCTGGCGACGGTTGTTGCGGCTTGCCCGTTCGCCATCGGACTGCTTTGGGTGTGGCTGGATGACGACCGCCTGGGATGGCATGACCGCATCTCCCGCATGTATCAGCGCAGCTACTAAGCTCTCGCGCGCCGCAAAACCAATAGACTCAAGGTATGTCCCGGCTTGAGCTCTTCAGCATCCTCGTCACGACCGCCGCGCTCTTCGGCTGGGCGAGCCGCCGCTGGCTTAAGCTGCCCCTCACCATCGGCACCATGGTCCTCACGGTGGCTGCCGCGCTGGGCCTGCTGGGACTTGACCAGATCATTCCGGCCCACCTGATTCCCGGCCTGCACCCCTGGGCGCTGCACTTGCTGGGTGAGATCGACTTCGAGAATCTGATCCTGCACGGCATGCTGGGCTTGCTGCTCTTTGCCGGTGCCTTCCTGCTGGATCTGGAGGCGCTCGCCAAAGAGAAGCTCGCCGTGGCGCTGCTCTCCCTGCCCGGCACGCTCTTATCTTTCCTGGCAACCGCGGCGCTGATGCACTGGCTTCTGCCTCTGCTCGGCATGCAAGCTCCGTGGCTTCCCTGCCTGTTCTTCGGCGCGCTGATCTCGCCTACCGACCCCATCGCGGTATTGGAGATGCTGGGCCGCGCCGGGGTATCGCGCAATCTCAAGGCTCAGCTTGCGGGCGAGTCCTTGTTCAACGATGGCGTGGGAGCGGTGCTCTTCATCGCGCTGCTGGAGGTCTCACGCGGGACGATTGCTTCTCCGATTCACTTCATCCTGCTGCAGGTCTTCAAGGCGGCTGCGGGTCTCGCGTTGGGTGTGCTGGCGTCCTGGTTCTCGTCCTGGATGATGAGCCAGGTGGACGCGTACCAAGTGGAGATTCTGTTCACCATCTCGCTGGCAGTCGGCACCTATGCGCTGGCGGAGCGGCTGCACGTCTCCGCGCCGTTGACAGCTGTGGCCGCAGGCATCGCGCTGCGTCACTTCAACCTGCGTCATCACCATGACGACATCTCACACACGCGCCTCGATCGTTTCTGGGAGGTGATCGATGAGGTCCAGAATGCGATCCTCTTTGTGCTGCTCGGGCTGGAGATTTTGGCCATTCCGTTTACGCGCCTTTCGCTGGAGTCCGGGCTGGTTGCCATCGTCTCCGTCTCCGTGGTGCGCTTTGCTGTCGTCGCGGCGATCCTGATGCTGCTCCGGCTGCTTCAGCCTAGCCATCAAAGCTCCATCCGAACGCTGACATGGGGTGGCTTGCGCGGGGGACTCGCGTTGGCGCTGGCCTTGGCTGTTCCTGCTCATCAAGGACGAGCCTGGATACTTGTCGCCACGTACTCGTTGATTTTGTTCTCCATCGTTTTTCAGGGTGGATCGATGGATGTCATTCTAGGCAGAGTGGCAAGAAAACAGGGACGAGAGCCTAGGGCCTAGCAAACAGGGGCGCAGACAGCAGAAGGGCCTGCATACAGCAGGCCCTTCTGTTGCTCTAGTTTGTAGGACTTCGTCCCTACCATTAGAACGTAGTGCTGACCGTCAGGCGGAAGGTCTTTCTCGGCTCACGCAGGACATAATCCGCGCCGTACAGCTGTACTGCCTGCTGGTAGCTGTACTGGCCCGCGCCCGTGTTCGGGAAGTAGCTGCGGAACGTGCCCAGGCTGACCGGGAGCTGCATGGGCAGATCCTTGTAGAGGCGAAGCGGGTTATACGCGTAGAAGATGCGGAACGGTGCGTTGACGATCGGCAGGATGACCTGCAACTCAGCTCCGTTCGACATACGCGGCACAAAGTTGGTGCCGGACGCCGTGTGCAGATACTGGCTGAAGGTGACGGACTGGCCGCCGAAGCAGGCACCGTTGACGAACGTTGGGCAGCCATAGGATGGGCTGTTCAACGTGGACAAACCGGCGACGCTCTGGCGAAGCTGCGAGTCCTGCGTGTTGAAGGTGAGGCCGAAGTCCGTGAAGAACGCAAACGTGACCTGGTTGACGATCGGGATGCGGTACTCCAGGTTAGAGGTCAGCTGCGTATCGCCGCCGATGGGCTGGAGACGATAGACCGGGATCGGAATCTGGATGTTGCCCAGGCTCGGATTGGACGGGTCGCGCGGGATGGTCGAGCCGTCCGGGTTGGTCAGATTGAACTGAACGCGGTTGGGGATGACCACGTATGGGGAGGAAGCGCGGACGTCGAAGCCGCGGACTTCAGATTCGCCGCCACCATAGATACGCTGCTGCGGCGGTGCCACTTCGCCGCCGAACCCGCCCACGTGGGCAAGCTGGACGCGCATGCCAAGGACATTATGGCCTTCGCGGTTAATCTTCAGACCCTTCATCGGGTAGAACTGGCGGAACGCAATGGCAGGCGAGTAGTACTTCACGTTTCCGCCCGCGCCTGCAATCTGGATCTGCGCGTTGAAGTCGCGGCCGCTGTGCGGGCCCTGCGCGCGGTCAAGGCTGGAGAACGTGAAGGTCGGCGTAAAGACCGAGGTCACGATGCCGCTCAACTGGTTCAGGCCGGCCACGCCGGAGCGGAACGAGAGGTTCTGGAAGACGTTACGCGTGTTGTCGTTGAAGGTCGTGATCGACGAGCGCGACAGCGAGTACGAGACACCGGCGCGAGCTACACCGGTCCGCGCCAGCAAGTGACGCAGCGGCTCTGACAGTGAAGTCGTGAAGCCGGTGGTGGCCTGGTTGTAGTTCGCAAGCTGAGAGTTCTGCGCGGCGGAAAGATTCGAGGTTCCGGTTGCGCCGTAGCTCTTGGATGGATTGAAGTCGTACTTGGTGGTGAAGACGCTGACACCGACGGAGATCGGCTTGTTGCGCAGGTAAGGCTCGTTGAAGCCGAAGCTCAGGTTGCGCGAGAGATCGCCGACGTTCGCCTGTACGGAGAGCGTTTCGCCCAGTCCGAGGAAGTTATTGGTCTCGTAGTTCAGGCCGATGAAGGTTCCCGAGAGCCCGGAGATACCGCCGTTCAGGCCGATCGAGTTTTTGCCCTTCTCTTTCAGCTTGACCAGAAGGTCCACGGTGCCGTCGTCGGCGTTCTGCCTGGATTCAACGTCCTGATCGCTCTTCAGGGCTTCAAAGTAGTTCAACTGATTCAGGCGCAGCAACGAGAGATCGACCAGCCGGGAGTTGTAGACCTGGCCTTCTTCCACGAGGAGTTCGCGGCGGATGACCTTGTCGCGCGTGATGGTGTTGCCGGTGAACTCGATGCGCGAGATATAGAACGGCTTGCCTTCGTCAATATCGATGTCGAGGTAGATCAGTTTCTTGGCTTCATCGAAGCGCGGGGCCGGTGTGCCGACGAAGTTGATGTATCCGAGTTCGCCATAGGCTTTTTGAAGCTGAGTCAGACCTTTGCCGAAGAGCGAGGCATTGAAGTACTCGCCATCCTTCAGCGCGAACTGTGCGCGCAGAACGCGCGTGTTGGGTACGTGTGCGTTGCCCTTGAAGGTGATGCCGCCAAGCTTGTAGCGATCGCCCTCTTCCACCGGCATCAGGATATCGATGCGCTTGCCCACGGTGGGCTTGAGCAGGAAAGGGTTGAAACTGGAGGTGTCGCGGATCTTGGTGACGGGCTCGGCGGTGATTGCCTTGAAGTAACCCTTATCGCGATACGCCACGCGGACACGCTCGGCGTCTTCGTCGAGCTTGGAGGCGTCGAAGGTGCGGGCCAGCAGATTCTCGAGCACGATCGAGTGGGGTACGCCGATCGGCTTCAGGTTCTTCATCGACGCGCGCAGTGTGCGGTCCGGAATGCTGTTGTTGCCGTCGAAGACGATCTTGCCGACCTTTACGGTCGGACCTTCCTTGACGTTGAACGTCAGCGAGACCGCAGCGGGCGGAATCGTCTTGACCTCGCTCTTGATCGTCGCAAACTGGTGGCCGTGTTGGGAGAGAAGCTCCTTCAGCACGGTCTCGGCGCGCTTGATGCGGGTGGGATCGTACTGGCTTTCAACCGTCAGACCAACCTTGGCCTTCTTGAAGGCCTCCTGCGCATCGGAGAGCGAAACCGCGTTCAGACCCTTGTAGTTGATCTCGCGGATGGTCGGCTTTTCCTGCACGTAGATGACAAGCTGAACGCAGGCTGGAGTGTCGACGCGCTCGATGCGTACGTTCTCAAAGTAGCCGGTGTTCCAGAGCGAGTTGAAATCACGCTCGACAATCGCAGGATCGTACAGATTGCCCTGGCGGGAGAACAGCCGGGCCAGTACGGACTCCTTGGGAATACGGCGGTTGCCGATGACCTGGGGCTGGCAAAGCGCCTGCGCATTGCCGTTCTGGAGGTCTGCCGCCTGGGTTTCAGCCGCCGCGGGGGCTGTCTGTGCCTGCGCTACATCCATACAGGGCAGGCCGGCTGCCAGGACGATCAACGCCGCCAGGGAATAGGCAAAGCTGCGGTGACGGGATGCGGAGGCTTGAATGCTTCCATGAATCGGTTGCATGGTCGGGTGGGCCTGGGGACCAGAAACCCCGCTTGCTGGCTCGTTCTGCTGCTTGATGGAGCTGTCGCTCGCTCGCTTCACGGTAAAGATACGCACACCCTCACTGCCCTATGGAAATCTAGTCAAAACACGTCCCGAACATTGCTCAGGGGGAAAGCTCGATTATAGGTGAGCCGAAGCCTCGTTGCGAGTTCCCGTCCGGATTCAGGCTCCAAGAGAAGCGCAAAATGGGCGGGAGAAGCTCACCGGATAATCAAAACGATAGGGCTTGGACGAAGCAGGCTGCGGTTGGGTAGTGACGAATGTGATGCTGTTCGTTGCCCACATTTCACCAGTAGAAGACCAGCCGCAGCCACATTTTCACCACGTTCTACCGCATGGCTGCCGCCAGCACGGTTGCCGCGCCGCGATGAGTCTGCGCGATGTCGCGTGGGGCTACAGGGGCAGGCACGTAACGCCGATAAACGCTGATGTGAAAGCAGGCCTGCTGAAACTCCTCCTCCACATCGATCTTGCCTTGCTGCACCAGGGGCAATAGATATCCGCGCATCCATGCGATTTCTGTGGCGGATAATCCATGTTTTGCGATATCTACGGCCTGCCCGGTCAGGTGCGGGGAGGCCGTGTCGCCTTCAGCCGGGGCAGCGTTGCCGTTGATTCTAAGCAACTTTTGCTGAAACTCCACTGTTCGAACTGCGGAATTGACTTGGAGAGGAGAGTGGAAGCGCTCGTAGTGTGCGCGTGCCATCGCCGCTAGAAACTGCGCGGTCCATGGGCGGCAGTAGCGCCGATTTGCTGGCAAACGATCATCCGCCTGCAAGCCTAAAGCTTCTGGAATTATCACCAAGGAGCGATCCGCACGCATGCGGTCCAGGTCGGAATCATCCTGCACCCGCGTCAGTCCATCTGAATCAGCCATGAGATTTTGGTGAATCAAAATTTCATGTGAACCCTTCATGGGGGGTACCACCATGAAAACAGGGGACTTAACAGTGGCTACTTCTGGGGTGGGGGTGTGGTGAAGCTTGCGGTTGTGGTGGGTGTAGATGGGCTCTGGCGTTGATTCTATTGGGGTTGAGCGGGCGATGGTGCGTGCCGATGGGGCTGGCTTGTGATGGCGTCCCGAAACGGGATTGACCCTATCTTGTTGAGGCATAGGGGGTTTATGGCGGTGGTGGAGCTGTGTCTCAGTTTTTTTTGCGGCGTGGGTGGTTTGGCGCTGGCCGTGAGACTTTGCGGCGGCGGGGTGGTGCGGGTGGGCGTACGCTGGGGCGCCGGCGGTGGCGAAGACCGCGAAGAGTGCTAATTTGTGGGCAAATACGCGCATTTGGTGGGGCGGGCGCGGAGTCGCAGAGCAATTGTTACGTTATATTCTGGGTGTACCCCGTATAAGTATTGATGTTGATTCTGTTGTCGAGTCTGCTAATAGGAGGGCGGATGCTCCGCTTTGGAACTGGGTTAGGTGTCGCGGCTATGTTGTTCATGGCATGGGGCTTGGGTGGCGTCAAGGCACAGGATGACGCGAGCAAGCCGGAGTTTTACACAACGAAGGTGAAGCCGATCCTGGAGACGAACTGCGCCAAGTGTCATATGGGGATCAATCACCGTGGGGGGCTGAACATCGACACGCGCGCGGGGATGCTCAAGGGGGGGCATGACGGGACGGTTCTGGTTCCGGGCGATGCGGATAAGTCGTTGCTGGTCAGGCTGATACGGCATGAAGGGCCCAAGGATGATCCGATGCCGATGCCTCCAAACAAGCCCAAGCTTTCGGATGCGGATATCGCGGTTGTGGCTCAGTGGGTGAAGGCTGGGGCGGTTATGCCGCTCGATGCTGTCAATCCCTAACTGGTTAACGTTACTGTGGAAATGTATCTTTTGTGGTAGCCGAAACGCACCACAAAACGTGGTGGAGTACCGCCTTTTCACCAGGCGGGAACCACCACGTTTTTGCGTGTGGAATGTCTCGACAATTTGGGGGTGCTGGGTGTCGATCGCTGAGAGAGCCGTCGCAAGCATGAAAGGTTTTCAGTACGGGCGTGTACCACGTAAAGCAGCAGGTCTGTGGTTTGGGGTGGGGCTGGCTGGGACGCTGTTCGCTGTGTGTGGGGCGCAGGCTGCAGGGCATGGGCCGGTGAGGGTGAAGGGGACGAAGCCGCCGCTGGTGCTGCGGCAATATGGCCGGGTGACTTATTTGGAGGGCTCGGGCTTGAAGCTGGCGCTGACGCATCCCGGGGTTCGTCCGCAGGGGCTGAATGCGCCGTTTGGGGCGGCGCAGGTGTTCGCCAAGCCGGGGCATGTGCTGATCTTTACGGATAGTTTCGCTTCCAATCCGGGCAATGTGCAGGGGGAGTGCGGGGCAAGTGAGACCGGGGAGCGGTATCTGCATGTGCTGGCTCTGGGGCAGCCGAAGGAGACGCTTTCCGTGCTGGTGGAGAGCTGCTGGCTGAACATGGTGCCGGCGCACGCGCCGAAGTGGGATGCGGCGGCGGGGACGGTGACGGTCGATCTGCTGAGTAACGATAAGGGGCCGTTGCACTCGGTCTATCGTGTTGGGGCGGATGGGGCTGTGAAGCATTAGTTGGTGGGGAGTTTTGTGTTGGTGCAGGTTTTGCTTGCGTGGGTGAGGGTTGGGCTGTAGGCTTTGGCATCTGCCAAATCTGAGTTTTATAGGACCTTGCCTTGAATCTGTTTTCCTCTGCTTTGCTTTGCCTGCTTTCAGCAGGTTCCTCTGCCCTCTCTCAACAGACCACTCCTGCTAACCCTTCACAACCTGGCTCTCCTTCCGGGAGTGTGCCTGCGAAGGCTGCTGCCGCTAGTCCCGCTGCGCCTGCTGGTGCTTCGGCTGCGGTGGTTGCTACGCCGAACACGTTGATGGATGGGACTGCGGTCAAGCTGCGGCTGGCGGAGACGATCACGTCCGCGAACGCGAAGGTGGGGCAGTCGGTTTCGTTTGAGGTGGTGGACGAGGTCGATGTGATGGGGGTGATGGTGGTGCCGAAGGGCGCGCAGGCGCTGGCGACTGTGACCGAGGCGCAGAGCAAGCGGAGCATGGGGCGGGGCGGGAAGCTGGACGTCAATATCGATTCCATGCGGCTGGCGGATGGGGAGAAGGCCGCGCTGCGGGCGACCGAGGGCGGCAAGGGCGGGGGGCATACGGGGGCGATGACGGCGGGGATTGTGGGGACGGCGATCGTGTTCTTCCCGGCGGCTCCGCTGCTGCTGTTTATTCACGGCAAGGACATCTCGATCCCGAAGGGGACGGAGGTGACGGCGTTCGTGGCGGGCGATATGCACCTGGAGATGGCGAAGTTTGTGCCGCAGGATGCGCCGGGAGTTGTGGCGGGAACGGCCGTGGCGCAGATGGCGAGTCTTGCGGTGGACGCGAGTGTGGCGGGGGCGGACATCGAGGTGGATGGGGCGTTTGTGGGGAATACGCCTTCTACGGTGTCGGTGGCTGCGGGGAAGCATGAGATTACGGTGAAGAAGAGTGGGTACCAGGACTGGACGCGGAATATGACGGTGAGTGGGGGGGCGGTGAGGGTGAGTGCGGAGATGGTGGCGAAGTAGGGTTGCTTATTGCTCTCAGGGAACACCAGTCTAGTATTTTGAAATGGCTAGCATCTGATCAAGGGCGTCGTGATCTAAACTCATCTTAAAACAATCTGTGACTCAATTAAGAGGTAAGGAAATGATTCCTGAAGACTCCTTAGCGGCATTCAAGCAATCCCTCCTAAGTGGTTCATATAACTTGCTGACGGGTTCCGGAATCTCCAGGGACAGCACGAATCAAAAAAAACAAAAATTATTAGGAGCCGAGGATCTGCGGATACATCTTTGCGACCTCACAGGGGCGAAGAGCGGCACATCCCTGAGTCGTGTATATCCTCTACTCAAAAAGGAGCAGATCGCAAAAGAGCTAGTTGAAGCCTACAGTGGGTGTCATCCTGGCCAATCTCTAAAATATCTAGACAAATTTTTGTGGAGGAGATTCTTTACTTTTAATATAGATGACGTCGTAGAACATAAATACTCATCTAGCAGCATGCAAAATTTGGTAACACTGAACTATGACTCGCCTTTTGAACCCACACCTAGTCGAGATCAACTTCAGATCGTTCATCTTCATGGATGGGTCAAGCGACCAGAATCGGGCTTTGTATTTTCTAACAATGAATATGCAAGAAACATGGGAGCGCTTAATCCGTGGATGCACACGTTGGCAGAGATCCTTGCAACAGAGTCTTTTATTATTGCGGGAACCTCCCTTAATGAGATTGATCTTGAGTACTATCTAAGCCACCGAACCTCATCTACTCCTAGGCGGGGTTCTGGTCCATCACTGCTTATCGAGCCGGACCCTGATCCTGTCACCGAATCAGATTGTGCACGCTACGGGTTGATACTAGTAAAAGCTACGTTTGAAGAGTTTTTGAATTGGCTTCACAACGAAATTCCTGCTCCACCAACGATCGCAGACCTAGTGGTCCCAAATGCAGCTACACTCTTTCAGCCTGATATAAGCCAAAAGGACCTTCTCCACCTTTTCTTGGACTTCCAGCTAGTCACCGCAGCAAGTCTGCCGCTTCCTTCAACGCCAAGTGCATTTCTCTGGGGCCGAGAGCCTGATTGGGATGACCTTAATCATCACTATGATATCGAACGGAAAGCGAATGTTGCCATACGGACAACGGTTGAAAGAAGTTTGCGAGATGGCAATGTTCCTAAACTTCTGATTACGTCGGCTGATGCTGGAACTGGTAAAAGCACCACAATCAGACGAGTTGGTCACGACCTTGCGATGAGCGGTCAACCAGTGCTGGTAGTAAGAACATTGTCGAAAATCGATGTTGAACATGCAGTCAAGTGTTTTGATAAGGCCGTGCTCCCTCTATTGCTCTTAGTGGATAATTTTGCGGACCATGCAGAACAAGTCCAAGAGATATTAGAGAGATTAGGGGATCCATCGCGGCTCACCGTATTGGGTGCAGAGCGATCGTACAGAAATGAATATGTTCGCCTTGCGATCGGTCGACTTCCTCATACGCGTACCAGTTTTACACCTTTGTCAATGGCCGAATGCGAAGAAGTCCTGGGTAGATACCAACAATTTGGTCTAATTGCCGACCCCGGCGCTTTAAATAATCCTACTGCATACGCTCGCCGCATTTCTGGAGAACCAATCGCCATCTCAGTATGTCAAATACTCAATGACTTCAGGCCGTTAGATCGATTGGCAGAATCTTTGTGGAAAGAGTCTACTGAAGATGATGCTTCCGCGTATCTTAGTGTTTCATTAGCACAACACTGTTACTCGGAAGGAGTGAGATATAGCATTCTTCAGACGGCACTAGGAATCAAAAAGTCTATACACCACTTATTCGGGAGGTCCGTACCTTTGAAGTTGGCCTATAACGTTACAGAAAGTGATTTTGTAACTACGCTTCAAAGTGTGCTTGGAGAGCGTGTGCTCAAGAGTGTTAGGGAGCCTCTGCGCAGGCGGCCGATTTGACGATGTCGGTGTGTGACTTGAGTCGGCGGCCAAGTTTTTCAGCGGGGGGGGCCGTGCTTTGCTTGTTCTGGCTGGGGTTTGTGCGGAGTCGAAGACTCATAGCCCGTCTCCCGGCGCTAGGCGGCGGTTCCCGCCAGGTGCTTGCGGTGGAGGTAGAGGTTGATGAGGGCGAAGTTGGCGCATAGCCGGTGATGGTTCTTGGCGATGCCTCGGTAGCGTACCTTGTCGAAGCCGAAGACGCGCTTCAGGACACGGAAGACATGTTCTACTTTCGCTCTTACTTTTGATTTCGTCGTATTCTTCTTCTTTGCCGCTTCATCGACATAGTTCTTGAACCTGGTTCGCTTGCAGGTCATGTCCTGGGCCTTGGGCGCGGCCTGCCGGATGGCCTTGGTCTGGCCTTGATAGCCGCCGTCGCCCCACACCTTTCGCTCGTCGCCATGCAGCAAATCCGGCAGCATGTGAACGTCTGAAACGTTGGCCGCAGACGTCGCCACCGAATGCACGTGACCTTCTTTTGCATCAACGCCGATGTGCGCCTTCAGTCCGAAGTACCACTGCTTGCCCTTACGAGTCTGACGCATCGCCGGATCACGCTCTTTCTTCTCGTTCTTGGTCGAAGAAGGCGCATGAATAATGGTCGCATCCACGATCGTGCCGGTCTCGATGCGGATGCCCCTGGCCGCCAGATGCAGGTTCACCGCGTCGAGCATGGCACCGCCAAGGTCATGCTTTTCGAGCAGGTGGCGGAAGCGCAGCACTGTCGTTTCATCCGGTGCCGGAGCCACGCCCAGGTCAACACCAGCGAACCGCCGCAGCGTGAAGGACTCATAAAACGCCTCTTCGACGCCGGGGTCGGGACAAGTTGAACCACTGTTGCATAAAGTACGTCCGAAGCATGATCGCAAGCCCGACAGGACGACGGCCGTTGCCGGCCTTCGGGTAGTGCGGTTCGACCAGAGCCTGTAACTCGGGCCACGGAACAACCACTTCCATTTCATCCAAAAACAGCTCCCGCCGAGACTTCCGCCCATACTTCTCAAAGCTCGACTGGGACGCAAACGTCTGCTGCTTCATCGCCATCCACCCCTAACCATCAGATTAATCCATCAGGCCGCGGACGCAGAACTTGTGAAGAGTTTCCTTAGTGGCTCCAATGAGTCTTTAGCTTTAAAGGCGTTCACAAATCTCGCAAAAGCTCTAGCTCCACATGTCAATCGGAAAGCCATCATCGCCCGATCGCCGGAAGCCCGCCTAACAAGGAGACTTTTCGATGCGGACAAAGTCGTGAAAGTGTTCCTTCCGAATTTTGCGGGCCAGTTCTATTTGTCAACGCAGGACACTTGGGAGTGGAACTCAAGATATTGGGAGCAGCGGGCCTTATTTACCGCAGATGATGACTTGTCAACTGGGCTTCAGTATGCGAGACACGCTGTCGCTATCGAAAACCATCCTTTCGCACTGACTACGCTCGGCAAGCTTTTGTTACGAAGAATGGAGAGTGCGCCGATGGAGCGCGATGCAGCCTTCAACGAAGCATTTCAAAAGCTATCTCGCGCCATTGATGATGAAGAAGAGCGTGCAAGAATAACCGTCCACCCATTTCTAACTGTTTTCGCTGGCACAAGCCGCTTCTTAGAACTTAATGGAACCCTAAGCGCAAAGCAGCGTGCCGCCTTGCAAGGGTATCTGCTTCAAGCTCCCACGAGGTTCCGCGGCGATCCAGGAATTCAAGCAACCTGCCAACGACTAGATGAGCAAATTAATTGGTCATGAGTATACATTTAGCGGCCAGGTAGCACCCTGCTTATTTACCGGCTCTAGGGAAACTCTGCACAAGTTCTGCGTCCGCGGCCTGATGGATTAATCTGATGGTTAGGGGTGGATGGCGATGAAGCAGCAGACGTTTGCGTCCCAGTCGATCTTTGAGAAGTATGGGCGGAAGTCTCGGCGGGAGCTGTTTTTGGATGAGATGGAAGTGGTTGTTCCGTGGCCCGAGTTACAGGCTCTGGTCGAACCGCACTACCCGAAGGCCGGCAACGGCCGTCGTCCTGTCGGGCTTGCGATCATGCTTCGGACGTACTTTATGCAACAGTGGTTCAACTTGTCCGACCCCGGCGTCGAAGAGGCGTTTTATGAGTCCTTCACGCTGCGGCGGTTCGCTGGTGTTGACCTGGGCGTGGCTCCGGCACCGGATGAAACGACAGTGCTGCGCTTCCGCCACCTGCTCGAAAAGCATGACCTTGGCGGTGCCATGCTCGACGCGGTGAACCTGCATCTGGCGGCCAGGGGCATCCGCATCGAGACCGGCACGATCGTGGATGCGACCATTATTCATGCGCCTTCTTCGACCAAGAACGAGAAGAAAGAGCGTGATCCGGCGATGCGTCAGACTCGTAAGGGCAAGCAGTGGTACTTCGGACTGAAGGCGCACATCGGCGTTGATGCAAAAGAAGGTCACGTGCACTCAGTGGCAACGTCGGCGGCCAACGTCTCCGACGTACACATGCTGCCGGATCTGCTACATGGGGAGGAGCGAAAGGTGTGGGGCGACGGCGGCTATCAAGGCCAGACCAAGGCAATCCGGCAGGCCGCGCCCAAGGCCCAGGACATGACCTGCAAGCGAACCAGGTTCAAGAACTATGTCGATGAAGCGGCAAAGAAGAAGAATACGACGAAATCAAAAGTAAGAGCGAAAGTAGAACACGTCTTCCGTATCCTGAAGCGCGTCTTCGGCTTCGACAAGGTACGCTACAGAGGCATCGCCAAGAACCATCACCGGCTATGCGCCAACTTCGCCCTCATCAACCTCTACCTCCACCGCAAGCACCTGGCGGGAACCGCCGCCTAGCGCCGGGAGACGGGCTATGAGTCTTCGACTCCGCACAAACCCCAGCCAGAACAAGCAAAGCACGGCCCAACCGCAGAAAAACTTGGCCGCCGACTCAAGTCACACACCGACATCGTCAAATCGGCCGCCTGCGCAGAGGCTCCCTAGGCCAAAGACTATCCCGCTTGCGCGATTTCTAAATGACCTTGTGAAATTCAAAGCCAAAGCGATAAGTGGCCGAAGATTTTTAACTGAAGTGAGTGCTAGAGTGACATTTGGTTGGGAGCCTCAAGCACTCGCTAATCGCAGTCTATAGAGCTAATAGAGAGCATACCCAAAGGACAAAGGCCAAGTCTTTGGTGGGTTTGTGAGACCCGAGGCTGAAGCCTCGGGGTACCTAGCTGCAATGGCAACTGCAAAGACAGAAGCAGATTCCCTTCGGGAATGACAAACAAAAGGACAACGGCAAAGACAAACGCAGGTTCCCTTCGGGAATGACAACTAGAAGGGCAACGGCAAGGGCCAAAGCAAACGCAGATTCCCTTCGGGAATGACAAACAGAGTACGAAGACAGACGCGGATCACACTCGGGAATGACAAAAATTTGGCCCTTCCGGTTGAGGGAAGGGCCAAGTGGTCTACGAAAGTGGATTGCAGTTATTGCAGGAGGGTGCCGTTTTCTAGTTTCTCTTTGGGGTCTTCGGGGGGGATGGTCATGGCGGCGGCTACCTTGTCGTCCTGGTCTAGGTCCAGGAGCTTTACGCCGCTGGTGCTGCGGCCTGCGGCTCGGACCTGCTTGGTGTCGATGCGGATGATCTTGCCGAACTGGCTGATGAGCATCATCTCCGTGGTGTCGTCTACGAGGGAGATGCTGGTGACCTTGCCGGTTTTGGTGCCGGTCTTCATGTTGATGACGCCGGTGCCGCCGCGGGACTGGAGGCGGTAACGATCGACGTCGGTGCGCTTGCCGAAGCCGTTTTCCGAGACCGTGAGGATGAGGCAGGGGGTTAGGCCCAGCTTCTCGTCCAGTTTGTCCAGTTTGGCGCTGCTGACGGGTGGGGCGGCGGCGACGTCGGAGGGGTCGCCTTCGAGGACAAGGGAGGCGTCGGTGGCTTCGGTGATGGCGTCTTCGAGCTGGGCGAGGAGGCCGAGGGCTTCGGCGCGCTCGCGGCGCTGCTTTTCACGGGCCTCCGGGGAGGGAGTGACGGCGGCACCGATGACGAAGTCGCCCTTGCGAAGGTTGATTCCTCTGTTGCCCGTCGCAGGGCGGCCCATGGGGCGGAGATCCTGCTCGTTGAAGCGGATGGCCATGCCGTCGTGGGTGGCGAGGAAGACGACGTCGGAGCCGGTGGTGATGCGGGCGGTGATGAGCTCGTCTTCCTTGTCGATGCCGATGGCGATGATGCCGCGGCTCATGACGTTGGAGAAGTCCTTGAGGGGGGTCTTCTTGACGGTGCCGTTGCGGGTGGCGAAGAGGATGTTCTTGCCCTCCTCGGTGAGGTTCTTGACGGGGAGGATGGTGACGACTTTTTCTCCGGGCTGGAGGTCGACGAGGGAGGCCATGGCCTTGCCTTTGCCGGTGATGCCGGTGTCGGGGATCTCGTAGATCTTGAGCCAGTAGACGCGGCCGGAGTTGGTGAAGCAGAGGAGATAGGCGTGGGTGGACTCGATGATGAGCTGGGCGACGAAGTCTTCGTCACGGGTCTTCATGCCGATGCGTCCGGTGCCGCCGCGGCGCTGCTGGCGGTAGGTCGAGATGGGGGTGCGCTTGAGGTAGCCGGTGTTGGAGACGGTGACGGCGACTTGTTCGTCGGCGATGAGGTCTTCGAGGCCTAGCTCGGCGGTCTCGTCGAGGATGATGGTGCGGCGGGGGTCGCCGTACTTGTCGCGGATCTGCGCCAATTCATCTGCGATGACCTGGCGGAGCTTTGCCGGGGAGTTGAGGATTGATTCGAACTCGGCGATGTTGTCGCGGATGAGGGCGAGTTCTTTGAGGAGCTCGTCGATGGAGAGCTGGGTGAGGCGATAGAGCTGGAGTTCGAGGATCGCGTCGATCTGGCGGTAGGCGAGGATCAACGTCGCGCCGGTGCCGGCGTTGGCGGGCGGGGGCGGAATGAGGCGGGGGTCGATGCCGTACTTGGCGGGGTCTAATGTTATGCCGCGTAACTCCGTTCCGCGGAGAGTTATCGTCCGGTTGCTGAAGTAGGCGAAGAGGTTCTCGCGTGCGTCGGCGCGGGAGCTGGACTGGCGGATGATGCGGATGACCTGATCGAGATGGTCGAGAGCGATCTGGAGGCCGAGGAGGATGGCTTCGCGGTCGCGCGCCTTGGCGAGGAGGAAGGCGGTGCGGCGGCGGACGACTTCGATGCGGTGATCGAGGAAGGCGCGGATGGCCTTGTCGAGCGGGAGCTCCTTGGGCTGGCCGTTGTGGACGGCCAGGAAGATCATGGAGAAGGACTCCTGCATCTGGGTGTGCTTGTGGAGCTGGTTGAGGACGATCTGGTGCTCGGCACCGCGCTTGATGCCGATGACGATGCGCATGCCGTCGCGGTCGGACTCGTCGCGGAACTCGTCGCGGGCGATGTCGGTGATGATGCCTTCGTTGACGAGCTCGGCGATGCGCTCAATGAGCTTGGACTTGTTGACCTGGTAGGGGATCTCGTCGACGACGATGGCCTGGCGACCGCCGGAGATGTTTTCGATGTGGCACTTGGCGCGCATCATGAAGCGGCCGCGGCCGGTGCGGTAGGCCTGGGGGATGTTGGTGCGGCCGAAGAGGGTTCCGCCGGTGGGGAAGTCTGGGCCGAGGACGTGCTGGAGGACGAGTTCGAGGTCCGGGGTGGTGTCCTGGGGGGACTTCTGCAGGAGCGAGATGCAGGCGCTGACGACCTCAGTGAGGTTGTGCGGGGGGATGTTGGTGGCCATGCCTACGGCGATGCCGGAGCTGCCATTGATGATGAGATTGGGGACGCGGGCGGGGAGGACACTGGGCTCGAGGGTGGACTCGTCGTAGTTGGGGACGAAATCTACGGTGTCCATGTCGATGTCCGCGAGCATCTCGCCGGCGAGGCGGGTGAGGCGGGATTCGGTGTACCGCATGGCCGCGGGGGAGTCACCGTCGACGGAGCCGAAGTTTCCCTGTCCGTCGACCATGAGGTAACGGAGGGAGAAGGGCTGAGCGAGGCGGACCATGGTGTCGTAGATGGCGGAGTCGCCGTGGGGATGGTAGTTCCCCATGACGTGGCCTACGACTTTGGCTGATTTGGTGTATTTTTTGTTGAACTGGAGGCCCATCTCCTGCATGCCGTAGAGGATGCGGCGGTGAACGGGCTTGAGGCCGTCGCGGACGTCGGGGAGGGCTCGGCCGATGATGACCGACATGGAGTAGTCGAGATACGAGCGGCGCATCTCCTCCTCAATGTTGATGGAGGTCATGATGAGCGCGCCGCGGCCCTGGACCTGACCGTACTTGGGGTCGTCCGGCGGGGTGCCTGCGGGGGGCGGGTTGTTCGAGGAGGCGTCCTGCGAATCGGGTACTTCAGGCGTGCTGGGGTCTTCGGGGAAGAGATCGTCTGCCATGGTCTCCTCCATGATAAATGGTTGATTTAAGGGGGTAAAGGAAAGACAGGGGAGAAGCGTGTCGAATACCAGATATAGAGCGGAAATGGGTCTGGTTGAGAGCTCTGGAGGCTTAAACAGCGAAGACGCCCGGGAGGGCGCCTTCGCTGACAGATCATGCTTGCAGGTTAGAAGTAGAACTTTCCGGCGAGCTGAGTCTGACGGCCAGCAGCGGCTGAGGTGATCTGACCGAAGGTCGAATCTCCGATGTTGCCATCCGGATTGCTGAACTGTGTGTGGTTGAAGACGTTGTCGCTTTCAAGCCGAAGCTGGAAGTAGCGGGTGGAATCACTCGACACCGAGATATTCTTGGCGACGATGATGTTGGTGTTGAGGAGACCAGGACCGTGGTAGGGGTTACGATGCACGTTTCCGAAGGCCCCGATGGGCTCCGCGGCAAAGCTGGCGGGCGAGAACCAGGTGGTGTAGCCGGTGGTTGCGCTCCGCGTACGATCGTTGGCACGAACGAGAGGAGCGATCTGGTTGGGTACGTCCGGGCAGGCATAGTAGGAGAAGCTAGCCGAGCACCAGAGCGAACGAGAGGTTCCTCCACCGTATGAGATATCGAAGGGGAATCCCGTAGCAAAGGTTGAGACACCGCTGACTTCCCAGCCAGAGGCGGCGAGGTTACGCAGGCTGAATGCATTGCCGCCGGACTTGAAGGGCACACGATAGAGAGGGCTGAAGACGAAGCGGTGACGTGCGTCGAAGTTCGAGTCACCGTAGTTGAGGCTGGGCTGGTACTGGTTGTAACCACGGTTGGTGCCGCCGTAGCCGGTTCCTTCGTAGCTGGATCCGTTATCGAGCGAGTGGCTGTAGGTATAGCTGGCCTGGACCAGAAGTCCGTGGGTCAGACCCTTTTCAACGCTGGCCTGGAGAGCGTGGTAGCTTGATGCACCCTCCGTGGTGACCGTCCCGATGCTGGTGAAGTTATTGAAGCCGGTGCTTGCGTTGGCAACGCCGAACTGAGTGTGGGTGGGATAGACGTAGCTCTGAATGTTGCGGTTGGTGATGCAGGCTGCGCTTGCGAGGCAAGCAGCATGTCCGGCAGCGGTGACGGGATTGCCTTCCACGGAGAACTGGTTATGCCGGCCAAGGGTGCCGACATAGCTGAGCCGTGCGATGGTCTGCGAGGGCAGTTCGCGCTCTACGGTCAACTGGAAGTTTTCCGAGTAGGGCGAGCGGAAGTTCGGACTGTACTGGCTGAGGCTAAGGGGTTCGAACGGGGAGAAGTCAGGAGTCTGACCGGCCGTCGCAAAGGTTGCGGGGAACTTGTTCTTGTAGACCGTGCCTGTGTCCAGATCCTGGTAGGGATTGGCGAAGGTGGGGTTGGTTGCACCGTAGTCCGCAGCACCAGAGGAGTTGAGGCCGTAGGGAGCATCGCCGAGGTTGTTGAGCGAGGTCTCTTCTTCCGAACGGTTGTAATAGACACCAAATCCGCCGCGGACCGAGAGTTTCTTTGCACTTCCGCCAGAGAGGAAGCCGAAGTCGGGCGCATACGCGAATCCGAAGCGAGGTCCGAAGTTCGTATAACGGGTGGTGGCGCCGCTGGCGTTGTTGCAGCCGGGATCCGACGGATAGTTGAGGCCGATAGGCGCCGTGGTGAAGACCTTGGACTGCTGGCCGGGGATAAAGCAGGTGACGCCTTCGTTGTTGTATTGCGTGTTGTGAAGCGGCGTATCGATCTGATAGCCGATGCCATACGAGATGGTCAGGCTGTTGGTGGCCTTCCAGGTGTCCTGCGCATACATATAGTTAAGGAAGGCGTAAGCATTGATCTGAGCGCCTGAGCCCTGAGCGTAGGTGGACGGGTTGCCGAGCAGGAAGTCGAGAGACGCATCACCGGTGGTAAAGATGTTTGTTGCGGAATTGAAGCTGAAAGCACCGTTGTTGTTGCTGAAGAAGGGGTTCGAGACGTTGTAGCGTCGTCCGTCGTAGCCGAACTTCAAGTTGTGATGACCGACGACCTTCGAGAAGTTATCGTCCGCCTGATAGTTCTGATCCTTGCGGGGCTGAGGTCCGTTGGTGCTGAAACCGAGGTTGAAGAAGCCAGTTACACCGATGAAAGGTACGCTGGCGGCAGCTGCATTCTGGGGTGTGATGGAGAAGCCCAGGGTCGAAGGCTGCACGACGTTCTGCGGGCTGACCGATCCGAAGTTGAAGCGGGTGTAGTGGATTTCAAGATTGTTGACGGAGCTGGAGCTCAACTGGCGGATAAAGCCGGCGGAGTACTGGTAGATTTCGCTGGTGTTCTGGTCGCCGAAGCCGGGAACCGTGCCGCCCGTGAATGGGAGTACGTCCGAGCTGGGGAAGTGCTGCTGGATGGCGACGAAGTAGAACTGATTGGCCGCCGTGGGGTTGAAGTCCATGCGTCCGATGTACTGGCGCTGCGTCTGGGTGGTGACGGGATTGAACTGGAAGCCGTTGGTCCCGGTATTGGCTGCGGGAAGGAAGGCCTTAATGAGATTGAGTGAGACGGGATTGAAAGCAGTGGTGGGAATTTTGCCGGTCGGGAAGCACTGGGTCCAAGTCTCACCGGGCAAGGTGCAACCGGTGGCTGCCTTCAAGGTGCCAGGGACGGGATTGGCTTGAAATGCATTCGCGCTTGTGGGGTTGAGGTCGGCGGAGAAGTCTCCGGTCAGGTTAGCGGGGGAGAGGACGGTTACGTTTCCACCGGTCTGAGGGGTTACGGCCTTCTGACCCTGAAATGCGAAAAAGGCGAAGAGCTTGTCCTTGATGATGGGGCCGCCGAGGGTTCCACCATAGATGTTCTGGTGATACTTGGAAGCCTTGGTCTGGAAGTAGTTCTTGGTGTTGAGGAAGGTATCGCGATAGAAGTCGAATGCATCGCCGTGAAACTGATTCGTTCCCTGCTTGATGACGGTGCTGACGACTGCGCCCGAGTTACGGTCATATTCCGCGTTGAGCGGGCCGGTCACGAGGTTGAACTGGGCCAGAGCGTCGAGGTTGGGCTGGATGCCGATGGTGTTCAGGGCGATGTCGTTGGAGTCCGCTCCATTAATAAGGTAGCTGGACTGCTGTGTCTGGGAGCCGTTGACGGAGAAACTGCCGAAGCGGTCGTTGGAAGCCTGAACTCCGGGAAGAATCTGCTCAAGGTTGGTGAAGGCACGACCGATGAGCGGGAGCTCGACGAACTGGTCTGCGTTGACGATGTTGTTGAGCTGCATGTCGGTGGTGTTGACCTGGACGGCATCTGCCTGAACGGAGATGGTCTCTGAGGCGCTTCCGAGGTCCAGCTTGACCGGCTCGACGTATTCCTGGTCGATATTGAGAACAATACCCTTTGCCGCAAAGCCCTTGAAGCCGGTGGCGCTGGCAGAGATGGTGTAGGTACCAATTGGGAGCTGGGGGAAGAGATAGTCGCCGTTAGCCTGCGATGTGGTGGTGAACTTGACGCCGGTCGCCTGGTTGATCGCGATGACCTTGACGTTCGGAATAACCGCTCCGGCGGGGTCGGTCACGGTGCCCTTGATACGGGCATTGACGTCGGCTGCGTGGGCTGCGGTCAACGAAGCGGCGAAGATGCCCAGCATGGTCGCTCTGCGCAAGGCGGGGGAAAGTTTCATTCTTGAAGTCCTCGTGTGGGTGATAAGGATAAACGGTTGTAAGCGTTCTGCTGCACTTGCTGCAATTTGACAGCCATTCTTGCAAGAGACTTCTCTGATGAAAACAGAGCTGTAAATTGCGGGGGCTTTGCCCAATATATGAATTTACGGAGAACATTCCTTTTTCATGTAATTGGAGGCTAAAGTTCTGACTGCGCAAGAGTTCCCTGTCGGCTGGGAGCGCCTTCAGTCGGACTTGCAACTTTCGTTGCATTCGGGAGACTTAGAGCAGGGCGATCCTAGGTGGACCTCGACCTCAGTCCGCTACAGATATATCAGGCAGATTGGAATGTAACGTGCAATGTGTTCCGTGAACGTACGAAATCAGAGGCCAGCCTTATTGAGAGGCGGCTTACAACGACGATCTCGGTAACCTTCAGGAGAACACCGGATGAGGAAGTTTTTTGGAGTAGGCGCGATGGCTGTAGTCATGAGCGTCGCCAGCTATGGACAGAACGTTTCGACGAACGGCGGATCGATTCAGGGCACGATCACGGATCCGAGCGGCGCGGCTGTCCCGGGCGCGGAAGTCAAAGTGTTCGGTACAGATACGGGTTTCTCGCGCACGTTGAAGACGGATGGCGCGGGCTACTACTCGATTGGGCCGCTGACCCCTGGAGCGTATAAGGTTACGGTTTCTTCGGCGGGCTTCCAGTCGCTCGCAGTCACCACGGTGATTCGCGTTGGAACGACGACTCCGGGAACTTTCAAACTGAGCCTGGGTCAGTCCAGCGAGACGGTTGAGGTGAATGCGGGTTCGATTCAGGTGAACGCCGACCAGCCGGGCGTCAGCGACGTGCTGACCAGCCAGCAGATCGAGTCTTTGCCGATCAATGGGCGTAACTTCCTGGACGTTGCTCAGATTGAACCGGGCGTCATTCTTCAGGCGGGCGGATCGTTCGACCCGACGAAGGCTGGGTATTCGGCGCTGTCGGTTGGCGGTGTATCTGGACGTACGACCCGTATTCTGCTCGACGGCCAGGACATCACGGACGAAACGGTGGGAACGACGATCTTCAACGTTTCGCAGGGTGCGATCGGTGAGTTCCAGTTGAATCGCTCGACACAGGACGTTTCGGGTGATGTGACCTCGACCGGCCAGGTGCTGGTGACGACGAAGACAGGTACGAACGGGTTCCACGGCGAATTGTTTTATAACTTCCAGGACTCGCGTGCGCTGTTTGCGACGGAGTTTGGGTCGCAGCCTCCATTCCAGCGGAACCAGTTCGGCGGATCGCTGGGCGGTCCCATTATTAAGGACAAGCTGTTCTTCTTCGGGAATCTGGAGCGCATCAAGCAGGATGCCGCGCAGCCTGCAGGTGTTTCGTCGACGTTCTCTCAATATGTAGGGTTGAACGTTCCCTCTCCGTATCGTGAGACCTACTCGACGGTGCGTCTGGACTATAACGGACCGAAGGGCGGGCACTACTTCGTTCGTGCGAACTACAACGTGAATGCGGTTGCCGGTAACTTCGGTGAGCAGTTCGAGACGTATGCGAACCGGGATAACACGCCGGGTATTGCGGGCGGCGTGGACTATCAGTTCGGGCGCTTCACGCACTCGTTCCGCGGCAGCTTTGAGAAGTTCCACAACTTGATCAGCGACACGTCATCTACGGCTGCGGTGAATCTGCTGCCGGGTATTGCGTATCAGAACGTCGTTGGCACCAGCCCGTTGCTTTCGACCGGGCCTAACGTCGATGCTCCGCAGGGAACGTTCCAGAGCGATAAGCAGGCTCGGTATGACGGGTCATGGACGAAGGGTACGCATACCATTCGTTACGGCTATAGCATCAATTACATTCTGGGCGGCGGTTTTGCAAACTTCTTTGGTCTCGGACCGCGTCTGCGTACGAACTCGGCGACACTGCTGGCGAATTGCGGTAACGTTGCGGGTGCTGCAGCTTGCCCCGGCGATCCTTTGAACGGATATCACACCAGTTCATTGATCATAGGAAACGGACTGGGCTATTTCACGGAAAATCCTGGTTTTGGAGCCAATTTCGGTGGCGTGCATGACTGGCGCGAAGGTGCCTATGTTGCGGATTCGTGGAAGGCTACGCCGAATCTGACTGTCTCGGCCGGCGTGCGCTGGTCTGTGGATACCGACCGCGCGAACCAGGATCTTCCGGGCCTACCCTGCTCGGCACTGGACGCAACACAGTACAACACTTCGGTCGGAAATGTGGCAGATAATCCTTGTGCGGGTGCTGCTGCTACTACATCTCTGCTGGGCCTTTATGGTTCTCAATTCGCCGGCCAGGTTCACCAGCCTTACGGCAACTTTGCGCCACAGCTGGGACTCGCCTATGCGCTGCCGGATCACGTAACCGTGCTTCGTGCGGGCATCGGAATTTTCTTTGAGGGCGACGTCTTCAACAATACGACGAACGCTCGCGGTGCTCTTCTGAAGGCTGGTCCGTTCTTCGCGGAGGCTGCCAATGGCAACGTCTGCGGTCCTGGCCAGTTCACAAATCCGGACGGGTCGATCACGAACTCGGCGACTGTGGGCGGTCAGACGATGACCATCGCACAAGCGTGCGCGGCACCTGTGAAGCAAGCTGCTCCGTTTATCCTTGCGCTCTCGCAGGGGTATCAGACTGCATCTGCCAAGAACCCGGTTTCTCCAAACACATCGTTCATTGGAGAGACGCTCAATGCGACCGGTGTTTATGGTGCGCCTTACCGCACTCCTTATTCCGAGCAGTGGAACTTTGGACTGCAGCGTGAACTGTTCAAGGGTGCTGTTCTCTCCGTCGACTACGTGCATAACAGCACACTGAAGGTTGCGCAGGAGCAGGATGTCAATCACGTCGGTGCGGCTCGTTATTTGAATACGACGGCTGCGACGAACGCAATTGCCGCAACGCTTGCGCCGAATGCGGCGGCGAAATACGCAGGATACCCGACTTGCCCGCAAGGTTCCAGTGCGGCTTCCATCAACTGCGCTATCGCGAATGGCGCGACGATCGATACTTTCGCGCAACACGGACTTGACTCAGGCCAAGCGTACCTAGGCGGGGCGAGCGCGGCCAATAACGGCGACTCCATTGCAAACGGCGCAGCATTTCCGGGTGCCAATGCTAAGCTCGGTAGCGGTGCTTTCCTGCTTCCGGTCGGACGTTCCGGTTATGATGCCCTGCAGGTTGTCTTCCGTGAGCAGAAGTCACATCCCGTTCGGGGTATTGAACGGTCCAACGTTCAGATCTCTTATAACCTCTCCCGTGTCGTCTCTTCCTCCTTCGGTGGATCTGACCAGTTCTTCAGCAACTCCTCGTGGGATAACGACAACCCGAACGCCTACATCGGGCGTGCTGGTCTTGATCGCAAGCACCAGGTTTCATTTGGCGGATCGTTCCTTGTGAAGCATGGTCCTGAGGTCGGCGTCATTGGTCACTTCTACTCTGCGCTTCCCACGTCTCTGACGCTGGACAACACGGCAAGCTCTGTTGGAAACATCTTCCAGTCAGACTTGACGGGTGACGGTACGACGGGCGATCTGGCACCGGGCACATTGCCCGGTGACTATATGCACCGCGTGAAGCCGGGTCAGCTTGGCGCTTACATCAACAACTTCAACCAGGTATATGCAGGACAGCTTACTCCCGCAGGTAAAGCGCTTGTGGCAGCCGGTATCTTCAACTCCAATCAGTTGACCGCGTTGAATGGCGTTATTCAGTCGCTGCCTACGCTTCCCCAGGCGGTTGCACCTGCCAACCCGATGTTCCGCCAGGTAGACGTCACATTCTCTTACCCGATCCGCATTGGCCGCTATGTTCACACGCTTGGTGATTCTGTTCTTCTTGAGCCCAAGATTGCGTTCTATAACGTGGGTAACTTCTCCAACTACGGAAACGACGGCGGAAACCCGAACGTTGCTCCCTTTGGCGGCGATCTGGGTACTCCGGGTGTCGGCAGCGTGAACGGTCCGAATGATTTTTACAGCGTTGATTCTCAGCGCGTAACGCGTCAGTCGGGTACGTATGACCAGGGGGCTCCTCGTACGACAGAGTTTCAGCTTCGGTTGTCGTTCTAACTCAGGCAGTATTGATCACGGCGGCGGGGAGCTTCGGCTCTCCGCCGCTTTTTTTAGGTCAATGGCAGGAGTTGGTGGCTGGCAAGCAGCCCTCATTTGAGGTCGGGGTGAGGCTCAAGTTTTGTGGGGTTGTTGCCGATTGTGATTGGAGAGGGTTGCTGCATTCTTCGCCGCGAGGTGGGGGGCGGAGCTTTTGCTGGACCTTGCCTGCGGGCTTTGTGCGCTGTTTCGGCTCTCCTGTTCGCGTCCGCGACCTGGGATATGCCGGAGGCTTTCCGGGATGTTCGCGTCTGCGACTTGGGAGATACCAGTGTCTTTCACGAGGGAGGCTGTACGTTGTTGAGGATCTTCAGGGACGAGGACGGCTCGGCGACGCTGATTGCGGCGTTTGGGATGGTTGCGATCCTGGGGTTTCTGGCGCTGGCGGTGGATGTGGGGCAGCTTCGGTATCAGAAGAGAGGGCTGCAGAAGGCGGCGGATGCGGCGGCGTTGGCGAGCGTGCTGGAGATGTCCTACTGCGATGGGACACTGGCGTGCGGGGTGATGCAGACGGCGGCGAAGAGCGCGATGGTGGAGAACGGGCTGACGCCGGACAACATCGTCACGGCATGTGGGACGGTGCCGAGCACGGGGCTGACGTTGATGATCAATCATGGGCCGTGCGCGAAGGGGGCGAGCGATCCGAACTATGGGAAGACGTCGAGCGTGGAGGTGTTGGTCATGCAGGCGCAGCCGACGATCTTTGCGAAGGTGCTGGGGCTTTCGACCGGAACGGTGGGCGCGCGGGCTGAGGCTTCTACGACGGGTGGGACAAACTGTATCTTTGCGCTGGATCCGACGGGCAGCGGGGCGCTGACGGTGCAGGGGCTGGCTTCCATTACTTCACCGTGCGGGATCATGGTGGAGTCGAGCTCCAATAGTGCGTTGAGCTGTGCGGTGCTGGGGGTGATTACCGCTTCGGCGATCAATGTGGTGGGGGGCGTTTCCAACTTTCTGTGTGCGATTGCGCCGGTGCCGAAGACGAGCGCTTCCGTGCCGAAGCCGGCAGACCCGCTGGCGTATCTGGCGGCTCCAACGATGCCTGGGTGTGGGATCTCGACGAGCAGTCCTTATCATGGTGCGGGCTCCACGGTGACGGTGGGGTTTGGGCAGAGTGCGACGTTTTTTGCGGATGGGGCTTACTGCGGTGGGATCACGGTGCAATCGGGCGGGACGGCGGTGTTTCAGCCGGGGGTGTATGCGCTGACCTCGAACAATGGGGGTGCGACGAAGCTGCCGGGCGGGCTGACGATCGATCTGGGGACGAATGTTTCTGGGACGGGGGTGACGTTTTATAACTATGGGCCGAGCGGGGGGATCACGTTTCTGGCTCCGAGCCTGAGCCTGGCGGGGGTGCGGCTGGTTGCGCCGACGAGCGGCAGCTATGCGGGGATACTGTTCTTCCAGCCGAGCAACAACACGAACGGGGCGACGCTGCTGGGGAGCACGGTCTACAACACGATCCTTGAGGGGGCTTACTACTTTCCGAAGGCGAAGGTGACGTTCTGCTTCAGCGGGCCGGTGAACTACAACATCCTGGTGGCGTACGACATTGTGTTTGAGGCGTTGACGTTCGGGTTTACGACGGTGACGAGCTCGTTTGCGAACAACTATGGGTCGCTGGCTACGGGATCTCCGCTGGCTGGGAACGGGGCGGTGATCTCGCAATGAAGGGTTGGGGGAGAGAGGAGGGTTCTAGCGTGGTGGAGACGGCGCTGCTGATGCCGGTGCTGCTGCTGGTGCTGGTGGGTGTGGTGGACTTTGGGCAGGCTTACTACGTGGAGATTGAGGTGGGCTCGGCGGCGCAGTCGGGGGCGGCGTATGGGGTGTTGAATCCGACGGATACGGCGGGGATGCAGAGCGCGGCGCTGCTGGATGCGAGCGATGTGCCGACGATGACGGCGGTGGCGACGTATGGGTGCGAGTGCTCGGATGGGACGGGCGGGAGTGTGAGTTGTGGGGTGTCGCCGAACTGCCTGGTGAACATGGTGAACTACATCGATGTGAGTACGTCTGTGAACTTCAAGCCGATGATGGTGTATCCGCTGGTTCCGGCGACGATGGTGCTGAAGGGGCACTCGCGGATGCGGGTGGCACCGTAAGGATGAGACGGCTGCTTAAGGATGAGGTGGGGAGTGAGCTGATCGAGTTTTCGGTGTCGGCGGGGGTATTGATGATGATCATCTTCGGGATCATGGACTGCTCGCGTGCGCTGTATGCATATCACTTTGTGGCGGGGGCGGCGCGGGATGCGACGCGGTATGCGGCGGTGCGGGGCGCTACGTGGAGCGGGGCGCTTTGCCTGTTGAGTACTTCATTTCAGTGCGCGGCTACTTCAAGCGATGTGACGAGCTATGTGAAGAGCATTACGCCGATCGGGTTGACGACTGGGAGCCTGACCGTGCTGACGACGTGGCCGGGGACGACAGCTACGGGGGTTAGCTGCAATGCGCTGGGGATCTATAACAGCCCGGGCTGCATGGTGAATGTGAAGGTGGTTTATACGTTCAGCTTCGTGCTGCCGTTTCTGCCGAAGAATGCGTTGACGCTGGCTAGTACTTCAAAGGTGATGATCACGCAGTAGGGGGGAGGTGCCAGAGGGTGTAGCGCTCGAAGAGGATGCCGTGGCGGTCTGCTGACGCGTCTTCCTCTGAGAGGGTGAAGTCCTTAGTCCATTGCTGCTCGAGCATGGGGAAGCGGGCGAAGACCTTTGGGTAGCCGGGGTTGGCGGAGAGGAGATAGATGTCGCGGTTGTTTGACTGATCGGTCAGGTTGGTTAGGACCTTGCGGAGGAGTGGGGCCAGGAAGGGGTGATAGAAGAAGACGACGAGAGGGCCGGGTGGGTAGAGGACGGTGGCTGCATCGGCGGTCTGGATGGTGATGTTGGGGTGGGTGGTGGTGTTGGTGCGGGCTGAGGCGGCCAGGGTTGGGGAGAGCTCTATGCCTGCGATGTGACGGAAGTTTTGATGGGCGGCTATGAGGAGGGCTCGGCCCTTGCCGCAGCCGAGGTCTACGAAGGTGTATTGGGTGGGCGAGATGGGGAGGGCGGCTATGGCCTGGGTGAGGGTGGAGGGGGAGATGGCGTAGTAGGCAGTGTTGTAGAGGTCGGCGGGTGTGCCGGTGGCGAGGGCTTCGCCGGGGACGTAGCCGCTGGTGTCGGTGTGGTGGCGTTGGTCGAAGGGGTGGACTTCAGGGCTTGAGGGTTCAGGGGCGGCGGTGGACTGCCTGGGGGGGCGGATGGCGCGGAGGATGGTGCCGCGGAGGCCGTGGTTGTCGATGGCGTGGAGGAGGAGGCGATAGAGGAGGCGCATCGTGTGTTTCAGTAGGATGGCATGAGGAGCGTGGAATGGTACGGAAGATTCGCATGCCCCAGAGTGCCGCGACGACGCGGCCGGGGTACAGGAACGATCATGGGCAGGTGGTGGTGAGGGATACGGGTTGGGGTTCGGAGTCGTTTCCGGGGCAGCGGGTGTATCACCTGCGGTGTGAGCATTGCGGATTCGAGTATGGGGCGAACGGGACCGATATTGCGAAGCGGCTGTGCCCGAGCCATCAGGGCGGGGTGAAGGGCGAGCGGTTGCGCGAGGTGGGGCCGCGATTGTTCGATTAATGTCGTTCGCCTCAATCCAATGCAGCGAAGGGCACGTAACGAGACTGACAAGGTGAACCGCTTGTTGATGGGGTACACCGTTTGTGGATCGGATCATTTCTTTCTCTCTCGCGGAGTGTATGCGGCAGAGATTGTTTACATCCAACGCCAGGTTGTCACCGTTATCCGTGTAACTTTCATCTGCACTTTGGAACAGAGGAGAACCACCGTGAGCAAACTAGAAGAGATCTCGAAGCGCGCGCTATCCCGCCGAAGCTTCCTCGCGGGGACAGCTACGGCTGCCGCCGCGTTGACCATCGGCTGTAATGACGCTACTCCTGTGACTACGACGCCGGTTACGCCAACCGCACCGACGGCACCGACCTATACCGATGTCGATATTCTCAACTTCGCTCTGAACCTGGAGTATCTTGAGGCGGAGTTCTACCTTCATGCGGCGACCGGTTCCGGCATTCCTGCAGCAGATGCAGGCAGCGGAGCAGGCACTGTGACGGGCGGAGCCCAAATTACGGGTCTGACGGCGCAGCAGCAGCAATACGTCAACAGCATCGCTCAGGATGAGTACAACCATGTGAAGTTCCTGCGCTCTGCGTTGGGCTCCGCTGCTGTATCGCGTCCTGCGATCGATCTGACGAACAGCTTCAATGCTCTGGCGAAGGCGGCAACTGTGGGCCTTGCGACACCGCTGACGACGTTCAATCCGTTTGCGAACTTCAACAGCTTTCTCATTGGCGGATTCATCTTTGAGGATGTAGGCGTAACGGCGTACCACGGTGCGGCTGGTGCGATCTCGAAGACGTATCTTGCGCCTGCGGCATCGATTCTTGCCGTCGAGGCGTATCACGCTGCGATTCTGCGCACGCTGATCGTTGGGACTTCCCTGCCGACGACTGCCGCTCCTCAGGGCGATCAGACGTACGTCAACATTGCGAATGCGATTGCTACGTTCCGCGCGGCTGTGTCGGGTGGGACTTCTGTCTCGGCCGGAAGCGAGACGCTGCTTTCAAGCGGACTGACGTTCAGCAGCTCGACGGCGACGACCCCGACGGTTGGAGCTTCGAGCATCGTTGCGGCGGATGCGAACGCGGTGGCTTATGCCCGCACGTTCGACCAGGTTCTGCACATCGTTTACGGTACGGCAGCGACGACGACCGGTACGGCCTACGGCGTAGCAAGCGGCGCGTTCTTCCCCTCCGGACTCAACGGCAACATCAAGCAGACATACAGCTAAGTAAGAGCTAAGGACAATCAGCCATGGCAAATCAAGAGACACAAATACTGGACGAGATCATCGTAAGCAACCGGCGCAAGATGCTTGCGCTTGGCGGCGCGGCTCTTGCCGGACTGGCGTTTGCGGGCGTGACGAGCGCCTCAGCGCAGAGCGCGGCACCCACGGACGCGGACGTACTCAACTTCGCTTTGAACCTCGAGTACCTGGAAGCAAACTTCTACAACCTTGCTGTTTCGGGTCAGACGATCGATCAGCTTGGCATCGGCATCGGCGCTGGAACTGCAGCGACGGGCGGCGGTGCAGTAACGACCAAGCCTGGCGGACCGACGGCTTGCAAGGTCGCTTTTGCATTACCGCAGGTGAAGGCCTATGCAATTGAGACGGCTGCTGAAGAGTCCAAGCATGTGACGCTGCTGCGGAGTGCGTTGAGCACCTCTGCGGTCGCACAGCCGCCGATCGATCTGTACAACAGCTTCAACACTCTGGGCGCTTTGATCGGTGTTCCGAACTTCGATCCGTTTGCGAGCGACGCTTTCTTCCTGGTTGGCGCATACATCTTTGAGGATGTAGGCGTGACGGCATACAGCGGCGCGGCAGGTCTTATCAGCACGAACTCCACGCTGGTTACCGCGGCTGGAATTCTGGCGGTCGAGGCTTATCATGCCGGCCTGGTGCGGACGACGATCTTCCAGGTGGACCCGACCAACTCGGCCGGCTACCTTGGGATCACGCAGAAGATCTCCGCGCTGCGCAATAAGCTGGATCTGAGTGCGACGCCGGACGATTACGGCATCATGGCGACTGTCACTGCGCTCAATGGCACGAATGTCATTGGCGGCGGCTACTCGGTTGTGGATGCGAACCTGACGACGTCGCTTGCGTTCTCTCGTACGACGAGCCAGGTGCTGGCTATCGTAACGGGCGGAACGGCGGGCGCTTACAAGGGAGTGTTCTTCCCGAGTGGGTTGAACGGCAACGTCAAGTAAGAGTTTTACCAGCAGCGATGGTTGGGGTGAGTTATCCGTTTTGGATGACTCACCCTTTTTTTTGCTGACTTGTGCGAACGGACTACGGGGATAAGAGGGATAAGAGCGATCACGGCGGATTTTGTCTTGTCGCTCTGAGCGAATACAAATACGGAGGTTCTGGCTTCGCCAGAATGACGACCTCTGGGGGTGGGGATTGCACGGCTGTACCGGTTACTGCCAGGTGATGTTGGTGGTTGAGGTGTGGTCGAACTCTATGGTTGGGATGTTGTTGGCATCTGGGTTGATGGGGGTGTCATTACCGTTGACGGTGGCTGTCTTCGGAATCGAGGTCTGGAAGCGTAGGCGCAGGATGATGTGGGCGGGCTTATCGCCAGTGATGGTGAGGGTGTCACCTGTGCGAGTCAGGGTGCGGGCTTCAAAGTCTGTGATGGTGGTTGGGGTGGAGGCGGCGGGGCCGAGGAGCTCGTAGACGCGGCGATTGTCCAGGGTGTGGATGTCCTTGTTGCCGGACTCTTCTGCCGGGACCAGGGTCATGATGTCTTCGGGGATCTTGGGGAGGATGGTGCCTTTGCGGGCGTAGACGGGGATGGTGTCGGCGGGGGCCTGGGCGATCAGGGTGCGGGGGCCGGTGACGGGGTCGCCGGTGAAGAGGTTGAGCCAGTCGCCCTGCGGGATGTAGACGGGGCGGGAGGTGTTCTCATCGATGACGGGGGCTACGAGGAGGTCGGGGCCGAAGAGGTATTCGTCATGGATGGCGCGGGCCTTGGCGTCGTCCTGGTAGTTGAGGACGAGGGCTCGCATGATGGGCTGGCCGGCTGTGGCGGCTTGCTGGGCGGCGGCGTAACGGTAGGGGAAGAGCGACATGTGGAGGATGACGAACTTCTTGTAGGTGTCGAGTGCGGGGGTGGTGCCGGCAGGGGAGTTGGTGTCGAAGGTCCAGGGGACGATGTTCCTGGTGGACATGACCTCCATGGCCGGGGAGAAGGCGGAGTACTCCGTCCAGCGCTGGAGGAGGAGCGGGTTGGGAGTATCGGGCAGGCCGAGGTAGCCGCCGGTGTCCGAGGCCCATAAGGGCATGGCGGAGAGGCCTGCGCCGAGGCCTGCGGTGACGACTGACGGGAGGCCGTTGTCCTTGGAGAAGCTGGCTTCGTTGTCGCCGCCCCAGAGGAGGCCGATGCCGTTGGCGCCGGCGGAGACGGAGCGGGCGAAGAGGACGCCGTTGCCTTTGAGGTCCTTCTGGATGAGCTCTTCCATGGCGTTGTTGTAGAGGACGTCATAGCGGTTGCGCATGAGGCGTGGGTCAGTGCCGTCGAAGAACTTGAGGTCCGCGGTGGGGCCCTGGAAGTTGCCTTCGGCGTCGTCGTCCTTGAAGCCGTCTGCGCCGGCGCGGATGGCCTGGCGGACCTGGTCCTGCCACCAGGATTTGGCGGCGGGGTTGGTGAAGTCGATGAGGGAGCCCTTGCCCTTCCACCAGGTGCCGACGTAGGAGGTGCCGTCGGGGTTGTGGATGAAGAAGCCCTTCTGGGCGGCTTCGTCGTAGTTGGGGCTTTTTTCGGAAAGCTTGTCTGTGAACCCTTTTTCTCCGGGTGGGTTGGACTTGTTGTCGATCCAACTGGTGTGCCAGAGGACGAGCTTGAAGGCTTGATCGTGGAGGTGCTTGATCATGGCGGGGGCGTCGTCGAACTGTTTGGGGTTGAAGACGTAGGAGTTGTAAGAGGTGGTCCAGGGGGAGTCGATGAGAATGACGGAGGCGGGGAGGCCGAGGGCGCGGGTCTTATCGATGTCCTCCAGGACTTGGGCCTGGTTCTGGTGGTAGTCGCGGGCCTGCCAGGGGGCGAAGGCCCAGTAGGGCGGGAGGGTGACCTTGCCGGCGAGGGAGGCGAAGTCGCCGAGGATGTATGGGAAGCGGCCGGTGGGCTGGCTTTCCGTTTTCTGGCCGGTGAAGAGGACGATGCGGAGGTGGCTGGCTACGGCGTCTACTTCGATATCGTCACGGGAGCTGGCGTTGAGGTCGAAGGTGGCTTCTCCGGTGGTGTCGAGCCAGAGGCCGTAGCCGGTGGTGGACATGAAGAAGGGCATGGGCTTGTAGGTGGTGCTGCCCTTGGGGCCGCCGTTGTCCTGGCTGGTGTTGCGGACGATGGTGTGGGAGTGGTTGAGGACGTCGAATCGCTCGCCGAGGCCGTAGACGCCGATGGGGGCGTCGGCTACGGCGAAGTGCCAGTCGCCGACGGCGTAGGCGGTGGAGGTGATCTCAAAGATGCCGGGGGAGAGCTGCTTGAGATGGAGCTTGGAGGTGGGGACGGGGTCGCCGTTGAAGGTGAAGTCGTGGAGGGGGAGCGGGGTGGGGGTCAGGGCCAGGGTGATGGTGTCTTCGGAGGTGGCGGTGAGGGTTTGGGGCGGGTTCTGGGCATGGGCGAGGGAGACGGTGAGGAGGAGGATGGTGCAGAGGGATCGCATGGCGCTCCGGGTTTGAGTGTCGATAGAAGTCAGGATAACTTTACCGGAGCGGTGAAGATTGGAGGAAGCGAGGGTTGGACTACCGCTTCTCCGCTCAGGCATGGCCGGTGCTCTCAAAACCACGTTTGAGATATTCACCGGGGTTAGCTCCGACCACTCGCTTGAACGCCTTGCTGAAGGCGGCGTCGGACTCGTAACCGACCGACCGGGCGACGTCGATGAGCTTTTTGTCACGCTGCTGGAGGAGTTGCATGGCCTTCTGCATCCTCCACCCGGTTACATATTCGAGCGGTGTCTCTCCGAGCAACTCTTTGAAACGCGCTGCGAATGCGGAGCGCGACATGCCTGCGGCTTCGGCCATGGATTCGACGGTCCAGGGTGCGTTCACCCTGTCGTGAATGGCAGTCAGGGCGGTGCCCATCTGAGGATCGAAGACCGCACGAAGCCAACCCCTGTTGCGGCCTGGTTCCGATGCGATATGGGCCCGGAGCAGCTGGATCACCAGGACCTCGGCGAGGCGGGTTGCCACAACCTCCGATCCCGGCGCCTGTTCCGCCATCTCTGACGCCAGTGCCTGTACCGTGTTGTGCAGCGCCAGGGTGCGTGCCTGGTCTGCCTTCATCAGAATGAAGCTCGGCAATAACTGCGTGATCGGCTTGAGGCTGGCGCGATCAAAGCTCAGGGAACCACAGACGATCGTCGTCGGTGCGCCACCACCTCCACAGAGAGCGACATTGCCGTTAGCGCTCGCGCCGATCTCGCGGAAGGTCCATTTCGGACGCGTTCGCGGGCTGTCACGCATCACGATCGAAGTTCCCTTCGCCAGCAGGAAGCAATCACCGCCGGTGAGGGGAATGGGGTCCGGAATGCCATCGACACTGAGCCAGCAGTTCCCGCGCGACAGCATGGCGAAGTGCGCCAGATCTGCGGGAGAGGTCTTCCTGTGGGCAAGCGTGATCTCTTCGGTCTGGTTTTCCTGCCTGACGCCCCACGGGGCTGTGGCTTCAAGCCGGTGCAGACCGAAGGCTGTGACGTGCATCGTTTTGAAGACATCTGTGATTGGGTCCAATGTGGCCTCCAGTTGTGGACGAATGGACAAAAAGTTAGGACTCCTGAGCAGTCCTCGTCCACCGTCAAAGAAATCTACTCTTCTGTACGAATGCTACACACATTCCGAAGGGAGTCATCATGGGAAAGCTAGAAGGTAAGGTTGCAGTGATCACAGGAGGATCGAGCGGGCTGGCATTGGCCAGCGCCAGGCGGTTCGTTGAAGAAGGCGCGTACGTTTTTATCACGGGCCGGAGGCAGGAGCAGCTCGATGAGGCGGTGAAGTTGATTGGCCGGAACGTGACCGGCGTGCGCGGCGACGCAGCCAATCTCGACGATCTCGACCGTCTGTTTGAGACGGTCAAACGAGAGAAGGGCAAGATCGACATTCTCTTTGCGAGTGCGGGCAAGGGCGAAGCCGCTGTACTGGGCGAGATTACAGAAGAGCACTTCGATCGGGAGTTCGGCCTGATTGTGCGCGGTACGCTGTTTGCCGCTCAAAAGGCGTTGCCGCTGATCAACGATGGCGGATCGATCCTCATGACCGGGTCGGTTGCTTCGGTGAAGGGTTTTCCTGGTTTCGGCGTCTATGCGGCGAGCAAGGCGGCGTTGCGCTCTTTTGCGCGCACCTGGCTCAACGAACTGAAGGACAGGAAGATTCGGGTCAACGTGCTGAGCCCGGGGCAGGTCGACACGCCGGACTCCCAGCGACTGGATGAGGAGACGCGGAAGATGTTTGAATCGCTGATCCCAAGAGGAAAGATGGGTCGTACCGAGGAGATTGCGGCTGCTGCGCTGTTTCTTGCCTCCGACGAGGCGAGCTACGTGAATGGGATCGATTTCGCGGTCGACGGCGGCTTCTCGGCGATTTGAGGCGGGCGTAGGTCTTGAGTGCATTACACATCAACCAAAAAGGGAGTCATTATGGGAAAGCTTGAAGGAAAAGTTGCAGTCATCACGGGTGGATCGAGCGGCATGGCTTTGGCGAGCGCGAAGCTGTTTGTTGAAGAGGGTGCTTACGTTTTCATCACGGGCCGGAGGCAGGAGCAACTGGATGAGGCCGTCAAACTGATTGGCCGGAACGTGACCGGCGTGTGCGGTGACGCGGCCAATCTCGATGACCTCGACCGGCTGTTTGAGACGGTCAAGCGGGAGAAGGGCAGGATCGACGTCCTGTTTGCGAGCGCTGGTATGGGCGAGCCTTTGCCGCTAGGCCAGATTACCGAGAAGCACTTCGATGCGGCCTTCAACCTGAATGTGCGCGGCACGCTGTTTACGGTGCAGAAGGCGTTGCCACTGTTCAATGACGGGGGATCTATCTTCATGACTGGGTCCAA
The DNA here is from genome assembly GCF_000178975.2 of Granulicella tundricola MP5ACTX9. Taxonomy (NCBI): domain Bacteria; kingdom Pseudomonadati; phylum Acidobacteriota; class Terriglobia; order Terriglobales; family Acidobacteriaceae; genus Granulicella; species Granulicella tundricola. The sequence goes on along the minus strand of NC_015064.1, from coordinate 4,144,573 downwards.
TGCCGCGGCGAAAGGATTTCCGGGGTTCGGCGTGTATGCGGCGAGCAAATTGGCGTTGCGCTCCTTCGCACGCACCTGGCTCAACGAACTGAAGGATAGAAAGATCAGGGTGAACCTGCTTGTTCCGGGGGCTATTGCCACACCGATGCAGGAGGAGGTTCTAACCCCGGAGGCGAAACAGTACTTCGAATCGCTGATCCCGCGGGGGAAGATGGGTCAACCTGAGGAAGTCGCAACGGTCGCGCTGTTTCTTGCTTCGGACGATTCGAGCTTCGTGAACGGATTGGAGTTGTTCGTCGACGGCGGGATGACGGCAATCTGACGTCCGCAGGTACTCGGTGAGTGCATCATCGCCAACGCACTCACCGAGATCCAACAGCAGGTGGGTTTGGTCTGGATTGGCGTGATGGTTTGATCGTGAGTTCACGGTGGAAATGTATCCTGGGCGGGATCGGCTGAATCTGATGGGCACAGGAGAAATTTCTCAATGATCAAGACTCATGGATATGCGGCGCAGAGCGCCACGACTGCGCCGGCACCCTTCGATTTCGAACATCGCGATCCTCGTCCGAAGGATGTGGTGCTGGATATTCAGTTCTGCGGAATCTGTCACTCCGATATTCACCAGGCGCGGGGCGAATGGGGGAACTCAATGTTCCCGATGGTTCCGGGGCATGAGATTGTGGGTGTGGTCACGGCGGTGGGCGGCGAGGTGACGAAGTTCAAGGTGGGGGATACGGCCGCTGTGGGTTGTATGGTCGATAGCTGCCGGGAGTGTGCAAGCTGCAAGGCCGGTGAAGAGCAGTACTGCGACAAGCGCGCCACGGTGTTCACCTATAACAGCAAGGATAAGGATGGGAACCTGACGTTCGGCGGATATGCCAACCACATTGTGGTGGATGAGGCTTATACGCTGAAGGTGCCTGCATCGCTCGATCCGGCTGCCGCGGCTCCGCTGCTTTGTGCGGGCATTACGACGTATAGCCCGCTGAAGCACTGGAAGGCAGGGCCGGGAAAGAAGATCGGGATCGTCGGGCTGGGCGGACTGGGGCACATGGGGTTGAAGTTCTCGCACGCGTTCGGGGCGCAGACGGTGATGTTCACGACGTCGGCGAACAAGATTGAAGATGCGAAGAAGCTGGGCGCGGATGAGGTGATCCTGACCAAGGAGGCCGGCTGGCACGAGGCGCATCTGGGGACGTTCGACTTCATCCTGGACTGCGTTTCCGCGCCGCATGATGTGAATCCTTACCTGAACCTGCTGAAGCGGGATGGCGTGATGTGCTCGGTGGGCGTGCCGGAGACGCCGATCTCGATCAATACGTGGTCGGTGATCTCGCGGCGGTCTTATACGGGATCTGCGATCGGCGGGATTGCCGAGACGCAGGAGATGCTGGACTTCTGCGCGGAGCATGGGATCGTGTCGGATATCGAGATGACAAGCTTCAAGGAGCTGGAGACGGCTTGGGACCGGGTGGTGAAGGCGGATGTGAAGTACCGGTTCGTGCTGGATCTGAAGACGCTGTAATTGCTTGAACGCTGTGTGAGCCCCCACCGGTTCCGATCAGGAGCCGGTGGGGGCTTTTAGTTTGTGGCTTCTGAGTCTTCCGTGTCTTCCCAATGGGCGTTGCAGTGGTTGCAGATCCAGGATTTCTTGCCGGGCGGGAGCGGTACGCTGGCGATGAAGAGCGCGGCGATGGCGGGTCCGCGGGATGAGCCCTGGAAGGTGATGTCGGTTGAGCTGCAGACGGGGCAGTGGGGCTGGTCGAACTCTTCTCCGTCTGCGAATTCGATCGATTCCGGGACGGGTTGGGCGAGGAGCTCGCGTGCTTCTGCTTCGTCCGAGGCTTCGACCTTGAGGCGGATGCCTCCGATGAAGTTGGAGACCTGCCAGTCGAGGCGGACGAGGTTTTCGTCGTAGAGATAAACCTGGATGCCGGCGGATTCGAGGTAGGAGCGGGCCACGATGGCTTCGGAGAGGTCGCGGTATCGTTCTACGACGACGAGCTTTGTGGGGATTAGCTCGTCTTGGATGAGGGGAGGCTCAAGGCCGCGGCGTGCGAACTCTGCGCGAAGGGATGCCTGGGCGGCTTCTGTGAGGGAGTCGTAGGTGCGGGCGAGGTCGAGGAGATCCGGTTCGTTCAGGGTGGCGTAGTGGGCTGCCAGTTCGCCGGGGTCGGGGAGCATTCTGGGATGGTAGCAGGGAGGGGGAATTCCTACGCGGTGAGCTTGAGGGGCTCTACTTCTTTTTCGATGATGGTTTCTGAAGCGAGGCGGGCTTTGGAGAGGTCGTGGGCAGCCTGGAGGTTGAGCCAGAACTCCGGCGAGGTTCCGAAGCAGCGGGCGAGGCGCAGGGCGGTGTCCGGGGAGACGCTGCGGCGCTCGTGGAGGATCTCTCCGATGCGTGTGGCGGGCATGCGGGTGCGGAGGGCGAGCTGATTGGCGGTGAGGGCGATGGGAGCCATGAAGTCTTCGCGGAGGACGGCTCCGGGGTGCGTGGTGATGCCCTGGATGCGCCAGCCGGTTGTGGGTCGTTCGATAATGTTCATGATTGCCTCCGTCTAAAGCCCGGTTACGAGTGATAGTCGACGATCTCGACTCCATGCGGCCCATTTGCCCACCATACGAAACAGATGCGCCATTGGTCGTTGATTCTGATGCTGTGCTGAGCCTTTCGATTTCCTTTGAGCATCTCCAGGCGATTGCCTGCAGGTGCCTTCAGATCTTCCAGATGAATCGCTGCTTCAAGCTGATCCAGCTTTCTTAGGGCCACGGATTGGATCGCTGTCCAGCGCCTCGTCTTTCTGGTGATGAAGAGGCTGAACGTATCCTTGCAGCCGAAGGACTGGATCATTATTTCTTAGTATAACGCGAGGCGTTATAGTGTGAGCGGAAATTTAAGGATTTGGCAAATCGGGGCTTAAAGGGAAAACCCCACGATAACCTCGCCTGCGCTTTGCGCTGGCTTGGTGATCATGGGGCACCCGTGATCTCAAATGTTCTGCGATTACATGTTGGTGTGGCCGCCGCGCATGTCTTCGTTGAAGGTGGGCTTGATGAAGGCGAGGGCTTCGGCGAGGTCTACTTCGTACTCGGCCTGCTTGGCCATCAGGGCTGGAGTGGGGGTGGCGAACTCCTTGTCGGAGGACAAGGTGATGAGGCCTTCCTTGACGAGGGTGTCGACCGAGACCCGGAGCTCTGCGGTGGAGGCGTTGAGGTACTGGGCGTCGCGGGGGTCGAGGAGCCAGACGGGGGCTCCGTTGCCGAGTGCGCCGGAGAGCCAGTAGGTCTTGGCGGCGAGGTAGGCGGTGCGCTGGTCTTCCTTGGTGTCGGTGAAGGTGAACTTCTGGCTGCGCGGGCTGTAGTAGCGGGTGGTGACGGGGACGGGCTGGCGGTTGCCGGATTTGACGAGCTCAAGCTGGCCCTGGTCGAAGGTCTTGCGGATGGCGTTGTAGATGAAGGACTCGGCGAAGGGCTGCTCGGGGGCGCGGACGACGTCACGGAAGGTGACGGTCATGGCGGCGGAGAGCCGGGCGTGGAGGGGCGAGTCGTGACCGTCGACGAGGTTGGCCTGGCCGTGGACGAGCGAGGTGTCGGCGCCGGCGACGGATTCATGGAAGGGCCAGGCGAAGAGCGAAAAACGCAGGGGGAAGCCGGTCAGGGTGAGGTAGAGGTCCGGCTGCGGGTTGTGGAGGCGGCGTGCGGACTCGACGAAGTAGGCGGCGAGATCCTTGCCGAGGAGCTCGGCGAAGGTCTGGGGGTCGAAGGACTGGGAGAGCTCGAGGGTCTGGGTCTTGGTGGGATCGGAGGCCAGGGCGAGGGTGAAGCGGGTTGTGGGAAGGCCTGCGGAGCCGGTGGAGGGCTCGGACGAGAGGACCTGGAGGCCGGCGGCGGAGGCTGCGGCGGTGATCTGGGAGGTGAGTGCGGTGTTTTCAGTTGCGGTCATTTTGAGTGGAATCTTCCTTGAGACGGGGTGCGTATGAACTGTACGTTCATTTTACGGGAGTATGAGTAAGGAAGGCGTAACGCGGACAAAAGGGATCAGTACGGATAAAAACGGATCAGGCATGATGAGGGGTTGTGGGTGGTTCCGTCGTTTTTGGATGTGGTGCATCTTAGAAGTGTGGGTTGGGGAGGAAAAGCGTGCGCATGATGACGTGGACGGGGCGGCTGGTTGGCTTGGGACTGATCGCTTGTGGGGTTGCGGGTGGATTGGCTCGGGCGCAGGATGCGAAGGAGTTGCTGGCGACGCTGGCGCAGAATGAGCAGACGGCGGGGGAGCATCGGGGGCATTACACGTATGTGGCGGAGGAGCGGTCCGACCGGACGGGTGGGCGGCTCTGGACGGAGAAGGTGGTGGAGACTTCGGTAGGACGGGTGCGGTTTCTGCTCAAGGAAGACGGGCAGCCGCTGAATCAGGAGCGGGAGGCGCAGGAGCGTGGGCGGCTGGCGCAGGATGTCGCCAACCCGGATGCGTTTGCGAAGCGGGAGGCGGCGCAGGCCAATGACGAGGCGCATGCGAAGCAGATGCTGGGGCTGCTGCAGAAGGCTTACCTGTTCGATCCGCCGGCGGTGGATGCGGAGTTTATCCGGATTCAGTTCAGGCCCAATCCGGACTACAAGCCGGCCAGCATGGAGGAGCGGGTGCTGCATGGGATGACGGGACTGGTGGTGATCGACCGGCGGATGACGCGGCTGAGGGAGCTGGATGGGCGGCTGGCGAGCGATGTGGGCCTAGGGTTTGGGCCGCTGGCGGTGGTGAAGGCGGGGAGCAACTTTGTGACGCTGCGCGAGCATGTGGAGGGACCCGACTGGAAGACGGAGTCGGTGCATACGGATATTGCGGGGCGTGCGTTTATGTTGAAGAGCCTGGCACGGAAGATCGATGCGAAGCGGTGGGGGTATCAGAAGGTGAAGGATGGGTTGAGCGTGGCGGAGGGGGTCGCGCTGGTGGAGGAGTAGGGGTTATCGGGGCAGTGTAAGAAGGCCGTGATAGTAGGTCGGCTGACCGTTTACGAGGTGTGGAGCGAAATGGCAAGATTCCAGATCGAGAAACTGTGTTGGAGACACAAAGCCTGGCTTGTTTGCATCGGGAAATCCCTCGCCGGTCAGTTTGCCCTGCTCGTTGACTGAGACGGATTCCAGATACGAGGGCTGGCCTGTTTCGGCATGAGGAATTTCGCAACCTGTAATCTGAGCGCGGGTTTGGGCGTCGTTCAGATTAGGAAGCGGATTCTCGACCCGCGAGACGAAATGAAGAACAAGCGGCATCTCCATCTGCTGGGGTACTCCATCGATGATCAGTGGATGGAACTTATAACGAAGAGCCTGCTCCATTCCAAACTGCTCAAGGCCTGGATTGTCTGAGTTGTGTTTGGATGTTTCGCGGACCTGTCCGGTTCGATCGGTGCGAGCGTAAACGATCATGTAGCCTTCGGTCTTGCCTTCGTGAACGGAGGGCCAGTTTAGCGTCGGCGGATCGTCGACCAGGCTTTCTTCCTTTAGGGTTGAGACGAAGGTGGTCTTGATGCGCTCTGAGGCTGGTGTTGGAGAGGGGATGGCGAATTGAGATGCGTCAACACCTTTCAACTTCTCCAGTACCGTCAGTCGGCCAGTTACTGGTTTGTAGTCGAGCACATCCGTCGTGTAAGTGTGGGCGATTTGCTGCTTGCCGAACGATTTGAAGTCTGAGAAGTCAAGGCTGGAGTTTGTGGTGAGCGTGGATGCAAGGCGTGGTTCACTGCCGGAGAAACAGATCATTCCCCAAGTGAGTTGATCCGTAATGCCGCCCGGTCGGTCGTCTCGGCGGATACAAGAGTTTGTGACGAAGCTGCCGACGCTGACGGCCCCGTTTCTCCCTTTGAAGTTCGCAGCCATGGGGATGGGATCGAGAAGAGCATCCACAAAGTTCTCCAGCCAGCGGGGGTAATAATTACCCTCATCTTTCTCAGAGACTTGTGTGCCGTTGAGAATGCGAAGTTGATGAAAGGCGGGGGAATCGATCTTGATGCGGTATTGATCTTTGGCCGCCCAGAGCAAGTCAATCCCGCCAGAGTATGCCGGCGAGGGGCCGGAGATTTCGAGGACGGCATGGAAAGGGGCTTTTCCCTCCGTGAGAGAAGAGTGCTTGAGGGCCTCATCCAAGGCTTTGTCGGCAGAGATGGTATCGCTTTGCTGCTGCTGAAATTGTGCGTAGGTGGGGATGGAGGCTGAGAGCATCAAGAGAACGAGGGTATGCCGCGCGATCATACCGCCATGCTACTTCAGCTTATGTGCGGGGTCTTTATGATGGTGGGATGAGTTTGGAATTTGAGGTTTCGAGGACTGCCGAGGGTGGCGGGCGGCGGGGGCGGCTTGCGTTGCCGCATGGTGTGGTGGAGACGCCGGTGTTTATGCCGGTGGGGACGGCGGCTACGGTGAAGGCGGTGCCGCAGGACACGTTGGAGGTGCTCGGCAAGGATGGGGTGGGGGCGCAGATTATTCTGGCGAATACCTATCACCTGTATCTGCGGCCGGGGCATGAGTTGATTCGGCGGATGGGTGGGGTACACAAGTTCATGAGCTGGACCAGGCCGATGCTGACGGACTCGGGTGGGTTCCAGGTGTTCTCGCTCAGCAAGCTGCGGAAGATTACGCCGGATGGGGTGGAGTTCCGGTCGCATCTGGATGGGAGTAAGCACTTTTTTTCGCCGGAGCACTCGATGGCGGTGCAGATTGCGCTGGGTGCGGACGTGATGATGGTGTTCGACGAGTGTGTGGAGCATCCGGCGACGTACGAGCGGACGCGGGAGTCGATGGGGCTGACTCATGCGTGGGCTGCTCGGTCGAAAGACTATTTTAAGGCGCATAAAGCTGAGGTGCCTTGGCACGAGGAGCTTGGGGGGAAGACGCAGAGCTTGTTCGGGATCGTGCAGGGTGGGATGTATGCGGATCTGCGGCGTGAGTCAGCGGAGCGGCTGGTGGAGATGGATCTGCCGGGGTATGCGATCGGCGGGCTGGCGGTGGGGGAGCCGAGGGAGGTGACGCGGGAGATGATTGCGCGGACGCTGGAGTGGCTGCCGAAGGACAAGCCGAGGTACGTGATGGGGGTGGGGTACCCGGATGAGATTGAGGAGTATGCGCGGATGGGCGTCGACATGATGGACTGCGTGCTGCCGACGCGGGCGGGGCGGCATGGGCTGGTGTTTGTGCGGGTGGATGGGGTTCCGGTACGGCTCAACATTAAGAAGCTGGAGTTCGCGGAGGACAAGGGGCCGATCGATCCGACGTGCGGGTGCATGGTGTGTTCGCGGTACTCGCGTGGGTATCTGCGGCATCTGTTTGCGAGCGGTGAGGCGCTGGCGGGGACTTTGCTGAGCGTGCATAATCTGGCGTTTTATCTGGACACGATGGCTCGGGTTCGGGCGGGGCTGGCGGGATGATGGACGGCGGGCGAGTGCGGTTTCGGGTGATCGCCTGCATGATGTTTCTGTTGGTGTGCCAGCTTGGGTATCTGGCGGCAGGGGTGAAGACGGGGCTGGCCGGGTTCGCGGACTTTCGGGCGTTTTATGGGGCCGGGGCGATTGTGCGGATGGGGGCGGGGGCTCGGCTGTACGAGTATGAGCTGCAGCATCAGGTGCAGAACGAGCGCGTGGGCGAACGGACGGCGGCGCTGCCGTTTGTGTATCCGGGCTATGCGGCTTTGCCGTTTGCGGCGGTGACGGGGTTGGGGTATCGGACGGCTTACTGGGTCTTCCTTGGGGTGAATGTGGTGCTGCTGGGGGTGGCGGTTTGGCTGATGCTGCCCTGGCTTCAAGGACTGACGGCGGTCTGGAGGGGGCTGCCGTGGATGGTGTTCGGGTGCTTTTATCCGGTGGCGGTGGCGCTGTTGCAAGGGCAGGTTTCGGTGGCGCTGCTGGTGATCGTATGCGGGTGCTTTGCGGCGATGGAGCGGGGGAGGATGTTTCTGGCGGGGGCGGTGCTCGCGCTGGGGCTGGTGAAGTTTCATGTGGTGCTGCCGGTGGCGCTGCTGTTCTGCTGGTGGCGCAGATGGCGGTTTGTGGGGGGATTTGCGGCGGGGGCTGCGGGGGTGGGGCTGGCTTGCCTGTGGGTGACAGGGTGGGCGGGGATGGTGAGCTATGCGCGATTAGTGGTGACGGCGGCGGGGACGGGGTCGGTGGGTGCGGCGCTGGATGACTCGATGCGGAACTCCGGGAGGATGCCGAATCTGCATGGGCTGGTGTTTGCGATGGCGGGGGATGCGCGATGGGGGACGGTGGTGGTTGGGGTGCTCTCGGTGGGGGTGCTGGTCTGGACGGCGAGGCAGGGAGCTTCACTGGGGCGGGCGGTGGTGGCGGGGCTACTGGTGAGCTATCACCTGCATCTGCACGATGTGAGTCTGCTGCTGCTGCCTTTGGGGCTGGCGCTCAATGGGATGAGTCTGGAGCGGGTACGGAGTTTGTGGGTGCGGGGGGCGACGGTGTTCTGGATGGTGTCGCCGGTGTTGGTGTGGGTGGCGGGAATGGGGTGGAATTTTGTGCTGGCAGTGACTATGATTCCGTTTTTGGTGCGGTGGGAGCGGGATAAGGGTGATGGTTTGGAAGCGAAGACGTAGGATACAGAGATTGGTGTTTTTATTGCCGGGATCGAAGAGGGCATTATGTCTGACAGTGTGCAGGATAGAGTACTGAAGGTTGTGGAGACGGCGCGGCAGAAGCCGGCGGGATCGATCACGCCGGACAGCACGTTTGAAGAGCTTGAGATCGACTCGCTGGATCGGCTGAACCTGCTGTTTGATCTGGAGGGTGAGTTCGATATCCAGATCGACGACGAGCAGGCGAAGACGGTGACGAGCCTGCGGGAGATGATCGATGGAATCCAATTGCTGGTAGACCAGAAAGCCGAGAAGGCCGAGAAAGATGCGACGGACGCGAAGGCTAAGGCTTCGCCCACGAGCTGATGCGGCGTGTCTGCATCACGGGCGTTGGGGTGATCAGCTCGCTGGGCAACGACCGGGCTGAGTTCTGGGATGGGCTGACGAGCGGGGTGGCCGCGATCGGGCCGAAGCTGGGCATGGATATGGAGCAGTTTCGCTTCAAGAACGTGGCCGCAGCGAACGGATATAAGCCTGAGGCAAACTTTGAGGCGAAGGAGCTTGCGCTGCTGGACCGGTTCGCGCAGTTTGCGCTGGTGGCCGCTGACGAGGCGGTGAAGCAGGCGGGCGTGGAGTGGACCGAAGCGCTGCGCGAGGATACTGCGGTGGTGACCGGCTCCTGCCTGGGTGGGCGTGGGGCTGAAGAGGTGGGGTACTGGGAGCTGTTTCATAACAACAAGAACCGGGTGCATCCGCTGACGATTCCGCTAAGCATGAGCAATGCGGGGGCGAGCCATATTTCAATGAAGTATGGGACTCGGGGGGCGGCTTATACGATATCGACGGCCTGCTCGTCTTCGGCTCATGCGATTGGGCAGGCTTTCTGGATGGTTCGGTCCGGCGCTGCGCCGATGGCGATTACGGGCGGGAGCGAGGCTCCGCTATTCCTGGGGAGTTTGAAGGCGTGGGAGGCGATGCGGGTGATCAGCAAGGACACCTGCCGACCGTTCTCTGCTGACCGGACTGGGTTGATCCTGGGCGAGGGCGGCGCGATGCTGGTGCTGGAGCCGCTGGACGATGCGTTGGCCAGGGGGGCGAAGCCGCTGGCGGAGATTGTGGGCTTTGGGATGACGTCGGATGCGGCGCACCTGACGAATCCCTCTGGCGACGGCGCGACGAGTGCGATGCGGAAGGCGATCAAGGATTCTGGGCTAGCGCTGGAGCAGTTTGGGTACATCAATGCCCATGGGACGGCGACGCAGGCGAACGATTCGGTGGAGTCGGCTGCGATCCGGACGGTGTTTGGGAAGCAGGCGGTGGCGGTGAGTTCGACGAAGTCCATGCATGGACATACGCTGGGTGCGGCGGGGGCGCTGGAGGCCGTGGCTTCGGTGATGGCGTTGCAGTGTGGGGTGCTGCCGCCTACGGCGAACTACACGACTCCTGACCCGGAGTGTGAGCTGGATGTGATTCCGAATGAGGCGAGGGCGGTTCGGGTGGAGGCTTGTTTGTCGAATTCGTTTGCGTTCGGTGGGTTGAATGCGGTTTTGGCGTTCAAGGCGATTTAGCTTTTGAATGGCAAGTGCAAGAGCAACGGCCCGGGGCTAAAGCCCCTTCTTTTTGCCCGTTGACGGGGGGCTGAAGCCCCCCTCTAATCCGAACGGCAACGGCAACGGCAACGGCAACGGCAACGGCAACGGCGACGGCGACGGCGACGGCAAGAACAAGCAACTGCGAATACCAATACAGAGGTTCTGACTTCGCCAGAATGACGAACCTTTTTACTTTTTCGACCCAGGCAGGGATTGGACCCAGGCGGCGGAGCGGGCTATGCCTTCTTCGAAGCTGATGGCGGGGTTGAAGGCGAAGTCCTCGATGGCGCGGGCTATGGGGAACTCCTGGTTGCGGCCGAGGAGGAGGACGGCGTGGCGGGTGAGCAGGGGGCGGCCTCCGAGGTGGAGGAGGCGGTGGGGGATCTCGAAGAGGCGGGCGGCCTGGGTGGCGGCGGCGAAGGGGAGATCGATCCAGGGCATGGGGAGCTTGAGCTGGGCGGCGAAGTGGGTGATGTAGTGGCGCCAGGTGGCGTTGGTTCCGTCTGAGATGTTGTAGGTGCGGCCCAGGGTCTGGGGGCTCGATGAGGCGGTGAGGATGGCCTCGACTACGTTGTCGACGTAGGTGAAGCCGCCGGGTGCTGCGCCTTTGTCGATGGTCGCCATGAGGCGCTGGCGGAGGAGGGTGGCGATCTCGAGGGTAAAGTCCTTGCCGCGTGGGCCGAAGATGGTGGCGGGGCGGAGGATCGTGATGGGGAGCTTACTTTGAGCGTCGCGGACCAGCTGCTCGCCGCGGCCCTTGGTCTGGTTGTAGGGCAGGCCGGCGTCGACGATGGGGTGGGATTCGTCGCAGGGGATGATGGGGTAGCCGTAGACGTCGGTGGTGCTGATGTGGAGGAGACGCTCCAAGCGTGGGGCCTGGAGTGCGGCGGCGACGAGGTTCTGTGTGCCGGTGACGTTGGCCGCGGTGTAGGTGGCCTGGGGTGCCCAGTCGGTGGAGCAGGCGGCGCAGTGGATGATCTGGGTGGCTGGTTTGAGGGCTTCGGCGAGGAGGGTTGGGTCGGAGAGATCGGCCTGGACTGTGTTGTAGTTCAAGCCGGCGAGGTGGCTGAGGTCAGAGCTCTTGCGAGCGAGGATTGTGACTTCTTCTCCTCGCTCGCAGAGGGTCTGGACGACCCTGCCGCCGAGAAAACCGCTGGCGCCGGTGACGAAGATCACCCGGGCTATTCCGCGGCCATCTTGCGGAAGACGTCCAGGACGAACTCGAGGTGATCCATGGTGTGGGCGGCTGTGACGCAGAGACGCAGGCGTGCCAGACCCTGGGAGACGGCCGGGAACATGACAGGCGCGGCGATGATGCCGTGGTCGCGCAGGCGGCGGGCGAAGAGTGCGGTGCGGGCTTCGTCCTTGAGCACGACGGGGATGACCGCCGTCTCGGAGAGGCCGGTGTCGTAACCGAGCTTCTGGAGGCCTGCGCGGAGGAAGTCTCCGTTGCGGCGCAGGCGGGTGACGCGCTCGGGCTCGGATTTGAGGATTTCGACGCCCTTGGCGATGGCCGCTACCGATGCGGCAGGGACGGCGGCGGAGAAGATGTACGGAGAGGAGGCGTGCTGCAGGAAGATGGCGACCTCCTGCGAGACGGCGATGAAGCCGCCGTTGGACGGGATGGACTTGGCGAGGGAGCCGGTCCAGATATCGACCTCACTGGTGGCGATGCCGAAGTGCTCATCCGTGCCGCGGCCGGTGGCACCGAGGACTCCGGTGGCGTGGGCTTCGTCGATGAGGAGGAAGCAGCCGAACTCTTTTTTGAGGGCGACGAGGTCGGGGAGGCAGCAGATGTCGCCGTCCATGGAGAAGACGCCGTCGGAGATGATGAGGGTGCGGTTGGCGGTGTTGGGCTTCTGGAGCTCTTCGCGCGCGGACTGGGGATCGTTATGGCGGAAGCGCTGAACTTGCACGCCGGTCATGCGGCAGGCGTCGTGAAGGCTGCGGTGGCAGTACTCGTCGATGATGACGCGGTCGCCGGGGCCGAAGAGGCCGTAGATTGCGCCGAGGTTGGCGAGGTAGCCGGAGCTGAAGGTGAGGCAGTCTTCGGTGCCCTTAAGGTCGGCGAGTGACTGCTCCATCTTGCGGTGGCTAGCGAGGGTGCCGGTGAGGAGGCGCGCGCCGCTGGTGCTGGTGCCGTAGTGCGCGATGGCTTCCGTGGCCGCCTGGTCGATCCTAGGATCACCAATAAGTCCAAGGTAATCATAAGACGAGAGCATCAGCATGGGGTGGCCGTCGGCGATGACGCTGGGGCCGGCCTTGGCTTCCAGCGGCATATGGAAGGGGTAGGCGTCTACGGAGCAGGCGAGTGCGGTGTTTTCGAGAATGCGCCGGGCGCGGGCGTCGAGCAGGCTGGACTTGGTGAAGTTCCAGGACTTGCCGGGGGCGAAGTATTCGCCGAACATCTCTCCGCCGGATGAGGGGAAGGCCTTGGCCTGGGTTGCTGCGTCGATTTCCGACGTAAGTGTGTGCGCCATATTGACTAATGCTACCCGTATTGCCATAAATTCACCTAGCAATAAGGCGTGCATTGATGACGGGAGGCCAATGTTTCTGCGAGGTGAGGCGATCGAACTGCTCCGGGGAGAACAGGAGCAGCGGAGCGGGCGAGACCGTTAACGATCTTAACTGGCCCGCTCCATTGAATCTCTGGCATGCGTCCGGCCGACGGGAGGATCTTTCGACCCATTCACCGGCGGCAGACCCATCTTCAGGGGAGAGTGGGGTATGGGGCAAAGCTGTGGCGGCGTTGTTTCGTATAAGCAACAGGATCTCCAGAAGTAAGGGAAATTCCCTGAATGTGCCAAAGCGAACAGAGGATGCGAAAGGTGAATGATCGGTCTATATTGTGTAAAAGCAATAATTTACTGCTGTCGCTCTTGACTGGTTCCCAGATCTGGGAGCCGGACTGGGAGCCGGTCGAATGGGATTCCGAAGGGGATTCCCTGTCGGCGATCGGTCGTGCGGCGCAATTTCCAATCAGCTGTTGCTGTTTCTTGTACGGGAGACGGGTGAATGGAAGCCATCGGGATCAAGCTTCGTGCGGCGCGGGTGCAGTGGCAGTTGACGCTGCGCGAGGTGGAAGAGCGGAGCTCCCGCCTGGCGACGCAGTGGGGAAACCCGGCGTATCGCATCTCCGCGAGCTGGCTGGACCGGGTTGAACGCGAGAACCGTGGTCTTTCGGCGACGAAGCTGATTGTGCTGGCGTCCGTGTATGGACTGACGGCGGAGCAGATGCTGGGTCTGTGCCCGGATTCGACCGTGCTTCCCATGCAGACGGAGAAGGTTTCCAGCCCGAACGCCACACTGCTCCTGGAAGAAGGGGCCCTGGAGCAGCGAGCGAAGCTGTGGCTGCCGGACAAGCTGGTGACCGACGCTCCGCCGGCGAGCACGACGCTGCTGCCGACCGAGGATGGAACGATTCCGACGCACTATCGGCGCGGGATCATCGGGCAACTGGACCGGACGCTGGAGCCGATGATCCGTGCGGGCTCGATCGTGCTGATCGACACGCAGAAGCGTGCGATCGCGGGGCGCAAGGAGTGGAACCACGAGTTCGACCGCCCGATCTACTTCCTGCTGACGCGGACGGGGTATGTTTCAGGATTCTGCGAGCTGGATAAGGAATCGGAGTGGCTGACGCTGATCCCGCACGCGCTTTCGTTCGAGACGAACAAGCGTTGGCGCTATCGCAAGGAGATTGAGGTGGTGGGGACGGTCGCCGGGGTGTTTTCTCGGCGCTTTGCCTGAGCGGGCGTTCGCTAAAAGGCGGCTAGAGAGCGGATTCCAGAGCTGCGAGGCGGGACTGATCGAGTTGCTGGTAAAGGGTGATGAGGCTGCGGGTCATCTTGTAATAGGTGGTAACGGCACGCTGGGCGTAGTCGGGGAAGACTGACTCGAGCTTATCCACCTGGGCCGCGCCTTTGAGGCGGCCGATGTGCCATTCGAGCTCACGGGCGTTGAGGCGAAGCTGCTCTGCGACGACGATGGCCTCGGGATAAAACTGCTGGAGATAGCTGGCGAGCTTGATGAGGACCTCACAGTTTTCCTGCAGGATCTCCAGACCGTCCATGCCGCCGATGAGGGTCCAGACCTGGGATGGATCGAGTTCCCTGCCGTCGGTCGGGCGCGTCGGGTCGTTTGGATCGTCGATGAGGTCATGCGCAATGAGGGCGATGTTGTTGCGGTTGACGAAGGCGAGCTCGTCGAGCAGATCTTCCCAGGTGGAGTGGGAGACGCGCCGGGTGCGGATGAGGTAGTAGCCGGCGATGGCCAGCAGGGCGGCGGAGAAGACGCAAACGGCCAGGAGAAAGTGGAGATTGCGGGCGTCCATCTAGCCTCTCCCCTGACGTATGGCCTGTACATCCGCGGCGGACTGGCGCTCCAGCGAAGCTAACTGCCGGCGCATCTTCTCCGGCATCTGGCGGGGGGACGGCGCGTCGAGCCAGAGGGTGACGATCCAATACACGAGGCAGACGAGATAGAGGGCGATCCGCACGTGCGAGAGCATGCGGTAGGCGTCGGAGTTGTTGGCGACCCCAAGTACGGTGGTGGCGGAGTCCGTGACGATGCCGGCGATGGAGTAGACCCCGAGACCTTGCGCGATGCGGGCGACGTGGGTCTTCCAGGGCAAGCCGAAGGTGACGGCGAGGACGATGAGGCCGACGAAGAGCTCGCACATAAGCGCGGAGGAGAAGAAGTTGCCGCGGATGACGACGGCCTGGCGGAGGGTTTTGGTGGCGGGTGTAGCCAGGAAGGTCAGCGCGCCACCGACGGCCACGCTGGCGAGGGTGACCCAGAGGAGATTGCGGCGGATGCCGGGGGCCCACTCGCCGAGCGGCCGGAAGATATGCCAGGCGACCTCATAGATGACGAGAAGCTGGAGGACGACGTCGACGATGGCGAGGGTCCAGTAGGTGAGGAAGTAGCCGTGCCTGGTGCCGTGCCGGAGGGTGAAGTAAAGGACGACGGTCCGGATGATATTGGCGGCGATGAGGGTGGTGAAGAGAGGAAAGAGCGTTGCGCGGTGGCGGATCAGCAGCACGCCCAGCAGCAGGATGTGGCCTGCCAGGCCAGCTGCCCAGAAGAAGAGATCAAGGCCGGTCAACTGCATCTCGATCGTTCTCTCTTTCCCCTGGGTTTGGCTGGCCTGGCCGCCTTAGCTTGCAGCCAGTCTACGACAACTGCCAGAGGATGAGGGGCATGAACGTGACATCGTCAATGGGCTGAGGGTCGGTCCCGGTGACGACGGTGGGGGGCGGTGGTGGCGGCGGCGGCGGCGGCGGAGCGCTGGATTGGCCGATGGCTGTGTGGAGCGGGGCTGCAAGTACGACGAGCATGAGGGCGGATGAGAGAGTGCGAAGAGCGTGCCTGGTCACTTTTTAGTCTCCTGGAGCGCATGTGCGCTGGCCGGAGACTAGGGACTAAGGCTGGGAAGTTTGCTCGCAATCGGGAGCTGTTGTGTAACAGAAACGGTTACGGACGGAGGCGCTGAAAAGCCGCGCCAATCAAGGCTTTTCAGCTTGCGGATGAAGACCTTGGAGGACAAGCGATCTGTGAGTTCGATTGTCGATGAGCAACGGTTTGCGTTGCTTTTGGGGGTGCGGTCCGGAAGGAACCGTGGAGGGACACGGCTCTGGGGTTCAGGATGTGGTCAGGGGGCGGTTGGGGTTAGTCGATCTTTCGGATGTCGAGCTCAAAACGCTGCTGCAGCCTGATGCCGGCGGCAGCGATCAGGATGCGAAGCGAGCGGGCGGTCCGGCCCTGTTTGCCGATGACCTTGCCCAGGTCGGCGGCGGCGACTGTGACGCGCAGGGTAGTGGAGAAGGTGCCGGAGATGGCCGACACCTCCACAGCCTGGGGGTCTTCCACAAGCGCGACGATGAGTAACCGAGTGAAGTGCAGCATCTCTTCCGTAGCGTTCTGTGGGTGTGAAATCACTGTCATTTCAGGGTTCCTAAAGGGTCTCGAAAACGGACTGTGTAAGGTTCGTCCACTTCTGACGCGCGTACACGGGGTTGGATGCAATTAAGGTGTCGTTCTATGTCAAATGCTTCACACTCGTTACGAACCCTCACCTGGATGGAAGCAGACCTTCCGGATGGCTGAACTGGCCGACAGCCCGTGCTATGCTGGCCTCGCGCTCCGCTGGGCGGACCGCGTTGTTAAATCGACAGGGAACAAAAGGAACGATCATGGGATTCTTTGAAGAAGTAGCAGGAGCGGTCGTCGCGGTGGAAGGTCTGAAGAAGGTCGATCCGGATGCGTCCATTATTACCGAAGGCATCGCCGCCGTGGTTGGGTTTGAGGGCACAAAAGAGGTCACGGAACACTTTGAGAAGAAGGAAGAAGAGAACAACGGATAACCGTGAGCGCGTCAGCCCGCCCCCGCGGCTTTCTTGACACGCGGGGGTGGGTACGCAATGCTTAGGGTTGAGGTGACGGCAGTTGGTCATGTTGGGCATGTGGTTGCAGAGTGCGGGTTTTCTGGGGAACGGCGGGATCACGAGTCTCGCGTTGCCAGTGCTGTTTTTTGTTGCGTTGTACTTCCTGATGATCGCGCCCAACCAGAAGAAGCAGAAGGCCTGGACCCAGATGCTGGCGGACCTGAAGTCCGGCGATACCGTCACCAGTACCGGCGGCCTGCGTGGCCTGGTGCTGCAGGTCAAGGACGATTGCGTCATCGTGCGCACCCAGCCGGACGGCGTCAAGCTGGAGTTCGTGAAGAGTTCTATCGCGGCCGTAGTCACCGCTGAAGATAAGAAGTAGACCCCAAAAAGCGGCGGCAGATGACTCCCAAGCAACCTCTTGCGGGGTTTTCGTGCTGCTGGTTACGCCTTAGGGTAGACTGAAGTGATTCAGGATTTCAGTTTGTGCTGGATCAAGATCAGACCGTCTGCCCGGCTTTGAACGGGCGCGGGTGAAGGAAGAGAAAAAAGGTTTGGCTGTGGAGCCTGCGGGCGCCCGGCTGACTCCCTTTGACCAAGATCATGGGCAAGAACCTCGCTACGAAACTGGCTGCAATCGTCGTTGTCCTGCTGTTTTTCATCTACGGCATCATCGGCATCCCGCACGGCAGCCTGAAGCAGTCCATCGCGGACAGGATTCACCTGGGGCTCGACCTCAAGGGCGGCATTCACCTTGTGCTCGCGGTTCATGTTGAAGAGGCTGTGGCCTCGACGACGGACCGCGACGTCCAGCGCCTGGAGGCGGCTCTGCCCGCCGGCGGCGTCACGGGCGCGACCGTGGGCAAATCTGACCCTGCGCACCAGGACATCATCACCATCACTGGCGTGCCAGTGGGGCAGATGAGTTCCCTGCGCACGCTCGTCGGCGGCAATGATTATGCGTCGTACGAGGCGTCCAGCCAGCCCGACGGCAGCATGCGCCTGACGATGAAGCCGACCGCGATCTCGGATCTCGAAGCGCGTACGCTCGAGACCTCCATCGAGACCATCCGGCAGCGCGTCGATTCGCTCGGCGTCTCCGAGCCGACCATTCAGAAGTACGGTCTGGGCGACAACCAGGTGCTCGTCGAGCTGCCCGGTATCGCCAACGCCGACGAGGTGGAGCAGGCGATCCAATCGACCTCCAAGCTGGCTGTTTATGCCGTCGTCAGCGGCCCGTATGAGAGCGAGCAGGCGGCCATGACGACCCTGAACAACGTCATTCCCCCGGATGCGACGCTGGTTCACGGCCAATCCACTCCCAATTCTCCCGACCAGGTCTGGCTGCTGAATCGCGCCAGCGAGGTGGAAGGCACGGACTTCCGTGACGCCAGCGGCGGCACCGACGTCAACGGCCGCCCGAACATCCACTTCACCCTGACCACCGAGGCGGGCGACCGCTTCTATAAGTACACGGATGCGCACAAGACCGGCAGCCCCACGCCGGGGTCGATGGCGATCGTGCTCGGCAACAAGGTTCGTGAGGTTGCATCCATCAATGGAGCCATCCGCGACCAGGGCGAGATCACCGGCACGTTCACCCAGGCTGAGGTGGATAACCTCTCGCTGATGCTGCGCACAGGCGCTCTGCCGGCTTCGATCTCGTACCTTGAGACTCGGACGGTTGGACCTTCGCTCGGCGCGGCCAGCATTCGCCAGGGCGTGATCGCTGCAGTCGTCGGTATGGCCGCGGTCATGATCTTCATGCTCATCTATTACAAGGGCTCCGGCATCAACGCTGACCTGGCGCTGCTGCTGAACCTTTTGATTCTGCTGGGCTTCATGGGCTATAGCCACGCGACGCTGACACTGCCGGGTATCGCCGGAGTCATTCTGACGATCGGTATGGGCGTCGACTCGAACGTGCTGATCTTTGAGCGCATCCGTGAAGAGCTGCGAGCCGGCAAGACAGCCGCCGCAGCAGTCAAGGAAGGCTTCGCGCACGCCTGGATCACCATCGTCGATACGCACGTCACGACCATCGTCTCCGCCGCCATCCTGTTCCTCTTCGGAACCGGCCCGGTCAAGGGCTTCGCCGTCACGCTCACCTTCGGTCTGCTCGCCAACCTGTTCACCGCCGTGTATGTGTCGCGCCTGATCTTCGACGCGCACCTCAAGGGCAAGGAACGCGGCACGGCGCTCTCGATCTAAAGGCTCTTCAGCAAAAGCTTTCGCACTTGTTCTTCAAGGGATCTAAAAGTTATGGAACTGTTTCGTCAACCAAACGTCGACTGGCTGGGCAAGAAGTGGTACTTCCTGGCGTTTTCCCTGGTGTTCTCCGTCGCGGGCGTCTTCAGCCTGCTGTTCTGGCATCACCTGCCGCTGGGCGTCGACTTCAAGGGCGGTACGCAGGTTGTGACGCGTTTTGACTCCACGCCCAACGAGGACCATGTCCGCGCGGCCATGGACAAGGCAGGCATCCACGATGCGCGCATCCAGCGCATCTCCGGCGCGGCCAATGAAGTCTCGAACCAGGTCGTCATTGCCCTGCCCGAGTCCACTGCCACCGACTCCAACCACGACCAGGGCCGCTCCGCCGTCGAGAACGCCCTGAAGGCGAACTACTCCGACTCCGGCTTCCAGGTCCTGCAGGTCGATATCGTTGGCCCCACGGCCGGCAAGCAGCTTCAGAAGCAGGCCGTCTACGCGACCATCTACTCGCTTATCGGCATGCTGGTCTATCTCTGGTTCCGCTTTGAGCTGATCTATGGCGTTGCGGCCGTCGTCGCAGTCTTCCATGACACGCTGATCACCGTCGGTGCGTTCTCGTTGACGAACCAGGAGATCACCCTGACGGTCATTGCGGCGATCCTGACGCTGATCGGTTACTCCATGAACGATACCGTCGTGGTCTTCGACCGTATTCGCGAGAACCTGGCCCTCAGCCGTCGTGAGCCGCTGGCGGACGTCGTCAACCGCAGCATCAATCAGACCCTGAGTCGGACGGTTTTGAGCTCCGGCCTGACCTTCCTCACGGTACTCTCCATCTATTTGTTTGGCGGCGAGGTCCTTCACGGCTTCTCGTTCGCGCTGGTCGTCGGCATCCTGATCGGCACGTATTCCTCGATCGCGGTCGCCGCACCGATGCTCGTGGCGTGGCAGGATTGGCGTGCAAAGCAGGGCAAGGCGTCGGCTACTTTGCCTGCGGGACGTGTCAGGGCGTAGTATTTGCAGCACGATCCCTGCTCTTACTCCTTTGTGGGATTGCAGGGATCGGACCGGTCCAGACTAAATTCCTTCTTCGGGAACATTCTGGAACTCCCCGGTGTCTAAGGTGGTACGCTCGTTTTTCCGAGCAACGACTTCCTGTTCGAGGCTGCTCTCATGTTTGAAGATTCCCTCGTCGATTCCGGCGGCCGGCTCAAGACGAAGTCCAAGTACTGGATGATCGGTACTGGCATCTTGAACCTGTGCATCGTGGCGGTGCTGATTGTCATCCCGCTGATCTATCCGGAGGCATTGCCCCATACGGCGATGACGGCGATGTTGTCCGCGCCTCCTCCGCCCCCACCGCCTCCACCCCCGCCGCCACCTGAAGTAGTTGTGAAGCAGGTTAAGGTGGTCGTGACGCAGATCGACGACGCTCTCCATGCGCCCACGAAGATCCCCAAAAAGATCGACATGAGCAAGGAAGATGCTGCTCCTCCCCCGCAGGTCTCCACCGTAGTCGGCATGACCGGTATGTCCGGCGGCGCGGCAGGCGGTATCCCCGGAGGCGTGATGGGCGGTATGGGAACAGCTCCCCCGGTCGTCGTCAAGACGCCTGAAAAGCCCAAGGGCCCTGCCCGTATCTCGGGCGGTGTGATCGCGGGTAACATCATCGAGAAGACCCAGCCCACGTATCCTCCGATCGCCAAGGCTGCCCACGTCTCCGGTGCTGTCGTTCTGCACGCCATCATCAGCAAGAACGGCACCATTCAGAACCTCACCGTCATCAGCGGACCTGAGATGCTTCGGGCCAGCGCGCTGGACGCCGTGAAGTCCTGGCGGTACAAGCCCTACATCCTCAACGGCGATCCGACCGAAGTCGATACCACGGTCACCGTGAACTTCAGCCTTGGTGGCGGTTGATCCTTAGCCGCAACTAAGCAGAATTTGTTGAGCTCCCGTCAGGTTGGTTTGTAACCCCAGCCTGATGGGGAGCCGTCACAAAGTCCCGAAGCGGATTCGCCCGCTGACTCGCAGATCGTCGCGGCAGGCGAAGGCCACAGAGTTCAACCAACAGCTTTCATAGCCCGGAGGAAAGATTCCAGTGATTCTCGCCCACATTGCAAACGCCGCTACATCCGCTCACGTCACCTCGTCCCTCGCCATGCTGCAGGAAGCTTCCAACAGCTTCTCCCTGATGGACATGTGGGGCCACATGAGCTGGATTCCCCGCCTCATCGTCATGTTGCTCTTCATCATGTCGATCTGGTCGCTGGCGGTCATCATCGATCGCGCCATCTACTTCTCGGCCGCCCGTTCGCAGTCGCGTGAGTTCGCACCCAAGGTCGCCAACGCTCTCAAGACCGGCAACCTGGACGCCGCCATCAAGGTAGCCGACACCACCAAGAAGTCGCACCTCGCTGAAGTCGTCACCTCCGGCCTGCAGGAGTTCCGCAGCTTCGGTTCCGGCGGCGCTATCTCGGAGGCTCAGATCGAGTCCAGCAAGCGCGCTCTCGAGCGCTCTGAGGCCATCGTTCACTCCAAGCTGAAGCGTGGTCTCGGCGGTCTCGCCACGATCGGTTCGACGGCTCCCTTCATCGGCCTGCTCGGAACGGTTATCGGTATTCTCAACGCCTTCCAGCAGATCGCAACCCAGAAGACCTCGGGTATCGGCGCAGTCGCCGGCGGTATCTCGGAAGCTCTGGTTACGACCGCCTTCGGTCTCGTCGTCGCCATCCCCGCCGTTATGGCCTTCAACTACTTCACCAACAAGGTAGAAGCGTTCGACGTCGAGATGGACAACAGCTCGTCCGAGCTCGTCGACTACTTCATCAAGCAGAGCCACCGCTAGCACTCAGGCAGCAACCGTACCACGCTCGGCATGGGCGGCCTGAACAACTTCAGGCCGCCACCCGAGGCAAAAGGAAGCACCCGGAAACACCGGACGGAGTGTTAGCGCATGTCAATCTCGAAGCGGGACGAAGGAAAGAAGGTAAACAGCAACATCAACGTCACCCCCATGGTGGACGTGATGCTCGTGCTCCTGATCATCTTCATGGTCATCACGCCGATGCTGAACAACAAGGTCAACGTCGACCTGCCGACAGCCGCCGCGGCCGTCGTCATGGAAAACGCTAACAAGGAAGATGCAGTCACCGTCGCCGTCACGCGCGATGGCAAGAGCTTCCTCGGCGCGGACCAGGTCACCAACGAAGATATCGGCAGCAAGATCTCGGCGAAGCTGGAAAACAAGACCGATAAAGAGGTCTTCCTGCGCGCCGACAATCGCGCCAACTACGGCAAGGTCATGGACACGATCGATGGCATCCGCACCGCGGGCGTAAGCCAGCTCGGACTGCTCACCGAGAAGACCGAGAAATAAAGCTCGTAACAACCGCATACGGTTGAAAGCAACACGTTCCAGGAAAGACAAGGAGAACTGCTATGGGAATGGGTGGTGGAGGTACAGGCGGAGCAGTATCGGAGATCAACGTAACGCCGCTGATCGACGTGCTGCTGGTGCTGCTGATCATCTTCATGGTCATCGTTCCGGTGACCCCGAAGGGCTTGGACGCGATTGTTCCACAACCGCCCAAGAATCAGCAGCAGAATGAGCCGGATTCGAAGACGATCGTGGTTTCGATTCTGGATAACAAGGGCGGCGAGCCCTCGTACAAGATCAACGAGGATTCGATCGCCAAGAGCGAACTCGAAGCACGCCTGCAAGGCATCTTCGCAGTTCGTCAGACCAAGGTCATGTTCGTCAAGGGCGACCCTGATCTGTTCTACGGCAAGATCGCTGAGGTCATCGACTTCGGTCATGGCGCAGGCGTAGACAACATCGGCATCATCACGCCGCAGGTTGCAGCCGGACACTAATACGATCGCAGGTTCAAGAGAAAGCGGTTCGGCTCAGGCCGAGCCGCTTTTTCGTCCCTCGAGCCCCCTCCGCGCTCGCAGTCCAAACGCAAAGAACCCCGCACAGGGCGGGGTTGAAGATTTCAATCGATACCGGAAACTCAGGCTGCGGGGTTGATCCTTGCCATTCTGGAACCGCTCAGATTCAGGGCCAGCAACCGGCGCTCCAGGGAGCGCGTGGAACCGGTGATTTTGGCATCCTCAGATTCTTTTGGCATCAGGGAAAAGCGGCTCTTCAGGGCGGCGGGGGCGGTCCTGGCCTCGGACTTCATATTCGTCAGAAGCGTCGCGTGCGCGGACCGGTAAGGGCTGGGGGAGATGCGGGTGCTTTGGATCGGCTTGCGTAAGGATGAGGGGATGGTGTTCCGGGGAACGGTGGTAGGAGAGAGAGACATGGGAAACCTCCTCGCGCAGGCTCAAAGTTCAGGCCCGGAGTGAACCCGGGCGGAACCTCAACCTGACAGCTCGTGCGTTGAAGACCTGACGACTCGCGCCAGATGGCGCCGTTCTTGACTCAGCATGTAGCTCAGATGCTCGGTGGAGCAGATCCAGGAGGGGTAAAACCCAGGCGTAACTGCTTCTTGGTTACTCTGATGCTTGAGCCCCAGAAAAAGTTACTTGCTTTGTTCCTTAGTCGGCGTCGAGCGCCGCACGCAGACGTTTCCAGGTAACATCCAGTGTCTCCGGAAGGATTCTCGTCTCCGCCACCACCGTCATGAAGTTCGTATCGCCGAGCCACCGGGGAAGAATGTGCATGTGAAGGTGCTCGGCCACCCCTGCACCCGCCGCCTTACCCAGATTCATCCCCAGGTTGATTCCGGCGGGATCGTAGACTTCGCGGAGCGCCGCCTCCACCCGTTGCGCCTCACGGATGACCTCCTCGGCCTCGGCCACCGGCAGCTTGGCCAGAGAATCCGTATGCAGGTACGGCACCAGCAGGACATGCCCGCTGGAGTACGGGAAGGCGTTCAGGCAGATGTAGCCAAACTCGCCCCGGCTGACGATAAAGCCATGCGCCTCAGCCTCTTCCACCGGCATACCGGTCTCGATAGCCCAATCGACAGACCGGATCAGGTTGCAGAAGACGCAGCCTGTATCCTCACCGGGCCACGCCTCCAGCCCCTCCGGCACACCTTTGCGTCCACGCGGTTTCTCATCGGTTACATAGGCGTAGCGCCACGGGGTCCAAAGCCTGTCCATCCCCCGAGTATCCCCTTAGCGCTCCGCCCTGTGCAACCTGCCTACTTCTTCGCGCCCTTCTTACCGTCCTTCGTGGCGTCCAGGAAAAGACCTTCCAGCGGCTTGGCCTCTCCAGCCATCGGCAACTCCGGCCGTGGCAGCATGGCATCCCGCATCGCCGTGTTGTAGAGGAAGATCGCCTCAATCACCGAGGCCTGCTTGAGATCGCTGGGCGAAAGCCGCTCGTAGACGTCCTGGTTCGTATGGTGGGTGCGCGTCTCGTAGTCTCGCGGGTCCTGGATGAACTGGAACCCCGGGAGCCCGGCCATCTGGAACGGCACATGATCGGTGGAACCCGTGTTCCGCAAGCTGACCGTCGTCATCCCTAGGTCCTTCAGCGGAGCCATCCACTGCTGAAAGATGGAGCCGATCCCCGCATTGCCTTCCGCATAGATTCCCAGCAGCTTGCCCGTGCCGTTATCCATGTTGAAGTACCCGGAAAGCTGTGCCGCCTCCGGCTTCATCACAGGTGCAGCCGCCATTGTTTGCAGAAACTCCGGCACGTCCGCATCCTTGGGATCTTTGGAGAACTTGAACTCCGCAAAATGCTTGCTCACGTACCCGGACGAACCAAAGATTCCCTGTTCCTCACCGCTCCAAAGCCCGATCCGGATCGTCCGCCGGGGCTTCACTCCCAGCGAGGTCAAAATCCGCATCGCCTCCATCGCGACGATCGTTCCCGCGCCGTTGTCGGTCGCGCCCGTTCCGGCGATCCAGCTATCCAGATGCCCGCCGACCATGACCACCTGATCCTTGAGCGCAGGGTCGGACCCGGGGATCTCTGCAATGGTGTTGTAACCCTGTTCATGATCTCCGCTGAACTCCGTCTCGATCTCCGCCTTCACCGTCACCGGGACCTTCGCCGCCAGCAGCCGGCTCATACGCCCAAACGCCTCATTCGCAATCACCATCTCCGGGATCGCCTGCTTATGGTCCGCCCGATATACGTACCAGCCAAATGTCCCCAGCGTGTCGTCCTCGATCACCCCGCCAGATCCGCCCGGCGTCAACACCGCAACCGCCTTCTCGGCCGCAAAGAACTTTGCCACCTTCTCCTTGAACGCCAGGTCCCCAAACAAACCACGCCAGAAGCTCATATCAGTCGATTGCAGAACACCCTGCTCGGACATATCGCCATCCAGTGGATATTGCCCAAGCCCGGCCAGCTTCGCTACGTCATAGTGCTCCAGCAGCGGCTTTGGGTCAGGATTGATCTTGGGCGCATCGCCGTACAGGATGACCTTCCCTGCCAGTTTGCCCTTCCACTCGTCCAGATCCTTCTGCGTCTTCAGCGACGGAACCCGCACGACCTCCGCCGTCACCGCCTTGCCAAGGCTCGGCGACCATGGGGTCGCCTGCGCCAGAAACACCGCCGGCCCCGGCTTCATCATCTCCAGGGATGCACCCTTCTGTGTCCATCCCATCCCGAACTCACCCCAGCTCTCCAGGTGTGCGTTGGCGCAGCCCATCGCCGTCAATTGCTGCCTGGTCCACTCATTTGCCTTTTTCATGGCGGGCGACCCCGTCAGCCGTGGCCCAATGTCGTCAAACAGCGCGCTGCCATACTCCATCACATGCGACCGGTTGAACCCCTCATCCCGTATCCGAGAGTACATCGCCAGATCCACGTTCTCGCTCGCCGGCTGCGGCTGCCCCATCGCAACCGCCACGCCACCCAGACACACCGCCGCCGCCACCGAACTCCGTAACAAACCATTCATAATGCCGCAATTCTAAAGCACTCTCGCCCAATCTCCGCCGCCCAATCGGTTGACTCCAGCCTCAGCGGTTGATATCCTTTTGAGTGAGTAACTGCGTGTGGGATCCAAGTGCAGCCACTCCTGTTTTTGACTCTGACCGAAAACCCGTTCCTGAGCGCATGGCCTCCACACTGCCGTCCGGCAACTCTCCCCACGGGGATCAATTGCCAGCGGCAAAAAGAGAAAACAGCCGCCCTGTAACGAGCCAGGCAGAAGTTCTTGGATCCCGGAGTACGCATCAATCATGGTAGACGACCATAATCCTGAGTTAATCGAGAGCAAACCCCTGAACACCGAAATCGAAACCCTCGCGCCCGAAGCGACAGCGGAGAACACCTCCATGTCATCCGATTCCACCCCAACCGAAACCACCCAGATCCCGACCACGCCCTCTGAAAATCCCGCAAGTGGCCAGATCGCTCCGTCCCTCTCCGCCTCCACCTCAGACACTGAGGAAGAGGCCGGCGAAGTGGACTACGACGACTCCGACTTCGCCGCCGCACTCGCAAGCTTTGACCGCGAGCAGGCCGTCGACGCCGCCGCCGCCCAGAACCTCACCGCGGAAGAGGTCATCGTTACCGGTACCCTCGTCAAGATCACGGACAAGCACGCCATCATCGATATCGGCCTCAAAGCCGAGGGCCTTCTCGCTCTCGACCAGGTCAACAATCCCGATGGCACGCCCAAGTTCGCAGTCGGCGACCAGATCGAAGTAGTGGTTGAGCGTGAAGAGACCCATGGCGGCGGATACATCGTCTCCCATGAGAAGGCTCTCCGCCATAAGGTTTGGGACGTCCTCGAGGCTGCCGCAAACTCCAAGACCCCCGTCAAGGGCATGGTCGTCTCCCGCGTCAAGGGCGGCCTCACCGTCGACATCGGCATCAAGGCCTTCCTGCCCGGCTCCCAGATTGAAGTCCGCCCCGTCCGCAACCTTGACGGCTACGTCGGCACCGAGATCGAAGTCCGCGTCATCAAGCTCAACAAGAAGCGCGGCAACGTCGTCATCTCCCGCAAGGAGCTGCTTGAGGAAGACCAGAACGCCAAGAAGGCCGTCACTCTCGCCACCCTGGAAGAGGGCTCGGTCCTCACCGGCACCGTCAAGAACCTCACCGACTACGGCGCATTCGTCGACCTCGGCGGTCTCGACGGCTTGCTGCATATCACTGACATGAGCTGGGGCCGTTTGACGCACCCCCGCGACCTCGTCAATGTGGGCGATGAGATCCAGGTCAAGGTCCTCAAGTTCGACAAGGACAAGCAGCGCGTCTCGCTCGGCTTCAAGCAGCTCACGCCTGACCCGTGGCTTGACGCCACCGAGCGTTATCCCATCGGCGCCCAGGTTCGCGGCCGCGTCCTGTCCGTCACGGACTACGGCGCATTCGTGGAGCTCGAGCAGGGTATCGAAGGTCTCGTCCACGTCTCCGAGATGACCTGGTCCAAGCGGATGAAGCATCCGTCCAAGCTGGTCAAGCCCGGCGACGAGGTTGACACCATCATCCTCTCCGTCAACCCCAACGACCGCCGCATCTCGCTCGGCATGAAGCAGCTCCAGGACAACCCCTGGGAGGCGCTTGAGGACAAGTACCCCACCGGTGCCATCATCGAGGGTCGCGTCCGCAACCTCACAGACTTCGGTGCCTTCATCGAGATCGAAGACGGCATCGACGGCCTCGTCCACGTCTCCAACCTCTCCTGGACCAAGCGGATCAAGCATCCGTCGGAAGTCCTCAAAAAGGGTGAGAAGGTTCGCGCCATCGTTCTCGGCGTCGAGCCGGAGAACCGCCGTCTCTCGCTCGGCGTCAAGCAGCTTCAGCCTGACGTCTGGGATACCTTCTTCGCGCAGCACCGCATCGGCGACGTCATCAAGGGTAAGGTTCTGCGCACCGCGCAGTTCGGCGCCTTCGTTGAGATCGCTGAAGGTGTCGAAGGTCTCTGCCACGTCTCCGAAGCCGTTGACGCCACCGGCAAGCCGGTTGAGCTCAAGGTAGATGACGAGCACGAGTTCAAGATCGTCAAGATGAACCAGGAAGAGAAGAAGGTCGGTCTGTCCATTCGCGCCGTAGGCGAAGAAGCCAGCCGTGCCGAGGTCGAATCCTATAAGGAGCAGGCCCACCAGAGCAACAGCGGTGGCGGCGGCAAGAAGGGCGGCCAGGGCAACCAGGGCTCCTCGTCTTCTTCCGGCTCCAGCTCCAGCACCACCCTCGGCGACCTCCTTAACTGGAAGCGCGCCGAACGCGAAGGCGAAGAGTCCAACGACTAATCGCACCAGCAACCAGCCTCAAACAGAAGGGTCGCCCAACCGGGCGGCCCTTTTTGCTGTGCCGGTAATATGCTGTTCTGATATGAAATTCAATAAATATCCATATCTTCCTTCCAAATTCTGGAGCTTAGACAAACGTTTGACTTATGGCTTCTCGGGCTAAGTGTTGTGTTGCAACACTTAGTGAATGGCCCTTCAGTTGCTAAGCTATCTGCATACAGACACCTAAATCCCAAGTCACAGCAGAATGTGCAAGGAAAACTATATTGATGCGTAAGTCGACCCTCAGGCTCGCCCTCTCTGCCGCAACTCTCTTTGCAGCTCACGGCGCACTCCATGCCCAGGACAGCTCGTCCATGACCGGACTCGTCACGGACTCTACCGGCGCAGCCCTCCCGGGAGCTGTCATTACCCTGCGCAACCCCAGCACCGGTGCTCAATTTACGCAGAAAACGAACTCCAGGGGTGAATACCGCTTCGCCAATGTGCCTCCGGCCCCCTCGTATGTGGCCACCTTCAGCCATGACGGCTTTACCTCAATCGCTGTGAATGATCTGGCCCTGCAGGTCGGTGTCACCCGTACCCAGGATGAAGCGCTCGCCGCCGGTACCAGCCAGGAAGTTAGCGTCTCCGCCGGACGCGATGTAGTCACCATCAACACCACTGACGCATCCATCGGGAATAATATCGATCCCACGACTCTTGTCGACCTGCCCATCCAGGCGAGAGAGAGTGTTGCCGTTCTCTTCCTGCTTCAGCCTGGCGTCGCCAATAGCTCCTTTACTGGTGCTCGCACAGACCAGAGCTCCGTCACCCTTGACGGCATGGACGTCAATGACATCGCAGCCGGTTCCGTTTATGGCGGCGGCGGCGGACGCATCACTTCAGACGCACCCGTAGACTCCGTCCAGGAGTTCCGCGGCACGGTCGCAGGACTTCCCTCTGGCCTCGGTACCGGCTCCGGCGGCCAGTTCCAGCTCGTTACAAAGGGCGGTACCAATCACTTTCACGGCGATCTCAACGAGTATCACCGTGACACCGCCACCGAGGCTAATAACTGGTTCAATAAGAATCTGACGACTCCCGTCCCTCGCACCCCTCTCATTCGCAATCAGTTCGGCGGTGCCATCGGCGGCCCCATCAAGAAGGACAAGCTCTTCTTCTTCTTTGATTTCAATAACTCCCGCATCATTCAGTCGACCAACGTAGAGCGTGTCGTTCCTTTGGATTCCTTCCGTAACGGCCTCGTCTCGTACATACGGAATACGGACTCTTCCACTGGTGCTGCCTGCGCTGCCACCAGCCGCCAGAACACTACGCCCACTTGCATCGGCCAGTTGACTCCCGCTCAGGTTCAGGCGCTCGATCCTCAGAAGATTGGAGAATCAACCGCCCTCTTCAATTTCATCAATAGCGCATATCCTCACGCCAACGACCCCGCCTACTCCTCGGCGGATGGCATCAACACCGGCGGTTATCGCTTCAACTTTGCTGAACCGGACTTCCTCTACAACTATGTCGGACGTCTGGATTACAACCTCACCTCCAAGCAGCAGGTTTTCGTGCGCGGAAGCATCACCCGTGAGAACTCCACGCAGAGCGCAAACGCCTTCGACACCACCCCCGGTACGACCAACCCCTTTGTAGATCGCAGCTATAGCTACGTCGTCAGCCACGTCTGGCAAATCGGCCAGAACAAGGTCAACCAGTTCTATTACGGCGATACCATTCAGAAGTTCAACTTCCCGAGCCTCCTCGCACCCACCGGGACTACGGAATATGGGCTCGGTGGCAGCACTAACACGACCAGCAATCTCTTTGGTCCTTATAACAGCTACAGCTCTCAGAAGCGCCGCGTTCCCATCCCGGAGTTTCGTGATGACTTCAACTGGCAGCTCGGCACTCACAACATTGGCTTCGGCGGAACCTTCAAGTTCATCAAGACCAATTCACAGCTCATTAATGACTTCAACAGCGTGACCCTTGGGCTCGGTGGCGAAAACCTCACGCTCGATCCTACGGTTCGTCCAACAGTCGCCAATGGCTATGGCGTGAATGCCATCCGCACCGCTGGAACCACCTCGTCCGCAGTTTATGACGAAGCCTTTGCTCTGGCGCTCGGCCGCGTCGCCTCGGTTGGCAGCAGCTACAACTACAACGCAGTCGGCATCCAGACCCCACAGGGCACAGGTGCCGTCCGCGCTTATCGCTATTTCCAGACTGAGCTGTACGTCGGAGATACCTACAAGGTTCGCAAGGACCTCACTGTCACTTACGGGCTCCGTTACCAGCTTTACTCGGTTCCGTATGAAGCGCACGGTGAGCAGTCCATCCAGAACTTCACCTTCAACAACTACTTCGCAGCACGCGAGACCCAAGGCGCAGCCGGTATCTCCGGTGCAACCGCTCTGGCACCCATCACCTACAACCTGGGCGGCAAGGCGAACGGTGCGGCTCCCCTCTATACCCCCAGCTATAAGGATTTCGCGCCCCGTTTCGCCTTTGCCTATAACCCCTCCTTTGCGCCAAAGTCCGTCATCAATGGCTCCTTCGCATTGGTCTATGACCGCACGGTCATCAACGCGGTCAACTTCATCCAGGACCAGTCCTCGTACCTCTTCCAGAACAGCGCGAGCACGCCGTACGGTGGAGCTGGTGCTGCCGCCGGTCTCGGAGCCGCGAATCCCAGAATCGGCACCAACCTTGCCTACACCAATCCCAACACGGCTCCTGTCATCACCAAGCCGCTCAGCCCCTTCATCCAGGGCGGCGTTCCCGTTGGGCTTGCGGACAACCAGTTCAACACCATCGTGGATCCCACCCTCAAGGATCCCTACTCCCTTACCTACAACCTCGGCTTTCAGCAGGAGATGCCGGATCACTTCATCCTCAAGGTCAACTACGCCGGTCGTCTTGGCCGCCATCTCCTCGCTCAGGCTGACGCATCCCAGTTGGTTGACTTCAGAGATCCTGCTTCCGGTCAGTTGATGTCCACCGCCTTCGCCAACCTGACCAAGGAAGTCCGCGCTGGACAGGCCTATACCGCTCAGCCCTGGTTTGAAAACCAGGCCGGAAAAGGTAATACGGTCTTCCTCGCCAACGCACTGAGCTCCCTGGTCTCCAACGGAGATTTTGCAGACTACATCCAGGCGCTTCAAGCTGACGGCTACCTCGGCTATAACGTCGGCATGGCATCGCAGTTTGCGGAGAATACCTTTCTGACGAACAAGGGAACCTCTACCTACAACGGCCTGCTCGTCACCGTCAGCAAGAATCTCTCGCAAGGCCTGCAGTTCGACCTCAACTACACCTGGTCGCACTCCATGGATAACGTTTCGTCCAATGCCAACTCCATCTCTGCTTCAAGCGGAAACAACTTCGTCTGCGACGCAACAAACCCCAAGACCTGCTTCGCCAACTCCGACTTTGACGTCACCACTGTCGTCAACTCCAATTTCATCTATCAGCTTCCCTTCGGTCGCGGCCGGACTTTCTTCTCGAACGCGCATACCTTGATCAATGAAGCGATCGGCGGTTGGTCCGTCTCCGGGCTTCCGGCATGGCGCAGCGGCCTTTCGCTTGGTACTTCCTCCAACGCCTTCGTCGCCGGCTATGCCAATGACGCGCCCGCATTCTTCAACGGAAATCGCGCTGATGTGCAGGCACACGTCAAGAAGGATCCGACCACGGGTGCCGTCTACCTCTTTGGCAGCGCCAATGCCTCCACCAAGGCGCAGGCGGAGTTCTCCGGTCCTGTTGGACTCTCCTTTGGAAGCCGCAACAACCTTCGTGGACCTTCCGCCTTCACCATGGACGCCGGCCTCGGAAAGGTCTTCCCAC
This sequence comes from Granulicella tundricola MP5ACTX9, assembly GCF_000178975.2. Lineage (NCBI taxonomy): Bacteria > Pseudomonadati > Acidobacteriota > Terriglobia > Terriglobales > Acidobacteriaceae > Granulicella > Granulicella tundricola. The sequence continues at coordinate 4,112,795 of NC_015064.1, read as the reverse complement.
TCCTTCCCAACGAGCGCCTCAACCTGAAGTTCCGCGCGGACTTCTACAATATCCTTAACCATCCCATCTTCAATCTGCCCAACACCGATATCACCTCCGGTAGCTTCGGTCAGGTCTCAAGCACTCCTACTGGAAATTCACCTGGTGCGCCTCGCGTCGGACAGTTCTCACTCCGTCTCGAGTTCTAACTCAGGCCCCAACCCACGCAAAGGGCGCTCCTCGAGCGCCCTTTTGCCTTACCTCAAACTATTTTTTGCGAAAACACTCAGCAAATTCGCATGTCAAGCCCCCTAAGCCTCTTGAAACGAAATAACCCGTTCCTTATCAATAACTTGAGTCTGAAAAATAGTTGGGGTATTTACCTCCCGCGATTCGGTACAATTAAAGCAGGCAAGAAATAAGCCGCAATTACATCCCATCACAACTTTCTGTGTACAAACTGAGAAACCCCAGTGTTGACGCGCCCCTCACCACGTTTGCGTGTGGTTCGTTGACCAGCATTTATGGTCGAAACACCACGATTTGTGGAACGTTTGTGGTGCGGTTTCCGTAGAATCGGTCTCAACCCGATGGTCATGCCCCGTAAGTTCTTTCGATCAAAACTCCGCCGTCTCTGGGCCCGCCTCTTCGCGCCCATGGCCCAGCACGAGCTTTACGAAGAACTCCTCTACTACACCCGCCGCAACCTCTCCCTCGACCAGCTCCTCGAAACGGTTCCCAACCGTATCTCCTTTGCTCTCAACCTAAGCGGCTTCCACGTCTTCCTCCGCGAAGGCTCCGAATATGTCCTCCAGCACCCCGCCACGCCGCGAATCACCTTCCCCGCCAGCTCCTCCACCGTCTCCCGCATGAAGCGGGAACGCAAACCCGCAATCTACGTCCCGCAAGGCTCAGACCGAGCCCCAATCGACGGCTGGCAGCACCTGGCCACCCCCAACGAAATCAACACGTTAGACCTCCTCAACGCTCAACTCCTGCTGTCTTTAGAGGGAAGCACTGGCTTGATGGGGTTTGTGATTCTCTCCCGTTCGCCGTATAAACCGTTTGATTCAAAGGAGTTACGTTTCCTGTTGGCGCTTGGACCTCAGATCGGCCGGGGTTTCGAGACAGCCCAGTTCGTCCTCTCCATCAGCCGCCAGGAGGTGCAACGCGCCCATCTCGCACGAGAACTGGAACTTGCCCGCGAGGTTCAGGAGCGCCTCCTGCCGGACGAAATTCCCATCGTGGCCGGCATCGACGCAGCCGCTGCATATCAAAGCGCCGAGCGCATCGGCGGCGATTATTACGATCTCTTTCTCGCGCCGAAGGGTGCGCTGTGCATCGTTATCGCCGATGTTTCAGGCAAGGGGCTCTCCGCTGCGCTCCTGATGGCGTCGCTTCGAGCTTCTTTGCATAGCACCATGCTGCAGCCGGATATGGATGCTGTTACCGCAGTTCAGCGGCTCAATACGCTGCTTTATCAGTCCTCTTCCGCAAGCCGTTACGCCACCCTTTTCTTCGCGATTTACGATCCGCATGAAAGCACGTTGACCTATGTCAACGCGGGGCACAATCCGCCGATCCTGCAGCGAGCGGACCGATCCCTTGTTCGCCTTGAGTGTGGCGGCTCGGTTGTTGGACTTCTATCGGGGCTTACGTATGAACACGAGATCATCGATTGGCGGCGCGGCGATCGTCTCATTGCCTGGACCGATGGTGTCACCGAGGCCTGTAACATTCGCGGGGAAGAGTGGGGTGAAGCGGGGCTCGAATCCTGCCTGTTGAAACAAAGGGATCTGACCGCCCAGGCGAGCGTGAGGGACGTCCTCACGGCCCTGAAGAGCTTTACTGCCGGAGCTGCTCAGAACGATGACATCACCCTGCTTGTCCTCAATCGTCTGACAGACTGAGTCGCGCATCATCCGATGAATCATTGGATTTCGTGTGCCTCCTTTGACTCGGGAGGCAATCCCGGACTAACATCCGGTACGACCAATGTCGCGCCGATCCTTCATTCTCGCGCTTCTGCTTGCAGCCTTCATCACCCAGATGACCCCCCGTGCCGAAGCCTCGCATAAGGCTCATACCCTCAAAAAGAAAGACTATAAGCACGAGATCGAGGGTCTCGAAGAGCAATGGCGCGTCGCGCAGATAGCCGGCGATGTCACCGCGATGGATAATCTGCTCTCGGACGACTATGTGGGGATCACGATCAATGGCATGGTGAACACGAAGGCCCAACAGCTTGATCGAATCAGGACCCGTGCTTTGACCGTGACGCGGATGGATCTATCGGATACGAAGATCAAGCTGGTGGGATCGATTGCGGTTGTCACCTGCCGCGCGGAAATCGAAGGGATGAACGACGGGACTCCCGTAAACGGGACCGTACGCTATACGCGCGTATATCAGAGGCTTAGCTCAGGCACCTGGAAGATAACCAACTTCGAGGTCACCCGGGTCCCACACTCTCATCGCGCTGACGTAGCGAGTGCCGCACCTGGCTACTAGCCAGTCTCAGGCGTGATGCAGGCTGGCGGATGGCTTTTCTGGCTGACTAATGTGTGCCAGAGGAGCAGCCGTGTAGGTGTTTCTACGGCAAAAAGGGCAGCGATAGTGGTGGATGCCCATAAGCTCCAACAGCGTGTCGGGCAGGGTGGAGTGGACGGGCTTCAACTTCGTTTCGGCACAGGCAGGGCATACGGCAGTCATAGATCGCTCCAGCGTACAGGTACTTCGCGGAGAGCAGTCTAACGCCGAATTGACACGCCTGTCATGTTCCAAAACGCACTCCATTCCGGAGTACCAGATTGGTAAGCGAGGTGCCGTTCTCCGACGGCCTGCCTCGCCCTCCAAGCTAAAGAATGGAAAGTGTTTTTGCGGTAGTGGTCAGGATTTCGAGGGATTGATCGATCTGCGCGCGGGTGTGCTCGCTGGTCATGATGGTGCGGATGCGGGCCTTGCCTTCCTGGACGGTGGGAAAGGCGATACCGGTCGCCATGAGGCCGGCTTCAAAGAGCGCCTTCGAGAAGTCCATCGTCTTACGGCCTTCACCGATGATGATCGGGGTGATCGGAGTCTCGCTCGCAGGAGTGTTGACGCCGCCGATGTTGAAGCCGGAATGAGCAAGCTGCTGCTTGAAGTAAGCGGTGTTGTCCCAGAGACGCTGGATACGGTCAGGCTCGTTCTCAAGGATGTCGAACGCCGCGATGCAGGTGGCGGCAACGGATGGCGGATGCGACGTGCTGAAGAGGAATGGGCGCGCGCGATGGTAGAGGTAGTCGATGAGATCGCGGGAGCCGCAGACGTAGCCGCCGAGTGCGCCGATGGCTTTCGACAGGGTGCCGACCTGGACGTCGACCTTGCCGTGAACGTCGAAGTGATCCACCGAGCCGCGGCCGTTGCGGCCTAAAACGCCGGAGGCGTGAGCGTCGTCGACCATCATGATGCCGCCGTATTTTTCGGCCAATGCTGCCAGTTCACCGACTGGGCCGATGTCGCCGTCCATGGAGAAGACGCCATCGGTGATGATGAGCTTCTTGCCGGGCTCGTTGGCGATCTCCTGGAGGATCTCTTCGCAGTGAGCGACGTCCTTGTGGCGGAAGACCTTGATCTTGGCCTTGGAAAGACGGGCTCCGTCGATGATGCTGGCGTGGTTGAGTTCATCGGACAGGATGAAGTCTTCCTTGCCGAGGATGGAGGAGACGGTGCCGGCGTTGGCGGAGAAACCAGACTGGAAGACGACACAGGCTTCAACGTTCTTGAAGGCTGCAATCTTCTCTTCAAGCTCCATGTGGATGCGCATGGTGCCGGCGATGGTTCTCACCGCCCCGGACCCTACGCCATGATCCTTGATGGCTTGGATGGCGGCTTCTTCGAGCTTGGGGTGATTGCAGAGGCCCAGGTAGTTGTTGCTGGCGAGGTTGATGACCTTGCGGCCGTCGTAGGTGCAGACGGGACCTTGAATGTCCTCGAGTTCGCGGAGGCGGAAGAAGGTTCCGGCCTGGCGGAAGGTATCGAGCTGGGCGGTAAGGTGGGCGAGCTGACTTCTCGTTTGCGGGTGGTTTTCGACGGCAAGGCTCATGAGTTCAATCGTAAATGTTTTCCGTGTGCAAGCAGACGAAGTGAGATTGCTTGCATCGGACTTGATAGGCCCCACGGGAAACTCTCCCTTTTCATCACGTTGGACACGAGGACGATCATGATCGATGCACGGAATGGTATGCGGCAGGGACTGACGGTTGGAGCGCTGGCGTTGACGCTGGCCTTCGCGGGATGCAAGAGCGCAGCAGATAAGGCGAATGACGCCGCGATCGCACAGGCGAAGCAGCAGGCCACCGCGACAGGATCTCCCCAGCAGGTGGTCTGGACCGATAAGGACGGGAATACGACGACCGTTGTGGTGCAGCCTCCGGCTCAGGGTCAGGCGACGCAACAGGTGACGACAACCGTGACGAAGCGACAGGTGAGTGGCGGAAATACCACGCAGTCGACGAGCACGTCCACGAGCATGCAGCCTGTGGTGGGCCCTGTCGTACAGCAGCCGGTGTCGGGACCGGTGGGACCTCCCGGCCAATATGGAACGCAGCAGCCGGTCAACGGCGGGCCTGGTTATGACAATGGGGCTTCTGCTCCAGGGGCAGCGTATAACGGGCCGGCACAGAGCGGACCTGCTCCAGTTGGATCTGGACCGGTGGTCTCTCCGCTGAATATGAACGTGCCGCGTGGGACGACGCTAGCTATTCGAGTGAACCAGACGATCAACGTGAAGACCAGCCGCGCCGGGGATCGGTTTACTGGAGAGATTGCTCGTCCTGTCGTTGAAGAGGGTCGCGAGGTGATTCCGACCGGAACCCCGGTTGAAGGGGTGATCGATGCGTCGCACCGGCGCGGGCACTTCAAGGGGCGTTCGATCCTTGAGTTGAGGCTTGTGGCGATGAGGCTCAACGGAACTCGCTATGAGCTGGACACGAGAGACAACGTGCGGACGAAGAAGGGCAAGGGTAAGCGGTCTGCTGCGTTCATCGGTGGCGGAGCGGGTCTCGGGATGCTGGTGGGCGGCGTTGCGACCGGCGGCGTTGGCTTGCTGGTCGGCGGCCTTGCTGGTGGCGGCGCGGGCACGCTCGTCGGAGGACTCACGGGCAATCGGGATATCGTGATTCCGGCGGAGAGCATTGTGGACTTCAAGCTCGCGGACGATCTGGCTGTTTCACCGATGTAGAACGCTGTTTCTGCTGATCAGGGTGCCGGAGATTTCGGCACCCTTTTTTATTGGCGGAGTTCATTAGAGTTTGCTCAAGTTTGCATTCTCCATGCCGATGAGGTCTTCAATTCTGCTTTCAGGAATGGAGCTTCCATGTCTCTTACAACGATTCCAGTCGCATCGGTGGCGGACTATAACTCATCGTCTGCGGGCGTGGCGACGGTGCCAGCCCCGGATGCAGACAGCACCAGTACGCCGATCGTCAGTGCAGGCAGCACCGCACCGCCGAACCCACTTGCCAAGGATCTTTCCGCGCTGCTGACGGATCTTGCCTCCGGCAACATTCAGAAGTCGAGTGAAGATCTGCTGAAGCTGAAACAGGATCTGAAGGCGCAGCAAAGCTTGCAGGGGCCCACGGCGAGCGCGTCACAGGCTCCAGGGACAGGCTCTCTTGAGAAGGTCGTGTCGTCTATCTCAAGCGCGCTCAACTCCGGAAGTACGGAGGACGCGCTGGCTGGTCTGTCGAGCTATCTGGTGCAGAGCGGGCAGAGCTCCGGGACTGCGGTCAAGACATCAGCGTAGCGGCTTGAAGATGTTTTTCGACGAGTTGAATCGCTTGTCTTTCGGCTTCGGGTGAATCGCCTGGAGCCTTGAGCCAGTGGACCTCATGAAGCTCGGCTTCGCGGCGGAACCACGTCATCTGGCGTTTCGCATAATGACGATGGCCTTGCTGCGCTTGAAGGATTGCTGCAGCCTCCGTGAGTTCCCCGCGTAGAACCTCGCTGGCCTCCGCGTATCCGAGCGACGAGAACGGACGGCAGTCTGGACCGAAGCGAGCGATGAGATCTCGGGTCTCGTCGATGAGACCGTTGGTAAACATGGCTTGAGCACGAAGATTGATGCGTTGGTAAAGCTCCGGGCGGGGTGGGTCAAGCCCTAGCCGCAGAATGGCGTAGCCGGTGAGGGCATCGCGGCCGGATTGCCACTGCTCGGTGATGGGACGGCGTGCCAGAAGCGAGACTTCGATGGCCCGAACGATCTTGGGTATGTCGTTGGGGTGGATGGCGTGGGCCGCCACTTGATCCAGGCGGGTCAGCGTGCGGTGCAGGTGAGCGGAGCCTCGGGTTGCGGCGCGGTGGCGGAGAAGTTCACGAAGCGCCGGGTCCTGCTGTGGCGAGGGGAACAGGCCATCGAGGAGAGCGCGGAGATAGAGGCCGGTACCGCCGGAGAGGATCGGCAGCAGGTTGCGAGAGGCTATTTCGTCCAATGCTGCCCGGGCGTGGCGGGCGTAGTCGCCTGCGTTGCAGGCTTCGTTGGGGTCGTAGAGGTCAAGGCAGTGATGAGGGACAAGGGCGCGTTCTGCCTGAGACGGCTTGGCGGTTCCCAGTTCCATGTGGCGATAGACGGCGACTGAGTCACAGGAGAGGATCTCGCCGGAGAAGCGCTGGGCGAGCGCCAGGGAGAGTGCCGTCTTGCCGGACGCAGTTGCTCCCAGGGTGACGATGAGAGGCTTCAAAGCCATAGGCCTAGGGTCGCCACCAGTTTGAGTGGAAGATCTGTGCCGGGTGGGCGCGGTAGAGGATGAACGCCAGTGCGGCTCCGGCCAGCAGGAGCAGACCTCGAAGCTGGCGGCGGCGTTCCTGCATCTGGTGAGGGGTCTGGGGAGTCACCTTGCGCTACTCGGCGCCGCGATGGTTCTGGACGATGTTGAACTGAATGCGCAGGGTAAGCTCCGGCCCCTTGAAGTTTGCGGGCAGCGGAGGATACTGTCCTACGCCGACGATCCCACCCCATGCGGCTTCATCGATGGCGCGGTCGTGGGTCGAAGCGTCCAGGTGCATTCCGCCGATCTTGAGCCGACCATCGGGCAGGATCGTGAAGCGGATGAGGGTTGAGCCTTCCTTGCTGATGGGCGGGCGGGTCTCTTCCGGGATGAGCGGAATCCAGGCGGCGCGCACCATGCGGAGGAGACGCTGAATGTAAGGACCGAAGTCTACGCCGAGCGTATCGGAGAGGATCTCAGCGCCGGTGTTTGTGCCTGGGTGTCCGGGCCTGGCTCCCGTGCCGTTGTCTCCGCCGGCGCCTTGGCCCCCGCCTGAAGCAGCGTCATGGGCGGCCTGCGCGATGGACTGGCCGGGGGTCATGGGAGTGCCGAAGTTGGGGCGGGTGCTCTGCGATGGGCGGGGGGCATCGGGGATGGCAGCCTGACTGGGCTGCGGGTGTGCAGGCTGGGGTGGCAGCGGCTTGGGCTGCTGAGGCTGGGGCTGGACCTGTGCTTGCTGTTGAGGCGGGGCCTGTTGCTGAGGCTGAGGTGTAGGGGGGAGCGGGCGCGGGGCCGGGCGGGGCGCTGCTGCTTGCGGAGGAGGGGTGCCGCGCTTGGCTTCGGGGGTGGGATGCGCGGTCTGGGCTACGGCGCTCTTGTCGCTGATGACCGTGGTGGGCTTGGGAATGTGCTTTAAAAGATCCTTGGGGGTCTCGAGGTAGGTGAGTTCCTTATTGTCGCGCTTGGTCTCTACAGGGACGATCTGGGGGGAGTGCCAGAGGACGCGGGGGCCGTAGAGGACGAACCAGGCCAGGGCGACATAGAAGAGCAGGGAGACGTAGATGGACTCGCGGAAGCGGGAACGGGAGCGCTCGTCGTCGAGTGAATCAAGCAGGTGGATGAGCTCATGCTCTTCAAGCTCACCGAAGCGGCGCGTCTGGAGGCGAACTGGGGGCTGCTGGGCCGGCGGTGGGGTAGGCGGGGCCGGATTGGGGGGAGTTTCGAGCGAGGGCATTTGGCTTCTTAGGTCAGACGTTTAAGCGACTCTATTAGTTTAGGGGATTCGGCGTTACGGGTGTAGACGCGGCGTTTAGACTGGGTGGGGTATGGATTCCTTTAGTCATGAGATGCGGGCGGTTGTGGTGACGGTCAGCGACCGGTGTGCGGCGGGGACGCAGGTCGATGTATCGGGGCCCCTGGTAGCGAAGATGCTGGTTGAGGCTGGGATGGCGGAGCCGGTACGGGTTACGCTGCCCGACGAGGTGCAGGAGATTGCACATGCGCTGAGGCACCACGCCATGCAGGCGGATTTGATCGTCACGACGGGTGGGACGGGTTTAGCGCCTCGGGATGTTACACCGGAGGCGACGAGAATCGTATGTGACCGGCTGGTGGACGGGCTGGCGGAACGGATGAGGGCGGAGGGCTTGAAGGAGACGGCGCGGGCTCCCCTGAGCCGCGGGGTTTGCGGCTGCCTGGATGGAACGCTGGTGGTGAACCTGCCGGGCAGCCCCAGGGGCGCGGAGACGTCGCTGCGGGCGATCCTGGACCTGCTGCCGCACGCGCTGGCGCTGCTGGCGGGCAGGACCGGACATGAAGGTGAGGCTGGCGCTTGAACGGGCTGGGGTTAGTGCTGGCGGGGATTCCGTGGAGGAAGATCGGCGGATGGCTGGTCAAGTCCAAGGTGTGGCTGCTGGCGGTGCTGCAGCCGTTCGGCGTGTTTGGGATTCTGATCCTGGCGATTGTGGACTCGTCGTCCATGCCGCTGCCGTTTCTGGACCCTCTTGTGGTGAGTTATGGTGCCGCCGACCATAAAAAGGCTCTTCTTTACTGCCTGATGGCGTCCCTGGGGTCGGCGATTGGGAGCATGGTGCCGTATTACCTGGGGCGTGCGGGTGGGGAGCTGTTCCTGCTGAAGCGGATCAATCGGGAGCGTTATGAGAAGCTGCGGGACCGGTTTGAGAAGCAGGAGTTTCTGGCGATCATGCTGCCGGCGATGTGCCCACCCCCGATGCCGGTGAAGCTGTTCGAGCTGGCGGCGGGCGTGTTCGAGATGCGGCCGGTGAGCTACTTTCTGGCGATTGCGTCGGGCAAGTTTGTGCGGTTTCTGATCGAGTCGATCCTGGTGATTGTGTATGGGCCGGCGATTTTGAGCACTTCGCTGCGGATGCTGCACCGGCACCTGGGGGTGGTGTTGGCAGTGATGGGGATCATCGCGGTGGGGATTGTGATCTATGTGTTGCGGAAGGTGTTCGACCGGCGGAGAGGGATTGCGCTGCCGGTTGAGGACGAGGCGATCGAGGTGGGGCCTGGAGATGCGGTTTAGGGAAATCGACCCCTGGACCCCTACCCCCTGTTTTGATCCAAAGTCTTCAAAGCAGATGACTTAGGTCTGGACTTCCGGCTCTGGGCCGATCATGGGTCACCGGCGGAAATGGGGCTCGGCTACCTCTGGATTTTGTTGCCCATGCGGGTCTCTATGACGCGCTGGCCGTCTGGGGCCTGCATGTTCAGGGTGACCTGTCCGTTGATGGGGGCGTGGGTGCGGCCCTGCACCAGGAAGGTGTTGTAGAGGAAACGGGCGTCGGTGAAGGTGACGACGGCGAGTGGGTGATTGGGGTCTGTGGTGTCCGCGGCTTCGATGAGGATGGGGTATTGGGACCAGTCGAGGTAGATGCGGCCTAGCCCGGTGCGCTTGGCGGCGAGGAGAGGCAGGGTGATGGCGGGTTTGTAGAGGGTGTCGGAGGGCTCGGTGGGGTCGAAGTGCTGGGTGTGGGTGTCGAGGGTGGAGAGCTGGTAGTGGTCGGGGGTATCGGCTACGATGTGCCAGGTGAAGGGGTCGATGGGGTGGGGGCTGGCGTAGACGCGGGTGGCCTCCGGGGCGTTTCGGGCGGCGAGGGTGAGGGCTTCGGCATGCTGGTTGAAGCGGAAGAGCCAGAGGGCACAGATGGCGAGGAGGGCGGCTGTGGGCCAGGCTCGGCCGGAGAATGGGGGTTTGCGTGCTCCGACCTCTGACCCGATGAGGCCGAAGAGAGATGGAGCCAGAAGGCCGATTAGGAGGAAGAGGAACAAGATGGGCTCAAAGATAAAGACGAAGGAGCCGGCGTACCAGTGGGGGTCGAAGGGGAAGAAGGGGCGGAGGCCGTAGTTGTTGGTCCAGTCCAGAAAGAGGTGACTGAGGAGCGCCAGGAGCGTATAGGCGAATAGTTCGGCCCAGCGAGCGGGGGCGGCTGTTTTGGGTTGTTTGCGAAGGCGGTGGTAGAGGTAGAAGGCGAGGGTGACGGTTGCGGCTTCAAACGGGATGCCGACGAAGGTGTGGGTGATGCCGCGATGGTGCTGAAAGGAGGCCAGAGGGCCTTCGATGGACCAGAGGGTGTCGATGTCCGGGAGTTCCGCTCCTATGGCCATGGCCGCGGTGCAGTAGGCGGCGCGGCGATTGAGGCCGGTGCGGGAGATAAGGGCTCCGGTGAGGACGTGGGTTACGGGTTCCATAAGGACAGTATGGGGCAGTGTGAGGCAGTGAAAGGCAGTATGGAGCAGTAAAAGCTCCCTGTGGGCTGTGGCGTTTTAGTCTAGTGGAGAGGATTTGTGATGAGCAAGGGATCGGTTGAGGAGCAGGTGAAGGAGTTGCGGGAGCAGTTGGAGCATCACGAGCACCTTTACTACGTGATGGATACGCCGGAGTTGACGGATGGGCAGTACGACTCGCTGATGAACCGATTGAAGGCGCTGGAGGCGGAGCATCCGGAGATGGTGACTTCGGATTCGCCTACGCAGCGGGTGGGGGGGAAGCCTGCGGATGGATTTCAGAAGGTGAAGCACTCACGGCCTATGCTTTCGCTCGACAACGCTTATAACGAGGAGGACCTGCGGGCGTGGGATGTAAGGGTGCGGGGTGGACTGCCGGGGACGGAGGCGGTGGCTTATACGTGTGAGTTGAAGTTGGATGGGCTTTCTTTGGCCTTGCATTACCGGGGAGCGTCGCACGACGGATCGCAGTTGGAGCGGGGGTTGACACGCGGGGACGGGACTACCGGTGAGGATGTGACGTCGAATGTGCGGACGATTCGGTCGATTCCGCTGACGATTTCGGCGGCGAAGCTGAAGGCGGCGGGTTTGCCGATGGAGTTTGAGGTTCGCGGTGAGTGCGTGATGCCTCATGCTGCTTTTCTGAAGATGAACGAGGAGTTTGAGGCTGCGGGGCTGGCGGCCAAGGCGAATCCGCGGAATGCGGCCGCGGGGACGATCCGGACGCTGGAGCCGAACATCGTGGCGCAGCGGCGGCTGGATTTTTATGCCTACTTCTTGCTGCAGGCCGAGGGTGGGGAGATGCTGCTGGGGTCGCAGTCCGAGGCGCTGACGGCGCTGGGGAAGGCGGGGATGCGGGTGAATCCGCAGGTGGCGACGGTGGACTCGATTGACGGGGTATGGGAGTTTATTCAGCGGTGTGAGCCGCTGCGGGACTCGCTGGGTTACGAGATCGACGGGATTGTGATCAAGGTGGATAAGGCGGCGCAGCAGCGGCGGTTGGGGTTCACGGGGAAGGCTCCGCGGTGGGCGATTGCTTATAAGTTTGCGGCTCGCGCGGGGGTGACGAAGCTGGAGGGAGTGGCTTTCCAGGTGGGGCGGACGGGGAAGGTGACGCCGGTGGCGCAGTTATCGCCGGTGTTCATCGGCGGGACGACGGTGAAGCGGGCTACGCTGCATAACCCGGATGAGATTGTGCGTCTGGGGGTGCGGATTGGGGATTTCGTTTCGGTTGAACGGGGCGGGGATGTGATTCCAAAGATTACGGGGGTGGTGCTGGAAAAGCCGCGGGGGACGCAGGAGATTGTGTTTCCGGAGTGCTGCCCGGCGTGCGGGAGTGCGCTGGTGAAGGAGGAGGGTGAGGTGGACTGGCGGTGCGTGAATGCCAGTTGCCCGGCTCGGCTGAGGGAGGAGTTGATTCACTTTGGAGCTCGCGGGGTAATGAATATTGAAGGGCTTGGGGATGCGATGGTGGGGCAGTTGCTGGGGCAGGTGGAGGATGCGGTAGATGAGACCGATATCGAGAAGGAAGAGGCTGCTGCGCCGGTTACGGTGAGGGAGCCGCTGGTGCGCTCGATCGCCGATCTGTACAGGCTGACGAAAGAACAGTTGGTGGGGCTGGAGCGGGTAGGAGATAAGTCGGCACAGGCGCTGCTGGACGAGATCGCGAAGTCGAAGAAGGCACCGTTGTCACGGGTCTTGCTTGGGCTGGGAATTCGTCATGTGGGGCAGAGGACGGCGGAGTTGCTGGCGTCGCACTTTGGGGCCATTGAGCCTTTGATGGGTGCGACCCAGGACGAGCTGGTCCAGGTGAATGAGATTGGGCCGATCGTTGCGGCGACTGTCCATGACTTCTTTGCGCAGGAGCAGAACCAGGCGCTGGTAAAGGAGTTGCTGGAGATTGGGTTGGAGATGAAGGCGGAGAAGCGGGTGACGACGACGGTGCTGGAAGGGCTGACGTTTGTGCTGACGGGGACGCTGCCTACGCTGACTCGGGAGATTGCGAAGGAGAAGATTGAGGCGGCGGGAGGACGGGTTTCAGGCAGTGTGAGCAAGAAGACGGATTATGTGGTGGCGGGTGAGGATGCGGGCTCAAAGCTGGAGAAGGCAGAGAGCCTGGGGGTGAAGGTGGTGGATGAGGCTGGGTTGCTGGAACTGCTTGAGGGGGCTAAGGAGTAGGGGGTGAGCTGAATTTCAGCTCGTATCGAATCAGGTGGAGGGGTGTGTCGCTCGTGTTTTCGATTGTGTGGCCGCCAGCCTTTGCGGGCAGGATCTTGACTCCAGTGGGCAGGTTGCGGGGTTCGGGCTGGCTGCCTGCTTTGGTCTCGTCACGCATGGACACGCCCTGAATGACATAGAAGAATCCGGGCCAGGGATTTGTGTGGAAGGAAGTCGTGGCATGGGGTGCGAGGTGGAGATCGAGCACGCGCACGTTCTGGTTTTCAAGGAGCAGGGTGTAGTTGGCAGGGGCGGCAACTAGGGCATCGTCAGGCCCGGGCGAGGCTGGTCGCCAGCCGGGCAGACCGCAGCCGGGATGCTTGAACTCCACACGGACGGCGTGAAAGGGAACTTCGCCGGTGTTCTCGGTCCAGTGTTGGCCTTCAGAAGGGATGGCGAAGATTCTGAATTTGAAGTTGGGGTCGGTGGGATGGCTCTTGTTCCCGCTTCCGTCCGGAGTGTTGTAGGTGCCGGCGCCCTGGCGGTCGACGTACATGACGGACGGCATGGAGTGGGTGTGGACGGCCTCCCGGGTGTGGGGCTGGGAGTGCACGTCAAGGACTCGCACGTCTGCGTTTTCGTAAAGCACGGTATGGTTTTCGGGCGAGGCGGTCAGGGCATCCTGGGCGTCGGGGGCGAGCGTTCTGCAGGTTGCGGCGGTTTGTGCGCCGGAAGTGGCTGCCGAGAGTGCGATCAACGATGCGAACAGGACGAGAGTGGACTTCATGGGGCGATCTTATCGTCCTTCTGCTGCCACGCAAAGGGCGAGATAAAATTGAGGGATGCCTACGTTGACCGCGCTTTCGCCTGAGATTCTTGCCAAGTATCAGCCTGTAATTGGGCTGGAAGTTCATGTGCAGTTGCTGACCGAGTCCAAGGCGTTCTGTGGGTGCGTGAACAAATATGGCGGTGAGCCGAATACGCACACCTGCCCGACCTGCCTGGGGTTGCCGGGCGCGCTGCCGGTGTTGAACCGCAAGGCGGTGGAGTTTGCGGTGCTGGCGGCGAAGGCGATTCACTGTGAGATTCGCGAAACGAGTATTTTTGCTCGGAAGAACTACTTCTATCCGGATAATCCGAAGGGGTACCAGATCTCGCAGTTCGATAAGCCGATTGCCGAGGGTGGATGGCTGGAGGTGCCGACGGCGGAGGGTGGGACGAAGCGGATTGGGGTGACTCGTCTGCACATGGAAGAGGATGCCGGGAAGAGCGTGCATGACGGGTTTATGGACTCGGTAAACCGGACTTATATCGACCTGAACCGGTGTGGGACGCCGCTGGTGGAGATTGTGAGTGAGCCGGATCTGCGAACGGCGGATGAGGTGTTCGAGTACCTGACGAAGCTGAAGGAGATCCTGCTTTATACGGGTGTGAGCGATTGCAATATGGAGGAGGGATCGCTGCGGTGTGACGCGAATGTGAGCGTGATGCTGAAGGGGGCCAAGGAGTACGGCACGAAGGCCGAGGTGAAGAACGTCAACAGCTTCCGCTATATCCGGTCCGCGGTGGAGTATGAGATCGAGCGTCAGATTGGAGTGATCGAAGACGGCGGGCGGGTGGTGCAGGAGAGCCGGCTTTGGAACCAGGGCGAGGGCCGGACGTACTCCATGCGGAGCAAGGAACAGGCGCATGACTATCGGTATTTTCCGGAGCCGGATTTGCCTCCGTTAGTTGTGGGGGCGGAGTGGCAGGCGGAGATTCTGAAGGATCTGCCGGAGTTGCCGGAGGCTCGGCGCGCAAGGATGGAGGCGGAGTACGGGATCACGCCGCAGGATGCGATGACGTTTACGGCGACGAGGGCGTTTGCGGATCAGTTTGAGGCGGCGGCGAAGAAGGCGAAGTCGCCGCGGCGGGTTGCGGCCTTGCTGACGAGCGAGATTACGATGCGAGTGAGGGCTGCGGGGATCGAAATGGAGGCTTCGCCTGTGAGCATGGATGGGTTGGTGCTGGCGGCCGATCTTGCGGAGAGCGGGGAGCTTTCTTCGAAGATGCTGAAGCAGTTGCTGGATACAGCTTTCGCGAATGGCGAGGACTTTCTTGCGGTGTATGAGCGGGAGAAGCCGCAGCAGATCTCGGATACGGGGGCGATTGAGGCGATGATCGATGAGGTGATTGCGGCGAATCCGAAGCAGGTGGAGCAGTACAAGGGCGGCAAGAAGACTGTCGCGGCTTTCTTTGTTGGGCAGGTGATGAAGGCCAGCAAGGGGCAGGCTAATCCGGCTGTGTTGAATCAACTTGTGGCGGCTAAGTTGGATCAGGCTTAGGGCAGAGCAAGACGTAACTAGGGTAAGAACGATAAAGGCGGGATAAGGATGGATTTAGCTGAGACCTGGCTGAGTTCTTTCTTATCCCTTCTTTTCTTTTTGTGGTTTGAGGTCTAATACTCGGATGCGGCGTTCTCTTGTTCTCGGGGTGGTTGGGGTTTGTGGGTTGGCGGTGGGGTGTGGGTTGACGAAGAAGGCTGAGGTCGCGGAGAAGGCGGGGCCGGGGCAGATGCCGGCTAACACCGTCATGCTTTCAGAGGTGATGCGAGAGCTTTCGGAGAAGCCTGGATTTACGGATGCGCTGCTCGACCAACTGCAGAAGGGAGCGGGGCATAAGGGCGCTGGAGCGGCGCTGCTGACGCCCAGGCTGATCGATCGCATGCGGGAGATGATCCTGGGCAAGGATTGGCAGGGGCTGGACCGCTTTCCGGGGTGGACGATGCGGGAGATCAACCCTACTGTGCGGATGGTGGGGCATGTGGTGGGGAAAGATCCGAAGGTGGAGGCTTCGGCTACGGCGGGTGGGGCTCCGAGTGGGACGCCGGGGGTGGTGGGAAACAAGGATGCGCTGGCGTTTATCGATTTGGGTGCGGACTTGTTGAGCAAGGGTGGGGTGGAGGATCTGGATATGCCTTCGCGGCTGCCGGGCTTCGATGCGAAGGCTCTGGTGAGTGAGTTGGGGGCAGACGTGGTGCGGGGGGATGGGCCGAATGTGGATCGTGCCGGGCGTCATGCGGAGAGTGCGCGGCTGGCTGAGGTGCTGAATCGGCTGAGCCTGAATGGGATGGATGGGGCGGCTAAGTTTCAGGCTTCGGTGGGTGGGAAGACCGTGGCTACGCCGCAGGATCTGATTGTGGCGCTGGGCGAGACGGGGCATGAGGTGATGGTGGCGGATTCGCGCTACTTTGCGAACTTCGGGCATCTGCACTACAAGGGGCAGGACGTGATGATGCCGTTCTGGGTGAACTCGCAGATTGTGGTGCCGGAGACGAAGCGGCCGCTGCTGGTGCCGGTTTCGCACGCCGAGTACGAGTGGTTTGTGCGTGGGCCGAAGGTGAATGCGGAGGTGAGCTTTTACTTTGGGATCGATGGCAAGGCTGAGTTCCGGACGATGGATCAGTTGGACCAGGCGTGGGTGATGAATCGGCATGCGCATGAGTACAAGGGGGCGGATGCGGTGGAGGTGACACGGCTCTCCGGCGCGATGGTGCAGACGTATATGCATCAACATGCGGACCGGCCGAAGCTGCCGTTTGGCGGATACTATGCGCTGGGCGTGTGCCAGGATGTGGTGGCGGCGATCGAACTCAGGATGACGGGGAAGACGACGCTGTTTCCGAACACCGCAGATGGTGCGCTGTTCGACGATGCGCGGGATGCGGAGATCAACAAGCTGATCAAGGCGATTCCGAAGGATCGGGCGGGCAGGCCGTCGGAGGTGGAGAGGATCTTTGGGTCGCTACCGGTGGGGAGCTCGGATGGGGAGCTTGCTAGCGTTTCGATACCGGGGCTTGGGGCGGATCTGGTTGCGGTGCATGATGCCTGGACCGACGGGTCGCTCCGGCGTGTGACGCCCAAGTGGGTTATGTGGGGACGGCGTGGGGCGGCGTTGCTTGGACTGGTGCTTGGGTTTGGCGTGGCGTTCTGGGTACGGCGGCGGTCGCGACGTTAGGAGCGAAAAGATGCACTGAAGGGAGTGCAACTCTGTGGGGTGAGCCACGCTCTTATCTCAGCGAGGTGATGCGCCATGGCTACGAAGAAGAGTGCGGAGCGGAAGTACTCGCCGGCGGCGAGCAAGAACGTCGAGACCGAGATGAAAGAGATGAAGGCGGGCAAGCTGAAGAGCGGCAGCGGGCAGAAGGTGACGAACCCGAAGCAGGCGATCGCGATTGGGTTGAGCGAGGCTCGTAAGGCTGGAAAGAAGGTTCCGCCGAACCCGAATGTGCCGGCCAAGAAGACTGCTGCTAAGAAGGGCGCAGCAAAGAAGGCTCCGGCTAAGAAGATTGCTGCGAAGAAATCGACCGCGAAAAAGACTGCGACGAAGAAGTAGGCAAGCTACTTCTTGTCGCTGCTGGTTGAGGCGGGTGCGCTGGGGGCTGCTGCTGGTGCGGCCGCCGGCGCTGCTGCCGGGGTGCTCGCCGTAGCTGCTGGCGTGGTTGTGCTGGTGTCCGACGCCGCGGATGGCTTTTTGGAGCCGTAACCGTCTGCATACCAGCCACCGCCAGCAAAAGAGAAGGCGGGTGCGGAGATGACGCGCTGGAGTGGGCCGGCGCAGAAGGGGCAGACCGTGATCTCGGGGTCGGAGAACTTCTGGATCTTCTCCGTGTGGCGATGGCAGGCGGTGCATTCGTATTCGTAGAGCGGCATGATCGTTTCCTATGTCTTCCAGTCCAGTTTAGCGGATATGGCTTGTTTGCTGCGGGCTGTCATCCTGACTGAGGGATTCTCGTCTATTCGGGTGAAGGCTGAACGGCTGGAGCCGAGCGGCCCGGAGCGATGAGGATGAAGGATTTTGGTGCGAAGCTGACTTTGATTCTGACCTTCTTTGCGGCGGCCCTGCTGCTCATGGCTGCCTGTTACGCGCAGCCAGGACCTTTGCCGGATGGACCGGGTGGTGGTCCTCCGACCGTGGAGCAGGAGCTGGCACGAATGACCTGGGCCCTGGCGTTGAGTGAAGCTCAGGGTAGGGCGATCCTGCCGATTCTCGAAGACCGGCACTACGAGGTTGGCGCACTGATGCGGAATGGAGCGGGACGCGAGGCGAATGAGGCACAGGTTCACGCGATCTTCGAGGAGACCGATGGCGAGATCAAAGTCTTGCTGGCTGAGGAACAGCAGGCGATCTTCGATGCGATGAGACCGCCGCGGCCTCCTGATGGTGCTACTGCGCGGGTTGACCGGATAGCTGGGCAGTGACCTGGGTGGTTGGGTTGGCTTCGCGGGCGCGCTTGATGAGCTTCTTCAGTTTGCCTTCCACGTCTGAGCCGGAGCCAAGCATCTCCGCAGTGAGGACGCCGTCGGAGTCGATGGTGAAGTAGTGCGGGATGGCGTTGATGCCGAACTCATCGGAGAGTTTGTGATCGGCGTCGCGGTACTGGGTCCAGGTCATCTCGTTCTTGGCGATGAAGCTCTTCCACTTTGCGTCGTCGCTATCCCAACTGATGCTGATGATGACGAGGGGATCGTTGGCGAACTCTTTCGCGATCTTCTTCATGTGCGGGAGTTCTTCGTTGCAGGGGCCGCACCAGGTGGCCCAGAAGTCGATGAGGACGACACGGCCGCCCATATTGTCCAGGTTGAAACGCTGACCGTCGAGCGCGGTGACCTCAAAGGCGGGTGCCATCTTGGAAAGTGAAAGGGCGGGGTTCTCGGCAAAGTGCTGGGCGCGGATCTTCATGGGATCGGTGGCGGAGGCGCGGTCGGCGCACTCTGAGAACTGCTTGCTGGCATCGTCGTTCTTGCCCATGCGGGCGAGGACGCAGGCGTCGCTCCAGCGGGCGGGATTGTTTTTGGGGAAGTCGGTGAGGGCAGACTGGAGGGCGGTGTGGGCGGCGTCGAGTTGGGCAGGCTTGGGCTTGTCGCCGGCCTGCTTGAGGATGGCGTCCCCGAGCATGCCTTCGGCGAGGGACTTGTCTCGTGGCGTGGCTGCGATGGCCTGGAGCTTGTTCGCCGTGGAGATGGCGTCCTTGAAGTCGTGCATGCCGAAGTCGAGAGAATACACCGAGTTCAGGCACGGTCCGCAGGCTCCTCCGGCAATCTTGTTGGCCTTGTTGTACGCATCTTTGGCGAAGCCGTACTGACGGTCGTGCGTGAGCTTCCTGCCGTCCGCGAAGGCTGCCTGATACTTGGGGTCGGACTCATACGCCGGCTTGGCGGCGGCAGCGGGTGCGGCGTTCTGGGCTGAGGTCGGGCCGGCGAACATGCAGAGAGACGCGGCTATGGCGAAGTGGATCAGTGTTGCAGGGCGCAAGGGAAGGCCTCCGGGTGTGGAGATGATCTTCCAACGGCTGGCGAAGGAACTCAAGCAGAATATTTGCACGGTCGACCGATTCCTACAGGTAGTGTCTATCTGGGAGGATCGATCGATGAAGCGTTGGCACGGAGTTGCGATTTTTGTGGCGGGTCTGAGTGTGGGTGGGGCGTTTTTTGCGGGGAGACAGGTGCCGGTGGTGCATGCCCAGAGTACGAACAACTACTCGGGCTGCAAGACGCTGGTGCCGAAGGACTGGGGCAAGTACGAGGGAGCTTCGCTGTTCGGGATTACGTTTGAGGATGATAAGGGGACGTTGCGGTTTGTGGGGCATCCGAATTGCGGCGGCCTTGGAGAGACTGGCGATTCGGTCGGGCTTTCGATTGCGGATCTTACGATCGTGAGGCAGTAGGCGCTGCCGTTTGGCGGCAGCGCCACTTGCCTTAGCCTTTTGCGAGTTCGATCAGGCGGACCGAGACGATGGCTTCGATCTGCTTGAGAGCCGCGAGAGCGGGTGCGGCGGCGTGGGAGTCCGGGACGTCGATCTGCACGACGGCGAGGGCCTGGCCCTGGGGGACTCGCTGGCTGCTGCGGCCTGGGGTGTCGGAGGCGCGACCGAGTGCGAAGTTGGCGATGTTGATCTTGTGCTCGCCGAGGATGGTGCCGATCCGGCCTACGACGCCGGGGACGTCGTGATTGCGGATGGAGACGAGGGTGCCGTTGAGGGGGGCCTCGATGTCGATGCCGTCGAGGGTGAGAAGGCGGGGGCTGGTGCCGTGCAGGACGGTCGCGCTGGCGCTGGTGTCGCAACCAGCGTCAGAATCTGCTCCCGGACCGGAGCTGTGCAGGACGAGCTTGAGGACGGAGCCTGAGCCTCCAGCCACGAACTCCTTCTTGTCTTCCTGGATGCGGATGCCGCGCTCCTGCGCGATGGCCGCGGCGTTGATGCGGTTGACGGAGTTGCCGCCTTCGGTATCGGCGAAGATGCCGGCTACGGCGGCGTTGCGGATGAGGTCCGTCTTGCCGGTGGCGATGCGGCCGGTATAGGTGATGGAGATGGTCTCCAGATGGCCGGGGATGGCGTGGGAGAGGAAGCGGCCGAGGCGGGCGGCCATCTCGATGTACGGCGCGACCTCAATGTATTCCTCATGCGAGAGCGAGGGGAGGTTGACGGCGTTCTGGACGACGCCGAGCTTGAGGTAGTCGCGGACCTGCATGGCGAGCTGGATGCCGATGGCCTCCTGCGCCTCATCCGTCGCGCCGGCGATGTGCGGGCTGAGGAGGACGTTTGGGAGGTTGAAGTAGGGGGAGTTCTTGAGGGGCTCCTGGTGGAAGACGTCCAGGGCCGCGCCTGCGACCTTGCCGGACTTGAGGCCCTCTACGAGGGCCTCGTCCACGATGAGCTCGCCGCGGGCGCAGTTGATGATGCGGATGCCGGACTTCATGATGGCGATGCTGTGCTGGTTGATGAGGCCTTCGGTTTGCGTGGTGAGGCCGACGTGGAGGGTGAGGTAGTCGGAGGCCTTGAAGATGTCGTCGAGGGAGACGAGGGTGACGTTGTGCTCGCGTGCGATGACGGGCGCGATGAAGGGATCGTAGGCGATGAGGTCCATGCCGAAGGCGGCGGCGCGGCGTGCGACTTCAAGGCCGATGCGGCCGAGGCCGACGATGCCGAGGGTCTTGCCGCGAAGCTCGGAGCCCTGGAGGGATTTCTTGTCCCAGACGCCTTCATGCATGGTTTTGTTGGCGCGGGGGATGGACCGGCCCATGGAGATCATGAGGCCGAGGGTGAGCTCGGCTACGGCTACGGCGTTGGCCCCGGGGGTGTTCATGACGACTATTCCGCGATGGGTGGCGGCGGCGGTGTCGATGTTGTCCACGCCTACGCCGGCGCGGCCGATAACGCGGAGCTTGGGGGCGGACTCGAGCAGCTCGGCGTCTGCCTGGACTGCGGAGCGGACGATGAGGGCGTCGGCGTCGGCGAGCTCTGCTTTGAGGGCTTCGCGGTCCTTGATCTTGTCGGCGGTGATGCAGTTCCAGCCGGATTCCTGTTGCAGGATTGCAAGGGTTGCGGGGGAGACTTTCTCGGCGATTACGATCTTCAAGGTGCTTGCCTTTGCGGTGCTGGATTTGTAAATCGAGGGTGGGACCACCACCCGGGTAATTGATCCAAAGTCTTCAAAAGATAAGACTTAGGTCTGGACTTCGTGCTCTGGGCCGATCATGAGCCGCACTCGTAAATGAGGCGTCCTTTCTATTGTAGAGAAGTGGGGTGACGAGGGTGTTACCTCGCGGGTGCGGTGGCTACCGCTACGAAGGAATCGGCGCAGCCGTAGTAGAGGAGCCAGTGGCCCTTGAAGAGGACGAGTCCTTCCGCGAAGGTGGTGCCGGCGGCGTACTGGCCGGTCTTCTCCCAGGGTTCGGTGGGCTGGAGGACGGGGTGCTCGGTCTGCTTGAGGAGGTGGCCGGGGGCTTGGGGGTCGAAGAGGGCTTCTCCAGCGGCGTAGGCGTTGGGACCCATGGTTGGGTCGCCGCCGGTGGGGGCGTTTTTGCCGTTGTAGAGGACGATGATTCCTGCCTGGGTGAGTACAGGCGGTGGGCCAACCTCAGGAAAGCTGCTGTCGAAGTGGCCGGGGTGGGGGTGCAGGATTGCGATGGGCTTGCCGGAGGCGTCCTCGACCGGGGTCCAGTGGATGAGGTCTGTGGAGGTGGCGAGGTGGATGGTGCCTTCGCCCCAATACATCCAGTACTTGCCGTTGATGCGGGTTGCTATGGGACGGCCATCTCCTACCTTGGTGAGGATTCCGGCGGACTTGTACTGGAGGTGGGCGTACTTGCCTCCGGCGGCTTCAAGGAAAGCAGGGCCGTGCTTGGTCCAGTGGACGAGGTCCGGCGAGGTGGCGATGCCGACCGAGTAGGTGATGCGGTTCCACTGAGTGTAGGTGAGGACGTAGGTGCCGTCTTCGGCCTCGACGAGGCGGGGGTCTTCTACGCCTCCGGGGGATTCGCGGGATTGCTGGCTGTCTGGCGCGGGGTAGAAGACGGGGTCTGGACGGCGGGTGAAGTGGAGGCCATCATCCGAAACGGCGAGGCCGAGGCGGGAGGTGTGGCCGCCTATGGACATGGAGCCGGAGTCGTCTTCCGCGCGGTAGAGGACGTAGACCTTGCCCGCGCGGACGATGGCGGCGGGGTTGAAGGTGTGGAGGGCCTCCCAGTGGGTGGGGGTTTTGAGGATGGGGTCGGTGAAGGTGCTGGCGGGGATGGGGGAGAGGACGGGATTGCCGATGGGACGGGTGAATGGGCCGATCTGCCAGGATTGGGCCGCAACGGGGAGGGCGGAGAGGAGGACGGCCAGTAAGAGGCTTTGTTTCATGTGCGGAAGTTTACAGGGATTAGGGAAGGCAAGGCAGACCGCAAAGGGCGCTAGGAAGAACGCTAAGGGCGCCAAGGTGAGGCTAGGGTTCAGTCGATCGGCTCTGTTGAGAGGGGCGATCGACCGAACTCGAGCTGATTACGGTCACGGCAGCGATCAGGCGATCGGTTTTCCAAAGAGGACGCTGAACTTTCCGAACATGACATCGAGCCGGTAGACATGGGCGGGATGGGCAAGCATCTCTTCCAGTTCCGCTGCACGGAGGAAGTTCTGGCCGCCGGGGCCGACGTTGTGCGCGTTCCGTGCCGCGACGTCCGGGAAGGCTTCAAAGATGCCGAAGGTGGTGTCCGAGAAGCGGCAGCCAAACCAGGGGCCGGTGCCGGGTTCTTGCTCTACGCCGGCCAGGATGTCCTTGAGGAACTGCTGCACCTGGTCGCCTTTGCCGGGCTTGGCTTCAAGGTTGATGTAGTAAGCCTTGCGGCCGGGCGTGTTGTCCTGACCGCTGGCGACCCAGCCTGGGTAGACTTCGATCTCCGAGTTGTTGGTGGGATTGGGACCGGCTGATTGGATGGTGTTGCTCATTTTCTTGTCTCCGTGCGTTGGTTTGTGTTGCGTGAATGGGAGAAGCCTTCCACAGGCCGCGATGGGATCAGGAGCGGCGAATTACCAGGGTTCGCCGTTGCCGAAGGACCAGTCGTCGCGATCGACGAAGACGAGGCTGATGAAGACATCCTCGCGGCGCACGTTGAGGCGGCGGTTGAGTTCATCTGCCATGTGGCGGAAGAAGGCGAGCTTCTGCTCTTTGGTGTTGCCGACGGTGCTGGTGACCTGAAGGATGATGAGGTCGGGGGTGCGCTTGATGTTGAGGAAGTTGGGATCGAAGACGAAGTTGTCCGGTGCGTGCTCGCCGATGATCATGAAGCGGTCGCCTTCCGGGGCCTTGAGGACGTTGACGATTCCGTCATAGACGACGTCGGCTACGGTGGCGCGGTACTCGGGGGTTTTTCCTTTGGCGAGGTCGATCCGTGCGAATGGCATGACGGGCTCCTTGTGGTGCAGCGTTGGTTGGAAAGCTCGGAAGCGGACGGCTGCGCCTTACAGGAGGGGCTCAGTCATGAGGGGGTCGGGAAGGCTTGCTTTCCCGTTTTCCCTACCGGCCACTTGGTCGGTTAGTGAGTAGACTCTACCTGCCACTTGGTTGATTCAACAATTCGGAATAAAATTTTGAACAGCTTCTCTGTATTCATTACGGAGGGCGGGAGGCGATCCGGTGAGTTCCGATTCTCGAGAGAAGATTCTGACGGCGGCGAGGCTGTCCGCGCAGGCGCATGGGTATAACGGGTTGAACTTCCGCGATCTGGCGGAGGACGTGGGCATCCGGGCCGCGAGCATCTATCACCACTTCCCCAGCAAGGCTGAACTGGCTACGGCTGTGGCGAAGCGGTATTGGCAGGACTTTGCGGCGGTGCTCGATGGACTGCTGGCCGAGGCCGGGGATGCGAGCGTTGCGCTGCATCGGTATCCGGAGACGTTTCGGTGGGCGCTGGAGAATGAGAACCGCATGTGTCTGAGCGGCTTTATGGCGGCCGAGTATGACGATCTGCCTAAGGAGGTGAAGACGGAGGTCCAGAGCTTTGCGGATGTGAACGTGGCGTGGTTGAGTAAGGTTCTCGCCGCTGCGAAGGTGGTGGGTCCGAAGAAGAGCGAGGCTCGGGCACGGGCGATCTTTGCGGCTGTGGGTGGGGCGCAGCTTATGGCGCGGAGCCGGTCTGATGTTGCGCTTTACGATGCTTTGATTGAGAGCTATCGCGCGGCGGGGTTGCTACCGGCGTGAGGGATTTTTTTGTGATCAATCGTGCAGGTGAATGTCCGCCGCTTACGCAATAAGAACAAAACAAATGGAGAGGCCGAGTGCTGGCGGCTTCTGAATCACCAATCGGCTTCCCGAAGGGCTACTCTGGATGGCAACAGGCGGAGGAGCGCAATGAAAGATCGTGAGTATTACGGGATCGATGCGCCGGGAGTTGTGCGCACGCTGGGAATTGTGGGTGCGCTCTTTCTTATCTGCGGGGTGCTTCCGAAGAGTGTTCCCGGCGCCGCTGTGATCCATAACTTCTGGCTGTCCGGGGTGAGTTTACTTGCGGCGTGCGGCTGGATGCTGGCTTCGAGCCTGTGGCTGAAGAAGCGGGTGATGCGGGCGTTGCTCGACCAGCGACGGTGGCTGGGGGATGAGGTGGTTCTTGATGTCGGGTGCGGACGTGGGCTGGTGGCGGTGGAGGCGGCTAGGCGGGTGCCGCGGGGGAGGGTGCATGGCGTGGACATCTGGCAGGAGGCCGACCTGAGCAGCAATAGCCCGGAGGCGATTCGCGTCAACGCGACCGTTGCGGGTGTGGCGGAGCGGCTTGTGATCGATACGGGCGATGCTCGAAAGCTGCCGTATGCCGACGCGAGCTTCGACGTGGTTGCGTCCATGACGGCGATCCACAATATCCCGGATGGGGAGGGACGGCGCAAGGCTATCGCGGAGATGTGGCGGGTGCTTCGGCCAGGCGGGCAGATCCTGATCTTCGATATACGCCATGCAAGGACGTACCTGGGGCAGCTGCGTGAGATGGGGGCGAGCGAGACGGTGTTGAAGGGGCCTATCGTGCTCTGGGGGCCGCTGGGCTGGAGATTCTGCGCTACGAAGCCGCTCTCGGCGTAGAGGCGCGGGGCGGCAGGAGACTGGGCGGAAGGCCGCGCCATCCAAATGGGGATGTTTGAGCTGATCGCGTGGATTTCGCTTGGTCTTGCGTTTGTCTCGGCTGCGGTGATTGTGATTGATGAGGTTCGTCATCCGCAGAAGATGGGGGTGATGAATATCGTCTGGCCTGCGACTGCGCTGTACTTCAGCGTCTTTGCGGTGTGGGCTTACTTTGTGAAGGGGCGGGGGATGGCTCGGGATGCTGTGCAGGGGATGGAGCATGAGGAGGGGCAGAGTCCTACCTGGGCTCAAACAGCGCTGGCTGGAAGCCATTGCGGTGCGGGGTGTGTGCTGGCGGATGTGGTGACGGAGTTTGTGGTGTTTGGCGTGGGGCTTACGCTGTTCGGGAAGGAGCTTTATGCGAGCTATCTGTGGGACTTTGTGGCGGCGTGGCTGATTGGCGTCGCGTTTCAATACTTTGCGATTAAGCCGATGCGGGACCTTACAGTTGCGGGAGGGATCTGGGCTGCGGTGAAGGCGGATACGCTCTCCATCCTGACGTTTCAGATTGGGATGTATGGGTGGATGGCGGTGGTGTTCTTCAAGCTGTTTCCGGGCCCGCATCTGCATCCGAACGATGCGGGTTACTGGCTCATGATGCAGATTGCGATGGTCTGTGGATTTGTGACGGCGCTGCCGGTGAACTGGCTGCTGGTGAAGATTGGGTGGAAAGAGGCGATGGGGTAGGGCTTTATTACAGTGCGGGCCAGAGGCGGGTCGTTTGGAGTTCAAAGCCAGCAACCGGCGCATGGCCCAGGACGACGTCAGGGCGCTCCAGGGATTCGGTTGGTTCGCTGGGCCGATAGATTACGACATTTGAGTCGATGGGATCGATGAGCCATGCGAGCTCTGCGCCGTTCTCGATCCAAAGCTGCATCTTGGCTTCAAGGAGACGGCGTGAGTCCGTGCGGGAGCGAATCATCAATGATGAACTCAGGGCAAAGCGGCGGGTAACCGGCCTGCTGCTCCGGCAGAAGCGCGTTCCAGCGCGCGAGAGAGAGCCACGCAGCGTCAGGGGAGAGACAGGAGCCGTCCGGAAGATTGAAGCCAGCGTTTGATACAAAAGCAACTCCAGTTCCGCTGAGTTCGTTCCATTGAACCAAAGACGATGACACCCAAGCTTCATGGGTGCTTCCTATGCCGCCTACAGGAGTCATGATCGTGACCTCTCCCTTGTTATTGCGTTCGATTTTGTAAGGCCTGTTCTCTTCCGAGAACCGCATCAGGTCCTCGTCTGTCAGAGGCTCAGCGGGCCGCAGCGTGATGGGGTGCGGCAGTCCGGACAGATTCAGGTTCATACGCGTATCCTCCACCGAACAAGAGCAGGCATAAAAAGGGTATATCAGAGACGCCGATGGGTAGCGGCTTTGTGGGCGGCGCGTTTTGGTTTAGAGGCGGGGTGGTAGATGGGTGGGGCTTCGGGGAGCGGGGGTAGGCCGGCGAGGGTGAGGAGGACGTTGTTGGCGGCTTTGAAGAGATTGAGGTGGGTTTCCGGGAGGCCGTCCGTGGCGGCGACGAAGATGGCGGTATGGCGGGACTGGTTGATGGCGATGTAGGTGAGGAAGCCTGCACCGCCGCCGGTCTTTTCGATGATCTCGGAGTCGGTTGCGGTGGGGTCGAGGGAGCCGGGGGTGTGTATCCAGCCGAGGCCTATGCCGGTGGCTTCTCCGGCGTGGTCGAGGCCACTGATGCTGGCTAATTGCGACGGCTGGAGGTATACGGCCTGCGCGGCGGGGTTCTGGCCGGGGGTGATGCCGACCTGCTGGCCAAGTAGGTATTGGAGCCAGTGGGATATGTCCGTAGGGGTGGAGTAGAGGCCGGAGGAGCCGGCGGTGGCCTGGGTGTCGGTGCATTGGCCTTCGTCGTGTACGCCCTGGAGGAGGCGGGCGCACTGCGCGGGGGTGGGGGTGTAGTTGGTCTCCCACATGGCGAGCGGCTTCAGGGTGCGGGCGCGGAGGAGGGCGGCGTAGGGCATCTGGGCGGCGGATTGGAGGGCGTCGCCGAGGAGGTCAAAGGAGAGGTTGGAGTAGAGCGCGGCGGTGCCGGGGACGGTGATCAGATGGGCCGTGGGGAGCCAGTTCCAGCGCTGGGCGTGGTTGGGGAAGGTGAAGTGGCCACTGCCGCGGGGGGTGGGGGCCATCTCGCGTGGGAGGCCGGCGGTGTGGGTGGCGAGATCGCCGAGGGTGATGGGACGGGCTTGTTTGTCGGGGACGGTGGCGTTTACTGGGGCGTAGCTTTTGAGCGGGTCGTCGAGCCGGACGGTCTTGTCCTGTACGAGCTTGATGAGGAGGTCGGCGGCGAAGATCTTGGTGAGGGAGCAGAGGCGAAGCAGCGAGGTTGCGGTGGGGGCCTGGTGGCTGCCGGGTGCGGTTTCGCCGAAGCCGTGGACGTAGATTTCTTTATCGCGGACGACGACCAGGACAAGGCCGGTTGAGCCGGAACGCTCTAAGAGGGATTGGCCAAGGGTGTCGGCGGATTTGAGGTCTGGCAGGGCCTGGGCGCGAGACAGGGCTGGAAGGAGAGCCGCGAGGGCCAGGAGGGCGATGAGCTTGGGTTTGGGCACGGTCTGGAGAGATTTTACTTTGCGTCCCTGCGTAAAGGCGCGGAGGATGGGGCCTCGGAGTGTCTAGGGCGGTACACTTAAGGACGTCCGATTATGAAGATTCTTACTCCGTGGCTCCGCTCCTATTTGCCTGTGCTCGCTGTCGATGACGCGCAGCTTGCTGAAGACCTTACCCTGCGCGGGATTGCCGTGGAAGGCGTGTTTGAGGTCAATGACGCCTCCGGCGACTCCGAAGGCTCCGTGTTCGACATGGATATTACGACCAACCGCGTCGATGCGATGAACCACTACGGCATGGCTCGGGAGGTGGCGGCGATCTATGACCTGCCGCTGCATGCGCTGGATGTGTCGCTGCCTGACGCGGGGGCGGCGGAGACGGCGTTTCCGGTGCGGATTGAGGCGCAGGACCTTTGCGGGCGGTTTACGGCCCGGGTGCTGCGTGGGGTGACGGTTGCTCCGACGGATGGCGTGATCGGCGGGTACTTCGACTCGCTGGGGTTGAAGAAGATCTCGAATGCGGTGGATGTGACGAACTATGTGCTGCAGGGCATGGGGCATCCGACGCATGCGTTCGACCTGGACAAGATCGAAGGCGGGATCGTGGTGCGGCGAGCCAAGGCCGGGGAGCAGATCAAGCTGCTGGATGGGACGACGCGGACGCTGGTAGTAGATGACCTGGTGGTGGCGGACGAGGTGAAGGCTCTGGGGCTGGCCGGGGTGATGGGCGGCTGGGACTCGATGATTACGGCGGAGACGAAGAACGTGCTGGTGGAGGCCGCGTGGTTTCAGCCGGCGACGATTCGTGCGAGCAGCCGGCGGCATTTGATCCACACGGACGCCTCGCACCGGTTTGAGCGTGGCGCGGACTTTGCGGCGGCTCCGATTGCGAATGCACTGGTGTCCAAGCTGATCCTTGAGGCTTGTGGTGGGCGGGTTGAGGGTGAGTTGATCGACGTGGTCGTGGCTGAGCATGAGGCGGCTACGGCGAACCGGGGGACGGTGGCGCTTTCTGTGACGGAGGCTCGGCGGCACCTGGGGACGACGGTTGAGCCGGACGGGATCAATGCTGAGGTGATCCATCGCTACCTGACGGCGCTGGGCTGTACGCTGACGCCGGTGAGTGTGGATGGATATGAGGTCAGGCTGCCATCGTGGCGGCTGGACCTGACGCGCGAGATCGACCTCATCGAGGAGATTGCGCGGGTCTATGGGTACAACGGCTTTGCGAATACCCTGCCGACGCCGGGTGTGGTGATCGATCATCCGACGGCCCGGGCGGAGCGGGCTGTGCGGGAGCGACTGCTGGCGCTGGGGTACTCGGAGGCTTTGAGCAGCACGTTTGCGAGTGCGGCGGAGTCGGCGCAGTTTGCGGCTGGCGTGGCGGCGGTGGAGCTTGAGAATCCTCTGAACGAGGAGGCGGCGAACCTGCGGCCTTCCCTGCTGCCGGGCATGGTGACGATGCTGGCGCATAACCTGAATCGGGATGTGCTGAACGTACGGCTGTTTGAGACGGGTGCGGTGTTCAGTGGCGGGACGGCTGAGGTTTCTGAGGCGATGAGTCTTTCGCTGGGGATTACGGGTGTCTCGCCTGTGAGCAATCTTTATCTGGCTGCGGATGCGTCGTTCTATGAGCTGAAGGGTGCGGTTGAGTCGCTGGTGGGGCTGTTTGCGGCACCGGGGCTTACGTTTGCGGCGGAGGCTTCTCCCGTTTTTGAGGCGGGGCGTGCTGCTGCGGCTTCTGTGAATGGCAAGGTGGTGGCACAGTTCGGGCAGCTTGCCGCAAGCGAAGGTGCGAAGCGGAAGATGCGACAGCCGGTGTATGTGGCGACGGTGGATCTGGCGGCGCTGCTGGCGATGCCGCTGAAGCACACGACGGCGAAGGAGCTTTCGCGTTTTCAGGCTGTCGAGCGGGACTTCTCGTTCGTCTTTGCGAACTCTGTGACGTGGGGCGATGTGGAGGGGGCGATCCGGTCGTTGAAGATTGCAGAGCTGCAGAGCCTGCGGCCGATCGAGGTCTTCCGCGATGAGAAGAAGTGGCCCGGGGTTTATTCGACGCTGATGCGGACGGTGTTCCAGTCGCTGGACCGCACGTTGACGGATGAGGATGTGACGGGCTGGTGGAGCGCGATCATTTCTGCGCTGCAAGGGCTTGGGGGCGTGATCCGGGATTCGTAATCAGGAGGGTTACTGGGTAGGTATCAGGGCTGGTGCGGGCCTCGGTTTCGTACCCTGATATCCACTTCTTCCACACTTATACTTTGGGAGGAGTATTCACTTGGACACGAGTTCTATGAATGACAACAGTAACGTCTCCGTGAGTGCGGATGAGTTCCAGGCGCTGGAGCAGAAGGTGCTGCGTGCTGTGGAGATCGTCAAGCGTGAGCGCGAGCTGCGTGCTGCGGCTGAGGCCGAGGCGGCTTCACTTCGGGAGCAGATCACGGCGTTGACCAGCATGTCCGACGAGGCGCAGACGCAGATCTCGACGATGAACCAGGAGCGCGATGCGGTTCGTCTGCGGGTTGAGAAGATGATGAGCCAGATTGACGAGCTGCTCTAGAGATTGGCTGTAGAAACCTGCTGAGAGGGGGCTGACGGGCATGACCGGAATCGAAAAAGAGTTGGAAAAAGAGTTGCAGATGAGTGGGCAGGCGCAGTCGATCTCGGTGGACATCTACGACCAGATCTATCATCTGCGTGGGACTGATCCGGCGTACATCGAGCATCTGGCCGGGCTTGTGGATGCGAAGATGCGCGCGGTCTCGGCGCATGGCGGAACGGTGGACTCGTTGCGCGTAGCGGTGCTGGCTGCGTTGAACATCACGGATGAGCTGGAGACGCTGCGCGAGCGGTATAACGCGCTGGCACGGTCTCAGTCGCAGACGCAGACGACGATGCGGAGCCGTTCGGCTTCCCTTTCCGGGATGCTGGATGAGGTTCTGGACGAGCCGATCCGTCGCGCAGGATAAAAGTGGATTACGCGCTTGACTTGCGGTTCGGTTCGGTCGCGGTTAGTATCCAGTTCAGAAACCGGCCTGCAAAGTAGGTACGCGAACAACGCAGGTTGAACCAATATTCATTGAACAGGGATCTGACTCGTAGACATGGTTCGGTGTGCAACGTCCGCCAGTTCGGAATGCCTAAAGAGCCACGGTCAGGTTCCGCCGTCTTAGACGGGTTCACCTGCGCTTCGTCGTACGGCCAAGCGGGTCGGTTTTCTTATCTCTACCCGGTACACTGAGAAGAGTCTCGTGTATCCCATCCTCTTCCATCTTGGACGTGTCGCGCTGCCCACCTTCGGGGTGCTGGCGGCGATTGGGCTGATGTGCGGGCTGGGTCTCTCGCTGCGGACGGCGCGGCTGCTGGGACTCGATCCGGATGCGGTGTGGAATGCGGGGCTGTTCGCGGTGATTGCGGCGTTTGTGCTGTCACGGGTGCTGCTGATCTTTGAGCATATGCGGATCTTCATGCAGTTTCCGGGGCTGGTGCTGGCGTTTCCCTCGCTGACGGCGACCGGGGTGCTGCTGACGGGGCTGGCTACGCTGGCGTGGATTCGGGTGAAGAAGCTGCCTGTGCTGCGGGTCTTGGACGCCTGGGCTCCTTGTGCGGCACTGGTGTGGGGTTTCCTGGCGCTGGGGCACTTTGCGGATGGGAGTGACCCTGGCATGGCTCTGGGCGCGGCGAGGACGCATCCGGTGGGAGTTTATGCGGCTTTGGCTGGGTTTGGAATGGCTGCGGGGCTTTACTGGCTGCTTGCCGGGGCGGGCGAAGGCGTAACGCGGATAAGAGGGATTAAGACGGATGTTCGCGGATTTGTTTGTGGGTTGGGGCTGGTGGGGTGTGGGGTGTGCCAGTTTTTGATTTCGTTTGTGCGGGTGCCGGGAAAGCAGCTTTATGGCATGGATGTGCTGCAGGTTGTGGCGCTGGGGATGGTGGTGGTTGGTGGACTGCTGGTGGGTGGTTTGGGGCCGCGAGTGACCTCAGTTGAGGCCACTTCCCGGCGGGTGAGAGAGTTTTAGCCGATGATGGAGATGGGCAGGAGCGGTCGTTTGCTGCCGCAAACGATGCCCACCCTAACGACGATGAAGCTGTCGTGAGGATGGGGCACACGGCTTTATCGCCGGGATGTGGAAGTCCGGCTTTGGTCGTTGATTTGAGAAAGAGGATGTATGCCGTCTAAGAACATGATTCCGAAGGGCCAGAGGCACCATACGGTGCGGCCGCAGTATGTGGCGGAGCGCTTTGCCGAGCCCGTGGAGCCGCTGGTTGTGCCTACCGTCGAGTTTGAAGACGACGGCGAGGATGCCATCCGGAGCTTTCCGGCGGATGTGGCGGCTGCGGGGATGAGGCTCGATGCTTACCTGGCGCAGGCTTTGCCGGATATCTCGCGTGCGCGGGTGCAGATTCTGATCGAGGCCGGGCAGGTGAAGGTGGACGGCGCTGTGCCGAAGGCCAAGGCGAAGCTGAAGGGTGGGGAGACCATCGAGATCGAAGGCCAGCCGCAGCTTGAGCCGCTGCATGCGATTCCCGAGGATATTCCGCTCCAGATCGTTTATGAGGACGAGTACCTGGCGGTGGTGAACAAGCCGGCGGGGATGATGGTTCATGCCGGCGCGGGTTCGACTGACGATGAGCGCAATCGCGGCACGCTGGTCAATGCGGTGCTGTTCCATATGGGCAAGACGGCGGATTCGCTTTCGGGTGTGGGCGGGGAGCTGCGGCCGGGGATCGTGCATCGGCTGGATAAGCAGACGTCGGGGCTGATCGTGGTGGCGAAGGACGATGTGACGCACCGGCGGCTGGGGGAGATGTTCTCGGAGCGGCGGGTGTCGAAGACGTACCTTACGCTGGCGCATGGGGAGCTGAAGAAGGCGGATACGACGGTGTCGCTGCCGATTGCGCGGGACCTGGTGCGGCGCATTCGGATGACGACGCGGCGTGGGGATGGGCGGTCGGCTGTCTCGCACTTTCATGTGCTGGAGCGGCTGGATACTCCGTATGGCAAGTTCACGTTCGTCGAGGTGAAGATCGAGACGGGACGGACGCACCAGATTCGCGTGCATCTGCAGAGCTTGGGTCATCCGGTGGTGGGGGATACGCTGTATGGGGCTCCGCACGTTGTTCGGCTGACAAAGGAGCCGAACGTGGAACCGCTGGAGTTGGAGCGGAACTTCCTGCATGCAGCTCGGCTGGCGTTTGTGCATCCCCGGACGGAGGAGGAGATGGAGTTTGAGGCTCCGCTGGCGGAGGAGTTGGTGGAGTTCTTGGAGAAGATCAAAGGCTAAGGCTTACCACGGATAGAAGAGAAAGACGGATCAAGGCAGTATCGGGGCTGGGCATTTGATCTATTCTTATCCCTCTTTTCTTCTTATCCGTGGTGAGCTGTTCGGGTGGTGATGCGACAGGGGTTGCGGGAACAAGTAGAATCGAGCGCGTGAGAGATTGGGTGTCCATGACGCGTAGTGTTCGTTTGATTTCGGCTGCGGCCTTGTTGTTTTCAGGAGTTTACGGGTTGGGCCAGACGGCTCCGGTGGCGACTCCGCCAGCACAGCAGACTGCGCCTCAGCAGCCCGTGCAGGCTCCTCCGCAGGAGGCTCCTGGTGCGACAGGCCTGTCCGCTCGTCCGCAGGGGCAGGATCAGCCGTTTCAGTTGACCGTGCGCGCCAACCTGGTGAGCCTGGTGTTTACCGTGACGGACAAGAAGGGCCGCTTCGTCAAGGATCTGCACCTGAGCGACTTCGGGTTGCTGGACAACGGGCTCCAGCCGGAGAAGGTGCTGGACTTCAAGCAGCAGACCGACCTGCCGCTGCGCGTGGGGATCATGCTCGATACGTCCAGCTCCATCCGGACGCGGTTCAAGTTCGAGCAGGACTCGGCGATCGACTTTTTTCTTTCGGTGATGCACCAGAACGACCGTGCGTTTGTGGAAGGGTTCGACGTGCAGACGTACCTTCCGCAGGACTATACCAACAACATCGATCTGCTGGATCAGGGGATCAGGAAGCTGCGGCCGGGCGGCGGTACGGCGTTGTTCGATTCGCTGTACAAGACGTGCCGGGACCAGATGCTGGCGTTGCAGGCGGATAATGAGGTCCGCAAGGCGCTGATCCTGGTGTCGGACGGCGACGATAACTACAGCCGCGCGAGCATGACGGATGCGATCAAGATGTGCCAGCGGGCGGATACGATCGTTTATACGATCTCGACCGACACGAGCCCGACGCGGGGTAAGGGTGGTGCGGTGCTGGAATCGATCTCAGGCGCGACCGGCGGACGGACGTTCTTTCCGATCAAGCTGGAGGATGTGGCGATCGGGTTCAAGAACATCGAGATTGAGCTGCGGAGCCAGTATCTGCTGCAGTACCGGCCGGCGGAGTTTACCCAGGACGGCAAGTTTCGGACGATCCTGCTGCGCGGGGCGAACCGGGCGAAAGACCTGACGGTCCGGGCTAGAACGGGATACTTTGCGCCTCGGCCTCCGCAGTAATCGTCTTCGCGGCTTCCTGGCGAACCGACTACCGGGATAAAAGGGATAAGAGCGATCAAGACGGATAGAAGCAAAGAGTTCCGTCTCGCGACTTTTTGGTGGTGACGTGCGTAACCTTTGATACGGGATTGTGTCTTTATAAGGCACGGAGTCTTGTCTATGCGCGCTTTGATCGGTTCTATCGCCTCTGCTGCTGTTCTTCTTTCGTCCGGAATGATCGCTTATGGTCAGGCCTATGGCGGGCCGAACGGCGGGCCTCCCATGCCTCCGCCTCCTCCTCCGATCGAGCAGACGATCGCTACGCTGGCGGATCAGCCTGCGACGCATAGCGGGTTTGTGTTCGACCGGACGATGCTGCAGGTGGCGCAGAGCATGCTGGAGTCGAATGGCATGGACGCGCGGCGGGCAGCGGTGGCGCTGACGGCGATCTCATTCGATAGCTACCGATACAGCCAGCCGGCGTTCTACAGTCCGGAGGCTATGTCGGGGCTGGTGGAGCAGTATCGTGCGATGGGCTGGAAGCACATGGTCAACGCCAACCAGACGCCGCAGAATACGGCGCAGCCTCGGGCGATGGTGACGGATATGTGGCTGCACTTTTCGGGGGCCGATATCGATGGCGTGACCGTGCTCACGCGGTCGTCCCGCGATATGAACCTGGTGCAGGTGCATGGAGACCTGCGGCCGCTGGATCTGCTGCACCTGGGTGGGCACTTCGGAATTCCGAAGGTCGATCCGAATGCGGTGATGGTGCCGGCGCGGTAGTTTAGTTCTTATTCTTGATGTAGCGGCGGTTCTGGGCGGTGTATTGGCCGCTGAGGACGTGGGCGATGGCCTCGGGGTAGGCCTGGTGTTCCTCAGCGAGGATGCGGGCGGAGAGGGTGTCGGGGGTGTCTGAGTCCTCGATTGTGATGGCCTTTTGCAGGATGATGACGCCGTGATCCATCTTTTCGTCGACGAAGTGGACGGTGCAGCCGGCTATTTTCGCTCCGAACTCGAGTGCCTGAGTCTGGGACTCGAGGCCGGGGAAGGCGGGCAGCAGGCTGGGATGGACGTTGAGGATGCGGTCCCGGAATGCGTCTACGAAGGCCGGGCTGATGATGCGCATGTAGCCGGCGAGACAGACCAGGTCGACTTTTGCTTCGCGCAGTGCGGCGATGTAGGGGAGGTCGCGTTCCTCAGGAGGCAGGCCGGCGGTGGGGATGTGGTGTGCCGGGATGTTTAGGTCGCGTGCAGCCTGAAGTCCGGGGGCGGCGGACTTGTTGGAGAGGACGACGGCGATCTCGGTGCCGGGAAGGCGGCCATCCTGGATGGCACGGTGAATGGCGAGGAAGTTGGAGCCTCGGCCGGAGAGGAGAATGCCTAGACGATTCACGGAAGCGGCTCCATGTGTGCTGGATCGGGATCAGGGTTTGCGAGCAGGGCCACCTTGACGGCCTCCTCGAGTACGGGAAGGTCGTTGTGAAGCTTGCCCCAGATGATCTCCGGAGTGATCTTGTCGTACTCATGACGCAGAAAATTTCCGAGACCACGGATGGAGCGCCAGTCTACGGTTGGGCAGAGTCTGGCAGCCTCGTCGCCAAGGCGAAAGGCAGCTTCGGTTAGGATCTGTAACTGGCGTTCAACGGCGTCCTGGCGCATGGAGGCGGAGAGGTAGTCCTCCAAGGTGACGCCATCCAGGTATTCGCGGATTCGATCACAGCTTTTCAGGATGTCGTTGAGGTATCTGCGGGTGGACCTAGAAGACATCGATGGTCTCAGGCAGTACCTGGTGTTTGATCTCCGGGCGCATATAGGTCAGGGAGCTGAGATGCGCCCTAACGCCGAGAATGCGGCTCAGGTCATCTTCAAAGCCATAGGCGCGGAGTGTATTGTGTAAGTCCGAGTCGTCACTGTCGAAGAGAAGGTCGACGTCGGATTCGGCGGTGTTCTCATCCCGAGCCACAGATCCAAAGAGGCGCAGATGCATAAGGCCGGCAGCCTTGAGCTCCGCCTCATGTGCACGCAGAATGCCGAGGATGTCCTCTTTGGTCATGCTTCAACTGTGACATATTCCACTGCTCGGGGCAATGAGAACAGGCAAATGCGGCCTCATGCCGGCCGGGCAGTGCTTCGCACCGTGTTGGACCGCTTCGCGGTGCGTAAGCGACTGCGGCTAGTTGTAGACGACCTTGCGTGTGCCCCGCGTGACGATCCGCCCGATGATGCAATGGCGCTCGTTCGCACGGTTGAGGATCGCCTTGGCCTTCTTGACCTGCTCGGCGGGAATGACCGCGATTAGACCGATGCCCATGTTGAAGGTGCGGAACATTTCGTCGCGATCCACGTTGCCCAGGTGCTGCAGGTGCTCGAAGAGCGGCGGCGGGGTCCAGGCGGAAAGATCGATTACCGCGTCGAGCCCCTTGGGCAGGATGCGCGGGAGATTCTCCGTGATGCCGCCGCCAGTGATGTGGGCCATGCCGCGAACCATCTCGGGCTGTGCGGTGAGCTTCTTGATCACGCTGAGATAGCTGCGATGCGTGCGCATGAGGGCTGCGCCGGCCTTGTCCTTGAGCTCGTTGACGTAGTGCTCGGGGCCGTACTTGGCGACCTCGAAGAGGAGCTTCCGGGCGAGCGAATAACCGTTGGTGTGGAGGCCGTTCGAGGGTAAACCGAGCAGGACGTCACCCGCCTCGATTCCCTCACCCGTGATGATGTTGGGGCGGTTGACGGCGCCGATGATGGTGCCGGCCAGGTCGTACTCGCCGTCGGCGTAGAAGCCGGGCATCTGGGCGGTTTCGCCGCCGATGAGAGCGCAGCCGTTGGCGCGGCAGGCCTCTGAGATGCCGCGGACGACGGTCTCGACGACATCGTTTTCCAGCCGGCCGGTGGCCAGGTAGTCGAGGAAGAAGAGCGGCGTCGCGCCCTGGACGGCGATGTCGTTGACGCAGTGGTTGACCAGGTCCGCGCCTACGGTGTGATGGATTCCGAGCTCGAAGGCGACCTTGAGCTTGGTGCCGACGCCGTCCGCGCTCGAGACCAAGACCGGCTCGGGATATTTGGCGAGATCGAGGGCAAAAAGGCCGCCGAAACCGCCGATCTCCGACAGGACCTGCTTGTTGAAGGTCTTGCGCGCGAGCATCTTGATACGCTGCTTGGCGCGGTCGCCGGAGGTGATGTCGACGCCGGCATCGGCGTAGGAGATGGACTTGGCTTTCTTCGGTTCTGCGGGTGTGGCTTGGGCGTTGTCGTCCGGCAAGGTGCGCTCCGTTGGTGTCGTGTCGTTGGGTGCGAGGGACCTTCAGTCTAGCAGGGGACATTTCCACGGCATGTGAAAAGTACACTGGAAGGGAGAGATTTGAGGGAGATGCGATGCGGGTGATGGAGAAGTCGAGACAGTTGCAGGTTCGCGCGGCGGGATTGCTGCCGGGCGGCGTGGATTCACCGGTGCGTGCGTTTCGTGCAGTGGGCGGCGATCCGCCGTTCGTCAAACGGGCGGAGGGCGCTTATCTGTGGGACGTCGATGGGAACAAATACCTGGACTTCTTCGGCTCCTGGGGGCCAATGATCCTGGGCCATGCGTTTGAGCCGGTGGTGGAGGCGATCAAGGAGGCTGTGGGTCGCGGGGCGAGCTTCGGGGCCAGCCATGCCGATGAGGCGAACCTTGCCGAACTGGTGACGCGCTGCTTCCCCAGCGTGCAACGGCTGCGCTTTGTCAGCTCGGGCACAGAGGCGTGCATGTCTGCGATCCGGCTGGCGCGTGGGTTTACGGGGCGAAAGTTCGTCATCAAATTTGAAGGCTGCTATCACGGTCATGCGGATGCTCTGCTGGTGAAGGCAGGATCTGGCATTGCGACGCTGGGGATTCCGGGTTCTGCCGGCGTGCCGGAAGAGACCGCCATGCACACGCTGGCGTTGCCATACAACGATTTGTCGGCGGTGGAGACGGCGTTCGCGTTGCATCCGGGGCAGATCGCCTGCGTGATTGTGGAGCCGGTGGTAGGGAATGCCGGGACGATCATCCCCGCAGAAGGCTATCTTGCTGGCCTGCGGAGGATTACGCAGGAGCATGGTGCGCTACTGATCCTGGATGAGGTGATGACGGGGTTTCGGCTCTCGCTGGGCGGGGCGCAGGAGCTTTACGACGTAAAGCCGGACCTGACGACGCTGGGCAAGATTATCGGCGGCGGACTGCCGTGCGGAGCGTTCGGTGGACGTGCGGATGTGATGGAGTTTCTCGCACCGCTGGGGCCTGTGTATCAGGCCGGAACGCTGAGCGGGAATCCGCTGGCGATGGCTGCGGGAATCGCCACCGTGGGCCATCTGATCGCGAATGAAGCGGCTGTCTACAGCCAGCTTGAGCATGTCACGAAGGCGGTCGCGGAGGGCGTGGTGGAGATCGCTGCTGCGGCGGGCGTGAGGCTCACGATGAACCGTGTGGGGTCCATGTTTACGTGGTTCTTCACGGATCAGCCGGTGCGGAACTTTGCTGACGCTGCCACGTCGGATTCAGCTGCCTTCGGCAACTTCCACCGCGGCATGATGGAGGCTGGCGTGTGGCTGCCGCCCAGCCAATATGAGGCGGCGTTTATCGGCACCGCGCATGGTGAGGTTGAGGTTGAGATGGCGCTGGCTGCCGCTAGAAAGGTGTTTTAGTCCGTTTCCCGATTTCGGGTGCGACCATGGCAATCTGCGAAAGTATTGTCTTGGCCCGCAGGACTCGGAAGCTTGACTTGCATCAGAACATGTAGGTTCTGGAAGCGAGGGATACGGATGGGGAAGGTTGGACTTTGGGCTGCCGGGCTTTGTGTCGTTGGTGTGTTGGGATTGTCGTTGGGTGCAGCGACTCTGGGCGCGCAGGCACCGGATAAGACAGGTGTGCTGGGTGATTGGCAGGAGCCGGGCGGCGGGGTGCTGGAGGTCTATAAGTGCGGCTCGCAGGAGATATGCGTGAAGCTCAGGATGCTCGCAGCCGATACGCCAGCCAAGGTCGACGGTCATAATCCAGATCCCGCCCTCCGGACCCAGTCCCTCTGCGACCTGCGCGTGGGCTATGAGTTCAAGCTGACTGACCCGGACCACGCCGACGGCGGCAAACTCTATGATCCCAAATCCGGGAAGACCTATAGCGGCACCATGTCCACGGAAGGCGACAAGCTTCGGCTGCGCGGGTATGTGGGCATCAAGTTGTTCGGACGCACGGAGGTCTGGAAGCGGGCCGGTGCGTTTCATGGGTGTTTGAAGTAAGGCATTGAAAGGTGCGATTCCCGATCTGGGAATATTCCGCGTAGAAGCATCAGGAGCCGGTTGGAGCTCCACAGACCTCGGATAGAGTTCTCCGCAGTAGTGATTGCCGCTACGCACGAATCCCGGCGCTGAAACGCCGGGATTCGTGAACTCCATGGGAGGTGCGTATGACGATTACGCCCAACCTGATGCGGAAGCTGAAACAGCTTCTTTGCGTCTGTGCTGCGGCTTTAGATCTTGCCGGCAAAGGATATGACCTATACCGGCGCATCATGAAGCCCTAATCAGACGATGCAATCAACCCCGGTCTGCAGTATTACAAGTACTGCCGACCGGGCCTACTGCCGTTTACATCGACAGTTTTCACCGTCTGCATCAATGCTTCGCCGCCCTCAGCCAAATGTCAAGGAATTTATGCTGCTTTTAGATCCTCAGGGGCGGGTCTTGGTGATATCGGGACCGAGTGTCTGCTGGGCCGTCGGCGCGGGATCGGCTGGGGGATGATCGGTCGCGTCGTCAGCGACCGCTGCCGCCAGCGCCGGTTGCAGGATCGCGAACGCCTCGTCGGGGGTGTCTGCAAACTGGAACAGGTCAAGATCCTTCTGGGCGATGGCTCCCTTGGCCGCCAGCAGTTCCAAGTTCAGGACGGACTTCCAGTACTCGGACCCGTAGATGACGACGGGGAGATCTTTGGCGAGCTTGTGCGTCTGCACCAGCGTCAGCAGCTCGAACATCTCGTCGATGGTCCCGAATCCGCCGGGGAAGACCACCAGCGCCTTGGCCAGGTAAGCGAACCAGAACTTCCTCATGAAAAAGTAGCTGAACTCGAAGTTGAGTTCCGGGGAGATGTAGGCGTTCGGATACTGCTCGAAGGGCAGCTTGATGTTGAGGCCGATGGTCTTCGCGCCAGCGTCCCAGGCTCCACGGTTAGCCGCCTCCATGATGCCGGGCCCGCCGCCGGAGGTGATGACGAAACGGTGGCGCGGACCGGGTAGCGTCTTGGCCCAGGTTGCGATCTTGCAGGCCAGGGTGCGGGCGTCCTCGTAGTATCGGGACATCTCGACCGCCGAGTGGGCCAACGAGAGCTTTAGGGCGGAGGCGTCTCCCGCTGCGATCTGCTCCGGCGTGGCCGGCTGCTCGGGCTCGGGCGCGGCGGCAGCCGAGCCTGTGTTCTCCAGCAGTTCCAGGTTTTGATCGGCCACGGAGCGGGCGCGGAAACGGGCTGAGCCGAAGAAAACGACGGTATCCTCGATGCGCTCGCGTCGGAAACGGACCAGGGGCTCCTGGTACTCGGACAGGATGCGGATCATGCGTGCATCCGGCGAGTTGAGGAAGTCCAGGTCTTCGTAGGCGAGCGGTGCGCGGGCCAATGGGTCGGGGGCGTTCGGTTTGGAAGAGTTTTCCGGCATGGAGTTTAGATTGAACCTGTCGCTTGAGAGCGGCGTGAAAAGAAAGCGTTGCGAGTCAGGGACGGTCGTCGCGGTAGTGGATCGCCTCGGAGATACCGATCCAGATATCCAGCAGGCCTAAGCCGGAGATGATCCCGCGCACGGCACCCAGGCGGAGGACCGACCAGAGCCATGGACGGGATTGGAAGAACAGATTGTGATCCCACACTGAGGTCCACCAAGGCAGGATCGCCACAATGATTCCCAGGTAGACGCAGAACAGGACCAGAATGAAGAGCGAGATACGCTGCAGCCACAACGGAGCGGTGCCGGAGCGAGGCTGGGCCGCCACAGCCGGATGCGGCTTTGGGGGAGCGCCTGGCTCTGGAAAGAGATTGGGTTGAACGGGCATCCGGGTGCGAGCAGTCTCCAAACATCCAAGGTAGCAGAGGGCGGAGGTGGATCGCGCCGGGGGCTATTACGAGCGCAGCCCCCATGTCGGCCCTGGAACGGCAAGTCCAGACTTAAGTTATTTATTTTGAATACTTTGAGGAGTTTGCCCGGGAGGGGGTGGACACCTCGATTCCGTCTCCACTTACGGATGAGAAGATTGAAGGATGCTACAGCTTTCAGGTGCGGGAAAACGGTTTGGACAGAAACTGCTGTTTGAAGATGTGAACTGGCTGATTACGCCGGACGAGCGTACGGGGCTCGTGGGTGGGAACGGAACGGGTAAGTCTACGCTGCTGAAGGTCCTCGCCGGACGTGAGTCGCTCGATTATGGCGTAAGCTCCCGCACAAAAGGGATGACCCTGGGCTATCTCCCCCAGGACGGTCTGGCTCTCCGCGGGAAGACAGTCTTTGAGGAGTGCCTGAGTGTCTTCGACGATCTCCGTGGCCTGGAAGGCGAGGCGGAGGAACTCAGCGGCAAGCTGGCGGAGTTCGCGCCCGGCAGCGCGGAGTATGAGGCGGCGGCGGCCCGGTATGGGCATGTGACGGACCTGATGCACGCCCACGACATCTACACGCTCGACTACCAGGTGGGAACGGTGCTGGGAGGCCTGGGCTTTGGACGTGAGGACTGGGAGCGTAGAACCGAAGAGTTTTCAGGTGGCTGGCAGATGCGCATCGCGCTGGCCAAGCTGCTGCTGGAGAAGCCGTCGCTGCTACTGCTGGATGAGCCGACCAATCACCTGGACCTAGAAACCCGCAACTGGCTTGAGGACTACCTGCGGAATTACGAGAATGCTTTTGTACTCATCTCGCATGACCGTTACTTTCTCGATCAGACCGTCAGCAAGACGACAGAGCTATGGAACAAGAAGGCCCACTTCTACTTCGGCAACTATGAGAAGTATCTGAAGCAGAAGGAGGAGCGCCGCACCCAGATCATGAGCGCTTACAAGAATCAGCAGGATCGCATCCAGGATCTTGAGGCGTTCATCAACCGCTTCCGCGCCCAGGCGACCAAGGCCAAGCAGGTGCAGTCTCGCATCAAGGAGCTGGAGAAGATTGAGCGCATCGAGGTTCCGGAGGAAGAGGCGACGATCCACTTCTCCATCCCTCAGCCCCCCGCCAGCGGCCGCACCGTCATCGAGGTCAACAACCTGACCAAGATCTATCCGACGCGCGACGGGCTGGGCACCAAGACGATCCTCAAGGACGTCAGCTTTTCCATCGATCGCGGGGACCGAATCGCGCTCGTGGGAGCTAACGGCGCGGGCAAATCCACCCTCATTCGCATGTTGAGCCAGTTGGAGGATCCGACGAGCGGTGAGATCAAACTCGGTCATAACGTTCTGGCCGACTATTTCGCGCAGGATCAGTACAAGGTTCTCGACGGAGCGGCAAAGATGCTGGACGACATCAGCGGTATTGCGCCGAAGGTGCCGGTGGTGGAGTTGCGGAGCCTGCTCGGGTGCTTCATGTTCTCCGGCGACGACGTCTTCAAGACGCTCGGGGTGCTGAGCGGTGGAGAGCGCAATCGGTACGCCATGGCGAAGATGCTCGTCTCGCCGGCCAACATGCTGCTGCTGGACGAGCCGACCAACCACTTGGATCTCCGGGCTAAGGACGTTCTGCTGGATGCGATCCGCAAGTTCTCGGGCACCGTGCTGTTCGTCTCGCATGACCGCTACTTTATCGACGGCCTGGCGACGCGTGTGTTTGAGGTCGAAGACAAACGCGTCCACGTCTACCCCGGCAACTATGAGGACTATCTATGGCGTAAGCAGGGCGGCCCGGAGAAGGTGCAGTCATCCTTCACCGCACCTAAGCCTGAGCCGGTGGCTGTTCCCGTAGCTTCCGTTGTCGTCGAAGCGAAGAAGCCGGCTGTGAAGAAGCTCAACCCGATCAAGCTGAAGCTGCTCGAAGACGAAGTCTCCGCCGCAGAAGAAGCAATCGGGGAGTGGGAGCGGCGGATTGAAGCCGCGGAAGCCAAGCTGGGCGTCTTCACCACGGCGGACGAGCAGCAGCGTGGGTCGGCGGAGCTGGACCGTCTGAGAACCGAGCACGCCGAGTTGCTGGCCGTCTGGGAGAAGCTGGGAATGGAGTTGGAGGAGCAGCGGGACTAACGAAGTTGGCGGCCGCTGACGCTTATTCGTGTTCGCTCCGCCCCCCGTAGAGGATGCTGATGATCTGAACCTGGTCGGACTCAACCGCGAAGTAGATGGTCACTCTGCGCTCAAAGCCGATCGTCCTTATGCCCGGGCGGAGATCGTCTCGCTTTGTTCCCTTGAACGGCATGAGCGCGAGCGAGTGGCAGGCCCTTGTTAGGCGGTGTATGTAACGCTCTGCATTTGCGGGGTAGAAGCGTTCGGCAAGATAGTCTTCTAGTCGCTCAAGCTGTCTCTTAGCCCTCGGCGAGAACACCACCGAGTAGCTCATTGGTTAGCTAGCTGTCGGGCTTGGCGCCTGGCTTCCAGACTTCTCTCCACCTCTTCAATCGAGATGGAGTGCGAAGGATTGGCCTTCAACTCATCGTAAGCAGGGCCGACGACTTCCTGCTCAAAGCGCTTGTGTTCTTCTTCATCCTGCCTGAAAACGTCGAGGCAGTCGGTAACCACGTCACTTTCAGACTGATACTTGCC
This sequence comes from Granulicella tundricola MP5ACTX9, assembly GCF_000178975.2. NCBI lineage: Bacteria > Pseudomonadati > Acidobacteriota > Terriglobia > Terriglobales > Acidobacteriaceae > Granulicella > Granulicella tundricola. Next base: position 4,069,006 of record NC_015064.1, on the reverse strand, counting down.
ACTCGCGACTTTGCTACGTACAAACTCCAGCGTTTCTTCCGAGAGGGTGATGTGGAGAACTGATGGCTCGGGCATAAGGAAACCTCGCTCTCCATCATGCTATCAAGAGGCCAATTGGCAGACGGAAAATAAGTCTTCAGCGTCCTTCGCGGAGGCGCGACGCCAGGCGTTCGGGCAGTTCGGCCATGAGGATGCGGCCCTGGGTGGTCATCACGTCGTACGGCGTTCGGTGGAAGACGATCTCTGCGGCTTCCGAATCGAAGATGGCGTAGGCGGCACGCCAGTCGTGGTCGCGGGGTTGACCCACCGACCCGGGGTTGATGAGGTGGCGGGTCTCGGGCTCGAGCGGCAGGGTCCACTGGACGGGCTCGCTGCGGGTGTCTGTGCGGCGCTCGTAGGCGGGGCGGAGATCGTGCCAGTTGTGGTCGCGCTGGGAGAAGCCGCCCTGGATGTGGGTGTGGCCGAAGAAGGTGATGGGGGCCGGGCTCTGTTGCAGCGGCGCCCAGGCGTCGCGCATGGTGAGGATGTAGCGGTCTTCATCGAGCGGGGAGCCGTGGGCGCAGGTGATGCCCTCGAAGTTGGGGCTGATGGGGCCCTGGGGGACGTTGCGGAGCCAGTCCAGGTTCTCCGGGGTGAGCTCGGCGCGGGTCCAGAGGGCGGCGGCGCGGGCTACGGGGTTGAAGCCGTTGGGGCTGGTGAGGCCGCAGCAGACGCGGTCGTGGTTGCCGCGGACGACGACGGCGGAGATGGGCCGGATGCGGTCGATGACCTGGTTGGGGCTGGCACCGTAGCCGACCATGTCGCCCAGGTTCCAGATCTCGTCGTACTTGCCTTCAGCGGCGAAGAGGACGGCTTCCAGTGCTTCGAGGTTCCCGTGGATATCGGAGAGGATAAGAGCGCGCATTCGACCTGTCGATTATCGCAGGTTGAGCGCGAAAGCCTAGAATCGGTATGACCGTGACTGAACCTCTGCTCGACGTCCGTGACCTCACTATCGCCTTTGGCGGCAAGCCTGTCGTTCATTCGATCTCGCTCTCCATTGCGCCGGGGGAGACGCTGGGCCTGGTCGGCGAGTCTGGCTCGGGCAAGTCTGCTACCTCCTTTGCCCTGATGCGGCTGCTGCCGCCTTCGGCGACGATCACAGGCTCCATCAGGCTTGAGGGCCACCCGATCCTGACTCTTCCCGAGCCGCAGATGCGCACGCTCCGCGGCTCCGCCGTCTCCATGATCTTTCAGGAACCGATGACGGCGCTGAATCCGGTCATGCGCATCGGCGACCAGATTGGTGAGTCGCTGCTGGCGCACCATCCTCGTACGCCCCGTGCGGAGCTTCGTGCGCGTGTTATCGCGGCCATGCAGGAGGTTGGGCTGCCGAATCCTGAGCAGCGCCTGCGGGACTACCCGTACCAGTTCTCCGGCGGCCAGCGCCAGCGAATCCTCATTGCCAGTGCGCTGATCAATCGTCCGCGATTGCTGATCGCGGACGAGCCTACGACTGCGCTCGACGTGACCGTGCAGGCCCAGATCCTCGACCTGCTGCGTAAGCTGCGGCGTACCCACAACCTTTCCATTCTCTTCATCTCCCACGATCTGGCTGTGATCAGCCAGATTGCCGATCGTGTCGCGGTCATGCAGCACGGCCGGATTGTGGAGACTGCCGCTACCGCCGATCTGTTCCGCGACCCGCAGCATCCCTATACGCGGAAGCTGCTGGCCAGCGCTCCGACCATGCAGACCGACCGTAGTAAGCCGCTTGCCACGCTTGCTTGAGAATCGCGTCATGCGCGAAGGGCGAAGTTGCGTCTAACGTAGTGTGATGAAGCGTTGGTTTGGGTTGGCGTTTTCCGGGGCCGCACTGGCGACCGGGGTGGGGTTTGCGCAGACGCATGTGGTGAAGAAGCCGGAGACGGTGGTGCGTGCGGTCGGTGTCTACGAGTGGACGGGTGAGCTGGGGAAGGCGAAGGCCAGCCGGTTTGTGCCGGTGACCGTGTTCATCGATAACGAGCTGCAGGATGCGGGCTTTTACCTGGCGCGGCCGGTTCCGTTTGCACTGCAGACGGGGACGATTTTTGAGCTGGATAAGGCCGGGGTACCGGATGGGACGCTGGAGTTGGCCTACCAGAGGCACCTGACCGGTGGGGTCGCGGATCTGGATGGCGGGTGGCTGGGTTATGGGGCCTATAAGGCTCCTCCGGTGATGAAGGCGTCCACGAAGAAGAGTGGGGCGCTGTCCAAGGTTGAGGTGAGTGGCGGCAAGAGTGAGTCGAGCGGGCCGAAGTTCGGTAAGACTCCGGATGCGAGCTCGAAAGATCCTGACCGTCCGACGATGCGGCGAAAGACGGACTCGGATGACACGGACACGACAAAGAGCGCTTCCACCTCTACGCCTGCTTCCACGCCGACTTCGCCGGACGATCCAAATCGTCCGACCATGAAGCGCAAGACCGACTCCGACACCGCTGCATCGGCCACTCCATCCAGCACGGCTTCTACGCCGGAGGACGATCCTGACCGACCGACGATGAAGCGGAAGACAGACTCCGATACGGCATCCACTCCGGCCACGTCCACTCCGGCAGACGACTCCGACCGCCCGACCATGAAGCGGAAGAGTGACTCCGATTCCACGACTGACTCGACCGACTCGAAGACCTCCGCTGATTCCAAGACCTCGACCGACTCGGCGGGCTCCGGCGGGGAGAACGATCCGGAGCGGCCTACGCTGCGGAAGCGGACGGACGCGCAGCGGCAAGGTGCGCGGAAGGAGCACGACTCGTCTTCGGTTACCGGAGTTGGATCGTTGAACGACGATCCTGACCGTCCGAACCTGCACCGGGGTAAGCCGGCGGGGCGGATGAACGAGGACGATCTTCCTCCGTTGCAGGGGACGCCGGCGGATATGCAGCAGTTGGTGGCGGTGTCCGATGCCAAGAACCGGGATACGCACGACTTTGCGCGGGCTTGGGCCGATGATGCGGAGCGGACGGCGGTGCTGGGCAAGATGCAGGCGATGGCTCGGGACAGGCTGACGGCGTATGGCGATGCGGCTGCCAAGGCTGCTGCTGCTCCTGCTGCGGCTGCTAAGACGGCTCATGCTCATGCTCATGCTCCGGTGAAGAGGGCTGCGGTGAAGAAGCCGGTGGTCCCGGCTTCGGCGGCGGTTGCGCTCAACGATGAGGTCCTGAAAGGATTCACGTTGAGCTATGGTGGGGCGGCTACGTACTTCTACACGGCTTCTACGCCGGGGGCGGATGGGACGACCCGGTACGTGACGGTTGTGGCGCAACTGGAGCCTGCGGGTGATCTGAAGGCGGCGCTGGCGAGTGTGACGGACTCGACGCACCTGGACCGCTCACCGTGGATGCGGCTAGTGGATGCGGTGGATGTCGAGGCGTCGAACCGGGCGTCATTGCTGCTGGAGTTGAGGGCTCAGCACTCGCGGCAGTTTGCGCTGTATCGCGTGATTGGGGCGCAGGCGGAGCAGCGTTTCCTGACGGGCAGCACGGAATAGGTTTCTGCATCCTACTGCTACGCGCTCGAGGCGCGAAGGAGTCTGGGATGAGTGGATTTGTGCGTTACAGCGATTCGGTTGAGGTGCTGCAGCCTGGGGAGGAACAGACCTTCGATGAGATCACGGCGACCTTGCTGGATATCTCGAAGAAGGTCGGCGAGCGGCAACGGCATACGGTGCGTAGCGTTCATGCGAAGAGCCATGCACTGCTGAAGGCCGAGGTGACGGTGTTGGACGGGTTGCCGGAGCAGCTGCGGCAGGGTTTGTTTGCGAAGCCGGGCAGTTATGGGGCGATCATGCGTTTTTCGACCAATCCTGGGGACATCCTTTCTGATCACATCTCGACACCGCGGGGGCTGGCGATCAAGATTGTTGGGGTTGAAGGTGAGATGGTGCCGAGTCATGCGGGTGAGGTCACGCAGGACCTGGTCATGGTGAATGGGAAGGCGTTTGCCGCGCCGAACGCCGCGGGGTTTCTGAAGGGGCTGAAGACGCTGGACGCTCATGCGAACGACTCCGAGGCGCTGAAGCAGACGGTGTCATCCGTGGCGCAGGTGGCGGAGTCTGCGCTTGAGACGGTGGGCGGCAAGAGTCCTACGCTGCTGGGTTTTGGGCATCCTCCTACGAATCCTTTGGGCGAGACTTTCTCGACCGTCGTGCCGTTGCGGTATGGGGACTACTTCGGCAAGATCGAACTAGTGCCGGTCTCGAAGAACCTTGTGGACCTTTGTGGCAAGCATCTGGAGAACGCTCGCGAGTGGAATGCGCTGAAGGACTCGAATGTGAAGTTCTTTGCGCACGAAACCTCCATCTGGGAGCTGCGGGTCCAGCTTTGCACCGATCTGGACAAGATGCCGGTGGAGAAGGCGGATGTGCCGTGGGACGAGACGCTGAGCCCCTATGTGACGGTGGCGCAGGTGACGGTTAAGGCGCAGGAGGCGTACTCCGATGCGCGGCGGGTGTATGTGGATGAGGAGTTGAGCTTCAACCCGTGGCACTGCCTTGCGGCGCATCGTCCGCTGGGGAACGTGATGCGGGCGCGGTTCAAGGCGTACAAGGCTTCGACGAAGTTCCGGCACGCGGCTGAGGGACGGGTGATGGTTGAGCCTAAGTCGATTGAGGAGTTGCCGGGTTGAGTGCTGGTCCCTGGCGGAAGGCGTAACGCGGATAAGAGGGATGAAGACGGATAAGAACGGATGATTGCGGGGGCTGGGTCGGCTTCGGCTTTGAGGACCAGGCCCTCTTCTTCTTCGCTCCAGATGTAGTCTGGGCGCTGGGGGGCGGGTGGGTGGAGTCTTGCTTTCTCTGCTGCTTCTTCCTTGTCCTTGGCCCATTGCTCGGTGAGGATCTGCTCGAGGGTCTTTTCTCCCTTTGGAGCGGTGAATTCAGACTGCGGGGCAAGGGTGCCGAGGGTCTCGTGTTCCGTGATCTCTTCTACTTGTTGGTGGGATTTCTGGGGTTCTTCTGCCTCGCGGCGTTGGGGTGGGAGGTTGGTGGCGGCGATCTGGAGGCCGTAGAGGAGGAGGCCGGCGCGGCGGTTGTCGAGCTGGTTGGCGGCGATGCGGCGCAGGATCTCGCCGATGGCGAGCTGGATGGCGGCTCGGTCTTCGGGGAGTGGCAGATCGAAGGGGGCGTTGCGGTTCTGGTCTGCGTAACGGGCTGCCAGGTCGGCGCGTGGGATGGGTTTGCGGGTGGTGTGGTGGTAGTAGCAGAAGTGCTCGTGGCGGAGGGTTGGACTGCCGCAGCGGCGTCCGTCGGTGTGGATGTGGCGGCATTGGTAGCGTGCGGGTGCTTCGACTGCTTGAGTTTGTGTGGACATGGTTGGGGCTCCCCACCCCCGGTGAAAGTATGTAAAGTCTTCAGACGATTGATGTTATGGGTGGACTTCTTTTTGAGTACGGTTGTCCATTGTCAGCTGTGGCGGCGCGGGTTTTCTTCCAGCTATGAGCTATGAGCTATCAGCTAAAAACAGGCAACGGCGTACATTGAACAGTTTCGAGTTGTGAGTTTCGAGTCAGACGACGGCAAAGACTGGCTCACGACAATGGTTCGTCCTGAGATTTTGTCTACTCTTTAAGTTTACCAAGGTGAATGGGGTAAATACGCCATTTATTTTTGACTTGTAAGTGGTTTTGGATGAGTAAGTTAGGCGATTTTTTAGACTTTGGGGGGCTTGACACGCGAGTTTACGGTTGTTTTTTAGAAAAATAGTTGTAAGTGATTGTTGTAGATAGGTTTAGCGGGCTCTATTCTGCGCATGGAATGACGGCTTGGATTTTGGTCTTGCCAGACGGTGGGCCGACTGAGAGGATCGTTTGATTCTGACGATGACGATTGTGGCGAGGGAGCGACGATGAACTCAAGACGTGAGTTTGTGCGGTGGTGTGCGGCTTTGTCGGTTTCTGGAGTGGCGGTAGGGGACCGCGGGTTGTTCGCACAGGCGAGCGGTGCGGTGCAGGGTACGGCTACGCCGGCGAGTCTGGCGGCTGTTGTGGCGCTGATGACGGAGCTCATGGAGAAGCAGGGGGTGAGCGCTGGTCAGATTGCGGTCTGCAAGGATGGCGGGCTGGTGCTGAGCAAGGCGTTTGCGACGAAGCCTCCGGCGGGCTTTGCGGCGGTGAACTCGCAGAGTCTTTTCCGGATTGCGAGCTGCAGCAAGATGTTTACGTGTGCGGCGATTACCAGGCTGCGCTCACGGGGCGACCTGGATATGGATGCGAAGGTGTTTCCGATGCTCGGAATCAACGCTCCGGCGATGCCGAAGGATAAGCCCGATCCGCGGATCGACGAGATTACGGTGCGGCAGCTGGTGGATCATGCCGGGGGCTGGAACGATCATGAGAGCGTGGTGGCGAAGGATGGGACGCATGTTCCGGGGACTGAGTGGGACCCGATGTCCGGGACTCGGCAGATTGCGCTGGAGATGCACCTGGACCGGCCGGCGACGAAGCTTGAACTGGCTCAGTATATGTACGGGAAGAAGCTGCAGTTTGCGCCGGGGAGTCAGAACTTCAACAGCACGGCGAAGAAATCGTACTCGAATGTGGGGTACATGCTGCTGGGGCTGGTGATCGAGAAGGTGAGCGGTGGGCCGTACCTGGACTTTATCCGGACGGAGTTGGGGCCGGAGAGCGATACGTCGAATGTGTATCTTTCGCGGTTGCTGGAGAAGACGAAGAATCCGCGGGAGGTCTGGTATACGAGTTCGCGGTCCGGGCCGACGCAGTTGAATCCGCGATCAGGCGAGGTGCTCTCCGAGGCGTATGGCGGGGCGTATCTGCCTGAGCAGCATGAGAGTGCGGGCGGATTGATGACGAACGCGGAGACGCTGGCGCTGTTTGCGTCAAAGAATGCGGTGTGGGGGCTGGGCGGGAGGTCGGCGCGGTCGGGACGGAGCGGGAGCCTGCCGGGGACGAGCAGCTTCACCTGCAGCAGGCCGAATGGGGTGGACGGTGCGTTCATTCTGAATACGAGGGACTTCAGAGACGGCGAGGCGAAGCTGGATGAGTTCATCGGGGCGCTGCAGGGACTGCTGGACCGGGTGTGAGGCTGCGGCGCATCCAAGAAAGATGGAGGTGAGTATGGGGAATCGGAAGAGTGTGGTGCTGTCGCTGGTGTTGACGTTTTTTCTGGGGCCGTTTGGGATGTTGTACAGCACGGTGCCGGGGGCGCTGGTGATGCTGGTGCTCTATGTAGCGCTGGGGATTGTGACGCTGGGCTGGGCGCTGGCGGTGCTGCATCCGATTGCTATGATTTGGGGCGCGGTTGCGGCTGATCGGGCAAATCGGTATTAGCCTGGGCTTGATTGCTGATCCAGCCGATGGGCCGGTTGCGGCTGATCGGGCGAATCGGTAAGGCGGAGGAACTGGGAAGCAGACTACTTCCCACCCATCGCGATGAGGCTGCGATGGATGGGGCACGATGTTTCTGGTGCCGGTTCTCTGGGAAGGCTAGGTGGTGGGCTGGAAGGTGAGGATGAGGGTGAGGAAGAGGACACCGACCAGGATGACGAGCAGGGGCCAGAAACGATCGAGCCAGGATTCTGTGTGACCGGCAGAACTCATTGTGGAATCTCCTTTTGCTCTTTGAGTCTATAAGAGACGGTGGTCAGTGGGTAGTGGTGAGTGATTCGACCGAAGTCAGATAGACTGCGTGTCATGTTGCTGCGGCATACGGTGGATGGGGTTCGGTATACGTTCGATGGGCTGCGGGAGCTGCTGGGGAAGGCTTCGCCGGCGCGGTCGGGGGATGAGCTGGCGGGGTTGGCGGCGGGGAGTGCTGTTGAGAGAGTAGCCGCGCAGATGACGCTGGCGGAGGTGCCGCTGAGGGCGTTTCTGGATGAGGCGGTAGTGCCGTATGAGACGGATGAGGTGACTCGGCTGATCGTGGATGGGCATGATGCCGAGGCGTTTGGGGCGGTGGGGAGTTTGACGGTGGGTGGGTTTCGGGATGCGCTGCTTTCAGACGAGATGGATGGGGTTGCGCTCGCGGGGCTTTCGCCGGGGTTGATGCCGGAGATGTGCGCGGCGGTGAGTAAGCTGATGCGGGTGCAGGATCTGATTGTCGTGGCGCGGAAGATACGGGTGGTGACGAAGTTTCGGACGACGGTGGGGCTCCCCGGGAGGATGTCGACGCGGCTGCAGCCGAACCATCCGACGGACGATCCGCTGGGGATTGCGGCGGCGATTGTGGATGGGCTGATGCTGGGGTCGGGCGATGCGGTGATTGGGATCAATCCGGCGGCGGACGATGTGGGGAGTACGGGGCGGCTGCTGCGGCTGATCGACGCGGTGCGGACCCGGTATGCGATTCCGACGCAGAGCTGCGTGCTGGCGCATGTGACGACGCAGATGGCGGCGCTGGAGCAGGGGGCTCCGGTGGATTTGATGTTTCAGTCGATTGCGGGGACGGAGGCTGCGAATGCTTCCTTTGGAGTCAATTTGGGGCTGCTGCGGGAGGCGAATGAGATGGCGCTGGGGTTGGGGCGGGGTGGGAAGAATGTGATGTACTTCGAGACCGGGCAAGGGAGTGCTTTGTCGGCGGGGGCGCATCACGGGGTGGATCAGCAGACGTGTGAGGCTCGGGCTTATGCGGTGGCTCGGGTGTTCAAGCCGATGCTGGTGAATACTGTGGTGGGGTTTATCGGGCCGGAGTATCTGTATGACGGGAAGCAGATTGCGAGGGCGGGGCTGGAGGATCATTTTTGCGGGAAGCTGATGGGGCTCCCGATGGGGTGCGATGTCTGCTACACGAATCATGCGGAGGCGGATCAGGACGATATGGATGGGCTGCTGACGCTGCTGGGGGTGGCAGGGGTGAACTACGTGATGGGCGTGCCGGGGGCGGATGACGTGATGCTGCAGTATCAGAGCACGTCGTTTCATGACGCGCTGTATGTGAGGGAGGCGCTGGGGTTGAAGGCTGCGCCAGAGTTCGAGGAGTGGCTGGGGAGTGACGGGGCGAGGCGGCTGAGGGAGCCGATGCAGGCGCAGTTGGTGGCGGGGGTATGAGCTCGCTTGTGAGGGGGTTGAGGGGGCTTACTCCGGCTCGGGTTTCTTTGGGGACTGCTGGGCGGAGTCTGGCGACGGAGGAGGTGCTGCGATTTCAGTTGGATCATGCGAGGGCTCGGGATGCGGTGAGGGCGGAGTTGGGGGTGGGTGGGTTTGCGCGGCGGCTGAGGGATGAGGTTGGGGTGGAGGTAGTGGAGTTGAGGTCTCGGGCTCGGGATCGGGCGGAGTATTTGCGGCATCCGGAGTTGGGGCGGGCTTTGGGAACGACTGAGGGGTTGGTGCGGGGGGATTGGGATCTGGGGATTGTGGTCTGTGATGGGCTTTCTTCGCTGGCTGTGGAGCGGAATGTTGTGCCTTTGCTTTCTGCTTTGTTGCCGATGCTGGAGGGGTGGAGCGTGGGGCCGGTGGCGGTGGTGGCGCAGGGGAGGGTGGCGGTGGGGGATGAGGTTGGGGAGCGGATGGGGGCTCGGTGTTGTCTGGTTTTGATTGGGGAGAGGCCGGGCTTGTCGGCGGCGGATAGTCTGGGGGCTTATCTGACTTGGGGGCCTCGGGTGGGGCGGACGGATGCGGAGAGGAATTGTTTGTCGAATATTCGGGTGGGTGGGCTTGATGTGGATGGGGCTGCGGGGAGGTTGATGGGGTTGTTGCGGGGGGCTCGGGCGCGGGGGGGGAGTGGGGTTGGGTTGAAGGAGGGGGTTTTGAGGCTGGGGTGAAGAAGGCCCGGGGCTAAAGCCCCCTTTTTTTTGGCCCTTGACGGGGGGCTGAAGCCCCCCTCTAATCCGAACGGCAACGGCAACGGCAACGGCAACGGCAACGGCAACGGCAACGGCAACGGCAACGGCAACGGCCACGGCCACGGCCACGGCAGCCTTAACCGCAACCGCAGATTACCTTCGGGAATGACAAACAAAAAATACAAACGAAGTGACAAACAAAAAGATGGCCCCTGATCGCTTATGTGCGGTCAGGGGCTGTCTGGGGTTGGGTTAGTAGGGGCGGGGGCCGCCGGGGCCGGGGCCGTACATGTGGCGGACGGCGTTGTCGTAGCCGCGGCGGAAGCCGAACTTGTAGTCGCGGCGCTCGGGTCCGGGGATGAAGCCGGGGTGGCGGTACTCGTCACGGTTGTTGACGTTGGGTGGGCGATGGTTCTCGAAGTCCTTGCGTGCGCCCTCTACGCCGTCATGGTAGCCGCGGGCCTGGGCGGCCTGGAACTCGGGTGGCGGGGCTTCCCAGCCGCCGGGACCGCCGGGGCCCTGACCGTAGCCCTGGGGCGGGGGTGGGGGTCCGCCGTAGCCTTGAGCGAAGGCCGATGCGGTGGTGAGAAGAGCGATTGCAAGTGCGGGTGCTGCGAGCTTTTTGAGGTTCATGGTCAAATTCCTTTCCGACTTGCTTACAACGAGTTATGAGTATCGGTTGCCCATGGGGTGTTGCTTGGCGACACTCATCTATACCCGGGCCGGGGGAGTTTGTTGCGCTAGAAAAGAAAGGCGTAACGCGGATCAGAGGGATGGAAACGGATCAAGGCGGATAGGGACACGGCTTGTTATGCCTTGGCCCTATCCGCCTTGATTCTTGTTATCGTTTTTTTCTTTAGATGGGTTTGGGGTTGCGCTCTTCAAACTGGCGCTGGTGCCAGTAGGGGTAGGCGAGGATGGGGTCGCTGGCTGCGTCGAGCTTGGCGATCTGGTCCGGGGTGAGCTTCCAGCCTACGGATCCGAGGTTGGCCTTGAGCTGCTCTTCGTTGCGTGCGCCGATGATGAGGGTTGAGACCGACGGGCGGCGGAGGAGCCAGTTGAGGGCGATCTGGGGGACCGTCTTCCCTGTTTCTTTAGCGACTTCGTCGAGGGCGTCTACGACCTGGTAGAGGTACTCGTCCGGCATCTGTGGGCCGCCGTCTGCGGCCTTGTGGAGGCGGCTGCCTTCAGGCAAGGGCTGTCCGCGGCGGATCTTGCCGGTGAGACGGCCCCAGCCGAGGGGCGACCAGACGAGTGCGCCGACGCCCTGATCGATGGCGAGGGGCATGAGCTCGGACTCGTAGTCACGGCCGATGAGGGAGTAATAGACCTGGTGGCCGACGTACTTGGACCAGCCGTAACGCTCTGAGACGGAGAGCGACTTCATGAGGTGCCAGCCGGAGAAGTTGGAGCAGGCGATGTAACGGACCTTGCCGGACTTTACGAGATTGTCGAGGGCGCTGAGGGTCTCTTCCACCGGGGTGAGGGCGTCGAAGGCGTGGAGGTGGTAGACGTCGATGTAGTCGGTGTCGAGGCGGTGGAGGCTGGCGTCGATGGCTTCAATGATGTGGTAACGCGAGGAGCCGACCTCGTTGGGGCCCTTGTGGCGGCCCTGGCGGAAGGTGGTCTTGGTGGAGATGAGGAGATCGGCGCGGCTGTGGTGCTTGAGGGCCTTGCCGAGCATGAGCTCGCTGGCGCCGTCGGAGTAGACGTCGGCGGTATCGAAGAAGTTGAGGCCGGCTTCCATGCAGATGCTGACGATGCGGTCGGCTTCTTCCTGGGTGGTTTCGCCCCAGGCCTTGAAGAACTCGTTGCCTGCGCCGAAGGTTCCGGCTCCGAAGGTGAGCTCGGGAACCTTGAGGCCGGAGCGGCCGAGAAGTCTGTACTCCATGTAATTCCTCCTTGATGTGTGTTCAGGGATAAGATGCGGAGATCAGAGCCCAGGGACTAGAGCCTAGGGCCTAGCGGGTCAGTGCCGGTGTGGGGTTGGGGTAGGATCAAGGGAGTTGTCTGGAGATCTGCTTGCCCTATTTGTACATCGACAAGGTGCTGAATGAGCTGCGGGATGAGTTGCTGTCTGCGATGCATGCGGCGGTGGACCGTGAGCTGCGGCAGGGGCGGGTGGATGTGGGGAAGCTGTATCGCGCGTTTACACGTGCGGCGGCGAACCAGATGGCGAACCCGGTGCTGGTGTCGGACAAGTGCATTGAGACGAATACGTCTCGGCCAAAGAAGGGTTCAAAGGTTAGGGCAGAGGAGTAGGGTGGGTTGCCTGGCGTGGGAAATAAAGGGTTTAGTGAATAAAGTTTGGTGAGAAGTGGGATTTGCGGCATCCAACCGGGGAGAAGGTTGGACAGGAGATCCCATGAACGTAAGCAAACTTTCAAGCTTGGTTGTTTTGTCGGCGATGGTGGCCGCACCTCTTTCAGGGCTGGCGCAGCACTCAGCTGCATACTATCGGGCGAAGCGGTCACAAAGCCGGCATGACAGCCGGCACCATACGCCGGCGAAGGTGATCGGCGGGTCGGCTGCGGGCGGCGCGGTGATTGGCGCGCTGGCGGGTGGGGGTAAGGGTGCGCTGATCGGCGGCGCGATTGGCGCGGGCGGCGGCGTGGTGGCGAATAAGGTTCGGACGGATAAGGGGATCAAGGCTCGGGAGCGTGAGGGGCGGTAAGTCACGCTGCATCAGGGGTTACTAAATATGGGCGTGGGGGTAACCAACCCAGGCCCATATTTAAGAATCCAAGGCCAGCCACTTCGCGTCAGATTGTTAAGAAACGGAGTGGCGATTATGAAGACTGCAATCACCCGTAAGGTTGGAAACAAGTTTGGCAAACTGATGGTAGCTGGGGCGCTGATGTTGAGCCCCGCTCTTGCGCTGGCACATCCCGGGACCCCCGAGACGCGTATCCATACCAGCCCGGTTCATGAGCACGGGGTTCAGATTCACTCTGTCCACTCGTCCACAATCGTGCATCGTTCGTAACTAACAGGGTCTGGGTGGCAGGGTTCTGGAGCCGGTTCTCAGTGGTCAATTTTCAGTGATCAGTAAGGGCTTCAGGACGCTCCCCGGGCTGCTTTGATGAAGGCTTCTAGTTTGGCGTAACTTTTCTTTCCGGGAACTTCCTCTACACCACTGGCTACGTCGACTCCGTAGGGTCTCAAAACCTTTATGGCTTGGGCTACTGTGTCTGGCTGCAGGCCTCCTGCAACGATGACGCGGATGGTGGGGTGTGCCTGGAGGATGGGGCGGGCGTGGGTCCAGTCGTAGGAGACGCCCAGGCCGCCGGAGGTCTTGCCGACTTTAGCGTCGATCAGGAGGCGATAGTTGGCGGGATCGGCTGCCAGGGCTGCCAGGTCCTGGGCTACTTTTGCTTCGGTCGTCTGCTGATTTTCGCCTACCGTCCAGTGGGTGGTGGGGATGATGGCGATCTTTGGGCCGAGGCGGGACTGGAGGCTGTGGGCCAGGGCGAGGTCTATTCCGCCGTGGAGTTGGATGGCGGTGAGGCCGGCTTGTTCTGCTGCTGAGGCTATGGCTTCTACGTCTGTGCCAGAGAATACTCCTACGCGCTCCACTGACGGCGGCAGGTGGGGGGTAATGACGGCTACCTGGGCTGCGGTGACCTGTCGCTTGCTGGGGGCAAAGACGAAGCCTACGGCGTCCGCTCCGAGGGCTGCGGCGGCTTGTGCGTCATCCAGGTTGGTGTTGGCGCAGATCTTAATCCACATGGGCTAGACCGTGGCGGCTGTGCCGAGGAGGGTGGCGAGGACGGCGGCGGGGTCGGGCTCGCGCATGAGGGTTTCACCGATGAGGAAGGCGTTGTAGCCGGCGGCGAGGAGACGGTCGATGTCGGCGGGGGTGCGGATGCCGCTTTCGGCGACGCGGATGGTGTCTGCGGGCAGGTGTTCGATCAAGGCCATGTGGTTATCGTGCTTGACGTCAAGGGTCTTGAGGTCGCGGGCGTTGACGCCGATGAGGTCGGCCCCGAGGTCCTTGGCGCGCTCGAGCTCTTCGCGGTCGTGGACCTCGCAGAGGATGTCGAGCTGATACTGGCGGGCGGAGGCGGCGAGGATTTTGAGGGTGGCGTCGTCGTGCGCGGCGACGATGAGGAGGATGGCGTCGGCACCGGCGGCGCGGGCTTCCAGGAATTGGAAGGGGGCGACCATGAAGTCTTTGCGGAGGAGCGGAATCCTGACGGCTGCGCGGGCGGCTTCAAGGTAGGCGAGCGAGCCCTGGAAGAACTCTTCGTCGGTGAGGACGGAGAGGGCGGCGGCCCCGGCGGCTTCAAGTGAGGCGGCCAGTTCCGTGGGGCGGAAGTCTTCGCGGATGAGGCCTTTGGAGGGCGAGGCTTTTTTGAGCTCGGCGATGACAGCGGGGCGCGTTTGGGCGACGGCGCGAAGGTTGGCGGCGAAGCCTGCGGGGATGTGGGCGGCGGCACGGCGCTCGAGTGCCGGGAGGTCCGCGGCGGCCTGGCGCGCCTGGACGGAGAGGGTGGTGCGGGCGAGGATCTTGTCGAGTACGGTGGACATGCTGACTCTGTTTTACACCCGTGGGGTGGGGTTAAAAGCGAAAGCCCCTCATGCGAGGGGCTTTGTGCTTGTCGATCAGGCTACAGGGATCTCATTCCGCCTGATCAGAAGATTTGGTGCCGAAGAAGGGACTCGAACCCCCACACCCTTGCGAGTACGTGGACCTGAACCACGCGCGTCTGCCAATTCCGCCACTACGGCACAGAAGAAACGTTGATTCGGGCAAGGAGTTCATACGCCCGTAACGTCTTTCCTGAATCTCGATTATCTCCCCGGGAGGGGTTGCTGTCAATTCATGGGCGGGTAGCTTACACTTGCTTTGCTCGGCTTGCCGGGCGCACGCACCCAGACACCGAGAGGCAAGAACGCCCGATGAGTAATCCGCTGCATGGAACGAATGCTGAAGCTGCCATGGGTCCTGTTGGTCCTTCCGAGATGATTCCGGAGGAGCTTGCGCTGGAGATCCGGCGGATGGCGCATGACCTGTCGAATGCGCTGGAGATCATTGTGCAGACGAGCTACCTGCTCTCGACGGCAGAACTGAAAGAGCCTGCCAGCGACTGGCTCTCGATGCTCGATGGCGGCGTCAACAAGGCGCTGGACATCAACCAGGCCTTGCGGACGTACATCAAGACACACACGCCGAAGTAGGGGCGTCCCTTACTTCTTTTTGACAGCTTTCTTCTTTGCGGGAGCTTTGACGGCTGTGGCCTTTTTAGCCGTCTTCTTCGCAGTTGCGGTCTTCTTGACGGTCGCGGATTTGGCTGGAGCCTTGGCGGCCTTCTTCGGTGCCGGGCTGGGCGTCGTGGTCTTGGCAGCGGCCATCCCTGCGGCGAAGCCGGCTGCGAGGGTCGCGGCCGCACCACCTTTTTCCAGCTTCTTCAGCTTGGCCTGGTGGGACTCCAGCAGCTTCTCAATGGACTGGATCAGCGAGCGGGTCTGCATGGGCTTGACCAGCATCTTGTCCGCGCCCATGTCCTGCCAGTCCTCGTCGGCGACGGGGAAGGCGGTGAGGAGAGCGACGGCGGGGTGGTAGTCGGCGGTGCGGGCGGCGACGATGACCTCGCGGCCGGCGACCTCGGACTCCATGCGCATGTCGGTGATGACCATCTCGTATTGCTTGGATTTGAGCTTGGACTTGGCTTCGCGCGCGCTGGCGGCGGTATCGACGTCAAAGCCGCTGATTTCAAGAACGGCTTTCAGCGTCAGCAGGACTGCAATCTCATCATCGACCAGAAGAACCCGGCGTTTCGGCAAAGTATTCACTCCTTCAATTACGCAGGACGCGCGTGTTTCATCATCCACGCTGCGGGTGAAAGCTGCAACTTTGCAGGGGAGTTGTGGAGGAGGTCAGCTGGCGTTTGCGGCGAGGAGCGGCGCGCGATAGGGGCGCAGACAAGCGAGTTCTTCTGATGTATAGGCTGCGGAGGTGTCATCCGAGAAGCAGATGATGATGCCGCAGTCCTTGATCAGCTCGACGTGCGTGACGTTGAGTGGGAGCTTGGGTGTGTGCATGCACGCATCATAGGCTTTTACCTGTTTCTCCTAAGTCTTCCTCGTGACATAGAGGCCTCGCACTCTGAATCTGCAATGTTTCCCGTGCTACTGCTGGCGTGGAGGCCTACATGACGCGAGGTTCGCGGCAGGGAGCCGGAGCGTGGCACGCGGGCGAATTGACTCTGTCATCGACTGCGGATGCTATACTTAACGGTACGGCGGGCAGCAAAGTCAAATCTGTAACGGGCACGACTTCAGGCCCCTGCCAACAGATTCTGTTGATTTACTTTACAGAGCCAGACCGGAATGCCGGTCGCTCGCATCAAAAACTCTAAACCAATGCATGGCGCAGCCCGAGGGGCACGCTGTGGAGGCAGATTATTCCACCGATCGATAAACGTTCCGCCAAATCCTTTATCCGCACCAATGAGCGCATTCGCGCGCGCGAAGTCCGCGTCATCGACGAGAACGGCGAGCAGCTCGGGGTGATGGCACCCTTTGAAGCGCTGAAGATGGCCCGTGAGAAGTCGCTGGACCTGGTTGAGATCTCCCCGAATGCAGTGCCGCCGGTCTGCAAGATCCAGGACTACGGCAAATACCTGTATGAGAAGGACAAGTCCGACCGCGCGGCACGCAAGAAGCAGAAGGTCATCGTCATCAAAGAGGTCAAGTTCTCCGTCACCGTGGATGAGCATGACTACGTGACGAAGAAGAACATGGCTGTGCGCTTCCTGCATGACGGCGACAAGGTCAAGGCCTCGCTGCGCTTCAAGGGCAGGCAGATGGCTCACCGCGACCTGGGCTACAAGATCATCAACCGGCTGATCCTGGATATTGGGGATGCTGGACTGGTCGAATTCATGCCGCGCATGGAAGGCACCACACTTCATGCGATCCTGGCACCTTCCAAGAAGGCCGAGCAGCAGCAACAGGCTGCACCTGCTGCTCCGAAGAAGGCTGCACCGGCACCGGCTGCACCCGCACCTGTGGCTGCAACCTCCGCTCCGGAGACTGCACCAGTCGCAGATCCGGTGGTTGCCAGCACCGATGCGGTTACGGTCGAGGCATAGCGCTTCCGTACATCAGACTTGAGCAAGGAAACGGGCGGCACCCAACTGGGAGCCGCCCGTTTTTTATTCAGGGACGCATCACCCTGCGGGGTGGTGGGCTGGGCGGGCGTGGGGACCGGCTGGGCGGGGGCGGCTTGCGTAGGTACGGTCTGGACCGGAATGGTCTGGGCGGGGCCGGGGGCGTCCTGGATGCGGTCCTGCGTGGGCTGCAGCGGGATGGGCGCGCCGGCGAGGGGGACTACGCCGGTCTGGGATGGTCCGGGTGCATCCTGGATGCGGACTTCGTTCTGCTGCTGGTTCTGCTGCTGGACGGCCTTACTGACAATTTGATCGTTGATGACGGCGGCCTTGTCGGACTGGGCTTCCTGACGTTGGAGAAGGCGCTGGTCGGCGGCCTTCTGCTGTGCTTCCGTGGCGGCGTTGAGCTGCGCGGAAGACTGGCTGGGCGCGGCGGGGGCGGTCTCGATGGGGATGGTCTGGGTTGCGGTGCGCTGGCGCTTTTTGTGGGTGGTTGTGGTGGTAGTCGAAGTAGAGGGCTGGGCGGCTGTCGTCTGAGTGGGTGTGGTGGGCTGCTGGGCGAAGGCGGGAGCAGTCAAGGCGACAGCAAAGGCAAGGCTAAGCGAAAGTTTTGGCATCATGTGAATCACCTGTGAATAAGATGCGCGGATCAGGCCCAAGGGTCGGCCAAAGCGCGAGGTCTTATGCAACGCTGTACTTCCGGGGGGCCGGGGAATTCGGAAAGCCTGCAACTATCCCACTGCAAAGTCCGTGGTTCCACGCTAGAATCCTCCACAAGCCACTCACAACCAGAAGAGGACCTCCCAGCATGTCCGAAGCAGCTTACCCCTCCAGCGCCTCCGTATCCGAGCCCCAGGGCCTCAACCAGATCGAGCGCGTCGTCGACGCCTTCATCGCGCCCTCGAAGACCTTCAAGGACATCCTCCGTAGCGCGAGTTGGTGGCTGCCGTTCATCCTCATGGTCCTCTCCGCGACATCGCTTGCCTGGGTCGTGGATAAGCAGGTCGGTTACGATCATGTGGCCGAGAACGTCATTCACCAGAGTCCCAAGGCGGAGGACCGCATGTCCTCGCTCTCGCCGGAGCAGCGTGCGAGCTCCATGCACATGGTCGCCATGCAGACGCGCATCGGGGCCTACGCCGCGCCGGTGTTTCTGCTGATCTTTTTTGCCATCTATGCCCTTATCCTGTGGGCCAGCTTCAACTTCGGGCTGGGCGCCCAGACGACGTTCTGGCAGGTCTTCGCCGTCAGCTTTTACGCTGCGCTGCCCTATATTTTCATCAACCTCATCGCCATCTTCACCATCTACTTCGGCGGCAGCGCGGAAGCTTACGACATGAAGAATCCGGCGGGGACCAATCTGGGTTATTACCTGCCGGACGTCTCGCCTTGGCTCAAGGCGCTGCTGGGTCAGCTTGATGTGATCAAGCTCTGGACGCTCGCTCTGACGGTGCTGGGGATGGCCATCGTGGCGAAGAAAAGCATCACGCAGTCCGCGGTGATTGTGGTGGGTTGGTGGCTTGTGCTGGTGGTTATCGCCGTCGGTTTTGCCGCGGCCTTCAGCTAGCGTCCGTATTCATCAACCGATATCAGCCGAGGTCTCAAGCGCCACGCTTGGGACCTCGCTTACTTTGCGACGCCGCACCATGTAAAAGCCCAGTGCCACCAGGTTGCTGACCGCAGTCGTCCCGAGGATCTTCACTGCGAACGCCAGCGGGCTGATCACATCCACTACCGGGTAAGCCGAGATCAGCAGGCTGAAGAGCGTCGCACCGAGCCCTACGAGCGAGATCCATTTCAACGACGGCGGCAGCTCCTTGCGGACAGCACCGGCACCGACCAGCGGGATCGCAAACATGGCGAGGTAGGCGATCTCATAGTGGGTCAGGCTGGCGCCCTGCAGGAGTTGGTATGCCTCCTGCGCGTGTACGCCGAAGCCTCCCATCACCACCAGCAGAAACACCAGACCCGCCGTGCAGAGGATGGAGTTCGTGGGCGTGCGGCGGGTGGGATGCAGGCGCGTGAACCACTCCGGCAGGAGGTCATCCCAGCCCACCGCCATCGGCAGCCTTGTGACGCCGGTGAAGATGTAGCTGGCCGCGCCGATCAGGCGGAACTGCAGCAGGGCTATCGCCGCGATGGCAAACAGGTTTCCGATGCCGGTGCTCCCCAGCGCGATGCGGAGGGTCTGCGGGATGGGTGCGATGAAGTCGATGTGGCCGGGTGTGCTGAAGGCCAGGACTGAGCTTGTGCCGAAGATGAACATCGCGCAGATGATGGGCGAGGAGATCCATACGGAGCGCCCGATGGTCTTCTCCGGGCTCTTGCTTTCGCCTGCGAGGATGGCGACGTACTCCAACCCGCACTGCGCACCGAAGAGCATCTGGCCGAAGAGCGCCAGCGACCTGAGGTCACGGCGCGGCAGCTCATAGGCCAGCGGAGCCCAGTGGATGGGCATATGCCTCGCCAGGCCCCACAGGGGCAGCAGGATGAGTACCGCGAAGATGGTCAGCATCGCGATACCGCCTACGTTGTGAATCCACTTTCCAATATTTAGCCCTCGAAGGGCTGCTATGGTTAGCAGCGCCAGGAAGAACGTGACGATGCCCACCGAGGCGAGGTGATTCTCCGGCAGCCATGCCGCTGTCGGCCCGATCAGGTATGCCAGTTCTGTCGGCAGGGCGTAGAGGATGGTCGCTGTGACTGCCAGACCATAGACCCAGAGGTTCCAGGCCGTGAGAAAGCCGCCCAGGTTCCCGAACGCACGGTGCGCCCAGGCGTATAGGCCGCCCTCCATCGGCATGGCGCGGTTGAGACCGATCACCGCCGCGGCCATCGGCACGTAGAAGAGCACCATTGCAGCGACCCACATCACCGTCTGCGCGCGTCCCAGACCCGCCGCCACCCCTACCCACGAGCTGCCCACCACGCAGAGGATCTGCGTCAGCACCAGGTCCCGCAGGCCAAGCTGCCGGTCCAGCCGATGTTCTTCCACCACAAGCGTCCCAGATGAGGCCATGTGCGTAGATACTCGCACGCCGCCTTCTATCCGCCCAAAGAAAAAGGACGCAGCCGAAGCCGCGCCCTTATTTCTCACTGAAAACGCTTATTCCATCCAACGCTTGAAGACCAGCGAACCGTTCGTCCCGCCGAACCCGAACGAGTTTGAGAGCGCATAGTCGATCTTCGCTGCCCGTGGCTCATTCGGCACGTAGTTGAGCCTGCACATGGGGTCCAGTTCTTCGATGTTCATCGTCGGCGGCGCGATCTGGTGCTGCATGGCCATCAGGGTGATGCCGGCTTCCAGGCCCCCAGCGCCGCCCAGCAGATGCCCCGTCATGGACTTGGTGGAGCTGACCAGCAGCTCATGATCGAGCGCTCGCTCGCCAAACACATTTTCAATCGCCTTCGACTCCATTGCATCGCCCAGCGGGGTGGACGTCGCATGTGCGTTCACGTAGTCGATCTGGCCGGGCAAAATTCCCGCCACCTTCATGGCCGCGTTCATCGCGCGCAGGCAGCCTTCGCCTTCCGGCGCCATGCCCGTCATGTGGAAGGCGTCGGCCGACATGCCGTAGCCGATCACTTCGCCAAGAATCTTCGCTCCACGCGCCTTCGCAAACTCCAGCTCTTCGAGGATCAGAATCCCCGCGCCTTCGCCCACGACGAACCCGTCGCGATTCTTGTCCCAAGGCCGGCAAGCGTGTTCCGGGTCGTCGTTGCGCGTCGACAAAGCCTTCATCGCCGCAAAGCCGCCTACGCCCATGGGCGTAATGGCTGCCTCGGTTCCGCCCGCGATCATCGCATCCGCGTCGCCGCGCTGGATGATGCGGAAGGCATCGCCGATGGAGTGCGCGGAAGACGTACAAGCCGTCGCCGTGGCCTCATTCGGCCCGCGAGCCTTGTAGCGGATGGAGACATGTCCCGCCGCGAGGTTCACGATCGTCGCCGGAATAAAGAACGGTGAAATCTTTCGCGGTCCGCCGTTCATCATCGCCGTATGCTCGCGTTCGATGACATCGAAGCCGCCGATGCCTGAACCGATGTGCACGCCGAAGCGGTCCTGGTTGGTTTCGTCGATCACCAGGCCCGAGTGCCTCATCGCCTCGTCCGCCGCCGCAATCGCGAAATGGATGAACCGCCCCATCTTGCGCGATTCCTTCTTCTCGATAAACAGCAGCGGGTCGAACTCCTTGACCTCTGCCGCAAAACGCACCGGATGCCCGGTGAGATCGAACGCGGTGATCGGTGCCATTCCGCTTTTACCCGCAAGCAGGCCGTCCCACACCTCTGGAGCCGTCTTGCCCACTCCACAGATGAGTCCGATGCCGGTTACGACGACCCTGCGATGCACTTGCTCTGCCATCAGCTTCCCTTACTTGGTCTTCTGGTTCTTTTCGATGTAATCCACGGCGTCCTTCACGGTCTTGATCTTCTCCGCGTCCTCGTCCGGAATCTGGATGTCGAAGGCCTCTTCGAACTGCATGACGAGCTCAACGACATCGAGCGAATCCGCACCCAGATCCTCCTGGAAGCTTGCGCCCGGCGTGACTTCGGCTTCATCCACCTGAAGCTGCTCGACAATGATTTGTTTGACCTTCTCGTCTACTGCTGCCATTTTTCTCTCCTGTGTACGTCTTGGGCTGCCGTCCAGATTGCCCTGAATGCGCTCTCTGAAGGATACTGAGCGCCTTTGCGAGTGTAAAGCAAACCGCCCAACCCCGCACCGTCGCAATCCCCCGAACGAACCAGCCTGGGTGCGGATCACCTTTCCCTGCGTCCCATCTACCCTCCAAGTGCGTCCAATGTTCAGGCATGTCAAACGTTCCCAGTACGCGCTCTTTCATCCTCGCCGCCGCCGCCGTCCTCGCGGCAGCCGCCGTTTTCGCCGTCCAGTTCGCGCAGGCGCAGTACCGAACGCCGAAGCAGGTTCCCGGCGTCCGCCCGTGCCCGAAGCTCGAAGGCTCGCGCAGGATCGAAGAGTTCAACCGGCCCGCCGTCGAGATCCTGGTGAAGATGAACGTGGACGTCGACGGCGCGCCCAACGCCTACGGCCCGCCGGGTAAGAAAGCTCTCGACATCGACGCTCACGCGCGCGCGCCCAAGGAGTCCGAGCACCCCGGCGCCATCGTCGGTTACATGACCGAGTACGAAGGCGGGCCGCCGACGAAACAGGGTCCGCACGATCCCTACCCCGGCTACTTCGTCTCCCAGACCGACTTTGCCGATCTCAGCAACAAGCGCATGGAAGACCCCCGCCGCTACGTCGACGCCGCCCGCATCAACTATCTCGTTCAGGGCCGCGTCGCGAAGCAGACCGGCGTGGCCCTGGGCGACTTCGCTACCGTCTATAGTTGCCGCACCGGCCGGACCGCGTTTGCCATCGTGGGCGACTCCGGGAATGAGAGCGGGGCGGAAGGGTCGCTGGCTTTGGTGCAGAACCTCGGCTACCCGATTAAGGATGGGGTGGAGGATTCGGTCGACGACCGCGAGATCGTCATCCACTACTTCCCGAAATCCAACCCTACTAAGCAGTTTTTTCACACACAGCAGGAGTTGGACGCCGCTGCGCTGAAATTAGGGCTCAAGAAGTAGGCGTTGAATGTGGGTTCGACTTACTCTTCTACCCCTGCCGCAAGGCGCGGCACAATCTCCTCCACCAGGAACGGCTGGGCGGAATCTACCTCACTCACATCCTTCAGCGACCGATTGATCGCCCGCGTCCGGACCCCTAGCTTTTGGATGGTGTTCTGCACCGTTTGAACCTGATTCTCCATTGATCCCATGAGCGTCTCGAAGGTCTTGAACTCGGTTTTTGTCCGCTCCAACACCTTCCAGACCTCATCGCCCTTCTCCTGCAGCGCCAGCATATGGAAGCCCATCTGGAAGCTGGTCAGAATGGCCGATAAGGTCGTTGGTCCGGCGATTGTGACGTGGCACTTGGACTGGATCTCGGCCTGTAGCGCGTCGCGCCGGATCACCTCTGCATACAAGCCTTCGGTTGGAAGAAACATGACGGCGTATGGGGTCGTGACCGGCTGATTGATGTACTTGCCGCAGATCCGGTCCGCCTCCGTGCGGATCGCCGTCTCGAAGGCCGTTCCGGCCTTGGCGATTGCGTCGGGCAGATTGCTCTCGTAGGCGTTTTCCAGGCGCTCCCAGGCCTCGCGCGGAAACTTTGCGTCGATTGGCATGAGCCGCTCGCCGGAGTGGCCCGGAAAGCGCACCGCAAACTCCACCCGCTCGGCGCTTCCCGGCTTGACGGTTGCGTTCTCGATGTACTGCCCTGGTGCGAGCATCTGCTTCAGCAGCATCCCGAGCTGAACCTCCGCAAATCCGCCCCGCGACTTCACGTTCGTAAAGATTCGGGAAAGCCCATCCACGCCTTCGGAGAGCTTCGACATCTCGCCGAGTCCCGTGTGGACCTTGTTGAGTTGGTCCGTCACCTGCCCGAAGGATTCGGTCAGACGGGTATGCAGGGTGGCATGAAGCTTCTCATCGACGGTTACCCGCATCTCCTCGAGCTTCTTCTCATTGGCGGAGCTGAGCCGGTCGAGCGACTCCCCCACCGTACCCCGCAGTTTCTCCTGCTGGGCTGCATTGCTCTCTCCCAGTTCGGTCAGACGGCGGTGCAGTGCTTCTCTAGCTCCTTCCTGCTGGAGCCGAGCCTCGCTTGCTGCCGCCGTCAGCTTCTGCCCAATCGCCTCATGCTGCGCGTGTACATCGGCCTGCAGTTTGCCTGCCGCCTGTGTGTTGTCGGATCGGAACCCCGCCAGCTCCGTCTTCACCGTCTGTCCCAGCGTCGCGATAGTCCCGGTCACCTCACCCCGCAGCTCCGCAGATGCCCGCGCATTGGCCTCCCGCGTTGTTAGCGCCTCCGTCCCGGCCTCCCGCCGGATCTCAGAAAGTCCACTCCGCAGGGCACTCTCCAGCGCCTCATGCCGCGCCTGCAGACCCGTAATCTGGTCCGGCAACGCAGCCTGACGTGCATCCAGCACCGGGGCACTCGTCCGCCGCATCAGCAGCACAACTAACCCCCCCAACAGAACGATTTGAAGCACGACGATTACGAGCAGCATATTCGATTTTCCTTCGCCAAAGGATAGCAGACTTCCTTCCCTGAACATGTTCATTTCTCTCCAGGTTCGTATACCGTAGCAATGGGATCACCCGCCCAAGAGGCAGACTTGCCGGAGCCAGCCAAAGTCAAAAAATCCGAGGAAACCCGCACCCGCATCCTTGAGGCTGCGCTCGCTATCTTCAAGGAGCGCGGCTTTGAGAAGGCCACTATGCGCGAGATTGCGACCGAAGCCGGGGTGGCTGTGGGCGCGGCGTACTACTACTTCGACTCCAAGGATGCGCTGGTCATGGCCTTCTACGAGCGCTCCCAGATGGAGATGCATCCCAGCATGGAGGCGGGTCTCGACCGCGCGCGCACGCTGGAGGCCCGGCTCCGCGTCATCATCTCGACCAAGTTCGACTACTTCGCGCCCAATCGCCGGCTGCTTGCCGCGCTCAGCGCCCACACTGATCCGGAGCATCCGCTCAGTCCCTTCTCCGCTGAGACCGTCGCCATTCGGGAGCAGGACATTGCGAGCTTCGAGCGTGCCGTCTCGGAGTCCGGCGTAAAACTTCCTGCCACGACCGCGCCCTATCTCGGGCGGCTTCTCTGGATGTACCAGATGGGGCTCATCCTCTTCTGGGTGTACGACAAGAGCGAATCCCAGTCGCGTACTGCGCTGCTCTATGAGAAGACCCTCAAGATGCTGCTCGTCACGCTGAAGCTGGCCGGGATTCCTCTCCTGCGGCCACTCCACCGACTGGCTGGGGAGCTGCTCGCCGTCATCTACGACGCGTGACTGACTCAGCCTGCCTAGTGATTGCTCCTCAAGATCCCGTCCGCCACCTCAGTTGCAGCCCGCATCGCCCGCACCTCATGGACTCGCAGAATGTGAGCCCCGCTCAGCACTGCGGCTACCCCGGAGGCCAGGGTGCCTGCTGCGCGGTTCTCGACTTCGGCGCTGAGAAAACGCTTGCGGGAGGTTCCTACCAGCATCGGGAGCGCGATCTCTCCCAGCCTCTCGAGCCCCGCGTGTAGCACGAAGTTCTCCGCCCCGTGCTTGCCGAAGCCAAAGCCTGGATCGATGACGATTCGCTCAGTCCGAACGCCCGCCGTCTCTGCTGCCCGCACGCTCTCCCGGAGCCCTGTCAGCACCAGCGGCAAGATCTCTGCATCCGCAAGGGGCGGCAGCCCGGCCCACTCCTGCGGCCGGCCGCGAGCGTGCATCAGCACCACCCCGACCTGGGTCTCCTCCATGACCGCCGCCATCTCCGGGTCCCACATGAGGCCGGAGACGTCGTTGATGATCTCCGCGCCTGCCTCTGCTGCGCGCCGGGCTGTCGCCGCGTGGTAGGTGTCCACGGAGACGATTGCCTCCGGCCTCGCCTTCAGGATCGCCTCCAGCACCGGCAGGACCCGCGCCTGCTCTTGATCCGTATGCAGTGCGATCGCGCCCGGTCGCGTCGACTCTCCGCCCACATCGACCAGGTCTGCCCCCTCGTCCAGCAGCCAGAGCGCATGATCCACCACCTGCGCGACCGAGCCGAGCATTCCGCCGTCGGAAAAACTGTCGGGCGTGACGTTCACGATGCCCATCAACACGGTCCGCTTGCCCAATGGCATGGAACGGGTTCGCAGCCTCCACTCAAAAGACGTTCGCACAGGTAATCCCATCTCCGGATTTTAGCCGCACAAACTAAAAGGGCCCCGAATCGCTTCAGGGCCCTCGCCATGCTCTGACCGTTGTCAGACTGTCATCAGTTCCTTTTCTTTGGCCTTGAACAGGTCTTCGAGCCGCTTGATCTCGGCGTCAGTCAACTGCTGAACCTCTTCGTTGGCACGCTTTTCGTCGTCGGCGGAGATCAGCTTGTCCTTTGCGGCCTTCTTGATCAGCTCGTTGCCGTCGCGGCGGATGTTACGCATGGAGGTCTTGTGGCCTTCGAGTACGCCGGCCAGGTTCTTGACTGCTTCCTTGCGCCGCTCCTCGTTCATGGGCGGGATGGGCACGCGGATGATGCGGCCGTCGTGCATGGGGTTGAAGCCCTGGTTTGAGGTGCGGATGGCCTTCTCGATGGCCGTCACGAGCGTCTGCTCCCAGGGCTGGACGAGGATTAGTTGCGCCTCCGGCGTGGTGATCTGCGCCACCTGCGAGATGGGGGTGTCCGTCCCGTAGTAGTCCACCTTGACCTGGTCGAGCATGTGTACGCTGGCCCGGCCCGTACGAGCAGACAACAGGTTCGCCCGAAAATCATCAACCGTCTTCTCAAACCGAGTCTTCAGTTGCTGATGCACATCCTTCAAAGCCACAATGCTCGCCATCGCAGAAGCCATCTCTTGTTCCTCACTCGCGCTGTTGCGCCAAGGTCGATTCTACTCAGTTTCGGCCAGCCGTTCGAGTCGGGCACACGCGTCGCGTAAATCGGCATCCTTCTTGGCGAAACAGAAGCGCAGGAGGTTCTCGCCGCCGCCGCCCGCACGGAAGAAGGCTGAGCCAGCCACCGCCGCGACACCCGTTCGCCGCAGCAGGTCCCTGGCCTTCTCCGCCGCGTTCGCACCCTTGAGCAGCGGGCCGCAATCGGCCAGGATGTAGTACGCGCCATCCGGAACGTGCGGGGTGAGTCCTGCCTTGCGCAGGGCGTCTACCAGCATGGCTCGCTTGACCTCATGCTCGGTTGCCAGCCCGCTATAGAAGCTGGCGGGGAGCTGTTCCACCCCATCCGCCACTCCATGCTGCAGCGGCGCAGGCGCACAGATGTAGGTCAGGTCATGGAAGTAGC
Source organism: Granulicella tundricola MP5ACTX9 (assembly GCF_000178975.2). NCBI lineage: Bacteria > Pseudomonadati > Acidobacteriota > Terriglobia > Terriglobales > Acidobacteriaceae > Granulicella > Granulicella tundricola. The sequence continues at coordinate 4,042,299 of NC_015064.1, read as the reverse complement.
CGATGGAGGGAGTCCACTTGGCGTCGGCGACGAGATATCCGATTCGCCAGCCGGTTACCGAGAAGGTCTTCGAAAAGCCGGACATGAGGATCGTCCGCTCGCGCATGCCGGCGATCGTGGCGGGACTCAGATGCCTGGCTGCGCCGTAGACGAAGTGCTCGTAGATCTCGTCGGTGAATACGAAGAGGTTACGCTCGGTTGCGATCTGGGCCAGGCCTTCGATCTCCGTCCGGGTGAAGACCTTGCCTGCGGGATTCGAGGGCGTGTTGATCATCATGGCCCGCGTCCTGGACGTCACAGCAGCACGCACCGCTTCTAGGTCCAGCCGCCACTCACCTTCCCCGGAGACGGTCATTGCGACGGGCACCGGAACGCAACCGTTCCCGCGCAGCATGGCCGCGTGGTAGCCGTAGAAGGGCTCGAAGAGCAGGACCTCGTCGCCCGGATTCAGCAATGCCTTTACCGCCGCCTCAAAGGCTCCGCTGGCACCGCAGGTCACCAGGATTTCGCGCTCCGGATCGGCTTCAATTCCGTGCGTTCGCGCCAGTTGGCCGGATATTGCCTTGCGCAGGCGTGGGATACCATCGAGCCGCGTGTAGATGTTGTGGCCGTCGCGGATGGCCTTCTGCGCGCCTTCGGTGACGATCTCCGGCGGGTCCGTATCGCAGATGCCTTGCGCCAGATTGACGCCGCCCATCGCGTCACAGGCCACGCTCATCGCACGGATCTCGGACTGCACGGTCCGGGGGGCGAGCTCGCTCAGGTGCAGGTTCTTGGTGGCGGTTGGCATACTCATCCTTATCTCTTTGAATTTCGTTCCAATGATAATCAAGAATTCTTGACTTGCCATGCGGACCGGCCTACGGTTGAGCCATGGCCATCGCCGTACACATCGAACTGACCCCGGAGGAAGAATCTCTCCTTCGAGAGGCCGCTCAGCACGAAGGGAAGAGCGTTGACGATCTCGTTCGCGGTGCCACCCTCTGGCTTGCTCAGCAGGAGGCCGCAGATCGCGCGTCGCTGCAGCGTTCCATCGATCAGGCGGACCGTGGCGAATTCGTCCCCGAAGAAGAGATGGACGCCAGAATCGCGCGGATGTTGGCCAGGTAGTGCAATTACGTTGGACGCCTGAAGCTGCGGACAATCTCGAAGAGATTTACGACTACTACAGGAACAAGTCCGCCGTTGCCGCACATCCTGTGATCGCCTCCATTCAGGCAGGTCTCACTCAGTTACAGCAGTTTCCCTACACGGGAAGGCTCGGAATCCGGCCAGATACCCGTGAACTCGTCCTCACCGGCGTGCCTTACCTGATCGTCTATCGAATACGGCATGACACTGTTGAGATCCTAGGTATCCGGCATGGTGCTCGCCAGATTATTCAGTAGGGTCCTCAACCACCGTCTCTCCCGGCAGCGGCCCCATCCCCAGACCGCGGTTGGCCTTCTTCTTCCGTTTGCTGGCGTACTGTTTCTCTTCGGCTGGAGGTGCGAGAGTCTCCTGCACCTTCTCTTCGACTGCACGCCAGTACTTCACGTCAGCCGGACGTGCGGAGGGGATGGACACTCGCATCCGGCAGTACCAGAGGGACCACTCCAGCTCCTTGACGTTGCGGTTGGCGATCGCCGTCTCGACCCGTTTGACTTCGCTTGGAACGGCCATGGCTAAGCCAGCCCCGTGGACTCGGCCTGCTCCTGGGCGTGATAGCTGGAACGCACCAGGGGGCCGGATTCGACGTGACGGAAGCCCATTGCGAGAGCCTCCTGCTTCAGGAAGGCGAACTCCTCGGGCGTGTAGAAGCGGCTCATGACCAGGTGATCCTTGGATGGGCGCAGGTATTGCCCGATCGTCAGGATATCTACCTTGCGGTCGGCCAAGTCGCGAAAGACAGCCAGCAGTTCGTGCATCTCTTCGCCCATTCCGACGATGATGCCGGTTTTGGTGACCTGGGTGATGCCGGTCTCAGCGGCGATCTCTTTCGCTTGCTCCAGAAAACGCAGGGAACGCGGGTATTTTCCGCCCGACTTCGCGATGCGGTACAGCCGGGGAACGGTCTCGATGTTGTGGTTCAGGATTTCGGGCTTGGCTGCGACGACCATTCGCAACGACTGCTCGTTGCCTTGAAAGTCTGGCGTGAGGACCTCAATGCGAGTGCCGGCGGATTGCAGCCGGATCTGCTCGATGACCTCAACGAACGCCTGTGCTGCGCCGAGATTGTCGTCGTCACGGTTGACGCTGGTGATGACGGCGTGAGCAAGTCCAAGCTGTGCGACAGCATAGGCCACGCGGCGAGGCTCGTCGTGGTCGATCGGCTCCGGCTTGCCCTTGGGCACCGCGCAGAAGCCGCAGCGGCGGGTGCAGAGGTTGCCGAGCATCATGAAGGTGGCGGCCTTCTGGTTCCAGCACTCGCCGATGTTGGGGCAGTGGGCGCTCTCGCAGACGGTGTGGAGGTTGAGGTCGCGCGCCATCTTTTTCAGCGCGTGGAAGGTCTCGCCGCCTGGTGCGCGGGCCTTCAGCCACTCCGGTTTACGTACCGGAACCTTGGGCGAGAGATCGATCTGAACGAGTTCGAGCGCGGGTGCCATCGTGTTGATTGTATGCGTTAGACCAGGCGGTCGCGTACTTCCGACCGCACCAGGTAGAGAAAGAACAAGAGCATGAAGAAGCCGCGGATCAGAAAAAAGAGGCTGTGGGCAAGTTTGAAGAAGTGGAAGTCGCCGAACGAGAGCAGGAGGCAGCCGGCGAGGACCAGCGCCCAGCCCCAGCGGCGCATGCGCAGGAGGCCGAAGATGCCGATAACTAACAGAGAACAAAGGGCCAGGATGCCGTACTTGCCGCGTCCTGTGCCGAAGGCGTTTGAGAGCGCGCCGAAGACGTTTAATAGCGTTAGAACCAGCATGAAGATGCAGATGCCGGCGATTCCTGGTAAGAGTTGGCCTTTTGGTTGGGTCGGTTGGGTCATAGGGTGTGCAGGTAGGCGAGGAGGTCTTCTAAGTCGCCTGTTTCCAAGTGGTTACCTTGTGCGGGCATGAGGTTTCGGCCGTGGATGATGGTGGCGGAGACGCGCTCGTCCGTGGCGGCTGCGCCGCTGGGGAGGGCAGGCTTTTTGAAGACGCCGAGGAGGGATGGGCCGTGCAGATCGCCGGTGCGGCGGTCGTAATGGCAGACGGCGCATTTGGTCTGGAATGCGTCATGTCCGCGCATTTGTTGAGGGTTTAGTTGAGCCAAGGGGGTGGGGGGCGGGGTGGAGTGGCAGCCCGTCAGGAGGGCTGTGGCGAGCAGAACTGGAACGGTAAACTTCATCTTTTCTATCATCGCATCTGTGTCATTTTGTGGCAGAAGTGCACCACAAATCACCACGAACTCACCACAAATTGCGTGTATTAGTTTCCGGCGGCGATGGCGGCGACGATCTTGTCCATGGCGACGCGGTCGGCCGAGCCGGGGAGGTGGTTGTCGACGAGGATGGAGAAGATGAGGGTCTTGCCGGAGGCGGCGATGAGGTAGCCGCTGAGGGCGCGTGACTCGCCCAGGGTTCCGGTCTTGGCGAAGACGCGGCCTTTGAGCGGGCCGGTGAAGCGAGCGGACAGAGTGCCGTCTACGCCGCCTACGGGGAACGACGACTTCCAAGCTGGGCCCCAGGGCTGGGCCGCGCCGTAAGCGAGCAGCTTGATGATGGACCGTGGCGTGACGAGATCGTACGTGGAGAGGCCGGAGCCGTCGTAGAGGGTGACGTCATCGGCGCTGATGCCACGGTCGATCAGGAACTGTCGAACGACGCGTGCGCCCTCGGCGAAGGTCCCAGGGAGTGAGATGCGGTCGCCGAGACGGCGGAGCAGGATCTCCGCGTGCAGATTGATGCTGGACTTGTTGGTCAGGATCACGTCTTCCAGCAGAGTAGAGGAGGTCAGGCTTCCGAGGAGCGTGTTTGTTGAGATCTTTGCGGGATCACATGGATCGGGACAAGGAGAGAGACCTGAAGCAACTCCGCGGCCAAGCGACATCATCGCGGGGAGGTCCAGCGGCTGGCGGGAGACCTCACGGAAGCCTCGGGGATCTTGGGAGGTGACATGCTCCGCGATTGCATGGCCATCGATGAGGATGCCCTGGCGCTCAAGCGCCTGCTTCAAGGCCATGGCTGCATAGGCTGGGGGGTCTTCGATGGCGACGTGGTCTGTCTCAGGGCTGGCCTTGAGGGCGATGTGTCCGTAAAGGTGAAGAAGCCTGGAGCCTGGTGTTCGTTCGATTGCGATGGAGGTTGCCGAGCCGGTATCGGTCGTCATCACATCGTTCGAGAGGGTGTAGTAACGAAGAGCGGGGGTCATCTCAATGGTGGCCCGGCTGCTGAGTTCCGTGGCCGGAGTGATGGTCAGCTTGATCTCGTTATCGTTGATGTCCAGGGCTGAGACCGGCGCGCCGTAGCCCCAGAGGATGTCATCCTGGGACCAGCCGTTGGGGTAGGGTTCATTGCCGAAGTGATCGCCGATGGCAATCACATCTCCGGTCACAGACCGGAGACCGGTGCGGGCGACCTGAGCGGCGAGATCATCGAGGCTGTGCAGCGGCGGAAGGGCCTCGTCCGTCCCGGGAGCGTAGGGAACCCTGCGGCCGGAGAGGTTGGCGTCTCCGTTTCCGAAGAGATAGAGACTGCCGTCCAGATGTTCCTTGCCTGTGAACACGCCATGCGAGAGGACCTCTGTTTCGACGGTTGCGTTTGGGCCGAGGAGCGCGAGGGCTGCGGCCGTGGTGAAGATCTTGGCGTTCGAGGCGGGGCGGAAGAGCTGGGCTTCATTGACGCCGCAGAGCGGGGTGCCGTCGAGCGTGGCGACCTGCACGCCCCAGTGGGCGGCGGCGACGGTGGGGTCCTGGGTGAGGGCGCGGATGCGGTCGCAGAGGGGCGCCTGGGCGTGCGCGATGGTCGCGAGGGTGAAGAGGAGGGCTACAGCGCGAGCGGGCATGGTGGGAGTTTAGCGGATGGGGCATCGAGATGTGCGAGTGTGCGGAGTACAAGGGCATTTGCGGAGCCGTGGTTGGCGTTGAATCAATCCGTATAGGATTGATTCGCGTCCAGAAAACCCGAACGACCTCCTTCCCATCCAACCAACCGTTCCTGATTTTTTTCGACTTACTCCTGATTCGCTTCGATCTCAAGAGATCCTGTCTGCCAGCGGAATTTGCATTCCTGGAGTTTGTCCTGAACGCACGATACCTTGCTCCACATACCCTCCTTCTCTCTGTTGCGCTGGCGGTCCCGGGGACCTGCGCATGGGCTCAGGCAGCCGGCACGGGCACAATCCAGGGGACTGTCACGGACAAGTCCGGCGCGGTTGTTCCCAATGCCAAAGTCACAGCGGTCTCCCAGGACACGGGCCGGACCGCTGCACAGCAGACCTCCTCAGCAGGCACGTATGTTCTGCCGGCGCTGCCTCCTGGCGATTACAGCGTCACGGTTGAGCTTAAGGGCTTCAGTCCGGTGCATCAGGAGCACGTCATCGTCAACGCCATCAGCGTGGTCGGTCTCGATCTTTCGCTGCAGGCTGGGGGAGCCGGCGAAACTGTGACTGTCACGGCGACGCCATCAGACCTCAACACTGAGAACGGTGCTCTCGACACTACGATCCCAAACTCCACGTACACGGCTCTGCCGGTCGCGATGAACGGCGGACCGAAGAGTCCGCTGGGCTTTCTCTCGCTGGTTCCAGGCGTGGCCTCCGGTGATTTTGGAGTGGAGAACATCAATGGCGGCAGCTCCAACTCTTCTTATCTCTATATCAACGGACTGCCGCTGACGACCTCAGAGATGCAGGGTGATGCCCGTAACGTCAACGGCGCCACCTCCACCGAGGTCATCGATCAGTTTCAGATCATCTCCAGTGGCGTACCTGCGTATTACGCAGGGCAGGGCATCACGAATCTCGTGACCAAGTCCGGCTCAAACCAACTGCACGGTCATGTGTATGAAAATATCCGTAACACCGCGTTTGATGCGGCCGGATACTTTTCAACCGTTACCCCTGTGGAGCACCAGAACGAGTACGGCGGTTCCCTGGGCGGTGCGCTGGTGAAGGATCGTTTCTTCTTCTTTGGCAATCTCGATCGCTTCAAGATCTCAAATGGCAATCCGCCCATTTTTTATAATCTCCCGACCGCGGCTGAACGGTCAGGCGACTTCAGCGCGCTGAGCGTTCCCATCTACGATCCGGCTTCGACGGTCTGCAACAACGGGGTCTGTACTCGAACGGCGTTTTCCGGAAACGTGATTCCGGCGGCGCGTCTTTCTTCCATCTCCCGGCAACTGCAGTCTTACCTGCCCGCCACGCAGAACAACGCGATTCAGAATAACTTTGCGAGCTCTCTGGAAGGCGGCACGACTCAGAATATGTACCTTGGCAAGCTGGATGGGGCGATCAACTCCAGGCAGCACGCCTTTGCGCTGTTTCAATATGGCAAGAACTCACCGATCGGTCTGCCGCCCAATGGCGGGCCACAATTGCCTCTGCCGTATACCAGCAGCCGCACGGCTCTGGAGGTGATCTGGCTCGGCCAGGTTGGCCATACCTGGACCATCACGCCGCACGTCATCAATGTGTTTGGTGCGCAGTTCAACCGCTTCAATACGCCTTTTACCTCTCCGACCAATGGTGGGGGATATCTCGGCAAAGCGGGGCTGACTGGCCTGCCGAGCGGCGCTCCTTCCGATAACTTTCCGTCGGTCAATTTCCTGGGCCCCAATGCACCTACTTTGTGGGCGAGCAATAACAACACCGAGAACTCGAACACCGTTGCGAACAGCTTTGTCTATCAGGACAACCTGCAGTGGGTTCGAGGCAGGCACTCCATGACCTTCGGCGGCCAGATCATTGCGCAGCAGGAGCAGCAGACTATTCCGAATTTTTTAAGCGGCTTCAACTTCAGCAATAACGAGACGGCTGGCTTTGCCGCTGTCAATGGCGTGTCCTCGATCGATGCGACGACGGGAAACGCATACGCCAGCTATCTGCTGGGGGCCGTGGACAACGCCGCTCTCTATGACACCTCGGTCGCAGAGACCGGCGCGCGGTATCGCGATTATGCCGTCTATGCACAAGATGATTGGAAGATCACGCAACGGCTGACGGTCAACGTCGGTTTGCGCTATATCATCGCCAAGCCGTTCGTTGAATCTGAAAATCGTAACTCGTGGTTCAATCCCGCTCTGCCGAATGCTGCTGTCAGTAATTATCCCGGCGCGGTTCAGTTCGCGGGGAACGGGACCGATAGTTGCCACTGCAGCACGCAGGTGGATACGCACTACCTTACGTTCGATCCGCGCGTTGGGTTTGCTTTTTCGGTTACGCCGAAGACGGTGGTACGCGGCTCGTTTACGATCAACCACTTCAATGCGGGTGCCCTTGGGGGTAACGCGCAGTCGCAGGGAACCGGGTTGCTGGGGTATGTCGCTCAACCCTCACCCAATACACCGGACTCCGGCATCACGCCGGCGTTCAACTGGGCGACTGGCTTCCCTGCGTATGCCAAGCCGCCGATCTTCGATCCCACCCTCAATGCTGGCTACAACAGCACGACCGGCGCTACTGGCGGAAATGTTACGTACAATCGACCCGATACGGCTGCTCGGTCCCCCTACACGGAGAACTGGAACCTTACGGTTGAGCAGGCCTTTACGCCTTCGCTCACGCTTCAGATCTCATATGCAGGGAGCCAGTCGCACTTTATCCCAATCAACGGTGGTGTTGGCATCTACTCTGACCAACTGGACCCGAAGTACATGGTTCTGGGTGGACTGCTGCAACAGTCCCTCAGTCCTGCCGTTCTTGCACAGGCGCAGACAATCGTCCCGACTGCCAAAGTTCCTTATGCGAACTTTGTGGGGACGCTTGGTCAGGCGCTTCGGCCCTTCCCGCAGTACAACAGCATCTACGACCCGTTTGCGGACTTTGGGAACGCCAGCTATCACAGCCTGCAGACGCGCCTGCAGCAGCGTACGTCACACGGGCTTTACTTCCTTGCTTCCTATACCTGGAGCAAGTCCATCAACAATACCGGTGCCGTCATCGCTGGTGCGGAGGCCGCTCCGCGCTCCGCTTATAACTTACGGCAGGAACGTGCGGTCGCTGTGGAGGACATTCCTCAGATTCTGTCGATCGCTACTGTGTATCGTCTGCCCTTCGGTCGCGGGCAGGCGTTTGCTAACAGCGGCATCGCGAATGCCATCCTGGGTGGCTGGAGCATCTCCGGCATTGTGCAGTACCAGTCCGGCACGCCGCTCGGTCCTATCCTTGCGTCCTGCCTGGTGCCCTATACCGGCGGATGTTACGCCGACTATGGCAAAGGACTGACGGCGCGCATCAACGGGGCGTACGGGAGTGGCGGTAGTCCCAGCACAACTGCTTATATCAATCGAAGTGCATTTGCGGACCCTGCCAGCTTCACGTTCGGCAATACGCCGCGTACGCTTGCCTTCGGACTGCGCAATCCGTGGAGCCTCGACGAGGATGTCACCGTTGGACGGGATCTGCGTATTACCGATCGCTGGAAGGTTCGTGTCCAGGCGGACGCCTTCAACGTCTTCAATCGGACTGTCTTTGGCGGCATTCAGACGAATATCGATAGTACGAACTTCGGTGCGGTCACTTTGCAGTCAAACTCGCCACGCAAACTTCAGTTGGAGGGGTCTATCAGCTTTTGAAGGGGCGACTTGTTTCGAGGTATTTGGTTAAGAGCGGATTCATGGATACTTTTGCAGGCGATGTATAACCAGCGTATGAGACGTCTTGCTCTGCTTGCCGCGATCCTCTTCAGTGCGATCCGCTTCACCGCCCTCGGGCAATCTCAGCCCAGGGCTGTGATCGATACGACTGCGGGACGTCTTACCTGCACACTTTTCACGCATGAGCGTCCTGCTACGACCGCCGCATTTATTGCGCTGGCGGAGGGGACGAAGGCGTGGACGGCTCCTGATGGGTCGATGGAGCGGGATCAGCCGTTCTATGACGGGACGCGGATCTTTCCGCACTCGGCGGGGATTGTGACGGGCGCTCGTGCGGCCAAGGAGGAACGGGCGGCGGGTGCGGGCTTTGCTGTCGAGGCTGCGCCGCCGCTGCGGTTCGACCGGGCGGGGCTGCTGGCGATGACCGAGGCCAAAGGAGAGGCTGGGCCGTCGCGGTTCCTGGTGACGGATCATGCCAATGCCGAGGTGGATGGGCATGCGGTCGTGTTCGGGGAGTGCGATGAGGCTTCGGTGAAGCTGGTGGCGCGGTTGCGCCGGGAGTTGCAGGCTACGGATAATCATCCTGCGAAGGATGTGGCGATCAGGCGGGTTGTGATCGTTCCGGCTGGTAAGGCTCTACCGGGGGTGGCTGCGGTGGATGCGAATGTTGTGGTGCTGCCGGCACCGAGTGCGGCTCCGCTTGCAGCGCCGGCGGGTCCTGAGCCTACGGGGCCGGTGGCTGTGATCGAGACCTCTGTGGGGACGATCTCGTGCCGGCTGTTTACGAAGGAGAGTCCGATTGCTACGGCTACGTTTCTAAGCCTTGTGGACGGGAGCAAGGACTGGACCGACCCGAGGACGCGTGCGGTTCAGCATGGGCACCGCTTTTATGATGGGCAGGCGATCGACCGGGTGCTGCCGGATTATTACATTCAGTTTGGGGATATTACGGGGGATATCAGCGGGGATACGGATATCGGTTTCCGGTTCAAGAATGAGAGTGCGCCGGGGCTTACGTTCGATCGTCCGGGACGGCTGGCGTTTGGCAACGGCGGGCCGGATACGAACAACAGCGAGCTCTTCTTTGCGCTGAATCCGATGCATGTGCTGGATGGGGGGTACACGATTATTGGGCAGTGCGATGGTGCGTCGATGAAGGTGCTGGAGAGGGTTGCGGGGTTGGCGCGGGATAGTTCGAACCGGCCGCTTACGCCGGTCGTCATTCGGCGGATCAGCACGAAGCCGTAGGTATCGCTTCGTCTGCCGGTGGCACTATGATGCCTCATGCTGCGTGTGGCCCTCTCCTTCGTCTTGTGTTTGATTGTGACTGCGGCGTTCGGGCAGGGGGCGCTCGACAGGGTTGCTGTGCCTGGGGCGCGGGCGGTGGTGCTGTTCTTTGTGGCTTCCGATTGTCCTGTGTCGAACCGGACGTTTCCGGAGATGAAGCGGGTGAGGGAGAGCTTTGCTTCGCAGGGAGTTGTGGTCCGGTATGTGTATCCGAATGTGGGGGAGACGGCTGCGGGGATTCGGGTGCATCAGCGGGAGTTCGATGCGGGGGGCGTGACGCTGGGCGATGCGGATGGGGCGCTGGTGCGGTTGACTCATGCGAAGGTGACGCCGGAGGCGGTGGTGCTGGTGCGGAGTGGGGCGGGTGGGTGGAAGACGGTTTATGCGGGGCGGGTGGATGACCGGTTCGTACATCTTGGGCAGGAGCGGCCTGCGGCTACGGAACACTTTGTGGAGGCGGCGGTGCGGAGCGTGCTGGCGGGGAGGCCGGTGGTGGCTGATCCGGGTGGGCTGGTGGGGTGCTCGATTGTGAGCCGAGGGGCGCGATGAGGTTTGTTGGGTCTCTGATGCTTTGGCTTGCGGGGGTCGCGGGGGCGCAGAGTGCGCCGACGTGGCGGCATGATGTTGCGCCGGTGCTGTATCAGAGCTGTACGGGTTGTCATCATACGGGGGGCTCGGGGCCGTTTGCGTTGATGACGTATGCGGAGGCGAAGCGGTTTGCTTCGGTGATCGATACGGCGGTGACGACGCGGTATATGCCGCCGTGGTTGCCGGAGGAGGGGCATGGCAGGTTTCAGGGCGATCGTCATCTGCCTGCGGAGACGGTGGCGCTGCTGCACCGGTGGATTGCGGCGGGGGCGATCGAAGGAGCGGGGCCGGTCGCGAAGGCTCCGGTGTATACGAGCGCGTGGCAGCTTGGCGAGCCGGATTTGATTGTGGAGACGCAGACTGCGGTGTCGGTGCCGGCCTCTGGCAGCGACTTCTTTACGAATGTGATTCTGCCGAATCCACTGGCCGGTACACATTGGGTGAGAGCGATGGAGATCAAGCCGGGTAATCCGCAGGTGGTGCATCATGCGAACGTGCTGATCGACCGGACGGCTTCCCTGCGGAGGACGCATCCGGAGTGGAGGCGCGGGGTGCCGGGGATGGATATCGAGGTGGACTCCGGGGACGACTTTGATCCGGACAGCCACTTCCTGTTCTGGAAGCCGGATTCGACTGCGCTGGTGGAGGCACCGGGGATGCCGTGGCGGCTCGACGCGGGCAATGACCTTGTGCTGAACCTGCACCTGAAGCCCTCCGGTAAGGCGGAGACGACGCGGGCTCGGATTGGGCTGTACTTTACGAAGACGCCGGCGGAGCTTCATCCGATGCTGCTGCAACTGGAGCATGATGCGGCGCTGAACATCCCCGCAGGCGATGCGAGCTTTCCGGTGGAAGATGCGTTGACGCTGCCGGTGGCGGTGTCTGTGCTGGGCGTGTATCCGCATGCGCATTATCTGGCCCGGCGGATGGAAGGCTGGGCGGTGACGCCGGATGGTGCGAGGCGGGATCTGATTTTGATTCCGGAGTGGGATATCGACCGGCAGTCCGTGTACCGGCTGGCGGAGCCGATGAAGCTGCCTGGGGGGAGCGTTCTGCATATGCGGTATGTGTATGACAACAGCACGGGGAATATCCATAATCCGCACTCGCCGCCGGTGGTGGTGAGGGCGGGCAACCGGTCTGAGGATGAGATGGCGCACCTGTGGGTGCAGGTGCTGCCGGAGGTGGATACGCTGGCGTCTCGGCAGGCGCTGGAGGGGGCGTGGATGAGCTCCGTGCTGCGGAAGAATCCGGGGGATGCGATTGCGCTGTATAACCTGGCGGCGCTGAAGTTGAGTACGGGGGCGGCGGCGCGGGCGGTGGAGCTTTATACGCAGCTCGACGGGCTGACGCCGGGGAGTGCGCGGGTGCTGACGGCGCTGGGGTCTGCGCTGCAGGCTCGTGGCGATGATACGGGGGCGAAGGTGCGGTATGAGGCGGCGTTGAAGGTAGATGGCGGCTATACGGATGCTGCGTTCGATCTGGCTACGCTGGATGTGCGGCTGGGTGATGCGGCGGGGGCAAAGCCGCTGCTGGTGGGGATGCTGGCTCGACACCCTGAGGATGCGGAGGCGCATCATCTGCTGGCGCTGGTGTATGCGGGCGGCGAGGAGTTTGAAGAGGCGTTGGTGCAGCTTCGGGCGTGGGAGGCGCTGGCTGCGAAGGACCCGGAGCCGCATCGTGCGCTGGCGCAGGTGCTGTCACAGATGGGGCGCGGGGCGGAGGCTCTGCGGGAGCAGCAACAGGTGGTCGCGCTGGCTCTGCGGGATGCGAACGACTGGAACGACCTGGGGGTGATGGAGGCTCGGGCGGGGGATAAGGTGGCGGCGCGGCGGGATTTTCTGCGGGCGCTGGAGATCAATCCGGGGTTGACGGAGGCGCGGGGGAATCTGGGTCATCTCAAACCGCTGGATTGATTGTGGGTGAGTGGTTGAGGTGCGTTTCCATGGGCCGCGTTGGCGTGACACAATCGTTCGTATGTCGGGTTTGATGGCTTGAGAGATTCGGGGGTCCAGCCGCTGCAGCCGCTCAATCAAGACGAGAGCCTGGGCACCGAGGCGGTGGCGGAGAGGCTGCGTGGGGTGGCGCTCGATCTGTTCTGGAAGAAGGGCTATAAGCCTACGACGACGCGGGATGTGGCGGCTGCGCTGGGGATTCAGCAACCTTCGCTCTACCATCATTTTTCAAAGAAGGAAGAGCTGCTGCATGGGATCTGCTATCCGACGTTTCTACACCTGATCGAGACGGCGGAGGCGGCACTGGCGCTTGCTGCGACGCCGCTTGAACGGTTGCGGACGCTGGCTCGTGTTCACCTGACGACGACGCTGGAGTTTCAGCGTGAGTTCTCCGTGAGCGTGATGGAGTGCAGGTCGCTTTCAGCGGAGTACCGGGCGGAGGTGGATGGGCTTTGGGGGCGGTACTCGGCTACCATTTTTGAGGTGCTGGATGGGGCGAAGGGGGCGGGGGTGGTGCGTGGGGATGTCGCCAACCGGTACCTCTATACGGCGCTGATGGACATGCTGAACTGGTCGGTGCTTTGGTATCGGCCGGGTGCGGCTTATACGGTGGATGAGCTGGATGGGATCTTCTTTTCGATCTATTTGAACGGCGCGATGACTGCTTCGACTCGCGCGGCCTGGAAGGGCGATTCAACGGTGCGGGAGGTTGTGGCGGGTGTGGCCAAGGGACCGGAGCTGCGGCTAGGTCATGCTCGGCTGCTGGATGCGGCGTGCGCGCTGTTTGCGCGGAGCGGATACTTTGCTACGTCGATGCGTGAGATTGCGGAGGCGGCGGGGATTCAGAAGGCTACGGTGTATCACTATGCGTCGAGTAAAGAGGATTTGATTTATCAGATCTCGCGGGCGGCGGTGGAGCATCTGCATGCGGGGGTGGAGGGGGCGCTGGCTGGGAGGACCGACCCGATCGAGCGGGTGCACGTGCTGATTACGGCGCATGTGGTCTGCCTGCTGGAGCACCAGAGCTGGCATGCCTCCGCCAATGACGAACTGCACGCGCTGACGGGGGAGCGGAAGCGGGAGATCGTGGAGCGGCGGGATGGGTATGAGGGGCTGCTGCGCGGGGTGTTTGGGGAGGCGCAGGAGGCGGGATTGCTGCGGGGAGATGTGCCGGTGAAGCTGATGGGGCTGGTGCTGCTGGGGATGGTGAACTGTATCTATCCGTGGTACTCGGCGGAGACGGATCTTACGCCGGTGGAGCTGGGCGCGTTGTTGTCGGATTTGTTTTTGACGGGTTGCTCGGCTTAGACCCCGATCGGGTTTACTTCGATCTCAGGCATCGGCGATGGAGCTTCCGGGCGGCCCTGCTGGGTGGGCTGAAGGGCGAGGCGGAGACATGCGGCTGCGGCGATCATAGCGGCGATGGCTCCGGCGAAGAGGACGGGGTAGCCGTAGCGGGCGATGATGGCTCCGCCGAGGGTGGCGGCTGCGGCCTGGGCGAGGGAGTTGGCGAGGAACCAGGCGGCGGAGGCGCTGCTTCTTTCTTGCGGTGCGGCTCGGTTCATGAGGAGGGTCTGGAAGAAGGGCTCGCTCATGTGGAAGGCGGCGAGGTAGCCGCAGAGGCCGATGGCGGACTGGAGTCCGCCGTGACTGCCTGCGAGGAGGGTGAGCGAGCAGGCGCCGGCGAGTTGGGTGGCGAGGATGCCGGAGGGGAGGCTGAGGCGGCGGAGCAGGAAGGGCATGGCAAGGACTGCGAGCGCTTCCAGAGCCTGGAGGACGGAGAAGAGGGTTCCAAGGGGACCGAGACCGAAGCCTAGCCGGTGGACGAAGAAGACGCCGACAAAGGGAGTGAAGCAGCCGATGGCTGCGGCGTAGAAGGAGCCTGCGGCAAAGAACCGGAGTAGATGGGTCGGGGGCAGGATGCTGCGGGTGGGACTCGGCGCTAATGCGTGACGCAGGGCTGGGGTGAGGCGTGCGATGGGCCATGCGGCGGTCATGGCCAGGAGCGAACCGGCGATGAGGACTGCGGACTGGCTGGGGCTGTGGACGACGCGTGCGAGCCAGCCGGGAAGATGACCGCCGAGGAAGCCTCCCGCGCCGCAACTGAGGATGGCGACGCTGAAGAGGAGGCTGAAGGCGAAGGGGCGTTTTGCCTCAGTGGAGACACCTGCGACGAGGGGTGAGAGGCCGACGACCCAGCCGCAGACGACCATGCCGCTGAGGAAGGCGAGCGCAAGCTGTATGGGTAGGGTCAGGAAGGCGGTGCGGGCGATGAAGATGGGGCCGACGAGCAGGAGGCAGGTCAGCACGACTCGGCTGAGACCGAAGCGTGCGGCGAGCAGACCGATGGGGAGGGTGCCGGCCATGGTGCCGAGGACCATGGCGGTGGCGACGAGGCCCAGGGTTCGCTCCGTGAAGCCGTGATCCATGAGGAAGAGGCTGAAGAGGAAGAGATAGGCGGAGAGGCCGACGTTGTAAAGGATGGCTGCGAGCAGGATGCGGCGGAGGTCGGGTCCGGGCGCCCGGTGCCGCCACCAGCCTGCGAGGTTGAGCGAAAGGGCTGCCACTTGAGTGTGCCTATTCTGCTTGAGGCAGAGCAGAGTAGACAAGCTCGCTGATGGCTATTTTGCTGGTTGGGACCACTCTGTGGGGATGGGTGGGGAGACGGGGGTGATCTCCTGGCCGAGGTAGGAGAGGTATGGGGTGATGGGGGCGTCGGTCAGGCCCTCGAGGCCGGCGACGATGCAGCGTGTGTCCAGGAAGGCTCCGGCGGTGTTGATGTGGACCTGCTCGCGGGTGTGGAAGAGGCCGGCGGTCTTGTCCGGGCCTAGCTTGCGGTAGGCCTGGGCGATGATCTCGCTGACGTCTACGAAGTCGGTGTGGCCTTCGGAGTTGGCGATGCGCCAGGAGGACTCGCGATAGTTGTTGACGCCGACCTCTACCTGGCCGTCCTTCCAGACGTTGCGGGTGGTGAGGGACATGACGATGGGGGTGGCACCTTTTTCGCGGGCTTGCTTGACGTAGTTGCGGAGGTACCAGCCGAAGGTGTGGACGACCTCATGCTTGTGGGTGACGATGTTGTCGATCTCCTGGGTCTGGTCGCCGATGCCGGGGATGGTGCCGCGGGCGGACTTGTCGTTGAGCTCGAAGACGTCGTTCTGTCCGAGCTGGATGAGGACGATGTCGTGGGGTTTGACCTGGGCTAGGACCTTCTGCCAGAGGCCTTCGGTCATGTAGGTACGGGTGGAGCGGCCGCCGCGGGCTGCGTTGACGACGTTGACCCTGGTGGGGTCGAAGAAGGCGGGGAGGAAGTAGCCCCAGCCCTGGATGGCGGCTGCGCCTTCGTCGGTGCGGTCTGGGTGGTAGCTGGCGGTGGAGTCGCCGACGATGAAGATGGTGGGGAGGGCGGGGTTGAAGGGGGCGGGGAGCTCTTTCTCGGGGTAGAAGGCGTTGGCTGGGGCGGGTGGGGGTGGGGTGGGTGGTGCGGTCTGGGCGATGGAACCGGCGGTCAAAGCGCAAATGATGACTAAGGGAAGCAGGTACGAAGGTTTCATGGATGGTCTCCAGTCGTTGATCGGGGAGGGCTATTCAGGCTTGAGTAAGAGGAGCCACGGGCTTGCGTTGGGCTTGGCGTAGGTGGACTGTTTGGCTTCGGCGGGTTGGGTCTGGCCGGTTTCGGGGTCGAACCATTGGGCGGCGTAGTGTGTGTGTGGGAGTGGGTGGGTGAGGGTGATGTCCGGGCCGGAGAGGGAGTAGAGGAGGATGGGGTCTTTGGGGCTGCCGGCTAGGGTCCAGGTGTGGTCCGGTGCGGCGGTCCAGCCGTCACGGGGCGAGAGGTTCATAAGGCTGGTGGCGAGGTTGGTTTGAATGAAGGCTTCGAGATTGTGGTCGGCGTTGGCGTGCTCGGGTGGTGCCGTGGCGGGACGCAGGGGGTACATGGCGGAGGCTTGTTGCTCTGCTGAGGGCTTAGGTGCGGGGGTGCGGCCGCCGACGAGGGCGGACTGGGAGGCTCCGCCGCCCATGAGGATGGGTATGGGGCCGGCACCGTCTTCCATGGGCATGAGGGCGATGTTGGGGTAGCGGTCGCGGTACTCGCGGGTGGCGCGGTAGACCTGCTCTGGGGTGGTGACGGGTGGGGTGTCGGTGTAGCCGGGGAAGGCGAGGGAGATGAGCTCGCGGAAGGCGTGGTTTTCGCCGGCCTTGGGGGCGAAGAGGGTGCCGTCGGGGCGGTACTCCCAGTAGCGCATGTCGACGACGGCGATCTGCTTGGAGCGGATGGGGTCCTGGAGGATGGCGTCGGTGGTCTGCTTGCTGGTGGTGAGGGCGAAGCGGATGTGCCGTCCGGGGTGGGTGGACTCCCACTCGCGGGCGGTGTCCTGGAAGAACTGCTCGAACTCCAATGGGCCAGCGTACTGGTAGGCGATGCCGAAGATGACGTTGGGCTGATCGCCGAGCTGGTCGAAGGTGTGGAGCATGTAGGCGCGGTGAAGGGCCTTCAGCTCCGGGTTGGTGGTGGAGAAGAACTGGTTACCGACGTCGTTGCGGTTGTGGGGTTTGAGGGGCGGCGGCTCGGGCAGGCCGGTGTTGTTGATGTTGTTGGCGGGACGCCAGGCGTAGTCGATCCAGTGGGGGCCGATCTCAAGGACGTCGTGGGTGTTGTAGAGGTCGTAGAAGATGAGAAAGCCCTGCTGTGCGGCTTGCTGGGCGAACTGCTTCTGGCGCTCGAAGTACCAGGGGTTGTAGCGGGAGAGGTCGAATTTGGAGAGGCCGTCCCAGGCGGTGCCCTGACCGCTGCGGGCCCAGGGAGCTTCAAAGAATGGGGCCCAGACGTTGCCGTCGTCACGGCGTTCTACGGTGTGGGCGTCGCGGCGATGGTCGTACCAGAGGCCGGGGTTGATCTGGATGGAGACGATGCCGCGGGCCTTGAGGCGGGAGGCCATCTCGGGGAGATCCTCCGTCAGACCGGGGGCGGTGACGCCAGGCATGAAGCGGCTGACGCTGGAGCCGGTGGACTTGCCGGCGGTGTAGGGGGAGGTGTCGCCGCGCCACCAGGCTTCACCCTGGGATGGGCCCCAGAGGGTTTTGCCTTCGAGGACGAAGCGGCCGTTGATGATCTGGACGGGGTGGGTCTGGGGGGGATTGGCTGGGGTTTCAGCTTTGGGAGAAGCGAACCACAGAGGGCTCGGAGGGAAGGACGAGGACACAGAGGTTTCTGGGAGGAGTGTGGTTCCTATGCGGGCTTGGAGTTGGGTTTCGTAGAGGGATTGGGGGGAGTTGATGACGTAGTTTGCGGCGGCGGGTGGGCCGATGGCGTCGACGGACTGGGCGGTGGAGTTCCAGAGGATGGAGTTGGCGGCGGTCCAGCCTGCGCCCTGAGCGCGGGAGAAGTCGAGGAGGAGTTGGAGGCGGGCGTTGGGGATGTGGACGCGCTCGTAGAGGATGCCGGAGGACCAGCCCTCAAAGGCTCCGCTGGCACCGAGGGAGGCGGTGGCGGTGTCGTCCAGGAAGACGTTGGGGCCGCCGGCGAGGAGGCCGGAGGCGAAGTCGTTCATGCCGGCTTCACTGGTGGAGTGGCGGACGAGGACCTGCTGGCCGTCGATGAGGAAGGACTGGCGGCGGTAGCCGGCGAACTCTGCGATGGGGGATTCGGCGTGGGTGTCTGTGATGGTGATGCGGCGGGCGCGCAGGTTGACGTGGACGGCGGAGGCGGCGAAGTGGCGGGTGGTGACGTTGCGGACGAAGGCGTCTTCGAGGTGGTCGAAGAGGATGGCGATCCAGGCGTGGTCTTCGTCTTTGGGGTTGGCGGGGTCGAAGGTGGATTCGAGCGTGAGATCTTCTATGCCGATGTGGGTAATGGGGGGCTGGCCGGTGAGCTTGGCTACGGTGCCTGCGCCGTATTGTTTTTCAAGCGCGGTGGTGATGGGGGCGTCGAGCGTGATGGTGTGGGTGGTGGGGTCGATGGAGAGGATGGTGCGGTCCCAGACGAGGTCGTGGGAGCCGGGCTGCCAGTCGAGACGCTGGTTGGCGAAGGTGCCGGGGAGTCCGGACATGCTGATGGCGGAGATCCAGGGGGCGGTGCTGGGGCGGCGGACTACGATGTGGTCGCCTGTCGTGAGGGAGTCTGTTGAGGTAAGGGTTAGGGTGAGGCTGCCGGCGGGGGCGTCTTCTGTGACTTCGATGGGAGTTGCGAGGGTGGGGTCGGTGAGGGCTCCGGCTTCGATGAGGCTGCGGCGGGAGAGGCCTTCGGCAATGAGGGTGGTGTTGGTGGGGCCGGAGCCGCGGAGGACGATGCCGGAGGCTCGGAGGGTGAGTTGGCCGGCGATGCGGTAACGGCCGGGCTGCAGGAGGAGCGCGCTGCGGAAGCCGTTGGGCTGGATGGGGAGGGTGGCGATGCGGTCGATGGCGGATTGGAGGAGGGCGGTGTCGTCGGAGCCGGTGGGGCGCACGGTAAGGACGGCGGGGATGGATGGGAGTGCGGGGCCGGCTTCGTAGCCGGCGAAGGAGAAGTCGATGCCGGTGGGGTTATGGGGGACGGCTGCCGTCTGGGCGAAGGAGATGGATGCGGGTGCGGTGAATGCGAGGAGCAGCAGGGGAGTTGGGGAGACGCGCATGTGAGGCTGGTCCTTGAAGGATGCTGGAATGATGCTTGGACGTGGGGGCTGGGGGTGAAGTCTAAAAAGGACGGCGCTCCACGAAGGAACGCCGTTTGTGAGGACAACAGGGTTAGAAGTTGATGCGGGCTGCGAGCTGGATGTCTCGGGAGAGATTGCTCTGGCTGCTGGAGACGCCGAAGGTGCTCGGGGTGCTGGTGCTGACGCCGGGCGCGGCCAGGATGACGGAGTTGGTGATGTTGTAGGCGGAGACGTCGAGGAGCAGGTTGACGTTGTCGTGGAGGGTGATGGTGCGCTTGAGGCTGACGTCGCCGTCAAAGGCCGTGGGTCCGCGGAGACCGTAGGGCGCGGTGCGTGCGACGTTGCCGATGGTGTAGTTGGGGTAGGCTGCCTTCTGGGCGGCGGTTGCGGTTGAGCTGGTGGCGGCGGAGGGGTCGATGAAGCCGTTGATGTCGATGTAATGGGTGGTGGCGGCGGTGGCCGCGGTGACGCCCTGGCCGTAGCTTCCGTTGATGCGGACCTTGGAGCCGGTGTAGTTGGGGTTGTAGTTGGGCATGCACTGGCCGGTGCCGGGTGCGACGCAGCCGGAGGAGATGATGGCGAGCGGGATGCCGGAGCTATAGGTGTAGATGGCGGAGAGCGAGAAGTCGCTCATGAGGCTGTTGAGGAAGCGGTTGTTGGAGTGGAGCGGCTGGCCTTTGCCGAAGGGGAGCTTGACGATGGCGGTGGAGTTGATGACGTTGGGGACGTCGGCGGTTCCGCGTCCACGCTCGACGCGGTTGGAGAGATAGCCGCTGCGGAAGGTTCCGTTGTCGTCGATCTCCGCGCTCCAGGTGTAGTTGAACATGAAGTCGATGTCTCGGCTCATGCGCTGCTTGATGATGAATTGGAGGGAGTTGTAATTGGAGTTGACGAGGTTGTCGTAGGTATCGGAGACGCCGGAGTACTGGGGGAATGGAACGAGCGCCTGCGCCAGGGTGCCGGAGAACGAGGCGTAGGGGAGTTGGATTCCGGGGAAGACCTGTTGAGCCTGGGCGATGACCGCAGGGGTGACCGTGGTGCCGAGCAGGGAGCCCAGCTTGAGGTACTGGGGGTTGAGCTGGTTGCTGAAGTAGCCGCGTGCGCCGCTGGCGGAGACCGGCAGGAAGTGGCCCTGGGAGCCGACGTAGTTGATCTGGACGGCCATGTCCTTGGTGAGCTGCTGCTCGATGCCGAGGTTGTACATGTTGGCGTAGGGCGCGCGTGAGCCGAGGTAGGGATCGGGGTAGCTCATGCTGGAGGCGGGGGTGTTGGAGAGGGTGGTGTAGAAGGTTCCGTAGCCGGCGTTGATGGTGGGTGGCGCGGTATAGGCGGGGAAGCCGCTATCGAGGAGGAAGGCTGCGTCTCCGGAGGTTTTGCTGACGATGGAAGGCGCGGAGCTGAGGCCTACGGTGCCGGTGCCTTTGAAGAGCGCGCTGCGGGTGCCGGAGCCGTGGGTGTAGGCGATGGCGTAACCGCCGCGAATGACGGTGCCGGGAGCGACGCTATACGCGAAGCCGAGACGGGGGCCGAAGTTCTTGTACCAGCTGTTGACCGGCGTGTTGCAGTTGCAGTACGGGCCGGTGCCGCTGCCGGCGTACTCCAGTGCGCCCTTGTTGCCGGTGATGGGGTTGGTGGCGTTGATGTTGAGGAAGGTGCTGCGGTTGATGACCTCGCGGTAGGCGGGGTAGTAGTCCCAGCGGAGGCCGATGTTGAGGGTGAGCTTGGAGGTGAGCTTGTAGTCGTCCTGGGCGTAGAGTGAGCTGGGCTGGATGCGTGCGCCGGTATCGATGAAGGACTGCTGGGTGAGCGAGCCCTGGTTGACCTGGCCGATAAGGAAGCTGGCGTAGGAGTGGCCGGTGGAGGAGATGCCGGTCTTGTTGGTGTAGAGGGCGGTCTGGCTGTTGCTGTACGTGAGGGTCACGGGCGAGATGCCAGTGGTGTAAGCGATGTCCTGCACCTCAAGCCACTGATGGGTGCCGCCGAAGGTGAAGGTGTGTTTGCCCTTGATGTATTGGACGTTGTCCAGGATGGTGGCGTAGTTGGTGATGTCGTTGTAGTCCTGGTCGCCGCTCCACTGGGTGAGCGGGTTGTTGCCAGCCCAGGTGACGGTGGGGAACGAACCTGAGGCCTGGCCGCCGGGGAGTCCGGTGACGCCGGCATTGGTGCCGAGGCCGAAGCCGGGGGTGCGGTAGTCGGGGTTGAAGACCGGGCCCCAGAAGCGGGTGTAGCCGGCCTTGAACTGGTTTACGAGATGCTGGTTGATGGTGAAGGTGTGCTCAGCCTGGATGAGCTTGTTCTTGGTCTCAAAGCCCTGGCCTGAGGTGTACGGGAGCGGGCCGGGGTTGGAGCCGTTGGATTGGAAGCCATAGACCGCGCCGAGCTGCGCGCCGAAGATGACGGAGAAGCGCTGGCGGTCGTTGATGGTCCAGTCCAGGTGCTCCATGGTGCTGAAGTGGTGCTGAAAGCTGGGGATCTGCGAGAGGTAGTTGTTGGTGATGTTGCTGTTGATGGGCGTGGGCTGGAACTTCTGCATGAAGGTCTCAGCCGCGCCGATGCGTGCGGGATTGATGACGTTGGGCTGGTTGTTATAGGCGAACTGCGTGCGGGTGCAGGTGCCGGCGCTCTGCGATCCGGTGGGGCAGCTTGTGGGATCGTAGATGGCCTGCGGGGTTGCGAGCGTCAGGAACTGGCTGAAGTCTCCACTGCGCATGGCGAGCGTGGGGATGGTGGAGTAGGTGGGGTTGTTGTCCTTGTGGAGATAGAAGCCGTCGTAGTTGGCGAAGAGGAAGATCTTGTCCTTCTTGATGGGGCCGCTGAGGGAGACGCCGTACTCGGACTGGTGCTCGTTGGGCTTGGTGGCGTGGCCCAGGAGAGGGTTGATGACGTTGGGCTGGAAGAAGCCCCAGGTATCGAAGGAGGTGTCGCGGTAGTAGTCGAAGACGGAGCCGTGAATCTTGTTGGAGCCGGAGCGGATGGTGTAGTTCTCCAGGCCGACGCCCTGGTAGGCGGCGGGCGGGTTGCTGGTGATGACCTGGAACTGGTCGACGGCCTCAACGGAGACGAGGTTGGAGACGTAACGCGGGTCGCCCTGCTCGTAGATGCTGGTCTGGGGGAAGCCATCGATGTAAACCTCATCCAGACGACCGGCGCTGCCGGTGCCGCTGAAGATGCCGGTCTGAACGCCGGAGCCGCCGTGGGCGACGCCGGGTTCGAGATAGACGAAGGAGGTGGGATTGCGTGCGCCGCCGTTGATCTGCAGCGGGAGCGCGACGTACTCGGCGTTCTCCATGGTGCCGCCGATGGAGGCGTTCTGGGTGTCGAGCTGGGGTGGCGCACCTTCTACGGTTACGGTCTCGGTTGAGACGCCGAGGGTGAGCTGGGGCTTGAGGCCGACGATCTGCAACGCGTTGACCTGGATGTGCTCCTGGGTGAGCTTCTCAAAGCCGGTGGCGACGATGGTGACGGTATATTGGCCGGCTTCCAGGGGCGAGAGCGTGAAGGCACCGGCGCCGCTGGAGTGCTGCGTGACCCTGGTGCCGTTGGCGTTGTTGACGGCGACGATGAGCGCGTTGGGGATGACTGCGCCGCTGGGATCGGTGACGGTTCCGCTGATGGAGCCGCTGCCTCCGATCTGTGCGTCGAGGCGGCTTCCGGTCGAGAAGAAGCAGAGGACGGCCAGGAGGATGACTGTGGCGAGCCTGATCGCTGAGGCCAGGCTGGAGGGGGTGGATTTCGTGGCTACGAGTGTGCGCATCAGGCTCTCCAAAAGGGTTTGTGGCAGGTGCGAGTGCGCCGGAAATTTCCCGGCCCGACCGATTGATAGTTTGCAAGCGAGAGCATTCTGCAAAGCGCGGAGAAGTCTTGTCAAGGGGAATTGTTCAGACCACTTGAAGAAATTTTTTGGACGGAGGGAGGGTGGCGCGGGATCTCGGGCGGACGGAGCGTCAGGGATGGTCTTTGACGTGAGGGGGCGAGCAGGGCTGAATACACGGCACAAGCGCCCAATCGGGGAAGATCGCCGAGGGCCGATGCGGGAGAGAACTACGTTGCCGGTGGGGTGCGGGTGCCTTGGAGCAGGGCTTGGCGATCCGGCCTGAGTGGCGGAATTGGTTCAGCCTCTTTTGGATTTGAGGAGGGTGAGGGTGTCGAAAGACGGGTGGGCTTTAGGTGGTGTGATCGACGATGATCTTCCAGCCGCCCTCGGTTTTTTCGAAGATGAGGGAGAAGATTCCGTCGGCTGGGCCGCCGGCCTTTTTGTTGCGGTCGAGGTGATACTTGCCGAGGACTACGGCGAACTTTTCGTCGAGCAGGCGGGGCTCGAGATCTGCGAAGGTGAGGGTGCCCATGGCGTCGCGGTTGGGGTAGTTGTGGCGGTAGTCGGAGACCATCTGGGCGTAGCCGTGGCTGACCTGTGCGCCGACGAAGAGGATGTCCGGCGCGTTCTTGTAGCCGGTGACGTAGGAGTCGATGTCACCGCGATTCCAGGCCTTCTCCTGCGCGTTAAGGACCTTGATGATGGCGAGTTCGTCGTGGGAGAGGGTGCGGAGCTGGTCCGGACCTTTGTCCTGCGCGCGGACGGCGGGGGCGAGTGGCAGGCAGAGAATGAGGGCGAGGAGGAAGAGGGTTTTCATGGGATCACCTGGACGCGCGTGAGGAGAGGATACCGTATCGATCAGACGGCGCCGTGGGTCTCGCAGTTTTCGTGGGCTGCCTTGAGGAGGAAGCCGGGGACGATCCAGATGACGGTGACGAGGGCGATCTCAGCCGCGGCGACGAAGGGGTGCCAGTAGGCGAGGGCATTGCAAGGGCGTACATGGCGAGGCTGAGGAAGGCTTTGCTGCGCTCGGCCTGCTGAATGGCTGCGTCTGTGGGGTCTTCTACGCCGCCGGTGCGGTGGAGATGACGGCCGATGGCGAGCGAGAGCGCGATGAAGCCGATGCCGCTTAGGAGCAGGGCTCCGGCGTAGACGGCGACCGAGAAGGAGTCAAAGTGCTTCTCCAGCGCGTAAGACGTGGCGAAGGGCAGGAGCGACAGGCAGAAGAGGAAGAAAAGATTTCCGTAGAGCATGGGCGCGTTGACGTGGCGGATGCGATGCACTAGGTGGTGATGATTGACCCAGTAGATTCCGGTGAAGGTGAAGGAGAGGAAGTAGACGGCGAGCGTGGGGAGGATGGCTCGGGCAAAGGCTGCGGGGCCGGGGTCATGCGGGACCTTGAAGTCCAGGACCATGATGGTGATGATAACGGCGATGACGCCGTCTGAGAAGGCTTCCAGGCGGCCGGGGGATGGTTGTTCTTTGGGCATTTTTGCGGGGAACCTTTGGAGAGCAGGATACACGGCGGGCCTAGAATAGGCAGATGGAGCTTGTGGGCGAGAGCGGGAGGCGCGTGGTGCATGCGGTGTGCTCGCATGACTGCCCGGATAGCTGCGGGGTGCTGGTGACGGTCGCGACGGATGCGGCCGGGCAGGAACGTGCGGTGAAGGTGGAAGGCGATCCGAACCATCCGGTGACGCGTGGGTTTTTGTGCGGCAAGGTAGCGAAGTATCTTGACCGGGTGTATGCGCCGGATCGTCTGCTGTATCCGATGAAGCGTAAGGCTGGCGTGGCCAAGGGGCCGCTGGTGCAGGGACGGGAGATGGAGGCGTTCGAGCGGATTACTTGGGACGAGGCGCTCGAGGTGATCGCGACACGGCTGCAGGGGATTTCGGACGAGTTTGGGCCGGAGAGCATTCTGCCCTATAGCTATGCGGGGACGATCGGGCAGCTTGGGTATGGGTCGATGGACCGGCGGTTTTTTTATCGGCTGGGGGCTTCGCAGCTCGACCGTACGATCTGCGCGACGGCGGGTGGGGCTGCGCTGACGAGCGTGTATGGGGTGAAGCTGGGGACGGTGCCGCAGGACTTCGCTCATGCGGGGTTGGTGATCGCGTGGGGGGCGAATATTCATGGGAACAACATTCACCTTTGGCCGTTTATTGAGGAAGCCCGGAGAAAAGGCGCGCGGCTGGTGGTGATTGACCCTTACCGGACGCGGACGGCGGCGCTGGCGGATGAGCACCTGGCGATCAATCCGGGGACCGATGGGCTGCTGGCGCTGGGGATGATGCATGTGATCTTCAGCGAGGGGCTTGAGGATGCTGCGTATCTGGCGGAGTGTACTGTCGGGGCGGCGGAGCTTCGGGCTCATGCGCTGAAGGCGGAACATGCGCCGGAGGTGGTTTCGCTTGCTACCGGGATCTCAGTGGAGAAGATTGTGGGGCTGGCGCGGGAGTATGCGGGGTGCTTGAAGCGTACGGGCAAGCCGGCGGTGATTCGGGTGAACTATGGGGTGCAGCGGAGTGAGAACGGTGGGACTGCGGCGAGGGCTGTTGCGATGCTGCCTCTGGTGACGGGAGCGTGGAAGCACAAGGGCGGTGGGCTGCTGCTTTCTACGAGTGGGTCATTTCCGTTCGACAACAACACGCTGCAGAGGCCGGACCTGATGTATGCGAGTCCGCTGGGGCGTGCGGCTCGGGTGGTGAATATGAGCCAGTTAGGGCAGGCTTTGACGGAGCTCGGTTCGGAGGCGAAAGATGGCCCGCCGGTGAAGGCTTTGTTTGTCTATAACTCGAATGCTGCGGCTGTGGCTCCGAATCAAAATGTTGTGTTGGCGGGGATGCGCCGGGACGATCTCTTTACGGTCGTCCATGAGCAGTTCTTTACCGATACAGCGGACTATGCGGATGTGCTGCTGCCCGCGCCAACGTTTCTTGAGGTGAAGGATGTGCAGGGGGCTTACGGGCACCTGTTCGCGCAGGTGAGTAACCGAGCGATTGCTCCGCTGGGGGAGGCTCGGTCCAACGTGCGGGTGTTTGGCGAGCTTGGGCAGCGGATGGGGTTTGAGGAAGACTGCTTCAAGGATGGCGATGATGAGTTGATCGATCAGACGCTGGCCTCCGGCAATGCCTGGTTTGAGGGGATTACGCGGGAGCGGCTGGAGCGGGAGGGGCATGTCGCGCTGAGGCTGCCGGGCAATGAGGCCGGAGAGACGCTTCCCTTCTCTACTGCTGAGTGGTTCAGGACTCCGAGCGGCAAGGGGGAGTTGGTGCCGGTGCCGGTGTATGTGGCACCGGAGGAGTCTCGCGCGCGGGCTACGGGGGAGTATCCGCTGGAGTTCCTGGGGCGGAAGGCGGACAACTATATGAACTCGACGTTTGCCAATCAGGCTGTGCATCAGCGCATGGAGGCCAAAACCGACGGCGTGCTCGAAATGCATGCGGACGATGCGCAGGCCCGGAGTGTGCAGACCGGCGACGAGGTGGAGATCTTCAACGCGCGCGGCAGGATCGTCCTGAAGGTGGGGATAAACGGCAAGATCAACCGCGGCGTGGTGGCGGCCAGGCTGGACTGGGCGAAGCTTGGCCAGGACCTCTCCGGACGCGGCGCGAATGTCAACGCGCTGACGAGTGAGCGGGTGACGGACCTGGGCGGCGGGGCCACGTTTTACTCGACGCTGGTGGAGGTTCGCAAAGTAGAACGTCCCGCGGCGGCTCTCGCGCATCCAAGCTCAGAGGAGACGAACGATGCCGCGTGAGATTCAGTGGACCGATGCCGAAGAGATTGGGATTCAACTGCAGGAGAAGTATCCGGAGATCGAGCCGTACACGGTGCGATTTACGGACCTGCATAAGTATGTGACAGAGCTGCCGGGGTTTGTGGGCGATCCGATGAAGTCGACCGAGCCGGGGCTGGAGGCGATCCAGAAGGCCTGGTACGAGGAGTATGAGGACGCCAAGGGGCTGTAAGGGCGTTTGCCCTAAGCTTTCCGGTTTCGAAGCTGCTGGATGAGCTTCGAGCCGGAGAGTTGCAGGGTGAAGAGGATCACTCCGGCCCAGAGGGCGGAGGCGATCAGGATGACCACAATGTCGCCGGGGTGGCCGGACGGGTGTGGGATGTACGGGATGGCCGTTGAGGTCAGGAAGTAGGCCAGCAGCGCGGCGATCAGGGCTCGGCCTATCTCCTCAAACTCCAGACTCGCCAGCGATACGATGTGCTTCTGATGGAGCAGCACGGCCAAGGCCACCGTGTGGGCGAGGATGCCGAGGTCGGAGGCGATCGCCAGGCCATCCACGCCGATGTGGTGGAAGAGCAGCGCGTAGATGGGAATCGAAACCAGCGTGACGACGGTGCCGGAGATGGCAGGCGTGAGGGTGTTGCGCGCGGCGTAGAAGGCTCGGGCGTAGATTCCCTGGGCGGACCACAACGCCAACGAGACGGAGAAGATGGCGAAGTAGTGTGCGGTGTTGAGGGCGTCGGCCTTGCTGTAGACGCCGCCACGGTAGATATCGAGGATTGGGACCGAGAGCGAGCACATCCAGGCGGTGCAGAGGAGGCCTACGGCCAGAAGGCGCGAGACGGCACGGTTGACGGCGGCGTTGAAGTCGAAGTGGCGGCCTTGGGCGTAGAGGCTGGTGAAGAACGGCAGCGACGCCGCGCCGGCAGCCGCGCCAATGATCCCGAGCGGCGCGTTGAAGAGGGTCTTGGCGTTTTGAAGGCGGGTGAGGCCGCCGTCATCCGCCGTGGCGAAGTAGCCGAGAATCCACTTGTCCGCCATGGCCAGCGAGACGCCGATCATGAGGGGCAGCGAGAGCTTGAGCCACTCCAGAAAGGCCGGATGCTTGAGGTTGAAGATGGGGGTGTAGCGCAGGCCGCCGCGAAAGGCACCGATGGCGTTGAGGAGTGCGGCTCCGACGAAGGCACCGCCCAGGACACCATAGGCGAGCGAATCGATGCCGAGGCGGGCGGAGAGCAGGACGCCGCCGAGGATGATGCCCAAGTTATAGATCAGCGGCGTGATGGCCTGGTAGAGGAAGATCTTGCGCACCAGCAGGCGTGAGCCGAGGACTCCTCCGACGAAGAAGAAGAACTGTGCGGGTAGCAGCAGGCGCGTGAGATGGGTGCAGAGGGCGGCGGTCTCCGGGTTGAGCTTGGGGAAGAGCGCGGCGGTGTACCAGGGGGCGATGAGCTCCGCGATGAGGATGCCGGTGCCGAGCACGACCATCATGGCGTTGAGGATGATGGAGAGGGCACGGTCCGCGCCTTCTTCGTCGCCTGCCTCACGGTAGCGGCTGAGGATGTTGACCAGGGTGATGGAGGCCACGCCGCCGATCAGGAAGTAGCTGATCATGTCCGGCAGGTTGAAGGCGGCGTTGTAGGCGTCCGTTATGCTGCCTGCGCCGAAGACGTAGGCGATGTACTTGGTGCGGACGAGGCCGAGGACGCCGGAGAGCAGGGACGCTCCCATGAGCAACATCGTGGCGGAGAAGACGGAGTGCTGGTGCTTGAGGCTGAAGAAGCCTGCTCGTGGGGTCGTTTCGGGGATGGGCTGGGTCGTGGGCTGGGTAGTGGACAAGGGTTTTGGGACCGTATGCGGTCTTATCAGTTTAGCGCGGTGGATGTGTGATGGGTGTGCCGCGTGTGAGGTGTGGTTTTCTTCCAGGTGTCAGCTATCAGCCGTGAGCTGCCAGTTTGAGGGTGGCGGGTGTGGCGAGCTTAGGCCTGGGTGGGTGGATCGAAGTCGAGGTCGTCGAAGAGGGAGTCCAGGAGGGTGGGGCCTTTTTCGCGCTCCAGCATCAGCTTCGACTTGGGAAACTGGGCTGGCGGCGTCTTGGCGCGGGGGATGGGCTGCGGACGCGGGGGGCGGATGGGCTGCACCACCGACTTCGCCACCGCCGGGCGCGAGAGCATGGCGTGGAGCTCGCCGAGTTCCTTGCGGATGGCTTCAAGGTGGCTGGTGTCGACTGCGCCTGGAGCCGCAGACTCCGGCTCTCCCATGTCTCCGAGACCGAGTTGGGTGTCCCGGGTGGTGCGAAGCTCAGCCTTGAAGGCCTGGCGTGCGCCGGGGATGGTGTAGCCCTCGTCATAGAGGAGGGTCTTGATGCGGAGGGCCATTTCGACGTCGCGGCGGCGGTAGAGGCGCTGGCCGGTGCCACCTTTGTTGGGCCGAAGCTGGGGGAATTCGCCTTCCCAGAAGCGCAGGACATAGGCCGGCACGTCGCAGAGTTTGGCGACCTCTCCGATGCGGAAGTAGAGCTTATCCGGGATCTCGCGTGCGGACGACGCACCGGTGCCTCCACTGCCGGAACGCTTACGGATTGATTCCTGCGGGGCCATGGCTGGGGCCAGTATAGGTGAGGCGCGCGCCGTCCGAACAACAGAATCCAAAGGGATTCGCCTTGATTACCCTTGGCTAAGTCTCTTTTCTGGAACGAATTTGGGCCGGGGCGCGTATGTTGGGGTAACGGCGGCAGGGCCACGCCGCAGGCAACGACCCGTGCAAGGCGGGCGAGGATGAAGGTTATGACAATCAATCAGGTTCGGATGGCTGTTCTGGTAGGCGCGGCAGGCGCACTTTTGGCTTCAGTTACAGGTTGCCGGGTGGAGGATCACAAGGACGGCGACGCCACCAACGTGAAGATCGCGACTCCGTTTGGCGGCATGAGCGTCAAGACCAACGACAAGGTGATCCAGGGCAATATGGGCCTGGACGTCTATCCGGGTGCGGTGCTGGAGCGGAAGAAGAACGAGAACGACAGCGCGGCGGACATCAATATGAGCTTCGGCAGCTTTCACCTGGGCGTGAAGGCGGTGAGCTACACCACGCCGGACAGCACGGACCAGGTGATGGCCTTCTACCAGAAGGACCTGTCCAAGCATGGCTCGGTGATCAAGTGTAAGGACGACCGGCCGGTGGGCATGCCGGTGCGGACCGATGACGGTCTGACCTGCGATGACGACGACAAGAAGAACACCGTTCAGGTGAATGCGAAGGACGGTAAGGGTACGGTGGAGCTGAAGTTCGGGTCCAAGCAGCACCAGCACATCGTCTCTATTGAGCCGCATGACGGCGGGACGAAGATTGGCCTGGTGGCGCTGGATCTGCCCGGCAACTTCAGCGTGACGGATGAGGACAACAAGCAGTAAGCCGTTGCGGCCGTGAATGTTGGCTACAATCAAGGGATGAGCACTTCCCAGAGCGGGCTGCAGATGGTCGGAACCTGTCATCGCTGCGGCGGCGAGTTGGCCGCGCACGCGGTGACGGATGAATCCGGCCTGTTCTGTCCGCACTGCGGTGCGCCGCAGATCCTGCTGCCGGAGTACATGCGTCCGGAGCCCGTGCCGGAGCCGCTGGCGGTGACGCCGACCACGGGAACCATTCCGCCTCCGCTGCCGCAGGCGATCGACTGGCGCAATGCCCTGATCTGCGGGGGTGCCGTGGCGCTGGTGGCTGCGGTGCTGACCGTGCTGGGCGTGATTTCGTCGTTCGCTTCACTGATCAACTTTGTGTGGGTGGTCAGCGGTGGCGTGGCGACGGTTGCGGTCTACCAGAAGCGGCGGCCGGATGCGCTGATGAACGGGCGCGTGGGCGCACGGATCGGGCTGACGGCGGGGCTGATGTTGATCGTCGCGATTGGGCTCGCGCTGGCGACCTCCGGGGTGGTGGCGCGGTTCGGGCTGCACCGGATGGCGAGCTTTGACGCGCAGGTGGCGGAGTCTGTCCAGACCATGCAGGTGCAGATGCAGGCCAGCATGGAGGAGCAGAAGCAGAGCCGCGATGTCCAGGAAAAGGTGATTGGGATGGTGAACTCGCCGGAGGTACGGGCGGGGATTGCGGTGGTGTATCTGGGTCTGCTGGGCGCGATCGTGGTGCTGCTGGGCATGGGCGGCGGGGCGTTTGCAGGGATGCTGGGAGCAAGGCGGCAGGGTGTGCGGAGGCTGCTATGATCGGTTCGGAAAGCGTGGAGACTCATGGCTGAAGAGATGGCTGAAACCAAAAAAGACGGGCCGAAGTTGAGGCTGAAGGGCCGGCTGATGTCGGCGTCTGAGATTGAACGGACGCTGGTCAGGCTGGCACATGAAATTGTGGAGAAGAACGACGGCGCGACGAACCTGGGGCTGATCGGGATCAAGCGGCGGGGCGTGCCGCTGGCGCAGCGGCTCGGCAAGCTGATTGAGAAGATTGAGAAGACGCCGGTGGATACGGGCGTGCTGGATATCAGCTTCTATCGCGACGATCTTTCGACCGCCGGGCCACGGCCTGTGGTGACGAAGGGTGCGATCGGGTTCGACGTCACGGGGCGCGACATCATCCTGATGGACGACGTGCTCTACACGGGGCGGACGATTCGCGCGGCGCTCGATGCGCTGTTCGACCATGGCCGGCCGAAGAGCGTGCAGTTGCTGGTGTTGATCGACCGTGGACATCGTGAGCTGCCGATCCAATCTACGTTTACGGGGCGGACGATTCCCACTTCTTCACGCGAAATTATCGAAGTGAAGCTGCGCGAGATCGACGAAGACGAACAGGTGCTGCTGGTCGAACTGGCGGAGTAGCCTCAGATTTTTAGGAGATCGACCGATGCTGTCTTTTACCGTACGCATGCGCTTTGACGAGGCCGATCACGAAGCCATTGAAGGCGCACTGAAGGCCCTGACCACAGGCTCCCGCGCGGAGCCCGGCTGCGTCAGCTATATCTGCCACTTTCTGGAGTCGGACCCGAATACTGTTTTCATTTACGAGCAGTACAAGGACTCGGCTGCGCTGGATGAGCATAAGGCGACGAGCCACTTCAGTGAGTTCGCGGTGGGCGTGCTGTACCAGCGGATGAAGGAACGGGTTGTTGAGAATCTGACCGCCGTCGCTTAGGCCTCCATCATCTCCAGCAGCTTGCCGATGGTGTTCCAGTTGCGTGCCGTGCTGACCGTCTTCAGCTTCGAATCGAAGTAAGCGTTCGTCAGCTTCGTGCGAGCCATCCCATTCGGTAGGTGCAGATACACGGCGCGTTTGTGGACTGCAAAGGCGTCTGGTTCGGAGCGGAGTGGGTCCAAGGCTTTGACTGCACCGGCTGCGGGGAGATCGTTCAGGAAATAGACGTGGAGCGTGGACTCCACCGCTCCCGCTTTGAGGAACGGATTGTGCGTGAAGGTCTCGCGTAGCTCCTCCGTAGAGCGCAGGACGATGCGGCCCGGATACCCATACTGTTTTGCAATTTCCTCCGTCACCTTCGCGACGCAGGCCTCGGCGGCCTCGTGAGGCTTTGCCTCAAAGACGACATTGCCGCTCTGGATATAAGTCCGAACCGCAGTTGCGCCACACGCCGTAAAGATGGCCGCAAGCTCCTTCATGGGAAGCTTGGCCTTGCCCCCCACGTTGATTCCCCTGAGCAATGCCAGATACACATCAGCCTCCTTCCCGCGCAAATTTCTTGACAACGCGCATGGTCCCGTTAGTCTTGAATCCTCATGGACACCTTACTGAACGACATCTTCCACGCGCAACCGTATGCACTCCTGATCATCGCCGGGCTCGTCTTCATCACCATCGCTATCGTTGGCAGCATCAAGACGTATATCGATCCGGGCAAGGCGGGGCGGATCGCCGCTGGAGCCGCGGGTGCAGTGCTGTTATGCGCCGGCCTGTTCATGTCGAAGTCCGCCCCTGCAACCGCCAGCGCGCCCCCTGCGGTGCCCAAGGTTGAGGCGGCCACGCACGGCGGAGAGTCTTCCGCGCCGGCCGCCGGTACGCTCGGCAAGCCGACCACCGCCTGCTACGTCCAAGGGCACTGGCCCACCGATATCCATAAGCAGATGGCTGCGGGCGACACCTGCACGCTGCCCGATGGGCTGGCAGGGAAGGCCGTCCTCGCCAACAACGTCTGTAACTACACCTCCGGGCCGCTCAACGGCACCAGCGCGCAGTTCAACAACCTGATGTACGTCGGTTATAGCTGCACCTCACCGGACAAACAGAGCAAAGGTCAGGTCCCTGCACCGGTGGCAACTCAGAACTAGTTCACCCCTCTGCACTGGCTGCAACTTCACTGATTCCAACCGCGTGAGAGCTGCATCTCATAGGGCGGAGTTTGAATTGGAGAAAAATAGCCAAGCCGTTTTTCCAAATCATCAACATAGCCGCGGCAAAGCGTGGCGATGGACCCTCTGGAGTGTGCTTCTTGCAGCCGCAGTCCTGATCGGTGTGCTGCAGATCCTGGTGGCACGGGCTGGTCCGATCCTCAAGGGCCGCGTCGTTGAGACGCTCAAGACGCGCTTCGACAGTAAGGTGGAGCTGGACAGGCTTCAGGTCTCCATCTTGCAGGGCCTGAACGTCACGGGCGGCGGCCTGCGAATCTATCCGCCTGACGATGTCATGGCCGCAGGTGCGAAGGCGCCGCTGATCTCAGTCGATGCGTTTGAGTTTCATGCCGGGCTGCTGGGCCTGGTGTTCAAGCCGATGCATGTTGGCGCGGTGCATGTGCGTGGGCTCGCCATCCATATCCCGCCACGCAAGATGCGACAGCAGGGTGCCGCAAAGCCCCGGCATCTGGGCAAGGTCAAGATTGAGGTGGATGAGATCGTCTGCGACGACTCACAGCTCGTCATCGGCACGGACAAGCCGGACAAGGACCCCAAGCTCTTTGAGTTGAAGCACATCGTCCTGCGTGACGTGGGACCGAATGCGCCGTGGCCCTATGACGCCGTGCTGACCAACGCCGTGCCGAAGGGCGACATCCACGCGGCGGGCAGCTTTGGTCCATGGAACACGGAGAGCCCCGGCGACTCCAGCGTCATGGGCGACTATCGCTTCGACCACGCCGATCTGAACACCATCAAGGGCATCGGCGGCATCCTGCACTCCACCGGCCACTTCGAAGGCCAGCTTGACCGCATTGCCGTGCAGGGCACAGCCGACGTGCCGGACTTCTCACTCGACACCGCCAACCACCCCATGTATCTGAAGACGGAGTTCTCCGCCGTCGTCGACGGCACCAGCGGCGATACCTACCTGCAGCCCGTGCAGGCCAGGCTGGGTGAGTCCGACTTCACCTGCAGCGGCGCGGTCGTGAACGTCAAGGGCAAAGGCCACATCATCGATCTCGACGTGGACGTGCCGGCCGCGCGCATTCAGGACTTTCTGCAGCTCTCCGTCAAGACCGAGCCGGCGGTAATGTCAGGCGTGATCACGACGAAGACGAAGCTGCACATCCGTCCCGGGCCGGAGAGCGTCACGCAGAAGCTGAGCCTGAAGGGCGGCTTCGTGCTGAAGCGCATCCATTTCACCAACCCGGAGGTGGAGGACAAGGTGGATATGCTGAGCCTCCGCGCCGAAGGAAACCCCAAAGACGCCAAGCCCGGTGCGCCGGATGTGCATTCGCTGATGACAGGGCAGTTTGAGATGAGCGGCGGCAAGCTGAACTTCAGCAACCTGAACTACACGTTGCCGGGAGCGAGCGTCGCGTTGGCGGGTGTCTACTCGCTGGACGGGCAGCAGTTTGAGTTCACAGGAAAGGTCCGGACGCAGGCCAAGCTGTCCCAGATGGTGGCCTCCAAATGGAAGAGCCTCCTGCTGAAACCGGTCGACCCGTTCTTCCACAAGGACGGCGCGGGCGCGGTCATCCCGGTGAAGATCTCGGGGACGAAGAGTGCGCCTAAGTTTGGTCTGAACCTTGGCGGCAAGAAGCCGGATCAGGCTTCGAGATGAAGTCACGCTCGAAAGACGATACGCCCCGCAACGACGGTCGCCTTCACCTGCCCAAGCATCCCTACTCCATCGAAGGGTGTGTTGCGCGACTTCGACCTCGTCTGCGCGGCCGAGTAGGTCCACTCCGCGCCCGCATCGAAGACCGTCACGTCGCCCCATTTGCTTGAAGTGAGCGACCCCGCATTACCCAGCCGTGCGATGGCCGCTGGTGCCGCGCTCATGAGTTCGATGATGCGCGTCAACGATGCGCCATGTTCACGGTGCAGCACCTTCAACGCCAGTCCCAGTGCAGTCTCCAGGCCGGTGATGCCGTTGGGTGCGCGCTCGAACTCCTGCTCCTTTTCGTGGCGTGCGTGCGGCGCATGGTCGGTGGCGATGCAGTCCACCGTGCCATCCAGCAGCCCGGCGATCACGGCCAGGCGATCCGCCTCAACGCGCAGCGGCGGGTTCATCTTGGCGTTGGTGCAGAAGTTGCCGATGGCATTCTCATTGAGCGTGAAGTGATGGGGGGCGGCCTCGCAGGTGACGTGCAGACCTTCCGCTTTGGCGGCTCGCACGGCATCCAGCGCACATGCGGTGGAGATGTGTTGAACGTGCAGTTGGGCGCGTACGCCATCTGTCTTTTCAATCTCCCGCAGCAGCCGTATATCTCGTTCAACGATGGAGCTTTCAGCCTCCACCGACATCCCGCGCAGCCCCAGGCGAAACGCCAGCGCCCCGGCGTTGATGCCGGAGGACGGGGAGATGCGGGTGTCCTCCGCATGCTGCGAGATGACGAGGCCGAGGCGACCGGCTTCCAGTAAGGCTGCGCGCATCATCGCATCGTGCAGGACGGGCTTGCCGTCGTCGGTGAAGCCGACTGCTCCGGCTTTGGCGAGCGCGGCAAAGTCTGTCAGGCATTCCCCCATGCTGCCCTCTGTTACCGCGGGCATGGCGAAGAGACGGATTGCGGGATTGCGAGCGGCATCGAGCATCCACGCCATGGATTCGGGCGTGTCATTCACCGGAACGGTGTTGGGCATGGCCACGACGGAAGTAAATCCGCCAGCCGCCGCGGCTGCGGTGCCGGTGGCAATGGTCTCCTTGTAGGTCTGGCCGGGCTCGCGCAGGTGGACGTGGACGTCGATGAATCCGGGTGAAACGATGCAGTCCGCAGCATCCAAGTGCTGTGCTTCAACACCAGCAAAACCACCCGGAGATTCGACTCCAGCGATGACACCATCGCGGATCAAAACATCGCGCAGGGCGTCCAGACCGTTCGCCGGATCGATCACCCGCCCGCCAGAAATCAATACGCTACTCATTCAGTTACAA
The DNA here is from genome assembly GCF_000178975.2 of Granulicella tundricola MP5ACTX9. Taxonomy (NCBI): domain Bacteria; kingdom Pseudomonadati; phylum Acidobacteriota; class Terriglobia; order Terriglobales; family Acidobacteriaceae; genus Granulicella; species Granulicella tundricola. Next base: position 4,006,295 of record NC_015064.1, on the reverse strand, counting down.
TCTCCCTCTGGCGTGACCTGTTCCGAACCTTGACTGTTACAAATAGCTCTCTTAGGCCTGCTCAAGCGCGCGGACCAGCAACGCCGCCCTTACGGCCTGCCCATGCCGGACCTGCTCTTCAATGGCTGACTGCGCGGAATCAGCGACCTCGCCCTGAATCTCAAGCCCACGAATCATCGGCCCTGGATGCATCACGACGGCGCGAGGCGCATAGGCCTGAAGCCGCTCTTCATTCAACTGGTAGTGGATGATGTAATCGGCAAGATCGATCTCCAGCCCAGCCAGCCGTTCGCGCTGAATCCGCAGCATCATGACGACCTGTGAGCGCTTCAGCGCTGCATCAAAGTCGCGCACAATCTCAATGCCATCGCCCAGTCCCAGCGCTTCTTCCGGCAGAAGCTCCGGAGGGCCGCATAACAACACTCGCGCACCGAGACGAGGTAGCAGCATCGCGTTTGAGCGAGCGACACGGCTGTGGCGAATGTCTCCGGCGATCGTCACGGTGACGCCATCCAGGACATGCTCATCCACTGGTTTGTCCGTGCGTCCTAGCCGCGAGAGAATCGTCCGCAGATCAAGCAGCGCCTGCGAGGGATGCTGGTGCATGCCGTCGCCCGCATTTAACACGGGCAGCCCAGTCGTCTGCGCCAGCACAAACGGAGCCCCGCCGGCGGGATGCCGCAGGATGATGCACTCCGCGCCCAGCGCTCGCAGAGTAAGCCCGGTATCCTTCAGGCTCTCGCCTTTTTCAATCGAGGAACTCTTGTCCGAGACCAACGTAGTTGTCGCGCCGAGTGATTTGGCTGCAAGCTCAAAGCTGGTGCGGGTACGGGTGCTGGACTCGTAAAACAGCAGAGCCACGCGGCGGCCCTTTAGAACCTGCGATCGCTCCTCGGGAGCCATCGCCTCCAGGTGCGAGGTCAGCGCAAGAATGCGGCTGACCTCACTGACGGCCAGTCCATCGACCGTCAGCAAAGACCCCAACGCATAGCCGGCGGCCGTCGTCATCCGGCAACGGTTCCGTTGACGTTGACGCCGCCCAGCAGCGTGTCGAACTCGGGCATGGTCATGGTCTGGATGCGGTCCGGCCCGGTTGAAACCATGCCGATCTTCGCGTTTGATTCGCGCTCGATGAAGTGCAGGTAGTCCTGTGCGAGCTGGGGCAGCTTATCGAACTCCGTGATGCCTTCGGTCGAGCAGTTCCAGCCCTTCAGCGTCGTGTAGATGGGTTTGATGGACTCGAAGCCGCGGATGTCGGCGGGGATGACGTCGGTCACCTTGCCGTCGATCTTGTAGCCGGTGCAGACGGGAATCTCCGCGCACTCGTCCATCACGTCCATCTTGGTGACGACGAGCCACTCGGTCCCGTTGATCATGTTGCTGTAGCGCAGCAACGGCAGGTCAAGCCAGCCGCAGCGGCGCGGGCGGCCGGTGACTGCGCCGTACTCCTGTCCGCGTGCGCGGAGCAGGTCTGCGGAGTGGCCGTCGATCTCGGTGGGGAACGGGCCTTCGCCGACGCGGGTGACGTAAGCCTTGGTCACGCCGATCACGGTGCCGATCTTGGTGGGGCCTACACCGGTGCCGGTGACTGCGCCGCCAGCCGTAGCAGAGCTGCTGGTCACGAAGGGATAGGTGCCGTGGTCGATATCGAGCAGCGCACCCTGCGCGCCTTCGAACATGACGTTCTGACCCTTGTCGATGGCGTCGTTCAGCATGACGGCGGTGTCGGTGACGTAGGGGGCGAGCTGCTCGGCCAGCTTGACGTACTCCTCATACATGGCGCGCGGGTCCAGCGGCTCCGTGCCGAACAACGCGTGGGCGATGGTGTTCTTCTCATGGCAGGCGTTGTTGATGTGCGTGCGCAGGAGCGAGGAGTTGAGCAGGTCGGCGACCCGCAGACCGTTGCGATGGATCTTGTCCTCATACGCGGGGCCGATGCCGCGGCGGGTGGTGCCGATCGGGGTGCGGCCAGGCGCAGTCTCAGCGGCGAGCTCGATCATGCGGTGATAGGGCAGGATCACCTGCGCGCGGTTGGAGACGAAGAGCTGTCCATCAACCGGCAGACCGGCGTCCTTGAGCTTCTTGACCTCGGCCAGGAAAGCTGCGGGGTCCAGCACGACTCCGTTGCCGATGACGCCTTTGCAATCCGGGCGCAGGACGCCGCAGGGGATCAGTTGCAGGACGAACTTGCGGCCGTGGATGATGACCGTGTGGCCGGCGTTGTGGCCTCCGGCGTAACGTGCGACGACATCGAACTTTTCAGAGAGAACATCGACGATCTTGCCCTTGCCTTCATCGCCCCACTGGGCTCCAAGGATGACGGCGGACTGACGCTGGGACTTGCTGGCAGGCTGAGACTGGCTCACGATGAGGATGCTCCGGGGTGCTTCGGGTGGGAGTGCGCGCGCCTGGCTGAAGGGTTACTCAGCCGAAGCTCACGCCCATAAGTCATTTTATACTGAGGACCGGGGTGACCGATGCCGGTTCTGTTCAGCCGTATGCGCGAGTTTGAGAACCAGCGGGTCCACATGGTCTTTGACGACGACCACGAGGTCGTCGCAACCCTGCTGAGCGCGACCGAAGACATTGAAGGCAGCCACCACCTGATCTACGACAAGGTGGAATGGGCGAACGATCCGCGTGAGTTCGCCACAGCGAAGGATTCAAGCGTCTACGCGGAGGGTGAGTCGCTGGTCAGCATCGAGGCGGCTGAGGCGGTGGAATCGACCCATGCCTGAGCTTCCCGAGGTCGAAACCGTTGCGAACGGAGTCCATGACCGCGTCCACGGCCAGCGGATCGACTCCGTCTGGACCAGCGGCAAACCTCAGACCTTCAAGAGCCCTGAGACGGAGATCGCAGAGGTCCTGACCGGTGCAAGGATCGACCGGGTTCGCCGGATCGGCAAGACCGTTGTGGCCGACCTCACTCGCTCCTCCGGCGAGACTGCACAGTTTCTGGTGCATCTGGGTATGACGGGGCGGCTGCTCGTCTCGCACCCGGAGGTTCCGCTGCCGCCGCACACGCATGCGGTGCTGGGGCTGAGCGGAGGCAATGAGCTTCGGTTCGTCGATGCGAGGCGGTTTGGGCGGCTTTCCGTGGTGCATGAGGCCTATGGCGGCCCGGGAGCCGAGCCACTCACCATTAACGAAGAAGACTTCATTGCGCTCTTCAAGGGGCGCAAACTCGCCATCAAGGCGGCGCTGCTCAACCAGTCTCTGCTGCATGGGGTCGGCAACATTTATGCCGATGAAAGCCTCTTCCGCGCCAAGATCCGCCCGCGAAGGCAAGCTGGGAAGCTCACTCGCGACGAACTCAAGCGGCTCCGAACTGCCTTGATCGAAGTTTTGCGCCATGCCATCAAGCTCGGCGGCTCCTCTGTCTCAGATTATGTGGACGCAGACGGAGTGCGTGGGTTCTTCCAGCTGGAACATAAGGTCTATGGCCGTGCCGGTGAGACATGCAAGGACTGTGGCACGGCGCTGAAGAAGATCATCGTAGGTGGCCGCACCACCGTCTACTGCCCCACCTGCCAACACTGAAGGCCTATACTCGTTGCGAGGTGAAGCATGGCCACGACAGCATTAGTCGTCACAATGGATGAAAGCCTTGATCGTGAAGCATCGGCTGTTCTGGCTGGTATCGGCTTCACCGTCGACCAGGCCGTGAAGCTGTTGCTGACTCAAGTCGTCAAAGAGAAGTGCCTGCCTCCGTCGCTGCACGTTCCTAACCAGGACACCATCGACGCGATGCAGGAACTGAAAGACGGTGGCGGCGAGCAGTTTGCCAACGTTGAAGACATGCTGGCCAGCCTGGGCATTTAGCAATGCTCGAAGTCGTTATGGCCACCAGATTTCGTCGTGATACGAAGCTCATGGAGCGCCGGGGCCTGAAGATGACCAAGCTGCGAGAGGTCATCATGCTCCTTGCCCAGGAGATTGAACTGCCCGTGCGATATCACGATCATCTCCTCAGCGGCAGCTGGAAAGATCATCGCGAATGCCACGTTGAGCCTGACTGGCTTCTGATCTATCAACTGCAGGAAGGCCAAATCCTTTTCGCGCGAACCGGAACCCATGCAGATCTTTTCGCAAAGTAAGCCCTAGCCCTGCAAAGAAAGCTCCGCAGCCACCGCAGCTCCCACCACCCGAATATCCGCGTCGTCGTTCACGATCTCCAGCGTATAGCTTTGCAGCGGGCTCATCTTCACCATCTGCTGGATGTAGTCCTTCAGCATTGGCAGATCGATGAAGCGGGAGTTGAAGCCGGTCAGAAAGAACTTGCCCGGTCCCTCGTTGTGGATTGAACTCGCCGTCCCTGCAGCCAACGCCTTGTGCCACAGCTTCTTGAACTGGAAGCAGCGGTCATCTCCGCCCGGACCGCCCTTCGGACCCTTCTTCGCTTCTGCAAAGACCTCTTCCGGCTCCATATCCAGGAAGCGCAGACGCATCGCGCGATGCCCCATGATGCCTTCGAGGTGCCCTCGTCCGCCGCACCCGCAGTAGTTTTCCTTGTCATCCAGCGTGACGACGGCGTGTCCGCCCTCCCATACGCCCGGCGCAAACGGATAACGCCCATACCCAATCCCGACGCCCAGCGTCCAGACCCGGATAAAGTGATCCAGCTTGCCCTGCGCCGCAGCGAGCCCGGCCGCAACGCCATCGGCATCGTTCAAAATATGTACCGGCACGTCGAGCCCATGATTCTTCAGCTCGGCGGACAGCAGTTCGCTGATATGCGCACCCTTGAGCTGCGGCAGATTGGGCGAGTCCTCCACCACCCCCGCCTTCATCAGCCCCGGCATCGCGACACCCACCGCCGCAATATCTTTATGGCCGTTCTGCACGAGGATGACCTGCTCACAGATCGTCTTGATCAGGCTTTCGGTGTGCATCTCCACCAGGCCGGACTCATCGTCCGCCGCCTCCGGAAACGCGCGTACCGGTCCATCGAGCTTGTGATCGACCACAAGCCCCGCCAATACCCGTTCCGACAACACCACCCCAATGGTCTTCGCCATGTCCGCCCTGCCCTTTAGTTTCTCTTCTCGGCTGATTGCCCATCTGGCTTGAGAAAGATGCCCCGATGAGTTACTCGAACTTGCTCACGCGGTTCAAACCGTTGAACGCCGCAACTTTATAACATTCAGCCAGAGTTGGGTAGTTGAACACGGTTTCCACGAAATAATCGAGCTTTCCGCCCAAAGACATGACGGCCTGCCCAATATGGACCAACTCGCTGGCGCCCTCGCCGATAATGTGGATTCCCAGAATGGCATGCGTCATCCGGTGGAAGATGATCTTCAGCCGCCCGGTCGTATCGCCGCGAATCTGTCCGCGTGCGATCTCGCGATAGTACGCCACGCCGACCTCATACGGCACGTCTTCCTCGGTCAACTGCTCCTCGGTCTTGCCCAGGAAGCTGATCTCCGGAATCGTCCAGATGCCGTACGGGTAGAAGCTCGGGTTGGAAAGAACCGTGTCGTCGCCGAACGCACGCGCACTGGCGATCCGCCCCTGCTCCATCGAAACCGAAGCCAACGACGGGAAGCCAATCACATCACCCACGGCGAAGATCGTCGGAACCTTGGTGCGGAAGTCCTTATCGACCGGAATACGCCCGCGCGAGTCCGATTCAACCCCGACTGCAGCCAGGTTCAACTCGTCTACATTGCCTTGGCGGCCTACGGCGTATAGGAGCGCATCGCCCTGAACCTTCTTCTTCGATTCAAGATTCGCCACGACCGTGCCATCGGGCATCTCGTCGACGCTTTCCACTTCCTCATTCATGCGCATCGTCACGCGCGAATCGCGAAGGTGGTAGCTCAGCGCCTCAATGATCTCCTGGTCCGCAAACTCCAGCAGACGCGGACGCCGCTCGATCAGCGTCACCCGCACGCCGAGCGCGGAGAACATACAGGTGTACTCGACCCCGATCACACCGCCGCCGACGATAATCAGCGTCTTCGGCAGATTCTTCAACTCCAGGATCAGGTCGGAGTTCACAATCGAGTGACCGTTGATCGGCACCTTCGGCGAGCTCGCTGGCTTCGTCCCGGTTGCAATCAGCACATTCTTCGCGTCGTAGATGGTCGCGCCGCGAGAGTTCGTGACCTTAACCTGGGTGATGCCGTCATTCGTGCCTTCAAAGCTGGCCGTGCCGACGAACATCTCGATGTTATTGCGCTGAAGCTGTGCCTCGGTGACGTCCACCTCGGTCTTGATGACGTGCTGCACCCGGAAGGCCAGGTCGGCCATCGTGATGCGTTCCTTCACCCGGTAGTTCATCCCGTAGATGGACTTGTAGTTGTAGCCGGAGAGGTGAAGAACAGCCTCACGCATGGTCTTGGACGGGATGGTTCCGGTGTTGATACAGGCACCGCCTACCACCTCGCGCATCTCCACGACGGCGACTTTTTTGCCCAGTTTGGACGCGTAAATTGCCGCGCGTTGTCCTGCTGGGCCGGAACCGATAACGATCAGATCGTAAACACTGCTCATGAGCGGCGTGCTCTTCCTTGCGCTGCGAAACTTGCGCCTAAGTTGTTACGTTTCCTATCAAGACTGCATAAAACCTACCACAGTCCCATCACGGCAGATGACGCAGGCGGTCCACTGCCAACGCCGCTTCATAAGGCCTAAACTTGATTCTATGCTTCGTTACGCCATCACAGACCGTTTCCTGCTTGGCAAGGGAGATACCGGGCGTCTGATCGAGCGTTGTGGGGCTCTGGCCCAAACCGGGATCGATTTCATTCTGGTCCGTGAAAAAGATCTTCCCGCCGGGGAGCTTGTGCAGCTCTGCCGCCAGATCGCAGCCGCCGCGCAAGGCTCCGCCACCCAGATCCTGGTCTCATCCCGCGTCGACGTGGCCCTCGCAGCCGGCGTGGCCGGCGTCCATCTCTCGTCGCAACCCGGCGAGCTCACCCCCGCCCAGGTCCGCCAGCTCATGCCCAGTGCCTTCATCAGCGTCTCCTGCCACTCGCTGGAAGAGATCCGCCGCGCCCGGCTCGGAGGAGCCTCCGCCGCCCTCTTCGCCCCCGTCTTCGGTAAAACCATCCAGGGCCAGGAGGTCTCAGCCGCCATCGGTCTTGATGCTCTTCGTGCAGCCTGCGCCGAAGCCGCTCCAATGCCCGTCTTCGCCCTGGGCGGAGTCACCAACGAAAACGCCGCGTCCTGCGGAGCCGCCGGAGCCGCAGGCATCGCCGGAATACGGATCTTCTATGCTGCCTGAGCTCACAACGGAACGCCTCATCCTGCGTCCGCTTCAGCTTGAAGACGCCGCCCGGACGCAACTTCTATTTCCCCACTGGGAGATCGTGCAGCACCTCAACGCCGTCGTCCCCTGGCCCTATCCGCCGGACGGTGCCTTTACCTTCTACCGCGATAGTGCACTCCCCGCCATCGCACGCAACGAGGAGTGGCATTGGACCCTCCGTCTCAAGTCAGACCCCGCCCTGCACATCGGCTCCATTTGCCTGACCCGGGCGGCAGAGGAGAATCGAGGCTTCTGGCTGGGCCAGCCGTGGCAGGGTCAGGGCCTGATGACGGAAGCGGCAGAAGCCGTAACGGAGTACTGGTTCGAAGTCCTCGGCATGCCGACTCTGCGAACGAAGAAGGCCGCCGCCAATCTCGCCTCCAGAAAGATATCGGAGCGTCTCGGCATGAGGTTCGTCGGCTTGCAGGAACACGACTTCGTAGCCGGCCGCCTCCCCGCAGAGACATGGGAGATCACCCGCGAAGAATGGAAGCAGCAAAGAGCAGCTCAGTACTGACCACTGCCTTCAATTCTCCAAAGGCCGGTGCGCCCCATCGATCACCAGCGCATTCACCATCCCCTTCGTCTCCTCAAGCTTCAACCCAAGCTGCTCCTGCACGGCGGTAAACAGAGGAGGACTCGGAGAATCAGCCGGTGCCGCAGGAATATCCCCGCTCAACTGCGTCTCATCCGGAGCCCATTCCAGGTCGAAGTCGTACCGCCCGGTCAGCCCCGTCTTATCGACGACGGGCCGGTCCAGGATCGCCCGCTGCAACACCGAAGCAAAGTCCCCCATACTCACATTCCGCGCCGGCATCTTGATCTTCTGCGGATACACCGTGCTGATCGTCTGCGGAGCCTCGTCCGGGGCCTGTGTGCTCGCCTTCAGCTTCGACCCACCCTTCGCCCGGCTCAGCTCGTAGATCGAAAACTCCTTCTGCTCCCGATGAAACTTCAGCGCAAACCGCTCCGAAATCAACAGCCGAAGCATCGCCATCTGCTGATCGCGGCTCGGCTTCTTCTCCCCCGGCGTCACCGCGACGACGTCGTAATGATCCTCCGTCACCCACCCCGGCCCACCGGAGATCGTCTTCGGATTCAGCTCATACGCCGCCGCAATCAGCAGCTTCAGCGTGTAGTTTTTCCCGATGAACCGGTGGTCGCCCTCCATCCGAATAAACCGCCCCGCCCGCTCCCCCGGATCGACCAGCTTGATCGTCGCCACCTCAAACGGCTCCGCCTTACCCGCAACCGTCCCCTGCGCGCCCAACCCCAGGCTTCCCATCACCAACCCCGAGACCGCGATCCATCTCACCATACCAACCCCCTCCGGAATTGACTCCGCGTAACCGACTGCGAAGATTGGACGCACCACTCCGACCTTCGCCACACTGTACCTCAGCGAAACCCCGCCTCCCCGCCATTCGACAGTCCTGCCACTGAAAGCCCGTCCTACCCCCCTTTTCGAAGGTCCCGGTCCCGCCCCATCCTCGGAATCCACCCCTCCCCTCACCCAACCCGATACCATAACCAAATGACCACCCGCATCACCACCCCGCTCTACGGAGGCACCTTCACCCCCGAGTCCGGCCCCAACACCTCGCCAGACCTCCCCTTCGTCCTCCCCGGCGAGCTCATCACTCCCGATCCCCTCACCATCCTCGAACCCTCCCCCCACCGAGTCACCCCCAACTGCGTCCATTTCACCGTCTGCGGCGGCTGCCACTACCAGCACGCCGACTACCCCACCCAACTCACCCTCAAATCGCAGATTTTGCAACAAATCCTCGCCCCGATCGGCCTGCAAGCCACCCCCACCGTCCATTCTGCCGACCCCTACGCCTACCGCAACCGCATCCGTCTCCGCGCCGAGCAGATCGATGGCCTCACTCACTTCGGCTACAGCCGCCGCAACTCCAACGAATTCCTGCCCATCCGCATGTGCCCCATCGCCGCCCCGCTCCTCTGGCGCGCAGCCGAGACCCTCACCCGCCTCGCAGAATCAGAGCCCCTCATCACCCGCTGGCTCGCCCGCATCTCTGAGCTCGAGTTCTTCATCTCGCCCAACGAGGAGCGCCTCCAGATTCAGTTCTTCCTCCGCAACGCCGAGGACGCCAACCAGAAGGGCCAGAATTTCGCCGCCTTCTGCGATCGCCTCAAAGCCGCCCTCCCCGAGCTTGCCGGAGCCTCCGCCCAGATGGACCCTGAACTCAGCCGTCGCACCCGCCGCACCTGGCCCGGAGTCACCTGGGGCACCGCCGGCCTGTCTTACGCAGTCGGAGAACGCAAATACTGGGTCAGCCGGGGAGCCTTCTTCCAGGTCAACCGCTTCCTCGTAGAAACCCTCGTCCAGATCGTCACGGCCAACCGTTCCGGTACCCTGGCATGGGATCTCTTCGCCGGCGTAGGCCTCTTCGCGCGTCCCCTCTCAGAAACCTTCCAGCACGTCGTAGCCGTGGAAGGCGCGGAAGCAGCCGCCGTCGCCCTGTCCAACCTCTCTGTCCAGACCCCGTCCCTCCAGGCCGTCCACTCCCCCACCTTCGACTTCCTCCGCGCCGCCGTCCTGCAGCGCGAGCGCCCCGACCTCATCGTCCTCGACCCCCCGCGCGCCGGCCTCGGCACCGAAGGCTCCGCGCTTCTCGCTCGCATCGCCCCTCCGGAGATCGTCTATGTCTCCTGCGACCCTGTAACCCTTGCCCGCGACCTTGCCGTCCTCCTCCCGCACTACCGTGCCACGGCCGTCCACCTCGTCGACCTATTCCCCCAAACGTTCCATATTGAAACTGTCGTCACGTTAGAGCGAATCTAATCCCCAAACGAGCCCTGAATGCTGTACAAAGCAGGGTATCGCGCGCTCCAGATCCAGCCACCTCATCCACCCGCTCCTCTTCCGCCGAGCACCGCTCGCGTTTGCCGCCCTGTGCTTTGCCCTCGGCGTAGCCCTCGCCCGTATCGTCTATCAGCCTGTTCTGGTGATCGCCACCGTTCTCACCCTGCTGACGGTCCTGGCGATCTGGTCGCTTTGCCGCAGTGAGCGCCCAGCCTGGCTCCCCGTCGCCGCCATCTGGCTCACCCTCGGCCTGGCCGCCGCCGAATGGCAGCCATCCCCAGCCTCCATCGCCCTAACCCCCTACACCGACGGCCTAAGCCGCCACCTCACCGCCCGCATCATCCGCATCCACACCCTCCCCCCGGAGGCCCCCACCCCTGACGCCGACCAAATCCCTGTATGGGAGGCCACAGACTCAACGCCCGAAACAGAAAACCAACCCCAAGCCATCTCCGCCGACCTAGCCCTCGCCTCCATAGAACAGGTCACCCCGGACACCTCAACCGAAGTCCCCATCACCGGCACCATCCGCGCCACGCTCTACTCCGCCACCCCAATCGCCCTCCGTTGCGGCCAGCCTATCACCGCCACCCTCCGCATCAAGCCCCTGGAGCGTTACCGAGACCCCGGAGCCTGGCAGTACGCCGACTACCTCGCCACCCAGGGCGTCGTAGCCCACGCCAGCGCCCCAGCCTCAGACATCCACGCCACCGCCCCCCCAATCCGCACCCTCCCCTGCCTCCTGGCCGACTCCCAATCCTGGGCCGCCGCCCGCCTCCTCGCCTTCACCCAATCCCCCCAAAACCGCGGCCTCCCCGAACTCGTCCGCCTCTCTCAGCAAGACGCCGGCATGCTCAATGCCATGCTCTTCGGCGACCGCACCGTCCTCAACCACACCCTCCGCCTCGGCTTTGAGCGCACCGGTTCCTTCCACCTCTTCGTCGTCTCCGGCCTGCACATCGCGCTGCTCGCCGGGGCCGTCTTCTGGCTCCTGCGCCTCATCCGCACCCCTCGCTGGCTTGCAACCCTCCTCACCCTCGCCGCCGCCACCTTCTACGCCGCCCTCACCGGCTTCGGTCAACCCGCCCAGCGATCCTTGGCCATGGTCGCCGTCTTCCTCCTCGCACGCCTGCTCTCCCGCGACCGTGACGGGCTCAACGCCCTCGGCGCAGCCGCCCTCGCGCTCCTGCTCTGGGACCCATCGACCCTCTTCGACGCCAGCCTCCAGATGACCATTCTCGCCGTCATAGCCATCGCCGGGCTCGCTCACCCCATCGCCCAGCGCACCTTCCTCCCCTGGGCCGCCGCCGCCCGACAGGCCTTCCGCCCCCGCCGCCGACCCCTACCACCCGCCCTCGCCCAACTCCGCCTCACCCTTGAACTCTTCGGCGAGCACCTCTCCGCCGCCTCGCACCTCAAGCCTATCCGCTACATCCCCGCGCAGGCCTTTCGCCTCATCCTCTGGACCCTGGAATTAGCCCTCGTCGGCATCGTCGTAGAGCTCGTCATGGCCCTCCCCATGGCCATCTTCTTCCACCGGGCCGCCGTCTTCGCCCTCCCGGCCAACATGCTCGTCCTGCCGGTCATCGCCATCCTGGCTCCCGCCGCGGTCGCTACCTTCGTCGCCTCCCTCATCAACCCCTGGCTCGCGATCCTCCCCGGCACCCTCACCGCCACCCTCCTCCACACCCTCACCTCTGTCATCTCCCACATCAGCCATCTGAAATCCGCAGACGTCCGCATCCCACCCCCATCCCCCTGGATCGCCGCCGCCGCCCTGGCTGCCTGGCTCACCTGCTGCTGGGCCGTCCGCCGCAGCCGTGCCGGCACGGTCATTACAGCCGCAGTCCTCCCGCTCATCGCCGTCGCCATCCTCTGGCCCGAGCCCCCCATCCTCACCCCCAACACCCTCGAAATCACCGCCCTCGACGTGGGCCAAGGCGACTCCCTCCTCGCCGTCAGCCCGGAGGGCCGCACCATGCTCATTGACTCCGCCGGCCCCATCGGCCGCCACGGCCAGTCAGAAGTCCTCTCCACCTTCGATATCGGCGAGCAGGTCGTCTCCCCTTACCTCTGGTCCCGCCGCCTCCGCCAACTGGATATCGTCGTCCTGACCCACGCCCACACCGATCACATGGGCGGTCTCCCCGCCATCCTCCAGAACTTCCACCCGCATGAGCTCTGGGTCGGCATCGACCCCCACTCCGCCCTCTACGCCGCTCTCCTGGCCCAAGCTGCGCGCCTCAACATCCGCGTCCGCCACCTACACACCGGAGACCATGTCCAGTGGGGTTCCATCCCCATCGAAGTCCTCTCCCCATCCCCCACCTACCTCAACCCCGGCCCCCCAAAGAACGACGACTCCCTCGTTCTCCATATGCAGTACGGCCAATCTTCAGCCCTGCTGGAAGGGGATGCCGAGCGCCCCAGCGAAGCCGCCATGCTCGCCGCCAAGCTCATTCACCCCGTAACACTCCTGAAAGTAGGCCATCACGGCAGCAACACCAGCACCATCCCAGCCTTCCTCGCCGCAACCGCTCCGATCGACGCAGCCATCAGCTCCGGCCGCGGGAATCCCTTCGGCCATCCGCGCGCAGAGGTCATCGGCCGCCTCGCCGCCCAGCACACCCACCTCTTCCGCACGGACGAGCTCGGCCTCACCACCTTCCTCCTCACCCCGGACGGCCGCATCCGTGAGGTCGTCAACTCTACCCCGCTCCCCGTCCACTCCCCATAGCCGTTCCTCCATCCACGGATTCAGCGTTATCCAGCGAGATTCCGACAGGCTCCAGCAGGCCGGAATCGTTGTATCCTCCAGCTACGTCAAAACGACTGTGAATCTCTGGAGGCCTATGCAGACCGAAAACACCGCATCCCAGCCGCTCCCGAAGCCAGACGCACAGCAGGAAACCCAGGAAGAGAACCGCCTCATCCGCCGCCTTCAGCTCATGATGAACCTCGTCATGCAGACCATCGCCCAGGACGGTTCGCTCTCGGTCGATGACGCCTCCCAGATGATCGCCGACGCCCGCAAAGCCGCCCTCGCCATGTTTCCCGGCAAGGAGCTCGCCTACGAACTCATCTGGCGGCCCCGCTTCCAGCGCCTCATGCAGGAGCGCTTCCGAATCAACTAGCCGCCCCGGACCCAGGAGAAACCTTGCTCATCCGCCCCACCAAAACTCCCAAGAAGAAATCCTTCGAGACCCATGACATAGCCGCCATCGCCACCCGTGCCGAGCAGGGCAAAGCCCCTACCCGCCACACCGTCAAGCTCCCGAAGACAGCTACCCCCGGAAGGGGTAACTAGACCCCACCAGCTCCGCTTCCTCAGCGACCAAGCCACGCCGCCCGTCAAAGAAGCGCTCCACCGCCCCCAGCACGGCATCCCCGCTCTTGCTCTCGAAGATCTCCTTGCGCAGCCCGCCGCCGCCCGGTATCCCGTGCGTGAACCAGCTCGCAAACTGCTTCATCTTCCCCAGCGTCTCGCGCAGGGAGGACTCCTTCACCCGCTGCAGCTTCTTGTCCGCATCCGTCAGCTCCACGCCCGGAATCCCAACGATCTCCGGATGCTCATGGAACTCATGCAGCAGCATCCCGAAATAAGCCTTGATCATCCGGTAGCGATCGTCATCGGTCGCCAGGTCATACCGCCCGGTCTCCGTGTACTGTGCAATCTGCCGGAAGATCCACGGATTAGCCGGAGCCGCCCGCCCGATCATCACCGCATCGCACCGCGTCTGGTGTGTCATCGCTACGGCATCCTCCGGCGTCAGAATGTCGCCATTCCCAATCACCGGAATCCCCACCGCATCCTTCACCGCCGCAATGTACTCCCACCGAGCCTGCCCCGAGTACCCATCCTCACGCGTCCGCGCATGGAGCGCCACAGCATTCAGCCCGCAGTCCTCCGCGATCTTTGCCAGCTCCACACAGACGATGTTCTTGTCGTTCCAACCCATCCGAAACTTCACAGTGAAGGGAATCGAGATAGCCCCCCGCACCCGTTTGAAGATCGTCTCGATCAGCGGCAGATCCCGCAGTAACCCCGAGCCGCCATTGCACGCAACCACCCGCTTCGCCGGACACCCCAGGTTTAAATCCACAATATCGAAGCCTGCATCTTGGCAGATCCGAGCCGAATCTGCCAGCGTCTCCGGGTTAGACCCAAAGATCTGCGCCGAGATCGGATGCTCGTCGTCGTAGTAGGTCAGGTAGCGCTTCCGCTTGACCTCCCGCATCCGGGAAAGCCCGTCCGCCGAAGTGAACTCCGTCATGATCAGCCCACACCCGGACTGCGCATTCGAAGTTTCCACGTCAACATCGGTATCGCCCGAATCCGGGGTAAACTTGCTCGCATTTTTGATGAACCGCCGAAACACCGTATCCGTCACGCCTGCCATCGGCGCCAGCACCGTCGCCGGCGCAATCCGCACGTTGCCGATCGTCAGCACCGCCGGCACACGCGTCCCCTCAGGCATCTCGTTCGTGGCCGGATTGTCCCAATGCTTCTGCACGCTTCCCCTCAATCGATCCCGCTAAACCGAAAAGGCCCCCGCAGCGCGGAGGCCTTTCCTTGCCGTAAATCCAGCTTACTTCGTGTCCGTAGCCGCCGCAGCCTTCGCTGCATCCGACTGCGCAAACTTGCGGCGGAAGCGGTCGACGCGGCCAGCCGTATCGATCATCTTCTGCTTACCCGTGAAGAACGGGTGGCAGGCTGCACAGATTTCGACGACGATGTCGCCCTTGTTGGTCGAACGCGTCTCAAAGGTGTTGCCGCAGGCGCACTTGACGTTGATATTGTTGTAAGACGGGTGAATCGCTTCCTTAGGCATGATCCTGTTCCTTCATTCCTGGGGCCGACTTGCGGTTCGCTTGCAAACGGTCAACTCACGTTCACGTCGAAGGGCCTGTCGCGCTATCGGCTCGCCAGCGCACGGGATGGAAAAACTCCAACACGCGCTTTCCTCAGTATAACCTTGTTTCGCACAACTATCGATCAGATTCAACTCTACGACTTTCGATTCATCCCCCGCCCAACCTGCCATACTAGGCAGTGCCATGGAACAAGAAGTCTGCCCCCACTGCAACGACTCCGGCCTCCGCACCTTCACCCGCGAAGACGGAGAGCGCTTCGTCCGCGACTGCTCCTGCCGCGTCGAGCGCCGCGTCCGCCGCATGATCGCCCGCTCCCACATCCCCCGCCGTTACGAGCACTGCTCGCTCGATTCCTTTGAAACCGACTTCAAGGACGCCACCCGCTCCCTCAAGACCGCACACTTCTCCGCCCGCAAGTTCGTCGAGTCCTACCCCATCGAAACCGGCGGCACCGGTCTCCTGCTCACCGGCTCCATCGGCGTCGGCAAAACCCACCTCGCCGTCGGCATCCTCCAGGCGTTGGTCGCCGAGCGCGGCGCAACCGGCCTCTTCGTGGACTACCGCGAGCTCCTCCAGAAGGTCAAAAACTCCTATAACCCGCAGGTCCAGTCCACCGAACTCGAGATCCTCAAGCCCGTCTTCGACGCCGAAGTCCTCATCCTCGACGAACTAGGAGCCTCAAAACCCAGCGAGTGGGTCTGGGACACCGTCGCCCACATCCTCAACACGCGCTACAACGACCGCCGCACCACCATCATCACCACCAACTACGCCAACGCCGCCCCGCTGGACGGCACCGTCAAGGAACTAGGCCGCGCCGCCCGCGAAGAATCCCTCGGAGACCGCATCGGCGAACGCATGCGCAGCCGCCTGCAGGAGATGTGTGTGGTGGTGGAGATGCACGGCGTAGACTTCCGCCAGACCGTCAACCTCGCCCGCTTCGGCTGAGCTCTAGCGCCAGAAAGCCCACATCGCGCGTTTGATCCGCTCCGTGAGACTCCGTCTCTTACGAAGAATTGGCATCAGTTGCGGCATTACCCTGAGTCTGGCATGAACCCCTATGGCACGGACCGGGACCCCCATCAAAGCGCGCTGCACGGGCAGGCCATTTGCAGCCACTAGAAAAAGTCCGTGCGACCCTGGCGAAGAACTTCCTGCCGCCTTGAAGCGTGTGTTCTGACCCATAATCGATCTCCTCCCAATGCTTATCGTCGAAGCCGGGAGCTTCAAACCCACTGTCTCAAAAATGAGCAGCCGTGACTCCCAAGCTACTAACGAAACCGCCAATCCGTCAAAGTCCTGGAAAACAAACATGTGTCCCATGAAAATTCAGATGCGGGCGTAAGTGCCCCGCGCCTGCCCTTGAGTTCGCCAAAGAGATCTCATTTCTGAGACATGGGATTCCACAAATGCTCTCCGGGAAGCCCAGGTTATAAAATCCGCTTCATGAGCGATCAGACGCCCACCCCCGCCCTCTTCACCCCGCCCACGCCCGAGCGCACGTCCTCGCCCATCCTTCCCATCGCCATCGCTGGCTTGGTCGTCGTCCTCATCCTCGCCGGAATCCTCCTCGCCACGCACCGCAAGCCCGCCCTCAATCCCAACGCCATCCATCCCCTGGACCCCTACGCCGCCAGCCTGCCCATCACCGGCATCGTCATGAGCGAGTCCACCAGCCTCTCCGGCGGCAAGTCCACCTTCATCGACGGCCACATCCGCAACACCGGCAACCGCACCATCTCGTCGGCCACCGTCCAGGTCCTCTTCGCCAACGACGCGCAGCTTCCGCCGCAGCTTGAAACTCTGCCCCTCGCCGTCATCCGCACCCATGAGCCTTACGTGGACACCCAGCCCCTCAGCGACGCGCCCCTCAAACCCGGCGACGACCGAGAGTTCCGCCTCATCTTCGAAAACATCAACAGCAACTGGAACCAGCAGCTTCCGGAGATTCACGTCATCGCGGCGAAATAGAGGGATTGTTCCCGCCTAATCCCTAGTCATGCACCGTGTGGGTCGCCTCTTCGCTCGGAACCTTCCCGTCGTTGAACCGCCGCAGCAATGCCGGGAAGACCAGTGCGACCACGAAATAGGCCACCGTAGACACCACCGCCAGCACCAGCAGCCCCGCCCCGCAAGCCATCCCTATCCCCGTCACCAGCCACACAGTCGCAGCCGTCGTCAGGCCCTTCACCCGGTCGCCCTGCACAAAGATGATTCCGGCCCCGATGAACCCGATGCCCGTCACGATCTGGGCCGCGACCCGGGAAGGGTCCAGCACAATCCGGCCCGCCTGCAGCACGTCCGTAAACCCGTACTTTGAAATCAGCACAAACAGGGCCGCACTCGTGCCGACCACGGTATAGGTCCGCAGCCCCGCGCTTTTGTGCCGCAACTCCCGCTCCAGCCCCACCACCGCGGAGAGAAGAAATGCCGCACCCAGCTCAACGATCTGCTTGAGACCCTGCCCATCCATGCTCATTCCCAGCGTCGACATGAAGGCAATTCTAGGTCAGTACATAACCAGAAAGGTTCCCTTCACCCACTCCTTCCTCCCACAGGGCAAAAAATTCCACCCTCAGGAAGCTCTTTCCGCCGCCCTGAAACGAGAAAACCCCAGTAAACATTGAAGATTTCGACTTTCCAGACTTTGGCACGCCGTTTGCAATAACCCTTTGCACAGGACGGGGCAAAGTCCTGATTCAATGCACCCCAGATGTAAGGGTGCTGCGGAGGAAAGAAAACATCCATGGTCAAGTCTTATAAAGTTCTTGGTACCGCAGTTCTGTTCGCTGTCACCTCCTTTGGTGCGGTCGGTGGTTCAGCGTTAGGTCAGTCCGCCACGAGCCAGACAACACCGGCCCAGTCTTCCACTTCCGCCACCAGCGGCCAGGCCGATACCTCGACCTACGCGACGGGCAAGCCTCTCGAGACACAGTCGCACGAAGGCTTCTGGGGTCACATGAACCCCATGGCCCGGAAAAAGTGGGTACATCGCCAGGTTGATCCCCTCAAGGATCGCGTCAACGAGCTCGACGAGCTCCAGGCGAAGAACGCAAACGACATCCGCGACGTAGACTCCCGCGCCACCGCCGGCATCAGCAAGGCGATGACCTCCGCCCAGGCTGCTGACGCGCACGCCGCCGATGCTTCCAGCCGCGCCGATCAGGCAAACTCCCTAGCCGTCTCCGCTGATTCGCACACCACCGCACTCAGCGGCACGGTCTCAAATCTCGACCAGTACCAGGCCGTCACGTCCGAGGCTGTACCCTTTACCGCAGGCCGCACCACCCTCGGTCCCAAGGCTAAGGCAAGCCTCGACGATCTCGCCGCCAAGCTGGCGTCTGAGAAGGGCTTCATCGTAGAGGTTCAGGGCTACAGCCGCGCAGGCGTACCCCAGTCGCAGGCAATGGCTGACTCGGTCGTCCGTTACCTCGTCACCGAGCACCAGGTGCCGATCTACCGCATCTACCGTACCGGCCTCGGCCGCGCCACCAAGGATCAGATCGCCGCGCAGACCGCCTCGAATGACGGCACCAAGCCCGTCACCAACGGCGTCCGCGTGACCCTGCTCCACAACAGCCTCGCCACCATGGGAAGCTCGAGCTCCACGTCGGCTCCCACACCCGGCACCAACTAAGCTGTAACCGTTTATCGTAGGCTTCACGTCAAAAAGGGCGGGAAGTGAGCATAAAACTCACGTCCCGCCAGCAACACCAAAGTTCAGAACCACAAGATCGCGAGTTGAGCCCAAAAGCGCCATCATCAGGCTAGCCGAGCTTCAACCGCAACGCCCTCTCCTAACCAGAGAGAACCAAGGCAGATTGGCCCCTCACCCGAGGGGCCGTTTTTTTGCTCCGCACACTCATTTACGAGTGTGCGTCATGATGAGCTCAAGATCCCTGAAATGAAGCCTTTGCAAAAGAGGTCCAGACCTAAGTCATTCTTTATGAAGACTTTGACACTTAAGGTGGGGAGGGGGTCTTAATACCGCCCCACCACCTCATGCACCGCCACCAACTCCTCCAGGACGCCCTTCAACCGATCCAGCCGAAGCGCATTCGCACCATCCGACTTGGCCTCCGCAGGATTGTCATGCACCTCCAGAAACACCCCATCCACCCCCGCCGCCACAGCCGCCCGAGCCAGCACCGGAATGAACTCCGGCTGCCCCCCGGACACCCCATTCCCGGCTGAAGGCGTCTGCACCGCATGAGTCCCATCGAAGATGACCGGTGCAAACTCCCGCATGATCGGCAGCGCCCGCATATCGACGACCAGGTTGTTATACCCAAAGCTGGCCCCCCGCTCGCACAGGCTCACCCGCTCGTTACCCGAGTCCCGGACCTTCTGCACCGCGTGCCGCATATCCCCCGGCGCCACAAACTGGCCCTTCTTAACATTGATCGCCCGCCCGGTCTCCGCCGCCGCGATCAGCAGATCCGTCTGGCGGCACAGAAACGCCGGAATCTGCATCATCAACTCAACATCCCCGACAGCGTCCGAAAGCCGCGCACAGTCCTCCGGAGTATGCACATCCGTCAGCACCGGCAGCCCTGTATCCTTGGCGATCGCCCTCAATATACGGGTCCCCTCCACCAACCCAGGCCCCCTAAAGCTCTTGATACTCGTCCGGTTTGCCTTGTCGTAGCTCGCCTTGAAGCAGTAGGGAATCCCCACCTCGGCCGCAATCTTCTGCACCGCTTCGGCCAGTCCACGGGCATGGCTCTCGCCCTCGAGCACACAAGGCCCTGCAATCAAAAAGAGCTTCCCACGGCCAACCGCAATCGGCCCAATCTCAAACGTCTTCTCAGGTAGTTTCACCCCACCATCTTACTTCTCCGGCGTACCCTTCAGCGACTTGCCCACCGCCGCCAGCACCAGCGTCATGAACGACAGCCCCCGTCGGCTATCCTCGCTCGTAGCCCGCCGCGCCAGCGCCCACAGCGAAGGCGGCTTAGTCTCCGCCTGGTGCTGCCCCACCGCTGCCGTCACGCACCTCGTCAACTGATCCAGCGTCTCCGGATCGATCGCCATCAGAATCTTGCTCAATTCCAGCAGATTCCGTATCGCCGCGATCCCACCCGGCAGCTTCGCATACTCCGCCACCTTCGCCGCAATGATGTCGCGCCCACCCACCAGTCCATTCACCAGGTCCAGCGTTCCATTCGCATGCGCCGTCTTCAGAATGTCGTACGCGACCAGCAGCGCCTCCGCATTCTCCACCGGCGCAGCCTCAAGCTGCCGCTGCAACTCCAACTTCGGATCGACCACAACCTTGAACTTCAGTGGATTCGCCATAATCTCCGCTCTCTAAACCGTAATCGACTTGATCTGCACGAGCTTATCGCTCTCCTTCGTTCCCGGCAGGTGATACCCCGGCAGCGCCCACTTCCGCTCAATCTCTAATCCCATCTGCGGATGCCGAGTCCCATACCGGAAGTTCTTCCTCGGCAGCGGATTCTCCCCCATCTCCGGAAGCACCGTCATCTCAACCGAGGTCTCCTTGAACGCCGGGGTATGAGTCGCCCGGTCCGTGTGCGAGCCCGTCAGCTTATTCACCGGCTCCGCTACCGAGTTCAGCGGCATATAAAGCTGTTTGCCCTTCACCCGGTCCGACACCAGCACCTGCACCCTCACCCGACCATACGGACTCGTCAACTGCACATACCGGCCCGTCGCAATCCCACGCTCCGCCGCTAACTCAGGCGATACCTCCACAAAGTTCTCCGGCGTGATCTCCTTGATCCCCGGCGACCGATAAGTCATCGATCCCTGCTCAAAGTGCTCCAGCAGGCGCCCATTATTCAGGTGCAGATCGTACTTGGCACTGACCTCCTCCGATGGCGGAACATACACCAGCGGCCAGAACGTCGCCTTCCCATCCGGCAGCGCGAACTTCTCCGTATAGCAAAGCGGCGTGTCGGTCCCATCCTTCGCCACCGGCCATTGCAGCGATTTGAACCCTTCCAGCCGCTCATACGTCACGCCCGCCATGCTCGGCGTCAGCCGAGCCACCTCCACCATCACATCCGAAGGATGCTTATAGTCCCACCCAGCCCCCAGACGATTCGCAATCATCTGCAGAATCACCCAGTCCGGCTTCGACTCTCCCAGTGGCTCCAGCGCTTTATATAGCCGTTGAATCCGCCGCTCCGTATTCACAAACGTCCCATCCTTCTCCAGCGATGGCGAAGCCGGCAAGATCAGATCCGCATACTCGCACGTCACAGAGAAGTTGATGTCCTGCACGATCAGGAAGTCGAGCTTCCGCAGCGCTTCGCCCACATCGTTCGCGTTTGAGTCGGATGTGATCGTATCCTCGCCCTTGATGTACATCGCCTTCAGCTTGCCGGCGTGGATCGCCTCGATCATCTCCCGGTTATCCAGTCCCTTGTTCACCGGCAGCGTGCATCCCCAGTCCGCCTCAAACTTCCCGCGAATCTCCGCGTCATCCACCTTCTGGTAGCCGGAGAAGATGTTCGGCATCGACCCAAAGTCGCTCGCACCCTGCACATTGTTATGCCCGCGCAGAGGATAAGCCCCAGTCCCCGGCCGCATATAGTTCCCCGTCAGCAACAGCAGATTGCTGATGCAGGTCGAGGTATCCGCGCCGCCACAATGCTGGGTCACCCCCATCGCCCACAGAATGCAAACTGTAGGGGCCGCCGCAATCTCATTCGCCAGCGTGATCATCGTGTCCTGCGAGAGACCCGTCACCTGCTCCACATACTCCAGCGTGAACGGCTCCAGCGACTTTGCATACTCCTCAAACTTGTTCACCCATTTATGAACGAAGGCCATCTTCGCCAGGTTGTGATCCAGGATGTACTTCGCCACGCCGCTCAGCCAGACCTCGTCCGTAGAAGGGTTCGGCTGAATGAACATGTCCGCCCGCTCCGCCATCTCATGCTTCCGGATATCGGCTACGATCAGCCTCTGCCCCCGATGCTTCTGAGACCGCTTGATCCGCGTAGCCAGCACCGGATGCGACTCCGCCGAGTTCGCCCCCACGATGATCACCAGCGAAGCCATCTCGATATCCGAGATCGATCCCGAGTCCGCCCCATACCCCACCGTCCGCTGCAATCCCATCGAAGCCGGCGTCTGGCAGTACCGGCTGCAATTATCGATATTGTTCGTCCCCACCACCTGCCGCGCCAGCTTCTGCATCAGGTAGCTCTCTTCGTTCGTGCACTTGGAGGAAGCGATAAACGCCAGCGCATCCGGCCCATGCTCCTCCTTGATCTTCCCCCACTTCTCTGCGATCAGGTCCAGAGCCGCATCCCACGTGATCGGCACAAACGTATCGCCCTGCCGCATCAGCGGCTGCGTCAACCTGTCGGGCGAGTTGATAAAATCCCACGCAAACTTGCCCTTCACGCACGTCGAAATGCCGTTCGCCGGCCCATGCGTCGGCTCGATCTTCAAGATATGCCGATCCCGCGTCCACACCTCGAAGCTGCACCCCACCCCGCAGTACGTGCACACGGTCTTCGTACGCTTCACCCGCTGATGCCGCATCTCCGATTCCATCTCGCTCAGCGCCAGAATCGGCCCGTACCCAATCGGCGGCTCGATCCCCTTCACTACCTCGATCATGTCGTCCAGGACCTTCGGCGGAATGTTCGTCAGGTACCCCGCATGGCCGATCATCGTCTTCTCCATCAGCGCATTGCATGGGCAAACCGTCACGCAGTGCCCACACGACACACACGACGATCCCTCAATCTTCTCCCCGCCATCCCACAACACCCGCGGGTGCTCACTCTCCCAGTTGATCGTAAGCGTCTCGTTTACCTGCACGCTCTGACAGGCCTCGACGCAACGCCCGCACAGAATGCACTGGTTCGGGTCATACCGGTAGAAGGGGTTGGACATATCCTTCTCATACGGCTTCTCCATATAAGGACGAGCCTGATGCTTCACATCCAGGTCCGCCGTCGCGTTATGTACCGTGCAGTTCTGGTTGTTGTTATCGCAGACCGTGCAGTACAGCATGTGATTCTGCAGAATGCGGTCAAACGCCTCCCGCTGCGCCACATCCACCTCATACCCTTCGGTCTCCACCTTCATCTGGCTGGTCACAGGAGTCCCACAGGCCCGCACCAGCTTCCCATCCACCTTCACCATGCAGGTATCGCAACTCTGGATCGGCCCCATCTGCGGCACGTAGCAGACCTGCGGCGTGCCCTTGACGTTCAAAGCCGTTGCATGGCGATTCAGCGCCTCAATGAGATGCTCTCCCGCATGAGCGGCAACAGCCTCCCCATTTACCATGATCGTCGTATCAGGCGTGATATCCAGGGGCGTGTTCAGAAGAGATTTCGTGGCAACCATACTAACCTCAGATGCACCCCAGCCAATCCGAGTTCACACATTTATCCCAACCCCAGACCTGGGTGCCCCATGTCCGGATTTCGGAGGTGGGTTTTCACCGCTCCCAATCATTCCCCAATCGACTCCAGCACCTGCCCCGCCACCCTCAATCCACTCCGCAGCGCAGCATGCACCGTCCCCCAATGCCCGGTCGTATCCGTATGCTCCCCTGCAAAGAACAGCGTCTCCTCCATCGGCACGCCCATCTCTGCCGAAGCGTCCACACCACCCACCGGCACCCATGAGTAAGCCCCCCGCGCAAACTCATCTGAAGCCCAGTCATGCACATGAACCCCAATCAACTCCTTACTCACGACATCCTCTGACACCCCCAAAGCCGCCGCCAACCCAGCCATCCCACGCGCCTGTAGATCCATATCCCCCATCAACTCGTCAGCCCGTGGCCCACCAACCCAACCCGTCATCGTCAGCCCCGCAGAAGGCCACGCCGACCACCACACCGGCGGCATAGCCTCCCGCGCCATCAAAAAACTCATCCCCTCCGGCCAGAGCATCTTCTTGAACACCAACGTAAACCGGCAAACCTGCCCCATCCTCATCCGCCTCGCCGCCGCCATCACCCCCGCCGGCTCCGGAGAAAACGTCACTACCCCCGCCTGCAAAACTCCCAGCGGCAGCGTCACCACGGCCTTCGCCGCCCTGAACTCACCTGCAGATGTCTTGACCACCACTCGCCCGCGCTCCCAGGCAATTTCCTTCACGCAAGCCCCCAGCATCACCCGCCCACCCGCCACCTCAAACCGTTCCAGCAGGAACTCCGGCACCCGGTCATATCCATCCTTGATCCGCCAGAGCCGGTCCCCCTCGATCGCATCCTCCGCAACCTGCTGCCGCCCCAACCCAATAATCGAGGCCTCCCGCGCATCGGCGGCATTGAACCCTTCCACGTACCCAATCGCCTCCACCTTCTTAGTCGCCGAAAGGCCCAAGCCTTCGACATACTGCGCAAACGAAAGGTCAGGCCCCTCATATGTCTTCAAGTCTTCGAGCGGCTCCTCGTCCTCATCACCCTCACTCTCAAACCCGCCATCCCCCGCACGCAGAAACTCTCCGGTCCGCTCATAGGTCTGGAGACCTGCCTCCCCGATCAAATCCCAAAGCTCCTGCGGCCGTCCATGCACGAACTCCGCACCCATCTCGACGACCTCATCCCCCGCCCGCACGGTCAGGATGCGCCCACCGACGCGGTCCCGCCCCTCCAGCAAAACTACGCGCAGCCCCGCCTCAGCCAGGGCCCGGCCAGCCGACAACCCGGCCATTCCGGCCCCAATCACCAACACATCGAACTCGCTCATTCCCGTTGGATGCGCCGGCCCTGCTCTCAGGTCTGTCTTACGTAATGACGGCTCGTTTGGCTTTCTTGCCAAGTCGGATCGTCAAGGTAACGGGAAGGCTCGCCAGTTGCATCACGGCATCCTTCTGCACCTCACCGTCGATCTTCACGGCGCCTTCGCGGAGCTTGCGGGTAGCTTCAGAGTTTGACGGGCAGAGACCGCAGTGGACGAGCAGGGGAGGCAGCTTGATGGTGAAGCCCGTGACGCCATCCTGTGCATTATGGGCTTCCGGGCCAGCAATCTCAGCCTGCGTGATGCCTACTTCTTCGATATCGTCCGAGACGCCGCCCTGCTGGAACTGTTTCGACCAGTTCTCCTCCGCGTGAGCGGCGACCTCCAGCGTGTGAAAGCCTTCGACAATGGTGCGAGCAAGATCTCGTTTGGCCTGCATGGGATGAAGCTGGCCGGCGACGATCTGCTCCTCAATCACCGCGATCTGGGCAGGCAGTAGGTCCGTCAGGAAGGTGAAGTAGCGGCCGATGAGCGCATCCGGAATCGTCATCAGCTTGGTAAACATATCGAACGGCGAGTCCTCTACGCCGACGGCGTTGCCGAGCGACTTGGACATCTTCTGCACACCGTCCAAGCCTTCCAGAATCGGCGTCATCAAGACGATCTGCGGAAGCTGCCCTGCGTCGCGCTGGAGGCGGCGGCCCATTAGCAGGTTGAACTTCTGGTCGGTCCCGCCGAGTTCGACATCGCATTCCAGTGCAACCGAGTCATAGCCCTGCGCAAGCGGGTACAGAAGCTCATGCAGGCTGATGGGCTCCTCGTTGTTGAAGCGCTGATGGAAGTCCTCACGCTCCAGCATCTGGCTAACAGTGGCCTTGGCGGCGAGACGGATCATGTCCGCGAAACCGAGTTTGGCGAGCCACTCCGAGTTGTAGCGGACTTCGGTCTTAGATTCATCGAGAATGCGAAAGACTTGCTGCTTGTAGGTCTCTGCATTGGCGTCGATCTCGGCCTGGGTAAGCTGCTTGCGGGTCTGGGACTTGCCGGTGGGGTCGCCGATGAGCGCGGTGGAATCACCGATGAGGAAGATGACGGTGTGGCCAAGCTGCTGAAAGTGGCGCAGCTTACGCATAAGGACGGTATGGCCCAGATGGAGGTCGGGCGCGGTAGGATCGAAGCCGGCCTTCACACGAAGGGGCTTGCCGGATTTGAGGCTGGCTTCAAGGCGCGTGCGCAGGTCATCGAGCGGGATGATCTCGGCTGCGCCCTTGGTGAGAAGGGCAAGTTGGTCTTCAACGGGAGCGAATCTGGAATCTGACATAGGCCTCTCCAGTATAGGAGGTGGCCGGTGCCGGTTTCGCATTTCACTGCGTGCGGGTAGGATTCTGGGTATGAAGACCCTGACCTCGCTCGCGTGCCTCTTTGCTTCCCTGCTTGTCATCGCTGCGCCTGCAAACGCGCAGAAGAAGGGCAAGGTAGGGGTATTTGATTTCTATCTATTGAATCTTTCGTGGTCGCCGGAGTTCTGCGCGATCGAGGCGACGAGCCCCGAGTGCAAGGCAAAACCGGGGTTCATCGTGCATGGCCTTTGGCCGCAGAATAACAACGGCAGTTACCCGGTGAGCTGCTCAAATGCGCCGGGGCCGAAGAACTATAGCCAGTATCTGGACATCTCGCCGGACCTTACGCTACTGGAACATGAGTGGCCGAAGCATGGGACATGCACGGGACTTGGGCCGGATGCATTCTTCCAACTCGAACGCACGGACTTCCACGCGTTCAAGGTTCCTGCGGCCTTCAAAAATACCAAGGCTGTGACCATGACGCCCGCCGCGATTCAACAGCAGCTTCAACAGGCGAACCCGACGTTTCCGGCAGGGAGCATTCTGGTGAGCTGCAGCAACAAGGAGCTGACTGCCGTGGAGGCTTGCCTGGCCAAGGATGGCGTGACGCCAACCGTATGCAAAGGACTGAGTGAATGTGCGGAGCCGTCGATTACGATTCTGCCGCAGGGCAGCACGTCTGCGGTGAACAAGAAGCCTGTGAAACGTTAGCGAGGGCGCGGCCAGGAGACACGGTTGCCGTCAGGAGCGGTGGGAGGAATGTGGGTGTTGGAGTCCCACCGCTTCGGCATGTGCTGGAACGATCGCTTCTCTGCAAGGGTCCAGGAGTTAGTGACGGTGGTTAGTCGAGGACGACCTTGGTGTTGTTCTGCTCCGGCGACAGATCCAGCAAAGTATCGCCAACGTGGTGGTTGGGCATGTAGCTGTTGACATAGATGACGGTGCCGGCGGGAGCCTTCACTGCAAGCGTGCCGTGCGAGGTGACGGTATAGTTGCGGCCGCCGATCTTCACGTCGCGGAAGCTCTGAGACTTATTGACCAGGGTCACCACAACGCGGGTATCCGTCTGCGAGTGCGGATGCAGGTGGACGAGATTGCCAAGCGGCATGGCGGCGGAGGCGAGGGTGCTGGAGGCGGCGAGGGCGAGTACGGCGAGTGACGAATAGATCATTGGAGTTTCCCTTCGGATTACAGAGTTCGACGGGATAGGCTGCCATGGTTCAGTCAGGCTCGTCGTGACAACTGTTACGGGAAGTAGACTCGGTTCGTTCCGTAAAAGTTCATCTTTTTTCACGATTTCTCATTTTTATTTAAATCGCTAAAACCCGCGTATTCATTGGGCGTTCACACTGTCCGGGAGTGATCAGTAGTGGTGTCCGGAAGTGGTCAGCGTGGGCAGTGGAAGAGCCTGCGGAGCCTAGCACAGATGACGTTGGCTTAAAATGAAAGCTGGAGTTGTCGCCTCATGTCCCGCCTCTTAGAAAAGATGAATCCGCAACAGCAACAGGGCATCCAGACCGTCGATGGCCCGGTGCTTCTGCTGGCCGGCGCAGGGTCTGGAAAGACTCGCGTCATCACGCACCGCATCGCTTACCTGATTGAAGAGCGCGGCGTTTCGCCTGACGCGATCCTCGCGGTGACCTTCACCAACAAGGCCGCCAAGGAGATGGCCGAGCGTGTCGATAAGATCATCGGGCACAGCTCACTGGCAAAGCCCACACTGAGCACCTTCCACAGCTTCTGCGTGCGCGTGCTGCGGCGTGATATCGAGGCGCTGCAGGTCGGCGGCAAGGGACTGACGCGCACCTTCGCCATCTACGACGAAACCGATCAGCAGGCGGTGGTGAAGTCCGCGCTGAAGCGTCTGGGCATCGACGACAAGAGTCTCAAGCCGCGCGTGGCGCTGGGACGAATCTCCTGGGCAAAAAACCACATGATCGATCCGCAGGAGTACTTCCTGGCGTCCACCAATCCGCTGGAAGAGAAGATCGCGCATATCTTCGAGATCTATAAGAAAGAACTCAACAAGGCGAACGCACTGGACTTCGACGATCTGCTGCTCGAAACCGTGCGGCTGCTGAAGAGCTCCGGCGAAACGCGTGCGCGCTACAACCGTCGCTACCAGTACGTGATGATCGACGAGTATCAGGACACCAACAAGCCGCAGTATGAGCTCATGAAGCTGCTGGCCGGCGATCACAAGAATATCTGCGTCGTGGGCGATGAGGACCAGAGCATCTATAGCTGGCGCGGCGCGGACATCAAGAACATCCTGGACTTTGAGAAGGACTTCCCGGCCGTGCAGACGATCCGGCTGGAGCAAAACTACCGCTCAACTCAGATGATCCTTGAGGGCGCAAGCGCGGTGGTCGCGCAGAACACGCAGCGCAAGGGCAAGAACCTGTGGACGGCGAGAGAGGGTGGCTCGCTGATTGGGCTGTATGAGGCTCCGGACGGCGAGAATGAGGCGCTCTTCATCGCGGACCGCATAAAGAAGTATCTGCGCGAGGCAGGACAGACTGAAACCGAAGAGCCTGCCCGTTGCGCTGTCTTATATAGGACGAACTCGCAGAGCCGCCTGGTGGAAGAGGCGCTGCGGCGTTACCAGATTGCGTATCACATGGTCGGCGGCTTCAGCTTCTACGATCGTGCTGAGGTGAAGGACATCCTCAGCTACATGAAGCTGGTGCAGAATCCGCATGATTCCGTGGCGCTGGGCCGCAGCGTGAACTCACCGCCGCGCGGCATCGGCAAGACGACCATGGAGACGCTAGAGCGCATGGCCCTGACCACAGGGATGAGCACATGGGATGCGATCGCAAGGGCGATCGAAGAGAAGCTGCTGCCGGCTCGTGCGCTGCAGGCGCTGAGTGGGTTCAAGCGCCTGATCGAAGATGCCCGGGCGATGTTGGGGCCGGGCTTTGCGGAGAAGCTGGCGGAGGATGTCGAGGCGGAGACCGCCGACGACGAAGAGGATGTAAGCTTCGGCTTCTCCGTTGAGGCAGAGCCGGTGGAAACGGGTGCGGATGCTGCGGCGGATACGAGCTTCGACACCAGCTTCAACTTCGGCTTCGACTTCGGTCCAAGCGAGGAAATCTCTACACTGGCCGCTGAGAACTCCGTCGATTCAGACGCCGCGCACAATATCGGTTCCGTCAGCTTCAACCCGTTTGCGCCCGTTGTCCTGAAGGAGTCCGCAGCAAGTGCCTCCGCGGCAGCACGGCGTGCCGTCGCCAACGAAGAAAAAGAGCTTGCCGCGCAGGAGCCGGAGCGGCCGGCCTTCCGCAAGGCAGGCGATGCGGCGACGCTGCCAGAGCTGATCAAGTTCCTCAACGAGCGCTCCGGCTACATCCGCGCGCTTGAAGATGAGGCGACGCCGGAGTCCTTCTCCCGCATTGAGAACCTGAAGGAGCTCGCCAACGCAGCCCAGGACGCTCAAGAGCGCGGGGAGACCCTACACGAGTTCCTGGATCACGCCGCGCTGGTGTCGGATGCGGACAGCTATTCGGCTGAGGCCAAAGTCACGCTGATGACGCTGCACGCGGCCAAGGGACTGGAGTTTCCGCTGGTCTTCCTCGCAGGCATGGAGGAAGGTTTATTCCCACACTCGCGCACCTTCACCGACCCCACCGGCCTCGAGGAAGAACGCCGTCTCTGCTACGTAGGCATGACGCGCGCCATGGACACTCTGGTGATGACGCGCGCGCGGTACCGGCGGCGGTATGGATCGGACATGCCGGAGGCCTCGGTTGCGTCCCGCTTCCTGGAAGAGGTTCCCGGGCGTTTGGTTGAGGATCTCGGCAGTCCCGCAGCCCAACCCCAGTTCTCGTCTTCTTATTCGACACCCTATCCACAGCGCGGGCGCTTCGGTCAGAAACCCGGGTACGAGGAGGGTGATCGCCACTACTCCTACGAAGATGAGGATCAGTCTGGCGAGCGCAAGGCGGCAGCGGCTCCGGGGCGGCAGATGGCCGGGCAGCAGTCGCCTGCGAAGTCCCTGGACAATGTGGCGGCGTTCTTTGCCTCTCGCGGCGGAGCCCCCGGCGCGAAGTTTGCACGACCCAAGCTGGACATCCCCGCAGCGACCGGAAAGACCGGTTTGGGCAAGGGATCACGGGTTCGTCATCCGAAATACGGGGAAGGCATCGTCTTTCAGCGTGAAGGAGACGGAGATGACGCGAAGATTACAGTACAATTTCAACAGCACGGCGTGAAGAAGCTGGTGGAGAAGTTCGCCCAGCTGGAACGGCTGTAGTTACAACGGCCGCAACGCGACCGGCACCCCATTTATCTGGAAGAGAGATCAAGGCAAGTTATGGCAAACACAAAGGCAATTACCGATACCGAAGAGCGCAAGAAGATCAAGCGGGCCGCACGCAAGAAGGCTGCTCCCAAGGCCAAGCGCACCGGCGCTCGTGGTGAGAACAAGGCCAAGATCAAGAAGGCTGCACGCGGTCAGAGCAAGCGCTAGTTCGTTTTAGCTAAATTATTTAGGTTTTGAGACGCATCCGGGCAGAGTTCTCTCTGCCCGGTTTTGCCGCACCGTAGCTGCTTTCCGCACGTATTCCGTACAGGAGCAAGCCAGCTGGGCCGACAAATCTTCGCCACAAAATCGATCGACAAACTGATCTCCGAATCGGAACGGCCGGAGAATGCCCTTAAGAAGACTTTGGGGCCCGTCTCTCTGACCGCCCTGGGAATCGGTGCGGTCATCGGCTCAGGAATCTTCACCGTCATTGGCACCGCCATTGGTGGCAATCCCGCCGCGCTCAAGGACTGGAAGGGCTCGCCCATTCTGGACCTGGTCGTAGGCTGGCTGCACCATACCTCAGGCGCTGTTGCCGGTCGGCCTGGCGCGGGGCCTGCGCTGGCACTTTCGCTGGTGCTGGTGGCCGTCGTCTGCGGATTGACGGGGCTTTGCTACGCGGAACTTGCGAGCATGATCCCCATCGCAGGCTCAGCCTATACCTACACCTACGCCACTATGGGTGAGTTGATCGCCTGGATCATCGGCTGGGACCTGATCCTGGAGTACGCCTTCTCCAACATGAGCGTCTCGGTCGGCTTTGCGGCCCACCTTGTGGATCTGCTGGACTGGTTAGGCATCCATCTCGATCCCAAATGGCTCTCCCCGGCGTATCTACCGCTGGGCCTGCAGGATCTAGCCGGCAAGGACATCTTCACCACCGGCTGGCACTTCGGCTTCGACTTCCCCGCATTCTTCGTCGTGCTCCTGCTGACGGTGGTCCTGGTGCGCGGCATTCGCGAATCAGCCCAGACCAACAACATCATGGTGCTGGTGAAGATCGCGGCCATCCTGCTGTTCGTCTCGTTCGGCGCCAGCTTCATCCATCCCAGCAACTATCACCCCTTCTCGCCCAACGGCTTCACGGGCGTGCTGGCCGGCGGATCGATCATCTTCTTCACCTACATCGGCTTCGATTCCGTCTCGACCGCCTCCGAAGAGTGCAAAAACCCACGGCGCGACGTGCCCATCGGCATCATTGCGACGCTGATCGTCTGCACGATCCTCTACATCGGCGTAGCCGCAGTGCTGACCGGCATGGTGCCGTGGCAGACGGTCGCGGGCGATGGCGCACCCGTCGTGAACGCCCTTAAGCGAGTGTCCTTGCTGCCCGGCGGTCATCGCCTGCACTTCGTCCGCCTCTTCGTCCTGATCGGTGCCATCGTCGGCATGGTCTCGTCGATCCTGGTCTTCCAGCTTGGCCAGGCACGCGTCTGGTTCGCCATGAGCCGCGACCGCCTGCTGCCGGATATCTTCTCTACCCTGCATCCGAAGTTCCGGACGCCGGCCTTTGCGACCTGGGTCGCGGGGATACTGGTCGCGATCCCTTCGGGGCTCTTCGATGTCGGCACCTTTGCCGAGATGTCGAACATCGGGACGCTCTTCGCATTCGTACTGGTCTCGATCGGTGTGATCGTCCTGCGCTACAAGGACCCGGGCCGCCGGCGCGGCTTCCGGGTACCCTTCGGCCCCCTCATCCCGGTCTTGAGCACGCTCTTCTGCCTCCTCCTGATGGCAGGACTGCCAGCAATTACGTGGGTGCGGTTCTTCGTGTGGCTGGCCATCGGGCTGGTGGTCTACTTCTTTTACAGCCGCAAGCGGAGCGAATTCTACAAAGCCTAATCGGCATCCTTGGAAGTCAGGTTACCGTTTCGCCGTCGCCACCTTGCAACCACTCAGAGCAAACTTCACGTCCACATGCTCTCCCACCAGCAGCCGCACCCGCTGGGGGATCATAAAGCCGTCCACCCGGCCGATATCGATGGCATACCGTGCCCGCGTCGTGCCGTTCGGCTCTGTATCCTGAGTATCGTTGCCCGTCAGCACCATTCCCTCCGGCGCGCTGGTGAAGATGGGATGCTCGTCGATCTGGCTAGCCGTGCCATTCTGACTCTGAATCTCCGTCACCATGGAGTTCCTATCCAGGTGCAACACCATTGGCCCGGCAGGGCCTTTGACCGTGATGCGGTAGCCTTCGCCATCCTGCGCCACGCCGAGCAGTTGCTTTTCCTGGTGCGGAATCGGCCCGGCAAAGCCCTTCAGCGGCCAGGTCTGGAAGAAACCCTGAACTAGCTCTGAGATCCAGAGCGTCGCGCCTGCAACCACGTCCTCAGACTGCGACTGCGCGCCATCGGGGAACTGAAACTTCAACGTCGGCCCCCCGGACGTGACCTTCAGCGTAAAAACAGCCGTCTGCAGTAATGCCCGATCCGCGATATCCCCCGCCGGCAAAAAACCCTTGGAAAGCGTATCGAGATCGAAGTTCACGCCGCATGTAAACGACTTCACGCCCAGCCCCGTCAGGTTGTAGTAGCGCGAGCGCGCCGTCTCCAGCACCCGCTGCCGTGCCGTGCCCGTCAACTCCTGCGCCTGCATCTCCTTCGCCTGCATCGCCACGGCCCCACCCAGCGCGATCATCAGGAGACACCTTCGCATCCGCATACCGTCCGAGTTTATCGCGAACAGGCAGCCTGTGCCTTGTCTGGAAATGTCATATCCCTGTCATCTGCAACGACTTATCCAGGAATGATCTGATCCGCTTTCAGCCGGTCAAAGAGATCAAAGAACGAGGCCGGGGTGTCCTGATGTGAGACGAAGCCTACCCGGCGGCTCTTACTCATATCATTCACGCACTCGATCTTGCGCCCCAAATCGCCATCCGTGTGCCACCAAGAGGCCACGCGGGTCACGTCGCTCTCGGCCAGATCGTACTTCGACGCGATAGCCTTCCAGTCCTCCGGCGCTTCGCCCATCCGGCCTTCGAGCGGCGCAATCTCCGCCGGCGGCCCCTCGGGCTTCACGCCAAAGTAAGCTGCAAGCTGAGGCCACAGCCAGCGCCACCGGAAGACGTCCCCGTTGACGACATTGAACGCCTCGTCTCGTCCAGCGGATCGGGTCGATGCCCACTCCAGGTGCTCCGCGAGAAGCCGCGCATCCGTTACATCGGTCAGCGCATTCCACTGCTCATGCGAGCCCGGAAAGATGAAGCTCTCGCCGGACTCGCGGCACAGCGTCGCATAGACAGCCAGCGTCGACCCCATATTCATAGCATTGCCCACCGCATACCCCACAATCGTATGAGGACGATGCACGCTCCACCCAAAGCCCATGCGCTCCGCCGCCGCATAGAGGACATCTTCCTGGGTGTAGTAGAAGTTGAGCCCTGGCAGCCGCGGAGTGTCCTCGCGAAACGGAGTCTCCGCAGCAGTCTGCCCGTAGGACTCGAACGGCCCCAGATATTGCTTGGTGCCGGTGACCAGCGCGGCATGCTTGAGGTTCTTCGCCCCTTCCAGACCGTCGAAGACGTTCTCAACAATGCCGCCGTTGACCTTGACGTTCTCCGCCTCGGTCTCGTGCCTGATCCACGCACTCAGAAAGACGTGCGAGACATCCTGCCCGCGCAATACCTCACGTACAGCGGCAGCATCCCGCAAATCTGCCGATAGGCCCTGCACCCCATCCACCACCTGTTTGCCGCGTGAGAGGCCGAGCACATTCCAGCCGTTCCTAAGCAGTCGCTGCGCCAGATTCTGTCCTACGATGCCGGTTGAGCCGACGATGAGTGCGGTCTGCATGATCCTGAATATCTCCGTCGTCTATAGATGCGCGAATGCCATGAAAGCTCCACCCGCTCCATCAAACCGTTAGACTGGAGAGATGGCACGCCGTCCCAAGCAGAACCCGCAGGACCTCATCGACATCCCTACCTGGCTTCGCGGCCTCCCTAAGGCCGAGCTTCATCTACATCTGGAAGGCACGGTCACGCCGGAGACCCTGGTAGAGCTCTCCCGCCGTCATGATCTCGAGCCTCTCACGCTGGAGACCGCACGCGCCATCTACGTCTACAGCGACTTCCAGGCCTTCCTGATGGCCTTCAAGGCCGTCTCAGAGCGGCTCCAGACGCCGGAGGATTATGAGTTCATCACCTACGAGATGATCAAGGCCCTGGCCGCCCAGGGCGTCGTCCACGCGGAGGTCTATATCTCCTGGGGCATCCTGCTGCGCTTCAAGCCACAGCTTGCGATTCCCTCCATCATGGACGCGGTCGAACGTGCCCGCCTTCGCGCTGAAGCGGAGTTTGGCACGACCCTTTATTGGCTCATCGATGCAGTCCGACACTTCGGCCTGGAAGAAGCCGCAACCGTCTTCCGCCTGGCTGCCGAACTGCGCCTTATCTATCCCAGCATCATCGGCATCGGCATCGGCGGAGATGAAGCACGCGGCCCAGCCGAGCCCTTCCGCGACCTCTACGCGGAAGCCAAGGCAGCCGGCCTCAGGCTCACCGTTCACGCCGGTGAATCGACCGGCCCCGTCCACGGCCCCGCCTCCATCTGGTCTGCCATCAACATCGGTGCAGAGCGCATCGGCCACGGCCTCGCCGCACAGCATGATGCAGACCTGCTGAGCATCCTGGCGGAGCGACAGATCCCCATCGAGATCAACGTCACCTCCAACCTCCGCACCGGCTGCTGCGAATCGCTCGAAGCGCACCCTGTCCGCGAGTACTTTGAGGGCGGCCTCTTCCTCACCCTGAACTCAGACGACCCACCGATGTTCGGCTCAGACCTCTTGGGCGAGTACATCCTCGTGCAAGAGCAGTTCGCTTTCTCGCTGGATGAGATGCGCGAGTTCGCCGCCAACTCCATCGAAGCCAGCTTCCTGCCGCCCGAACGCAAACTGAAGCTGATGGCTGATGTCGAGCGTTATGCAGCCTAGCTAGTTGGTCCGCACCAGGTAAGGATTCGCGTCCGGAATATGGATCGACTCCAGGATGTTCGAGGCCGTCAGCTTATCCGCCTGCGCGGGGTTGATCCTCACCCAATACCCCGTAGGCCCCTGGAACTCGATCACCTTGGCCGTCTTGTAGCGCTGCAGCAGATCGTTCTTGAGCTGGATGGCATCGTCCGCAGTCAGGAACGCGCCAATCTGCACACACCAGCGACCGCCGGGGTCAGCGGTATTGTGCGCGTAGACCTCAACCTTCACCTTCGCGACACCCTTCTGATAAAGCCCGGTCGCCTTTGCCGCCGCCAGTGAAAGGTCAAGAATCCGGTTCGGTACAAACGGCCCGCGATCCGTAATCTTCACCACCACAGACTCACCCGTATCCAGG
Organism: Granulicella tundricola MP5ACTX9; assembly: GCF_000178975.2. Lineage (NCBI taxonomy): Bacteria > Pseudomonadati > Acidobacteriota > Terriglobia > Terriglobales > Acidobacteriaceae > Granulicella > Granulicella tundricola. The sequence continues at coordinate 3,970,671 of NC_015064.1, read as the reverse complement.
TTCGTCACCCGCACGGTCGAGCCCATGGGCAAGGTTCGATGCGCCGCCGTCATAGCGTTCTGGTCGAAGATGCTGCCATCCGCGGCCTGACGATTGTGATACGGAGGCCCATACCAGCTTGCCAGTCCAACTTCAGTAGAAATAGGTGGCCCACTCAGATCGTCCGGTTCGCCTGCTGGCGGCTTCCGCACGATGGGCGCAGCGCTCCCTGGCTGCGGAGCCGTGCGATGCGGCACTGCTTCAGACCGGGAAGGCAAAGGCGGAGGTGGTGGCGCGGAAGACGTATCGTAGGTCGTCTTCGCATGATGGCAGCCGCTCAGAAGCAGAATCCCGACCCCAAGCACCCCCTGCACGACCCGTCCTGAAGAGCGGCCCATCATGACTTGCGGTTCGCCTCATCCATCCGGTGCGCCAGCTTCTCCAACTCAACCGAAGCCACGCGCAGCGCATGAGAGCCATTCCGCCGCACATCCGGCACCACCTCGTCGTTGACGTACGTGATCAGCCGCTTCAGTTCGACTTCGACATCTCCGGCAGCAGCGCGCAAACGCTGTTCCAGAGTCGGAGAAGGCTGCCCATTTGTCTTTGTCATATCGGACCCTTTTTCGCGGAAACAACCCCTTTGTCGGGTCGTACCATTGCTCCCGTTGCATGCCGCCAGCTTCAGTATGCGCGTGAAAAGGCCCGTTTAGCGATGCTTATTGCACCCCTGGTGCCGTATTGGTCACGGTTCCAAAGGAGTTCCCCCTCAACGAGCCAAGGGAACACGGTACAACTTAGACAGGAAGCCGCGCGTCGGATGCTTATAGACACTCTGCCTTCTTCCCGAGTCCTCAAGCTGAGGAGCCCCGGTGTTTTGAAGGAGCAGGGCCAGGCAGCGCGCCGTAAGATACCCGGTTCGGTCGCCGAAAGAGGAAGAACGATTGCATAAAACCTATTCAACGCACGCCCGTACGGAAGAGTTGTCGCCCTCACGCTCCAATAAAATTCGCGGCATCTCTGCAGCAGTAGCCGTACTGGCCTGCGGCCTGCTTCCGGCCGTTAGCTTCGCCCAGGCAGAAGCACAACCCGCTTCGCTCCAACTCGTCTCAAGCTCCTCCGCTGCGGAAGGCACTCTCACCGCCACCGCCGAGCCCCTAGAGGTTGAGCCCGTAAAGTCCGACACCACAGCCCTACCCGATGCCCCCAGCTTCAGTTCCAGCAAGGCCCCCGCAGACGGTGAAGAGGGGACAGGTGGGTTCGGGGGGCAGCCACGCGCCGCCAAACCACATGAGGCGGGTCATCTGGATAAGATCATTCAGCCCGGGGAGATCGCTCCACGCCTGACCGTCGGCGACAAGATTTTGATCGGTCTCCGCGCGAACGCTACCTATACCTATATGGCGGGTTGGGTTGTCAGCGCAGCGTATGAGCAGGTTGTCAATGGAGCTCCCAACTACGGACAGACGGGCAAGGGCTTCGCCCAGCGCCTGGGCGCAGCCGCGGCTCGTTCCGCTTCGGACAACATATTCTCCGACTCAGTTCTCGCGCCGATCCTGCACGAAGATCCCCGCTACTACCGCCTGGGTCCCGGCCACAACTTCGTCGCGCGGTTCTTCTATGCCGGAACCCGCGAGTTGATCACCAGATCGGACAGCGGAGCCCGTACGATCAACTTCGCCGACATCGGCGGTAACTTGGGCGGTGCCGCACTGACCCAGTGGTACTACCCGCCGCTCAACCGAAACGTCAGCCAGGTCATGCAAACGTGGGGATCATCCCTTGGCGGCGATGCAGTAAGAAACGTCGCAAACGAGTTCTTTCCCCGCGGCATACTGCACTTCGGCCACTCAAACTAGAAGCGTCCTACCCACCGCGGGTTACTTTCATAATGAGGTTGGTTTCATGCGGTGGGTTTTACTGGCAGCTGTGATGAGTCCAATCGGGATGCTGGCCCAGATTTCCAACGGGCCGCTCCCCGGACCGGGCACGGCTGTAGTCGGCGCGTACCTCCCGGATTCGCCCGGCTCCATATTTTTTGAGCCTGCCGCATACGAGTCAGCCTCCAGCAGCACTCCCACATTCTTCGATCCCGCACAAGCAGGCCAGATCAGCGTCCAGACCAACGGACAGACGAGTGAGCGCAAGCCTCGTACTCCCACGCCCTGCGTCGCCAACCCCAATCCAGCCCTGACCCCTCCACCAGCCAACGCTAAGAAGAAGGATCTGGTGCCCTGCCCACAGGGACTCAACCCGTATGAGCGCTTCCTCAACAGCACCCAGCCCATTCCTCTGAGCCCGCGCCAGAAGGGCTATCTCGCCATTCACGACGTGATCGACCCCTTCAACCTCCTGACCATCGGCGCGAACGCCGCCTTCACCGTCGGCATCGATTCGCACTCCGCCTACGGCCCTGGCCTGAAGGGCTTCGGCAGGAATATCGGCTACAGCCTCTCGCAGGACGTCAACGGCGAGTTCATCGGTACCTTTCTCATCTGCTCCCTTGCTCATGAAGACCCGCACTACCACCGTCTGCCGCAGGCCACCCCCATGCGCCGCCTTTATCACGCAGTCAGCCGCACCTTCGTCGCCCAGAAGGACGACGGCCGCCCCATGCTCAACATTGAAACGCTACTGACCTATCCCATCTCCGCCGAACTCGCTAACCTGTACGTCCCCGGCGTGCATGGAGACGGTGTCTCCACCGTTGAGCGCATCGCCACCGGTCTCGCCACGGACCCCGTCAACAACATCATCACGGAGTTCCTCCCGGACTTCGCACGCCACGTCCACATCCGCGTTGTCTTTGCGCAGCAGATTCTGAACCAGATCGCCAGCGGACAGCAGTTATAACGTCTATCTCAAGGGTTTTTCTCGGAACGGCTCCCTCACTTGTAGACTGAATCGATGCGTCCCCAGAGAGTCCTACTCCCCCTCGCACTCGCCTGCACCTCTGCGCTGGTGCCCTTCGCCGCTCCAGCCCAGGCACCCAGCCAGGCCCCGCCCGCCCAGCCGGCCGCGCCGTACGACGTCAAGGCCAACTACACCAAGACCGAATACCACGTGAAGATGCGAGACGGTGTGACGCTCTTCACCTCCGTCTACGCCCCCAAAGACACGTCAAAGACCTACCCCTTCCTGGTCTCGCGCACCTGTTACTCCGTCGCGCCTTATGGTCCCGACAAGTACCGCCCGTCTCTCGGCCCATCCCGCGCCTTCGCGGAATCCGGCTACATCTTCGTCTACCAGGACGTGCGCGGACGCTACGGCTCAGAGGGTGAGTGGCTGGAGATGACGCCGCATATCGATCACCCCACCGGCACCCAGCATGACGAGTCCACGGACATGTACGACACCGTAGAGTGGCTCCTCAAAACTATCCCCCACAACAACGGCAAGGTCGGCATCTACGGCATCTCCTACCCCGGCTTCTACACCTCCGCCTCCATCATCGACGGCCACCCCGCCATCAAGGCCGCCAGCCCCCAGGCCCCCGTCACCGACCTCCACGATAACGACGACGCCTACCACAATGGCGCCTTCATGCTGGAGGCCAACGACTTCTACCGCAGCTTCCGTCCCCAGAAGAATCCCATCCCGGAGCCGCCGCGCCCGGACAACACACCCTTCGACTACGCCGACGCCTACACCGCTTACCTCAAGCAGTGGGAGCCGCTCTCCAAGGCCCGCGCCTTCGTCGCCAACCCTTACTTCGACGACCAGTCCAACCATCCCAACTACGACAGCTACTGGGACGTCCGTGACATCAGCCGCCACCTTCACAACATCCATGCCGCAGTCCTGACCGTTGGCGGCTGGTTTGACGCCGAAGACCTCAGCGGCCCGCACAAGACCTTCCAGAGCATCGCCAAACAGAGCCCCGACGCCTCCAACAAGCTCGTCATCGGCCCCTGGGTCCACGGCGGCTGGTCCGTTCTGGACGGAGAACGCATCGGCGACGTCCACTTCGGCAGCAAAACCGGCGACTACTTCCGCGACAAACTCCAGTTCCCGTTCTTTGAGCACTACCTCAAGGACGCACCCGATCCCAACCTCGCCGTCGCCACCGTCTTCGAAACCGGCTCCAACACCTGGAAGACCTACACAGCATGGCCCCCTGCCGGATCGAAGCCGCGCATGATGTACTTCGGCCCCCACGGAACCCTCTCGCTCACACCATCTCCCGCAGCATCCGGCTCCGGGGCTTATGACGAGTACGTCTCCGACCCTACCCACCCCGTCCCCGAGCTCTCCTACACCGCCGAGCCCGGCCCCAGCCGCGACTACATGGTCGCCGACCAGCGCTTTGCAGCCACCCGCCCCGACGTCCTCGTCTACCAGACCGAGCCGCTGACCGAGGACATTACCTTCGCCGGCCCCCTCCGCGCCAGGCTGCACGTCTCGACCAGCGGCACCGACTCCGACTTCGTCGTCAAGCTGATCGACGTCTACCCCCAGCAGGAGCCCACCCCGCCCCAGCGCAGAGGCCGCGGCGGCGAACGCCCGGTAGACGTCCTCCTGCCGCCGGTCCTCACCCCCGGATACGAGCAGCTGGTCCGCGGCGAGCCCATGCGCGGCAAGTTCCGCAAATCGCTCGCCAAGCCGGAGCCTTTCACCCCCAACAAACCGGAGTCGGTCGACTTCTCGCTCGTGCAGGTCAACCACACCTTCCTCAAGGGTCACCGCATCATGGTGCAGGTGCAGAGCTCCTGGTTCCCCCTGGTCGACCTCAACCCCCAGACCTTCGTGGACATCTCGAACGCCAAACCGGAGGACTTCAAGCCCGCCACGGAGCGCGTCTTCCACTCCGCCGACCTGCCCAGCGGGATTGAGTTTCAGGCCCTCCAATAATCGCCCCCGTATCTTTGCAGAGAAGGCGCATCCAGAAGGTAAACGGGTGCGCCCTATGCGTTCTGAGCGTCCTCCTTCTCTTTTAGGGTCTACAACATTTGCCCCATTCACCACCTCAGAATCCCCATTCAATGCACCAACATCCCATTCGCCGTTCCATTCTTCATTTTGCGCGACACAAGGCATAGCCTTGTTCTTGGCTGAGCCTGCCGGATGTTGCAGTAAACATGGGCCATTCAGGTTAGGCCGGCATCAGAAGACATACCTCGCCGAACGTCTGCGGGGCACTAAGCTTGATAGAAAGCATTACGCCCGTCCCCGTGGCGGCGAATCTCAGGAGATAAACACCGATGGCAAAGGCAAAGCCGGCAAAGCTAGTTGAGAACGCAATGGTTGGAGTGGCGAAGGTTGCATGGGGCGTGTTCAGCCGTCTCAACAACATCAGCCCCAATGACAGTTTCACCCCCAGGTGGAGCGACAAGCCGCTTCTCAAGAGCTACCAGAAGGAGAAGCCGCCCCTCGGCTGGCCCCGTACCACCGACTCCCTCTGCCCCGGTTGCGTGCCCGCCATCCGTCAGCAGATCGTCGACGGCAAGCTGCCGCACGAGATCCTGCTCAACGAGAAGGTCGGCGAGATCAAGGCTCAGATCATCGAGCGCGACGGCCAGATCCTGATGGTCAAGGACTGCCCCATCCACGGTCACTATGAAGACGTCATGTCCATCGACCCGGCCTTCTTCAAGCACCTGGAAGAGGTCTTCCCGGGCCGCGACATCCGCGCCCACAACGATGAGAAGCTCCACAACCACGGCACATCCACCGTCACCCACGGCCGCGGCTCGGTTCTCACCATCGACCTCACCAACCGCTGCAACATGATGTGCGATCCCTGCTTCATGGACGCCAACCAGGTCGGCTTCGTCCACGAACTCACGTGGGACGAGATCAAGACCATGCTCGACAACGCCGTGACCATCAAGCCTCGGCGCCAGATGTCCGTGCAGTTCTCGGGCGGTGAGCCCACCCTCAGCCCTTACTTCCTCGACGCCGTAGCCTACGCCCGCAAGGTCGGTTACACCTCCGTCCAGGCCGCGACCAACGGAATCGAGTTTGCCAAGTCCAAGGAGTTCTCGAAGGCTGCCGCTGAAGCCGGTCTGCGCTACGCCTACCTCCAGTTCGACGGTATCGGCAACGCTGCCAACTCCCACCGCAAGGTCGGCAACTCGTTCGACGTCAAGCTCCAGGCCATCCACAATCTGCATGAGGCCGGCGTCGATATCGTGCCCGTCACCTGCATCATCAACGGCATTAACAACGAGCAGGTCGGTCGCATCATCGAGTTCGCACTCGATAACCCGAAGAAGATCAACTTCCTCTCCTTCCAGCCGGTGTCCTTCACAGGCCGCGACGAAGCCATCTCCGACGAGCGCCGCATGGCGCAGCGCTACACGCTGTCTCACTTGGCACACGATGTGAAGAACCAGACCGGCCTCGGCGAGCCCACACGCGACTGGTTCCCCATCTCTTTCATGTCCACCTTCTCTGACTGGGCCGACCTGGTTCACGGACCGGATCGCGACTGGGGCCAGCTCTCCTGTGGCTGCCATCCCAACTGCGGTATCTCCATGGCGCTCATGATCGATAAGGAGACCAAGGAAGCCGTGCCGGTCACTGCGTTCATCAACGCAGACCGTCTCGCCAAGGACATCGCCCGCGTCAACGATGCGGCGCGCGGCAAGACCCTCACCATCATCGGTGCGACCCTTGCCCTGCTCCGCAACTACAAGCCGGAAGCCGCTCCCACTCACTTCAAGATCAAGGATCTGCTTGAGAAGTTCGATAAGAGCTTCGGCGCAACCGGCCGCAGCTACGGCAAGGTCACCGCGGACCGCACGATGGAAGACATTGCAAAGCGCCGTGGCGATCGCTGGAACTTCCTCTTCATCGCCGGCATGTGGTTCCAGGATCTCTTCAACTACGACTTCCGCCGCACGGAACAGTGCATCATTCCGTACGCCACCCAGGAAGGCGAGATCAGCTTCTGCGCCTACAACACCGGTGTGGGCTGGAGAAACATCATCGAGAAGATGCACATGACCTCCACCCTCACCAAGTGGTACGAGGAGCATGGCCGTCATGAGATCTTCGCCGGCGGCAAGAAGGTCGGTCTGGAGAAGGAGAGCAGCTACGATCTCGTCCTCAACGACGCGCACGTCAACTCCGCCGCCAACGATACCTTCGACAAGTCGGGAATCGCCAAGAACGCACGCGAGGAGAAGATTCGCGCCCGTGACGCCAAGCTGAAGCAGGATGCCGAGAACTCCAAGATGGCAGCCCTCTACCGCAAGGAAGTCCTGGGCGAGAAGGCTCCCGAGGGTGGCTTCGTGCCGCTCGGCGCCATCGGCGGTTTGGGTGGCATCACCCCGGCTCCCAAGTCGAACGTGGAAGTCGTCTCCTCAATCGAAGAGACGGTCTCCGGGGACTAACTCTGGTAACTTTTCGCTCTATTTCTTACTGAATTCAACTCGGAAGGCCGCCAGCAATGGCGGCCTTCTCCTTCTTCGTAGTACGCTCTAGTCAGATTCCCAATTCAGACGTTACAATCAAGCGGTCAAGGGGAAACCTGAAGCCCTGTAAGAACGTCCCAGTGTAAGACCCGCCTCTTCCAAGGAGAACAACGCCTGATGAAACTGATTGCACGAGTTCCGGTAACCGCCGGCCTCTTGGCCCTATCGTTGATGTCCGCCACCGGGTGCAACCGGCTCCGTGCCGCGGACCAGCTGAACAAGGGCGTTGCCGCTTTCAAAAACGCAAAGTATGAAGACGCGACCAACTACTTCCAGAACGCGGTCAACATTGACCCGAACTACGATATGGCCAAGCTTTACCTTGCGACGACCTACAGCTCGCAGGTCGTTCCGAACCTCAACACCCCAGAGAACTTGAAGCTCGCGAACAACGCTTTGGCCGGTTTCAAGGAAGTCATTGCCAAGGACCCCAGCGATGTCACCGCGCTGAGCCAGATCGCCTACATCGATCGCATCACCGGCCACATCAAGGAAGCCAAGGAAGATGAGCGTAAGGTCATCGCCGTCCAGCCCAACAACGCCGAGGCCAACTACACCATCGGCCAGGTGGATTGGAAGGAAGCCTTCGATAACGCCACCATCGCCGTCAAGACGCAGGGCCTGCCCGGCGACGACGGTGAAGGCAACACCAAGCTCTCCAAGCCCAACTGTGCGGCTCTGGCAGCCAAGAACGGCCCACTCGTCACCGAGGGTCTCGAGTATCTGAACAAGGCCGTCGGCATCAACCCCAACTACGAAGAGGCCTACACCTACCTCAGCCTCATGTCCCGCCGCAAGGCTGACCTGGAGTGCGGGAATGACGCAGCCCGCAAGGCTGACCTGCAGGCCGCAGACATGTACGCCCAGAAGTCCATGGGAGCCCGCAAGGAAAATGAGCGCATCAAGGAAGAGAAGTCGCACGGCGTCTCCTAGTCCTTCACACGATTGCACCTGCAGTATCGATTTAGAAAGATGCCCTCGCTCCTGCGAGGGCATCTTTTTGCTTTGAAGTAACCGCATCCATCAGGAAAGCGCGGCTTCGCCTGAGCGGGAAGATTGACCGTGACCTACCGGATGCAAGGTCAGCGACAAGCGCGTGGATCAGCATACGCCAGCCGCCTGACCCATCAAGAGAGAAGGCGCCCCTTGCGGGAGCGCCCTCATCTTTCTTTGCTCGAACGTCACAGAAGATCTAACGCCTCGCTTCTTCGATCCCTCTTGCAAGAAGGGCAGAAGCGTTAGGGCTAGTGGTGATGTTCGCCCTCGCCGTGAGGTTCCCCGCCGCCGCCTTGCGGATGGGGTGCCGCCTGAGGGTGCGGCTGCTCAACATGCTGCTGCGGGGGTTGCGGACGGGGCTGCTCAACGTGCTGCTGAGGCTGCTGCACGCGCGGCTGCTCGACGTGCTGTTGCTGGACATGCTGCTGTTCGATCTGCTGGCGCCCCTGCACCTGCTGTTGCTGCTGGATCGCACGCTGGTTCTGTACCTGCTGTTGTTGGACGCGCTGCTGGTTCTGCTGCTGCTCGCGAGCCTGATTCTGGACATTCCGCTGTTGCTCAACTTGCTGGTTGCGCTGCTGCTCCATCTGCTGATTTTGCACATTGCGCTGCTGCTCGACCTGCTGGTTTTGCTGGTTGCGCTGCTCCGTCACTTGCTGCTGATTTCTCAACTGGTTGTGCTGCTGATTCTGGATCTCCTCGTTGTGCTGCTGAAGCTGCTGGTTGCGAACCTGCTCGTTCTGGATGCCGTGCTGCTGGTTCTGAAGTTGCTGGTTGCGCAGTTGCTCGGCCTGCTGGTTGGGGACGACGCCACGCTGCTGTCCCTGCTCAAAGCCGCGCTGCTGCTGACCTGGCTGAGCTTGCTGGCCCTGGACGAAGCCTCTCTGCTGCTGCTGGCCCGCCTCAAACCCGCGCTGCTGCTGCTGACCCTGCTGCAAGCCACGTTGCTGCGCTCCCTGCTGTCCGAAGCCGGTGCGGAGCGCCTGCGCAGGCGCATGGTCCGCGACGAGGCGCTGCTGGGCCACGGCCTCGGCCGGCCGGCCGTGGTTTTCCGCGAAGAACTGCTGGCGATTTCCCTCGGCCGCACGGCGATTGGCGATCTGGGACTGCATGGCAGGGAAGCGCTGCTCGCGATAGGCCGCGATCTCGTTGGCCTGGGGACGCGCGTTCCAGCCGCCCGGCCCGTTGAAGCTGACGCGGACGTTGGTGTTGTAGCGCGGCACGTCATGGATATAAACGTTGCGGACGATGTTCACGTTCACGCGATTGACCTCGCGGTTGTAGTAAAAATCGCGCCCACGCCAGTAGCCGCCGTAGTAGCCGACGCCGGTATATCCAAAGCCGTACGGAATGCCGCCGTAGAAGCCGATGTAACGGCCCCAGAAGCCATGATGGAAGCCATAGCGGCGGTTGTAGTAGCCCCAGTAGGGCGGCGTCCACAGAGCGCCGCTGTAAGGTGGCGCGACCCATGCGCCAGGGACCCAGTAATAGCCCGTGTTGGCGTACGCCCAATAGCCGGGGGTCCATTGGTCGCCCGGATCGGTGAGCACGGGCTGGTCATAAACGGGAAGCGGCGGGGGCGCCTGATCGGCGTACACAGCCTGGGAGTCGAGTGCATCCTGCCCGGCGTTGACCTGGTCGTCGTACTGGGCGTTGTAGGCATAGTTCTGGTCGTCGACGGTGCCGGCCGGCGGAGCCTGATTGTAGTTGTAGGCCTCGTTCTGCTGGGCGGACTGGCCGTAGGTCTGGTTGTAAGCCTCACCGCTCGCGGTTCCGGTCGGCCCTTCGACACGCTGGCCAAGCACCCGCGCAGGCTGTCCCTGCGGAGCCGTGTTGCTGACGGAAGAGGTTCCGGCAAACTGCTGCGGCGCGTTGGGATCGATCGGCGCAAGGTTTCCTGCGGCGGGATCGCCTCCGTTGGCGACGGTTGCCGGGTTCTGTTTGCAGCCGCTCATCCCCGCGGCCAGGCTTAACAGGAGAATTCCATGTGCTGCAAATGCGAGCTTCGTTTTCATGTGATTTCTCGTCTGATCTTTCATCGGTGCACCTGTCATAAGTCTTACCAACGATTACTTGTAACCCTGAATTGTTCAGATGCACTCTATGGCGCGGCACAGAAGAAAAAACGTTCTCCAGGGAGCATCCGGCGGGCGTAAAATGAGGGCGATGGCAACCTGCCTGTCGACCTGCCTACTTTCGACGAAGCGCTTTCACCACGGTCGCCCTGACCGCGGACGCTGCTAGCGGACCTTTCCGCCCCTTATTTCCTGATCGTCCGTTCTATCCCTGATCCGCCGCCTTTTGTGGCCTGCATTCCCTACGGAGAAATTCCATGAGCCTCGTGACCCCCCATCCCAACTCCTTCGGTTCCAAAACCACCCTGACCAGCGGCAGCCAGAAGGTGACCTACTTCGCGCTCGACGCGCTGAAGGGCTTCGACCTGGCGAAGCTGCCGTTTTCCCTGAGGATTCTGCTTGAAAACCTGCTGCGGCATGAGGATGGCCGCACCGTCACCGCCGACGACATCCGCTTCCTGGCGAGTTGGAACCCCAAGGCCGAGCCCTCGCGCGAGATTGCATACATGCCGGCGCGGGTGCTGATGCAGGACTTCACCGGCGTCCCTGCGATCGTGGATCTGGCAGCCATGCGTGACGCAATGCGAGCCTTGGGCGGTGACCCCGAAAAGATCAACCCGCTGCAGCCGGCGGAGCTGGTGATCGACCACTCCGTGCAGGTGGACGAGTTCGGCACGACCAACGCCTATGACATGAACGCGGCGCTGGAGTTTCAGCGCAATCGCGAGCGCTACGCGTTCCTAAAGTGGGGGCAGTCTGCGTTCAACAACTTCTCCGCCGTACCGCCGGGCATGGGGATCTGCCACCAGGTCAATCTCGAGTACCTCGCGCGGGTGGTGTTCACGACGCAAGCGGACGCGGCGGGTGAGATTCTGGCGTATCCGGATACGCTCGTCGGAACCGACTCGCATACGACCATGGTGAACGGGCTGGGCGTGCTGGGCTGGGGCGTCGGCGGCATTGAGGCGGAGGCCGCAATGCTGGGGCAGCCGGTCTCCATGCTGGTCCCGCAGGTGGTCGGCTTCAAGCTGACGGGCAAGCTGAAGGAAGGCACCACCGCGACCGACCTGGTCCTGACGGTGACGGAGGCGCTGCGGAAGCTGGGCGTTGTCGGCAAGTTTGTAGAGTTCTACGGCCCAGGCATCAGTGAACTGCCTCTGGCGGATCGCGCGACCATCGCAAATATGGCACCCGAATACGGTGCGACCTGCGGAATCTTCCCGGTCGACCACGAGACGCTGGCTTATCTGCGGCTGACGGGGCGCACGGATGACCAGATCAAGCTGGTCGAGGAGTACATGCGGGCGCAGGGTCTATTTCATACGCCGGATGCTCCGGAGGCTGAGTACTCGGCAACGATGTCGCTGGATCTTTCGACGGTGGAGCCGTCCGTGGCTGGGCCGAAGCGTCCTCAGGATCGCGTGCTGCTCTCCAATGCACCCGCAAGCTTCGCCCAGCAGCTTCCAAATCTGCTTGGACCTGTCGGAAACAAGGGTGCGGTGAGGCAGATGGTGCGCTGGGAGGGTGAGGGCGGACACATGTCGGAATCGGGCGATGTGACGAGCTCAGTGGGAGCGCCCTCGCCCGGCACGGATACCCATCTGCCGATCGCAGACGGGTTGGTTCCTGTCTCCACACTGACGGCCGGGCCTCATGCGGTGCATATCGACGCACCGGTCACCAGCGTGAAGGGCCGGTACGGCGTTGACGTGGACCAGTATCTGGATCACGGCAGCATCGTGATTGCTGCGATTACAAGCTGCACGAACACCTCTAACCCCTACGTGATGATGGCGGCCGGCCTGCTGGCCAAGAAGGCAGTCGAGAAGGGCCTGCGTACGCCGCCGTGGGTGAAGACCTCGCTTGCGCCGGGCAGCCGCGTGGTGACGGACTACTACGTGAAGGCCGGGCTGATGCAGTATCTGGACGCGCTGCGCTTCCAGGTAGTGGGGTATGGCTGCACGACGTGCATTGGCAACTCCGGCCCGCTGCCGACCGATGTGAGCAAGTCGATCGAAGAGCATGGACTGGTGGCTGTCTCCGTGCTTTCTGGAAATCGGAACTTTGAGGGCCGCATCTCGCCTGAGGTTCGGGCAAACTACCTGATGAGCCCGCCGCTGGTGGTCGCATATGCGCTCGCCGGGACGATCCATCACGACTTTGAGAAGGAGCCGATCGGCTACGATCCAGCGCGGCAGCCCGTCTTCCTGAAGGACATCTGGCCGACCCAGCAGGAGGTCATCGACACGGTGAACTCGTCGATCAACTCCGAGATGTTCCGCAAGCAGTACTCGACCGTGAGCGACGGAGACCAGAACTGGCAGAACCTGAGCTTCCCTTCAGGCGATACCTATGGCTGGGAGCCGGATTCCACCTACATCCGCAAGGCTCCGTACTTTGACGGGATGCCGGCGACCCCGGTCGATGTCGAAGATATCCGCGCGGCACGCTGTCTTGCCGTGCTGGGGGACTCGGTCACGACAGATCACATCTCTCCGGCTGGCTCGATCAAGAAGAACGGTCCGGCGGGCAAGTACCTCATGGAGCACGGCGTGGAAGCGGCGGACTTCAACAGCTACGGCAGCCGCAGAGGCAACCATGAGGTGATGGTGCGCGGGACGTTTGCGAACGTTCGGCTGCGTAACAAGATGGCTCCGGGCACCGAAGGCGGCGTGACTCGTCTGCTGCCGGAGATGACGGAGATGTCGATCTATGACGCCTCGGTCGAGTATGCGCGGCGCGGGACTCCGCTGGCGATCCTGGCCGGCAAGGAGTACGGCTCGGGCTCTTCACGCGACTGGGCGGCGAAGGGGCCGCGGCTGCTGGGCATCCGCTTCGTCATCGCGGAGAGCTACGAGCGCATTCACCGTTCGAACTTGGTGGGGATGGGGATTCTGCCGCTGCAGTTCGAGCATGGCGAATCGGCTGAGTCGCTCGGTCTGACGGGCGAAGAGATCTTCGAAATCACCGGCCTGAAGGAGATGCTGGACTCAAAGTTTGCGGCGGGCAAGAACATCACCGTGAAGGCCGAGAACCAGACCGGCACGACCATGGAGTTCCCCGTGACCGTACGCATCGATACGCCGCAGGAGATCCTCTACTACCAGCACGGAGGCATCCTGCAGTACGTGCTGCGGCAGTTGGCGGGTAAGGCGTAGACCTTTAGGCTATGAACTAAAGGGTGGAGTTCGCGCTACAGGCCGCAGGCCTGGCAGAGCGGCTCCGCCCTCACCTTTTCCTGCCCCTCCGTTCAGATCTCGTGTGATGCGCGCAGCTACGCGTTGTTGGTCCCACGAAGTATTGATTTAATCGCGGGTCGAGCTCTAGCATCCTATGAACTATGACGACACGCTGGAAGCTTTCGGATATGCCCACGCAGGCAGGGAAACGGTTCTTCATCACGGGGGCCAATAGCGGTATCGGCTACTACGCTGCGCTGGAGCTTGCGAAGCGAGGTGGGATCGTCGTGATGGCGTGCCGCGACCAGGCACGCGGGCAGGCCGCATTGGAGCGCCTGAAACGGGAGGCGACCGGGCCGGAATCAGCCGCGTCCGAGGCGGAGCTTGTAGTGCTGGATCTGGCCTCCCTGGCCTCAGTGCGGGCCGCTGCGACCGCCGAATGCACCCGAAATCTACCCTTGCACTGCCTGATCAACAACGCTGGCGTCATGGCGCCGAAGCAGCGGCTGGAGACCAGGGATGGCTATGAACTTCAGTTCGGCACCAATGTGCTCGGGCATTTTGCATTGACCTGCCTGCTGATGCCGTTGCTGGAGCGCGGGCGTGCCTCGCGGCCTGAGGATGCCTCCCGCGTGGTGACGCTGGCGTCGATCGCCCACAAGAGCGGCAAGATCAACTTCGACGATCTCGAGTCGGAACGGAGCTACTCGCCGATGGGCGCGTACCAGCAGTCCAAACTCGCGGACCTGATGTTCTCCTTTGAGCTGGAGCGGTGCCTGCGCGAGAAGAATCTTGGGGTCGTCAGCCTGGCCGCGCACCCCGGCGTGGCGAATACGAACCTATTCCACGCAGGCGAGGTCTCCGCCGCCGAGAAGCTGGGACGCAAGTTCATGGGAACGCTCTTCGACCTGTTCCTGAACTCAGAGCAGGGCGGCGCACTTCCCACCCTCTATGCGGCAACGGCGGATTCAGCCGAGCCGGGCGCCTACTACGGGCCGCAGGGCTTCATGGAGATGCGCGGCGGCGATGTGGGGCCGGCGAAGATCGCTCCACAGGCCCTGGATCAGAAGGCGCAGAAGCGGCTTTGGGAGATCTGCGTGGAAGAGACCGATACGAAGCTGGCTTAGAGCTTGACGAGCGCCGCTTCGATGCCGGAGTTGACCTCGGCCTGGGCGAACTCGGCGGCGACCCGGATACCGTTCATGACGGCCTTGTCGTTCGACGAGCCGTGTCCAACGATGCAGACGCCGCGTACACCTAACATCGGCGCTCCCCCATACTCTGAGTAATCCAGCCGCTTCTTGAAGGCGTTGAAGGCCGTCCTCGAAAGCAGAGCCCCCACCTGTGAGGTCACGGTAGACTTCAGCGACTCGCGCAGCGTAAAGCTCACCAGCTTGGCGACGCCTTCAGACGTTTTGAGCGCCACATTACCCACGAAACCATCGCAGACGATGACGTCGGCAGTGCCGTTGAAGAGGTCGCGGCCTTCCACGTTGCCGATGAAGTTGATGCCCTTGATGGTGCGGAGGATGGGCAGCGTATCCCGGGTAAGGGAATTGCCTTTGGAGTCCTCTTCGCCGATCGACAGCAGCCCCACGCGCGGGTTCGAGACCTTAAGCACATTGCGCGCGTACATGGAGCCCATGACGGCAAATTGCACAAGGTTTTCCGGGTCCGAATCCACATTGGCACCGACGTCCAGCAGAAGCGCTGGCTGGCCATACATGCTGGGCATAATGGTGGCCAGGGCAGGTCGGTCTACGCCGCTGAGGCCGCCGAGCACCATCTTGGCCGTGGCCATGGCTGCGCCGGTATTGCCTGCGGTGAAGAAGCCGTCGGCCTTGCCTTCGCGGACCAGCTTTAGTCCGACGCGCATGCTGGAGTCACGCTTGGACCGGACGGCCGAGGCCGCCTTGTCGTCCATGGTGATCCATTCGGAGGCGTGGACGATGCGGATGGGCAATCTTGCGCCGAAGCGCCGTCCGCCCAACGCGGTTTCGAGCGCGGGCGCGAGGATATCTTCAGGGCCCGTGAGGGCCACATGGACATCCAGCGTACGGCACGCAAGAATGGCCCCGCGAATCTCCGATTCCGGGGCCTTATCCGAACCCATTGCGTCGACGACGATCTCAACCGGCATCAGTCTGGTCTGGCTCAGCTTTCCTGTTCTGTTGCGTTTGCTGCGCGCCGCTTAGCTGGCGGTTTCGGCCTTGGCAAGAACGGCACGGCCCTTGTACTCGCCGCACTTGGGGCAGGCACGGTGAGAGAGCTTACGCTCTCCGCAGTTGGGGCAGGCGCCGCTGTTGACGGGCGTAAGGAAGTCGTGGCTGCGGCGCTTGGCGGTGCGCTGTTTGGAATGGCGCCGTTTCGGATTAGGCATTGCTGGTATCCCTTCAAAGTGCCCGTGAGCCGAGGCTCGAAGCGGGCGAAACTCGTGTCATTCGATCTGCTACTACTTACTGCTTCAGGCTGCCGGCCAGTCCTTGCAACGCATTCCACCGCGGATCGACCGCGGTTTCAGCGCATTTGCAGGGGTTGGTATTCAGGTTTTGCCCACAATTCGCGCAAAGACCCTTGCAGTCCTGCGTACAGAGCGTCCGTCCGGGCAGGGTAAGCAGCACCTGCTCCCGCACGACGTCCTCTAGCAGAAGACCGTTCTTTCCATAATACCCTATTTCCGTCTCGTCTTCCGTAATTGCTCGCTCGCCGGATTCGGCGTCGGCCTCTTCGGGGCGGAAGAGCAGGTCGAAGCTGCCCTTGAGGGGCACGTCGACGGGATCCAGGCAGCGGGCGCATAGCACTTCAAAGCGGCCGTCATAGCTGGCGCGGACACGGATATCTTCTACTTCTTCACTTGGGCCACGGTGCTCGACGATGAGGTCCGCCTTGCCCTCAACGGGCAGCGGGCCGATCTGCGAGGTGTCCGCCGCATACTCGATCGTGCCGGGCGCGATGGTCTGGGTGAAGACGAGCGGTTCTTTCTGGAGGTCGAACGGGGTGATCAGCACATCTTCCAGCGTAGGACTGCCGGGGCCTGAGGTCAAATGCGATGGGTAACCCCCACCGGGGTATTTCTCGCAACTTCGTCGTGGTTCCGGTGAATTTGGTGCGCATTCGGATGTTCGCGCAACTTTTAGGGGATAGATGAGTTCTTATTACCAAGGCACTTGTACCGGGCAGCCAAAAGATTGGCGGATCGGCGAACGGCCCAGAATCTGGCCAGATGGCTGATTCGCCCTGTTAGGAGGGGCTATGAAAATTCTTCGTTATCTCGCACTTCTCAGCATCTTCGTTATTCCCTTCGGCGTGGCTCACGCGCAGATCGGGATCGGCATCGGCATTGGCGGATACTACAACGCGCCTTCCTGCAGCTACGGCTACTACGGCTATGCGCCTTACTCCTGTGCGCCCTATGGCTACTATGGCCCCAGCTACTTCAATGACGGCATCTTCATCGGTGCTGGTCCTTGGTTCCGTGGTGGATATGGCTATCGTGGCGGATACGGCTACGGCGGCTACGGATATCGCGGTGGCTACGGCTACCGTGGTGGCTACGGCGGATATGGCCGCGGCGGCTATGGCGGCGGATACCGTGGTGGCTACGGCGGCGGCGCACGTGGATTTGCCGGCGGCGGAGGCCGTGGTGGCTTCGGCGGCGGTGGCGCGGCACGCGGTGGATTTGGCGGCGGTGGCGGGCGTGGCGGGGGTGGTGGATTCCACGGCGGCGGCGGCGGTGGACACCGGTAATCGGTAGTCTGAAAACAACAGAAGGGCCGGCGGAGTTTGCCGGCCCTTTTTATTGCTGAATTCGCTAACAAGAACAGCAACCTATGGGCTACTTTCGGGCATTAGTTTTCAGTTGGCTGCCTCTCCACATGGTCCACCACAACCACCTCCACCGGGACCCTTTGCGCCTGCAGTTTGAGCCCTAACTGTTCCTCGATCGCCTTAAAGATTGAGGGCAGCGTGGAATCCTCCGAGCCCTCCGGCGCATAGCTCAGGTTGATATGAAACTCGCCCGTCAATCCCGTCTTATCGATCACAGGCTGATGGAGAGGAATCCGCAAGGCAGCCGCAAAGCTTAGCATCGACGCGCTCTGCAACCGAATCTCGTTGCTGAGAATGTAGTTTCCGCTCCCTTCGGTTGCCCCCGTGCTCGCTTCGAGCTTCGCTCCGCCCTTGGCCACCAGCAGTCCATAGCCCGGCACATCCTTCGTCTCGTGGTGCCACGTCAGCTTCAACCGCTCAGTTAACATCTGTTGCAGCAGCGGCATCATCTGCTGGCGCGTCAGCGATACGCCACCTTGGGTCGTCGCATTCAGGTCATACATTTGGGAATCAAGCCACTCAGGACCCCGCACCTGGTCCCGTTCCACTCCAAACGCAAGCTGGATCAGGATCGTCAGGCTGATGCCCGCCTCATGCACGCGAGAGCCCTCAGGCGGCGTAAGGTTGGACATCGTCCCGGGCGGGGACTGCCGCAGAGAAACCACCTCGAACCCCACCGCGGGTGCCACCTGCCCGAGCCCGTACCTCGATCCCAAAACAACAAAAGCCGCAGCGAGAGCTACCCTACGAGTCCGACCGTCCATCATCCCTCTCCCCTTACTGTTCCGACTGGAAAACCTGAAACAAATCCATCTCCTCTGAGCATCTGAACGACCAGTCAATCCAGACAAGAGAAAGGGTATGGCCCCGAACCATCCGTTACCCCAATAAACTGGGAACTGACACCTGAGCAATAACTACTCCTTTATGCCTCGCACTGAAACCGCAGCCCGAAAGATCGTCCAGACCCTCCGCTCCGCAGGCCATCAAGCCTTCTTCGCCGGCGGCTGCGTCCGCGACCTCCTCCTCGGCAAGACGCCCAAGGACTTCGACGTAGCCACCAGCGCCACGCCGGATCAGATCACCGCGCTCTTCCCCCGCACCCTCCAGGTCGGAGCCCACTTCGGCGTCATCCTCGTCCAAATGGACGTTGAAGGCGAGCCCACCTCCACTGAAGTCGCCACCTTCCGCCACGACGGAGCCTACTCCGACGGCCGCCGCCCAGACGCCGTCCGCTTCTCCACCGATCCCCGCGAAGACGTCCTCCGGCGCGACTTCACCATCAACGGAATGTTGCTGGACCCGTTCGCTGAAGGTTCAGACAACGCCATCCTGGACTTCGTCGGTGGTCGCAACGACCTGGCCGTGAAGATCATCCGCACCATCGGCTCCCCGGACACCCGCTTTGAGGAAGACAAGCTCCGCATGCTCCGGGCCGTTCGCTTCGCCGCCCGCCTCAGCTTCGCCATAGACCCCAACACCGCAGCCGCCATCACCCGCCACGCAGCCGAAATCTTCCAGGTCTCGAACGAGCGCATCCGCGACGAACTCACCCTCATGCTCACCGAAGGCAACGCCCACCGAGCCTTCGAACTCCTCTACCAGACCGGCCTCCTCCACCACATCCTCCCGGAGGCCGAACGCATGATCGGCGTCCAGCAACCCCCGCAGTACCACCCGGAGGGCGACGTCTGGGTCCACACCCTGCTCCTGCTCGACCACCTGTTCGCCGGAGCCTCGCCTACCCTAGCCTGGGGCATGCTCCTCCACGACATCGGCAAACCCGCCACCTTCCAGCCCCCCAACCCCGCCAAGCCCGGCGACCGCATCCGTTTCAACGGCCACGTAGAAACCGGCGTCCGCATCGCAGAGTCCATCCTCGCGCGCCTCCGCTTCTCCAACGACGACACCGCCCAGATCCTCGCCCTCATCCAGAACCACATGCGCTTCGGCGACATCCTCCACATGAAGCAAAGCACCCTCAAACGCTTCCTCCGCCTCCCCCACTTCGAGGAGCACCTCGCTCTCCACCGAGCCGACTGCCTCAGCTCCCACGCCCGCCTGGAGCTCTACGACTTCGCCAAAACCCAGTACGAGTCCCACGATCCCGAGCAGATCCGCCCCACGCTCCTCCTCACCGGCCGTGATCTCATCGCCGCCGGCTACCGCCCCAGCCCGCAGTTCAAGTCCATGCTGGAACGCGCGGAAGACGCCCAACTGGAGGGCATTCTGCACTCGCTTGAAGACGCTATCCACCTCATTATAAAAGAGTTCGGCGCACCCCCGCCAAGCCGGTAACCCAATTCGTCCGGCAGGTATGCACAACTCTTGGTGCAATCACATGTTTTTCCGCACTTAAACGACGAAACCCCCGTATTGACAGGGGTCTCACCACAAACTCGACCTGCAATTTGTGGTGCATTTGTGGTGATTTGTGGTCACTTACCGCGCATAACCAGCACAACGCGAACTTTACCCGCGATGGCCCGTAAATAACGCGTGCCCGACCCAGACCAGCGGAGCGGCCAGCGCGGTCATCAAAATATAGAACGCCGAAGCCGTCTTTTGCTTCGGTGCGGGCGCCGTCCACGTCACCAGCACCGGACCTTTAGCCGCAACCTCGGAAGTAACACATTCCAAACGCCGCTTAGGCACAAGAAACAATCCGTGTGAGGAAACAGCTCGTTGCGACATGACCCAACTCCTTGTCCCCAAGGCTACCCGCGCCCCGAACCCCCGCAAATCCCCCAAACGGGTCAGCAACTAGAATGGTTCCATGCCCTCCGGCCTCATCTTAGGAATCGAAAGCAGTTGCGACGAAACCGCCGCCTCCGTCGTCAAAAACGGCACGCAAGTCCTTTCGAATGTTGTAGCTTCGCAAATAGCCCTGCACGCAGCCTACGGCGGAGTCGTCCCCGAACTAGCCTCTCGCGAGCACCTCCGCAACATCGTCCCCGTAGTCCGCTCCGCCATTGCGGAAGCAGGCATTGTTTTCAGTGATTTAGACGCCATCGCCGTCACCGAAGGCCCCGGCCTCCCAGGCGCCCTCCTCGTAGGCATCCTCTATGCCAAATCCCTCTCCTTCGGCCTCGATAAACCCCTCATAGCAATCAATCACTTAGAGGGGCACATCCACGCCGTCCTCATGCAATCCGCCCCCAGAACCGACGGCCCCCTCCTGGCCCTCGTCGTCTCCGGCGGCCACACCCACCTTTACCTGGCTACCCTAACCCCCTCCAACACATGGACTTACCGCAACGTAGGCAAAACCGTAGACGACGCCGCCGGCGAGGCCTATGACAAAGTAGCCAAACTCCTCGGCCTGGGCTACCCCGGCGGCCCCTGGATCGACGCCCTCGCCCCCTTCGGTAATCCTGCAGCCATCTCCTTCCGCTTCGGCCCAATCGATACAAAAGAAAAGGACTTACGCTTCAACTTCTCCTTCAGCGGCATCAAGACCGCCGTCCTCCGTTACATCCAGGCTCACGCGATGCAGCCGGAAATCGAAGCCCGCCGCTCAGCCTTGGCCCTCACCCCGGATCTCCCGCCCAAAGACGCCGCAGCCCTTTGCAATCAACAAACCCTGGACCTGATCGCCTCCTTCCAGGCCTCAGTCGTAGGCGTTCTCATCCGCCAGACCCTCGCTGCGGCGGAGGCCTTCGGCGCAAAATCCATTGTCGTCTCCGGCGGTGTCGCCGCCAATCGCGAACTCCGCGAGCGCTTCCACAAAGAATCGGAGTCCCGCGGCCTCTCCGTGGCATTCCCGTCGCTCGCCCTCTCCACGGACAACGCCGCGATGATCGCCGCTGCCGCTTGGCCCAGGCTGTTGGCCAACGAAGTCGCGCCAGAGTCCATGAGCGCGATGCCGCAACTCCGCCTGGGCGCTTGATCCGCAGCCAATCGGCTAGAATCGACCTCAGCGGAAATCCTAAGGAAAAGACTGCACCACGCCTGCTTTCGGCGGCTGCGGCGGGCTGAAAAGACGTGGCTTTGGAACTCTTCAACACACTTGGCGGGCGAGTGGAATCGCTCACCCCGGCAGACGGCGCTGTTCTCCGAATGTATGCCTGCGGTCCCACGGTCTACGACTACGGCCACATCGGCAACTTCCGCACCTTCATCCATGTCGACGTGCTCCGCCGCTATCTGAAGCAGACCGGCATTGAAGTGAAACACGTCATGAACATCACGGACGTGGATGACAAGATCATCCGCAACGCCGCGCTCCTGAAGATGCCCATCGAGGACTACACCCGCAAGTATGAGGATGCGTTCTTTGAGGACATGGCCGCCCTTGGCGTCGAACGCCCCGAAGTCCTGCCCCGCGCCACCGAGAACATCGAAGAGATGGTCGCGCTCATCGAGCGGCTTGCCGAGAAAGACATCGCCTATCAGGCCGAGGACGGAAGCTGGTACTTCCGCATCGCTCGCTTCGCCGACTACGGCAAGCTCTCCAAGAAAGACTTTGAAGGCATTGAAGACGGCGCACGAGTCGACGTCGATGAGTATGAGAAGGATGCCGCCCGCGACTTCGCCCTCTGGAAGGCTGTGAAGCCGGGTGAGCACGCCTGGGAGACACGCCTCGGCCCCGGCAGGCCTGGCTGGCATATCGAATGCTCCGCCATGGCAACCAAGTTTCTCGGAGACGGCTTCGATCTCCATGCAGGCGGCGAAGACCTCACCTTCCCCCACCATGAGAACGAGATCGCACAGTCCGAATCAGCCAGCGGCACGGCCTTCGCTCGCCACTGGATGCACGTCCGATTCCTGCTCGTGGAAGGCCGCAAGATGTCGAAGTCCGAGGGCAACTTTTACACCCTCCGCGACCTCCTGCTCAAGGGCCATCGCGCCTCCGCCATTCGCTTCCTTCTGATGAGCGTACCTTACCGGCATCAACTCAACTTCACCTTCGACGGGCTGATCGAGTCCACGAACGCTGTCGAGCGCCTTCGCACCTTCGCCGATCGCATGCGCAAGGGCAGCTTCCCGGAAGGCCTGAACGAAGACCTTGCAGCAGCCACCGCCAAGGCCCTCGCAGGCTATGACGCGGCTCTCAGCAACGATCTCAACACGGCAGAAGCGCGCGCGGCCATCTTCGACCTGGTCCGTGCCGGCAACTCCGCGGCCGATGCCGGCACCGTCAAGTCCGGCAACGCCGCAGAGATTTTGAAGGTGCTGGAGCGCTTCGACGGTGTCTTTGCGGTCCTCGTCGACCGTGACGCGGAGATCACACGCGCCGCGCTGGACTGGGCAGAGAAGGACGGCCGCATGGATGAGGCCGCGCCTGAACTGGTCGCAACCCTGTCATTCAGCGATGCGGACATCGACGCGCTGGTCGCAGAGCGCACCCATGCGAAGAAGACTCGCAACTTCGCGCGCGCAGACGCCGTACGCAATGAGCTGCTCGCCAAAGGCATCCTGCTTGAGGACACCAAGGATGGAGTGCGTTGGAAGCGCAAGTAGCCGCGCACTCCAACGCTTCCTACATCCTCACGCTTGCGCTCGATCCAGCGTCACAGGATCTCTTCGACCGTCTCCGCAAGGCGCACTACCCACCGAAGCTCAACCAGATCGCGGCTCATCTCACGCTGTTCCACAAGCTCCCGCAGACTGAAGCGGTCCAGGCCTACGTGGCGAGCGCGGCTGTCCAAGAGAGCTTCACCATGCGAGTCACCGGTCTTCGTTCGCTTGGCCGAGGCGTCGCGTACAGCCTTCACTCTGATGAATTACAGGCGATTCATCGCCAGCTTTCCACCGGCTTTGCGGAACACCTGACCGCGCAAGACAAGCAGAAGTTCTGGCCGCACGTCGTCGTGCAGAACAAGGCCTCCGGTGAAGAAGCACGCGAGCTCAAATTAAAGCTCGAACTTGAATTCCGCGAGTTCGACGTGCAGGCGACCGGCTTGCAGCTTTGGCGATACCTCGGCGGCCCATGGGAGCTCGCCGCCACCTATACCTTCAGCTCGTAAGCTGACGCGCCAGTGCGCGGGCATCGCGGATCAGGTCCGGCAAGCCGACGCCTCGATATGCATTCCCGAGCAAGTGGACGTTCGACGGCAGCAGCCCCGCCAACTCAGTCATCCGGTCCAGGTGGCCGACCTCATACTGCGGCAGGCTCAACGGCCAACGCTGCACGGTTGAGAAAGCCGGCACAGGCAGCGGCCCGAGAATCCTGACCAGCTCCGCATGAGCCAGCGCAGCAAGCGCTCCATCATCGAGCGACGTCAGCGCCAGACCATTTGCACCGCCGAAGAAGGCGCGGAGAAGGCGCTTGCCCGGAGGCACTCGCCCGGGAAACTTCTGGTCCACGAACGTCGCGGCCAGCAACTGCGAGGGCTCGGAGTGCGGCACCAGAAAGCCGAAGCCTGCGGGCAGCGCAAACTCCTCGTCAAAGGCCAGCGCCACCAGCACCGCGGACGACGCCTCCGCAGGCAGCAACTCGACCGCGCGCTCCGGAGCCAGCCCGCGCAGCAGCGTTCGAATCACGTGTGCCGGCGTGGCCAGGATGATGTGATCGCTGTCCGGGATCGAGTTGATCGGCGCACTCATCCGGACCGAGCCGGCAGGCAAAGCCGCCGCCATGCGGTCAATCAACGTCCCGAGACCCGAGGCCAGAGTCGTAAAGATACTCGGACTATCGCGCCGGACAAGCGATTGCAGAGCCGTGATCAGCGAGCCGTGCTGCCGCTCCATCTCAACGAAGCGCGGCATCACAGCCCGTACGCTCAGCTTCCAGACGTCTCCGCCGAAGACCCCGGCCAGCAGCGGCGCGGCCACCGCATTCAGGACCTCGTGGCCGTAGTGGCGCAGCACGAAGGCTGCGATGGACTCGTCCTGGTCCGGTGCGGCAGCGCGTAGCTCTTCTGCGCGGGCTGGCTCGGCGGCGTAGGCTGCGCGAGCTTCATCGCTGAAGAGCGGTGAGCCTTCCAGTGCAAGCAGGTCCGTGGGGACCATCATGCGCATGCCGTCGGGCATCGCCATCAGTTTGTTATCGCGGACGATCCAGGTGACCCGGCCGGCGTCGTTCGATGGCGTGAGCTCATCTCCCAGGCCAAGATCGCGCGCGAGCTCCGCGGCCCACGGTTTTTCCGTGACCCACCCATCCGGCCCCTGCTCGATCGTGAACCCGTCGCGGTGGAGGGTGCGGACGGTTCCGCCCAGGCGAGGGGTGGCCTCGTACAGCGTAAACGGCTGGCCGAGCTGGTGGAGCTGCCACGCGCAGGTCAGCCCAGCGATACCGCCGCCGATGATGGCGATCCGCTTCATGCGCCCGCGAGCTCTTCCACGTCAGCCTTGTACGTGCCTTCGGCGATCGTCTTCAAGGCGCGGATCAGTGGCTCTGAGGCGTTGAGACTTTCGGCGCGGGAGACCTTCAGCCCCAGTTCCCGGCCCGTCTCCGCGAACGCGATGTCGATGTCGTACAAGATCTCGACGTGATCGCAGAGAAAGCCGATGGGCTGCATGACGACTGCCGTATGACCCTCCGCCACCAGCGCCTTGAAGGTGTCTTCGACGGTCGGGCCGATCCACGGCCCCCCGGCCACACCCTGGCTCTGGAAGGCGAAGTACCAGTCCCGGTCCGTCATGCCGACGGGGGCCAACGCCTGCGCGACCAAGGCGGCGGTGCGCTTGGCCTCGACCGGGTAGGGGTCGGGCTCGGTGCGTGCGCCGTAGTTCTGGATGCCCTCAGCCGGAACGGGGCGGCCCGGCTCCGCGCTGGGGCTGGTGGCGCTCTGGACCGTGCCCATCATGATGGTGCGGCAGGGAACGGAGTGGGCGGTGAAGAGGACGGGGACACGTCTGCCTGTGGTGGCGCAGGCTTCGGCCCATGCGGGCCAGAGGCGCTCAGCGAAGGCTGCTGCGAGGAGCGGATGCTCGGCCCAACCGGCGACGAAGTCCATCTGCATTGCCGGTTCTTCCGCCGCGGCCTTCGCGGTAACGGAGCGGTAGAGCCCGACCGAAGTGCGGCTGTTCTGCGGCGCCAGGCAGATGGCCTTGAAGTGGCGGACGCCATCGGCACGCATCTGCGTCACGACGTCCGCGATGTACGGGTGCCAGTTGCGCATGCCGACGTAGACCGGAATTTCAAGCTCGTCCGCGAGCATGCGGCTCTGCTGGAGGGTCAGCCGGGTGAGCGGCGGCCCGTCCGGTAGCGGCGTCTCCTGCAGGCCGATCTCCGCGTAACGGTGTTGCAGCTCTTCTACGACGGCGGCCGGAAGCGGGCGGCCATTGGTGACCTTGGACAGATACTCGGCCATCTCGGAGAGCACGTCCGGGGTTCCATGGGCGAGAAGGAGGATGGCGTCAGGCTGAGACATTCAGGTTCCTGCGAGATGGGTCTCCCCACTCCCGTATGTTTTTATCTAAAGTCTTGATTCGATTATGTTTAGATCGTGGACGTTCGCAAAGTATTTGAAGCAAACGACTTATACGCAAAGTATTCATTCAAAACGAGTTAGAAGTATACCCCGGCGATGCTTTGCTTTTAATCCCTACTTCCATTGTAGGCTTTTGCGTGGAGTGAATATGCCAACTATTTTCAACTTTTATCTCTTTTCGATTGAAGGAGATAAGCGAATTTTTGATGAGTTGGGGGCTTGACAAGATTTCGAGCTAATCCGAGTTCCGGACCTCCAGCGTGTCCACGGTGAGGTGGTCGATGTGCAGATGGTCGATGCGCGCTTCCATCAGGCGCAGACGGCGGATGGCGAGCGTGCCGATGGCCAACGCACCGATAGCCGTGGCACCGATGGCCAGAGCACCGGTGGCGAGGGCACCGAAAGCAAGGCTGGGTTTGCGGGGGAGCAGACGCATGCCCATGAGATGCGGCTGACGGCCCCAGCGCCTCTTCGCTCCACGACAACTCTCAACCTTCTACAATCTCTCCAGCCCAGTATGCCCACCGCCTCCATCATCGGCTCCGGACCCAACGGCCTCTCTGCCGCCATCACTCTGGCACAGGCGGGGCTTGAAACCACGGTCTACGAGCGCAACGCGCAGGCCGGCGGCGGCTGCTCCACCGGCGAGATCACCCTGCCCGGCTTCCGCCACGATCTCGGCTCCTCGGCTTATCCACTCGGCATCGCCAGCCCCTTCTTCAACTCGCTGCCCTTTGAGGTCCCCATTCCGTGGGTCCAACCACCCGCCGCCTGCGCCCACCCGCTGGACGACGGCACCGCCGTCCTGCTCGAGCGTTCACTCGCCGACACCATCGAGAACCTGGACGCCGCCGACGCCCGCAAGTATCGCTCGCTGATCGAGCCCATCGCCGACGCCTTTCCGCGCCTGATTGTAGACCTCCTCGGCCCCATCCAGCACATCCCGAAGCACCCGCTTCTCCTCGCACGTTTCGGACTCAGCGCCCCCCTGCCCGCCGCCTCGCTGGCCCGTTCCCGCTTCAAGGGTCCCCGCGCCCGAGCACTCTTCGCCGGCATGGCCGCGCACTCCGTCCAGCCACTCGAGATGCCCGGCACCGCCGCCGTGGCGCTGGTCCTGATGGCAGCGGGTCACGCCGTGGGCTGGCCCATCCTGGCCGGAGGAGCCCAGACCCTGACCGACGCGCTGATCGCGCACCTGCAATCGCTCAGCGGCCGCGTGGAACTCAACCACGAGATCAACACCCTCACCCAGCTTCCCGACACCCTGACCCTGGCCGACATCACCCCCCGCCAGCTCCTCCAGATCGCCGGCCCGACGCTGCCCCACGCCTACCGGACCCAACTCGAGTCCTTCCGGTACGGCGCAGGCGCGTTCAAGGTCGACTACGCCCTCAGCGCGCCCATCCCTTGGACCGCGAAGGAATGTCTCCGCTCCGCCACCGTCCATCTGGGCGGCACGCTGGAAGAGATCGCCGCCTCCGAACGCGGTTTCAATGCTGACAAGCCCTTTGTTCTCTTGGTCCAGCCATCCCTCTTCGATCCCACCCGCGCACCGGAGGGCAAGCACACCGCCTGGGCGTATTGCCACGTCCCTAACGGCAGTACAGCCGACCATCTGGCCGCGCTTGAAGCCCAGATCACCCGCTTCGCCCCGGAGTTCCAGGATGTCGTCCTAGCCCGCACCGTCTCACCACCTGCGGCGCTCGAGCGCTGGAACCCCAACCTGATCGGCGGCGATCTCTCCGGCGGCGCCATGACCCCGTCACAACTTCTCTTCCGCCCCACCCCGAGTCTCTACGGCACGCCGCTGCCGAACCTCTTCCTCTGCGGCGCCTCCACGCCTCCCGGCGGCGGCGTCCACGGCATGGCCGGCTTCCACGCCGCGCGCGCTGCCCTGAGGTCTCAAACTGCTAACCACCCCCGCTCTCGGTCCTGACACCCGGACCCGATAGAATTGCGTCTAAACCAGTCGTAGTTGACTCCCTTGCAGCCAAGGGGACCCAGAGGAACTTGATGCCAGACGCAATCCGCACACTGCGCCGCACCGCAGCCCTTCTGCCCCTGCTCCTGAGCCTCCTCACCGCCGGCGCGCAGGCGCAGGATCTCAAAGACCCCAAGGGTCTTGTCTCCGCCGCCGTCCAGTCTGAGCTCAACGCCAACCGCACCGACCACACCGCCTTCATCTACCGCGATCACGACACCACGCCCGATCACGACACCCTGAACCTCGTCGTCGAGACCCCCGAAGGCCTGCTGCAGCGCCGCCTGGAAAACAACGGCCACCCCCTGAACCCGGATGAACGCCGCGCGGACGACGCCAACATCAACGCTCTGCTGGCCAACGTGGACCTCCAACGCAAGCGAAAAAAAGACTCCGTCCACGATGACCAGCAGGCCGAAGACTTCCTCAAGCTCCTGCCGGTCGCATTTATCTGGACGCTGGATCATGAGCAGGGCGAACTGGTCTACCTCAACTTCAAGCCCGACCCCAACTACAACCCTTCCACACTTGAGCAGCGTGTGCTCTCCGCACTCGCCGGGCAGATCGTGATCTCGCTGCCGCAGAAGCGCATCCGCACCATCAAGGGCGCGCTGGTGGACGACGTCAAGTTCGGCTATGGCCTCTTTGGCCGCCTGCACAAGGGCGGCAGCTTCCAGGTGGAGCGGCGTGAGGTCGCACCGCGCCACTGGCAGGTGACCGAATCGCGCGTCCACCTCAGCGGCCACGCGCTCTTCTTCAAGAACATCGGAGACCAGGAAGACGAGATCAAGACCGACTTCCGCATCAGCCCGGCCGAGACCCTGAAGCAGGCCGACGAGATCCTGAAACAGAGCGCAAAGTAACCCGCTCCGTTATTCCTCTGCCTCCATCGCCCCGGTAGCATCGGGGCATGGCTGAAACCACCCGCGCTGAAACCACCCGAGCCGCCACACCTCGCTTTGACACGATCGACCTGCTTCGCGGTCTTTCCATCCTCGCCGTCGTCCTACTCCACACCTGGCTGCGCTTCTGGCTCAATGACATCAAGGTCCAGCCGCCCGTCCCACCCTGGCTCGCCCACCTGCTCTTCCATAACGGCGACTATGGCGTCACCGTCTTCTTCTGCATCTCCGGCTTCCTCATCACGTTCACGTCGCTGAAGCGCTTCGGCTCGCTCGCGCAGATGAAAGCCGCCATCTTTTACCGCATCCGCTTCGCCCGCATTGCGCCCTTGCTGATGCTGCTCCTTGCCATTCTCAGCGTCTTCGCCGTCCTGCACGTCCCTGGGTTTGAGATCAATCACAAGAAGGCCTCACTCCTCGGAGCAGTCTTCTCCGCGCTGACCTTCCACCTCAACTGGTACGAGGCCGTCCACGGCTATCTGCCCGCCTGCTGGGACGTCCTCTGGTCGCTCTCCGTGGAGGAGATGTTCTATCTCTTCTTTCCGCTGGCCTGCCTGCTGCTGCTCCGCTGGAAGCACGGCATGTGCGTCTTTATCGCGATGCTGACCTGTTTCGTCGTGATCGGCCCGTTCGCCCGCGCAATCTGGAGCGCCTACAACCCCATCTGGCAGGAGAAGACCTATCTCGGCGGCACAGACGCGATAGCCCTCGGCTGCCTGACTGCTCTGCTCACAAACCACCTGCTGGGCCGCCGCAAGGTGGGAGACAAAACGCTTCTGGCGATCCAGACCTTCGGCGCACTCCTCATCCTTTTCATCGCTCTTGCGCCGCGCTGGCATTGGCTCCACCCCGCCATGCGTTTTCTCGGCCGCAGTGCGCTGGATAACGACGTCCTCATGCTCGGCACCTGCCTGGTTATGCTGTGCAGCGTCCTGCTGGGCACCGGCGGCAGCCTCTTCACCGCACCCATCCGTTGGTTCGGCCGCCACAGCTATGAGGTTTACCTCACGCACGAGTTCCTCGTCATCGGGGGCGTCAGTCTTTACCTCCACTACAAAAAGGGCCCCATCACCCTCTGGTACCTCGGCATCCTGCTCCTGACCGTCCCGTTAGGCTGGCTGGTTTCACACTTCTTCTTCGAACCCCTGAACAGAAAACTCCGCGGAGCCCGCCCACCGGCCTAGCCATTTCATTTTCGTTGCAGCTAGAGCAGATTGCCCGTAAAGTAATGGCAGGTTGCTCGCAGAGGTCCATGATGACCGTCCAAGCCATTCCGCAGCGCCAGCCCGCCGTCTTCTATCGCCGCCTGGAGTCCAAGCTGGGCGTCAGTCCGCTGGACTCAGATCGGGATATTGCCCGCTTCGTCGAGGCCCGCCTGCCCCTGACCTCGGTCGACGCACTCTCCAGCCATGGCATCACCACGGAGGAGATTTACGACTACATCCTCCCACGCCGAACCCTCGTGCATCGCCGCACCCGCCATGAGGCCCTCACGCATGAGGAATCGGACCGGGCCGTCCGTCTGGCACGCATCGCTTCCCTGGCTGAGGAGGTCTTCGGAGAAGATGCAAAGGCCGCACGCTGGCTTCGTAAGCCCAAAACCCGCTTTGAAGGAAGAACACCCCTGGAGCTCCTGCGTACCGAGGCCGGCGCACGCCTGATCGAAGAGATGCTGCTCCAACTCGATTTTGGCTTCGCCGCCTAGCCATGCTTTTCTGGCGCATCAGCAACTACGCCACGCTCGATGGTGCCGGCGGCCTCTATGTCTCCGGCCGGTGGCACACGCGCGGACGTCCGGTCGTCTACTGCACATGGCACCCGTCCACCGCGCTGCTTGAAACGCTTGTCCACCTGGAGATCGACGCGGAAGATCGTCCGGCCAACTTTCAACTCCTCCGCATCGAATCCCCTAAAGGCCTCTCGCTTGAACGTCTCGAAGAGTCAGGGCTCCCAGCCAACTGGCGTGCAGATCCCACCGCGACCCAGCGGCAGGGCGACGCATGGCTGGCCTCTCGACGCACTCTACTGCTCGAAGTTCCCAGCGCCCTCCTGCCTGAAACCTGGAACCTGATCGTCAACCCGCTACACCCACAAGCGCCGGAGCTTCGGATTACCAAGATTTACAACCGGCCTTTCGATCCGCGGCTCATCTAAAAACCGCCAACCCAGCCCAGAGCCATCAGCCTACAATCGACCCTGACGATGCCGAACTCCCCGTACCCCCAATCCGACCGCGATCTTATCCGCTTCATCGAGCGCAGCCCCTCCCACCGCGCCGGCTACAAGCAGCTCATCCGCGAGCTCGGCCTCGGCGGCGGACGCGAGCGCCGGCTGCTGCTGGAGCAGCTCGCCCGCATCACCCTTCGCGGAGACCTCGTCAAGATCGACGACGGCCAGTGGGCCCTCCCCCGCGCCACGCCAGACAAAACAGAACGTCCGGGTGCCCCACGTCCCGATTCTGGGACGTGGGATAGGGGTACTCGTCCACACGGCCGCATCACCCGGGAAAACCTCGTAGCCGGCAAGCTGGACCTCCACCGCGACGGCTTCGGCTTCGTCCGCCCCAACGGCTCCTCCAAGCGCGAGGACGACCTCTTCATCCCGCCGCACGAGCTCAACGGAGCCATGCAAGGCGACGAAGTCCTCGTCGACGAAGCCCCCCCGGCCGTCGATGGTCGCCGCTCCGGCCGTATCGCCCGCATCCTCACCCGCCGCAACACCACCGTCGTCGGCATCTTCCACTATGCGCGCGGCCGCGGCAGCCGAGGCACCACCCCAGACTCCTACAACACCGCCAACTTCCACTACATCGTCCCGCTCGACGAGCGCATGACCCAGCCCATCCTCATCGAGTCCGCCCCAGACGGCCAACCCACCCTCCCCGCCACGCCCGCAGAGTCCCAGCACCGAGTCCTGGGCGAAGAGGCCAGGCGCGAACTCAGCTTCGACCCCTCGCTCCCCCACTTCCTCGAAGGCCTGGCCGTAGACGTCGAAGTCACCTCCTTCCCCACTGAATCCCGCCCCGCCCAGGGCCGCATCCTGGAGATCCTCGGCCACCCCGATGCCTTCGGCGTAGACGTCGAGATCGTCATCCGCAAGCACCATCTGCCCTACGCCTTCCCCGCCAACGTCCTCGCAGAGGCTGCCGCCAGCGCTGACCAAACCGTAGACACCCTCACCCCGGAAGACCTCTCCCTCCGCCACGACTTCCGCGGCCTGCCCATCGTCACCATCGACGGCGAAACCGCCCGCGACTTCGACGATGCCATCCTCGTCCAGCCCCTCCCCAACGGCAACTGGCAGCTCCAGGTCCACATCGCCGACGTCAGCCACTACGTCCGCCCCGGAACAGATTTGGATTTGGAGGCCCGGCTAAGAGGCACCAGCGTCTACTTCCCCGACCGCTCCGTCCCCATGCTCCCCCCGTCCCTCTCGTCGAACATGTGCTCCCTCCGCCCCGACGAGGACCGCCTCGTCCTCTCCTGCATCGCCGAGATCGATAACCACGGCGAGGTCGTCGATTACCAGCTCTGCGAAGGCATCATCCGCAGCGCCCGCCGCATGACCTACACCCAGGTCCAATCCATCCTCGACACCTCCTCCACCACACCCCCGCCGGGTGCCCCACGTCCCGACTCTGGGACGTGGGTTTCCGCGTACCTCTCCACAGACCTCTCCCCCGCCGAATCCGAAAAACACACCCGCGACCTGGAAACCCGCCTCCAATTCCTCGACCTCGCCCCCGCCTTCGAGCAGATGTACGACCTCGCCCTGAAGCTCAACCGCAAGCGCCACCGCCGCGGCTCCATCGACTTCGACCTCCCCGAGCCCGTCATCCGCTTCGACCCCCAGGGCAACATGGCCGCCATCACCCGGTCGGAACGCGGTTGGGCGAATCGCCTCATCGAAGAGTTCATGCTCACCGCCAACGAGTGCGTCGCGCATTGGCTCGAAGCCCTCGGCCCCAGCATCTACCGCATCCACGAGCTCCCCGACGCCAAGCGCATCCTCGACTTCGAAGAGGTTGCCGCAACCTACGGCCAGACCCTCGGCTTCTCGTCCTTACCCGTCAAAAAACTCACAATGAAGTCCGACCGCCGCTCCAACCGTGCCGCATCCGAACGCCACGGAGGCCGCACCCGCCAGGCCCAATCCCACGAGATCCCGGAATCCATCCCAGTCACCCCACTGATGTACCAGAAGCTGACCGCAAAGATCGCCGGCACCCCGGAAGAGCGCATCCTGTCGTACCTGATGCTCCGCTCCCTCAAGCAGGCCCGCTACAGCGAAAAGAACGAAGGCCACTTCGCCCTCGCCAGCCCCAGCTACACCCACTTCACCAGCCCCATCCGCCGCTACCCTGACCTCATCGTCCACCGCCTCATCCGCGCCGCCCTCCACGCCAACGCCAACCCCAACGGCCAACCCATCTTCTCCACCGACCCCCAACCCTGGTCCTCAAAGCGGAGCAGCACAAAACCGGGTGCCCCACGTCTCGCTTCTGAGACGTGGGTTTCCACCACCCTCCCCCCGGAAGAACTCGCCGCCATCTCCCTCGAATCCTCCCAATCAGAACGCCGAGCCGACGACGCAGAGCGCGAGCTCATGGAGTGGAAAAAAATAAAGTTCATGCAGGACCGCGTCGGCGAGGAGTTCCACGCCACCGTCCTCTCCTGCACCAAGTACGGCTTCTACGTTGAGCTCGACGACCTCTTCATCGAAGGCATGGTCCCCATCCAGAGCCTCTCGGAATCCCTCCCCTTCGGCGACCCCGACCGTTTCTTCTTCCGCGACACCGACCGCGTCATCGTCGCCTCCCACTCCGGCCGCGTCTTCAAGCTCGGCCAGCGCGTCCACGTCCTCCTTGACCGCATCGACCGCCCCAACCGCCGCCTCCAGTTCGCCCTGGTCCCTTCCCGCACCCCCCAGGGCGAGTCCCCCCGAAGCCTCCGCAAACCCAAAGCCACACCCGCCCGCAGGGAGACGTTTTCATCTCCAACCCGCACCGGCAAACCCAGCCGCACCAAAACCAAATCCAAAACCCGCCTCCGCGACAAAAAGGCCAAGGGCAAAGGCAAGCGCCACTAACCCTTGGCTTTTCTTGTTGTCATTCCCGAAGGGAACCTGCGTCTGCCGTCGCCGTTGCCTGTTCTCCCTCTTTCCCTCCGTGCCCTCTGTGATTCGCTGTCCCACCGCCATTTACAATACTCAAAGGAGATTCCCCAACAATGCCCCACATGGTTTTTTGCAGCAAATACAAAGCAGAGCTGGAAGGCCTGGACGAGCCACCCTTCGACTCAGACTTCGGTCAGAAGATCTACAAAAACGTCAGCAAAAAGGCATGGGGCGAGTGGGTCGAGCGCCAGAAGATGCTCCTCAACGAGTACCGCCTCCAGCCCTGGACCGCGGAAGCCCAGTCCTTCCTCGTCGAGCAGATGAACGGCTTCTTCTTCAACGAGGGCGAAGGCGGCGAGCTCCCCAAGGAATTCGTCCCTCCCACCCACTAAACACTCCCTAAACGATCAACGAACGCCGGGATGGGGCGTTTTCTGTTGTAAACTGGTGACACCCCACGCGTCTGGCTGTAGGCAGAGGCGTTATGCAACAAGTCGGGACGTGGCTCAGCCTGGTAGAGCGCACCCTTGGGGTGGGTGAGGTCGCTAGTTCGAATCTAGTCGTCCCGACCAATTTCCAACGCATTGAGAGACGTGGATCGATCAAGCGCGCGCCCATTGCTTTAGCCTAAATGCTACGGCATAGACAAAAGTGGAACATAAAAGAGTGTCTAAGCAAACATAGCTTTCTATTTAATGGAATCATAGAGTTCCGGTTCTAGGAAAGATGTGTCACTTAATGCCAATCTTTTTGCGATTGAGAAAACTCTTAATTCTTCACTAACTCTTGTATTTGGAGAAGACCACAGTTGATCTAGGATTTTCGTTGGTGGGACAGGGTGCTTCGCGACCAATATCGATAACCGTTGCAATTCTCGCCTTACCTTGAGGCTGTATTTCTTCTTAGAAGATCCATTAAGAGCCATCCAATGCTTATTCAAAGATCTTGAATAAGCATTTATTCTATTTTCTTTCTTGGTGATTGCAACCAAAGATTGGGTTACATCTTTCAACCAATCATGTTCTCCGGTGAGAGGGACTCCAAACTCTTTTATATGGGAAGCTAGTTCGCTGCCTAGCCACAAGGGCAGCCGAACATCCTCTTTTCTCAAAACCAAAAGATCGATGGCCTTACTTTTAAGGTGTTTACGTTCGTTGCCAATGCAAAATATGTCAAGATCCGACGCCGAAGTGGAAAGCCCAGCAGCGTACGAACCAAAAACGATTATCTCTTCACAATTCTGAAGAAGCCGTCTGACTTCTTCAGAAGAAGTCTGTAGGCGATTTTGCATAACCGCAGCGAGACTCTGTGCAGCGATCATTTAGCTAGCCTTTCTTCGATAACAGTGATGATGCTGTCGAGATAAGATTGTGCAAGCTTCAGATTTTCCCCAAAGAGTTCCCCAGAATACCCATTTATGCAGTCCTCAAAGTTGACTGCCAAACTGACCAAGTCATCTCCAGATGAAAGAATTAAAGTAAATAATTCAGATATCGAGGATGGTTCGT
The DNA here is from genome assembly GCF_000178975.2 of Granulicella tundricola MP5ACTX9. Classification (NCBI taxonomy): domain Bacteria; kingdom Pseudomonadati; phylum Acidobacteriota; class Terriglobia; order Terriglobales; family Acidobacteriaceae; genus Granulicella; species Granulicella tundricola. The sequence goes on along the minus strand of NC_015064.1, from coordinate 3,935,312 downwards.
CATTGATATCGCATGTTTCCGCTACAGTTGATACCAAGGCGGAGACTGCAATTTCAACGTCTTCTGACTCGATGCTCGATTCTGGCAAATCGATTTCTCCATCTTCATCGATCTTTCCCACTAATTGATATGCTGCAGGCAGGAGGTCGCTGATACCTCTAAGTTCTTCAAGGATCAGTCGAAGAGTTTTTATAGCATGCCGATTTGTTTTGTCCGATTTCACTGAATTCCTTGGTGTCTAAGCAGCGTGGGATTACTTGAAAAGTTGCCTTGTGTCGCAATGCTCACCACAGACATGCTTTTGTAGATTTGGTGACGCCGGCTCTATGACGATATGCTGCGCTGTAGGTTGCCCTGGAACTATCGGGATAATGAAGGGAAGCCAAGCCGCATATATAAGTCCCAAATAAAACAACCCGTCGGCGCTCTCGGCTATTCGGAACTGTTTGTTGAACCGGAGTCGGCGCTTTTCTAAGAAACGCGACTTAAACTTATATGAGATCAGGGCAGATGGAGATTTCATGCTCAATAATGTTCTTGCTATGTTAGGAGACGAGAAATAGCTTTTGGGGTGGTTTTTTTGTCGTCGCTCGTCAATACGAACTTCTATTGCTCTTGCCCGTGTCCCGAAGATGCGTTGCAGCAAGACTTGTTCACGTTCAAACCAGAAAAAGAAGCCTAGGGAAACTCTGCACAAGTTCTGCGTCCGCGGCCTGATGGATTAATCTGATGGTTAGGGGTGGATGGCGATGAAGCAGCAGACGTTTGCGTCCCAGTCGATCTTTGAGAAGTATGGGCGGAAGTCTCGGCGGGAGCTGTTTTTGGATGAGATGGAAGTGGTTGTTCCGTGGCCCGAGTTACAGGCTCTGGTCGAACCGCACTACCCGAAGGCCGGCAACGGCCGTCGTCCTGTCGGGCTTGCGATCATGCTTCGGACGTACTTTATGCAACAGTGGTTCAACTTGTCCGACCCCGGCGTCGAAGAGGCGTTTTATGAGTCCTTCACGCTGCGGCGGTTCGCTGGTGTTGACCTGGGCGTGGCTCCGGCACCGGATGAAACGACAGTGCTGCGCTTCCGCCACCTGCTCGAAAAGCATGACCTTGGCGGTGCCATGCTCGACGCGGTGAACCTGCATCTGGCGGCCAGGGGCATCCGCATCGAGACCGGCACGATCGTGGATGCGACCATTATTCATGCGCCTTCTTCGACCAAGAACGAGAAGAAAGAGCGTGATCCGGCGATGCGTCAGACTCGTAAGGGCAAGCAGTGGTACTTCGGACTGAAGGCGCACATCGGCGTTGATGCAAAAGAAGGTCACGTGCACTCAGTGGCAACGTCGGCGGCCAACGTCTCCGACGTACACATGCTGCCGGATCTGCTACATGGGGAGGAGCGCAAGGTGTGGGGCGACGGCGGCTATCAAGGCCAGACCAAGGCCATCCGGCAGGCCGCGCCCAAGGCCCAGGACATGACCTGCAAGCGAACCAGGTTCAAGAACTATGTCGATGAAGCGGCAAAGAAGAAGAATACGACGAAATCAAAAGTAAGAGCGAAAGTAGAACACGTCTTCCGTATCCTGAAGCGCGTCTTCGGCTTCGACAAGGTACGCTACAGAGGCATCGCCAAGAACCATCACCGGCTATGCGCCAACTTCGCCCTCATCAACCTCTACCTCCACCGCAAGCACCTGGCGGGAACCGCCGCCTAGCGCCGGGAGACGGGCTATGAGTCTTCGACTCCGCACAAACCCCAGCCAGAACAAGCAAAGCACGGCCCCCCCGCAGAAAAACTTGGCCGCCGACTCAAGTCACACACCGACATCGTCAAATCGGCCGCCTGCGCAGAGGCTCCCTAGAAGAATACTCAGTGCGAGCGTAATGGTGATAGGACTTGGTCCTTTTCCCGTCGAAACAGCTACAAGACCACCTCCTAGAGCGGTGGCGGAAAATCCTTTGATCGTTACCCGGAACGCACCGATCTTGTCGATTTTGTCTTGAAGAATCTTGTACTCATCTCCTAAACGATCCAAGCCCCAAGACCTCCTTGTGGTCTACCTTACGCTCTGGGTGGTCATCTGCCTATATCGAACATTATTTCATTTGTCCAACGAACTCCGCCTGTTCACTCATTTTAAGTCATCAGCAAACTCATCATTGGACCGGTGGCCCGGTCATCGCACGTTGCTCGATGAGGCACAAGCCCGTGCCCATTCATCATGGTCTCACGGTAATGAGTGGCCCTAACAACGGCTGTCAACGAGGCGGCCTTACGGGGTACATTCACATCAACGGGGCCTAGCCTCGCCCGACCTCATCTTCGTCTACGGCACACTCCATCCGATCACGCCCCAGCGAGATCGCGGACATCGTCCGCGCCATAAAGTCGATCGGCAAAGCTTCACTCCGAGGAACCCGCTACGAACTCGGCGAGTACCCAGCCGTCCAGCTCGGCTCAAGAGCCACCTGAACCGTGCGCGGCGAGGTCTCCCTCCGCCCCACAAACCCGAAAGACCCGGCGGGCACCCACTCATTGTCTTCGCCCAGGACCATCACAAACCGGTGCCCCATTCATCACAGTCTCATCCTGGTGAGTGCGTCTTAGCCACCGCTGTGAACGAGCCACCTTCTCCAAGCCTCAAAACTTCGGGGCACTCACCCCTCACGCCTTCCCGACCATCACTCCAGAACTAGACGAAATTACCCAACCAGAAGAATGCGGACGAAGTTGCCTTCTCGCTCTTCTGCCACCGGCACTCCAGAAAATCCCGCAGATAGAAGCTCAGGTCCGCGCGCCCTTCCAACCCCAGGAATGTGCCGAACCCCACAGATACCGCAGTCGGAGCTTCATAGGACAGATCGGCCACCATTCCCAAATCAGGAAAGCCCCACCAACAAACCGAAAGAAATCTTTCAAAAACACCCTCAAAAACACCAGCAAATTCACGTGTCAAGCCCCAAAACGACCTAACTCTTTCATTCCAAAGGAAATAAAGATGGGGTATTCACCCACCCCAAACGCGTACAATTAAAGCAGGAGATCAGGGTGAAAATCTCCTCAACTCGGCATATAAGTCATTTGATATGAATACTTTGCGCCTAAGTCTTTGCGAATGAATGCTTTGCAAACCTGGTCCAGACCTAAACCGAATAGAATGAATACTTTAGAACAAACCGCCGGGGGTGGGGGATACCCTCATCTGCAAGCGAAACACACCGCAGGAAGAAACCCAGCGGCCCCCGCTCGCATCGCAGTCCACAGCCTCACCTGAACCCTTGATCACGACCCTGCCTCCTCTCGTTGACTCAGCACTCGATCCGCAGCCAACCCAGAACTACCAGGAGCAGTCGTGAACGTGAAGACGCTAGCCCTAGCCGCACTCGTCTCCCTCCCCCTCGCCGCCTCCGCCCAGCAGACGATCGCCACCCTCGACCTGCCCGAAGCCCCCGGCACCGGCGCAGCCGCCCATTTTCAAGCCGAACCGACCGTCCTCCGCAACACCCGCCCCTTCTCCAGCCTCGCCGTCGCGGTCAAGATCGGCGTCGCAGGCATCGGCTTCGACGTCGCCACCCCCCTCTCCACCCGCTTCAACCTCCGCGCCGGCGCCAGCTTCTTCGGCTACCAGACCAACTTCACCACCGACGGCATCCCCATCGACGGCAACCTCAAGCTCCGCAACGCCGCCGCCAGCGTGGACTGGTACCCATTCCACGGCTCGTTCCGCATCAGCTCCGGCATCACCCTCTATAACGACAACAACATCGCCGCCACCATCCTGGTCCCGGCGGCCAGACCATCACCCTCAACGACACCGACTACACCTCAGACCCCACCAACCCCATCCACGGAAACGCCGCCCTCAAATTCGGCAACAAGGTCGCCCCCCGCATCACGGTCGGCTTCGGCAACATGATCCCCCGCAGCAACAAGCATTGGAGCTTCCCGTTCGAGGTCGGCTTCCAGTACATCGCAGAGCCCACCGTTGTCCTGAACCTCACCGGCAGTGCCTGCTCCGCGGACGGCTGCGGCTCCATCGACACCGACCCCGAGACCCAGGCCAACATCGTGGCAGAGCGCAAGGAGCTCTCAGACGACCTGGCCCCTCTGCGCTTCTACCCCATCCTGTCCACCGGAGTCAGCTATCGATTTGGCCGCTAAGTGCCGTATTTCAGCGAGGGGCGGCGATCAGCGTAAAATCGCTCTCACACCGCTACTTCGGATAAACATGAAGACATCTGCTCGCTTGCTGCTGTGCGTTCTCGCTCTCGCCTTGCCTGTCCGGGCCTTTGCCGCTGCTGATCGAAACCGGCCTGACAGCCCGCCTGAGGTCGTTCACACCTCGACCGGCCTGACGGAGACCGGCATCCTGAATGGCGCATCCTACCGCATCGATATCCCCAGCAACTGGAACCACTCGCTGGTCGTGTACTACCACGGCTACTCGGAGGGTGTGTTCCTGTATCGAGCCACGGCCCCGCTCAACGAGCAGACCCAACCCCTCTACGATCGCGGCTACGCCCTCATCCAGTCGGCCTATTCGACCGCCGGCTGGGCCCTCGCCGAGGCCTACCCCGAGACCGAACAGCTACGCCAGTACTTCATCAAGCACTACGGTCAGCCTGCCACCGGCAAGGCCGCGGCCAAGAGCATGGAGACCATCGTCGCCGGCGGCTCCATGGGCGGCGCGCTGGTGGTGGCGACGCTTGAACTCAACCCCAAGCCGTACGTAGGCGGCCTGGATATCTGCGGCTCTGTCGGCCCCACGGACCTTGCCTTTCAACGCCGATTCGCCTGGCGCGCTGCCTTCGACTTTTACTTCCCGGGCCTGCTGCCGCCGGTAGTCATCACCCCGCTCGAGTTCCATGAGAGTACTGCACTCCGTCAGCGCATTGAAGCCGCGCTGACCGCCGCGCCCGCCTCCGCCGCAGCCATGCGTAACCTGATGGGCCTGCACACAGACCGCGAGGTCGCCATCGCAATCCCTTACTTCACCTACGTGATCGGGGACATCCAGCACCGCGCTGGCGGCAACGCCTTCGACAACCGTAACTTCCTCTACACCGGCACGAACCCGTCCACCACAACCACCGACAACGCCCTCAACGACGGAGTAAAGCGCTACTCAGCAGACCCCCACGCTCGCGAGTATCTGCTCCACCACTACACGCCCACCGGCCGACTGAACAAGCCGATGGTCGCACTCCACACCACCTATGACCCCCGTATTCCGGGCAGCACGCTGACTGTGTACGCCGAGCAGGTTGCCGTCGCCGGCTTTTCACAGAATCTCGTCCAGCAGTACGTCCATCGCGACGGTCACTGCACCTTTACGGCGGACGAGGTGGGCCGTACCTTCGACGAGCTGATGACCTGGGTCCACACCGGTCGCCGACCCACCCCTGGCCTGCTGCCCGCCACCATAGCAAGAGATCAGCAGAAGGAACTGCCCCGCTAGCTGCGGGACAGATCCTTCAACGCCCGCCAGCCGATATCGCGGCGGAACTGCATCCCTTCAAACTGCAGAACCTCCAGCGCGGCGTAGCAACGGCCCAGAGCCTCCCGGAGATCGTTCCCCGCAGCCGACACCCCAAGAACACGTCCTCCGGCTGTAACGATCTCTTCCTCGCTCTTCGCCGTGCCCGCGTGGAAGACATGCACCTCACCCCTCACCAGATCCAGCCCATGGATGGCGTAGCCCGAAACGATCTTGCCCGGGTACCCCCCGCTGGCCGCGATCACGCACGCAGAGGCTCCCGGCCTCAGCCGCACGGCAATCTGGTCGATCCGCCCATCCACCGCAGCTTCGATGATGTCCAGAAGCTCCGTCTCCAGCCGCAGCATCATCGCCTCGGTCTCCGGATCGCCAAAGCGCGTGTTGAACTCCAGCACCTTCGGCCCGTCCGGCGTCAACATGATGCCGCAGAACAGCACGCCAGAGAAGGGCGAACCCTCCTTTGCCATGCCGTCGACAACCCGCTGCGCCACATGCTCCAGCAGCCACGCCGACATCTCCGACGTAATTAGATCGTCAGTCGAGTAAGCTCCCATGCCACCCGTATTCGGGCCCGTGTCGCCTTCGCCGATACGCTTATGATCCTGTGCCGTGGCCAAGGTTACGGCCTTCCGGCCATCGCAGATGGCAAAGAACGAGATCTCCGGGCCGGTCAGCGTCTCCTCGATCACAACGCTCTCGGCCCGCTCACCCAGCAAGCCGCCCGAAAACATCTCGGCTGCCGCGCTGACCGCTTCGCCATGCGAGTCGCACATGACAACGCCCTTGCCAGCCGCCAGCCCATCGGCCTTAACCACGACGCTCGCGCCAAAGCCTGACCCTTCCGCCGCCAGAATCTGCTCGACCTGCTCCTTCGTGGTGCAGACCGCGTAGGCTGCCGTTGGAATCTCCCAGCGCTGCATGAAGTCCTTGGCAAAACCCTTGCTCGTCTCCAGTTGCGCGGCCTTCTTCGTCGGACCAAAGACCCGGATGCCGCGGTCCACGAGCGCGTCAACGATGCCCTCCGCAAGCGGTACCTCCGGTCCGACGATCACCAGATCCGGCACCTCCGCCTCAACAACCTGCAGCATCGAAGCCAGGTTGTTCATCTCAGCAGGCACGCAACGCGCCACAGCCGCAATCCCGCCATTCCCCGGAGCACACACAATCTCGCTCACGCGGGAGCTCTTCCGCAACGCCCAGATGAGCGCGTGCTCTCTTCCGCCACCGCCAAAAACCAGAATCTTCATCTCTAAAAGCTAGCACTGCTCTGTGACTGGAGTTCGGGAAGCCCGCAACGGCACGTCACGCCGTGGAAATCCGGCATCGTGCCGTCGAGCGCCGGGATGCAGTGGCCATGTGGATCGGTCTGCGGATTCCCAAGCTTGGCCGCGACCCGTTCCTCAAATCTCTCCGAGATAAAGTGCTCCAGCCGCTCCGCCTCGTCGTGCAACTCCTCGATCGGATAGTGCAGCACCTCATACAGGAAAGTCTCGACCAGCCGATGATGGCGAACGATCTCCAGCGCCCGCCGTCGGCCGGAGCCAGACAGCCGAACCCCGTAGCCGCGTTCATATACCACCATCGTGTCCGCCTCGGCCGCCAGCTTCTGCAGCATATTGGTGATGGAGGCAGGTGCGACACACAGTCTCGCTGCCAGTTCCGAGCTGCCCACCTGCCGCTGCTCTTCTCCGCCCAGCGTGTAGATCGCCTTCAGATAATCGTCCACCGACTCGCGGATCCTCTCTTTGGACCGGCGAGGGGGATGCGTTGCGGAATGTACGCGCTTGTTCATAACCTTATTTTAGGTTAGCCTAAGTAATGTTTAGGTATACCTAATTTATGAATGAGTCTTCCACAGCTTCGACCCCGCGCCGCCACGAGATGTGGAAGTTCTTCGGCCCGGCCTTCGTCGCGTCGGTCGCTTACATCGACCCCGGAAACTTTGCCACCAACATACAGGGCGGCACTCAGTTCGGCTATCGCCTTCTCTGGGTGCTGCTGTGGTCGAACGCCATGGCCATCCTGGTCCAGTACCTCTCGGCCAAGCTCGGCATCGTAACCGGCCTCACGCTTCCCCAGAACTGCCGCAAATACTTCAGCAGGCCAACAACGATCTGCCTCTGGGCAGCGGCCGAGATAGCCGCTATCGCCACGGATCTGGCCGAGTTCCTGGGAGCCGCCATCGGCCTCGACCTCCTGTTTGGCCCCTTGCTGTACGCGCACGGCTTCAGCCCACAGGCCACGCTGCTCATCGCCGCCCTGGTGACCACCGTCGCCGTCTTCGGGATTCTCGCTCTTGAACTCGCCGGCCATCTCTGGCTGGAGCGCGGCATCATCGGACTGGTCGCCGTCATCGGCCTCTGCTACGGCTTTGAGGTGGTCCTGGTCCATCCGGACTGGCACCGCGCCTTCCTGGCTACGATCCTTCCGTCACTCGACCGATCCAGCCCCAAGGCACTGCACGATTCCATCTATGCCGCCGTCGCCATGCTCGGCGCAACCGTCATGCCGCACGTCGTCTATCTCCATTCGGCCTTGGTTCAGCCCCGCCTGAAGCAATTAACTGGCTCGGACGTTCCGTCGAACCTTCGGGTCCAGGCTCAGACCGGAGAAGCTTCCCGTAGCCGCGAAACCAGGGAGATTCTCAGCCGATTTCTGCACTTTGAGCTCATCGATGTCTTCTTTGCAATGAACGGAGCTTGGTTGATCAACTCCGCCATGATCCTGATGGCAGCCGTCGCCTTCGCCCACACGGGAAATCTGCAACCCACCATTCAGGACGCCTACCGAACGCTCGGACCGCTCTTCGGCCGGTCGGCGGCCATCATCTTTGCCGTCGCGCTGCTGTGTTCCGGTCTTTCGTCGTCAACCGTTGGCGTGATGGCCGGGCAGGTCATCATCGAAGGCTTCCTGGACATCAAGTTCCCAATCCTGCTTCGCCGTCTGGTCACGATCATCCCCGCCCTGCTGGTGATCGGCATCGGACTGGACCCTTTGAAGATCCTCGTCCTCTCGCAGGTTGTGCTCAGCTTTGCCCTGCCCTTTGCCCTCATTCCGCTGCTCCTGCTGACCAACCGTGTCTCCGTCATGGAGACCTTCGTCAGCTCGACGCGAACGCGTATCGCAGGGTGGATCGTGGTGGTGATTATCCTGGCGCTGAATGGGCTTCTGTTATCCCAGATTGGGCTCTAGTGCGGTCCAAATCGCCTTCCGCACGAAAAAAGTCTCGTTTTGGATTGCAGGAACAAGTGTAAATCTGTGGAAAAGCAGCTCGAAATAGCGCCAAAGTAAGAATGTTCCAACCACCATCTGACCTACTTCGTGATGATGGCTTCCATTCGCTCTGAGCCGGGTGACTCAGTCAAGGTCAATCGTTTGTTGGAGGTAGCCCGAAACGGGAAAGCAATCCTACTTTCGTGGATGAACCTCATTGTTACCTCAGTAATAAGAGGCTAGTTAGTATTTTCGTATGTAACTCATTTCAATAGACTTATCTCATTTTACATTCTATGGTTTGTCTATTGAGTTTGTCGATAGCAACTTCGACAACCCCATACCACTTTAGAACCATACAGGAGCCCCACAATGAAGATGATCGTCCGTACCCTCGCCCTCGCCCTCCTCGTCACCGGTGCAGTCGCTTCCGCCAACGCCAACACCACAAGCTCCTCCAAGAGCATCGTCTCCTCCCGCACCAGCGCGATGCCCGTCCCCACCTGCCCCCCCGATGATCCCAACGGCTGCGGCATCGGTGCATTCAGCGGAAAGTAACCTTCCCTCTCACCTGCCGTAAAAGAATCTTCTAGCCGCCACCCCCTCCATGCGTTATTCTGTTGGCGTGGAGGGGCTCCGTTGACGAAGACTGCAATTATCGATCTCATCAGCTATGTTGAGCCGCTCGCGTGTCTGGCTGCATTGATTCTTATGCAGCGCCGTCGCCAGATTGTTCACTTCAAGTATCTGTCGGGCTTTCTTTTGACCCGGATACTTTCGATTGTGATCATGCTTCCACTCCTTCATCGTCTTGGTGGACGCATATCCATCCACGCTTCCTACCTCTCTTATTTCTTCGTTTACTGGATCAGCTATGCCATTGAGGCCATGTTGGGCCTCGGAATGGTCTACGACGTCTACAAGCTGGCGATGGCCCCTCTGCGTGGCCTCCAGACCTTAGGCATGGTGATGTTCCGCTGGGCAACGGCAATCGCCGTTGCGGTCGCGATCGGCATGGCCTTCGGTCCCAATGTCTCAAGTCACGGATTCCTTGTGCGGGCAGTAACTCAGTTGCAGCAGACTCAAAGCATTCTCACCCTATGCCTGCTGCTCTTCGTCGCTCTCGCCATCCGCCCAATGGGTCTCTCCTTCAAAAGCAAGATCTTCGGTGTGAGCCTGGGTCTGGGCATCCTGGCATCCATGAATCTCATTGGTTCCGCGTGGATATCGCAAGCCCCGTCGATGAGTTCGACCTTCAATCTCATCAACAGCATCATGTTCTGCATCGTCATCTCCACCTGGATGACCTACTTCGCACTACCAGAACCCAAGCGCCGCATGATCGTCCTTCCGACGACCTCGCCCTTCCTGCGCTGGAATCAGATCTCCATGGCGCTCGGTGACGAGCCGGGTTTTGTCGCGGTAGGCGGTATCCACCCGGATATGTTCGCCCCGGCTGAAGTTGAGATCATGCGCCGCGCCTCCAAGAAGATGGAGCCACTGGCTCTTCGCGAAACCCAAGCCTAACTCACACCTGAGCCTTCCGATTCCTCCGCTGTGCCAGCCTCCAAGGTCTGCGCCTTCACGAGGAATTGCGTTTTAAAGCTTAGCGCGACCGCCCGATCCTCCTAATCGGTCAGACCGCCTCATCATCCTCAAGCCCCCAACCTACACGAGAGCAGAGCTGCTGTGGTGGCCATGTAAGCCGTCCTACAGCGTGTTTCAACTCTGATTGTTCCCAGAATCAATCATTTATCCCCACTTCAATCCAGACCGCAAAAATTCGTAAGGATTTACTTGACAGGCGTTATTCGTTTAGCAGAAAGTTGCAAACGCACTCAGTGGTCAGACCTTTACGGGCCCAACAATGAGAGCGCAACTCCTATGCGCCATGGCAATTCGTTCCATTCATCACCATTCGTGAGGCATCAAGATGACGTTAGATTCTTTCAATCCGCAGAACCCCCGTGCGCCCCGCCGCACGCGCCGCATCCATGGCCTCTTCCTCGCCGTCGCCGCCGTGGCATTGATGATCACCGCAGTCGCCAGCGCCCAGCTTGCTGGTAAGGGCGCGCTCCGCGGCTCAGTGACAGACTCAACCGGCGCGGCAGTTCCTGGCGCCACCATCGTCGTCACCAACATCGCCACCAACACCAAACAGACGCTCGTCTCCACCAGTGCCGGTGACTACGAGGTCTCGCTCGATCCCGGCAAGTACACCGTCACGGTGACGCTCGCCGGATTCAAGAGCTTTGTCCAGCAGAACATTCAGGTCGACGCCCTCCAGACCTTCGGCGTCAACGCCCAGCTCCAGACCGGTGACGTCAGCGAGACGATCACCGTCACCGACGCGCCGCCCACCCTCGAGACCTCCAACGCCACCCTCGGCGTCACGCTTGAGCAGGAGCAGTACTCCAACCTGCCCATCATCCAGGATGGCGGCGGCCAGCGCCGCGCCACCGACCTCGCCTCCCTGCTCCCCGGCGTCTCGGCCAACGTCAGCAACGGCAACCTCACCACCAACGCAGGTATCGTCAACGGCGGCGGAAGCCGCGGTGCGACGTCCTCCATCTACATCAACGGCGTGCCCATTACCTCGGTCGCCGGAGAAGGCGATCCCCGTTTCGTATGGACCTCCCTCGCTGTTGATTCCATCGATCAGCTCCAGGTGCAGACTATCGGCTACTCGGCCATTTATGAGGGCCAGGGCGTTCAGAACTACGTCGTCAAGAGCGGCTCGAACAAGCTTCATGGCGTGGTATACGACTACTTCCGCAACACCGCGCTCGATACCTGGGGCTTCCTCGCCAAGTACAGCCCCAACCTCCCCGCCACCAAGCCGGTCGAGCACCAGAATGAGTACGGCGCCTTCTTCGGCTTCCCCATCATCAAGGACAAGCTCTTCGTCTTCGGTGGTTATGAAGGCTACCGCTACTCTCGCCTGGTTCCCCAGCAGCAGGAGACGATCCCCACCCTGCTCCAGCGCACCGGTGACTTCACCGAGTCTGCCGCGAACCCTATCTACGATCCAAACTCGACGCAGTTCTTCGCCGCCTGCCCCACGAACACCAAGGTTTCCTGCTATCAGCGCACTCCGTTCATGGGCGTGAAGAACGGTATCCCGACCGCCAACGTTATCCCCACCGGACGGCTCTCACCGGTTGCCCTCAATCTGGAGAAGTACCTGCCCATCCCCACCACGGGCGACCTTGCTAACAACTACGTGGTCAACTACCACACCGGTCTAAACAACTGGAGCACCGCCAACCGCATTGACTATCACGTCAGTGAGCGACAGAGCATCTCCGGCGTCATTGCCTTCGGACGCCAGTCCACCACCGCTCCTTCGGCGGTCGTCGTAAGCTCCGGCACCACCACCAACGGACTGCCGCCACCGTACATCTCCACCCAGCAGTTCGCACCCAAGACCAAGGTGCTGCTCTTTGAGCACGACTACACCTTCACCCCGAAGGTCATCAACCAGTTCAAATACGGTTACGGCCGCTACGACGGACCAGGCTACAACCAAGATGAAGGCAACGGCTTCGGTGCCGCAGCCAACGGCATCACCGGACTGCCCGCAGGCCAGGCCTCGGACTCCTTCCCAACCGTCACCTTCAGCGGAAACACCAACATCAACCGTTGGGCAGGCTACTCCTCCAACCGTCCCGTCGCGTCCGGTTATGTCGCCGTCGATAACGTCCAGTGGAACCTCGGCAAGCACTCACTCACCATCGGTGGCGAGGTTGCATGGCTTCAGTACAACTACCTCGTCAATGCAACCGGCGTGAACCCGCTGCAGCTCACCTTCAGCAACTCGCTGACGGCCGGCTACACTCCTAGCTCGACGACGCAGGTCACGACCAGCGGAATCGGCTATGCCAGCTTCATGCTCGGCGCGGCCAACTCCGCCTCATTCACTCAGTCGTCAGTTCCTGAGACGGGTGCGCGTTTCCGTCCCATCTCGCCTTATATCCAGGACAACTGGAAGGTCAACTCCAAGCTCACCCTGGATATCGGTCTACGCTACGACTACTACCCCACCTATAAGGAAGTGAAGGACCGCTTCTCGTTCCTCGATCCTAACGCCATCAACCCGCTCACCGGTACCAAGGGCGCGATTGCCTTTGGCGGTACGGGTGTCGGAACGTGTAACTGCCATCAGCCGGTCAACGACTACCTCAAGAACTTCGGCCCTCGTATCGGCATGGCCTTCTCGCCTGACCCCAAGACCGTCTTCCGTGGCAGCTACGCCATCATCTATACCCACGGCAACGACAACGGCGGCAGCGCGTCCTCTCGCCAGGGTTCCGGGCTTGAGGGTTTCAGCGTTACCCCGACAACCACCGTCGTCGATCCTACCGCCGCTCAGACCGGTACCACCTACTACAAACTGGACAATCCTTATCCTAGCTACACGCTGCCACCCACGCTCAATGCAGGGCTTGGCACCTACTACACCACCAACAGCACGCAGTCTCCACAGACCCCAACGTACGCGGACCCTTACTACGGCGGCCGTGCTCCTCAGTTCATCAACTGGTCCTTTGGCTTGCAGCGTGAGATCACCAGCAACATGGCGCTTACCATCAGCTATGTCGGTTCCCAGGGTCACTTCCTACAGCCTGACTCCCTCATCGCGCGCGGTACCGCTTCCAATGCTCTGGATCCGCAGTACCTCGCACTCAACACCAAGCTGAACGATAAGACTTCCACTGCCGCTGGTCTGGCAGACCTGGCCTCTGTCGGCAAGTCGCTTCCGTACGCAACCTTCGGCGGTATTGGAAATCCGGCTGTCTCACAGGCCTTGAAGCCCTTCCCTCAGTACAGCAGCGTGTCAGACTCCTTCGGTTTCGTCGGCAACAGCCGGTATGAAGCCCTGCAGGTCTATCTCACGCAGCGTCTTGCTCACGGCCTGACGTTCATGACCAACTACACCTGGTCGCGTTCGATCGACAACAACGGCACCTTCCGCTCCGGTTATGACATTTCCGCGCAGTTCGCCTCCGACGGCAAATTCCATGCAGCTCGTTCGCTGGATAAGAGCCTCTCGCTTGGCGATCAGCGTCACAAGTTCGTCATCACCGGCGCGTATGACCTCCCGTTCGGCAAGGGAGATCTGGGCGGCGGACACTTCATCACCCGCGCTCTCTTCGGCGGGTACAAGTTGTCCACCATCTTCCAGGCCTTCTCTGGGGCTCCGCTGTCGATCATTCAGAACTCCTGCCCCACCAACCCGGCAATTGCCAACACCAACGCCTGCACCCCGTTCCTCAACCCAGCCTACAGCGGCAACGGCCGCAAGGCTGGCACGCTTCCGTTCACCGCTGCGAACCTGAGCAAGAACATCTATCTTGACTCGAATGCATTTCTCTCCGCCGCAGCTTCTCCCACGTACATGTTCAACACGACGGCTCGCACGGCTCCTTACTCCGGACTGTTCCAGCCGCCCAACTATAAGTTGGACATGAGCATTCGCCGGTCGTTCCCCATCCCAACCGGCGGTCTTCATGACGGCACCCGTCTGACGTTTGAAGCGGATATGTTCAACGTGACCAACCACACGCATTTTGTGTACAGCGCACTGAATGCTCCTCTCACCTCCTTCGGCACAAGCTCCTATGGAACCCTGACCGTCGATACCAACTCCCCCACCAATCGTGCCGTGCAGCTCGCTGCCCGTATCGAGTTCTAACCCCAACAAAGCAAACCAGAACCGCCGCCCAGGGCTACCCTCGGCGGCGGTTTTCTTTGCTAAGATTCAGTTGGTAGACACAGCCGCGAGACTCGTGCGATCAGACTCCGGAGCCTCACCCCAACCAGAATTGAGGAATCACCTTGGCAAAAAGCAGTCTCGCCGCCATTCTCCGCACCCATGAAGCCGCACTCCTGAACGCATGGCTCGCCGAGCCGTCTCAGACCGCCAACATCCGCAACCGCATCAGCGAGGCAGAGCTCCGCAGCCAGTCCCGTGAATTCCTCGAGCTCTTCCAGCAAGCTGTCACCGAAGCCGGCGAACACACCTCCCTGAACACCGGCTTCTCAGACCTCAGCTCTCCTGCCTTCAAGCCTCTCCGTCGCTTCCTGGAGACCGTCTCCGCCAGCCGCACCCAGCTCGGCTTCTCCCCGTCCGAGACCGCGATGTTCGTCTTCTCGTTCAAGCCCGCACTCTTCGCTCACATCCGCACCACGGACCTCGACCCCATCTCCCAGGTCGAAGAGCTCACCCTCGCCTCCAGCCTCCTCGACGGTCTCGGCCTCCTCACCACGGAGGCCCACCAGAAGGTCCGCGAGTCCGTCATCCTGCGCCAGCAGCAGGAGATGATGGAGCTCTCCACACCCGTGGTCAAGCTATGGGACGGCGTCCTCGCCCTGCCCATCATCGGCACGCTCGATAGCTCCCGCGCCCAGACCATCATGGAGTCTCTCCTGGAGCGCATCGTCGCCACCGGCAGTGAGATCGCCATCATTGACATCACCGGCGTCCCCACCGTCGACACCCTCACCGCCCAGCATCTCCTCAAGACCGTCACCGCCGCCCGTCTCATGGGCGCGGAGTGCATCATCTCCGGCATCCGTCCGCAGATCGCCCAGACCATCGTGCATCTCGGCGTAGAGCTTGGCGACGTCATCACCAAGGCCTCGCTCGCCGATGCCTTCAAGATTGCTCTCCAGCGCACCAACTACACCATCGTCAAACGCACCACGTCCACCAAATAGGGAGGATCTGCATGGAACACATACCCATCCTCCGCATGGGGGATCTACTCCTGATCACCATCCAGGTGGACATGCACGACCGCCTCGCCATCACCCTCCAGGACGACCTGACGGAGCAGGTCGTGCGTTACGCCAGCCGCGGCGTCCTCATCGATATCTCCGCCCTTGAGGTTGTCGACTCCTTCATTGGCCGCATGCTCGGCAACATCGCCGCCATGAGCCGTGTCCTCGACGCGCAGACTGTCGTCGTCGGCATGCAGCCCGCAGTAGCCATCACCCTGGTAGAGCTTGGCCTTTCGCTTCCTGGCATTCGCACGGCGTTGAATGTGGAGCGTGGCATGCAGATCCTTCGCGCGGAATCCGCGCTTTCACAGCCCGCCCCGGAGCTGGAAGAGGTTTTGGATGATGATGGACAGCAGCCGGCCTGAGGTTGCGTCCAGCCTGCTCCCGATCCGTACGCCGGAAGATATCGTCCTCGTGCGAACCGCGGTACGCAAGGCGGCCCTCGGCATAAAATTCGGTCTCGTAGACCAGACCAAGCTGGTAACCGCAGCCAGTGAGATCGCGCGCAACACGCTCGACTACGGCGGCGGCGGCACCGTCGCCATTGAGCTCCTGCAAGACCCGAAGACCGGCGTCCGCCTGCGTTTCGAAGACCAGGGGCCCGGCATCGCCAACATCGACCTCGCACTCACCGACGGGTGGAGCTCCGGCAACGGTATGGGTCTTGGCCTCACTGGAACTCGCCGATTGATGGATGACTTCGATCTTGCATCCAAGCTCGGAGAGGGGACCACGGTCACGATCACCAAATGGAGCCGATAGCCCAATCCGTGGTCGTAGCCGTCGACGAGGAGACCGCCATCGCGGAGGCTCGCAGGACCACCGCAGCCCTCTGTCAGCGCATAGGCCTCAGCGCGGAGATCATCGCCCGTGCAGAACTCGTCGCAGTAGAACTCGCAGGCAACATCCTGCAGCACGCCGGCCACGGTCGTCTCTATCTCTCCTCCACGCCCACGGCGGACGCCCTCCAAATCATCGCCATCGACTCCGGCCCCGGCATCGCCAACGTGGAACGAGCCATGGCGGACGGCTTCACCACCTCTACAACCCCCGGCTTCGGCCTCGGAGCCGTAGGACGCCTCGCCGCAGGCGTCGATATCTACACCCAGCTCGGCAAAGGAACCATCCTCTCCGCCATCGTCGGACCCCAGCACCCATCCCTCCCCGGGCAAACCGCAGTCCTCTCCACCAGCCTGGAAGGCGAGACCCTTTGCGGAGACTCCTGGGCCGTCTTCCCCGCGCTCTCCCACACCTTCCAGGAGCATCGCCAGGTCTACATGGTCGTCGATGGCCTCGGCCACGGCCTCCACGCCTCGGAAGCCGCCGCCATGGCTGTCAGCATCGCCCACTCGGCCTTCGCCGCTGAGCCCGGCCTCGCCCTCGACGTCCTCATCAACCGCATGCATGGCCCCATGCACGCCACCCGTGGAGCTGCCATCCTGCTCGTCTCCGTCTGCGAAAATATCGCCACCTGCTGCGGCGTCGGCAATATCAGTTGCAGCCTCCACGCACCCGACGGTACCGACCGCTCCCTCGTCTCCAATAACGGCACCGTAGGCCACGTCATGCGCAAGATCCAGGAGTTCCGCTACCCCTATACCCCCGGAACCCTGCTCATCATGCACTCGGACGGCATCGCCACCAAGTGGCGCTTCGGCCAGTACCCTCGCCTGGAAGAGAAGTCTCCCGCGACCATCGCCGGCCTGATCTACCGAGACGCCGTCCGCGGACGCGACGACGCCACCGTCTTGGTCTCCCGTCTCGGAGCGTCGTCAGCACAGGCGGTCCTCAATGGCTAGCACTGCAAACCCCCGCCCTCTCCTCTCAGTCAGCGTCGCCCGAGATATGGATTTCCTGCTCGCTCGCCAGCGCGCCAAGCAGATCGCCGCCCTCCTGCGCTTCGATCGCCAGGACCAGACCCGCATCGCCACCGCCGTCTCGGAGATCGTACGCAACGCATTCGAGTACGCCGGCGGAGGCCGCGTCGAGTACTTCCTCGACATCAATACCTCGGACGGCCCAACCTTCCGCATCGTCGTCGCGGACAACGGCAAGGGCATCCCCCAGCTCGACCAGATCTGGAACGGCGCCTACCGCTCCCAGACAGGCATGGGCCTCGGCCTCATCGGCTCCCGCCGCCTGCTTGACGATCTCCAAGTCGAAACCAGCCCCAAAGGCACCACCGTCTCGCTCCTCAAGCGCCTCCCCCGCAACGTCAGCGCGCCTGACATCGCCGAGCTCTCCACCCAGCTCGCCATCCATACCGTAGGCCAGCCCAGCGCCTTACAGTCAGCCGCTCTCATCGACCAGAACCAGGAGCTGATCCGCCTCCTCGACGAGATCCGCGCCCGCGAGTCCGAGCTTCACATCCTCAACGAAGAACTCTCCGAAACCAACCGTGGCGTCCTCGTCCTCTACGCCGAACTCGAGGACCGCGCACGCGCCGTCCAGCACGCCTCCGAGCTCAAAACCCGCTTCCTCTCCGGCGTCACCCATGAGCTCCGCACCCCCCTCAACTCCATCGTCTCGCTCTCCCGCCTCATGCTCTCGCACTCGGACGGCTCCCTCAGCACGGAGCAGGAAAAGCAGGTCAACTTCATCCTGCGTTCCGCCCAGAACATGACTGAGCTCGTCAACGATCTGCTCGATCTCGCCCGCGTCGAAGCCGGCAAAGCCATCTCCAACCTCACGTACTTCACCGTGGCCGATCTCTACGCCGGCCTCCGCGGCATGTTCCGCCCCCTCGCCACCAACCCCAGCGTCAAGCTCCTCTTCGACATCCCCAGCGAGCCCCTCCGCCTCCACACCGACGAGGGCAAGCTCGCGCAGATCCTGCGCAACTTCATCTCCAACGCCCTCAAGTTCACCGAGCACGGCACCGTCACCGTCAGCGCCCGTCCCCGCGAAGGCTCCCCGGACTGGGTCACCTTCACCGTCGTCGATACCGGCATCGGCATCGCCCCGGAGCATCACGAGATCGTCATGCAGGAGTGGGGCCAGGTCGAGCATGTGCAGCAGGCCGCCCACGGCAAACAGAAAGGCAGCGGCCTCGGCCTGCCGCTCTCCCGCAGCTTCGCAGAGCTTCTCGGCGGACGCATCCACTTCACCTCGGAGCCCGGCCAGGGTTCCACCTTTGAGGTCAGCCTCCCCGCCCTCGTGTCGGAGCCGGCACCTGAACCTTCTGCCGTAAACGATCTCGATCAAGGCCACATCATCATGGCGGACGACGACGAGGTCGCCCGTTATCTCCTCCGCCGACGCCTCTCCGCCCACACCACCGCTGAGATCACGGAAGCCTGCAGCGGCCAGGAGGCGCTTGACGCCATTCGACGTCACCGCCCCCACATCCTCTTTCTCGATCTCGTCATGCCCGGCCTCAGCGGCTTTGAGGTCGTTCGCCAGCTCCGCCAGGACCCCACCACAGCCGACCTGCCCATCGTCCTCCATACCTCGAAAACCCTCAGCCCTGAGGAGACCCGTTCGCTCGAAGCCTACGATCTCACCCTCATTCCCAAAGGCAGCAAAACCCAGGGCGGCACAGACGATCCAGACGCGCCGGACGAACAGAGCATCCAACTGCAACGCGCCTTGCTTCAGGTAGGCTTGCACAACATGCACGAAGGCAAATCATGATCCAGGCCAAAGAACGCCAGCTCCTGTACGTTGATGACACGGAAGAGCAGCGCTACGTCATGCGCCGCATCCTGGAGCAGGCAGGCTTCACCGTCATCGAAGCCGGCACCGGTACGGAAGCCCTCCAGAAGCTGCACCCCGGCATCCTCGCCGTCATCCTTGACGTCAAGCTGCCGGACATGTCCGGATACGAGGTCTGCCGCCGCATCAAGTCTTCCCCCGCCACCGCAGCAATGCCCGTCCTCCAGATCTCCGCCAGCTTCGCCGACCCCACCCTCCGTGCACAGGGTCTCTCCGGCGGCGCCGACGCCTACGTCGCCCAGCCCGTCCACCCGGCCGAGCTCCTCTCCCTCGTCAACGCCCTCATCCGTTCGCACGATTCGGAGAAGACCCTGCGTTTTCAGGCTGAAATCGGCAGCCGTCTCTCTGAATCCCTTGACTATGCGAAGGTCTTCAACTGCGTAGAAGAGGTCTTCGTCCCGCGTTTCGCGGACCATTGCTTCATCGTGCTGCAGCGCAGCGCTGGAGCCCACGCCGCGACCGATAATGTCCGCACTGCACCGCCTGACACGCCCGGCCTGCCCGCCGATCTCCACGCCGTCGCCATAGAAGTGATCGACAACGGCCAATCCCGTTTCCTCAATCGATACACCATCGCCGTGCCGCTTGAGGTTGGCCGCATGCGGCTCGGCGCGCTGGTCTTCACCCTCGATCCCGATCACCGCCACTACAGCCCAACCAATCTCAGCCTCGCGGAAGATCTCGCCGATCGCGCCGCGCTCGCGCTTCAGAACGCCGCCCTCTACTCCGCCCAGCAGACTGCCCAGAAGGCCCTCATCCAGAGTGAAAAGCTCGCCGCCGCCGGTCGTCTCTCCGCAGCCATCGCCCATGAGATCAACAATCCACTCGAAGCCATCACCAACCTGATGTACCTCATCGACACTTCGGAGGAGATCACCCCGACCCTCAAGGGCTACGTCCAGGAGGCCCTCAGCGAGCTCTCCCGCCTCACCCACATCGCGCGCCAGTCCCTCGGTTTCTACCGCGAGCTCACCGGTGCAGCCCTCTTCGATCTTAACGAATCCGTAGACGATACCCTCAACATCTATCTCAAGCGCTTTGACGCTAAGCACATCCACGTTGAGCGCCACTACCATCCCGGCCCTTTGCAGCTCTCAGCCGTCAAAGGCGAGGTCCGTCAGGTCGTCTCGAACCTCCTCGTCAACGCCTACGACGCACTCCCCACGAACGGCTGCCTCACAGTCTCCACCGACACCTCAACCGATGCAGAAGGCTTAACCGACCTCGTCATCCTTCGCGTCACGGATAACGGCTCCGGCATCCCGCCCAACGTCGTCGCCCATATCTTCGAACCCTTCTTCACCACCAAGGAAGGCACCGGGACCGGTCTCGGCCTCTGGGTCTCGGACACCATCGTCACCAAGCACGGCGGCACCATCAAAGTCATGAGCCGGACGGAAGGCGACGACCACGGCACCACCTTCGAAGTCTCCCTCCCCGTAAAACCCGCCCACACCGACCAACCCACCGTCTAGGCCGTTGCACTTCGGGAGTCAGAAAGCAAGTCGGGTTCACCGAACGAATAGAGATTTCAGTCATGGAAGCCGCCTGAGTCGCCGTCAGATTCAGGACGAAACGCCGCGCCGAGGATCCAAAACCAGCCTCCCTGATCCTCGAATGGCGAAATACCGGTTAACCCCAATCGTCACAGAAGTTCAGCTATCCCTCAAACAAACGAGATTTGCTTGCTGGGACCCAGATTATAAAAGCGGTCAGAGCAAATTTTGTCGGGCACCTTCGCGACGGCTGGTATTTGTTTCTTTCTAGTTTGCCTCAAAGGGCTTGGGTGGCTTTGGGCTTTCCCTTTTCGTCCAGGTTCAGGTAGGCGGCGGGGACTTGGTGGTCATGGGTGAAGAGGACTAGCCATTGCTCCGGGATGGCGCGGGCCAGAAAGCGCTTGCGTTCTGTGATGCAGGTGAGGGGATCGAGGTCGTAGCCCATGACCCAGGTGGGGTCTAAATGATGGTGGGTGGGGATGAGGTCGCCGATGTAGCAGGCGTGTTGGCCGGCTGACTCCATGTGGACGGCGAGCATGTTGGCGGTGTGGCCGGGGAAGAGCTCGACTGAGATGCCGGGAGCGATCGTGGGGTTGAGGTGGATCTGGTCACTCGTGAGGAGGGTCATCTGGCCGGATTCGATGAGGGGATCGTAGTTGGGGGAGAGGTAGGAGACGCGGTCGCGGTCGAGTTGGAGGTGACCGTGCGCGACCTCGCCGGCGTGGGCGAAGTAACGGGCGTTGGGGAAGGTGGGGGTGACGGAGCCGTCGGGGTGGAGAGTTGTGTTCCAGCCGCAGTGGTCGAAGTGAAGATGGGTGTTGATGACGTGGGTGATCTCTTCAGGACGGATGCCTGCGGCTGCAAGGGATAGCGGCAGGATGGCCTGGTTCTGGTGGATGGACTGCATCTTTTCCGACTGCTTGTTGCCGATGCCGGTCTCGATGAGGACGACGTGCTGGCCGGTGCGGATGACGGTGGTGTTGAGGCCGAGGAGGATGCGGTTCTGGTCGTCGGCGGGGGTGCGCTTCTGCCAGAGAGGCTTGGGGACAACGCCGAACATGGCTCCGCCGTCGAGGAGGTAGGTGCCGTCGGTGCAGAGGGTGAGCTCGAAGTCGCCGAGCGCGAGGCGACCGCGGACGAGGTCGGCGTCAGTGGGTTGAGCGGCGGGATGCATGGGGGAAGGATACTGCGGGAGGATGTGTCGCGGCCACAGGAGGTGGTCAGCGCACTTGGGCGCAGTGGGTGGTGCGGCTAAGAGACTTCAGCGGCGACCAGCTCAACAGGGATGTCTGCTGCCATGGCGTCTGAAGAGGTGCCGGCGATGAGTTGCACGGTTCTCTGCGCTGCTGTGGGGAAGGAGACAGGTGCTTCGAGTTGAGTGATCGAGGCGAGGTCTGCGGAGGTGGCGACCGAGGACTGGGGCGAGGCCGCGGACATGGAGGCTGCAGCCAGCACGGCTGCGTCGGCGGAGATTGAACCCCCTATGGTTGCGGAGGCCTGGGTGAGCGCCGCTGCATCCGAGGCAGGTGTGCCGATGGTGCGAAGCGGAGTGACCGAACGGGCCTTCAACTGGAAGCATTGCCGACAGAGGACGGGGCGGCCCTGGGTCGGCTTGAAGGGCACGGTGGTCTCTATACCGCAATCCGAGCAGAGGGTGCGGGTCTCCGTGCGCGAGAGGCCTGCGGCGACGGGGCCGGTGCCGTTGGCGACGGCGCTGAGGCCGGAGCGGCGGCTCTTGCAGGGTTTGCAGCGTTTGGGGTCGTTTTTGAACTGCTTATCGAAGAAAAAGAGCTGCTCGCCAGCGGTGAAGATGAACTCGCCGTGACAGTCTACGCAGTTGAGGATGCGGTCAATGAATTGTTCCTGCATATCGCTTCTCCCATGGGGCGGAAAAGGCTGATGGCTCGGAGCATCGCGCAGGCCGATCAGACTTCTCTTGAAGATGGATGACTGGGGCCCGGGATCTGAAACGCTGAGAGTTGCAGTGAAACGTGCATGACCATTGCGGAGAAAGGAAGCCGCGGAGGAGATTTGCGTGTGAGCCGAGCCGGGAGGCCACAGCTCACACTGCAGGTCATGCTGGTAAGGGAGAGTTAGTCCTGTTCCTTACGAACCTTCTTGCGATTACGTTTGCGAGCGAGCGCTTCTTTGACGCGCTTCTTTTCGCCTGGTTTCAGATAGAACGAGTGACGCTTTACCTCTTTGATAATGTCTTCAGTCTGAACTTTGCGCTTGAAGCGGCGCAGGGCATTCTCGAGGGGTTCGCCTTCTTGTACGCGAATCTCTGCCATGGGGGAGTACACCTCACAATCGGGCCTAAACTGGCTAATAAGTAGGATAGTCCGAAGTTCGGGAGAATGCACACAAAAAACAGAGTTCGCTTGCTTATTTCTAGAGCTAATAGAACGCTAAATTACTGTTTCAACGGGGTTTGCTGTCTTCCCGAGAAAACTGAGCTGTCTTACAGGAGAGATGATGATTCGTTCGTATCGCGGTGTCAAGCCAATTATTCCGGAAAATTGTTACGTAGATGTGAGCGCGCAGGTGTTGGGAGATGTGATTCTGGGCGAGCAGGCCAGCGTGTGGATGAATGCGGTGATTCGGGGGGACGTGAACGCAATTCGGATCGGGGCGGGATCGAATGTGCAGGACTGCGCTGTGCTGCATGGAATGAAGGACTTATACCCGGTGCTGATTGGGGAACACTGCACAATCGGGCATAACGCCACGGTGCATGGCTGTGTGCTGGAGGATGAGGTTTTAGTGGGGATTGGAGCGGTGATTCTGAACGATGCCCGGATTGGAACGGGGTCGATTATTGCGGCGGGTGCGGTGATTCCGGAGCATACCGTAATCCCGCCGCGAAGCCTTGTGGCCGGGGTTCCGGGCAAGGTGCGGCGGGAGATCACGGACGAGGACCACAGGCTGATCCTGATGTATGCGAATAACTACCTGGGCTATACGAAGAACTATCTGGAGGAGTTGGCTTCAGGGGTACTTTAGTTTGGGGGATTGGCCTGCTGGGCTGCGTTGGCGGCCTTGTCCTGGTGCTTGAGGGCGTTGGCCTGATCCTTCTGGGCCTGGGCGTTCTCGCTGGCAGCCTTCTCTGCGGCCTTTTGCTGCTTCTTCTGGGCCTTCAGCTCCTTCTTGGTAAGGGGAGTGGCGGCCGCTGTGGTGGTGGTCGCTTCTCCTGGGGCAGCGGGCGTTTGGCTGGTGGCGGGAGCCTGCGGGGTTTGTGCGGGCTGCTGAGCGACTGCCATGGAGCTGAGTGCGAGGAAGTAAGGTGCCAGAAGTCTGAAACGGGTCGATGTCTTGGTGAGTGCCATGGGTGAATCCTTTCCCGGCTTGCCCTAGGGCGTGCCTAGGGTATGAGATGCAGGTGGGCGCGGGGTGGGTGCCGGTTGATAGACTAGGGGTCTTATGTCAACGATCAAAGCAGTGCGCGGGACGCGGGATTTATTGCCGCCTGAGACAGAGTTGTGGAACCGGGTTGAGGGTGTGGCGCGGAAGGTTTTTGAGCGGTATGGATTTGGGGAGATCCGGACGCCCCTGTTTGAGACGACGGAGCTGTTTGTGCGCGGGGTGGGCGAGGAGACGGATGTCGTTTCCAAGGAGATGTACACGTGGGAGGATCGGGCTCGGGCTGCGAGTGAAAAGGCGCAGAGCTTGACGTTGCGTCCGGAGAATACGGCGGGCGTGGTGCGGGCGTATATCGAACACAAGATGGATGCGGCGGGGGGGCTGCGCAAGCTGTTTTATATCGGGCCACAGTTCCGGCGGGAGCGTCCGCAGCGGGGGCGGTATCGGCAGTTCTGGCAGATTGGGGCTGAGGTGCTGGGGCCGGTCTCATCCGGGGCGGAGAGCGCGGTACGGGATGCTGAGGTGCTGGAGATGCTCGCCTCACTGCTGGATGAGTTGGGCGTGAAGGGCTGGCGGTTGGAGGTGAACTCGGTTGGGTCTTCGACCGACCGGCCTCGGTATGTGGCTGCGCTGCGGGCTGCGCTGGAGCCGGTGAAGGATCAGATGTGCGAGGACAATCGGCGGCGGGCAGAGACGAATCCGCTGCGGGTGCTCGACTCCAAGGCTCCGGAGGATCAGGAGATCATCAATGGGCTGCCGAAGATCGCGGACTACCTGGATGAGGCTTCAAAGGAACACTTTGCGCAGGTGCTGAAGGCGCTCGACGCTTGCGGGGTGGCGTATCACGTGAACCCGCGGCTGGTGCGTGGGCTCGATTACTACACGCGGACGACGTTTGAGTTTACGGTTCCGGATGGCAGTGGTCTGGGGACGCAGAATGCGCTGCTGGGCGGTGGGCGGTATGACGGGTTGAGCGAGATGCTCGGAGGGCCGAAGGCGCCGGGGATTGGGTTTGCGATCGGTGAGGACCGGCTGATCCTGATCCTGCAGGAGCAGGCGGCGGAACAGGCTGAGAGCAAGATGGATGCATACATTGCTCCGGTTGGCGTGGAACAGAATGCGGCTGCGCTGGCGCTGGCTCGGGAGCTGCGGCGGGATGGGCTGCGGGTTGAGGTTGGGGATGGAAGCTTCCGATTGAAGAAGAGCTTTGAGGCTGCGGATAAGGTGGCGAAGGCTGTTGTGATTCTTGGTGAGGATGAGGTGGCTTCAGGTAATCTCAAGGTCAAGCGGTTCGCTACCGGCGAGCAGCGCGATGTCAGCCGTACGGAGTTGGGAGCGTATCTTCATGGCGATCAGTAAGAGCGAAGCGTCACCCCGGCACCCTTATGAGAGTCTTGCCTCTACTCCTGAATGGCCGGTGATCGACCGCGCGATCCAGGAGCTAGCGGGTAACCGCGATCTGGTTGAGACGACGTCACACGAGTACATCGTTGGCTATCTTTGCCGTGCTCTCGAACGCACTCGTTCGACACTAGCAGAGCCAGCTTTGTCGGTGGCCGAAGATTCCGCTGAGACTGCGCGTCGCAGGGCTGTGTTGCGAGCCGCACGTGAAGCCATTCGAGCGGCCAATCCAGAGGGCAGGGATTTAGTTCAGGAACTCATAGATGAGCGACGTGCCGAAGCCGCGCGTGATTGAAGTCGTGGTGGACGCTTCTGCAGTGCTGGCGATCCTGCTGAGGGAAGTCGACGATAAGACCTTCAACAATCTGGAGGGTTTGCTCGGCAGATCGATCATCAGCGCTGTCAATCTGGCGGAGGTAAGGACACGACTTTCGGATTTGGGTAAGCTGCAACTCACGTCCATGAACGAGGTCTTGGATCTTATTCTGCGGGTAGAGCCATTCACCGAGGCTCAAGCGATCCTAGCGGCCGATCTGCGACCATCCACTAAAAGCCTCGGGCTTTCCTTGGGAGATCGAGCCTGCCTGGCGCTCGCTCTTGGAAAAGGTCTTGATGTTTATACGGCTGATCAGGCATGGTCGAAGCTGCAATTAGATTGCGCCGTACATTTGATCCGTTAGGTCCATCACGCCTCCACCGGGTCTGGGCTGCGAGTGGGTGCGTGTGGCGGCGAAAGCTTAACGGCTTTGCCGGTGCGGGCTGATTCATAAATTGCGTCTGTGATGCGCTGGTCCTGTAAGCCCTCTTCGCCCGGGGTGTGGGGCTTCAGGTTCTTCTGAACACAGAGGGCCATGTGGTCCATCTCTTCGGCGAATTGGTCCTTCTCTTCGATGGAAGGCTCGTGCATGATCTCCTGTCCGTCGATGAGTTTGGAGTAGCGGAGCTTGATCCCGTGATAGGCGAAGGCCGAGTTGAGTTCGGCGAAGGCTTCTACGCCTTCTATGCGGAGGAACTGACTTTTGTGGGCGTTGTAGCTGGAGTTGAAGGTTGCTACGAAGCCTGAAGGGAACTTTGCGATGACCTGGCAGCTTGCTTCGACTTCTGCGAAGCGTGGGTCGTCCTTGGGCTGAACGATGGTGGCCTGGACCTCGTACGGTTCTTCGTCGGAGAGGAAACGTGCGGCGTTGAGGCAGTAGACGCCTACGTCCGGCATGCAGCCTCCGCCAGCCAGGGCTTTCTTCTGCCGCCATTGTGTGGGGTCACCCTGGTTCTGGCTGTTGGTGGCGATGTACTGGCGGAGCTTGCCGAGTTTGCCGGCGCGGATCATCTTGATGAGGGCGAGGTCGTTAGGTTCATACTGGCTGCGGTAGGCGATCATCAGCTTTACTTTGGCCTGCTCACACGCGGCGATCATGCGCTCGCAGTCTTTGGCGGTGGTGGCCATGGGCTTTTCACAGAGGATGTGCTTGCCGGCCCTGGCTCCGCGGACGGTGAAGTCGGCGTGCATGGAGTTGGGGAGGACGATGTAGATGACCTGCACGTCCGGGTTCCGGGCGAGCTGGTCGTAGGTGGTGTAGTCGTAGACAGACGACTCCTTGATGCCGTACTGAGCGGCGATCTTCAGGGCCTTCTGGCGGTCCCCGCTGACGAGTGCGGTGGGCTTGCAGTACTTCGACTTGCCCATGGCGGGGAGGATTTCACCGAGGGCCAGGCGGCCAAGGCCTACGATGGCAAAGCCGGTGCGATGGTCGCGGGATTCGAAGGGGCCGGGGATCTTTTCGGGCTGCTCGGTGGTGGCGTGGATCTGGGAGAGCTCGACCTTATCCTGCGCGTTTGGCTTCTCAGGCTGCTGTGCGATTGCCGTGCCGGCGAAGCCTGCGGATGCGGCGAGGGCAGAGGCGGAGCGCAGGAAGTCGCGGCGGTTCAGCGGTGCTTCAGGTTGCAGTGCGGCGCTATTCATGACCCGCTGGGATGCGAGCGATCGTGCAAGGGGATGCCCCTTTGCACACGATCGCTCGACGGGATCATGCTAGGGTCGAGTGTTCGGTGGTCAGGTCCGCGTTGTCACGGGTGTTCTTCTGGACGGCAATTGCTGCGAAGAGGCTGAGCAGGTACGACATGGCGTAGAAGCCCTTCTCGCTGGGCGTCAGAGTAGCGTTCCAGAGGCCGACCGCGAGCAGCAGGATTGTCAGCAGGACGGAGAACCAGCTCAGGCCATAGTAGATGTTCGTCACCGGAATGCCTTCCATGCGGTCGCGCACGCTCTTCTGCACGGAGACTGCGGAGAAGAGGCCGTACATGAGCAGGGTGAAGAAGTAGCTCTTCTCGCTGAGGACCATGGTGGCGTTCCAGAGGCCGACCATGAAGGCGAGAGAGCCGGCGAAGAGCGCGGTCCATGAAGCTGCGATGAAGGCGAAGGTGGGCTTCTTGTAGACGGTGGCCATGTGGGTCGTTCATCTCCTCTGGCCCTTCCTCATCTGAGGCGAAGGCGCAGTGGTCCGATGATAGCGAACGGACAGCCATGGAGCGATGCCGCAATTGTGTTACTTGTGTCGCATCTGGCTGGGCGGTTTCGCGCCTAGTCGATTTTGAGGTTGATCGTCAGTTCGTTCTTGGTGTCGAAGGAACTGATGGTCTTGGTGGCGCTCTTCTTGTCTTCAGACTTGGCCCAGATGGAGTAGTCGGTGCCTTGGGTCAGTTGCACGAAGCGGTAAGAGCCGTTATCGAGAGCGATGGCGCTCTTGACGGAGTTGGTGCGGGAGTCCTGAAGATAGACGACCGCGCCCTTGATGGCGACGCCGTTCTTATCCTGGACGGTGCCCTGCACAACGCGCTGCACTGGGCCGCGCGCCTGCGCAGAGAGAACGGCAACTGACCCTACTGTCGAAGCGGAGGTGAAAAGGGCGAACGAGAGAACAAGAGAACCGGTGACGCGTTGCGTGAAATTTGTGCGGGCCATGATGACTCCAGTATACGGCTATGGGATGTAACCCACCTGTAATCCCTAAGTTCCGGAGCGGACCGTGTGCTGATGAACTCCGAAGAGGAAGACTATTCGTCTTCCTCTTCACCGCTGTCGCGGGTGAGGTCTTCGTCGTCATAGCCTTCGGCATCGACGGGAGCTACGTGCAGTGGATCGAGGGTGACGACTTCGAGTTCGGTACCGCACTCGTCACAGGTAATGACTTCGCCTTCATCGGTCATATCGACATCGATATCGAGCGGGTTATCGCATTCGGGACAGACAATTGCCATTGTTGCGGCCTCCAGGTCTTTTTTGGTTCGCGCTGTTGGATGATAAAACCATCTGAGACGTTCGCCCAAATCAGCAAACGTTCTCTTCATCATCGTTGACGGCTAATCACAAGGTTACGGCAAATGGGCGCAAAGGGTTTCCACCGGTGTGCGAATTTCTGCCGCTTTGTTTTCCGGAGACAGAGACGGGATTGTTTCGTTTCCTGATTCAATAAAGTTATGTTCCTTCACAGATCGTTCAAGGAGAATGCAGCAATGTTGGAGACCGGCAAGAAGAAGTTGAAGCGCGTGCGACTCACGAAGATGCTTTGCTCGGCAGTGTTTGCCGTTACCGCCTCCGCCGGGCTGGCGCAGGTCAAGGCTCCGGTTCACATTCCTGAGAGCGGCGATGCGCTGCCGATTGCGGCGGCGGACCCGGAGATTGCGGGGGCGCTGGCGAAGATCTCGCCGGACGACGTGCGCAACGATATTGCGAAGCTGGTGAGCTTCAGCAACCGGTCGACGGTCTCCAGCACGGTGAAGGATCTGCCGGCGGGCACCGGGGTGACTGCGGCCGCGGATTGGATCTTTGCGGAGTTCACGCGG
Organism: Granulicella tundricola MP5ACTX9; assembly: GCF_000178975.2. NCBI lineage: Bacteria > Pseudomonadati > Acidobacteriota > Terriglobia > Terriglobales > Acidobacteriaceae > Granulicella > Granulicella tundricola. The sequence continues at coordinate 3,906,013 of NC_015064.1, read as the reverse complement.
ATCTCTGCGGCCTGCGGTAACTGCCTTGAGGTGAAGCGGGACGACTTCATCGAGCCTGCGGCGACCGGGCCGAACGGACGTATCAAGCAGGACACGCGCATCCAGAACATCTATGCGGTGCTGCCGGGGACGGACCCGGCGCAGAAGGCTCGGCGGGTGCTGGTGACGGGGCACTATGACTCGCGTGTGACGGATGTGATGGATACGCATACGCCTGCGCCGGGGGCGAACGACGACGCTTCCGGTGTGGCGGTTTCGATTGAGTCTGCTAGGGTCCTTTCCAAGCTGAAGTTTCCGGCGACCATTGTGTTTGTGGCGGTGGCCGGGGAGGAGCAGGGGTTGAACGGCAGCCGGCACCTGGCGAAGCTCGCCAAGGCCGAGGGTTGGAGTCTTGAGGCGGCGCTGAACAATGACATCGTCGGCGGAGATACTACGCCGGGGGATACGGGGCAGGACAAGAGTGCGGTGCGGGTGTTCTCCGAAGGCGTTCCGGGGCCGGCGACGCCTGAGGAGGTGAGGGCGATCCAGAACCTGGGGGCTGAGGGCGATTCGCCTTCGCGTGAGCTGGCAAGGGCGATTACCGAGGTTTCGGACAGCTACTTCAAGTCTTCGAGCATCGGCGCAGCGAAGGGCAGACCGGGACAGCCGCACAGCCACTTGGTGCGCTACGTTCCTCCGTTTCACCCGGTCCTGATCTTCCGGCGGGATCGCTTCCTGCGCGGCGGCGATCACACCAGCTTCAACGCGGAGGGCTTCGCGGCCGTCCGGTTCACGGAGTGGCAGGAGAACTTCAACCACCAGCATCAGACTCCGCGGACGGAGAACGGCGTGCTGTACGAGGACAACATCCAGTTTGTGGACATGAGCTATGTCGCCAATGTGGCACGGCTGAATGCGGCTACGCTGGCGACGTTTGCGCGTGCGCCGGGCGAGCCGGAGAACGTCCATATCCTGACGCGCGGGCTGGATAACAACACCGAGCTGACTTGGACGGCCCCGGCGGGGGCTCCTGCCGGAACGATCTACCAGGTGCTGTGGCGTCCGTCCGATGCTCCGGTGTGGACGAACCTGCAGTCGGCGGGTTCTGCGATGACGATCAAGCTGCCGATCTCCAAGGACAACGTGGTCTTTGGGGTGCGGACTTCCGATGCTGCCGGGCACACGAGCCCTGCCGTACTACCAAAGCCGCAGGGACGTTAGCGCGGGCGGGGCTGGTTCGGCCTATGATGGAGAGATCATGGCTCGGTCCGGCCCCATCTCGATGACTCTGCCCCCGTTCGCGGGGGCTACGCGGCGACTCATTCTGTGGAACGTCGCGGTGTTCTTTGCGCTGGCGATCCTGGCGTTCGGCTCCAGGGGGCTGGTGAGCCTGCTGGAGATTCACCTGCAACTGACGCCGGAGCTGGCTCTGCTGCACGGCGAGGTCTGGCAGTTCGTCACGTACGCGTTCATCAACGGGAGCATCATCAACACGGCGTTTGCGATGCTGACGCTGTGGTTTGTGGGCTCGCTGCTGGAGGGCTCGTTTGGGAGCCGGTGGCTGTATGAGATCTACCTGATCTCGGCGATTGGCGGGGCGGTGGTGGCGTCGGCGGTGTCGATGTCGCATATTGAGCGGCTGCAGCCGATCTACGCTGCGTCCGGACCGTATGCGGGGATTTTTGGGCTGATGATCGCGATCGGCGCTTTCTTCGGCGATCAGGAGTTTCTGCTGTTCTTCGTACTGCGGATGAAGGCCAAGTACCTGGTGGCGATCTACATCCTGGTGGACGTGGCGATGTTGCTGAAGAGCTCGGATGCGTTCAGCGCGCTGCTGCAACTGAGCGGCGGGCTGTGTGGGTATATTTTCCTGCGGCTGGCACCGCGGCGTGGTCTCGCGATGGGGATCTCCGAGCGTTACTTTGCGCTGCGGAACGAGTTCTACCGGGCGAAGCGGCGGCGCGCGGCGAAGAAGTTCGAGGTGTATATGCGGAAGCAGAACCGGGAGGTTCACTTCGACAAGGATGGCCGGTATGTGGACCCGGATAAGGACCCTACGGATAAGCGTTGGATGAACTAGGGGTACCCCCCCGTCTTTTAGCGCAAAGTATTCAAAGTAAACGAGTTAGGTCTGGACCTCCTGCGGGTGGATTTTGTAAAGTATTCATAATGCTGGGTTTAGCGGGCATCAGATCGTAAAGTATTCAAAAGAAATAGCTTACGGCGATTACCCCTTGGAGGGCTTCGCCGTAAGCTATTTTCTTTTCTTGCTCTCCATCTATTTTATCAAGTTGAGCTGGGTAAATACCCCAACTATTTTTGACTATTTTGTCTTTTGTTTTGTTGGGTTTAGGGAGAATTCCAGGGTTGTGGGGGCTTGACACGCTTGTTTGCTGGTGTTTTCCGCGATTTTGACTGTAAGTTGCTGAGGGTCAGTGGTTTATGGGTTAGGCTGCGAGGGGATCGTCCAATCCTGCCACTTGAGGTTGGGGACTCGGGCGAATTCACGAACGTTGGCGGTGATGAGGGTGAGGTTCCGGGCTATCGCGTGACCGGCTATGAGAGTGTCGTAGGGGCCGATGGGCTGCTTTGTTCGTTCGAGCTCGGCGCGGATTCGGGCGGCTTCAAGAGCATCTTGATCTTCGAAGGGCAGAACTTCAAGGGTGAGGAGAAGACGAGTCAACTGCACTTGGCGAGAGTACTGGTGAAGGCTCTTTTCAAGGCCGACGAACAGTTCAAAATGGGAGATACATGAGATGTAAAGTGGCTCACCTGCGAGAAGATGTTCGCTATACGAATCGAAAAGAAGCTGGCTTGTGCGAGACATGATGCCAATACAGGCGTTTGTGTCCAGTAGAACGCTCACTCAGGCCAGTCCCGTTCCTGCATAGGAGGCTGGTTGCGACCTTCAGCCATAAAGGGACCAAACTCCCTATTGTGTGCGTCGAATTGATCAGCCAAGGCTTGAACTTCTTCATGAGTCCATTTACGGCGTTTCTCGCTCAGCGGTTCGACGAGGATGCGGCGGTTGGTTGCCCGATGCAGGAGTACCTTCGTCGCATCCAGCCGGAAGGCCTCCGGGAGACGCAGAAACTGGCCGGACTCGTCTTCGAGGATTTCGACTTCGACGAACTCGGACTGGTGCGGGATGGGGTTCGCGGCCATGGGGGGAGTATAGGCTTGGGCGGGGTGGTGGACAAGGCTGAAGGGGCGGCTTTACTTAGGCCCCCGAAACTTTCGGTTAGTTGTTAGGGCAAAACAAGCAACGGCAAAATGCAAATACCGAGGTTCTGGCTTCGCCAGAATGACGATTTATTTTTGTCGCTGTCGTCATCTCTGTAGTTTTGGAAGCGATCTCCGGAGAGATCGCTTCCCGTGATGCGTTGAGTTAGATGTCGAGGTTCTTGACGTCCAAGGCGTTTTCTTCGATGAAGCGGCGGCGGCTTTCGACGTCCTCGCCCATGAGGGTGGTGAAGATCTCCTCGGTGGCGGCGATGTCTTCCAGCTTGACCTGCATGAGGGTGCGACGTTCGGGGTCCATGGTGGTCTCCCAGAGCTGGGGGGCGGTCATCTCGCCTAGTCCCTTATAGCGCTGGACCTGGTACTCCTTGCGGCCCTGCTCGATGACGTACTCGAAGACCTCACGCGGGGTTTTCTTCTCGACAGGGTCCTGGCTGGCGCGATTGCTGCGCTTGCCGGGCTTGGTTTCGGCGGCGGTGCCGGGAGCGGCGGCGATGGTCTCGTTGATGCCCTCTTCCTGGGCGACCTCGTCGGCTTCATCCATCTCAGCCTGGGAGGTGGCTTCTGCTTCTTCTGCGCTGCCTGCGGCGGGTGTGGGGACTGCTGCTTTGGCGGCGTAGGAGATGTGGAAGGGGCCCTTGAGCTGGGATTCGATCTGGGCGTACTTGCCGAGGAGCTGACGGCTTTCTGCGGCGTTGGCGAGGGCCCAATCGATCTTGCGTTCTGCGCCCTGGGCATCGGTGAAGCTGACGGACCAGGTCTGGTGCTCTTCGTCGAGGACGGGCTCGCCAACGGCGCGGAACTGGGCCTCATGCGCCAGGGCCTGGAGCTTGGTCTTCATCTCCTCGAGCTTGGCGGGGGACTGGAAGTCTTCCTTCTTGGCGGGGGTTGCTCCGCCGTGGGCGAAGAGCTCCGTGAAGGCGCGGGTGACGTCCTCGTTGCGGAGACGCTTGTTGACCTTGTCGAGGAAGCCGAGATACTCGTTGAGGCGGCCGATGAACTCGGTGAGGTCGGCGCCTTCGATGCGGGCTCCGCCTTCACCATGCGTGATGACCATGCCGTCCGAGGCGCGCTTGACCATGACGTTGACGTACTCGCGCTCATCCTTGATGTACTGCTCGAACTTGCCCTTCTTGATGCGGAAGAGCGGGGGCTGGGCGATGTAGACATGGCCGCGCTTGATGAGCTCCGTCATGTGGCGGAAGAAGAAGGTGAGGAGCAGGGTGCGGATGTGAGAGCCGTCGACGTCGGCATCCGTCATGAGGATGAGCTTGCCGTAACGAAGCTTGGAGACGTCGAAGTCGTCCTTGCCGATGCCGCAGCCGAGGGCCGTGATCATGGCGCGGATTTCTTCGTGGCCGAGCATCTTGTCGTAACGGGCTTTCTCTACGTTGAGGATCTTTCCCTTGAGCGGGAGGATGGCCTGGAACTTGCGGTCGCGGCCCTGCTTGGCGGTTCCTCCGGCCGATTCACCCTCGACGAGGTAGAGCTCGCAGCGGTCGGGCTGGCGTTCGGAGCAGTCGGCGAGTTTGCCGGGGAGGCCGCCTCCATCGAGTGCGCCTTTGCGGCGGGTGAGGTCGCGGGCTTTGCGTGCGGCTTCACGGGCGCGGGCTGCGTCAATGGCCTTGTTGATGATCTTCTTGGCGACCTGGGGGTTTTGTTCGAGGAAGGCTCCGAGGCGCTCGTTGACGAAGGCCTGGACGGTGCCGGCGATGTCCGAGTTGAGCTTGCCCTTGGTCTGGCCTTCAAACTGGGGCTGCGAGAGCTTAACCGAGATGACGACGACAAGGCCTTCGCGGACGTCGTCTCCGGAGAGGTTCTCCTTCACGTCCTTGAAGAGTCCGAGGGACTGGCCGGCGGCATTAATGGTGCGGGTCAGGGCGGTTTTGAAGCCGGAGAGGTGGGTGCCGCCGTCTACCGTGTTGATGTTGTTGGCGAAGGTGAAGACGGTCTCGGAGTAGGCGTCGTTGTACTGCATGGCGATTTCCATGGCGACGTTGTCGCGCTCGGCTTCCATGTAGATGGGCTTCTCATGCAGGACGGCCTTGCCCTTGTTGATGAGCTTGATGAACTCGGCGATGCCGCCGAGGTACTTGAAGGACTGGGTCTTGGCTTCGCCGGTTTTCGTCTCGGTCTGGCGCTCGTCGGTGAGGGTGATCTCGATGCCCTTGTTGAGGAAGGCGAGCTGACGGAGGCGGTTGGCGAGGGTGTCGTAGTTGTACTCGGTGACGGAGAAGATGGTCTTGTCAGGGAGGAAGTGGACCTTGGTGCCCTTGCGGGTGCTGGGGCCCATCTTGCGGAGCTCGGAGATGGGGTCGCCGGCGGCGTAGTCCATCTCCCAGGCGAAGCCGTCGCGCCAGATCTCGACGTCGAAGGCTTCGGACAGGGCGTTGACGCAGCTTACGCCCACGCCGTGGAGGCCGCCCGAGACCTTGTAGTTGGAGGCGTCAAACTTTCCGCCGGCATGGAGGATGGTAAGGACGACCTGGACGGCGGGCATGGTGACGCCGTTAATGACCTTGTTGTCGACGGGGATGCCGCGGCCGTCGTCGACGACGGTGATGGAGTTGTCGACGTGGATGGTGACGTCGATGCGGGAGGCGTAGCCGGCGAGGGCTTCGTCGACGGAGTTGTCGACGACCTCGTAGACGAGGTGGTGGAGGCCCTGCTCGCCGGTGGAGCCGATGTACATGGCGGGGCGCTTGCGGACGGCTGCGAGGCCTTCGAGGACGGTGATGTTTTCGGCGGAGTAACCGGCGGCTTTGGCTGCGTCGGTGTTGGCCTGTGCATTTGGATCGAGGGGGGTGAGGTCTGGATTTGCGGGCGTGTTGGGGGTGGATGCCATGTAGGTTTTTCGCGTCTCCGTCGTGCTTCTGGGCGGGGCTGTGCGGAGTGTGTGGGAGCGCGGAAGATCGCGTCAAATCAGCACTTTCGACAGATTTCCCTGTATCTAAAGTTTACCATGCGGGTGCGGGTGGTCGAAGCGGGTTACTTGGGGGCGTGCGCTGTCGCAAGAACGGTTGAAGCCTTTGCGGGCGAGGTGCCGACAGCGCGGCGGGAGAGGGATTTTGCGCGGACGCCGATCGTGATCTTCAGGCCTAGAACGTCGAGAACGGAGTTCAGGGTCTCAAAGGTCGGATTTCCTTCTTCGGAGAGGGTCCGGTAGAGACTTTCGCGGGTGAGTCCCGCGTCTTGTGCGACCTGCGCCATGCGGCGAGCCTGGGCGACGTTGCGGAGGGCCTTGAGAAAGCCCTCTGGGTTGTCCTCGAGGGTTGCGTTGAGATAGTGCTTGGCTTCGATTGGATCGGCGAGGCTTGCGAGGAGCGCCTCGCGGTAGGGTGTCGTCTTGTTAGCCATGTTTCCTCCAGAAGTCTTTGGCTGCGGCTATATCGGCTGTCTGCGTGCCCTTTGAGCCGCCGCGAATCAGATGGACCTCATTCCCTTTCTGGCCGAAGTAGACGCGGTAGCCAGGGCCGAAGTCGACGCGAAGTTCGGAGACGCCCTCGCCTACTGGTTTGACATCGCCAAAGTTGCCGTCTTCAATCCGGTCGATCCTTACCGTGATTCTGGCTCGTGTCCGCACGTCGAGGCTGTCGAAGAGCCATTCCTGAAAGGGCACACTGCCGTCCTCCGCGTGGCACATCAGGATGGTTCGAGGTGAAGTCAATCGGCTCAGGCCTCATTAGTTGTAATTTATAGATTACATTTGGCGAAGTAAAGGGGCTTCTCCTTCAGCGCAGCGTCAGGCTGCGCCTGTGCTGACGCCTCCCTCCGCTTGCGGAATGTGGGCGAGCGAGACGAGGATGAAGCTGATGATCATGAGTAGGAACCATGCGCCGAATTTGGTGAAATGCACGATATGCCATGCGGAATGCTGATCCGGGTAGACCCAGATGTTGCCAAACGTGCCGGCGTTTTCCGCGATCCAGATGAAGAGCGCCACCAGCGCAAAGCCCAGCAGTAAGGGCATCCGCCGGTAGGCCCGGTAAGGCTTGTAGTACACCCACGTGCGGCCGTAGAGGCAGGCGACCGCGGCAAAGAGCAACCAGCGGAGATCCGGCAGATAGTGGTGCGTGAAGAAATTGGCGTAGATCAGCAAGGCCAGCCCATAGGTGAGGCGGCGGTCCGGATAGTGGCTGAAGCGGAAGTCCAGCGCGCGCCAGACGCGGGCGAGATAGCTGCCGACCGACGCATACATAAAGCCGGAGAAGAGAGGGACGTGGCCCAGGCGGAAGAGATTTGCCTCTGGATAGGTCCACGAGCCTACATGCGTCTTGAACAGCTCCATCAGCGTTCCGATGACGTGGAACATGAGGATCACTTTGGCTTCGCGGAGGGTCTCCATGCGAAAGGCCAGCAGCAGGACCTGAATCAGCAGAGCTGCCAGAAAGAGGAAATCGTAACGTGCCAGCCATGCATGGTGTGGCCAGAAAAGGCGCGTGCCAAGCACCAGAGCCAGCAGGAGTCCGCCAAAAAGGCACGACCAGGCCTGCTTGAAGACGAAGAGGCCAAACTCCCAGAGGAAGGCTGTAAACCGGCTGGAGGGCTTGTGGCGCTCCAGCCGGAGACGGAAGGCATGGAAACGGGTGAGTTGGGAGTTTGAAGGACCGGGCACTTAGTTCGCTTTAAGCACAGCCTCAATCTGGTCCAGGCCCCAGGCCAGGTCTTCCTTGCTGATCATGAGCGGGGGGGCCAGGCGGATGACGGTGTCGTGGGTTTCTTTGCAGAGGAGGCCGCGGTCTTTGAGGGCTTCGCAGATGGGGCGGGCTTTGATGTTGAGCTCGAGGCCGATCCATAGGCCTTTGCCGCGGACTGCGACGATCTGGGGGAGGTTGAGGCTTTGCAGGCGGGCGAGGGCGTAGGCGCCTAGGTCGGCGGAGCGGGCGGGGAGATCTTCGTCGACTAGAACCTTCAAGGCGGCGCGGGCTACGGCGCAGGCCAGGGGATTGCCGCCGAAGGTGCTGCCGTGGTCGCCGGGGGTGAAGACGCCGAGGATCTCTCGGCTGGCGAGGACGGCGGAGACGGGGTAGAAGCCGCCGGAGAGGGCTTTGCCGATGATGCAGACGTCGGGGCGGATGTTGTCGTGCTCGAAGGCGAAGAGCTTGCCGGTGCGGCCGAGGCCGGACTGGATCTCGTCGCACATGAGGAGGAGGTCGTGCTCGTCGCAGAGTTCGCGGAGCTCGCGGAGGTAGCCGGCGGGGGGGACGATGATGCCGGCTTCGCCCTGGACGGGTTCTACGAGGATGGCGACGGTGTTGGGCTTGATGGAGGCGCGAATTGCTTCGACGTCGCCGAAGGGGACCTGCTTGAAGCCGGTGGGGAAGGGGCCGAAGCCGCACTTGTACTGGGATTCGGACGAGAAGCCTACGACGGCGATGGTGCGGCCGTGGAAGTTGTTGCCGCAGACGAGGATCTCGGCGGTGCCGGCGGGGACACCTTTGACGGTGAGGCCCCACTTGCGGGCGGCTTTGATGGCGGTCTCGACGGCTTCTACGCCGGAGTTCATGGGGAGGGCCATCTCAAAGCCGGTGAGGGCGTGGAGGTCACGGTAGAGGAGGGGGAGCTGGTCGTTGCGGAAGGCGCGGGAGGTGAGGGTGACCTTCCGGGCTTGCTCGATCATGGCCGCGAGGATGGCGGGGTGGCAGTGGCCCTGGTTGACGGCGGAGTAGGCGGCGAGGAAGTCGAGGTAGCGCTTGCCGTCGATGTCCGTGACCCAGGCTCCGGAGGCGTGGGTGATGACGACGTCGAGGGGATGGTAGTTGTGGGCGCCGTACTGGTCTTCAAGGGCGATGAGCTCTGAAGCCGTCAGGGCGGCGGTGGTTTCTGATGCAAGATCGGCCGTGGGCATGGGAACCTCGTGCTGGAAGATTTGCTGTTTTTCTAGGATACCTGTCTGCGCGGGCGAATGGGGCTTGCGGAGGTTGCGTCAATGTACGGTGAATCCTTCGCGACGGCGATTGACGGGCCTCGCGGTGGGCCGTAGCTTCGCGCTTATGACTAAGACGGATGACTTCGATCAGCTTTTGAGCAACTACCGGCAGGCCGTGGATGCGTGGGTGGAGGCGATCCATGCGGAAGAGGAACTGGCTACGGACGATCACTCGATGGTGCAGATGGAGGCCTGGGATACGGCCGGGCTAGCGCTGCATGATGTTGAGTTGACGGCCAAGAAGGCTCGCGACGAGTACAAGAATGCGCTGCGGCGGAAGAACTACGGGTTTTGAGCCCTGGATCGTGTACACTTGGAGAGTTGTGCAGAAGTGTGTCCGGGAGTTCTCCGGGCTCAGAACCGACAGGTTCAGAACTACTAAGGGAATCATCATGCCAAAGTTGAAAACACACTCGGGAGCTGCAAAGCGCTTCACGAAGACCGGCACGGGCAAGTTCAAGCGCGGTCATTCGAAGATGCGGCACATCCTGACGTCCAAGAACAACAAGACCAAGAGCCGTCTGGGCAAGTCTGGTCTGGTCTCGGATGCGGATCACTACAACGTGTCCCGTATGCTTCCTTACGCCTGAGCTTCTGCTCTGGTGTGGGTAAGTTGAATTGTTTTGATCGAGCTGCTGCAAAGCAAAGGGTCAGCAAAGCGTAAAGGCCCCTGGAGCGAGCGTAAGCGACCTCCATTGAGATCAGAATGTGCTACAGGCGAGTGAAGTGGAAGCCTTTCCACCAGCCGCTTAAACGAAGTACGCAAACAGGAGATTACGATGCCCCGTGTAAAACGGAGTACTAAACGCGCAGATCGCCGCCGCAAGATTCTCAAGCGCGCGAGCGGTTACTTCCTCACGAAATCCAAGCTGTACCAGGCTGCCCAAGAGGCCGTTGAGCGTGGACTCAAGTTCGCCTATACGGGCCGCAAGCAGAAGAAGCGTCAGTATCGCTCGCTGTGGATTGTCCGTATCGGAGCTGGTGCCCTGAAGAACGGCATGAGCTACTCGACGTTCATCAACGGCCTGAAGCTGGCCGGCAACACGCTGGATCGCAAGATCCTGGCTGACATTGCAGCCAACGACGCCGCCGGTTTTACCGCGCTGGTTGAGGTGGCGAAGTCTGCCCGTGCGAACGCTGCGCAGGGTCATGCGGATCGTCAGAAGGCAGAAGCCGCCGCCGTCTAGCTTGTTCGTCGCATCCAACGAGGCACGGCCCATAAAGCCGTGCCTCTTCTATTTCCACCACAAGGTATTCTGAATTTATGCCGCAAAGCGCATCCTCCAGTACGTCCGACTCCACGGAAGCCGCGGGTGGCGCACGCTCCGCCGAGCAAAAGGGCGGAGCGGAGTTTGAATCCTGGGGCCGCTATCCGAAGTACCCCGGCAACATCGTTCCGCTGCAGTGGCAGCAGGACTTTCCGGCCAAGCTGGATGGGCTCCACAACGGCGCGTTGCCGGTGGGGATGGGCCGGAGCTATGGCGATTCCTGCCTGCTGAACGGCGGCAACCTGCTGCTGACGACGAGCATGAACCGCCTGCTCTCGTTCGATCCTGAGACCGGGCTGCTGACGGCCGAGGCGGGAATTACGCTGGCGCAGATCCTGGACTTTGCGGTGCCGCGGGGGTTCTTCCTGCCGGTGACGCCGGGGACCAAGTACGTGACGCTGGGCGGCGCGATCGCCAACGATATTCATGGCAAGAATCATCATGTGGCGGGGACTTTTGGCAGCCATGTGACGCAGTTTGAGCTGGTGCGGTCGGATGGTTCTCACCGGCGGTGCTCGCAGACGGAGAATCCGGACTGGTTTGCGGCGACGATCGGCGGGCTGGGGCTGACGGGGCTGATTCCGTGGGCGCAGGTGCGGCTGCGGCCGATTGTGAGCCGGATGATCGACTACGAGGGCATCCAGTTCCATGGGATCGACGAGTTCCTGGACCTCACCCAGCAATCCCAGTCCGTCGAGTACACGGTGAGCTGGATCGACTGCGCCTCTACCGGCAAAAACTTTGCGCGTGGCGTGTTCATGCAGGGGGACCACTCGCGGATCCCCGGTGAGTTGAAGCCGAGCCCGGAGCCGAAGCTGGTGTTTCCGTTCGATGCGCCGGGTTTTGCGCTGAACCACGCGACTGTCTCGCTGTTCAATACGGCGTTTTTTCATAAGCAGATGAAGCCCAGGGTGCAGGCGCTGCAGGACTATGAGCCGTTCTTCTATCCGCTGGATAAGGTGCTGCACTGGAACCGGTTGTACGGCAAGTCCGGCCTGCTGCAGTTCCAGTACGCGATTCCGTGGGAGTCGGCGCGCGAGGGGACGATTGCGATCCTGCGTGAGGTGGCGGAGTCCGGGCTGGCTAGTTTTCTGGCTGTGCTGAAGGCCTTTGGCGACGTTCCTTCGCCGGGGCTGATGAGCTTTCCGCAGCCGGGGATTACGCTGGCGCTCGATTTTCCGATCAAGGCGGATGTGACGTTTCCGTTGTTCGAACGGCTGGCAGACATGACACGCGACTTTGGCGGCAGGCTTTATCCTGCGAAGGATGCGGCGATGACGGCTTCGCAGTTCCAGACCTTTTACCCGCAGTGGGAGCAACTCGCCCGCTTCCGCGACCCGATGTTGACTTCCAGTTTCTGGGAGCGCGTTACCGGAGACCGTCCAGGCCAATGAGCACCTATCCCCCGAATCAAGATTCCTCCGCTTCTACGACTGAACGTTTGCAGACCCGCCGTTCCGAACCTGCAGTGAACCAGGTGCCGCGCAAGATCCTGGTGCTGGGCGCGACTTCAGGGATCGCTGAGGCGACGTGCCGGATCTGGGCGCAGCAGGGTGCGAGCCTGTTTCTGGTCGGGCGCAATCAGCAGAAGCTGGATGCTGTCGCGGCAGATCTGAAAACGCGCGGTGCGAGCTATGTGGACACGGCTGTCGCGGATCTGGATGACACGTCCAGCCATCCGGCACTGCTGGCGCATGCGATCAACTCGCTGACCGGCATGGATATTGCGTATCTGGCGCATGGCGTTCTGGGCGACCAGACCGAGGCTGAGCAGAACTTTGAGGTTGCGGCGCAGATTCTGCATACGAACCTGATGTCCGCGGTGTCGCTGCTGACGTGGCTGGCAAACTTCTGCGTGCAGCGTCATGCGGGCACGCTGGCGGTGCTGTCTTCGGTTGCGGGCGATCGTGGCCGCAAGTCGAACTACGTTTATGGCGCTTCGAAGGCTGGCTTGAGCGCATTCCTGGCGGGGCTGCGTAATCGGGTGGATCGCGAGGGTGTGCACGTCATCACGATTAAGCCGGGTCCGACCCGGACGGCGATGACCGCTTCCATGCCTGGGTCTGAAAAGTTTGCGGACGTTAACAAGGTGGCGGCTACGATTGTGAAGGCGATCGACAATGGGACGGACAATCTTTATGTGCCGTTCCAGTGGCAGCCGATCATGTTCATCATCCGGCATATCCCGGAGCGGGTGTTCAAGAAGTTGAACCTTTGATTCTGGGCTTCTGTTAGTATTTAGTCTCCGATGGTGGCGTCTATGGTTTCACCGCCGGACTATTTAGGGGCCCCTGCGGGGGCCCCGTACTATTTGGAGCTACAGCTTATGCAAAGAAATGCAGTGTTTGTCGACGCAGGATATTTGTATTCACAGTCTGCGGTGAGCTTGACGGGTGCCAACGCGGCTCGACCTTCCCTTCGGCTCGACGAAGCTGAGTTGATCAATCAGCTCAAGTCCTTGGCGTTGAACCTGAGTGCGGGAGCTCAACTTCTGCGGATTTACTGGTATGACGGGGCCAAGAATGGAATGACCGCGGAGCAGTTGGTTCTTGCGGATATGGCCGACGTCAAGGTGCGCCTTGGGTCTATCAATAGTGCCGGACAGCAGAAGGGTGTCGATTCGCTATTGGTTACCGATCTTATTGATCTGGCAAGAAACCAGGCGATCTCCGATGCTGTGATCGTTACGGGGGATGGCGATATGCGCGTGGCTGTGCAGATCGCACAGAGTTTTGGCGTGAGAGTTCACCTGGTTGGTCTCGAGCCCAGCAGTGCTTCTCAATCTCAGTTGCTTCGGCAGGAAGCCGACACAGTTCATGAAATACCAAAGATTGACGTGGCTAAGTTCATGAAGCATTACGGTGCGTTAGCAGCTATCCCAGCAGTTCCAGTTGCAGCGAAGCAACCTGTAGAAGTTTCGCTTACATTCGAAAACGCAGTGGCACGTTCAATCCACGACATCTTATCTCAAGTCTCGTTGGACGAGATGGAGCGGCTTCGTGGGTTGGTCGCTTCTAATCCATCTATTCCGGCGCAATATGATCGGCCAATCCTTGGGACCTGCCGTCACTTGATTAGCCGGGACTTAACGGACTCCGAAAGACGAACCATGCGTAAGGCAGCAGTGCAGTTTATCCAAGGAACTGCTGATTGAGATAAAGCGTGCACATCCAAAATCAGGCATCCTCTAACCATCATCCTTCCGGCTTAGTGCTTTGCGACGGTGACCGTGATGGTGCTGGGGTATTGGGTGCTGTGGTGGATTGCGGTGTGGGCGGTGACGGCGGTGGTTTCGTCGTAGTTGTTGCCGCCGGTGTTGAGGTTGCGGTCGAAGCGGGGGAAGTTGGAGCCCGCTACTTCGAGGCGGATGCGGTGGCCGGCGGGGAAGAGGTTGCTGGTATTCATGGGGGTGAGGGTGACCTTGTAGACCTTGTCCTTTTCCATCCAGACCATCTTGTCGTCGCCTTCACGGTACCGGAGGCGTTGGATGGTTTCGTCGAGGTTGTAGGCCTTGCCTTCGGCGTCTACGTCGATGAGCTTGACGGTGACGTCGGTGTCCTTGACGTCTGAGGAGACGTAGAGGGTGGCGGTGATGGGGCCGGAGAGTTCCATTGGCTCCGTCAACGGGTCTGAGGTGTAGACGAGGATGTCGTCACGCTCCTCCATCTTGCGCTGGTCGAGCGCGCCGCCCATGCCGGGGATGGTGTTGGCGGCGCAGCAGACGTTGCCGCCGTAGCTTGGGGTGGGGTGCATGGGGTCGTAGGTGAAGTGATCTGGGACGTCAGGGGTGGGGACGGAGCGGCGGACGGGGACGCTGATGGGGAAGATGAGCTTGCCATCGCCGTGGAGGGTGTTGGCGTGGCCTGCGCTGGCGAGCGTGAGGGTGACGGGCTTTGCGCCCTCAGGGGGCCAGGTTTCGGAGTGCTGCCACTTGTTGAGGCCCATGGTGTAGTACTGGACCTTGGGGGTCTTCTCAAGGAACTTGTTGTCTTCGCCCTTGAGGAAGTGATCGAACCAGGCGTAGGTCATGGCGCCCCAGTCGAGGCGTGCGTCGCCCATGTCGCGCTCGCCGACGACGGTGTGCTCGGTGGCGCGGGTGTAGCCGCAGTGCAGGGTGGGGGCGATGACGGCGTACTGCTGGTTGGCGGCTTCGCCCTTAGCGGTGCTGCGGACGAAGTTATAGGCGGCGAGGTTGGGGCCGATGGAGACGTCGTACCAGGTCATGAACCAGAAGCCGGGGACGTTGATGGGCATGGTGTCGGACTGCCAGAGACCGCCTTTGCGCCAGGCTGGGTCGTTTGGGGTGCGCTCGATCATGGCTCCGCCGGTGGTGTTGGGCATCTTGTCGGAGAAGATGCCTTTGGGGCCGCCGGCTGCGGAGATGATGTCCTTTTCAGGGAGATGCTCGAAGGCTTTGGCCCAGTCTACGGGTGGGGGGCTGATGGAGAGGTCGAAGAGTTTGGAGCCCTGGATGAGATCGGCCTGGGAGGTTCCGGGAGGGAAGTTGGGGCGGATCTGGTTTTGTTCGCCGGCGAGCCAGTCGATGAAGAGCATCTGGACCGCGCCGCCGCGATACCAGTTGCCCTGCTCGTTGTATGGGCCTACCTTGCCTACTCCCGCGCCGAAGGATTGCGGGATGATGGTGGTGAGGTGCTTGTTGCCGAGGGATGCGGCGGCCATCTGCCACTCTGCTGTTGAGGAGCAGCCGATGAGGCCGACCTTGCCGTTCGACCAGGGCTGGGTGCCCATCCAGTTGAACTGATCGTCGGCGTCCGTGAGGGGCGCGCCGAGGATGTCGTAGTTGCCTTCGGAGAAGAAGTGGCCGCGCTCGTTCATTTCAATGAGGACGTAGCCGCGCTTGACGGCGTCGAGCTCCTGGCTCATGTCGCGGTAGGTGCCGAGCCTTACGTCCCAGAAGTTGAAGTTGTAGGGGGTGCGGCTGAAGATGATGGGGTAGGTTTTGGTGGTGTCTTTGGGGCGGTAGATGTCGGTGGCTACGTGGATGCCGTCACGCATGGGGACCATGACTTTGCGGTCGATGACGGCTATGTCTTCGAGCTGTTTTTCTATGGATTGGCGCTTGGCGATGAGGGCCTGGGTTTCTTCGGGGGACATGGGGGCACGGCGGCCTTGAGCGAAGGCGATGGGGGTGAGGAGGAGGAGGGCGGTGAGGGGGAGGCGCATTGTTTGTGGCGTCCTTTGGCGAGTATGAACTGTGGGTACGAATGCAAGAGCAACTGCAACTGCCAATGCCAATACGGAGGTTCTGAGCTCCGCTCAGAATGACGACCAAGACAAACAAAGGCAACTGCAACTGCGAATACGGAGGTTCTGAGCTTCGCTCAGAATGACGACCAAAACAAACAAGAACAAAGCAGCGGCAACAGCAACTACGGAGGTTCTTCCCCTTACAGGGTCAGAATGACGGCAGGTTTCTTGTCGGTTACTGCTGTTGTTGCTGGGCCATTTGTTGTTGGCGGGTAAGGGGTGGGGGGATTTCCGGGAGGGCTTGGGCGCGCTCTACGAGGATGGACCAGTCTTCGGGGACGGGGAGGTCCTGGTCGAGGGGTGGGGTGCCCTCGCTGGGGGTGACGCGGACGGCTACGGTGAGTTCACTGTTGGCACGGCCGCGGAACATGCCGTGGGTGGGGGGGACGTCGGCGTAGTCGCGGCCGATGGCGGTGCGGATGTGGCGGTCGCCGGCGACGAGGCAGTTGGTGGGATCGAAGCCGACCCAGCCGAAGTGGGGCATGAGGACTTCAACCCAGGCGTGGGTGGCGGAGGCGGACTGTGCGGAGCGGTCTGAATCTAAAGAGTGGTTCGGGTCCGTGGCGCGGTGGGCGAGGTAGCCGCTGACGTAACGGCAGGGCATCTTGAGCTTGTCGCGGACGAGGGTGATCATGATGTGGGCGAAGTCCTGGCAGACGCCCTGGCGGGACTCGAGGGCGACGTCGATGGGGGAGTCGACCTTGGTGGACTTGGGCTTGTAGCCGAAGTACTCGTAGAGCTGGCGGTTGAGGTCATGCAGGAGCATGAGGGGGTCGTCGCGGCGGCGGACGTCGAGGGACTTGGCGAGGTCGTCGAGGAGCGGGGTGGCGATGGCGAACTCGCTGGGGTAGAGGAACTCCCAGTAGTCGCCCTCGTGAATCATGGTGTCGAGATCGCGCCAGGCGTCGGGTGCGAGGAAGGAGGGGATTTCGATGGAGGGCTGGACCTCGACGAGGGACTCGGCGACGATGACGAGTTGCGGATGGGCGCCGGGGATGTCGAAGTGGTGGACGTGGTTGGCGAGGTGATCGCGGTAAGAGAAGACGCGGCAGCGGGGGCTGACGGAGAGATGGAAGGTGAGGCAGCGCTGGTTCTGGTCGCTGCGCGGGTGCATGCGGGTTTCCATCATGCTCTCGCTGACCGGCTTGTCGTAGAGGAACTTGGTCAGGTGGCGGATTGAATAGAACATGCGGCCTCCGGTGCTTAGGGCCTAGGGACTAGGGCCTAGGGACTAGCTTGCTAATGCGGATTGGATGGAGTAGTCGACGTAGAGCTCGTAGATGACGAGGTGGATCTCACGGCACTGGGCCTGGATGGCCTGGAGGTAGGCTACGATGTCCTGCTCAAGGATCTCTTCTACGCCGGAGTAGTTGAGGGTGGCCTGGAGGCGGCCAGAGAGGCGGCGGAGTTTGTCGGCGCGGCTCTTGCCGCCTTCGTGCTGGATGGCTTCAAGCGCGCACTGGAGGCTGTCGATGGAGAAGCGGAGGGAGTGGGGGAACTCTTCGTCGAGGAGGAGGAACTCGAGGATGCGTTCGGGGGTGAGGTCTGCGGTGTAGACCTTGCAGTAGGCCTCAAAGGCGGTGGCGGAGCGGAGCAGACCCATCCATTCGAGGTACTCGTTTCCTTCGGTCTGGCGTTCGGCGTCGCTTTCAGGGTCACCCCAGAGCTCGGCATGGTAGGCCTGGAGGAGAGATGCGGTGGCTGAGGCGCGTTCGATGTAGCGGCCGACCTGGATGAACTGCCAGCCTTCGCCGTGACTCATGGTGGAGTCTGTGACGCCCTGGAACTGGTGGACGGCCTCCATGACGTGCTGGAGGAACTCGGTGGGCTGCTCGGGCTCGAGCGCCATGGTGCCGGGTTCGACTCTGCGCTGGGTCTGCGGGCGGGTGACTTCGAGGTAGAGGCGGTTGAGGCGGTCCCACTGCTCGGTGGAGATCTGCTCGCGGACGTGGCGGGAGTTTTCGCGGGCGGCGATGAGAAGGGAGCGGATGGAGGCGGGGTTGGTGCCGTCGAAGGTGAGGGTCTGGGTGAGGGCGTAGGGGTCGCCGGCCCAGACGACGTCCTTGGGGTTGCCGAGGGCGAGGAGGACGCGCTGCCAGCGGCGATCGGCCGAGGTGGCGCTTTCGTCGAGCATGAGGTTGAGGTTGACGTCGAGCAGACGGGTGGTATGCTCGGCGCGCTCGAGGTAGCGGGACATCCAGTAGAGACTATCGGCGACACGTGAGAGCAATGGGCGGTCTCCTAGAGGAATGGGTTAGAGAACAGGCGTTACGCTTTCTTCCTCGTCAGTCTTACATCTTCGAGCATTGCTTTGCGGAGCGCTGCATTGATGCGGCTCTGATAGCCGGCGCCGTCGCGCTTTGCCCAGGCAAGGACATCTCCGTCGATACGAAGGGTGATCTGCTGCTTATAGGGCTTGAACAGACCAAGGATACCGCTTCTGTTAGCGAAGGTGTTCGTGGTCACCTCTGGGCTGTCGGTGAAGTTGATGACTCTTTCCTTGTCTTGCAGGAGCTTTTCAAGGAGTTCAAGATCGTGCTGAGTCAGGGGTTCACCGCCCGAACGCTGGACGAGATTCGAAGTAGAGGGCTTGTTCAGCCGCCGAGGCTTCGCGGACGGAGATGATCCGGATGACGGCCGCTTCGTCTTGCCAATCGATGGGTTCCTGCTCGTATTCGCCGGTTTCGATAAGGTCTTCATCTTGTTCTCCGTAGTTCAGCGTGACGACGATGGTGATAAGCAGGATGCCATGCACCGGCGCGACGACCAGGGTTCTCCACTCGCCTTCCCGGAACTGCTCTTCAACCGGGATGCCGAGTCCAGATTCAATCGCTGCCTGGCCGAGCGGAAAAGAGAGGCCATGCTCCCGTACATTGCGCCTCGCTTTTCGTTCGTCCCAGGTGAATCTCATCGTACACCTTTGTAACTACATTTTTGTAGTTATGCTCCTACTGGCTCAGAACCCAGGTGTCTTTGCTGCCTCCGCCCTGGCTGGAGTTGACGACTAACGAGCCTTTCTTGAGGGCTACGCGGGTTAGGCCGCCGGGGACGATGGTGACCTTGTCGCCGTAGAGGACGTAGGGGCGGAGGTCTACGTGGCGGGGTTCGAGGGCGTCGCCGATGAGGCAGGGGGCGCGGGAGAAGGAGATGGTGGGCTGGGCGATGTAGTTGCGTGGGTCGGCCTTGATCTTCTCGGCGAAGATGGCTTGCTCGGCCTTGGTGGATTGGGGGCCGATGAGCATGCCGTAGCCGCCGGATTCGCCTACGGCCTTGACAACTAACTTGTCGAGGTTCTGGAGGACGTGCTGGCGGCTGGCGGGATCGGTGAGGAGGTAGGTCTTGACGTTCTGGAGGACGGGGTCCTCGTTGAGGTAGTACTTGATGATGTCCGGGACGTAGGCGTAGAGGGCCTTATCGTCCGCGACACCGGTGCCGAAGGCGTTGGCGAGGGTGACGTTGCCGGCGCGGTAGGCGTTGAAGAGGCCGGCGACGCCGAGGATGGAGTCAGGACGGAAGGCGAGGGGATCGATGAAGTCGTCGTCTACGCGGCGATAGATGACGTCCACGCGGCGGAGGCCGGAGGTGGTGCGCATGTAGACGACGTTGTCATGGGTGACGAGGTCACGGCCTTCGACGAGCTCGATGCCCATCTGGCGGGCGAGGTAGGCGTGCTCGAAATAAGCCGAATTGAAGACGCCGGGGGAGAGCAAAACGATGTTGGGCTCTGGGCGGCCTTCCGGAGCGAGTGAACGCAGGGTGCCTAAGAGGGCCTGAGTGTACTGCTCGATGGGGCGGACGTTATAGCTGCGGAACATCTGCGGGAAGATCCGCTTCATGACGCGGCGGTTGGTGAGCATGTAGCTCACGCCGGACGGGACGCGGAGGTTGTCTTCGAGGACGACGAACTCACCGTCTTCCATGCGGATGAGGTCCGTGCCGCAGACGGCGACGTAGACGTTGCGCGGAACCTGGAGGCCGACCATCTGGCGGCGGAAGTGCTTGCAGGAGTAAACGACCTCGCGGGGGACGACGCCGTCGGCGAGGATGCGGCCTTCGTTATAGATATCGCGCAGGAAGAGGTTGAGGGCGATGATGCGTTGGGTGAGGCCGCGCTCGACCGTCTCCCACTCCTTGCTGGTGATGATGCGGGGCAGGAGGTCGTAAGGGAATATCTGCTCGACGCCCTCTTCCCGACCGTAGACGGTGAAGGTGATGCCCTGGTTGAGGAAGCTGAGGTCGGCGGCCTGTTTGCGGCGTTCGAGCTCGCCCTCTGGCAGTGAGGAGAAATGGTTCAACAGGGGCCGGTATTGCTCGTGCAGGTTAGCCGGGCTCTCGAACATCTCGTCATACGCGTTGTCCAGCAGGTAGTTCTTCAGCGCGTCTTCGTCGAACTGCTTCGAGTGATTTTGGGTCATCGGAGTTTTGAGTATAGCGGCAATCCGGGTTGAGTTTGTGGCGAAACTCTTGGTGTGAGGGACGACGGATGACTTGGGATGGGCACATCGGGTAGTCTTCGCTCCTCTGAAGAAATGAGTTGGAGGGTGCTTTGAACGCGAAAAACGCTCGGATTCTGACCGTGTTGGCGGTGGTGGTGCTGCTGGCGGCGATGGTAGGGCAGATCGTTCATGCGATCAAGGGCGAGTCGCTGACGTGGGATGAGGGCGACCATATCTTTGCCGGGTACGAGAGCTGGAAGGCGCATGACTACAGCCTGAATCCGGAGCATCCGCCGATGGTGAAGATGGTGGCGACGCTGCCGCTGCTAGGGCTAAATCTGAAGGTTGCGCCGCAGCAGGGGCGGTTCTTCAAGACGGAGGCTTACCTGGGTGGGCGCGAGCTGCTATTTCGGAATGGGCCGGCGAATGGCGGGCAATATCTGGGGCGGGACCTGATCCTGCGGGTGCGGTTGTTTGCGATGGTGTTCACGGTGATTGCGGCGCTGCTGGTGTTCAGTGCGGGGACGGAGATGTTTGGGGTGGGGGCGGGGTTGATGGGGCTGGCGCTGTTCTGCTTTGAGCCGAACCTGCTGGCGCATGGGGCGTACGTGACGACGGACATGGCTGCTTCGTGTACGTTCTTTGCGACCTGCTATGCGTTCTGGCGGTGGACGGTGCGGCAGACGGCGGGGCGGCTGGCGGTGGTGGGGGTGGCGGCTGGGCTGGCGCTGGCGGCGAAGCACTCGACCGTGCTGCTGGCTCCGATGCTGGTGGTGCTGGCGGTGGGGATTGTGGTGGTTCGGTGGCGGACGAACGATGCGAAGTTGCCGGGTGTGGGGCGGCTGGCTGCGGGGCTGGTGGGGATCGTGCTGATTGCGGTGGGTGTGCTTTGGGCGTTCTATGGGTTCCGGTTCGGGATGCGGCCGGGTGGGGTGCCGATGTCGCCTTCACTGACCGAGTATGTGGGGCCGCTGGCGGGGGTGGAGGCCAGGGGGATTCTGTTGGCGGCTAAG
This sequence comes from Granulicella tundricola MP5ACTX9, assembly GCF_000178975.2. Taxonomy (NCBI): domain Bacteria; kingdom Pseudomonadati; phylum Acidobacteriota; class Terriglobia; order Terriglobales; family Acidobacteriaceae; genus Granulicella; species Granulicella tundricola. Next base: position 3,884,880 of record NC_015064.1, on the reverse strand, counting down.
CTGAGGCTGCTGCCGGAGAGCTGGCTGTTCGGGCTGGCGGATGTGAGGGCGATGGCGAATGGGATGCCGAGCTACTTCTTTGGGCGGGTGTATGCGCATGGGGTGTGGTTCTACTTTCCGGTGCTGTTTACGATCAAGAGCACGCTGGGTATGCTGGGGCTGCTGGTGTTGACGGTTGTGGCGATGGTGCGGGGGTGGGTCAAGAACGGGCTGGCGCTTTGGTTTCTGATTGCGCCTCCGGCGGTGTATCTGGTGGTGGCGATGGACTCGCATTTGAACATTGGCGCGCGGCATATCCTGCCGGTGTGGGTGTTTTGCTGCGTGCTGGCGGGCGGTGGCTCGGCGGCGCTGGCTCGGCGGGGACGGGCTGGGGCGTGGGTTGTGGGGGTGCTGCTGTTTCTTCATGCGGCGAGTACGGTTCATGCGGCGCCGAACTATATCTCGTATGCGAACGAGGGCTGGGGTGGGCCGACGCATACGTACCGGTATCTGACGGACTCGAATACGGACTGGGCGCAGCAATTGGTGGCTACGTCCGAGTATCTGCGGCAGCATGGGGTGACCCACTGCAACATGGCTTACTTTGCGGCTCCGCTGATTCTGCCCAGCGACTACGGGGTGCCGTGTAAGCAGATGCCTACGTATGACTCGTTGAGTAATCCAAGTGTGGCGGCTGCGGTGGAGATTCCGGGGGTGATCGATACGGCGGTGGATGGGCCGGTGCTGATCAGCGCGGGGGATCTGAATGGGTTCGAGTTTGGGACGTCGGTGATGAATCCTTATGAGGGATTCAGGAGCGTGAAGCCGGTGGCGTTTATCCAGGATGGAATCTTTGTGTATGAAGGACGGTTTGCGGTGCCGCTGGCGAGTGCGCTGGCGCATGCACAGCGGTCCATGGTGATGATGGAGGCCAAGGATCCTGCGGGTGCTTTGAAGGAAGCGCAGACTGCGGAGCGGACTGCGCCGGGGGCGGTGCAGGTGGAGATGCAGCTTGGCGATGTGGAGGCTGCGGCTGGGGATAAGGCGGCGGCCAGGGATGCTTACGGGCGGATGTCGGGACAGATTGAGACGATGGAGCCGGATGCGCGGGAACAGTGGCGTACCACGGTGAAGGACAAGATGGCGAAGTTGTAGGTTTTCGGCTCGCTTTCGGTGTATTGCGATGACCCGAAAGGGGCATTACCAGTGACGTTTGCCGATGACAATATCTGGGCATGCGAGTCAACCTTCTTACCCAAAACGTCGCCCCTACCTATCCGCTTACGTCCTCGATCCCGCTGTCGCTGACGATTCGTCCGGCATGCGGCCTGCCTGGCGAGTACGCGTATCCGACCGACAGCACGTCGCTCATGCGGATGCTGCGTAGGAAGACGGATCTGCCGTCGACCGTGCTGAAGCGCTTTGAGGGCGCACTGCAGACGGGGACGCCGGCAAAGCTGCTGGGCGTGGAACTGAGCGAGGGCGTGCTGACCGAGATCGGCTACTTCGTCGACTAAACTTGTATTTCGGCGATGGCGATGCGTCTTTCACGCGGATGCAATGCTGTTCTGTACGCCCGTAAGGTAGACTAAATAGACGCGCATTTTAAGGTTTTGCACTCTATTCAGTCGCGCACAGAACAGGACATACCCCTCGTGAGCAGCTCCACCAAGCAAGCTATCCGTAATATCGCCATTATCGCGCACGTCGACCACGGCAAGACGACCCTCGTCGACGCCATGCTGCGCCAGTCCGGAACCTTCCGCTCGAACGAAGCCGTCGCCGAGCGCGTCATGGACTCGAACGACCTCGAAAAAGAGCGAGGCATCACGATTCTGGCCAAGAACACGGCCATCCAGTACCACGACAGCAAGATCAACATCGTCGATACGCCAGGCCACGCCGACTTCGGCGGTGAGGTTGAGCGTGCGTTGAAGATGGTCGACGGCGTCGTTCTGCTGGTCGACGCCTCCGAAGGTCCGCTGCCGCAGACGCGCTACGTGCTTTCAAAGGCTCTTGAGGCGAAGCTGACGCCGATCATCGTGATCAACAAGATCGACCGTCCCGACGCTCGCGTGCAGGAGGTCCTGAACGAGGTCTATGACCTGTTCATCGATCTGGATGCGGACGAGTCGATCCTGGACTTCCCGGTCATTTATACGAACGGCAAGGCCGGTACGGCGACCATGGACATGAGCGTCCCGGGCACCGACCTGCAGCCGCTGTTCGAGCTGATCTTCAAGACGATTCCCGAGGCTCCCGGTACTGCTGACGGCGATCTGCAGATCCTGGTGACGAACCTCGATTACTCCGACTACCTTGGCCGCCTGGCGATTGCGCGTGTGTTCAACGGCACGCTGAAGGTCGGGCAGGAGGTCAATCTCTCGAAGATCGACGGCACCCTGGTTCCGGTGAAGATCACGAAGCTGTTTACGTTCAACGGCTTGAAGCGTGAGGACACGACCGAGACCGCGGTGGGCGATATCGTTGCCATTGCGGGTATCCCGGGGATCACGATCGGCGAGAGCTTCTGCGCGCTCGAGAATCCGAAGCCGCTGCCGATCATCTCGATCGACGAGCCGACGATTGCGATCAACTTCTCGGTCAACAACTCGCCGTTCGCCGGCCGTGAAGGCAAGTATGTGACGAGCCGCAACATCAAGGACCGCCTGGAGCGCGAGCTGCTGACGAACGTGTCGATCCGCATGGAGCCGACCGAGTCCGCCGAGACGTTCAAGGTGCTGGGCCGCGGTGAGTTGCAGCTTTCGGTGCTCATCGAAATGATGCGCCGCGAAGGCTTCGAGCTGCTGGTTTCGCGTCCGACGATCGTGACCAAGCGCGTCGATGGCAACCTGATGGAGCCCTCCGAGATCCTGACGATCGATATTCCGGAGAACTTTGTCGGTACGGTCATCGAGCGTCTCGGACCCAGAAAGGGCGAGATGGTCAAGATGGCGAACCACGGTTCAGGCCGCGTGCGCATGGAGTTCAAGGTGCCTTCGCGTGGTCTGATCGGTCTGCGGAACGAAATGCTGACCGAGACGCGTGGAACGATCGTGATGAACTCGATTGCCGGCGACTATATCCCGTACCAGGGTGAGATTCCGCAGCGTCCTTCCGGCGCGCTGATCTCCGACCGTCAGGGCACCACGACCACCTACGCGCTGGACGGCGTGCAGGAGCGCGGCGTTCTGTTCATCGGCGATGGCGTTGAGGTGTACGAGGGCATGCTGGTTGGCGAGCACTCGCGCGATAACGACCTGGATGTGAACGCGGTTCGTGAGAAGAAGCTGACGAACATGCGTGCTTCTGGTTCCGACGATGCGATCCGCCTGGTTCCGTTCAAGATCCTGACGCTCGAGCAGTCGATCGAGTTCATTGCTGATGATGAACTGGTCGAGGTGACTCCGAAGTCGCTGCGTATGCGGAAGAAGGTTCTGGCTGCGAATCGCCGGCCTAAGGGCAATCGTGGTGGGTCTGTGCTGGTTTAGTGGGATCGGAGGGGTATCCCCCCCCCTTGTTTAGTTGCAAAGTATTCAAAAGAAACGGCTTAGGTCTGGACTTCCGGAATTGCGATTTTGCAAAGTCTTCGGAATAAAGGACTTAGGCCGTTTTATTTTGTAAAGTATTCATTCTGTTGTGGTTAAGGGGTGCGGCTCCTAACGGAGAACATGCAACCGCAACGGCAAAAGTAACTACTGAGATTCTTCGCTGCGCTCAGAGTGACGGTTGTGGGGGTGGTGGAATTTGAGGTGGCGGTCACGACGGTGGTTCGTCCTGATTTGTTCTCTACTTCTATCTTACCTGAGTGGGCGGGGGAAATACGCCATTTATTTTTTGGGTGTAAGTGGCTTTGATTGTTTGAGTTATAGGATTTTTTGATGGGCTGGGGGCTTGACACGCGAGTTTACGGGTGTTTTTGCGAAAAATAGTTGTAAGTTGTTGTACGGATTGAGGTTGCGTAGGGTCGATTCTCTTGACCGAACTTTGGGGAGCACCACTACGCAGCTTGCTCATTTTCTCGCTGGATTGCTCGGTGCATGAGGTCGTGGAGGTAGGTGCTCAGCTCCATTCCATTTCGCTCAGCCAGTCTAGCTGCGGTCATCGCATCTGCATCTTGAATGGTAATTGTGGTGGGGACAGAGGCCTGCTCGCGAGCAGCCATGCGGTTCCGAACCATGTTTGTCTGAGCTCTCCCGGTGCGAATGGCTTCCGCAAATTCCACGTCCCGCTCTTCACGATGATCGAACCACCACTGAGCCTCTTCGGCTTCTGAGGCAAAGGCCGGTAGGTTGCGTTTATCGTTCATACTGGCTCCTTTGATGTTCAATGAATTCAAACTTCGTGCTACGACCCGCATCGAAAGCCGTCACAACCCTTAGTTTGTTGTTCCGATCTATCGTGACCATGAAAAGTATGCGACCAGCGAAGGTTTGTCCAGCCTGCTCAAAGCGGTCCTCATTGTCGACTCTGTACTGATCCAGATCTAGTGTAACGCCGCTGAGAGCCTGCTCAACTTCTTCAGGGCTGACGCCGTGCAATGCGATGTGATTGCGGTTTGCGTCATCCCAGTCGAATTACATTTGCGGAGTTTAGCACCCTGGCACTGTAGCCCCCTACTGTTTCACGGTGCCCTGGACAGCGTCTTCCAAGGTGATTCCGTTCTTTTCCAGGAGGTCTCCGAGGGTGCGGTCTAGTTCGATCTGGGCTTTTTGATAGTTGGAGCGGGCGGCGATCTCTGTGGATTTGGCCTGGGCTACGTAGGCTTCGTCTTGCAGGACGTTCAGGGGGGTGGACTGGCCGAACTCGAGCTTGTCGCGTTCTGCGGAGAGGAGTTGTTCCTGGGCTCCTCGGCTGGCACGGCTGGCTTTGTAGGCGGCGAAGGCTGTGTCTACCGCAATGGTGGCGTTTTCAATGTCCTGGCGAATCTGGTTGGAGAGCTTTTCTGCTCTTGCCTGGACCTGGCGGAGCTGGATGCCGTCGCGTGCGGCGTCAGATTCTGCTACTCGGTTGCGGAGGGGGAGGTTGAGCTGGACGCCGCCCTGGACGATGGTGCTGACGCGCAGGCCGCCCAAGGCGAAGTTCTGCGGGAGGGTGGGAATGCCGGTGCCGGGAGTGCCGAGCTGCTCGTAGGCCTGCTCCGTCGATCCCCTTGTTTGTGCATTCACATACGCGTTGAGCTGCGGCAGGGCCTGGTTGCGGGAGGCGGCTACGTTGATCTGGCCGGTTTTGATCTGGAGCTGGGCCTGGGCGAGGTCGGGGCGGCGCTCGAGGGCGCGGTCGATGAGGTCGCCGACGGGGGTTTCGGGGAGGAGCTCGGGGACGACGATGGTGTCGGTGGGGACGATTTCTGTGAAGCCGGCGGCGAAGACGGGCGAGTCGGCACGGAGGAGCTGGTTGCGGAGGATGACCTCCTGCTGGCGGTAGAGGCCTTGGGCCTGGATGAGGGAGAACTCGGAGGAGCTGACGAGGGCGGAGACGCGGGTGAGCTCGATGGGGGCGAGGGTGCCTTCGATGACCTGGTTGGCGTCGTCGTCACGGAGTTTCTGGGCGGCGCGGAGGGCTTCCTGCTGGACGGCTACGTTTTCCCCGAGGGAGACGAGATCGAAGTAGATGCGGGAGATGCCGTAGACGGTCTCAAGGACCTGCTGCTCAAAGAGGAGGCGGCCAATCTTCTTGTTTTCATTGGCGATCTTGATGAAGCGGGTGTTGACGTCTCGGCCGAAGCCGCGGAGGAGCGGCTGGGTGACGGTGCCGGAGGTGCTGGGGCGGGAGAAGGGATCGTAGGAGGAGTTGGAGCCGTAGATGACGGAGGAATCGTTGTTGACCGTGAGTTCGAGCTGGGTTCCGGTGTGGAAGCCCTGGATGTAACTGACGTTGGCGGTGACGAAGTTAAGGGCGCCGGGCGTGGTGGTGGTTGCGCCGGTGGTGGCTCCGGTTCCGGTCGTGCCGGTGGTTCCCGTGGTGCCGCCGGTGAGGGTGACGGTGTCGGAGCGGCGGAAGTAGCCGGCTTCGAGGAAGAGATTGGGGTCGAAGAGGGGGATGGAGGGGCCGGCGGCATACACGGCCGTGGCGGTGGAGGCTTCCGAGAGATTGGTGGTGGCCTGGGTGTTGGAGTTGAGGCTGGTTAGGTCTGTGACGGTGGGGGTGGTGGGGTTGGGGTTGACGGCCGCGGTGTTGAGGAGCGGGGAGCCCGGGCCGCCGACGCCGTTGGGTGGCTCGGCGATGGTGTAGTCGATGCCGCGGAGAGTGCCGCCGCCGGAGGCGCGGAGCTTGTCGGTATCGGCGAGGAGGAGGTTGTAGCGTTCGACTTCTACGTCGAGATTGCTTTCTATGGCGAGGGCTATGGCGTCCTTGGCGGAGAGGTAGAGCTTGCCGTCATGGACGAGGGAGCGGAGGCGGTCGCCGGCACCGGGAAAGAGAGGGGGGACGGTGGGGCGGCGGTATGGGCCGAAGAAGCGGCGGGAGACCAGGCCGGCGGGGGCGGAACGGGTGGGGATCGTGTCGGGGAGGCCGGTGAGGAGGGTGGGGACACCGGGGGTGAAGGCGGAGATGGGTGGGACGGATGGGGGTGTGGGGGTGGTGGGGAGGGCAGGGGGATTCTGGGCCTGGGGCTGCTGGGCGTGTGAAAACGAGAGGGTAAAGGCGAAGGCTGCGGCTATGGCTAACTTGGGCAGGAGCGGTCGAGCTTCGCTCGAGGCCCACCCTAATCGCGATGAAGCTGCGATGAGGGTGGGGCACACGAGGGTGTTGGGTGTGTTGAAGGAATTCGTCTGGCGGGAGGGATGGGTCATTATTGATTGCTCCCCTTGTTGGGGCCGCCGGCCTTGGTTTCCTTGCCGGATTTGGCGCCTTGCTTCTGGCCGGGTTTGGCGGCCTGGCCTTGCATGTCCTGGTCTGTGACGCCGGGGTCTCCGTACTGGGTGGAGCCGCCGGGAGGCGTGTTCTGGGGTGGGGCGGAGGTGGGAGCAGCCTTCTGCTCGGTCTTCTTGTTTTCCTGGGGCTTGACGGTTGCGCCTTCAGCGATCTGGTCGGTGAAGATGCTGGCGATGAGGTCGCCGGACTTGAGGCCGGAGACGATCTCGGTCTCAGCGCCGAAGTCGCGGCCGATGATGACGGGCTGGAGGTGGATCTTGTTATTGGAATCGATGACGGCGATGGTGGGGCGGTCGTTGCGGATGGCGATGGCGTCACCGGTGACCATGATGGGACCGGATTGCATGTTCGCCGGGCCGCCACCGTTGTGCTGGGCGAAGGTGACGACGGCGTACATGCCGGAGAGGAGATGGCCGTCGTGGTTATCGACCTGGACCTCTGTGAGGAGGGTGCGGGAGTTCTGGTCGATGGCGGCGGCGGTGCGGGTGACGTCGCCGTAGAAGGTGTTGTTGGGGAACTCCTGGAAGTGGAGTTCGGTGTGCTGGCCGGTGGCGATCATGGAGGCGTAGCCCTCGGGCACGGAGACGAGGATGCGCAGGCGCTGGACCTGGGCGATGGAGAAGAGCGGGCCGCCCTGGGAGCCGCCGGTGCTTGGTCCGGCCAGTGAGGCTCCGCTGCCGCTGGTGCCGGAGGTGTTGGTGGAGCCACCCTGCTGGGAGCTGCCGTTGGTGAGGCCGGGGGTCTGGGCGGGTGGTGGTGCGCCGTTGCCTGCGGAGCCGGTGGTGGAGATGTAGGCGCCGGTGTCTACGTTGCGCTGGGTGACGACGCCGTCGAAGGGCGAGGTGACGCGCTCGAAGGACTGGAGGGCGATGGCGTGGTTGAGGTTGGCGCGGAAGGCATCGACGTTGCGGTCCGCGGAGGCGACGTTGGCGCGCTGGGCCTGGAAGTTGGTCTCCTGCTGGTCGCCGTCCTGGCGGGAGAAGACGCCGCGGGAGACAAGGGCGCGGTAGCGGTTGACGGTGACTTCAGTGAGGGCGAGCTGGGTTTTTTGCTGGGCGAGTTGGGCTTGGGCCTGGTTGAGCTGCTCGCGTGCCTGGAGGACCTGCTGGTCGAGGTCGGGGGCGTCGATGACGGCGAGGAGCTGGCCCTTGTGGACGTGGTCGCCGATATCGACGTAGCGGCGGGTGAGGTAGCCGGTGGCGCGGGCGTAGACGGAGGCCTCGGTGAGCGGCGTGGTGGTGCCGGGAATGACGAGGCCGGCACCGGATTTGGCGGTCTGGACGCGGACGGCTTCGACGACGGGCACGGCATTTTTGGTGTCGTCGGCGCGCTTGCGGGTCTCCTTATCCTGCGCGAGGCGGGGGATGGCACCGGCGATGAGTACGATGATGAAGATGATGACCACGCAGGCCAGAATGATATAGAGAACCTTCTTCGAGCTCTTGTGCTTGAAGGGGGCTTCGACGACCTCTTTGACGGGGCGATGATGCTTTTTGGCCGAGGAGTTGGTCTTCTCGAAGGCTTTGCCGAGCTTGGTGTCGTCGATGGCGTTGGGGTCGGCGAAGGACTCGCCGAGTCGGCGCTCTTCGGGGCGCTCGGGGTGGGAGAACTCGTCGCCGATGTCGGAGCGGCCGTCGGAGAGGCGATGGGTTTCGTCTGGGTTCTGGTCGGAAGGCATTAGAGTTGGTGCTCCTGGGCTGGGGCTTGAATCGGAATGTGGGCTTGGACAGGAAGACAGATACCGAGGTTCTGAGCTTCGCTCAGAATGACGACGTATTCTTTCTGGCTCAAAGAAGTCGAGATCATGCGGTTTGGGCCTCGGGATGGAGGTCTGGGTCGAACTCGTCGATCTCCTTGTCGTAGTCGACGGGGGCGTTCTTCTTCAGGAGCGAGTAGATGACGGGGACGATGAAGAGGGTACCCACCGTGGCGAAGAGCAGCCCTCCGATGACGGCGCGGCCCAGGGGGGCGTTCTGTTCGCCGCCTTCACCGAGTGCCAGGGCCATGGGCAACATGCCGATGATCATCGCGAGGGCGGTCATGAGCACGGGGCGCAGGCGGGTGTGGCCGGCGTTGAGGGCGGCATCGAACTGGTTCTTGCCGGCGATGCGTTCGTCGTTGGCGAAGACGACCATGAGGATGGAGTTGGCGGTGGCGACTCCGATGGTCATGATGGTTCCCATGAGCGACGGGACGTTGAAGGTGGTCTGGGTGACGAACAGCATCCAGAGGATTCCGGAGAAAGCTCCGGGAATGGCCATGAGGATGATGAGGGGGTCCAGCCAGGACTGGAAGTTGACGGCCATGAGGAGATAGACCAGGCCGATGGCGAAGACGATTCCGACGCCGAGACGGATGAAGGACGTCTGCATGGTGGTGACTTCACCGCGGACGTCGATGGCGTTTCCAGGGGGCAGGCCTTTGGACTCTTCCTTGATGATCTTGTTGATCTCACCGGCTACACCGCCGAGGTCGCGGCGATCGACGTCTGCGTAGATGTCGTAGACAGGCTGGATGTTGTAGTGGTCGATGATGATGGGGCTCTGGTCGCGCTTGAAGGTGGCCAGGTTGCCGAGGAGCTGCGAGACGTTACCGTTGGTGGAGGTGATGGGGAGGCGGGCCATCGCCTGCAGGGAGTTGAGCCGGTACTGGGGGGTCTGGGTGACGATCTGGTAGTTGACGCCGTTGAGCGGGTTGAGCCACTCGTTGGGGGCCGTCTGGCCGGTGCCGGTGAGGGAGATCAAGGTGGACTGGGCGATCTCCTGCTGGGTGAGGCCGATCTGGCGAGCCTTGGTACGGTCCACGTTGACCTGCAGGGTGGGATAGCTGACCTGCTGGTGGATGTGGACGTCCACCGCACCGGGGATGGCGGCGATACGCTTCATGATCTTCTGGGCGAGGACGTAGTTTCCCTTGCCGCGGCCGCTGATGGCGACGTCGATGGGTGCGGGCAGGCCGAAGTCCAGGATCTGGTTGGTGATGTTGGCGGGGGTGAAGAAGAAGGTCGCGCCGGGATACTTTTCAGCCAGCTTATCCCGCAGGAGGCGCTGGTATTCGGTGGTCTTGCGCTTGCCGGGTTTGAGTGCGATCTGAATCTCGCCGTCCGAGTTGGAGATGGTGGCGCTGTTGCCGAAGGCGAGGTTGATACCGCCGGTCGGAAGGCCGATGTTATCGAGGATGAGATCGATCTCGTCCGGGGGGATGAGGGCACGGATGTCTTTTTCGATGGAGGCGAAGTACTGCTCGGAGTCCTCGATGCGTAGGCCGACGGGCGGATTGACGTGCAGGCGCATCTGGCCGGAGTCGACGTATGGGAAGAAGTCTTCTCCGATGAAGAAGGTGAGAGGAAGTGAGAGAAGGATGAAGCCGAAGAAGAGGATGAGGGTGAGACCGGCGTTCTCCAGGCACCACTCGAGCGCGTTCTTGTAGTGGTGCTGCATCTTCTCGAACTGGCGGTCGAACTTCATGTGCCAGCGCCAGACCCAGGATTCACGCTCCTCCTGCTCGGATGCGCCTTCGTCCTGGTAGAGGCGGATCTCCGAGGCCAGGAGGAAGTGCATCATCGTGGGGACGATGGTGCGGGAGAGGAAGTAGGAGGCCATCATGGCGAAGGCCACGGCCATGGCGAGTGGGGTGAAGAGGTATTTGGCCGCGCCGGTGAGGAGCACGACCGGGATGAAGACGATGCAGATGGAGAGGGTGGAGACGAAGGCGGGTGCGGCGACCTGCTGGGCGGAGTCCAGGATGGCTCGGACAAGCGGCTTCTTCTCGCTCATGTTGCGGTGGGTGTTTTCGATCTCAACGGTGGCGTCGTCGACGAGGATACCGACGGCCAGGGCGAGACCGCCGAGGGTCATGACATTGATGGTCTCGCCGAGCGCGGTGAGGATGACGAGCGAGGTGGCGATTGAGAGCGGAATCGACGTACAGACGATCAGGGTGGAGCGCCACGAGCCAAGGAAGAGCAGGATCATGAGGCCGGTGAGTGCGGCGGCGATGGTGGCCTCACGTGCGACCTCACTGATGGACTCGCGAACGAAGATGGATTGATCGAAGAGCGGGGTGACCTTGAGGTTGGGGGGCAGGCCGCCCAGGACCTTGGGCAGGTTCTTCTTGACGCCGTCCACGATGTCCAGGGTGCTGGTAGCGCCGTTTTTGAGGACGGTCAGGAGCGCGCCGCGCTTGCCGTTTTCACGGACGATGTTGGTCTGGACGGCGAAGCCCTCTTCCACCTGCGCGACGTCCTTGATGAAGACCACGGAGCCGTTGGCGGCGCGGATGGGAAGGTCATTCAACGCAGAGACTTCGTTCGGCGAGGAGTTCAGCTTGACGACGTACTCGCGGTCCCCGATGCGTGCGGTTCCGGCTGGGAGGATGAGGTTCTGCTGGGCGATGGCGGTGCCGACGTCCGCCGCCGAGAGGTGCTTGGCGTACATCAGGTTGGGGTCGGCATCGACCATGATCTGACGGACTTTACCGCCGTAGGGCAAGGGAATGGAGGCACCCTTGACGTTCGAGAGGCGAGGGCGGATGAAGGAGAGACCCAGGTCGTAGAGGTCTGACTCAGAGAGGCCCTGGCCGGAGAGGGAGAGCTGAAGGATGGGGACGGTGGATGCGTCGTACTTGATGATGAAGGGCGGGAAGGAGCCGGGCGGCAGGGTGCGGAGGATGGTCTGGACGATGGAGGTGACCTGGGCTACGGCAAGCTCGATTTTGACGTCCGGCTGGAAGTAGACCTTGATGACGGAGACGCCCTGGTAGGACTCGGACTCGGAGTGCTCGATGTCATTGACGGTGGTGGTGAGGGCGCGCTCGCAGACAGTGACGATGCGGCCTTCCATCTCGGTCGGGGTGAGTCCGGAGTAGGTCCAGACGATCGTCACGACCGGGATATTGATCGCCGGGAAGATGTCCTTGGGGGCGGTGATGGCCGAGCCGATGCCGAGCAGGAAGATGAGCAGCGAGAGGACGACAAAGGTGTACGGGCGCCTGAGCGCTAGTTTGACGATCCACATGCCCTGGAATTCTCCCTTGGTAGCTGTAAAGGCTTAGCGCGTTGGATGCAGGCGCTGGCCCATTTGCTTTGGTGTCGATGAGACGTTTGCAGCTGGGCGGAAGACTCGAAAGTTGAGGGCGGGGAAGTGGATGGGGTGAAAAGAGTTACGGGGTGATCGGTGGGGGTGAACGGGGTGGCCGGAAAAACAGAACGATGGGGTGGAAGCGGGGTAAGTTAAACCCCACTCCGCTTCCGCCAGACCACCTTCACCTTGCTCCGCCAACGTTCATCCAGCCCCACCAGCATCCATTCCACCCGCGGCGACAAATACCGCAAAACAATCTCAGTCGCCGGATGAACCCGCAAAGCCGGAGCCACCAGATACAACCGAGGCCCCACCCCAGACAACCTCACATCTCCAAAGTACCCATGCCGCTGAAACTCCCCCAGCCCACTCACCGGGTCCGGGTTCTGCAGGTGATGCCACCGCACCCGCACCCAGTAATCGAGCCCCTGCAAAGCCAACTGCATATCCTCATCCGCCTTCAGTTCGAGCACCGCAAGCCGCCCATCCTCGCTGACGGAAAGCAGATCCATCATCCCCCGATCCGCCGCCGCAAACGCCGGCACCTGCGCATACACATGTCGCGCATCCAGCTTCGTATCGATCAACGTCAGATCCCGCCGCAGCTCCCCTTCGAGCCAACGCTCCGGCTGCATCCGGTACAGCGGGTCACGCTTATCCCCCGCACCCGACCGCCGCTCGTACAGCCTCGCCACCAACTCCCGCAACGCCCCTTCATTCTCATCGGCGAGCAGCGTCTCATTCGCCCCCGCGCCAAAGCTGATCTCCTCCACCCGGTTGAACGACTCCCCCGTCGCTCCCATCCGAACCCGCGCAAACTCCAGCCCATGCAGCAGAAACGCCACCTCCGTCCCGCTGCGAATCCGCTGCTCCGTCACCGCCCCCATCCCCTCCGGCAGCATTCCCATCACCCGCGCAGCGCTCGCCGCAAACCGCTCCCGAGCTGCCGCCTCGTTCGGCGCATGCACCAGCCGGGTCTGCAGATTCCCATGATCCGCCGCATCCCTCAGCTCCAGCGTCTCCTCCCTCTGGTCAAGCTCCCACAACTCCCACTGCGCCGCATCCCCGTTCAGCCAGGCCATCCGCGAAAGCGTCAGCGCCCCCATCCCCCGCGGCACCACCAGCTTCAGCCCCTGCACCGTCCGCCGCCCATCCCCCGCCGTCCGGCAGCTTTCGAGCCAAAGAATCCCCAGCGTCAGGATGCCGTCGACCGTCGTCTGCGCCTCCTCCTCATTGACCCCGATCACCGCCCAGCTCTTCTGCCCCTGCACCAGCAGCCCCCGCGCATACGCCGGGCCAAAGCTCTTTTCGAGATCCATCGCCGTCCGAAACGCATCCGGCTTCCACCCCTCGAACTGCCGCCCCAGCGCCCGTTCCAGCACCTTCACATACCGCACCCGAGTCGCCTCCCGCGTGGAAGGCGTCCGCCGGTCCTTATCTCCAGCCACCTCCAGCGTCTGCGGCTTCGCCTGCCCAAACTTGTGCGTCGTCAGCCGCAAAACCTTATCCCGCAGCGCCGCACCGCTCACGCGCCGGACCAAATTCCGCTCCTCACCCCAAAGATGAAGCGTGCAGCGCCCATGCTCGGTCCCCAGCGTGTACTTCGCCTCCCGCATGTCGAACAGGACCTTGCCATCCTCCATCACCACCGCCGCTGGATACTCCGCCAGGTAGTTATCCAGCGTCGCCGCCAACTGCTCAGGAGTCTGTTCGTGCTCGGAGGTCACGGCTCGCGGCGTCATGCACACCAGCATAATCCGCCGGTGGCCCATGATCGGTCAGAGCCGTGTGTCCAGACCTGACTAACCTGTTTTGAAGACTTTGAATCGATTTACCCCGGTGGGGGTCAAGGGGTCGATCTCCCTACCAGTGCCGCGCATACCGCAGATGCATGATGTGCGCCACATGATGCCGAGAGTGCCACGCATACTCCTGTGCCGCCAGATCCACCGTAGTCCGGCCGTACGCAGAATGCACAAAGCCCCGCTGCCATTGCTCCTCCTTCAAGGATTGCAGCAGCATCACCCAGCGCGCGTGCAGACTCTCCACCAGTTCCAGCGACCATTCCACCGGCGCACTGGAATCGTGCAGCCTCGAGCATGCCGCCTCGTCGTAGGACGGAACCTTCGGCCAGTCCTCCGTCAGCGCCAGCCGCATCCGGATAAAGGCCATCATATGACTGTCCGCCACATGGTGAACCACCTGCCGCAGCGTCCATCCGCCCTCGCGATACGGCGTAGCCAACTGGTGATGATCCAGCCGGTTCACCGCATGGCGCAGCCGGTCCGGCAGCTCCGCCAGCACCGAGATTGCCCCCAGCCGGTCATCCGCGGACACCACCTCAGGCGCCACAAACGGCCCGATCGGGTACCGGGGGTCGGTACTCCGCTCTGCCTTCCGCCGCTCACCCTGCCTGGAATCACCCTTCATGGCCTAAACCGTAGCACACCCGTCCGCATCCTAAAACCCATGAAGCTGTCTTTATCCCTCCTCTGCTTCGCCCTGACCGTCACCGCTGTGGCCCAGAAAGCCTTCGTTGGCTTCGACCGCAACGACTACCCCGGCGACGCCCGCCTCGCCGACCTCCACCAGCGCTTCGCCTTCACCGGCTACTGGCTCAACAATCCCCCCGGCACCACCTCCAACTCCTGGCAATCGAAACGCCTGCAACTCCGCTCCGCTGGCTTTGGCTTCCTCGTCCTCTGGAACGGCCGCCTCGACGCCGAGATCAAGAAATCGAAGCTCTCCCCCAAGGCTCTAGGCCAGCAGGACGCCGCCGCCGCCATCGCCGCCGCCAACCGCGAATCCTTCCCATCCGGCACCATCCTCTTCCTCGACCAGGAAGAAGGCGGCCGCCTCCTGCCGGAGCAGGCCGGCTACTTCTTCGCCTGGACGGAAACCATCGCAGCCTCCGCCTTCAAACCCGGAGCCTACCTCAGCGGCCAACCCGCCCCGGACGGCACAGACTCCAAAGGCAAGCCGGTCTTCATCACCACCGCCCAGCTCGTCCGCGCTTATATCGCCTTGGCGAACCTTCACCCGGTCACCCTCTGGGTAGCCCAGGACACCTGCCCCCCATCCCCCGGCTGCACCATCACCCCGCCGCCCCTCAAATCCAGCGGAACCCCCGGCGCGGACATCTGGCAGTACGCCCAGTCCCCCCGCCGCCCGGAGCTAACCCGTTCCTGCGCCTCAACCTACGCCCCGGACAACAACTGCTACGGCGGTGCCTCTAAAGACCTGGCGATAGACCTCAACGTAGCCAACTCATCCGACCCATCCCATGGCCGCTAATCCATCCAGCATTCCCAAAATGGGCCGCCCTGCAAAACGTCTGATTTGCGGCTGGTGCCTTCGAAGCCTATCATGGGGATAATGACGTTTCCCACCGGCGCCGCCCTTGATCTTCGCGAGACTCACGATACCAACGATCACAAGCGCTACTTCATTGAAAAATTAGGCCTCTCAGAGCGCCTCATGGAGCGTTGTCTCGGGGAAGCCCTCTCCGCCGGCGGCGATTACGCCGACCTCTACTTTGAATCCGTCACCAGCACCTCGCTCGGCATGGACGAAGGCCTCGTCAAAACCGCCAGCCAGGGCATCAGCGTAGGCTGCGGCATCCGCGTCGTCTCCGGCGAGCGCACCGGCTTCGCCTTCACCGACGACCTCTCCAGCGAGCGTCTCCTCCGTGCCGCGCGCACCGCCGCCCTCATCGCCAGCGGCCCCGCCAAGGAGCTCGCCAGCGGCTTCCGCCACACGGAAACCCCGTCCCTCTACCCCATCGCCGGCCTCTCCAGCGACGCCGATCTCGCCGCCAAGCTCGCACTCATCGAGCGCGCCGACAAAGCCGCCCGCGCCTACGACTCCCGCATCACCCAGGTCCGCGCCGGCATCAACGACGAAGTCCGACGCATCCTCGTCGCCGCCTCCGACGGCACCTTCGCCTCCGACACCCAGCCCCTCGCCCGCCTCAACGTCATGGTCATCGCCAAGGACTCGCAGAACACCGCACGCGGCAGCTCAGGCGGCGGCGGACGCGTCACCCTCGACTTCTTCGAAGGCACAAAGAGCCCCGAGCACTTCGCCCGCGAGGCAGCCCGCACCGCCCTCCTGCAATTAGGAGCGGTCGACGCACCCGCCGGAGAGATGGAAGTCGTCCTCGGCCCCGGCTGGCCCGGCGTCCTTCTCCATGAGGCCGTGGGCCACGGCCTGGAAGCTGACTTCAACCGCAAGAAAACCTCAGCCTTCTCCGGCCTCATTGGCCAGCAGGTCGCCAGCTCCAAGGTCACCGTCGTCGATAACGGCACCATCGCCAACCGCCGCGGCTCTCTCAATGTGGACGACGAAGGCGTTCCCACCCAGGAGACCGTCCTCATTGAAAACGGCATCCTCAAAACCTTCCTGTCCGACAAGCTGAACTCCCGCCTCATGGGCGGCGTCAGCACCGGCAGTGGACGCCGTGAAAGCTACCACCACATTCCCATGCCGCGCATGACCAACACCTACATGCTCAACGGCGACGACATGCCCGAAGACATCATCAAAAGCGTCAAGCGCGGCCTCTACGCCGTGAACTTCGGCGGCGGGCAGGTCGACATCACCAACGGAAAATTTGTCTTTTCGGCATCGGAAGCCTACCTCATTGAGGATGGCAAGGTTACCCGGCCGGTCAAAGGTGCGACGCTCGTGGGCAACGGCCCCGAGGCGCTCAAGTACGTCTCCATGGTCGGCAACGACCTGGCGCTCGATGAGGGAATTGGTACCTGTGGCAAAGCCGGGCAGAGTGTGCCTGTGGGGGTCGGTATGCCGACCATCAAACTCGATCGCATGACGGTCGGAGGAACGGGACAATAATATGGCAGCCGAACGCGAAAAGATCTACGAGTGCGAAGTCAAACGTCGGCGCGTCCGTGCCGGTGGCGGATATGAAGCCTTCTGGAAGGTAAAAACCCTCGTCGAAGCCCTTGCAGATCTCGACACCGAGTTCCGTTGCAAGGACTGCGGCGGAGCCGTCAAACTGCTCGGCCGCAACGGCAAGGCAGGCACCGTGCCCTTCGTCGAGCACAAGGACCCGTCTGACGCAGCCTTCTGCTCCAGCGGCCTGCTCTTCCGCAAATCCACCGACGGTCGCGAAGCACGTCTCTCGCCCCGTCCCGTCATGTTGCGCACCGGCCTCCCCGGCGTGCGTCCCGACACCATCGCACTCCCGGCCTTCGTGCCCGCACCCATCGTCGTTGAAGGAATAGAAAACTAATGGCTGTCGAACGGGAAAAGATCTACGACTGTGAAGTAAAGCGTCGGCGTATGAAAGAGGGCGGCGGATACGAGCCCTTCTGGAAGGTCAAATCCGTCGCCGACGCCCTCGCCGATGCCGACACCGAGTTCCGCTGCAAGGACTGTGGCGGAGCCGTCAAGCTCCTCGGCAAGAACAGCAAGACCGGCGGCGCACCGTACGTGGAGCACAAAGATCCACTCGACTCCGCCTACTGCTTCGGCGGCATCATCTTCAAAAAAGCCACCGACGGCCGCGAGGCCAAGCAGTCCGCCCACCCGGTCGAATAACTCATGCCCGCAGTCGTCCACGCTTTAGACCTCCGCACCCTGGCCCAATCCGTCCTGGACCGAGCCCTCAAAGCCGGAGCCACAGACGCAGAAGCCGTAGCCTACGAGGGCGAGGAGTTCTCCGCCCTCGTCCGTCTCGGCCAGGTTGAAACCCTCAAGGAATCCGGCTCCCGAGCCATCGGCCTGCGCGTCTTCAACGGCCTCCGCAGCGCCAGCACCTCATCGTCAGATCTCTCACCGGACGGCCTCGCTAAGCTCGTAGAAGGCGCAGTCGCACTCGCAAAAATCACCAGCGAAGACCCTTTCTCCGGCCTGCCTGAGGCCTCCGCCTTCGGCCAGATCGAAACCGATCAGCATCTCTACTACGAAGACGTCAACGATCAACCCCCCGAAGAGCGCATCGAGATCGCACGCCGCTGCGAGGCCGCAGCCATGGCCTTCGACACCCGCATCCAGAACTCCGGCGGCGGAGATTTCGACACCGCCACCAGCCACAAGATCATGGTCAACTCGCGCGGCTTCATAGGCGAGACCCGCCGGTCGTATTGCGGTTTTTCAGCAGCACCCATAGCCCACGACGAGCACGGCCACATGCAGCGCAACTACTGGTTCTCGAGCAGCCGCACCACCCGCCTCCTCGAAGACCCGGAAGCCATCGGCCGCAAAGCCGCAGAGCGCACCCTCCGCCGCCTGGGAGCACGCCGCGTCAAAACCCAGCGCGCGCCCGTCGTCTTCTCGCCCGAGATCGCAAAGTCCATCATCGGCAACATCTTTGAAGCCGCCAACGGCGACGCCATCTACCGCCACGCCAGCTTCCTCGACGACATGCTCGGCCAGCAGATCGCCGGCCCCAACATCAACGTCATCGACGACGGCACTATGGTCCACAAACGCATCGACCCCCTCACCGGCGATACCATTCTCATCGGCGGCTTCGGCACCAGCCCCTTCGACGGTGAAGGTCTCCCCACCCGCCGCACAGTCCTCGTAGAGAACGGCATCCTCAAAAACTACGTCCTCAACACCTACACCGCCCGCAAGCTCGGCATGGCCTCCACAGGCAACGCCTCCCGCGGACTCGCCGGGAACCCCGGCATCGGCGCAGGAAACTTCTACCTCGAACCCGGCACCCAGACCCCGGAAGAAATCATCGCCGGCATCCCCAGCGGCCTCTATGTGACGGAGACCATGGGCTTCGGCGTCAACCTCGTCACCGGCGACTACAGCCAGGGCGCAGCCGGTCTCTGGATCGAAAATGGCGAACTCGCCTACCCCGTCGAAGAGATCACCATCGCCGGCAACCTCAAGGACATGTACAAAAACATCGTAGCCATCGGCAACGACCTCACCTTCCGAGGAGCCGCCGCCGCCCCCACCCTCCACATAGAAGGCATGATGATCGCCGGCGCGTAGTCTTCGGGATTCTTTGTGGTTGTTTGATTCCTGTTGTCGCTCGTATGATTATGACCATGCCAAAGAGCGTAAAAACGACTGCGAAGACTGGACTGCTCACTAAGGCGGATCGTGCGTTCATTGCCGATTTCAGCAAGAGTTCGCAATCGCACGTCGACAAAGTGACACGTACGAAGGCGCTGGCCATGAAAGAACTGGTAGACGCCGGCATATACGACGTCCACGGCAAGCTGCGTAAGCGGTATCGCTCGGTTGCATAACCTCTCGGCTTCCTTCATCCTCGCCTATCACGGCTGCGATGAAGCAGTAGCGGAAAGCCTTCTGCATAACCGCCCCTTTAGGGCATCACAAAATGACTACGATTGGCTTGGCGAAGGAATTTACTTTTGGGAAGCTAATCCGCTCCGTGGACTTGAATTTGCTCTCGAAGCATCAAGGCGTAAGCCAACATCGATCGGAAAACCCACAGTCATCGGAGCCGTAATTGATTTGGGCTTTTGTCTTGACCTCACTACAAGCCTTGGGCTGCGAATCGCTCAAACAGCATTCAGCCGGCTTGAGCAAGTATCGCGTGAAGCTGGCCTTCCCCTACCCGTCAATCAGCCGGACGGACTGCGCCACAATCTTGATTGTGCAGTATTGAATTACGTTCACCGCTTGCAAGCCGAAGAAGGAAAGTCGCCTTTCGATACTCTCAAGGGAGTCTTTATAGAAAAGCCGACGCTCTACCCTGGATCAGCTTTCGGAATAAAGAATCATATTCAAATTGCCGTGCGCAACCCAGAGTGCATAAAAGGAGTCTTCCGAGTTCCCGATGCTCATCTGAATCCAAGTGCTTGAGCCCTCCAAGACTACAATCTCCAAAGTGTCATCCGCCTTCCAATTCGCTCACCACCTCCCCTTCACCCCCACCCAAGCCACAGAAATCCTGCGCCAGATCCCCACCCTCCCCGGCGTCTTCGCCCTCCGTGGCGAGCGCGACACCGACGAGCCCTACCTCACCCGCGCCGCCGATCTCCGCCGCCGCATGACTCGTCTCCTCGCACCACCCGAGTCCCAATCCAGGCGATTAAACCTCAGCCAAAAAGTAACGACCATAGCCTGGTGCGTCACCGGCTCCGAGTTCGAGTCCACCCTCGTCCTCTACGACGCATTAGCCGCCCAGTTCGGCCACCCGGAAGCTCGCCGTCGGATGAAGCTCCACACCCCCACCTTCCTCCGCTTCACCGCCGAGCACGCCCACCCCCGCGTCTACTCCACGAACAAGCTCTCCCGCCGCTCACTCGACAACACCTACGGCCCATTCCAGTCCCGCACCGCAGCGGAGCGTTACTGCGACGCAGTCTTAGACCTCTTCAAACTCCGCCGCTGCCATGAAGACCTTGAGGTCTCGCCCAGCCACCCCGGCTGTGCCTATGGCGAGATGAAGAAGTGTATGGCCCCCTGCAACCAGACCTGCACCGCGGACGAGTACGCCGCCGAATCTGCCGCCGTCAAAGCCTTCTTCGACACCCACGGCGACTCCATGCTCGCCGCCATCTCCGCCGACCGCGAACGCGCCTCCTCAGACATGGAGTTCGAGCAAGCCGCCGCCCTCCACACCCAGTACACCAAGGTCAAAGCCACCGCCGCCCTTGCCGACGAGCTCGTCCGCCCCATCCCCCACCTCCGCGCCGTCATCGTCCAGAAGTCGTCTGACACCGCCGAAGACCCCAACCAGGCCGCCCTCTTCATGCTGGAAGCCGGCTGCCTCTCCGGCCCGGAGCGCCTCTCCACCCTCGGCGTCCGCGCCGTCAAAGAGCAGACCTCCGTAGGCTCCTCCCTCTTCGCCCAGCCGCTGATGCTCCAGGCCGTCCCGCTAGAACCCGAAGCCGCCGCCACCCCCACAGACTCCCCAGAGCTTCGAGCCGAGCAAGTCCTCCAAACCCTCACAGACAAGTTCATCCAGGCCGGCCCACCAGACCCCGCCCGCCTCTCCGACCATCTCTCCCTCCTCCGCCGCTGGTACTACCGCCCGGAAAAGCAGCGCCAGGGAGAGGTCTTCCTCCCCAACCCAGACGGCTCCTGGCCTATCCGCCGCATACTCCGCGGAGCCGCCCGCATGGCCCTCGGCGACCCCAGACCCATCGCCGAAACCAACCGCGAGGCCGCCCCGGAAGCCGCCGAAGCCATCAAGACCAAGCTCCTCCACGAAGGCCGCGAAGGCATAGAACGCGCCGTCCCAGTTATCGCTGGCCGCGCCCGACGCAAAAAGTCCGTCGTCCCCGCAGACGTACTCTCCGACTGACCTGCAACCCCTCGCAGGTATACTT
The DNA here is from genome assembly GCF_000178975.2 of Granulicella tundricola MP5ACTX9. NCBI lineage: Bacteria > Pseudomonadati > Acidobacteriota > Terriglobia > Terriglobales > Acidobacteriaceae > Granulicella > Granulicella tundricola. The sequence continues at coordinate 3,863,657 of NC_015064.1, read as the reverse complement.
CGTCACGCGCCAGATTTCCAGATCCCGGAGTCGTCTCGATGAGCGGTAGCACTGAAGCCGAGCTGAACCAGTCCCTCACCTTCCCCAGCCTCAAGCCAGCCTTTCAGCACAGCTTTACGGAACGTCCCCAGACCATCCACATGCGTTTCCCCGCCGGCTTCCAGGTCTACAAATGTACCGAGTACCCCTTCCTCCGCAACGGCGGCGGCGTCACCGAGTTTTGGTGCCCCTGGCAGCGCATGATGCTCGGAAACATTGAGGTTCCCGGCTTCAAGGAGCTCCGCATGCGTTACCGCAACATCGGCGGCAGCGTCGGCCGCCCGCAGGAGTTCGCCCGCGTCCGCAACGCCGTCACCAACGAGTGGAACGCCATGAGCTCCCTCACCAAGGCCGAGCTGCGCCTCCCCGTCTGGGGCTTCATCGGCGTCTGCTCCAACCAGCTCGTCTCCACCGCCCAGGAAAAGGAGCGCCCCAGCGGCGCGCCACCCACCGCCAAGGTCGTCTTCCTCGGCGGCGACTACCAGCTCCTCCTCCCCAACATGACCGCCGAGCACATCTTCAAACTCTAGCCACGCTGATAAACTCCTCTTCAGGAGACCGCCCCGACGCATGATCGAACTTGCCTTTTCCATCCTCGCCTCAGACTTCGCGCATCTCGCAGATGAGATCGCCACGGCCGAGCGCGGCGGCGGCACCATCGTCCACGTCGACGTCATGGACGGCCATTTCGTTCCCAACATCACCTTCGGCCCGCCCGTCGTCGCAGCCATCCGCCCCCTCACCAAGCTCCCCCTCGACTGCCACCTCATGATCGAGAACCCCGACTCCTTCATTGAGGACTTCGCCAAGGCCGGAGCCGACATCCTCTGCGTCCACCAGGAGGTCTGCCGCCACCTCCATCGCACCCTCCAGCTCATTCAGCAGCACGGTTGCCAGCCCGCCGTCGTCATCAACCCCGCCACCCCGGTTGAGACCCTTATCGAGGTCCTCCCCATGCTCCACCACGTCCTCGTCATGAGCGTGAACCCCGGCTTCGGCGGCCAGAAGTTCCTCCCCCTCGCCCTCGATAAGATCGAGCACCTCGCCGAGCTCCGCGAGGAGATGGGACTCAACTTTCGCATCGAAGTTGACGGCGGAGTCGCTCACGATACCGTCGCTCGAGTCGTCGAAGCAGGAGCGGATATGCTCGTCGCCGGTTCGGCCATCTTCGCCCCCGGAGATCCAGCCCGCACCGAGCAGAACGCCCGGGAGTTCCTACGCCTAGCCCGCGCAGCCGCTCCCACCGCATAAACGCCCCATGCAGACCGCGGAAACCCGCAAAAAGTCTGCGGCAAGGCTAAAATAGAGAGAGGTTTCTCGCCCGGGCTATCCCTCCAACAACGGAGCCCGCACGCCGGAAGCCTGTGAGGTTCTAAAAGCGTGATCCTGAAGCCCGTTCGCACCTTCTTCCCCAGCCGTTTAGCATTCGTACTCGCAGCCGCAGCCTTCGGTACTCTCGGAGCCACCGCAGCCCACGCCCAGGTCACCAGCCCCGGCCCGGACCAGAATCCCGGCGGAGCCGTCCCTCAGGCCGCCACTCAGCAGGGCGTTCCCGCAGGCACCCCCGTAGGAGCCCAGGCCCCCGCCGCCGGCGACAACATCCCCACCGCGACCATCAGCAATCAGCCCCCCAGCGCCTTCCATCGCGGCAAAAAGAAGGCTGATCCTGCCGTCAAGGACACCAAGACCGTCCAGTCCAAGGACACCAAAAAGAACGTCAAGAAGAACACCAAGGCCGACGCCCTCATCGGCGTAGACTCCAAGCTCCCGGACAAGCAGCTCTACGACAAGGCCTACGCGGCCATCCAGAAGGGCCACTACGACGTCGCCCGCCTGGATCTGCAGACCATGCTCAACACCTATCCCGACTCCCAGTATCAGATGCGCGCCAAGCTCGCCATCGCGGACTCATGGTACAAGGAAGGCGGCACCGCGGCTCTCACCCAGGCAGAGAGCGAGTACGCCGACTTCCGCGTCTTCTTCCCCAACGCCCCTGAGGCCGCCGAGGCCCAGATGCGCATCGGCGACATCTACTTCCGCCAGATGGATCGGCCCGACCGCGACCACGCCAAGTCCATCCACGCGGAAGAAGAGTACCGCCGCATGTTGACCGACTACCCCGACTCCACGCTCGTCCCCCAGGCCAAGCAGCGCCTGCGCGACGTCCAGGAGGTCCTCGCCACCCGTGACGCCGATATCGCCGCCTTCTACGCCACCCGCGAGAACTGGGCCGCCGTCATCGCCCGTTACCAGACCGTCGTCGATACCTACCCACTCTACAGCCACATGGACGACGCCCTCATCGGTCTCGGCGACGCCTACGAGGCCCAGGCCCGCTACATCCGCACCCTGAAGCTCGCCGAAGGCCCTAAGCAGAAGCTGGAAAAGACCTACGACGACCAGGCCATCGCCGCCTACAGCAAAGTCGTCCTGGAGCACTCCGCAGCCCCTCACGTCGAGGACGCCCGCGACCGCCTTGCAGCCATGAATGTGCCCATCCCTGAGCCCACCAAGGATCAGCTCGCCGCCAGCGCCGCCATGGAGAACAGCCGCAACTCCTATCGCCTCGCCGACCGCGCCCGCCTCCTCATCATGCACGCCCCGGACACCGTCACCTCCGCCCGCATGGGTGAACCCACCATGGCCGATCCCCACGCCACCACCGCGCCTGAGGTCACCAAGTCCGTCGTGGCCAACTTCAACGCGGCCCTGAACCCCAACGCCGCCAAGCCGGCCGACGCGACAGCCACTGCAGCGGCTCAGCCTGACGCCGCCGCGCCCGCAACCGCAGCAGTTCCGGCCAAGCCCCTCGCCTTCCAGGACGTCACCACCGGCGACGCTCCGGCCAACTCCGGCGCAGTCGAGATGACCCCCGCCAGCTCCGGCACCACCTCCACCGGCACCAGCATGGGCGTTGAGATCCTCAACTCCTCCTCGCCCACCGGCACCGCCGCAGACCCCAATAACGGCCTCCACGCAGTCCGCCCCGCCGACAGCACCCCGCTGCCGCCGGTCGAGTCTGCCGCCCCCACCCCCGGCCAGGTCAACGAGGCCACCAACCCCCAGCCCGCAGCCCAGGCGGCCCCCGCAGACGGCAAGAAGCCCAAGGCCGCCTACGACAAGGGTGACGAGTCCTCCAGCAAGCACAAGAAGAAGAAGGGCATCGCCAAGATCAACCCCTTCTAACCCCGCATCGCAAACAAGCCCCACGATCGCACTCAGCGACCGTGGGGCTTTTCTCTTTCCCTCACCTCGTCATAGCTGATAGCTGGCAGCTGGACAGAACAGCCCTCCCATCCCGTCCTCCACTTCCAGGAGAACAGAGAACTACCACTACCCACTACCCACTGCCTTACCGGTGCTACCCTTAACCGTGATGAGCATCGAAGAGACCCAACCCTCCGCCCCCACAGAACTAGCCAAGGCCTACGACCCCTCCACCATCGAAGAAAAGTGGGCTGACTACTGGGTCGAAAAGAAGCTGTTCGACACCCCGGCTGCCGCCCCCGGAACCGCCGCCTTCACCATCCTCCTCCCGCCGCCCAACGTCACCGGCGTCCTCCACATCGGTCACATGCTCGAACACACCGAGATGGACATCCTCACCCGCTGGCACCGCATGTCCGGCGAGACGGCCCTCTGGGTTCCCGGCACCGACCACGCCGGCATTGCCACCCAACTGATGGTGGAAAAGCAGCTCGCCGCAGAAGGCAAAACCACCCGCGCCGAGCTGGGCCGTGAAGCCTTCGTTGCCCGCGTCTGGGAGTGGAAGCAGAAGTACGGCTCCGCCATCACCGACCAGATGCGCCGCCTCGGGGACTCCGTCGACTGGTCTCGCGAATACTTCACCATGGACGACGACCTCTCCCACGCCGTCACCGAGGCCTTCGTCCGCCTCCACGAGCAGGGCCTCATCTATCGCGGCGCTTACATCGTCAACTGGGACCCCGTCCTCCAGACCGCCGTCTCGGACCTTGAAGTCGAATCCGAAGAGCGCACCGGCAAGCTCTACTCCATCCGCTACCCCCTCGCAGACGGCACCGGCTCCATCGTCATCGCCACCACCCGCCCGGAGACCCTCCTTGGCGACACAGCCGTAGCCGTCAACCCCACCGACCCGCGCTACCAGCACCTCATCGGTAAGACACTCTCTTTGCCCCTAACAAACCGCGAGATCCCCATCGTAGCCGACGAATGGGCCAACCCCGAGTTCGGCACCGGAGCCGTCAAGGTCACGCCCGCGCACGACCCCAACGACTTCGCCATCGGCAAGCGCCACGACCTCCCCAGCCTCACGATCCTCGACAAGACCGCCCACATCGATCTCCCCGGCAGCCCGTACCACGGCCTCGACCGCTTCGAAGCCCGCAAGCAGATCGTCGCCGAACTAGAAGCCATCGGTCTCCTCGTCGAAATCAAAGACCACGCCATGACGGTCCCGGTCTCCCAGCGCTCGGGCTCCGTCATAGAGCCCCGCCTCTCCGACCAGTGGTTCCTCGCAGTCAACAAAGCGCCATCCACCGGAGGCGAAAGCATCGCAGCCAAAGCCATCGCCGCCGTCCGCGAAGGCCACATCAAGTTCACGCCAGACATGTACGAGAAGACCTACCAGCAGTGGATGGAAAACATCCACGACTGGTGCCTCTCCCGCCAACTCTGGTGGGGCCACCGCATCCCCGCCTGGTACTGCGCCAACCGCCACATCACCGTCTCTCGCACCACCCCCACTGCCTGCCCAACCTGCGCCAGCACAGACCTGACGCAGGAGACCGACGTCCTCGACACCTGGTTCTCCTCCGGCATGCTCCCCTTCACCGTCTTCGGTTGGCCCAAAGTACAGGGACCAGGGTCCAGTGCTCAGGGATCGGCGAACCTGAGCCCTGGGCCCTTATCCCTGAGCCCTGACCTGGCCTCCTTCTACCCCACAGACCTCCTCGTCACCGGCTTCGACATCCTCTTCTTCTGGGTAGCCCGCATGATCATGCTCGGCACTCACTTCATGCAGGAAGTCCCTAACGCAGATGGCACCCCCCGCACCCTCGCCGACTCCGTCCCCTTCCGCGAGGTGTACATCCACGCCCTCGTCCGCGACGCCGACCGCCAAAAAATGTCCAAGACCAAGGGCAACGTCATCGATCCCATCGAGATCATCACCAAGTACGGCACAGACGCCGTCCGTTTCACCTTGGCCTCGCAAGCCTCACCCGGCACAGACATAGCCTTCAACGAAGCCCGCACCGAAGGCTACCGAGCCTTCGCCAACAAAATCTGGAACGCCGCCCGCTTCCTCTTCATGAACATAGAGCGAGCCAAAGAAGCCGGCCTCTCCACCACCCTGGTCACAAATCTCGACATCCCCACCACTCTGGGTGCCCCACGTCCCGCCTCTGGGACGTGGGTTGGAGCGCCTATAGAAACCCAGTGGATCTTCGACCGCCTCTCAGAGACCTCCAAGACAGTCGATCAAGCCCTCAAGGACTACCGTTTCGACGAAGCCGCCAACGCCATCTACCAGTTCTTTTGGGGCGAGTTCTGCGACTGGTACCTGGAACTAGTCAAGGTCCGCCTCGACTTCAGCGGAGAAAACAACGCAGCCACCGAGCAGTCCCTCTCCGCCCTCGTCACAGTCTACGAAGCCGCCCTCCGCATGCTCTCCCCCTTCATGCCTTTCATCACGGAGGAGATCTGGCACGTTCTCTACGCGGCATTAGGCCTCGAAGCCCCGGCAAAATCCATAGCCCTAACCCGCTTCCCACAGCACGAGGATTATCCGCAAGGCGGCATCGCAGCCACCGACATGACCCTCCTGCAGGAGGTCATCGTAGCCATCCGAGGCATCCGCAAAGAGACCGGCGTCCCCGAAAAAGAAGCCGCCCCAGTCCTCATCTTTGCCTCGAACCCCCACATCGGCCTCATGGTTCAGTCCAACGCCGACATCCTCGCCAAGATGGCCCGCGTCAGCGCCGTCTCAGTCGCCGACTCGCCCCTCTCCGGCTCCGGCACCAAGAGCACCCCAAGCTTTGACGTGCAGGTCGTCTACGAGCGCCAGATCGACGTCCCCGCCGAGCGCGAGCGCCTCACCAAGGACCTGGCCAAGTACGAAAAGGGCCTGCAGGCCGCAGACAAGCAGCTAGGCAACAAAGGCTTCATGGGCCGAGCCCCCGCCCACATCGTAGAGGGCCTGCGCAAGCAACACGCCGAAACCCTGATGCTTCACAACAAAACCAAAGCTACCCTCGAAGCCCTGCCACCCGAATAGACCCACCCAATCCAATCCGAGGCAACAATGAAGGGGCGAGACCTGAGTCTCGCCCCTTTATCGTTGCCTCTTCGGTTCAGCCTTCGCCCTCATTTTTCCGTGGAGAAGCGGAAGGTGGTGGTGCTGCTGAAGGTCTGGCCGGGCTTCAGTTCGGTAGTGGGGAAGTTGGGCTGGTTAGGCGAGTCCGGGAAGTGCTGCGTCTCCAGGCAGAAGCCGGTGTGCTTGGCGAAGACCATGCCCTCGCGGCCCTTGTAGGTGCCGTCCAGGAAGTTGCCGGTGTAGAACTGGACGCCGGGCTCGGTGGTGGTGACGGTGAGAACGCGGCCGGAGGCAGGGTCCATCACCCGCGCGGCCAGATGCGTCCCGGCAGCAGACTTGAGGACGAAGTTGTGGTCGTAGCCGCCCGCGTAGACCATCTGCTGGCCTGCAGGGCCCGCGGTGACGTTGATGCGGTCGCCGATGGTCGTCGGCTTCTGGAAGTCGAACGGCGTCCCTGCGACGGGCATGAACTTGCCGGTGGGGATGAGCCCGGAGTTGACGGGGGTGATCTTGTCGGAGTTGATCATCATCTTCTCTCCGAGGATCTCGCCGTGGCCGCTGAGGTTGAAGTAGGTGTGGTTGGTGAGGTTGAGGACGGTGTCCTTGTCGGTGGTCGCGGAGTACTCAATCTTCAGTGCGTCGGCGGCAAGCGTATAGCGGACATGGGCGGTAAGGGTTCCGGGGAAGCCCTGGTCGCCATCTTTCGAGACGACGGTGAACTCCACGCCGGAGGGAATCTGCTTGGCGGTCCAGTTGTAGCGGTCGAAGCCGGTGGTGCCGCCATGCAGCGTGTTGCCATTGTTGTTGAGCGGGAGCTGATACTGCTTACCGTCCAGCGTGAACTGGCCTTTGCCGATGCGGTTGGCGTAGCGCCCCGGAACGGAGCCCATGTAGGTGTTCTTGTCGGCGAGGTACCCGGCCAGATCGTCGTAGCCAAGCACGACGTCGGTCTTGTGGCCCTCGCGGTCCGGCGCCTGGATGGCGGTGATGTGCGCTCCCAGCGTGATGAGCTTGACCTCAAGCTGAGGGCTGGTCAGGGTGTACGACTGGACCGTGCCGCCGTCCGGCAGCGTGCCGAACGGGGCGGTGGTGACCTTGGTCTGGGCGAACGCGGCGGCAGGGATCAGTACGAGCGGAATCAGGCGGGTGAGCTTCATCGGGAAACGTCCTTTGCTTTCTTCAGTGCGAGCGGTGGGCGACAGGGCCTTCGGCTCCCGAGCATAGCGGTCGGGGGGTATGGTCTGCAAGCGAGGCCGCACGTCGAAGAGCATCTGCTAGTCTTCGCAGGATAACGTTTTCAGGGAGCTGGCGTGATGCAAAGGTGTGCAGTCTGGGCCGGGGTGCTGGCGATTTGCGGTGTGATGGGCGCGCAGGAGCCCGTGTCGATCCAGGTCGATCTCTCCAAGCCCGTGGGCGCGTACAAGCCCGTCTATAGCTGGTTCGGCTATGACGAAGCGAACTACACGACCGCCCCCGACGGGCAGAAGCTGCTGCGCGAGCTGCACGATCTCAGCCCCGTGCCGGTCTCCATCCGGGCCCATCATCTCCTCACCTCCGGCGACGGCGTGGCGGAGCTGAAGTTCAGCTCCACCAACGTCTACACCGAGGATGCGAACGGCAAGCCCGTATACGACTTCAAGATCCTCGATGGCATCTTCGACGCGTACAAGGCCGCGTGTGTGAGGCCGATGGTGGAGCTCGGTTTCATGCCGGAGGCCCTGGCGGCGGACGTCCCGGGCCGGACCGAGCCCTACCAGGTCCACTATCCCAAGTCGACGATCTCCGGGCGCTCCAACAATCCGCCCAGGGACTACAAAAAGTGGGGTGAGCTCATACGCGTGGTCACGGCGCACCTGGTCGAGCGCTACGGCAAGGAGGAGGTGCTGCGCTGGTACTTCGAAGTCTGGAACGAGCCCGATATCGACTACTGGCACGCGCCCGCAGAGGACTACTGGAAGCTCTACGACTACGCCGTCGCAGGCGTGAGAACCGCACTCCCGGGCGCAAAGGTCGGCGGCCCCGCGAGCACCAGTCCGCGCAGCGAGAAGGCTCGGCTCTTCCTGAAGAACTTCCTGGACCATGTGGATACGGGCAGCAGCGCCGCGGACGGCAAGCGGGTCCCCATGGACTTCATCACCTTCCACGCCAAGGGCAGCCCAAAGATCGCCGCGGGTAAGGTCACCATGGGCATTGCCAGCGAGCTGCGCGACGCGGATGAAGGTTTCAAGTTGATCGCCGGCTTCCCACGCTTCAAGTCGCTCCCCATCATCCTGAGCGAGGCCGATCCCGAGGGCTGCGCGGCCTGCTCGTCCAAGGTCGAGCCGGCCAATAACTACAGGAACGGCACCCTCTATCCGGCGTATACGGCCGATGCCTTGAAGGGCTTGTTCGAGCTGCAGGACCGCCACGGCGTGAACCTCCTCGGGATGCTGAGCTGGTCGTTTGAGTTTGAGGATAAGGAGTACTTTGAGGGCTTTCGAGACCTTGCAACAAATGGTGTCGACAAGCCCGTGCTGAACGTCTTCCGGATGTTCGGACTGATGAGCGGCAGCAGGGTCGCGGTGACGAGCTCGGGCCGAGTGGATCTGGACGCAAAGCTCGCCGCTGGCGTAAGAGAAAAGGCTGACGTGGATGCGCTGGCGACGAAGGGCGATCGCAGCGCGGCGGTGCTGGTCTGGAACTATGACGATATCGATGGGAAGGCTGCTGCTGCGAAGACCACAGTAAGCATCGGTGGCATGCCCGCGGGAGTTACCCGCGTTCTGCTGGAGCACTATCGTCTGGACGATACGCATAGCAACTCGTACACGGTGTGGAAGGGAATGGGGTCGCCGCAGAAGCCTACGGAGGAGCAGTACAAAGAGCTGCAGGCATCGGGACGGTTGGAGATGTTGACGAGTCCCGAGTGGGTGGAGGTGAAAGGGGGAGTGATGGAGGTGAAGATGAGTTTGCCGCGGGATGGGGTTTCGCTGTTGAGGGTGAGTTGGTGAGCCTACGAGACGGCTCCGGGACAGTGATGGCAGGACCTGGGGAGCGGTAGGGCAAGACGAAACGAAGACATCCCGGTGACAACCAGCGGATGCCGGCTCTGCATACTGGAACAGATCCCGGTGCACCGTCTTGTGTCGGGAAGCTTATAAGCCCGGCCAGGAGCACTAAGTCGTCACTCTGGTTTGAGCCCAAGGAAGCGAGTCCATGAACGTCCTGAAGGATCGTGAAGAGGCTGTGCGAAGCCCTGTTGTGGATCGGACCCTCTTCCAGAAGACACTGGCCGAGTGTATCCAGGCAGCCGGCATCGATCCAGGTTGCCATGAGTTGATCGTCGGCGGCAGCTATGAGGATGCCGAGATGCTGCGTGGCGTCGGGTTTCGGCGGATGACTCTCTCCAATGTCGATGCGGTCGCTGCCTCCGGCCCACCCCGCATGGAGGGAGTCGAACTGGATACGGTCTATGCGGATGTAGAGAAGATGCCGCTGGCCGATGGAAGCTACGACCTGGTCCTGGCGCACGCGGTGCTGCACCACTGCCGCTCGCCCCATGCGGCCTTGCTGGAGATGCTGCGCGTCAGCCGCCGGAACGTGATCTTCCTTGAGCCGAACGACTCGCTGCTGATGCGCGCGTTGGTGCGGTTTCGTCTTTCCTTTCCCTATGAACTGCCGGCCGTGGTGGCATGCGGCTTTGAGTCGGGCGGTGTTCGCAATACCTGCATCCCGAACTACATCTATCGCTGGGATCGGCGAGATATGCAGAAGGCCACGGCTTCGTTCCTGGCGGAGTCGGACTTCGCTCTTTATGCGCGCTCGTACTGGGACTTCAATGTCGATCGCGCAGAGCTTGCCCGGCGAAATCAGACGAGGATCGGAAGCTTCACGAAGGTGTTGGGACCTGGGCTTTTTCTCGCCGGCCTGCACGGGTTTCAGGCCGTGGCGAACCGTCTGCCGTGGGTAAGCGGGCAGGGCAACAAGTTCTTTGGGTGCATCACCAAACAGGACAGGCTGAAACCCTGGCTCGTGCGGCAGGGGGATGGCATCGCTTTCAAGCGGGATTACGGGCAGCGAGGGTAGGCAGGCCTGAGCCTGGTTGGCGTGCTGTACATCCTGGCGAGCGTGGTGAAGAAGCTGGTGCCGAAGAGGAAGGGATTTGCTGGGTCTGGGGAGGTTGAGGTGGGGGTCTCTGAGGCTTCGGTTGGGTTAGGGCTGCTGTTCAGCAGTCCGAAAACCCCGTTCCTAAGAACAAACCACAACCTCCGTGTGCCCCATCCTCACCGACGGTTCTATCGTCGGTTAGGGTGGGCATCGTTTGCGGAAGCAAACGACCGCTCTCCTCCACATTTCCCAAAACCCTGTTTTCGAGGCACAACGCTGTTCCGCTCTCAATCGTCCGTTTCAGGAGTAACAACACGAGCAGTCACCGTCGGTGGGCTAAAGAGAAAAAATGCTGATGATCGGTTAGCAAATTCTCTTGCCAACAAAACTACATTAGTAGTAGATTCAGCGACAAGGATAGTTCATGGACAAGCGCATAGCAAAATCGGAGTTGCAGCTGCTGGAACAGATGTGGAAGCTGGGCCCTTCATCGGTCCGCGAAATTCACGAAAGCCTGTCGGAAGAAAACAGGCTGGCTTACACAACGGTGCAGACCATGCTCGTTCGTCTGGAGGAGAAAAATGCTGTTCGCCGAGTAAAGAAGATCGGAAATGCGCTAATTTTTGAAGCCGTTTTTACGCGCGAAGCCGTGCATCGCCGACTCATCCGAGACTTGCTAGATCTTTTTGGAGGATCCGCAAAGCCCGTGATCTCTCACCTGGTTGAAAGCGGCGATCTGAGCCTTGCGGATATTCGAGCTATAGAAAAGCAGCTTAAGAGGCCAACCGCATGATGATGTCTGTCGCTCGACACTTACTGGAGTCGACGTTGTTTGCAAGCTTCATGCTGCTGTTAGTGGTGCTGTTGCGTAGGCAGGCCGCAAGTCTCCGGCATATGCTTTTGCTCGCTGCGGTGTTGAAATTTGCGGTTCCACTTGAAGGTCTGCAGATGTTTGGAACTTTATTGCGGCGCCGGCTTCCTCAGCGGATTGAACCTTTTCAGATCCAGCTCCCCATCCTCGACATACAGCGTAGACATAGTCTTGCGCAGCCGCTTCAAGATTCAACGCTTTTGCATGTGGCATTGGCATTTTGGGTGGTAGGAACCGTCGTTCTGTTGGCTATTTGGATCATGGCTCTCAACAAGGTAGGGAAGACCTCTCTCAATACGGCTCCTGACCACATACAAGCACTTCGGCAGGCGTCACGAAGATTACGGGTGACAAGAACAGTAGAGATTCGCACCTCGACCGAAGCGCGCGACCCCTACCTGATGGGTCTTTTTCGACCAGTTCTAGTCATACCCGAAAGCTTACCTGAGACGTTGTCAGCCGCTGAATACGAAGCGATTCTTTTGCATGAGTTGGCACACGCAAAACGCTGGGACAACCTGACGCGCTCGTCGGTACACGTCTTGGTTTGTGTCTTCTGGTTTTATCCTCTCCTGCGATGGCTGGAGCGCCGGATCGAGGGTGAAGCGGAGCTCGCCTGTGACGAGTTGGTTCTAAATGCAGGCGTAACAGCAACGGATTATCTGCAGGGTATTTGCAAGGTCTGTCAGCAGTTCCTCTTGCGGCCGCTCGCTGGTCGCAGCCACGTCAACAGTTTCAACCTGCGCAATCGAATGGAGCTGATTATGTCTTTTTCATCCCCAAAAAGGGGGGTGCCGTTCTCCTCCGCTTTTGCCGTCTTACCCTTCTCGTCATTGCGCTTGCCGCAACTGCAACCGGCTTTGCATCTTCATCCAATGACGCTTCGCAGACCGGTCCTGCTGCAGCTTCGAATAGCTGCGTAACTGCTGACCAACAATTCCCTCAGGGAACCATCGTGCGGCTAAACAACGCGAAAGCCCTTCAGATGTGTACGTTATCGGAGGGCCGACCGAAGTGGACAGCCACAACAGAAGCCACCCGAGATCAAACCAAGAAGGTTGTGAACCTTAGCCTTCCGACACCACCGTCAGCTGTCTCTTGTAGAGAAACAGCACCGCAAGGAAAGCTTTGCACTTGCGACGACCTGACCTATTCGCCCGGAGCGGTCGTGGCATCTGAAAAAGGCAATCTTGTATGTCCAGCCTCCGGTGGTCACTGGCAGTCCTATAAAGGTAAGCAGACACCATGGCCTCCGGAACCTACCATTGCTGTCCAGTGATGAAGAACTCCAGTGAGGCGACGAACTAGAGCCGCCTCATTAGAAGCCCTTCGTTGGACAATCAGCTTGCCTTTCACCCACGACAACTCCGGTTGTCGAGACGAAGCTCTCGCACAGGTTTTCGGCAACTTCGCTGGGCTCTCTATTACCACCGGGTCGGAGAAGGCGGGGCGTTGCTTCCGCAAACGAGACCCACCCTCTCGCGATGAGACTGCGAAAGGATGGCCTCTTTTGTTCGGGAGTACTTACTTTGCGGCAGGGTTTTGCATGGAGCAGGCTTTGTCGGTGCGGCCGCAAAGGCATTTCTGGGCCTCGGCCTTGGGGTGGGAGGCTTCGGCGTAGAGCTTCTGGGCCGCAATGAGACCGGTGCCGAACTGCGCGTTGAGCTGCGGTAGGCTCTTGACGATCACCTGCTCCAACGCCCCGATGAGCGCGATGGTGTCCATGTAATCGAAGAAGCCGAGGTGGGCGATGCGGAAGATCTGACCCTTCATCTCGCCCTGGCCGTTGGTAATGATGGCCCCGAAACGGCTCTTCAACTCCTTGACGAAGATGCCGGAGTCCACGCCCGCGGGGGGCACCACGGCGGTGGCTGCGGAAGAAGGTGCGTCGGGCGCAAAGAGCGTCATGCCCAGCGCGAGCATGGCCGCGCGGGTCATGGCTGCGATCGTCTCGGCGTTGTCGACGAGCTTCTTGCGGCCTTCCGCAATGCTGCCTGCGGGGTTCTCAGCCGTAGCAGCCTGTCCTGCAATCCAGTCGAGCGCTGCACCTAACGCCGCGATCAGAGCGACCGCCGGGGTATAGGCGGACTCGCCTGCGCGTGCATTCTTGCGCTCCTTGCGGAGATCGAAGTAGTAACGCGGATTGTAGGTCGCTTCCATGCGATCCCACGCCTTGGGTCCCACGGCGAGGTAGCTGAGGCCGGGCGGAATCATGACCGCCTTCTGCGAGCCGCCGATGAGCACGTCGATGCCCCAGGCGTCCATGTCCAGATGCGTGGTGCCAAGGCCGGTGATGGCGTCGACCACGAGCAGGGCCTCAGAGCCCGCATCCTTCAACAGCTTGGCGACGCCGGGCGTGCAATGGCGGACACCGGTGCTGGTCTCGGTGGCCTGCATGAAGACGGCGCGAGTTTCGAGCTTGAGGGCAGCCTTGACCTCGTCGAGCGAGAAGGTCTGGCCGTAGGGCGCGGAGACGACGTCGACTTCACATCCAAAGGCCTTCGCGAGAGCCGTCCAGCGCTCGCCGAACTTGCCGGCGGTCAGAACCAGCACGCGATCTCCGGGGGATGTCAGGTTGCTGACGGCGGCTTCCATCGCGCCGGTACCGGAGCTGGAGAGGACGATGATGTCGCCGGTCTCCGTGCCGACGAACTGCTTGAGCTGCGCGAGCACGCGGGTGTAGAGAGCGCGGAACTCGGCCGTGCGGTGGTGGATGTCGGCGGCGGCCATGGCGAACTGGGCGGCGGGAAGAAGGGGGGTCGGACCAGGCGTGAAGAGGCGAGTTTTGCGGATCATGGCTCTTATTGTATGGGTTTACGCAGGGGAGGCGGGTAGGTTGCACGACCTATAATCGGGGTTGAAGAGGTGAGATTCAATGAGCGAGTTGATGATTTCAGAACGGATTGGCAAGGACATTATCGTGGCGATGAAGGCCAGGGAAGAACACCGGCTGACCACGCTGCGGATGGTGAAGTCTGCAATGAAGAACAAGGAGATCGACAAGCGGGAGCCGCTGACCGAGGCTGAAGAGCAGCAGATCCTGACCACGCTGATCAAGCAGCGCAAGGAGTCGATCGAGAGCTTTACCAAGGGCGACCGGCCAGAGCTGGCGGCCAGGGAAGCAGTCGAGATCGGGATGATCGAGGGCTACCTCCCGCAGGAGGCAAGCGAGGAGGAGGTTCGGACGACCATCATGGGCGCGCTCGAGCACCTGGCCGCCGATAACGACGGCATCAGGCCCGGCCCAAAGGATATGGGGACCGCGATGAAGGTGATTCGGCAGCGTCTGCTGGCGAGCGGAATCAGGGCCGACGGGAAGATCGTCAGCGAGATCCTGAAGGCGGAACTGAACAAGGGCTGATCCCCTTACTCGGGAACGATCTTCACGAAGATGCCGTTGGGGAGGGTGGCCCCGCCGAGCAGATGGATGGAACCGTCCTTGGTGAAGCCACGCAGCATGGCCGGGAGAGCCACCGGACTGGCGACAGTCTTTTGTGGTTCGCGTGTGGTGATTTGTGGTGCAGTTGGTGTCGCTTTGTATTCGCCTTTTTTCATGCCGCGATCCATGGCCTGATTGGCCAGCGCGTCGGCGTCCTTGTTTTTATGGCGCAGTGCATGACTGATTTCAAAGGACTTAAGCTTGGCGATGCGGTCGCGAGCCTCCTGCCAAAGCGGTTTGAGGTCGGGCGAGTTGACCTTGTACTTGCCTTGGATCTGCTTCACCATAAGCTCGGAATCAGATACGACCTTGAGGCTAAGACGCTTATTTTCAACAGCATAGGCCAAAACAGCCAGAAGCCCTGAGTACTCCGCATAATTATTCGTCCGAATTCCCAAAAATTCAGAAAGTTCTGCAATCTTTTGGCCGCCGGTGTCGGTAATGACAGCTCCATATCCAGACGGGCCGGGGTTTCCGCGGGAGCCTCCATCGCAGTGGGCAAAAATAGTTTCTGGTAAATCGCTGGGGAAAAGTGGCATTCCCCTAGTTTATCGTGCCGGTGGAATGCTGGTTTGAGTGGAGTGTTCCAGTGACGAAAAGCTGGGCAAGGAACGACGGAGCTTGCTGGGCTCAAGCCTGGATGCCTCTTGGTCAGCCTGGCAACAACCGATTGGAAACTCACAACCAGAATCAAGTTTTGAATCAGACCACGGGGGAATTCGGTATCTCAGCCTCAACCCTCTTCTGCACTGCAGTCTCAGTCGCAATCACCACATTCTCATGCTTGATCTCGAGCCGCAGCCGGTTGAAGATGCTCATATAAACGTTCGCCACCCACACCAGCGCAAACCACGCAATCAGGTACCCGCGCCACCCGTCGTACAGCATCTGAAACTGCGTCAGGATCAGAAAGAACGCAGTCACATAGTGCGAGAAGCAGTACTCGCAAGTGAACAGGTAGAAGAACTTCCGAGCCACCAGCGGCTTGCAGTTCTGCGACCTGTCCTTGCAATACTCCCTCGGCTCGCGAAACACCTCCTCATGCGTCACAGTCCATGAGGCACACGCAATCGGCAACGCCAGCAGCATCAGGTACGCAAACTGGTGACTCAAACTCATCGCAAGCATCGGCATAGGCGTATTACATCTGATGCACACAACAGGTTTAGGATGACGAGATGGATTGGAAGAGCAAACGCATCAGGACGATCCTCGAAGGCGCCCTGATTGAAGACAAGGCCGCCTTCGACGTGACCACGGCCCTCACCATCAACCCCAGGCTCCGCGCCACCGGCACCATCATCGCCAAGGAGCCCTGCGTCGTAGCCGGCCTCGGTGCCATCCCGGTTTTCCTGGAGCTCTTCACCGCCCTCGCCGAGAAGGCCGGCCACCGCCCCCTCGGCCGCTTTGAAGTCATCCACCACCCCGAGATCTTCGACGGCGTCCGCGTCAAAAAAGGCGCCACCATCGCCGTCATCCGCTACAACGCCTCCGCCCTTCTCTCCACCGAGCGCGTCATCCTCAACCTCATGCAGCGCATGAGCGGCATCGCCACCCTCACCCAGGAGTTCGTCAAAGCCGTCGCCGGCACCAAAACCAAGGTCCTCGACACCCGCAAGACCATCCCCGGCCTCCGAGCCCTGGATAAATATGCAGTCTGCTGCGGAGGAGGAGTCAACCACCGCCTCGACCTCCAGGACGGCATCCTCATCAAGAACAACCACATCTCCCTCGGCGGAGGCCTCCCCGCAGCGCTTGCTGCCGCCCTCAAGAACCGCCCCCACAACCAGCCCGTCCAGGTGGAAGTCCGCTCCCAGCAGGAGCTCGACGAAGCCATCGCCGGCGGCCCTGATTCCATCCTCCTCGACAACATGACCCCCGCCGCCACCAAAAAGGCAGTCAAGCAGATCCGAGCCGCCCTCCCCAACCTGCCCATCGAATCCTCCGGCAACATGAGCCTCGCAACAGTCCGGGATTACGCGATGGCCGGAGTAGACTTCGTCTCCGTAGGGGCCCTCACCCACTCCGCCGTAGCCGTAGACCTCAGCATGAAGATCGCCGCCGATGCCTCTTAGCCCCGAAACGAAAGCCACAATCCTCGGCCCGCTCACTCATCTAGCCACCACCACCAGCACCAACCAGCTAGCCCTCGAAGCCGCCCAGCAAGGCACCCGCTCCGGAGTCTGGCTCGCAGACGAACAAACAGCAGGCCGGGGCCGAGGCGGCCACACCTGGCACTCCGCCCCCGGCGACGGTCTCTACGTCAGCATCCTAGCCACCCCCCGCATCCCCCTCGCCCAGGCCATCCACATCCCGTTAGCCACCGGCCTAGCCGCACAATCCGCCATCCAGGAGATCACCGGCCTCACCGCCGACATCCGCTGGCCCAACGACCTGTTGCTAGGCACCAAAAAATGCGGAGGAATCCTCGTAGAATCCACCTCAGAATCAGGCCCTGACCCACTCCTCCGCTACGCCGTCATCGGAGTAGGCATCAACCTCAACCACGCCGCCTTCCCGCCCGATCTAGCCAAACTAGCCACCTCGCTCCGCATAGAGTCAGACCGCCCAGTGGACCGCGATCAGCTCCTGGAAGCCTTCCTCACCCATCTCCATCGCGAGCTCGACACCCTCACCACCTCCAACCTCCTCACCCGCTTCGCCCAGTCCTCCACCTGGGTCACCGGCAAGCGAGTCCACGTAGACGAGTCCGGCGGATATACTGGCCTGACGTGCGGACTCAACCCCCAGGGCTTCCTCCAGGTCCGCACCCCGGAAGGCGACATCCGCACCGTCCTCTCCGGCGGCGTACGCCCAGCCTGAAACACGGAGCCTTATGCTTTTAGCCATCGACGTCGGCAACTCCAACACCGTACTCGGCCTCTACCGCCCCACCGACGGCTCAGCCCTGCACTTCGACCCAGACCCCATCACCAACTGGCGCATCACCACCCCCCGCTCCCGCACCACGGACGAGTTCGGCGTCATTCTCCGCAGCCTCTTTGAGTCCAACGGCCACGCCCTCACCGCCGTCACCGGCATCGCCATCTCGTCGGTCGTACCCCCCATGGACCACATCCTTCGCCAGGTCAGCGAGCAGTACTTCAAGCAGCGCCCCCTCTTCGTCGAGCCCGGCGTCCGCACCGGCCTCCCCGTCCTCACCGACAACCCCGCAGAGGTCGGCGCAGACCGCATCGTCAACTGCGTCGCCGCATTCGAGCACTTCCGCTCCCCCTGCATCGTCGTCGACATGGGCACCGCCACCACCTTCGACGTCGTCTCCGCCAAAGGCGAGTTCCTCGGCGGCGCCATCGCCCCCGGCCTCGGCATCTCCGCCGACGCCCTCTTCACCCGCGCCGCCCGCCTCCCCCGCATCGAGGTCAAACGCCCCGCCAAGGTCATCGGCACCGGCACGGTCGATAACATCCAGATCGGCCTCTACTACGGCTACATCGGTCTCGTCGACGGCATCCTCGAACGCATGATCCTGGAACTGGCCCTCACCAACGGCCCCATGGAAAACATCAGGACCATCGCCACCGGAGGCCTGGCCGGCCTCATCGCCGCCGGCTCCAAATACATAGGCGAAGTAGACCCCAACCTAACCCTCACCGGCCTCCGTTTGGTCTTCGAGCGCAATCTGGAACGCCAGGAAAAACAACGCCGCCGCAGCCAATAACCCCGCCCCACCACCATCACCACAAACCTACGTCATCCTGAGCGTAGCGAAGGACCCCCGTATTGGTCTTCAGCCCCCCGTCCCCGCCGCACAATCATCCGGGCTCTAGCCCCGGGCCGTCCTCACCCCGGAACCCATGAACCACATCCCCTATTTCACCGAGATCGAAGACCGCTTCCAGCAACGCCGCGGCTCCATCCTCATGCTCTCCACCCTGGACTGGGCCCTCATCGAGACTTGGCACGACGCCGGCATCCCCCTGGAGGCCGTTCTAAGAGGAATAGACGAAGCCTTCGATAAATACGAAACCCGCAAACTCCGCACCAAAGGCCGCTTGCAGAAGATCAACGGCCTCGCCTGGGCCGCCCAGTCTGTCATGCAATCCGCAGAACTCTCCGCCGAAGCCGCCATAGGCCTCGCCCCCAGAAAAGAATCCCCAGAAAGCGGCTTTGAAACCGAACCCGTAGCCGCCTACCTCGAAGCCAATGCCCAAACCATAGAAGCCTCAGGCATAGCCGGAGAAACCGCCACCCGCCTCCGCGAACTAGCTGCTGACCTCCGCATCAACCCCACGCAGCATCTGGAAGATCTGGACCGCACCCTCACGGTCCTTGAAGAAAAGATGCTTGCCGCCATCCTGGCCGCCACCCCGGAGGACGACCTCGTAGCCCTCCGAGAACAAGCCGCTCGCGAGCTAGCCCCCTACCGTGGCAAGATGCAAGCCGTCCAGATCAAGCAGGTCCAACAGCAGTTCCTGCAAAAGCGTCTCCTGGAAGCCTGCAATCTCCCCCGCCTAAGCCTCTTCTACATGCCTCATAGCTAGTGGTCTACCATCCTCTACGCCCCAGCCTACGCTCGCATGGGAGAAGGCAGCATGCCGTTGCCGAAGGAGGACGCGACGATTGTCGAGCCAATGGTCAACGCCAGCCGAGCGCGGGAGCAACCGTCTTTAGGATGGCTTCCATGACGTGGACGTTATAGGCGACGCCTAGCTGGTTGGGGACCGTGAGGAGGAGGGTGTCTGCTTCTGCGATGGCCTGATCGTTTTTTAGCTGCTGGATGAGCACCTCTGGTTCTGCGGCGTAGTCTCGGCCGAAGACGGCGCGGGTGGCTCCGTCGATGAAGCCGATCTGGTCTGTTTCCTGGCCGCTGCGACCGAAGTAGGCGCGGTCCTGATCGTTCATGAGGGCGAAGATGCTTCGGCTGACGGAGACGCGAGGGGTGCGGGTGTGGCCGGCTTCCTTCCAGGAGGCGCGGAAGGCGCGGATCTGGGCGGCTTGCTGGATGTGCAGGGGCTCGCCGGTTTCATCGAACTTGAGGGTCGAGCTCTGGAGGTTCATTCCGAGCTTTGCGGCCCAGACGGCGGTGGCGTTCGTAGCCGAACCCCACCAGATACGGTCGCGGAGGGTTTCAGAGTGCGGCTCGAGACGCAGGAGGCCGGGAGGGTTGGCGAACATGGGGCGAGGGTTGGGTTGGGCGAAGCCTTTGCCGCCGAGGAGCTCGAGGAACATTTCTGTGTGGCGGCGACCCATGGCGGCATCGTCTTCTCCCGGGGCCAGGTCGTGGCCGAAGTGCCGCCAGCCTTCAATGACCTGCTCCGGTGATCCTCGGCTGATGCCTAGCTGGAGGCGGGAGCCGGCGATGAGGTCCGCGGAACCGGCGTCTTCTGCCATGTAATGCGGGTTTTCGTACCGCATATCGATGACACCAGTGCCGATCTCGATCTTTTTGGTGCGGGCTCCGACGGCTGCCAGCAATGGGAAGGGCGAGGCTAACTGGCGTGCGAAGTGATGGACGCGGAAGTAGGCTCCGTCCATGCCGAGGCGCTCGGCTTCAACTGCGAGGTCGATGGACTGCAGGAGGACGTCCGCAGCCGAGCGTGTCGCTGACTGCGGGGAGGGGTTCCAGTGTCCGAAGGAGAGAAAACCGATGTTTTTCATACCGGCAGAATAGATGTTTGAACGCTGAGTTTCGATTCTTTCCTGAGTTGCGGGCTAGAGGCTAGCGGGCCGAGAGTTCGTGGACCCAGCGGGCTACCTGGATGACGTTTTCGACCGGGGTGCCAGGGACGATGCCGTGGCCTAGGTTGAAGATGTGACCGGGGCGGTTGGCGGCTTGTTGCAGGATGGTTTTGACGCGGGCGTGGAGGACTTCCTGGGGGGCAAAGAGGGCGATGGGGTCTAAGTTTCCTTGTATCGCGTGGGCTGTGCCCACCGATTTCCAGCCCTCGTCGAGAGGAATGCGCCAGTCGAGGCCGAGGACGTCGGCTCCGGTTTCGGTCATGGTGGGGAGGAGCGAGGCGGTGTCTACGCCGAAGTAGATGGCGGGGACGCCCATGTTGCGGATGTTTTCTACCAACTGCTTTGTAGGGGCGAGGCAGAACTGGCGATAGTCCTCGACCGAGAGGGCTCCGGCCCAGGAGTCGAAGACCTGGATGACGTCTGCGCCGGCTTCTACTTGCTGGGCGGCGAAGGCGGTGAGGACGGTGACCAGCTTTTCCATGAGGAGGGGCCACGCGGCGGAACCGGTGGTTTCCATGGGAGATTGTGGCTCGGTCGAAGAGTGCAAATACGGAGGTTCTGAGCTTCGCTCAGAATGACGACTTTCTGTGGTGGCACCGCTGGCGTACATCATTTTTTTGGCTTCGATGTAGTTGCGGGAGCTGCCGCCTTCGATCATGTAGCTGGCGAGGGTGAAGGGGGCTCCGCAGAAGCCGATGATGCCTAACTGGTCTCCGTCTGTTTGTCCCGCTTCCGGTGGACGGGGGGAGGCGAAGTGTTTGGCTACTTTTTCGATGGATTGGGAGACGTAGATGAGGTCTTCGGAGCGGTCGGTGCGAAGGGCCTGGACCTGCTCGTACGTGCGGATGGGGGTGTTGACTACGGGGCCTTCGCCGGCGACGAACTCGAAGTCCAGGCCCATGGGGGTGAAGGGCAGGAGGAGGTCGGCGAAGATGATGGCGGCGTCTACGCCGAGACGTTCGGCGGCGGTGATGGTGACTTCCGCGGCGATTTCTGGGGTGCGGCAGATCTCGAGGAGGGTGTGGTGCTTGCGGACGGCCATGTACTCGGGCATGTAACGGCCGGCCTGGCGGAGGAACCACACGGGCGTGCGGTCTACGGGCTGGCGGAGGCAGGCTCGGACGAAGCGGGAGGAGTTTTGAGGGTGATCTGTCTTAGGCATCAGCTTTCGAGCCTAGCATTCGGGTCATGCTGGCGTACAGAACGCCTGTTTCGCGCACAGGAATCTAATCTCTGCTTTATCGTCAAAAATCTCTGCGAAAGCGGATTTCTTTGCTTTGTAGGAGCCAGTCAGCCGCGCAGCCAAGAGTGATCACTAAAAGCAAGACCGAAAGTATGAGCAGATCGAGTCCCAATCCACCACAGGGACCACCATCCAATCCAACTCCCCATGCAAGTACCGCGAAGGCGACACTCGAAACCGCGAAGCAAGCCGTCCTGTGGAGATATGGGTTACTTGCCATTTGTAGAGATTATGTCTTGAAGGAAAACTCGTCTATGCCACTTCTAGAACAGTATCTTTATCCACTACCTGTTGTAGGGGTGGAAGGGGATGCGGTAGACGATGCCGATGGTGAGGGCGGAGGGGGTTAGGCGGTTGAGGTTCTGGCCGAGGCGCCAGAGTTGCTGGTTGTAGTCGGCTTTGACGGCGAAGTTGCGGGTGACGTAGTAGTCCATGCCGCCTCCGAAGACGTAGATGAAGGAGTTGTCTGAGGCATAGGGGATGCCGTTGACGACAGTAGGGTGGTTGAACGTGATGGAGCCCGCGCCTGCGAGGAGGTCGGCGTAGGGCTGGAAGCGGTGGAAGCGCTTCTGGAGGCGGAGGCCGCCGGAGAAGGTTTTTTCGCCGATGCTGCTGCCGGGCGCGATGGTGGCGCGGACCTCGAGGGATGGGTCGACGAGGTGGTAATGGCGGGTGAAGTCTGCGCCGAAGAGGTAGCCGGCGTTGGTGCTGCCGTAGTCGGTATTGACGCGGGAGGCGCCGGCGAAGGCGGAGATGCTCACGGTGCGGGCGGCGGTGGCGAAGGATTGGGCCTGGAGCAGGGAGGCGGAGGCCAGGAAGGCGGTCGCGGCGAAGGTCGTGGTGGCGAGACGGCGGAGGATGTTGCAGATCATGAGTATGGCCCCTTAAGCCTGTCAGGAACGGGGCAATCGTCGTGCCACGTTTAGAGTCAGGATGTTAGAGGCAGATCAGGAATGCAGTGGGACAGGGAGGGCTATTGAATTAAGTGTAGAAACGACGCAGCAGGCAGGGGAATCCCACGAAAGGGGGACTCGGGATGAAGGTCTGGGATGTGGGAGCTTAGGGCTCGAGGCGGAAGGAGTATTCCTCGATCACGGGGTTGACGAGGATCTCGCGGGCGATGCGGTTGACTTCGGCTTCGGCTGCGGTGGGATCGGCTGCTGCGGTGGCGTCGAGGGTGAGCAGGAAGTACTTTCCCTGGCGGACGTCTGCGACGCCTTTGTAGTTCATGCGGCGGAGGGCGTCGGCGACGGTTTGTCCCTGGGCATCGAGGACGGTCCGCTTGAGGGTGACGTAGACATGGGCTTTCATTCAATCTAATTATAGACTTGTAAGAGCAGGTTCCCGAAAGGTGCGGGCCTGTGCTGCTTGTGGTTGGCGGTGCGCCTGGGTACGACTCGGCGTAAGATGATGCGGGCCGCGGAAGCAGCGCGAACGACAGTGAACAAAATCCCAGAACGCGAGAAGAGATGCCAGATTTTATGCCAAATTACATGGAGTTGCCGGTCGGGCCGAAGTCCCCTGAAGTGATCAATGTGGTCATTGAGATACCGCAGGAGGGCGTAAACAAGTACGAGTATGACAAGGATCTGCACGTATTCCGGCTGGACCGCAATCTCTACTCGCCCGTGCATTATCCGGGGGATTATGGGTTTATTCCGAGCACGCTGGGCGATGACGGCGATCCGCTGGACGTGCTGGTGCTGGTGGATAGCCCGAGCTTTTCCGGTTGCGTGATGGAGGTTCGTCCGATCGGGCTGCTGGAGATGATGGACCAGGGCCTGGGCGATGAGAAGGTGCTATGCGTCGGGATGGGCAATCCGCGGTACAAGGACGTCTGGAACTACAGCGAGATCTATCCGCACATGCTGAAGGAGATCACGCACTTCTTTGCGATCTACAAGGATCTTGAGGGAAAGCGCGTTGAGGTCAAGGGCTGGCGGGATGCTGCGTTCGCACGGAACAAGGTGACGGAGGCGCAGGCTCGGTGGATTGAGCACCAGAAGAATCCTGAGGCTAAGCCGGTGCCTAAGGACTAGTTCTAGAGCCTAGGGCCTAGGGACTAGCGGGCGGTTACCCTTTTTAGGGTGGCCGCCTTTTCTCTTTGGGGGGTGGGTGCATCTTAGGGGGGATGAGTGATGTGTTTTTAGTGGGTTTGTTTGGGCATACGGGGCAGGGGAATGAGGCTCTGACGGAGTTGTTGGCGAATGGCGTGGCACATGAGGCGATCCAGGTAATCGGGGATTTAGGGGCGCCGGCTGGACAGGCGGGGGCGATGCATCATGTGACCTTCGATGTGCTGCATATTTCGAAGGAACAGCGAGGGCAGTTTATGGATGGGATACGGGCGGGTGGGGTGGTGCTGGCGGTGCTTGGGGCTGGGGTAGCGGTTGAAGAGACGCTGCGGAAGCATGAGGCGCTGGTGGTTGAGCGGACGGATTCTAAGGCGGGCGTGGTTTCACATAACGTGGCTTAAGTTTGAGATGGGCGGGAGCGGTCGGCTTCGCCGATGCCCACCCTAACCACCCCACCAGACAAAGTCGTCTGGCGGGGACCCCGGCTAATCGCGATGAAACTGCGATGAGGGTGGGGCACACGAGATCTATTGCTCCGACCCTGAAGCTGATTGGGCGGGGGTTCGGAACTGTCTCGCCAGCAGGTAGATGACGGGGCCGGTGATCGCTACTATGCCGGCGAAGGCGAGGGCGGGGATGCCGGCTACTTTTTCGTCGCGTGCGGCGTAAAGGGCGAAGGCGATCAGGGCTGCGGGGCAGATGCCGATGGCGGCTGCGACTAGGGTGCCGCCGGGGATGCGGAAGGGGCGGGGCATTTCGGGGGCTCGGTGGCGGAGGACGGCTAGTGAGATGAACTCCAATAACAATGCCGCGCCGTAGAGGACTAGGTCGATTGAGATAAGGCGTTCAAAGGTGAGGCGAAGGGCTAACGCCCATGCGATGGCGCACAAGAGGACGCTGAGCCAGGGGACTCCGGTAGGAGTTACTCGGGTGAAGGCGCGGGGGAGCAGGCCTTCCTTGGCGAGGGCGTAGGGGATGCGGGTGTAGCTCATCATGAGGGCGTTGAACATGCCTGCGCCGCTGATGGTGCCACCCAGAACGACGGCGAAGGCCAGGCCGGGGCCGCCTAGCTGGCGGGCTGCGTCTGCCCAGGCTCCGGTGGAGAACTGGCCGGCGGGGATGCCGGCGAGGGCGACGGCGGCGAGGGGCAGGACATAGGTGAAGGCGACCAGGACCGCGGCGGAGAGCATGGCCCTGGGGTAGGTGCGCTGAGGGTCTTCCACCTCCTGGGCTACGGTGGAAGCGTTGTCCCAGCCCATGTAGTTCCAGAGGCAGACGGAGACGGCACCGGCGAGGTCGGGGGTATCGACCGGCGCGCTGAAGGTGGACCAGGCGGGGCCGTGGGTGAAGACCCTGAAGAGACCTGCGGCGATGAGGACGACGAAGGGCGAGAGGAGCGCGGCGAAGAGCCAGAGGGAGCCGTTGCCGACGGCTTTGGCTCCGCGGAGGTTCCAGAGGCAGCAGCCGAGGACGACGGCGAGGGCCCAGAGGGTGCCTCGGTTGCCGGCGGTGAGGGCGGGGGCGATGCGGGAGAGATAGAGGACGAAGGTGACGGGGTAGATGGCCATGTCAAAGATGCTGGCGGCGAGCGAGAGCCAGGCCTCCTGGAAGCCCCAGAATGGGCCGAGGGCCCGGCGGACCCAGATGTAGTACCCGCCTTCTTCCGGGATGGAGGAGGCGAGCTCGCCGACCATGAGGGAGGTGGGGAGCGACCAGACGAAGGGGATGACGAGAAGCAGGATGAGGGCGCGGCCGTAGCCGGCCTTGCCGATGATGTCCTCAAGGCCGTAAGGGCCGCCGGCGACCATGAAGTAGGTGGCACCGATGAGCGGCAGGAGCCGCATCTTTCTCGTCAATCGTTGTGCCTCCTGTGAGGTGTGGCTGGAATGGATTGCTGCATTAGTTTAGGGATTCTTTTGGTCTCGTGCGAAGAAGTTTTGCGATGACATCAGCGGGACAAATTTTTCAGCGGAACGCGATATTCTTGAAGAACGAAGTTTTGCAGGAGTGTGTGATCATGCCGACGAAGACGCTACCGATTGGGATCTATTACGAGCAGCCGAACTGGTTCAAGCCGCTGTTTGCGGAGTTGGATAAACGTGGTGTGGACTACGTGAAGATCGACGCGGTGACGCACATGTATTCTCCTGCGGACCATCCGGAGGAGAAGTATTCGCTGGTGTTCAACCGGATGAGTCCTTCGGCGTGGAATCGCGATCATGGCGACCAGATCTTCTATACGGCCGGATACCTGGAGCACCTGGAGACGCGTGGCGTTCGGGTGCTTAATGGGCTGGCTGCGTTTCGTGCAGAGCTCTCGAAGGCCGGACAGCTTTCGTTGATGGAAGAGCTGGGGATCGCTTATCCGAAGGCGCGGGTGATCCATCGCGCGAGCCAGGCTCCGGCGGCGACTGAGGGGCTTCGGTTCCCGGTGGTGGTGAAGCCGAATATTGGCGGGAGTGGCGCGGGCGTGAAGCGGTTCGATCACATCTCTCAGCTTGAGGCGGCGGCGGCGCAGCCTGCGGACCATCCGGATGCGCTGGCGTTCGGGTTGGATTCGACGGCGCTGGTGCAGGAGTTTATTCCGGCTCGTGACGCGCATATCGTGCGGGTTGAGGTGCTGAACGGCAAGTTTCTTTATGCGATCAAGGTGCATATCACGGGCGAGACGTTCGACCTGTGCCCGGCGGATATCTGCCGGACGACGACGGGTGTGGATCTCGATCGGGGGGCTTGCGCGATCGACGCGCCGAAGAGCGGGATTACGGTGGAGGCTTATACACCGCCGGCAGAGGTGATCGAGGACGTTGAGCGGATCATGTTCGCTTCGCAGATCGATATTGGCGGCGTGGAGTACTTGACGGACGATCGCGATGGGCAGCGCTACTACTACGATACGAATGCGCTTTCGAACTTTGTGGCCGATGGGAAGAATGTCATTGGGTTCGATCCGTTTGAGAAGCTGGTGGATTGGCTGGAGGCTGAGGCTACGTCGGCGCTGCAGGAACGGCAGGAGATTGCAACCGGAATGGCGGCGGTCTGATGCGCTATGGATTCTGGCTGCCGGTGTTCGGCGGATGGCTGCGCAACCTGGACGACGAGCAGATGGAGACGAGCTGGGAGTACACCAGCCGGCTGGTGAAGCGGGCGGAGCAGATTGGGTACGATCTGACGCTGATCGCGGAGCTCAACCTGAACGACATCAAGGGGGTTGATGCGCCGTCGCTCGATGCGTGGTCTACGGCTGCGGCGCTGGCTGCGGTGACGGAGTCGATTGAGATCATGGTGGCGGTGCGGCCTACGTTTCATAATCCCGCACTGCTGGCGAAGCAGGCGGCGAACATCGATCAGATTAGCAAGGGGCGGCTTTCACTGAATGTCGTCTCAAGCTGGTGGCGGGATGAATCGACGAAGTACGGGATCACGTTCGACGAGCATGAGATGCGGTATGCGCGGACATCTGAGTGGCTCGATGTAGTGGATGGTTGCTGGAGTCAGCAGGGCTTTACGCATCAGGGGCCGCTGTATGACATACGCGAGAATGTGCTTTCGCCGAAGCCTGTAGCGGGGCGTCGGTTTACGGGGATGCCTGCGGCTGGGGCGACCAAGGGTGGACGTCCCACGCTGTATGCCGGGGGCGAGTCCGAGACGGCGAAGAACCTGATTGCGGCCAAGTGTGACGCTTACCTGATGCATGGCGATCCGCCCGAGGTGGTGGGCAAGAAGATTGCCGATATGCGGGAGCGGCGGGAGAAGCTCGGGCTGGCTCCGATGACGTTCGGCGTGGCGGGGTATTCGATTGTGCGGGACTCCGAGGCCGAGGCGGATGCGGAGGTGGCGCGGATTACGAATGTGAACGCGTCGGCTCGTGGGTATGCGAACTATCAGCAGTGGGTCACGGGTTCGAAGCTGGAGCAAAAGATCTCGCTGGAGGATTATTCGGTTTCGAATCGGGGGCTGAAGGCGGGGTTTGTGGGGACGCCGCAGCGAGTGAAGGAACGGATGGAGGAGTTTGCAGCGGTGGGGGTTGACTTGGTGCTGCTGCAGTCCAGCCCGCAGGCGGAAGAGATGGAACGGTTTGCAGCGCAGGTGATGGTGAGGCCGTAAAGGCCAGTAGGGAGCAGTGTGAGGCAGTAAAAAGCAGTTGAGCCAGGTGAAACTTCGGGGTGGCGTGTTTTTCTTGCGTTCAGGCTATAATCAATCTGTCTCAACGCGTGGTAGTTGCTGGAGAGTTGGCCGAGTGGCTGAAGGCGACGGTTTGCTAAACCGTTGTACGGGGAAACCTGTACCGGGGGTTCGAATCCCCCACTCTCCGCCATTACTTTCAGTCACTTGCGTGGGCATCCTGGCAGATTCCGGGCAATTAAAACTTTGACTTGTTTTCCACCTCCCTCGTCGCACAGAAATAACGTCCAAACGGATAGACTGTTCCACGCAAGAGGATTGGTAAAACTGAATGACTCCGATGTCCTCGCCGCCTAATTCGGTCAGGTTCATAAACCCGCCTATCGTTGAAGCAATTATCGCTGTCACGATCACCCAGCTACCTGATGACTCCCTACAAAAATTATTAGAGATTTCTGAAGGCGTAGCCGCGCTCGGTTATGCGCTGAAGACGACTATGACTAGCCACGAAATGGAGCTTGCGATCCAAGACGGCGTGTCAAAGGCTTCGAATCATGATCAGGTAAATGGGTATCAGTTCATCTCTTCTGACCAGCGCTTTGCTTTCCAAGTGCTCAAGACCGGAATGATCTTCAGTCAATTGGGAAGGTACGAGTCTTGGGAACTCTTCACCCAAGAAGCTCAGAAGATCTGGAAGATTTACCTAGGCCACATTGGGGCGGTCGAGCTCCAAGAATTTGTCGTCCGGTACATCAACAAGATATTGGTGCCGCTTGGCGAACCCTCGGAACGTTATATAAAGTTGTACATTGAGGTTCCGCAGGAACTTCCGCAGGTAGTCATGAATCCTTATCTGCGTCTTTCATTCATAATTGCTGAGCCTGCTGGCACACTCGTTCATCAGCAGGGACTGCTGCCAAAAGAAGTAGAAGGGTTTGTTTCCACCCTCCTAGACAACACCTTTACCTTTCCAATAGCCGGCCTAGGGCTTGATGAATTGTGGCCGAAGATTGATTCTGTACGGGAAATCAAGGACCATTTTTTCTTGAATATGCTCACAGACAAAATGAAGGAGAGCTTCAATGCCTAGCCTCCAACCGCCTCCCGCAGCGTACTACGACACCTGTGAAAGAACCTCCCGTTTCATATCAAGCGCAGAGTCCAACTACGAAGTGGATCCTGCATGGCAGGGCGTCGAGACCTCGCGAGTCCTCAAACAAAAAATCGACGTTAGCCACCTGCAAGTAGACATCGCGAACATGGCAAAGCTCACCAACGACTGGAATGGGTATGACTCACCCCGTCCCACCACTGCGTCTCTCAGAGCCGCGATGTCAGTGTTGGATCGCTTCGCGTCCCTTACCATCATCCCGGAGAAGGTCACGGCATCGGCTGATGGGGGTGTCGCCCTAATTTTTGTGGGGGTTGAAAAACAAAGAGCCGTCATTGAGGTTTTCGGTACAGAACAAGACTACGTGCTGTTGTATGACACGGACGGCAACTCTTTCGACATTGCATGGCCTATTGAAGTCGATTCACAGAATGCTGTTTTGAGTAAGCTTCAATCCTATCTTCGAGGCTCCCAAGTTGCCCCAGTCGGCTGATCAAGTTGACGTTGATTTTCCGTTCGCAAGCGATGAGTTGCTGTATCGCAGGGCCTTCCCTGGAGAGATCAATTCAATGGGAGAATTAGTGCCAACACAACTGAACGCCTTCTCTTTCCAGAAAGAGGTAGAGGGCGCTCCATCGTTCAATCGCGGCAAATACTCCACCGCCCAAGACGTTATTCATCAAGACTGCGCGGGAAAAGCAGACGTATCCGGCTGTAGTGTCTTCCAGTTGGAAGTGGCAAACATTCCGGGTCCGCTCAAAAGTGGTGACGGCAAGAACTTTTCTTTCTACCCTGTGCATAAGCCTATGCCCTCGTGTGGCGCCCACAGCGTATTGGCGAGCTGTCTGGAGGGAGATTCCGAACGAACGTACGCCAAACCTTCCTACGCAGTCATCAAAGACCTCAGAGCTAAAATTTGTGGTGTGCTGAAGCCGGTTGTGCTCAAGCCGGTATAGACCGCACATGCTTGAATGTTTCAGTTCACGATCACCCTTCTTACCACATCGCTGTTTGCACCCCTCAGCTCCTCCATCCTGACGTCGCCGTACACCTGCATAGTGGTGCGGACGTCTGCGTGCCCTGTGGTGCCTTGGATGGGGATGTGCAGTAGTCCGAGCTTGCGATTAGGCGGCCGTAGCCGTGGCTAGTTGCTGAGCAAAGTCGCCGGGGGTGAGATTGAGTTGAAGGTCTCCTCCACCTATGAAGTGGATGATGGTTTGCTGACTGCGGCCGGCAGGTGACTGAGAAACGACCGTCTTAGCAGACACGTACGCGATCGCAGCCGGGTTGATATGGTAACCACCGATGTTGACGAGCTTCATTGGACCCTCACGGAGATAGTCTAAGCCGAATTGGCCTGCCAGGTCGCCTGACTGATTAGCGCTTGAGGCCGGCTATCGATCGGTCCCCAGATCAGCGGATTGTTCGGCGAGATGTGTCAGCCGACCAATTGCCGCCTCGGCGCAGGCTAGGCACTCCTCGTACATCCTGATTTCTTCATCGAACGCTGATCTAAGAGTACGAAAGTCCTCTGGATCGTACTCTGCTTGTTTGACTTTGACACGGACCACACGGTCCCTCATCTCATCACGAAAACTGGTCATCAATAGGCTTGTCCAGCCCGTAGTATTCGGCAAAGCGATCTTGCCCTGGACGTCTTCTCGTGTGTACATGTGCCTTTATAGACGATTTTGGAGTTGCGCGGGCATCGTGGACAAAGCGGATGACTACGACTTGCGGATCGAAGTCCCTCTCAATAGCCGGCACCAGGCGTTTTTGCATCCGAAGCGCATGCTCACACCACGGATCGCTCGTAAACCGCTCAGGCAAGGTGGACCGAAGTCCGGAGCATACCTGTTGTACGTCATCGCGGCGCTCATTCTGGCAGCTCTTGTAGCGTTCATCTACGTAGGGCCGCGGCCGCATCTCGGCTCTAGGCCAGTCGTCACCACGTCGACGGGTAGCAACGGAGCCCAACCATAGGTTCGATTCCCCATAAACTCGGGCCGAACTGCGCTGAGTCTCTAGTCACAATCACCTAACCATAGGAGCCGAATCAATGCGCAAACTAATGTTTTGGACTACAGTGCTCTCAGGCGCCGCCGCCGCTTATCTACTTTTCAAAAAGGGCGTCCCGGCCGGAACGATTGCCTCAGAGGTCATCGCCCACCCGATCGGTACGCTGATACACGAACTTGAATCGACTTCTCACTCTTCGTAGCTCCTGAAGGGATGTGTACCTGATGGATGATCCAGAAGCAGTTGTAACGCTCGCCTTGTACCACCAACTTGCGGAAATCCGGACGCGAATCCGTGAACTGACTGCGGAAGAGACACGGGCCTCAAAAAGGGTCGCCGATGGGGTGGACGGTGCCGATCTAACGCTCGCGCAGCTCAAATTCGATGTGGAGGCACTATATCAAAGGCGCGACCACCTAGATGCTGCTCTTAGCTAGCCGGACACTTTGGCGTGAGGGCATAGACAACTGGCGACTCAGTCAATGAATATGAACCGAGTGGGCGTCCACGCCCGCTGGTGACGCTGTCATAGGTCACACGGTAACCCAAACGACCATGCGAGTCTTGCCGCAGCGGGAGCAGCATCCGATTGCACTGTTAAAGTTCTTGAGGATGGCTCGCGGAACCCAGTCAAACTGCGCGAGCGCCTCGTAGACAGCCGAGGAGGACTCTGAGCCGGATTCCTGAGCCAGACACTGGACGCAGCAGCCTCTGCCCGGAGATCTCATCAAAGCAGCTATGACCCGCTCCCCGTTCTCCATTCGGCGTTGGATGCAAGTTCCGCAAATGGGCAGAAGTCCCTAATGCCGGCGCATCACACTAAAGGAGCAGCCAGGGCCCCCGAAAGAAGGTGATCTGCGGTGCTATGCTCGCACAATGGCTCGGGTTTTCGACATTGAAGTGACGCTAGAGAAGGCAGTAACACAACAAAGATTGGACATGCTGATCCAGTCCCTAAGCGCTAAGCGCGTAACATTTGTGCCGGAGTCGAGAACCACGCCTCGCGGCTCGCATGACTTGCGTTTTGCGGTATACGCGGACTTTGGCCAGTTCATGGCGGGTGTGGTGGTAAGGGAGTGCGTCAAAACCATTCTTGGGATCGACTACGCCCTGATAAACGAACGCAACTAAATTCCCATCACTCTTACAGAGTGTAAGTTTGGCGGGCATTGGGAATCCAAGTTCGAAAAGCCCCGCGAAGCTCAGTGGGGGGCGGTGCATCACGGCTTTTGAACAATGAACCTAACTGGAGCCGTTGAAGGCACCTGGAGCTCCACTGAATAGAGTGATCGCATCAGTGTCAGAGAGCTGGATCAGAGACTCCCGGCCGGCCTGAGCTGTAAGCACCTTTTTCCTAAATGCCCTCCAGTCTATCCCGAGGGTGTCGAAGCGCGTTTGGAAGTCTGCTTCCCCGAGAAAGCAAATAGGTTGATAAGGGAAAAGCTGTGCTACGAAGGCCGATCTCGACTCAGACGACGGTATCAGTTGGATTGTTTTCACCCCGAAAGCCTACCATTCCTCAGCGAGTCGTCGACCGAATCACCTTTACGCCTTTTCCAGCTCTTGAGCACACTCGCTGGGATTCATTTCCAAGTCCAGGACCGCCCCATTTACGAAATGAACCTGAGCAAGTGGCTTCTTAGGGTCGGCCTGGCTAAAGCGGCGAGATACGTACATCACATTGTTCGGATTGATGTAGTAGCCGCCGATGTAAACGAGTTTCATGAAAATCTCCTTGTTCGAAGGCTACCACTCAGGGCAGCCTTGGGTCTGGGCTGTTATTTCGCCGGCGTGACGGCTGCCATGAGCTGGGAATGCCTAACCGCTTAGTCAGGAACCTTCGTCTGAAACGCCTTGGCAAACCGTTCTTCGTAGGCCGCTGGGATGTTGATCTCGAAGGGATCTGTTTTGTCGCCTTTCACGGTGAGTACCAAAGAAAGAACTTTCTTCCCCGGAGCGGGTGGAGATGTATACCGGAAGTTTCGGGCGATGACGACAGCTATCTGATCCTCGCCATCTTCGTCGACGTATTCCAACGAGTCGTTGACGGCAGGGATCGCAAATTCTGTATCGATGTTGAAACTGGCCAGAGTCGCGCCGCCGCGATTGTGGATCACTATGAGCATTTCCATCAGGAAAGCGTACCACCGTTTAGCGCCTGCGAAGCCTTATGACCATGCTGCACGTCAGGGCGGCTGTGGGTGGCTCCAGGAGTTCGCGGGCTGCCATTCAGACGTAACGGCCACTCAACTGACCGACCGGTGGAAACCTTGCTTGCAGCGGGTGCACTGGCTGAAGGAGCTTTTGTCTCCGTGTGCCCAAACAACCGGCCCTAGTCGCTTATCAACCTCAGCGCAGTGGACGCAGTATGGATGGCCATCCGCATCCCGGAAATATTCTCCATCTCTCTTCATCACAGCGAGGCGAGCAGTGTCGTCATGCATGGCAGAAAGCTCAAGGCTTGCCTTCCGCAGTTGCTCTCTCGTTTGGGTGAGTTGGTCCTCAAGCTCTCGGACGCTACCCATAACCTCAAGAATCTTTGTGTACTCGGGGATTTTTTGCGCTTGGAGGAGTACATCCGCGCTAACTTTGAGGTCGCTGATTATGCTCATCCCGCCAGCGTACCACCGCGGAGGTGTGCGTCAGCTCGCTGCCATGCTATACGTCAGGAGGGCTGCGGGTGATATCTGGCGGCTAGCGCATCATTCGACTGGCAAGCACAGGGCCGTACTTGCCGACGCACGTTCCGTCATCGGGTTCGGCGGCGAGATCTGTCAGGCGGCTGCTGGTGACGCAATTTGTGCACGCGTCTGCCGAAGGTGTCTTCCAAGTAGCTCCCGACGAACATCGGATGGCCCTTGCCTGCGACCAGACACCCGTCTGCCAGATGCTCTGGCAGATTACCTCCCAACCAGAGGATGAAGAAAAAACCCGGAATCAGGAACTGGTGTGAGGTGACACCGTCTTGACGCATGGTCTCCGGAAGGTATGTCAGGGACGAAACCGGGCCCGGGGTTCGCACGCAGACGCTGAGATAAGCCCGGGTGGGGAAAGCTGTATCTCCCAATAGAAAACGACGCAAATCCTCGCGGTAGGGCCCAAGCTTCAGCGGGTAAACTGTTGGCTGCCCCCAGTCCGATACGCTTGCCCGCCAGATCATACTCACGGCGAAATAAGCGAGCGCATCAGGTTCGAACCATTCCTGTTTACCGGGACGGAGGAGCCAGGCGTCGAGGCCTTCGTCAAACTCGGTGGGTTCCATGGTAAGTAGCTTGGCGAGAAGCGGAAAGGTCACCTGGTTCTGCTGTAAGCCATGGGTCAGAACCCACTTCTCTCCCAGCCTATTGAAGCGTTGCTCGCAGTCTCCACAGAGCAGATGAGCCCACGTCTGGGCTGAGGTTTGCACGGCACGTCCCTCGAGGATCCTGGTGGGGTGAGTGGAGCCGGTAGAACCGCGGAGACGCTTGTAGACACCTTTCGGCATGAGGTGACTGCGCTGCAGAGCTACGTCTGGTCGAAGGCATAAGGCGCACTTTCCGAGCTCTGGCCCCTGCTCAGGACGCGCCACGCTAGTACTTCTCAGCCTTCAAAACCTCTTCGATACCGCGGACGATGAACTCGCGCATCGGGATGCGCTTGTCGAAGGCTAGCTTGCGGAGGCGATCGTGCTGTGGCTTATCGACACGAAGCGACATAATCACGGACTCGACTGCGCCCTGTAATGCCGCAGGCTCCTGCTCACCTGCACTAGATTTCTTCGCCATAGGGTGTACCTGTGACGACAATCCTATCACTGAAGTGGGTTTGTGTTGACATACCGCAGTATGACTAGTACAAGTAGGACCACGGAGCTACTCCGTAAAAACATCAACGCCCCGGGCGAGTGCGCTAACACTCAGACCGAGGCTAACCAGAGAAGTCCGTGGAGACTCCATCATGGCTACTGCAAAGTTACCAGTGCGCCCCCTCGCGCCTGCAAAGAAAACAACAGGCAAGACCACAAAAGTAACCTCGCGTGGTCCTAAAACGGCCTCACTCCGAGCGTCAGCGGCTGCTCGCAAACACAGCAGCGGAATCAAGCCTGAAACAGCCAAGAAAGTGACCCAGGCGCCTGCCAGGACTTCCCCTGCCGCCCCGCACGCTGCTCCCGTGTCGCAATCGAACCCAATCACGCCCTACGTCTTGCGGCCGTCTGATCGCCAGTTCATCTGGTATGTGACGAGGGTCGGCAACCGATTCATGGAAAGCGCGACCGAGGGCGTTCTCACGGACGATTTGCAGAGCGCCAAAGTGTCAACCAGGCTGAAGGAACAGGAACTGCTGACAAGTCTTGGCCAAATCAATGGCAAGGATACGTGGGATGCAGTGCCGGTGATCGAAAGCCTCAAGGTAAGCCGTAGCGGGGTCGTCAGCGGCACTCAAGCGAGTAACCTGCTCCCCGAGCTGACAAGCAATTGGGCGAGCAGCCGCTGGCATAATCTCGCCCTCAGCGAGTCCGCCGCCGCGGAAGCTAAGAACGATGAAACGATTTTTGGCCACGGACTCGAGCTCAAATTGTCTGCGATGTGGCCGGCGTTGGTGGCACGTTACCGGGAGGAGGAGGCAGATCAGATTGCCGGAGATGACTCCGAGATACATGACCACGCACTGATGATGCTTGTGGGTCGCGTTTTCTATGCTGGCGTGACGGCGGGACGTCGTGAGCAGGGATCTCGGAACAGGTTCGATGAGTTGATTCTCGACAACCCGTTCCACATGACGATCAGGGATGCAAGCACGGCGTCCGGACGTGCGGGTGAGGCATGCTGAACGCGAAGGCCACCGTCACCCCTCGAAAGCATGTGATCGCGGGCGACCGAGAAGTCACGCGTATCGCGCCCCACCGCGGGAGGTGGGAGTGTGCCTGCGGAGAGGTCAATTTCCTCTACTTCCGCCAGATCGTCACCCTTGGCCACGTTTGCGGGTCAATCCTGACCTGTCAGCGTTGCTCGCTTCGTTACCGAGGCGGAAGCATTGTGGGTCCCTTAGGGAGCCGATGCAAACCAACCTGAGCCGTTCCGGGTTACGAAGTAGTATGCCTGGGTCTACAAGGCGGACCCAGGCGGTACCTCCTCCTTTTTACTCTGGTAGCGCCGCTTCATGAGATCACGGTGTTTCGCTTTGTAGTCCTCTGAGCGCACGTAGCTCTTCAGCCTGCACCGCTTGGAGCAAGTCTTTTGATCTGATCTGAGAGCGACAAACCATTCGCCACATGTGCATTTTTGGAGGAACGAAAACTTTTTTGTCTGAACAAGGTTGATCACCTGACTCGCCGCGTATTGCTCAGCTATGGGCAAATCCTGGTTCCCTAGCATCATTCGGATGTCTACAAAAGTTGTTCCGTCGAGAGCGATACCTTTGTGAATGACGGGCACGCGAAGGTAAGAACTTAGCAGTGAGTCGACTCTGTGGAAGGGTGCCAAATCATCAAGCGTCTGCGTCTTCCAAAAATCTTTCGGACCTTCTTCAATCTGAGCGCGGTGTTTACTCTCCGCCTCTCCGATCGCGGAAATAAGGTTAGTGATGCGCTGTATCGACTCGATATTGCGCGGGCTCTTTTCATTGAGGAAGGTCACAAGGTGTGTGCTGTGCTGCTCTGGCGGGGGAACGCACAGCCGTTGTCCCGCGCTGGAAGAAATTATTTTCGTGGATGTCAGAGTATCGTTTTCTGATGTCATATTAGGTAAATGTAGTGATATCCGGGTAAGTATGCAATGTCAGAAGTCAGGGTTTTTCTCTATTTTTCCACTTATTCTGATATCACTTGCTTTACTCTGTGTGTGGATAAGAATCTGGAGGAGATTCTATATGAGACGTCTGGAGAGACATCATTCGGTGAAGCAAGCTGCAGAGCTGACGGGCTTGACTGCCCGAACTCTATACAACAAGCGATGGAAGGGTGAACTGAAAGGCGAGAAGATAGGCCGCAAGCTTGTCTTTGCCGAATCAGAGCTTAGGAAGCTCTTTGCGTCACACCATCCGACCAAATCACCTGCGGATGTGGCGGCATGACCAGGGACCCTCAGCTCGCACCTAAGGATCCCTCATGCACCGCTATACTTCGCCCGGTGGTTGCCACAGCGTGTTACAGCGAACATACAGACATCCTCGACACCAAACAAGCCCGTCTTGCGTTACTCGAGCTGGGGTGGAGCATCACGCTGCCAACGAATCACGCCGAGACTGGTCTCTATAGGGCCCTGCTCAGCTTTGCGGACCGGGACGGACACGTCGCGCAAACGTTTCACGAGATAGCGCGGCGCCACAAACAGAAGAAGACGGCTTTCACAAAGACGCTCGCTTCTCTGGCGGAAGCAAAGTGGCTCAATGTCACGAAAGTAGGGCGATGCAAGAAGATCCGCTTAGATCTTCAGCGCTTTTGCCTCTTCGCCTTGTTCGATACGGATCAGCTGTTCAGTAGAGACGAGGCTTGGATCATAACGCAGCATTCAGGCCATCAGGTGCCAGCTCAAAGAATGAACGAAGGACGTCGGTCAGCCTCTGCCGGTCTCTTCGTGACACTCGCACCACCGCCACCCGCGCCGATGCTTGTGGTTCGAGATGAGCGCAAAGCGATGCAATTCGATACAGAGGACAAACCCTCGGCTGGAATGGGTTGTCAGCGTTGTAAGGCGGCAGGTCACTTCTGCCAATCGCGTGGGTGGGCGGGTGAAGAACCTCTATGCCTGGAGTGCGGAAGTAATCTGCCGTGTGAGCGATCTCTGATCACCAGACCTCTGGCCGTTGACTCCTTGGAGGCCCGATATGGCACTTAGAGGCACACTAACGCATCGGAAGACCCGTCGACTAGCCCAAGCTTTGGGAATTGATCCACCGTGCGCCTTGGGGGTGATGGAAGCTTTGTGGCATGTCACTGGCGAGCAATGCCCAGATGGCGCCGTGGGTGTTATGTCGAACGACGATCTGGCTATGGAGATGTTTTCTAGCGTGGAGCCCGACAAGCTTGTCGACGCCCTCATTCTCGCGGGACTGCTTGATCGTGATGGGACGCATCGGTTGGTTGTCCACGATTGGCATGAGCACAGCGATGACACCACAGATTTGCGTCTCGGTCGTGCCACAAGGCGATATGCCACCGGAGCTTTGCCACGATTGACGAAGCTCTCGCATGTGGAAAGGGAGCGGATCTGGGCAAAGTACGAGGGCACGAAAGCTGAGATTTCGCCACAGAAAGCCAGTAGTTCGGTTTACGTGCCACAGAAAGCCACAGAAAGCCACGGAGTGGCACTACCAGTGCCTGTGCCAGAGCCAGTGCCAGAGCCAGTGCCAGGGGAGAAGCTTTTGCCCCTCGGCGCGCAACCGCCGCCGGGTAAGCTTGTGGCTTCGGCAAATGCCAAAAGACCCCCCTCAGGTCCGCAAGCCGTTTTGCCAATGATTCCGGAATCCGCCAACCCAGGGCGATGCGCGGAAATCATGCTTGAGCGCCTGGCGGTCGCCGCTCCGGAGAAAACGCGAAGGCTGGCGGCTGACGCGATCCGCCTGCACGCGGCGAAGCTCGGTGTCTCGCCGCAAAAAGCAACGCTGCTTATCGAGGGTTTGGCGGTCAAGTCACAGGCCAGAGGTGAGCCAGTGAACGCATTCTGGTTTGAGGATTCGAAGTGGAAGGGGGCTGCTGTGGCGAACCCGGCGGCGATCGGCATGCACCGGCCTGACGCGGTGGTAGAGCCTCAGCCTGAGCCAGCCGCTGCGCCTGAGGGTGCGGACACTGAGACCGGCCGGCGGGTGTGGGAGGGCATGGCGAAGGCGATCAAGGCAGCGATCGGTCCCAAAAGCTTCGAGACGTGGGTGAGTCCGTTCCGCCAGCTCGGAATCCTCGACGGGGTGATCTACCTGGAGATGCCCAGTGACAACTTCGAGCATGTGCCTGACCGGTACGAGCTCGCAAACTATCTGCCGCCTACGGTGGGTGAGATCAGGTTCGTGATGGGGAAGGGCAGGGCAGCATGAGGGTTCTAGATATCCCTGGCAGCCCGAAAGTCGAACATTCTCTCTTGCGGCATAAAAAAGGCCGTATGTTGCCATGCCTTGACGATCATAGCGGCGGGCATGCCAGCCTCCAGGTCGGCAATCTCCTCCACAAACTCAGCTGGAGCAATGCCCGCTCGGCGAATCTCAAAGATGAGTTGGTCGATATCGGTCAGTTTACGTTCCAACTCACCATCGAACGCGAGAATGCCCACTTGGACACCATTCTCTCTTTCCACCCGAAGCTTGATCAACGCCATTTCGACAGCGTAACACGATGTTTTCTTAGGTCTTGAGCCACAAAGTAGATCCTCTCAGTACGGCGGCAATAAGCAGAGAACAAGAAAGGCGGGGAACAGCATGAGTGACAGAATTAACGCATCTTTAGCGCAGGGTGACGGAACCAACAGGCTTACCCCGCAAGCTTGGCAACTACTGCAGCGCCTTGAGCAGGATGGCGCTGCGATTGTGTTCTGTGAGGAGTCAGGCCGTTTCCACTTCTGGCTGCACGACAGGTATGTGGACGTGGTTAGGGATTCGACGGTGCAGGCTTTGCGCAGCGCTGTCGCTGTCCAGGCCACTCGAGGCGCAACACCCACATTGCTCCTAAGTGAACGCGGCCGGACGTTGCTCCGGAGACGCCTGGGACGAGACGAGTTTGCACCAGAGGCTGCCATCGCCAGGCCGATGCTGGTAGCGCAACAGCGGTAATCGTAGGAGCTCAAAGGCGGGTGATATCACAATGGACGCGTTGATCGAAGTGGCGGAGCGGCAAATCGGAGGTGGTGTGGTGCAGAGCATCAATGCTCGCGACCTGCATGCCTTTCTAGGCAGCCGCGCCGACTTCAGTACATGGGTCAAACAACAGATCGAGCGGGCTCGCCTACAGCAAAATCGAGACTACCTTATCCACAAAAAAGTGGAGCAGCTTCCCAGCGGTGCCAAATCAAGAAACGAGTATTTTCTCAGTCTCGACAGCGCAAAGCATGTTGGGATGATGAGCCGGTCAGAGCGCGGCTTTCAGATCCGAGACTACTTCCTCGAATGTGAACGCCGGTACCACGCTGACGGCGCCGGCGTCGCCGCGGTACTGCAGGATCCGGCCGCACTGCGTACGCTGCTGCTGGGGTATTCCGAGCGTGTCGTTACTCTTGAACAAGAGAACAGTGCACTGCGACCGAAAGCAGACTTCCATGATGCCGTTGTGGAAGCGACGAACTGCCAGACGGTCCAGCAGGTTGCCAAGGTGCTCGGCACAGGACCGAATCGCCTTTTCGACTTTCTGCGCAAACATAGCATCCTCATGCCCGGCAACCTACCCCACCAGCAGCACGTCAACGCGGGCAGGTTCCGCGTGGTTGAGGGCCACTACAAGGATCGGCACGGAGATCGTCAGACCTATACGCGCACTCTAGTGACCGGCAAAGGCTTGGCATTCATACAGCGGCGACTCTCGGAAAGCACTGGTTGAGGCAATAACGAGGTAATAAAGCGAAGCAAATGCGAACAAAGCAT
The DNA here is from genome assembly GCF_000178975.2 of Granulicella tundricola MP5ACTX9. Lineage (NCBI taxonomy): Bacteria > Pseudomonadati > Acidobacteriota > Terriglobia > Terriglobales > Acidobacteriaceae > Granulicella > Granulicella tundricola. The sequence continues at coordinate 3,823,111 of NC_015064.1, read as the reverse complement.
CAGTCGGCAAATCGTTTGTTATGAGAGAGATACGGAAGTCCATAGGGTATGAAAATCGGTATATCCAGAAACGGTAGGTTCTTCCACGACCTTCGAAATGCGGGTAATTCGAGTCCCGACCAACGACCAGTCGGAGATGTTTAAGAACGGGGTGGACTTGACTGGATTGGACGCTACTCAAGGCCGTTCGCTCCCAAACTGAGGTCACATCGGAGGAGTTAAAAATGCAGATGATCACGTGGGAAGAATGTCACTTTGAGCTTCGCGCTCGATTGGTTAAGGAACTTGGGCCCGAGATGAGACGGTCCAGCCCCGGTCTTAGAATCACGGATGAAGAACTGGATGGAATGATCGATCCCATCATCACTCGCGAGATGGTGAACGCCATTTTCACAGCCCATAGCCGCAACCGGTTTTGCCGTGCCCCCCGATGAAAGAACAACGCCTTGTCTCCGTCACCGAGATCCGAACCATCCTTGCAGGCAAAGGGCATCCGATGCTTTCGAAGCAGGCAATCACCAATTTCGTGAAGGATGGCATGCCGAAGAGAGCACTTGGAAAATATGACCGGGATGAGTGTCTCGCATGGTACGTTGGCCGGCTCCGCACGAACGTTCTCAAGCAGGAGACAGAATCCCGGGATGGCCAGGTCATCAGCCTCGATAAGGCTCGGGCTCGCTTGGTAGTTGCACAGGCTGAAAATGAAGAAATGACCGCCTTAGAACGTAAAGGCAAGCTGATTCCGCTCGAACTGTATGAAACCGAGGGTTCCAGGTGGGCACTTCTCATCAAGACAAATCTCCTGAATCTCCCTTCGAGATTAGGTCCGAACCTAGTTGGCTTGACGGCTCCCGAGATCAAGGCTTTACTCAATGCGTCAATGGTGGAGTTTCTGGCTCGACTCGTGAAAGTAGGTCCCGGCAGCCCTGCAAAACAGAGCGAAGTAGGTGCCGAAGCCAGGAAGACACTGCCGAGTACGACAAAGCGCAATAAGGCCTGATAGGACCGCAAAACGGCTCTTTTTTGGTGTCGAGCGATTTGTTAATGTCTGCGCATGGACGTCGCTACAGCATCTAGAGCAACCATCAGCACGAACACAACGCGTCGTGCGCTGAGACGCGCTCTGGCCGTGTGTATCGATTGCGGAGAAGACTCGGAAGGTCGGGTGTACTGCAGCGATCATCGCAAACGTAGAAACGAGACTCGATCTCAACGGAACGCCCGCAACGCTGAAACGGTCGCGGCGCAGGTGTGTTCGGCGCAGGCTCGACTGCGAGCGAGAAGGCGCAGCCTCGGCCTGTGTGCATCCTGCGCGCTGCAATCGAAGCGGTACCAGTGTCTGACCTGCCGCTTAGATAAAGCCTCGGCCCGTAACGCTAGCCGCAGACACTCCCGTAAGGCGGTGGCGAAGTGAAGAGTCTGATCAATCTGGTCGTCGGTCTCACACCTATGAGGAGACCCAGCCATCGCTTAGTTCTGTTGGTAATCGCAGACAGTGCCAATAAGCAAAGACGCGCTTACCTCACCGAAAGGCAGATCCAATATTCGACTGACTTGAGCGCGAACTCAGTGAAAGCGATTCTCGCCGACCTTGAGCGTGAGGGATGGCTGAAACGCACAAGCGTCTTCTTTGTTCTTGACATTCTGAAGCTTGAAGCTCACCAGCGCTGGAGGTCTAGGTCAGGATGCACGGTGCAAAGCAAGCCGAGGGGCGGTAACGAGCTGAACGATCTCACGGAGTTTTTAGCCAAAAACCCAGCACCACAAACCCGGGCAGATTTTGCAGCCCCGAACCGCCCCTAGAAAGGATCAACCATGAGTCTTGATGCCAACGGGAAGCCCCGCCAGTACCTCCGGATTGAGCAATCGCAATACGACGCAGAGATCGCCGCCGCAGAGGAGCGCGGTCGCGCATCTGCAACCACTTCCCCTGCCGCCGCCCCGGCTGCTATGCCGATCGTTGCGGCCCCGGCAGCATCCTTGCCCGCCTCGATGTCTGAGCCCGAGCGCCTGGCCGCCATTGATGCGCTGGGTTTCAGCGCAGAGTTTCCGGAGCTTTTCAAAGCAGCGAAGGAACAGGGACTCTCTGTCGAAGCAACTTCCATGAAGCTCATTGCGGCGATCCGGGCGCGTGGTGCTAATCCGAAAGAGATGGCAGAGAAGATCACGGCTCATGTGAAGGCCGCCCAGGCGCAAGGCCGGCGGATCACCTTTGTTCAGGCTGCGAACGAGATCGAGGAGGCTGCGGCCGGCGGTATCAGTGCGGGAAGCGAGGCGCGTGACCTAAGCAAGCGGCTGGAAGATCACATCGCGAAAGCCAAGGCCGAAGGTCGCACGATTGGTCCCGCCCAGGCCGCCGCCGAATTGGAGGCACAGGGTCTCTTTTAGATGGGTGTAGACGTGTTGCCCTGGCGGCGTACGGGCCACCAGGGCGGTAAACCGAGGTGCAGGTCAAGGTAGCGGAAAGAGGCGAAGTGATGGCGAGAGATAACTGGATCAGTGATGCGGCGAACAAGTACGGAACCCACCTGCAGGAGAAGAGAAGCCAGCAGGAAATGCAACGCCGTGCTGAAGAGCGGGAACGCGAGCGGCGCGAGCGCCTAAGCGCCGAACGCGAAACAGAGGGAGGGAAGCTTTGGGCTGAGCTTCAATACATCCTCAAAGGCAACGTGAAGCAGTTCAACGAGTCGTACGGCGACGATGTGATGCGCACCGAAGCGAGGGCTGACGGGCCGTTCAAGGTCAAACTCGGTGAGCCTGGAGGCGTTGAGAAGATCGCTGCGCTGACCTACGCTCCCGACGTTGCGACTCTCACCTGGGAGATCTTCGGCTCAAACAGCGGGTCGCTGACGGTTGGCTTGCTTCTCGGGGAACGCGAGCTCCAATTCATGTCCGGGACTGCGTATGTGACGACCGAGGCCATCGCTCAACAGATCATCGAGGCACTCGTCCCCTAATCCTCTCAGCGCTCAGAGCGCTTGCAAGGTGTGCCATGGCTGAAATCATCAATCCGGAACCACTTGTAGATGCGGCGGAGGCAGCTCGCTTTCTGGGCGTCTCCGTCACTCATATCCGCAGATTGGCTGCGGGTGGACGTATCGTCGGTGTCGACTATGGAGTCGGTTCCAGGCGCTTCTGGCGATTCCGTCTTTCCGAGCTCGCCCTCCCCGTCGAAACGATACAAATCGGAGACCGACCATGAGGCGTCCCGCTGTCATCACGCTGCAACAGGTAGCGCAGGAGCTTCAAATCTCTGAGCGCACCGTCTACCGGCGGGTGAAGGACGGCAGCATTCCCGCGTTCAAGATGGGGTGTTTGTGGCGCTGTCCGGTGTCTTACATCGACAACCTCCGCGGCGAGGTCCCCGGATCCTCGCATACACTGTCCTCCGGTGATCTAAATGAAGAGAAAACGTCGTTATCAGCAGGGAACGCTTTCGAAGTCCAAGACGGCAGAGGGGATATGCTGGTTCATCCGCTTCGTGGACACGACGCCGGGAAACCCGAAGCGCCCACGACTTCCGGTCGGACTGCTGGCGAAGTACCCAACGGAAGCGAGCGCCAGCCGCGCCGCCCAAGTGATCCGGGACCAATTCAATGACAGTCCCGACCCGCTGCTCGCCGACCGTCGCACCTTCGGCGACCTGATCGACAGATACCTCTTGGAAGAGATCCCGGAGCGGCATTCGACCCGCCGCGGCTACGAGAAGTTGATCCGGTGCCATATCCGGCCGCGTTGGGGCGAGGTCCCGATTGCATCCGTCAAAGCGCAGGAGGTGCGCACCTGGCTCCGTGAGTTGGCCGTCACGCGCAAGAAAGGCGATGTACCGATCTCCTCGCCGGCGAGCGGCCGTTACAAAGGCCACGTCCATAACATGATGCGGCTGCTGTTTCGCTTCGGAATGCTCTGGGAGTGGGTGCCAAACCAGACGAACCCAATGTCTCTATTCTCCCTGGAGGGCTCAACAAAGCGCGAGGAGCAGCCCGGCAACCTGACGGAGGCCCAGTTCCACCTTATCCTTGCGAAGATCGTAGACCCAGGTTTCCGCGTGATGGTGATGGCGGCGATGTGCCTCGGGCTGCGGGTGAGCGAGCTGCTGGCGCTGAAGTGGGAGGACTTCGACTTTGAGCTCGAGCTCGTTCGAATCCAGAGAGCCGTCGTTGAAGGCAAGGTCGGGAACGTGAAAACGATCCATTCGAAGAAGCCGCTTCCGCTCGATCCGCTGCTGGCCGGCGCATTCAGGACCTGGCGTGCTGCCTCGCAATTCAACGAAGACGACGACTGGGTGTTCCCCACGGCCGCCGGCGAGCGTCCCTATGCCGCCTCAGCCATCCAAACCCGCGTTCTGATTCCCGTCGGTAAAGCGATCGGCCTCGAATTTTCGCTAGGCTGGCACACGTTCCGTCATTCCTACAAGACGTGGATGGACATCAAGCAGGTGCCCATGACAGTACAGAGAGACCTTATGAGGCATGCTGATGTGCGCACCACCATGCAGGTCTACGGGGATGTCCGGATGGAGGAGCTGCGTGGCGCCAACAGCGATGTCGTTCGGAGAGTGATCGTCAATTAGAACGGCCGGGCTTTCCGTCAGCGCCCAAAGATAAGTCGTTTCCGTGGGCAGATTTTGGGCAGATAGTTGGCAGGCCGGTTCCGAGGGTGTCGCTAAGTGGCTGATATTGCAAGCGGTGGCACCCGCTGTCATATCGAAACGGGGGTTCGAATCCCCCACTCTCCGCCATACCTTTTCGATCCCCCCTAAAACCTGACAGCGAATATGCAGATCCTAGTGCGAATGGCCTAGGAGTCTGACGGTGGCCTTTTGTTATTCTTGGGCTGTAATCCCGCCATGGATGTTGCCGTGGGCAAACGAGATTACACGTGAGGTACTTGTGTCCAGCTTCCGCCTGAATCCTTTGTTTACGACCAGCGCTGTCATCGCTTTCTTGTCTGTTATGCCGGGCGCTCTGGCGCAGACCACGCCTGCCCCCGACATCACCAAGCAGCCCACTCTCTACGTGGTGCCCTACGCCCACCTGGATACGCAGTGGCGGTGGGAGTTTCCGCAGGTGATCAGCGAATATCTGCTCAAGACCATGCGCGTCAACTTCGACTACATGGACAAGTATCCGCACTATGTCTTCAACTGGTCGGGCTCGAATCGCTATCGCCTGATGAAGGAGTATTTCCCGGCGGACTATGCCCGGTTGAAAGGCTACGTCGCCAAGGGACAGTGGTTCCCCGCCGGTTCTTCTGTCGAAGAAGGGGACGTGAACCTGCCCAGCGCGGAATCGATCTTCCGCCAGGTCCTGTATGGAAACACCTTCTACCGGAGCGAGTTCGGAAAGGCCAGCGCGGAGTACATGCTGCCGGACTGTTTCGGCTTTCCTGCGTCGCTACCCACGATCCTGGCCGCGTCTGGAGTCAAGGGTTTCTCCACGCAGAAGCTGAATGCAGCCTGGCAGCCGGCCCCGAAGATCGGCGGGCCAAACTCTCCTGAGAAGACGCCTGAAGGCATCCCGTTCAACGTGGGTCTGTGGACCGGACCTGATGGCGAAACTGTTTTGGCCGCGCTCAATCCCGGCAGCTACAACGGTGGGATCAACTCGGATCTCAGCAAGTCCCCGACACAGGTCCCAGCGCCCGTTGCGTCCAATGGGCGCAGACGGCGTACTGAGGTGGACTGGCCGAGCAGAATCGATATCGACGGCAAGGCTACTGGCGTGTTCGCCGACTATCACTACGTCGGTACGGGAGATATTGGCGGCGCGGCCAATGAAGAGTCGATCAAGCTTCTGGAGGCCATGGTCACCGGAGGGGAAGCTGTCATTCCTGCGACGCCCGTGTCTGCCTCTGGCGGAGCGGCGGGAGAGATCGTGACAGCCGGCACACCCGTACGCATGGGCAACGGTCCCGTCAAAGTCATCTCCGCGACCGCCGACCAGATGTTCCTGGACATCAAGCCGGAGATGCAGTCCAGGATGCCTAACTACCAGGGAGACTTGGAGCTCATCAACCACTCCGCGGGATCGTTGACCTCGCAGGCGTATCACAAGGGCTGGAACCGCAAGAATGAACTGCTTGCGGATGCTGCCGAGAAGGCCTCCGTCGCAGCCGCGTGGATGGGTGGACGGGCATACCCGCAGAAGCAGCTTAACGATGCATGGACGCTCGTCATGGGCGGGCAGTTCCATGACACCGGCGCGGGCACTGCAACGCCACGATCCTATGAGTTCGCCCAGAACGATGACGTCATCGCTGCCAACCAGTTTGGCGATGTGCTGACCAGTGCCACGCAGTCGATTGCCTCCTCGCTGGATACGCAGGTGACCGGAACGCCGGTGCTGGTGTACAACCCGCTCAATCTTGAGCGCGAAGATGTCGTGGAAGCAATGGTCGCGGGCGACTTCTCCAAGGGAGTGGCTGTCTTCGGGTCCGACGGCAAGCAGGTTCCGGCCCAGGTGCAAAACGGCAAGATCCTCTTCCTGGCGAAGGTCCCTTCAGTCGGCTATGCCGTCTACGATGTTCGCCATGGTCAGAAGCCAGCGAGTTCGCAGGCTTTGAACGTGACTGAATCCGGCCTTGAGAATGCTCGTTATAAGGTCACCATCAATGCAGCCGGCGACGTTAGCAGCATCTTCGATAAATCCATCCAGAAGGAGCTGCTTGCCAGCCCCATGCGCCTGGCGATCAACAACGATGCGCCAAAGCAATGGCCTGCATGGAACATGGACTTCGACCAGGAGCAGGCTGCTCCCCGCGCTTATATCGGCGGTTCCGTCAAGGCACGCATCGTCGAAAACGGTCCTGCACGGGTTGCGTTGGAGGTCACGCGTGAAGGAGAGGGATCGAAGTTCGTGCAGACCGTCCGTCTCTCCGCTGGCGACGCGGGCAATCGCGTCGAGTTCTCTGAATCCATTGACTGGCGCTCACTCTCCGCAAACGTCAAAGCTGTCTTCCCGCTCACTTCAGCCAACAAGCTCGCCACCTATAACTGGGAGGTCGGCACCATTCAACGTCCTGCCGCCTTCGACCGCCAGTTTGAGGTCGCGTCGCATCACTGGATCGATCAGACCGATACGTCCGGCAGCTATGGTGCAACCATCCTGACCGGCGTCAAGAATGGCTCCGACAAGCGGGATGACAGCACCCTCCGTCTCACCCTCCTGCGTTCGCCTGGCGAAGCGTCCGAGATGAAGGGCGGCTACGCGGATCAGTTCAACCAGGACTGGGGCCATCACGAGATCGTCTTCGGCCTTGCAGGTCATGCCGGGGACTGGCGTCAGGCTCACACGGATTGGCATGCTTATCGGCTTAGCACTCCTCTGATCGCCTTCAACACGGAGAAACACGCCGGCCCACTTGGACATAGCTTCTCGCTTCTCACCGTCAACAACCCTGCGATTCGCGTGCTCGCGCTCAAGAAATCAGAGTTGAGCGACGAGGTCATCGTACGTCTTGTGGAGCTTGACGGCAAAGCGGCTGACAAGGTGGCGGTGAAATTCTCCGGGCCACTTCAGGCAGCCCGTGAGGTCAATGGTCAGGAGCTTCCGCTTGGTGCGGCCAGCGTTGTGGATGGCGCACTTGAGACCTCCTTCAAGCCCTACCAGCCCCGCACCTTCGCACTCAAGCTCGGCGCTCCCGCCGCGCATGGGACCAGCATCGCCTCGCAACCCGTGGCGCTCCAGTATGACCTTGCAGTAGCGAGCAACGACGACACCAAGACATCCGGTGGGTTCGATAAGCAGGGCGACGCGATTCCAGCCGAGATGCTTCCGTCGGAACTCACGCTCGATGGAGTCCGCTTTGCCCTCGCTCCGGCCGCAACCGGCAAGCCCAACGCGGTTATAGCCAAGGGCCAGTCCGTCGAACTGCCGAAGGGCAAGTTCAACAAGGTCTATATTCTTGCAGCCTCCGCAGGGGGAGACCAGACTGCGACGTTCAAGGTTGGCAAGACTCCAACGAGCCTCACGGTCGAAGACTGGGGCGGCTTCATCGGCCAGTGGGATACGCGAGTCTGGAAGCCAAGACCTGACTCGGTCATGGAAGGTGGTGGCACTAACGAACCGGCCGAACATCCCGTTCCCCTTCGCAACGACTTCGCCACCTCCGCCAACCACCCGACATGGGATGTCAAAAAATCCGGTTCGCCGGACTGGGCACCCGACTTCCCGAAAGACTATGTCGGTCTCCGGCCCGGTTTCATCAAGCCTGCGACCCTGGCGTGGTATGCCTCGCATCATCACAACGCAGAGGGCTTGAACGTTCCGTATCAGTACAGCTACCTCTTCGTCTACGCCTTGGATCTTGCTCCCGATGCGAAGACCATCACGCTTCCGCAGAACGCCAGCCTGCGGATCATGGGGATCTCTGTCGCGGAGACAGAGCCCAATGTGACACCCGCTCAGCCGCTCTTTGACACCCTGGGTAGGACCACCAACGACGGCAAACTCGAAGCCTTCAAGCAGTAGTCTGAGCAAGGGTTCGAGGATGTTTGAGCAGTACAGACAAAAGCTACGCATCGTGACGATGCGTAGCTTTTGTCGTTATCGATCAAGCTCAGTTGCGTGGAGACCAGGTATTCGAGGCTGCTGTCACTCCGCCCGCAGCGCATCCACCGGATTCACGGAAGCTGCCCGGTGTGCCGGTAGCCAGCTTGCCATCATCGCTGAAACGCCGAGTACCAATGCCACACCAAGGAGGGTCCCGGCATCCCACGCCTGCGTTCCAAACAGCAGCTTTCTGCCGAGAACCGCCGTCCCCACGGAGCACACCAGTCCGGCAAGCAGCCCCGTTACAATCAGTCTTGCGGCTTCCTTTAAGATGAGCCTCGACACAGAACTCCGTGCGGCCCCTAACGCCATCCGTACACCAATCTCCTTGGTCCTTTGGCTGACTGAATACGCAACCACGCCATAAAGACCGACTACACTCAGGATCAACGCCAGCCCTGCAAATCCGCCCACCAGCCACGCCGCGGACCGGTGCAGATACGCCGCGGGCGACTCGTTGATCTTCGCCGTCATCGTCGTCTCTTCCGAGACTCCGATCCCCGGGTTGATCTCACGTGCCGTCGCGACCAGCGTGAGCAGCAGAGCCTTCTCATCAGCCGCCGTGCGAACGACCATCGTCATATAGGTATCGGGAGCCTGATTGAAGGGATCGTAGATTGCCGGCCAGATCTCCTGATCCAATCCAGCCTCTCGCACATCATCCACAATCCCGACGATCTCCTTGATTGAAGTCGGCGTCAATTGCGTGTCGCCAATTCGCTTGCCGATCGGGTCTTCGCCGGGATAGTACTTTCTCGCCAGCGCCTTGTTGATGAGCACGACATTCGGCTTCGTCGCGTCTTCCGCATCCGTAAAGAAGCGCCCGCGAATAAGCTTCACCCCCAGCGTGCTCAGGTACGTCCCACTGACCTCCCGCTGGTTCACCTCATTGTGTTTGCCGTCGTAGGGCCTGCCCACAAATCGAATCCAATCCGTGTTGCCATTTCCGCTCAGCACAAGCATGCTGGTCAGCCCGACAGACTTCACCCCAGGCAAAGCGCTGAAGCGATTCATGATCTCCTGCGCCTCCGCGCGCTGCTTATCGTCATTGTCATACTGCTTCCTGGGCAGTACCAATTGCAGCGTAGCCACATGGTCCGGCTCGAATCCCAGATCCACATGCAGCAAGCGAAAGAAGCTTTTACCCAGGAGCCCTGCTCCCACCAGCAGCACCACCGCAATTGCCAACTCCAGCGCCACCAGGTTCGCTCCGAACCTCCGCCAGATCGTTCCTGAGCTGCCCCTGCCGCCTTCAGAAATTCCTCCGCGCAAGCCGCCTCCTGCAACCACGAGGCGCAGCAGTGGCGTCGCCGAAAAGAGCGTTGCGCTTATGCCACACACTGCCGCCGCAAACGCCAGTACATGCAGGTTCAACCCCAGTCCCGCCAGGTACGGCATACCCAGCAGCATGTTCCTCGGGATAAGCCGCAACAGCAGTTGTACCGCCAGGTAGGCCGTACCCAGCCCCAGAGCTCCGCCCGCCAGGACCAGCAACAGGCCCTCAATCACGAACTGCCGCAGCAGCCGGCCACGCGAAGCCCCAAGCGCACTCCGCAGTGAAACCTCTCGCCGCCGACTCTCCGACCGCACCCGCAGCAGGCTCGCAACGTTCACGCATGCGATCACCAGCAGCAGAGCGGCCCCGCCAAGCAGCGCCAGCAGAATTGGGCGTATGTCGCCTACGAAGGCCTCAGAGAGCGAGATCACGCTTGCCCCCTGGCCGCGGTTTGAGTCCGGATACTGCCGCTCGAGATTCGTGGCGATCCCCTCGAATTCGCGGCGCGCCTGTGCCTCCGTCACTCCGTCTTTCAGGCGTCCGATCCCCTTCAGACTGTGGCAACTCCGGCGCTTCTCACAACTGGAGTTCACCGTCACCTGCAGCGGCAGCCAGAACTCCGCGTTCCCGTGCGGCACAAACTGAAAGGTCTCTGGAAGCACTCCGATGATGATGACCGGATCATCCGTCAAAGTGACGGTCTGCCCCACCACGTCGCTGCGCCCGCCAAACCTTCTCTGCCAGGTTCCGTAGCTCAGCAGCGCTATACGGGGCGCCTCCGGCTTATCTTCACCTGCATTGAAACTCCGCCCGAGCAGCGGCTTTACGCCCAGCGTCTTGAAGAAGCCCGCGCTGACATACTCTGCCGAAACCGGCTCCGCGCCGCTCCCCACGCCGAGCAGAAAGCCGGTCGACCGGTAGACGTCGAACGCCTGCAGGTCCGTGTCGGCGCGCTTCCAATCCAGGAAGTCCGGATAGGACAGGTTGGCGCGTCCGAAGATCGGCGCCGTCTCAGTGACTTCCATCAGCCGGGTCGGCTGTTCATACGGCAGCGGCTTGATCAACGCCGCATCCACGAACGCAAACAGGGCCACACTCGCGCCGATCCCCAACGCGAGCACGAGAATCGCCGTGACCGCAAAGCCCGGATTCTTAACCAGTTGGCGCATCGCAAAGCGCGCGTCATGCCCAACGCTTTCTATCACCAGCACTACATCCTCGCCAAGCACCCGCTCCTTGGTCGCAATCCTGTTCCCAAAGCGGATCTCTGCGTCACGACGCGCCTCAACCGGCGACATGCCCGCGGCGAGGTTATCGTCGACCCGCATCTCGATATGCGATCGCAGTTCGTCATCGATCTCACTTGCTACCTTCGACCTTGACAAGAGGTTCCCCAAACGGCGCATCATCGACATGAAGACCTCCTCTTATGCGTACTGCATGATGGCGCGAACGCCTTTGACCAGGTGCTCAAAGCTCTTCTCCGCTTCACGCAACTGGGTCTTACCCGCCGGGGTCAGCTTGTAGTACTTAGCCTTCCGGTTCGTTGCCGTCAGTCCCCACTCTGAGCGAATCCATCCGCTCTGCTCCATCCGGTGCAGCGCGGGGTAGAGCGAGCCCTCTTCCACCCGCAGCAACTCCTCCGAGGCCCGCTGGATATGCACCACGATCCCGTAACCGTGCAGCGCACCCATCTGTGACAACGTCTTCAACACCAGCAGATCCAGGGTTCCCTGCAGATCGTTCTTCGCCATTTCAAACCTCTCCGGCCAATACCTAGACAACTTGGTCTTAGCGGTAAACTTACCCCTAGTTGCCTAGGCATGTCAATGCATTTCATCGTCCTTAGTTGCTGGGCCTTGGAGTTACAACGGCAAGTCTGTTTCTGACATCTTCCTGACGTTTGTGGGTTGAGCCACGGGGATCATTGCGTTCTCCTGAGAAAAAGTCGGATCATAGGCGTGAGGAAGTCTTTTCATGCCGGGATCTCAGAGCGAGCGCATCCTCGTCGTCGAAGACGAACGCAAGATCTCTGAGGCGGTCACGGCAGGTCTGAAGAGCGCCGGCTATGAGGTTCTTGCTGCTCGAACGGTGGAAGACGGCTTGTTCCTTCTTCATAGTCAGCATCCGGACATGATCGTGCTCGACTTGGGGCTGCCGGGAATGTCTGGAATGGAGATGCTGCGGCAGTTGCGCGCGATGGGCATCATGATTCCCGTCCTCATCCTGACCTCAAATAATTCGCTCGATGATCGGGTGGCCGCCTTGGATTTGGGTGCGGATGATTTTCTGCTGAAGCCGTTTTCGACCGCTGAGTTGAACGCGCGGATGAGGGCAATTTCAAGACGTGGCAGACCAACCCAGGTGGCGCAGCTTTCCGTCGCGGATCTAGAGATCAATCTTGAAACGAGGACCGTGGTGCGTGGTGGCATGCAGCTTGAACTGACGGCGCGGGAGTTCGATCTCATCGTTTACTTTGTGGGGAATCGCGGCCGCACGGTGTCTCGCGAGATGCTTGCACGGGATGTGTGGCATGAGACGTCCCGCTTTACGCCGATCGATAACGTGATCGACGTGCAGATCACGCGGCTTCGCCGGAAGCTGGATGATCCATTTCCGCAGAAGCTGCTTCGCACCGTTCGTGGCGTGGGTTTCATCCTTGGCGAGGCGGACGCATGATGCAGTGGAACCTGAATGAGCTACGGCCAAAGAAGCTTCGGACGCGCCTTACGTTGTGGTACATGGGCGTTCTGACGCTGGTACTCCTCGTTTACCTGGCGGTCGTGTACATCTTCCAGTATGGTCTTCTGACCAGCCAGATCTATCATGATGAGGTTCAGGACGTAGAGACCGTAGAGGGCCTGCTCCGGTTCGATAGCCAGGGCGAACTGGTGCTGGATCAGAGCTATCATTCACACCCGCAATCCCATCTTCTGGCTGACCGGTTGATGGAGGTACGGGACTTCACCGGAACCGTTCTATACCGGACGGACACATTGCATGGCATGACCCTGGGCAAGGTCACGCAGACTGAGGATGAGGGCGATAGCTCCTTCAACGAGCGGACCGTGCGCCTGGCTGATGGGACGCGGGTCCTGGTGATCAGTCACCGACATCCGGTCCAGGGTCGCATGCTTCTGATCAGGCTGGGCTATAGCCTGTCTCCCCTCATGAGCCGAATGAGGAACTTCCTCTTCGCGCTGATCCTCGCTCTTCCATTGGCGCTGGTGTGTGCGGGGTTCGCGGGCTACACGATCGTGCGCAAGTCGTTGGCACCGCTGGATGCAATGGCTTCCCGTGCCGAGCAGATCACAGCGTATGAACTGAGCGGACGGCTGGAGGTGGAAAATCGTCAGGACGAACTGGGGCGGGTCGCTGTGGTTTTCAACTCGCTGCTGGAGCGGCTGGAGCGGTCATTCACGCAACTGCAGCGCTTCACGGCCGATGCAGCGCATGAGCTGCGGACACCCCTTTCTTCCATCAGGGTGGTGGGCGAGAGTGCGCTGCGTGGCGATCAGTCAGCGGCTCTGTACCGGGAGACGATTGGCAGCATGCTGGAGGAGACGCTTCGCCTCAACCAGACGGTGGAAGGGCTGCTGCTAATCTCAAGAGCGGAAGCGGGTGAGATTCGGCTGGAGCTGACTTCGTTTTCTGTGCACGATTTGATCGGGGACCTTCTCTCAATTCTCGATGTCCTGCTGGAAGAGAACGAGTTGATCGTCAAGGAACATACCCTTGAGCCGTCCCGGATGATGGTTCTGGCGGACCGCACGTTTCTCCGCACCTGCTTGCTGAACGTCCTGCACAATGCAGCGAAGTTCTCGCCTTTGGGGGGAACGATCACGATCTCGTATGCACACGTCGAGAAGCATTCTCGTCCGTTCCTGCGGGTCTCTATTCTCGATGAAGGTGTGGGTCTGTCTCCCGATCATCGGGAAAAGGTCTTTGAGCGTTTCTTTCGTGTGAGAGACAGTAGCTTGCCAGTCGGTGATGGCGCGGGCCTGGGACTGGCCATCGCGCGACTCGCCATTGAGGCGAACTCAGGAGCGATCTACTTCGATCCGACTGAAGCGCAGGGTGCCCTATGTCAGATCGAAATCCCGGTTTAGACCGGGGCGCGGAACGTCTTTGGCGGGAAACTGCAATTCTGACAAATTCATGAATTCTTCACAGTGAAGGCTAGGCACATGTGGCATTCACGTACGATTCGATTGCTGTACAAGCCGTTCGAACATATGCACCAGCCTCCAAGACGGGGTACTGCGCATCGTTCATTCAATCGAAGTTGTCGTACGGCGTTGGAGAACCATGACGAAGTCACTGAAACTCCCTACCGTAGTTGCCTTCATGTGGCCGGTGTCGGCAGGAGGGTCGACCCATTCATAAGCGAGTCCTGATTGTGCATGGGCGTGGCGGCCCGTCGATTTCGGTCCGTGAGGCTTGTAAGACGGGGGCCTACGATACGACGTTGATCGAAGGCTGCCTCTCTCTGCTCCAGCACGCGATCGACGATAAGCCTTCCCTCATCCTTTTCGATGTGGAGGTCTGGAAGGGGCCTGTCGAGGAGGCGCTCTGCCGTCTGGGTGAACTGCGGGCAGCGCGTTTCATTCGCAAGGTCATCCTTACGTCTCACTCTGACCTGGACGATAAGGTGGACGCACTGGAGGCAGGTGCGGACGACTTCCTGGAAAAGCCTATCTCGACTCGCGAACTCATCGCCAGGATTGACGCCGTACTCCGGTCCTCCGTGTGCATGGCTGCCGAAGAAGAGGAGGTACATGCCCTGGGCGACCTGCTGCTCTACCGTGAAGGCATGGAAGTCTCTCTGGGTGAAAAGCGTAAGAGGCTCAGCCCGACGGAGTTTCATCTTCTTGCCTACCTGATGGACCAGGCGGGCCATGTTCTGAGCCGGGATGAGCTGCTTGAAAATATCTGGTTCCCGCGCGCGGAGATTGAGGAACGCAGGGTGGTCGACGTATACATCTGGCGGCTCCGAGAGAAGATTGAGGCGGACCCTTCCCACCCCCGCAGGCTGCTGACGAAACGTGGCAGCGGCTATCTTCTGGTTGATCCGCAAGCGCAGGGTGCCGCGGCCGAAGTAAGTGATGCTGAGCTTGGGTAAAGCTCTTCACGCTCAACAAGCGGCTTAGGGGCTTTGGGGGTGGCCCGGTTTGGGGGAGTAGCTCCAAAACCGGGACCGTGTGCGCCTACGCTAAGCCTATCCATCGATTCATTTCGCTGTTGAAATAAGTTCGCCTCTTGACGGTAGACAAAGCTTTCGATAAGGTTTAAGCATCCAGTAACTCACCAATACACCAGGTTTCGCCGTTCATCAGTTGCCGGCGAATTTCTCGCCGACGCCGTAGGAACCAGCGAAGCTGCATGAGAGGCGTTACGATGCCGCATATCTCGTCAGATGATCTTGGCCGCTATTTGAAGCAGGTTGGCGTAATGAACGCCTCGACTCCTGGAAGGAGATAGCCGAGTTTTTTCGGCGCGAGGTAAGGACCGTTCAGTTATGGGAGAAGCGCGAGGGCCTGCCGATCCGCCGGCAGCAGCACACCAAGCTGGGCAGCGTGTATGCGTTTCGACGAGAGCTGGAGCAGTGGTGGGTGGGACGCTCCGCGTCAAATGAGGAATCTCAGGCGACGAAGAAGGCTGATCGGGAATCGGCGGTGGAGACGCTGGCTCCATTGTCGTTGCCTGCCAATGTCCTTCGTATCCTTCCTCTGCCGTTTGAAGTAATTCACAACGCAGGGGAGCGTAACCAGATTCGCCAGGCGATGGCGGCCTTTGCGGATGAGCTGCGTGACGAGATCACGGTGGTGCTGGCTCAATCGAATCTTGGCCCAGTGATCGTCTCCGCGCGCTCACTTCCTTCGCCAGGGACAGGCAGCTTTAGTCTTCTGAAGACGGTGGCGCGAGAGTTTGAAGCAAGCTTACTGCTGCGCGTTACGTTGCGTTATACAGGGACTGCGACGCGCATCTTCATGCAGATGCTGGATGGCGAAGATCTGAAATCGATATGGTCTCATCGGCTTGACCGAGAGAGTACGGCCAGGAGTTCCACGCTGACGTGGTTTCCGGTCACGGCCCTGGCGGATGCTGTTCGGGAGCATGCAGGCCGGCGGCGCGGCGCGGCAACTCAGCCTGCGGCGGATAAAGACTCTCTGTCGCTCAGTGCTTATAACCTGGGCGTTCACTATTGGAACCAACGTAGCCGGACGACGTTGCCGAAGGCGCTGACTTACTTTGAGGATGCCGTTGCGCTTAACCCCAACTGTGCGGAGGCTTATGCGGGATTGGCGAATGCCTATGTCTCTGTCTCGTTCAACGATCTGATTCCGCCACGCGACGCGGCGTTGAAGGCCTATGAGGCTGTGCAGAAGGCGGTGAAGCTGAATAAAGATTCGCTGCCGGTCCGCACCGCATTGGTCAATGTGCTGACAAACTGTACCTGGGACTGGGCGCGCGCAGAACAGGAGTGTAGAGCGTCGGTTGAAGCGGGAGTGATGGATGCGAGGATGATCCAGCTCTATTCCAGCCTGGTGGGTTGCCAAGGGCGACATGAAGAGGCGTTGAGCCTGGCGATGCATGCCCTGCGGTTGGATCCGGAGATTCCTGCCTCGCACAGCCAGATTGCACAGGCATATCTCTATGCCGGGGACTATGCCAATGCCCTGAACTCCGCGAAGAAGTACCTGATGGTGCGGCCGGATTTTGCCACGGCGCACGCCCTGCTGACGCGGATTCTGGCGGTCTCCGGCGACTGGGATGGGGCTCTGACCGAGTGCCAGACCGCGGTCGAGATCTCAGGCCGCTCTCCATCGAGCCTGGCTTTGATGGCTTATGTGCAGGCGGGCCGCGGGGATGTGCAGGCTGCGAATTCCATGCTCGATCTTCTGCGGACAGAGGTCACGGGAGACTTCTTCCCATCCTATGAAGTGTCGGCGGTCCACGCAGCGTTGAAGCAGGAAGGGCAGGCGATTGAGCAGCTCTACACTGCATGCCGGCAGCGAGACATGAAGACGATTCACATGAACTACGATCCGAGATTCGAGCACCTTCGGACGCTGCCGGCTTTTCAGGAATTGGCGACGATCCAGACTCAGATCATGTAAGTCACTCACCAGCCCGATGCAATGGGAGACGCCATGAAGATCAATATGCCGCCGAGAAAAGTTGCAGCCTACGCAGCGGTCTACTTGTTTTGGGGTGGGTCGTTCCTGGCGATTCGCAACGTGGTTCACATTGTTCCGCCGTTCTTTGCTGCAGCGATGCGATATGCGATCAGTGGGCCGATTCTTCTATTCCTCAGCTTCTATGTGAGGAAGGAGGCGCGTCCCACGCGCCGCCAGATCATGAACTGCCTGATGACCGGGGTGATTACATTTAGTCTGGGTTACTCGGTCGTGTTCTGGGCGGAGACGCGTCTGACCTCATGGCTGGTTGCGGTGCTGACAGCAACGACCTTTCTCTGGACCTACCTGGGTGAGTGCTTATTGCTTCGCACCGAGCGTCTTAGTAAGAAAATGTTGCTGCCATTGCTCCTGGGGTTGGCAGGAATGCCACTGCTCTGTGGTGCAAGCTTTCATCAGGGAAAGATGTGGTCCTTGCTGGCAATCCTGGCGGTCTTGTTGGGGGCGGTCACCTCAGCCGGTGGAGTGCTGCTGATCAAACGGCTTGAGATGCCACCTTCTTTTTTGCAGACTGCCGGGTTTCAGTTGATCTTCGCAGGGCTGACGCTGTTTATGTTCTCTGGGGCGCTCGGCGAATTGAAGCGCTTGCCGCCCGTTTCTCAATTCTTCAGCTATCGATTATTGACCGGGATGGCCTATCTGGTGTTCTGCGGATCAATCATTGCGTTTACTTCTTTCCAGTGGCTGCTGAAGCATGACAAAGCGACGCTGGCTTCCACGACGACCTATGCGCATCCGATCGTGGCTATGGTCGTGGGGATTGTCTTTGCGCATGAACAGCGATCGTTCACGCAGTTGCTTGGCGCCTTTGGACTGCTGGGAAGTGTGGCAGCGGTCTGGTACGTGCAGGCTAACTTTTCGCCGCCGGAGCCGGTGGACTACGATGCGAGATTTGAGGCTGATCTGCAAACGTCCTCTTAGAAGGCAGACCGGGTTGATCCGATCTGCCTTCTTGTCGAGCCTACTTCGCGTCTACACCGGGCTTAGCTTCCGGCATGATCTTGGCCTCTGAGCTTCCAGACTCGATGATGGGCGGAACGACGGTGGATGCGTTGAGGAACGGCAGTTTCTTATGCCACTGCGTGGCCTGTTGATAGGCATAAGCGAGCGCCAGGACCTTTCCTTCCGTGAAGTGCGGGCCTGCAATCATCAAGCCAATGGGCATACCGCTTTCCGTGAAGCCACAGGGCAAGGAGATGGCGGGGATGCCGTATGCGTCAAAGGGTGCGGTGTTGGTGCAGCCGCCTCCTGGAGCGAACCAGTCGTAGACTTTGCCGTTGACCCCTTCAAGCCTTGAGCCGGAGGATGCAGGAGCCTTTGAGAGTTTTGTTTCATTGGCTAGTGAATCATTGATGGTGGGAGCCAGATTCCGTGTCGTGGGGACGACGACGAGGTCAAAGTCCTTGAAGGACGCGTCGATCATACGACGGGTCGTGAGTAGCTTCTGGTGGGCTCGTGCGTCGTCGGCCGCTGTGGCGACCTTGGCACCCGGTGTGGGGTTTTCCATGCGTTCGAAGCGTGTGCGCGTGGGCAGCATATAGTTCAAGCCGTAACGCTCGATGAGGTCATGATGGTAGAACTCGGAGTCTCCAGGTGCTCCGCCGGGAAGCTCAGACCAGAGGGGTGCGCTGGAGGTGACGCCCGCAGTGAGGCTGGTCAGGACTTCGAGTGCGGCTTTGATGGCCTTCTCGATCTCTGGTTCCACATGATCGTAGAACGACTGCGGTGTTCCGAGCCGGAAGCCCTTCACGGGTTGCGTCATCTCTTTGACGTAGTCGGCCGGTGTGCTGGGCACGCTGAAGATGTCCAGACTGTCGTAGCCGGCCATCTGCGTGAGCATGAGGGCGACGTCTTCCACCGTTCGAGCCATGGGGCCACAGTGATCGAGATCCGCAGAGCAGGGAATGATGCCGCGAATCGAAACCAGACCGATCGTCGGCTTAAGCCCTACGATGCCGCACCATGCAGACGGACAGCGAATGCTGCCGCCGGTGTCGGTGCCCAATGCCCCATAGGCCAGCGTGGCCGAGACTGCCGCGCCTGATCCAGCCGATGAGCCGCCGGTTACATATGCGAGATTCCAGGGATTGCGAGAGGGGCCAAAGTAGGAGATATCGCCGGTACAGCCCAGCGCAAACTCGTGCAGGTTGAGCTTGCCCAGGATGATCGCTCCGGCAAGCTTGAGCTTGCGGACGATCTCCGCATCTTCAGTGGGGACGCGGTCTTTGAACATAGGGCTGGCCGCAGTCGTCCTGGTGCCGGCAGTATCGATATTGTCTTTAAGAGAGATGGGAATGCCGTGAAGGGGACCGCGGAACTTGCCGGCCTTCTGCTCTGCGTCAAGCGTCGCGGCCTGCGCCAGAGCTTCCTTACCCATGACGGTGATATAGCAATTCAGCTTCGGATTGAGCAGGTTGATGCGATCCAGCAGCGCCTTCACCAACTCCGTGGAGGTGATGGTCTTCATGTGGATCATGCCGGAGACCTCGGTCAATGTCATTGCCGTGAGCTTATCCGGGTCCGGTGTATTGGCCATGGCGGCCATGCTGATTCTGGGCCACGCTGCTGAGAACGTCTCTGCGACCAGTGCAGTACCACACATGAAGTTGAACCCACGACGCGTCAGCTTGGTCATCCTGTGTTTCTCCTTTTCAAATCAAAACGGGATAGGTCAAAAGTAAATGAGGCAACGCTTATCCAGCCGGTTGTTACAGGTGAGTGATCAAGGGCGGCACGACGGTGTCCGGCGTGATGGGCGGTTTCATCGTGTGCCAGGCGGTCGCCTGCTCGTACGCATGAGCCAGGGCCAAAACCTTGGACTCCGAAAAGTGTGGCCCACAAATCATCAGGCCCACTGGCAAACCTTCCTTACTGAAGCCGCAAGGAACCGTTAGTGACGGGATTCCGTAGGCGTTATAGGCTCCAACGCTTGATCCTCCGCCAGCAGTGCTCGACGAGGTTAAGGGGGTTGTTGTTGGCTGGAGATTGCGGCGAAGCATATCGTCAAGGACGGGCGCAGTAACCTTTTGCGTGGGCATCAAGACGAGATCGAAGTCGGTGAAGGCATCGTCAATCGTCCTGCGAAGCGTCTCCAACTCCCAGCGAAGACGGATGTAGTCTTCGGCTCGCGGATGGGTGGCTTCCTCGGCCTCCAGGCGCCGGCGATCGACAGGTTGATAGCGGTTACTTTGTAGCTTGAAGAACTGTTCATGGTAGGCGAAGGTCTCACCCATGCTGGCGAAGTTCTGATAAGCCACATCATTGGTCGATGGAAGGCTGACCTCCTTCACGCCTCTGGTCAGGGTCGCAAGCAGTTCAATGGCAGTGTGCACCAGTTGGCCAACCTGGGGATCGACGCCGTCAAAGGCACCGATGGGAATCCCCAGCCGCAGGCCTTTGATGGGCTGCTTCATGCCTGCGACATAATCTTCCTTGGCGTGTTCGACACTGGTGATATCGAGGTGATCGTAGCCTGCGAGCACATTCAGCATCATGGCAGCGTCTTCGACCGTGCGCGTGATGGGACCGCAGTGATCGAGCGAAACACAAAGTGGGGCGATGCCTCTGATGGGAACGAGACCGTAGGTCGGCTTGATCCCGACCACTCCGCAGAAGGCACCAGGGTTGCGGATGGAGCCGGCAGTGTCTGTCCCCAATGACCCGTAGCAGAGATCGGCGGACATGGCCGCGCCGGAGCCGGAGGAGGAGCCGCCGGTGTTGTGATCGAGCGCCCAGGGGTTTCGCGCGGCGCCGAAGAAGGACGCTTCGCCAGCGCCCATGGCAAACTCATGGAGATTGGTCTTGCCGATGATGACTGCGCCCGCAGCCTTGAGGCGCGTCGTAACAGGCGCATCTTCAGCAGGAACACGATCCTGGAAGACTCCGCTGGCGGCCGTAGTACGTGTGCCGGCGGTGTCGATATTGTCCTTGAGTGCGACCGGGATACCGTGCAGAGGCCCGCGCAGTTTGCCAGCCTTCTGCTCTGCGTCAAGTATTGCGGCCTGTGCGAGTGCCTTGTCCCGCATGACCGTGATAAAGGCATCCAGCTTTGGGTCGTAGATGGCGATGCGATCGAGGCATGCCTTGGTGAGTTGCGTGGAGGTCACGGTCCCTGCGTGGATTCTGGCGCTGGCTTCTGCCAGGGTCAGCTTGGTCAAGTCAGTTTCAGCGGGATCGGATGCATGTGCGCGTGGGGAGTTGAGAAAAGCTTGCGTTGCAAAGAGTGCGGTGGCGGCTCCCCAGGAAAACTCTCGCCGTGTCAGCGACTTCATCGTGTCGTACCTCAGGCTGCTTGGAGTTTGGACTGTCGATCTGGAGTGAGTGCTGAGATTGCAAGCTCAACATAGAAGCCCTCCGTGGTGGGCGCAAGCGAAATAGCACGAAACCAGGAGGGTGGCTTCGTGTCCGGGTGGCACGCGTCTGCGCCAGAAGGATTTCGCACCTTTTCGCTTTCAGGCTCTCTGCCCGCGTGCCATGATCGTTCCACTTCATACCCCCCACTGAGTTTCAACGCCGGTCGTTTCAGATCTGCTTTCACTTTCGTCTCGTTGGCGATGCGATTCGCTCGACGAAGTAAGAGAAGCTGTATCACTTTGGCTAACTGCATGCGTTTGAAGTGGCTGTACATCCCAAGCTTAGTTTCGGAGATTCCGACAATGGTCCATAAACAGCGCACTTATGCCGTTCTTCTCTCGATGTTCCTTTTTTGTTTTGTGCAGGGACTTCTCAGCCAACAGACGACGACGTCCGTGCGAGGTATCGTCACGGATGCTACTGGCGCGATAATTCCTGGGGCGGCCGTGGATCTGCGCGATAAGACCGCGGTCGTTCACAAGGACATCGTCAGCGACAGCAAGGGTGAGTATTCCTTTGTGCAACTGGTGCCCGGCGAGTACACGATTGAAGTGGAAAGCCCAGGAATGGGTAAGCAGGCGAAGGTCGTTCAACTCCTGGTGGCACAGCCCGCAACGGTTAATTTTGCGCTGACTGTCTCCAACTCCACGGTGGTCGAAGTCCAGGCTACCGAGGCAATGTTGAACACAACGGATGCGACGATCGGTAACGCCGTGGACAGCGAAACAGTTGCGGCGCTTCCGATGGAAGGTAGAAATGTTCCCGATCTGCTCAGTCTTCAGCCGGGTGTGCTTTACCTTGGTCACAACCTTACACAAGCCAATGAAGACAGCCGCAGCGGTGTTGTATCGGGCGCTCGCTCCGACCAGGGCAATGTGACCCTGGATGGATTGGACAATAACGATCAGGTGACTGGGTTGGCGTTCAACGGCGTGCTTCGATCAACGCTGGACTCCGTGGACGAGTTTCGAGTCGTCACGACGGGTGATAATGCGGAGTCCGGCAGGACGTCCGGGGCTCAAGTCAATGTCGTAACCAAGACCGGAAGCAATCGTTTCATCGGTAGCCTCTACGAGTACAACCGAAACACGGATATGGCTGCGAACGACTGGTTCAATAAACAGTCACAGTTCCTGGAGGGCATTCCGAACAGAACCGGAAAGCTGATCCGCAATACTTTTGGAGCGGCTGTCGGTGGCCCCGTGCTCAAGAACAGGCTCTTCTTCTTCGGCAACTATGAAAGCCAGCGCACAGCGGAAAATCAACAGGTTACTGGCACCGTTCCCACAGCGGCCTATCGAAACGGAGTCCTGCAGTACACTACAGCCAACGCCAACGCTACTAATGTAGTCGGCCAGGTTGGAACGGGTACGTATCTGGCTCAACTAACACCTTCGCAATTTGCTCAATTGGACCCCAACTGCACGACGAGTTGTCCGTGGGGACATGGCGAAGATCCGAACATCCTCGCCTTGGCGAAGCAGTTCCCATTGCCCAATGCCTCGGGCGGTGACGGCTACAACACCAGTGGCTTCACCTGGTCCGCACCGAACCCCACCATCTTGAACACCGGCATTCTCAAACTGGACTATGTTCTCAACGACAAGCACCGCATGTTTGTGCGCGGCAACATGCAGGCGGACAGAACGCTCTCTCCGGCTCTGTTCCCTACATCGGGCGCGGCTGGTTTTTTCTCTACGGCACCGCAGGCGCCCTCTGACATTCACAGCGACAGCACCAAGGGCTTCGGACTGGGTGAGACCTGGGTCATCAACAATAGTCTCATCAACAATGTGCGCTTCGGCTACACGCGGCAGAGCTACTCCGACCAGGGGCCGGGCAAGACGGCTTACACCACGCCTACTGCCATCGGTCTGCCTTACTCCACGGCACGCACGCAGATCATTACGGTGCCGGTCTATAACGCCATTGACGACCTCACTTGGACCCATCATTCGCATAACTTCCAGTTCGGCGCAAACTTTCGCCTCATCAAGGACAGCCTGCTGACCGATAATGCCTCGTACAGTTCAGCGACCTCAAGCTCGGGAGAGACGTTCGACGCCATCTCAAACACCGGTCAGACGCTTGATCCCAGCTCGCCAGAAGGAATCGCCGCAGGCTTCGGCGCTGTGCAGACTTCGTTCGGCTCCGCATATAGCAGTTTGGCCATGGGTACGGCAGGCGTAGTCGCCTCAGAGTCCATCGCGTATCAGTATCACTACAACGGAGACGGTACTTCTACCTTGCTTCCGAACGGTGCGCTTGTTCCACGGCACTTCAAAGCCAACGAGTTTGAGTGGTACTTTCAGGATCAATGGCGGATCACCTCAAAGTTCACTTTGACGTATGGTCTCCGCCACACCATCCTCCAGACACCATATGAAGAGAACGGTCAGCAGGTGTCGCCTACCGTCAGCCTGCATGACTTCTTTGACACTCGCGTCGCACAGGCGGCAAAGGGTATCGTCGATCAGCCAAACTTTACCTTCGCCCCCTCCGGCCAGGCCAATAACGCAAAGTCGTTTTATCCCATGAGCTGGAAGAACTTCTCCCCGCGTCTCGGTTTTGCGTACGCGCTTGACTCAAAGACCTCAGTCCGCAGTGGCTTCGGGCTGTACTTCGATCACTTCGGCGAAGGTATGGTTCGCAACTACTCCGAGCTTGGGTCTTATGGTTTGGGTGGAAAGGAATCCACGCCGGCGGGTTACTTCAGCCCTGATACCGCACCTCGCTTTACCAGCATCACCGCCCTCCCCACATACTCGACGGCAATCCTGCCCACCTCTTATCTGCCCACGCCCTCGGCTACGCTGAAGTATCCCTATGCGCCGCCCGCCAATGGGCAGGCCGGTGGCTGGTTGATGGACGACCACATCTCGACGCCATATGCCATGACCATGAACCTGGACGTTCAGCGTCAACTGCCCAGCAACTTCACGGTGGAGGCCGCGTACGTAGGCCGCTTCGGACGGCACCTCATCGTGCAGCAAGATCATGCGATGCCGCTCGACCTGGTTGATCCTCAGTCGGGAATGGACTACTTCACCGCCGCATCGCTTCTAGAGACGCAGGCGTACTCCGGCGTGGCGACCGGTGCCGTCCAGAAGATTCCATACTGGGAGAATTTGTTCCCGGACGCAGCGGGTGCTGCAGGCTCGCCGCAGGCCAGCATCCCTTGCCCCAAGACAGTCTGTCAGGCCGGCAACACGTCTACCCAGAACATCTATAACCAATACAAGGCTCAGCCGCTCAACGCCACGGACGATCTCAACCTGATGGACACGTTGTGTTCCCCAGGTTGCGGTGGTCAGCTCTTCCGTTACTACACGGGTGCTTTCAGCTCGATGTATGCCGATAGCACCATCGGGACCAGCAGCTACAGCGCCGGCCAGTTGATCGTGCGCCATCCTATGCAGCACGGTTTGCAGATGGACTTCAGCTATACCCTCTCCAAGGCGATCGACATCGGCTCCGATGCAGAGCGTACCTGCACAAGCTGTACTTCGATCGGTACGACAGCCGATGCTTCGACGGGCGTTCTGATCAACTCCTTCAAGCCGCGTCTGAATCGCAGTGTGGCCGACTTCGATACGACTCACATCATCACGACCGACGCGGTTTATAAACTCCCCTTCGGCCGTGGCGGAGCGTTCGTCAACCATCCCAGTGGCTGGGTTAACTCGATCATCGGCGGTTGGCAGTTGAATGGACTGGGCCGTTGGACCAGCGGTCTGCCCTTCACGCTCACTATCTCAGGCGGCTGGATGACGGCATGGCCCAAGACAGCCTATGTCATTCCTACCAAGCCTCTGGGCAACCTTGCACCCCATAAATCACGGATCAATGGAGTTCCCAATGCGTTCCCCAACCCGACGGGCCTGGTCGCCGGCATCACCGGCCTGGCGAGCAACCCGAGCCCTCTCCGTTATCCGCTTCCAGGAGAAGTCGGTGCGCGCAACAGCTTCCGCGGCGATGGCTACTTCGGCGTCGACAGCGGGTTGATGAAGACGTGGAAGCTGACTGATTCGCAGAGCCTGAAGTTTGACTGGGAGGTCTTCAATGTATCGAACAGCGTTCGCTTTGATACGAACACGGTCACCTCGTTGAAGAATACGGTAGGCAGCGGCAACCTGGGTGCTTACACCCATACGTTGACGCAGCCACGGGTGCAGCAAATCTCACTCCGCTATGCCTTTTAGTTTGGGGTAGTCGGTCTCACTCCCCGCGGGATGTCAGCTTAGGCTGGCATCCCATTTTTTGTTTGGTGCTCCGGTTTCACTCAATGAAAAAGCCGCGACGTGTGAGATTAGTCACACTTCGCGGCTATAGCTGGAGAAAGGATCGATTGTCAGGCAGTAGGCGCGGGTATCTCTGGGACAACGGTTTCAGGAGTCAACGGGGGCTTGCGCTTATGCCAGTCTGTGGCCTGCTCATACGCGTGAGCCAATGCCAGCACCTTGCTCTCAGCAAAGTGCGGCCCCGCAATCATAAGTCCGATGGGCAGGCCGCTCTGGCTGAAGCCGCAGGGAACCGAGATTGCCGGCAGACCATAGGCATTGAAGTAGCCACAGTCGGATGCAATCCAAGGATCGAGTGGCTTGGTTTCAGCGCCACGCTTCTGAAGCTCCTGGATGGTTGGTGCCACGACCCGCATGGTCGGAAGCACGACCAGATCTACGTCTGTGAAGGCGTCGTCGATCGTACGCCGAAGCATCTGCAGCTCCCAGAGCGCATGAATGTAGTCGACAGACCACACGTGATTCGTCTGGGCCATCTCCAGACGTCGACGTTCCTGCACCATATATTTGGCGGATTGATTCTTGAAATATGGGTCATGCCATGCGTAGGTCTCGCCGAGTGCGCCCACAGTGGATGCATTGCCTGGAGGCGGAAGGCTGACTTCTTTGGCCCCGGCAGTCATCTTAGTGAGCAAAGCGATCGCTTCCATGACGGCTTTGCGTACGTCAGGTTGCAGGGTATCGAAGTGTCCGACCGGAAGCCCGAGGCGAAAGCCCCTCACAGGCTGCTTCATCCCGCTGACATAATCTTCCTTCGCATGTTCCACGCTGGTCGTGTCCAGCTTGTCATAGCCTGCCATCACGTTGAGCATAATTGCCGTATCTTCTACGGTGCGCGTCAGCGGACCGCAGTGATCGAGTGAGACGGTGAGCGGAATAAAGCCGCGGATGGGGACTAGGCCATAGGTGGGCTTGAGGCCAACCACACCGCAGTAGGACGCGGGCATTCTGACCGATCCCGCAGTATCCGTGCCGAGAGCGGCGTAACAGAGATCCGCTGCGATCGCCGCGCCGGAGCCTGCTGAAGATCCGCCCGTGTTGTGTAACAGGTTCCAGGGATTTCTCGCCGGCCCCCAGTACGAGGTCTCACCCCCGCCCATCGCAAACTCATGAAGGTTCGTCTTCCCGACGAGGACGGCACCGGCGGCGTGTAATCTGGCGATGACGGGTGCATCTTCTGTTGGCACACGGTCTTCAAAGAGTTGGCTCGCCCCAGTCGTGCGTGTTCCAGCCGTGTCTATATTGTCCTTCGCGGCGATTGGGATTCCGTGCAATGGACCACGGTACATCCCGGCACGGATCTCCGTGTCCGCCTGCGCGGCCGCGGCAAGCGCCTTCTCCTTCATCACCGTAATGAAGGCGTCGAGCTTTGCATCGTAAATGTTGATTCGAGCGAGGGAGGCCTCTGTAAGTTCGGTTGAACTTATTTGACGAGCTTTCAGCTTGGCTGCGGCCTCAGCCAGAGTCAAAGACGTTAGATCACCTGTGTCGGCGGTTGCGCTCTCGACATGAGAACGTCCTACGGCAGCCAGAGCGCGAGGGATCGAGCTGAGAGCAAGTGCTGCTCCAGCCAGGGTGCCGAAGGTACGGCGAGTCAGTTGGTTTTCCAAAGAGGCTCCTCGAGGTTTGAGATGAAGTCCTCCAAGCTTTGTCGACGGCAGAAGATTCATCAAGCGAAATTGACCGAAAACGTGCCGCTGATTTCACATACGCCGCCGGCCATCATTCCTCTTCAACGAAGGTTGTGGAAAGGATTGCTGCGTAGCGGGAAGAGGCGCACGGGCGGGTGTGAGTCACCTGCCGCACCAGGGAAGTCAATGTCGCTGGCGGGCTTGACGGAGGTGATCTGAGGGGGGCAAAATAATCCAGTTTTTCATATTGGAGTGAGGACCTTTTGAACGCTCACGCATCCAAGGGAGTGCAAAGGAGCAACGGCCCGTGGCAATTGAAAAGGCAACATTTGGAGCAGGGTGTTTTTGGGGCGCGGAAGCGCGATTCAACGAGTTGGCAGGAGTTCTGGATACGGCTGTAGGGTACGCGGGTGGCGGGCTGGAACATCCGACTTACAAGGAAGTCTGTACTGATAAAACAGGACATGCGGAGGTGGTGGAGGTGACGTTCGACCCCTCACGGCTGAGCTATGAAGCCTTGCTTGATGCATTTTTCGCTCTGCACGATCCGACGCAACTTAACCGGCAGGGTCCGGACTGGGGCAAGCAGTACCGGAGTGTGGTGTTTGCGAACAACGACGAGCAGATGGCTGCGGCGAAGGCGAAGATTGCAGAGCTAAGTGCTTCAGGAAGCTACCGAAAGCCGATCGTGACGACGGTCGAGGAGGCTCCGATGTTCTGGAAGGCTGAGGAGTATCACCAGCGGTATCTGGAGAAGCGCGGCATGGTGAGCTGCCACATTTAGCCGGCTCATTCAGCAGGGGTGTGGTTTTTAGCGAAGTCCATGTCCCAGAGGTAGAGCAGGATTGCCAGGTTGGGGCGAAGATCCTGCAGCAGGAAGCCGTGGCTGATCAAGGTCAGGACACGGACGAAGCGGTTGGGCGAGGTCTCGCAGCGGACATAGGCCTCCAGCATTCTGCGGATCTTTTGTGGCAGTTCGTCGCGATAGGCTTCCAGCATGGCTGACGCTTGATGCTCACTGTTCTCCCACTGTTCTCTGCGCTTGGCATGCTGACGCCATTTGGGGAGGCCGGAGTGGGAGCCATGGCCGGCCGCGCCCAGGACGTTTGAAGCATGCTGACGGTAGAGTACGGTCTGTTGCGTGAGGAAATCGGCGGACCCGAAGGCAGAAGCCAGCAGGGCAAGCCACCAGTCGTGCATGTAAGCCTTGGCGGTCATGCGGGCGGCAAGGTCCGCAAGGGGCCGGTTGAAGAGCGCGGTCGAGCCGGTGACGACGTTCTGGGTGAGGAGACGGCGGAAGTTAAAGATCTTATTAGGCTGGATGTGCTGATAGCGCCAGAGAGAGGGTTGAAGCGGCCGCAGTTGCTCATCTACAACGGCGACATCCGTGAAGACAAGGAGCGGCGTGCCATGTCGGTGGCGCTGCTCGAGCCGCTGCATGACCTCCATGCTGTCGGCGATCTTGGTCGAGACCCAGACGTCGTCCTGGTCGGCGCAGGAGACGTGGCTGGCGGTGGAGGCTGCAATGAGAGCGGCGAAGTTGAGTTTGGCGCTACCGGTGGGGGGGGATTGCGGGAGGATATGGAATCGAGTGGGGTGGAGGGCGGCGTAGTCGTTCAGGATGGCCAGTGTGCCGTCAGTTGAGCCGTCGTCACGGGAAAGGATGGTGAGGCAGGGGTAGGTCTGGGTGAGAATGGAGTCGATCTGCTCGCGGAGGAAGCGGGCGCCGTTATAAGTGGCGAGGAGTATTTGGACTTGGGGTGACGAGGAGGAGTTCATCAGAGATTGGTGGTTGCGAAGGCGAGTCGGTTCTGGCGCATCCTGAAGGGCAGAGTACCACATGGCCAGGGCATCATCTGGCGTGTCGCTTTGATGAGGGACATGACCATGTGTGGCTAGGCTACAGAGGGGAGGCAGCGGGGTAAGATGAAGTATGACGAAGGGGCTTCGGGAAGACATAGAGATCGTAGCTGCAGCATCCGGAGAGAATCCAGGTGCGGGTCCGGATTCTGGAGTTGCGTCGAGGTTTACGAAGAACTCTCTGATCAGCGTGGGTAGGCTGTTTGTCTCGACTGCGGTGGCTCTGATTCTGCCCTCTTATCTTACCCATAAGCTGCCGATCAAGACTTATAGCGCGTGGATTCTTGTGATGCAAATGAGTGCCTATGTGGGGTACCTGGACTTCGGCGTGCAAACAGGCATTTCGAAGTATGTTGCAGAGTATGAGGCTCGGAACGACGCTGCGGGCGCGAGCATGCGAGCAAGCGCAGGGCTGGCGATTATGCTGGTCGCGAGTGCGCTCGGTGTGCTCCTAACGCTGGTGCTGGCTTGGCGCGTGCCGGATATCTTCCACGAGATGCCGTCGTCTTTGTATAAGGATGTGCGGATCAGCCTGGTGCTGGTTGGCGTTTCGTTGAGTCTAGGACTGTTGTGTTCGATCTGTTCCGCCATCTTTATGGGGCTTCAGCGCTTCTCCGTTCCGATGGCGATCTCGTTGGTCAATCGCTTTCTGTTTACGGGCGCCGTGTTTGCGGCTGTCTTTTTCCATAGCAGCCTGGCGTTGATGGGCGGAGCGGTGGCCGGCGTCAATCTCCTGACGGGCGGGCTTCAGGTCATCGCGTGGAGGCGCATGGCGAACAACATCAGGCTGACCCTGCGCGGCCTTGATCGAGACGTGTTGAAGAATATGATTGCGTACTGCTCCTCGCTGGCGATCTGGACGGCAGGAATGCTGTGCGTGAGCGGCCTGGATGTGACGATTGTGGGCCGATACGATTTTTCCCACACGGCGTTCTACTCGATTGCGACGCTGCCGACGAACTTCATGCTTTCGATCATGGGGGCGGCCGTGGGGCCGCTTATGCCGACGGCTTCCGCTCTGAGCGTTCATCGTACGGCGCAGGAGATGGGCGCTATGTTGTCGAAGGTGACGCGCTACTCGTCGACGCTGCTCGTCCTGGCTGGCTTGCCGTTGCTGGTTGCAGGATATTGGGTGCTGCGACTGTGGGTGGGCAGCGAATATGCGCTGCATACGATCGGCTACCTGCGGATTCTGGTTCTGGCGAATGTGATCCGCAACCTGTGCCTACCATATTCGAGCATGCTCGTGGCGACTGAGAAGCAGAAGGTTGCGATCATAGGCGCGAGCGCTGAGGCGATTGTAAACCTGGGTTGCAGCTTATATCTGGTGAAGCATATCGGCGCACTTGGAGTGGCTTATGGGACACTGCTGGGCTCTTTGGTGAGTGTGGGGATGCATTTTGCGTTGAGCATGCGGTACACCTACGAACGGTTCTCTGTCACGCGAATGCGGCTTTTTCTGAGCGGGATGATCCGGCCGCTCGCGATCGGTCTTCCATCGCTGGTGCTTTTCAAGCAGTGGTGGGTTGATGCTCCGCCGGTTCTCAGTTTGCCGATGTGGGCTTTGTGGGGGACGAGCACTCTGCTGCTCGCATGGTTTGCCAGCTTGAATGGAGACGAAAGGTCCCGGTTGTCAAAGCTCGTGGTGAAACGAGCGGGGTTAGTATAGAAACTATGTAGGGATGGCCCTACCAGGAGCTATTTTTGGCGAAGCAAGAATTTGAATTGGCGCATCGGCTTTCGTTACTACAAAGCAAATTTCGGGCAGCGGTTCCGGTGGTTGACTATATGCCGACTATCATCGAGATGCCCCCTCGCCACCTGGACCGGAAGTCAGCCTGGGAAGGGCTCGAGAGCATTCTGCTCGATATCATCAGGCGGTTCGAGTTGAAGACGGATCGTTGTCTTGAGTTCGGGGTTGAGTTCGGCTACTCGACCGTGGCGCTCTC
Organism: Granulicella tundricola MP5ACTX9; assembly: GCF_000178975.2. Classification (NCBI taxonomy): domain Bacteria; kingdom Pseudomonadati; phylum Acidobacteriota; class Terriglobia; order Terriglobales; family Acidobacteriaceae; genus Granulicella; species Granulicella tundricola. The sequence goes on along the minus strand of NC_015064.1, from coordinate 3,791,990 downwards.
TTCTTTCTTCAAGTCAGTCAGAGGAGTCGATACGTTTCAGGGTGACCGGCATACGACGATCATTCGCGATACGTATCAGGAAGCGCTTGAGAATGTCAGTCCGTACGACAACATTGAATTGATCCGCAGCGATTATCAAAGCTACGTGAAGACGGATTCGAGCACCTATGATCTGATCCACGTGGATATCATCCACACATTTGCCGACACCTATGCGTGTGGGTTGTGGAGCGCAGAACACTCAAAATGCACGATCTTTCATGACACTGAGTCCTTTCCGCAGGTAAAGCAGGCTGTCAGCGAGATTGCACGCAAGACAGGCAAGACCTTTTACAACTTCCCTGAGTGCTACGGTCTGGGGATCGTAGTTTAGGACGTAGTTCAGTCGATGGTGTGTAGATGAAGAGTGGGCTCTCGAATTCATCGATGCGGTTGGAGGATGGATGCGCGGTTGTCGTGACCTATCATCCGGATCAACAGGTGATCGAAAATCTGGTGTCGTTGCGCCTGCAGACGCTGCACCTGGTTGTGGTGGATAACGGTTCGACTGCGGATGGGCTTGAGATGCTGCGAGTGGCGGCGGGGCGCGTTGGCTTTGAGCTGATTGAGAACGGAGACAATCTCGGGATTGCCACGGCGCTGAATGTTGGAGTTCGGCGCGCGCTGGAGATGGGGCGCGAGTGGGTTTTGCTGTTTGATCAGGACAGTTGTGTCACGGAAGGGTTCGTCGAGACGCTGGTGGCGGGATACGAGAACAGCCGTTGGGGAGATCGTCTAGGGCTCCTGGTACCCAGATACGTCGATAAACGCTTCGGAACGGCGCTGCCTCCCAACTATGTCAAAGAAGGGCTGGAAGCGGCGATGACCTCCGGAAGCCTGCTGCGGGCGGAGACGTTTCTGCGGCATGGGTTCTTTGTGGATGAGTTGTTCATCGATGGGGTGGACTACGAGTACAGCCTGCGGTTGCGGGCGGCGGGGATGGTGATCGATGAGTGCGTAGAGGCGGTGCTGCTGCACTCGCCTGGGGAACCGCAGTTTCACAAGCTGCTGGGGGTGCTACGGTTTCAGACGGCGAACTACAGCCCAATCCGGCAGTACTACCAGGAGAGAAATAAGATCTGGATCGCAAAGCGTTATCTTATACGGTTTCCGGTGTTTTGCCTGAAGCTGTTCAAATTCGGCGCGAAAAATTTCATGAAGATCCTGGTGGCGGAAGAGGGGAAGGCGAAGAAGTGCAGGTTCTTCCTGGCGGGTGTGCGGGACGGATTGCTGGAACGGATGGGGAAGCGCCTGGCCACTTGAGGAAAAGCTGTGGTATAGTGGAAGTACGCGTAAGCGTAGGACGCTTCGGGGAACGACCCTGATGTTTGGGTCTGGCCAGAGACCGAAGCGAAACTCCTCCCCGCATTGTCTTTCTGTAGAGCAGGTTTTGAGTCGTAGAGCAAAATCTTAAGTCCTCTACCGGAAACATGGATTTAGAAAGACCACGCTGGTCGCTCTGGCTAGAAGGCAACGTTATAGGACGTGCCTCGCCGTGCAGCAGCAGCGCTTCGTGAAACAGTCGAGGTCAATGCTGATCAACAGGCAAATCAATGGTCGCAGAGTTTCGCGCCGATGCCTGATCCCTGCACATACCCGCTGTTTTGCAACCGCACGAATCGAAGTCGACACTTCGAGAAGGAATACCTTTGAATTCTGCAACTCTTGAACCCCAGAACGAAACCATCAGCAACACCTCCAACCAGAATTTCTCCAATAACAACGAAGCCGCTGCAGCCCCCACGCGCACCTCGCATGAGGCGATTCCCGTCGACGTGACCGCGATGAACAGCGAGATCGACCCGACCACCGGTCTGCCCATGCTGAAGGGCGTGCACTTTGCCGACTTCAACATCTCCGCCAGCCTGAAGAGCCGCCTGGCTGCCGGGGGCTTTGCCACCCCGACACCCGTGCAGGCGAAGGCCATTCCCCCGGCTCTCGAAGGCCGCGACATTCTCGCGACCGCCTCGACCGGAACCGGCAAGACCCTCAGCTTCCTGATCCCCATGATCGAGCGCATGGAGGCGAACTCTGAGCCTTCCACCCGTGGCAAGAAGGGCCCGATCCGTTCGCTGATTCTGCTGCCGACGCGTGAGCTTGCGATGCAGGTTCTTGAGGCGTACGCCAAGATCAATCCGCAGTCCAAGAGCGACTCCGTCCTAGTCTGCGGTGGTCTCAGCGAGAACACGCAGCTTGATCAGTTGAGCCGCGGACCCCGCCTCGTCGTTGCGACGCCTGGCCGTCTCGAAGACTTCCTCCGCCGCCGTTCGGTCAACCTGAACTTCGTCGAGATGCTGGTATTGGATGAAGTGGACCGGATGCTCGATATGGGCTTCCTGCCTGCCATCCGCCGCATCGTCGGCGCATTGCCCAAGACCCGTCAGACGATGTGCTACTCGGCTACGCTGGACGCGAACATCACGGAGATCGTGCGCGACTACGTGCAGAAGCCGGTTCGCATTGAGATCGGCACCACCTCCAAGCCCAGCGATCAGGTTGAACTGAAGGTCTTTACGGTCATGCAGGATCAGAAGCTCGGCCTGTTGAACCAGATGCTGAACGAGCATGAGGGCACCTTCCTCGTCTTCTCCCGCACCAAGCATGGCGCGGACCGTATCTCCAAGAAGCTTGAGAAGCTGGGCCATGTGGCGGACGTGATCCACGGCGATCGCTCGCAGTCCCAGCGCACCTCGGCTTTGAAGGGCTTTTCGACTGGCCGCCACCGCATCCTGGTTGCGACCGACGTTGCAGCTCGCGGTATCGACGTGCGGGATATCGCGCATGTCGTCAACTACGATCTGCCCGGCACGACGGAGGACTTTGTCCACCGCATCGGCCGTACTGGACGCGCAGGCAAGAAGGGCGTTGCGACGACGTTCGTTATGCCGCAGGAGCGCTCGGATGCTCGCAAGATGGAGCGCGAACTGAAGATCAAGTTCGAATGGAAGGAAGCGGACAAGAACCTGGAGAAGGAAGAGCGCAACAAGCCTGTCGATCTCTCCGGTCCGTCCGACCTGATGAATATGGAGACACGTGCGTGGAAGACGGGCGATGTCTCGGCTGAGCGCAAGGCGACCGCACCGGGTGCAAGCCCGTATCGTGGAGCCGGCAACGGCTTCCGTGGTCGCAGCGGCGCAGGTGGCGGCAGTGGCCGTCCCGGCGGCGGGTTCAGCGGGGGCCGCAGCGCAGGCCGTCCGAACTCACGCCCCGGCAGCAGCCGGACCGGTCCGGCTCGTCGCGGTCAGTAACGCTTCAAGTCAGTAAAAAAGGTGCCGCGATCATAGATCGCGGCACCTTTTTGCGTTTGGTTGAGAATCCTACGGGACGATGGGCAGATTGATGAAGCTGGCGGTTCCGGGTGTCTGGTAGATGTGTTGTGTGGCCTTCTTGTAGTCCCCGGCCTTCGCGTCGAAGATGTTGGGTACGAAGGTCTGGGGGTTGCGGTCGTAGAGCGGAAACAGCGTCGACTGGACCTGCACCATGATGCGGTGGCCGGGCTGGAAGATGTGGTTGACGTTGGGCAGATCGTACTTGATCAACTCAGGTGCATTCGGCTTGGCGGCCTCTGGATGCTCGAAGCTCTTGCGATAACGGCCTCGGAAGATATCGAGCGAGATGGGAAGCTCGTAGCCTGCCATGGCAGCGGGGCCGGTGGCATCGTCGGGGTAGACGTCGATGAGCTTGACGATCCAGTCGCTGTCGGTCCCGGAGGTAGAGGCGTAGAGGTTGACCTCAGGCACGCCGCTGACGCGGGTTGGCGCGGTAAGGACCTCCGAGGTATAGGTGAGGACATCGGGGCGGTTGTCCACGAAGCGCTGATCCTGCACCAGCCACGTCTGCCAGGTGCCGGTGTCGCCGGTGCGCGGCAGGAAGGGTACTGGGTTGGCTGGCTCTGAAACGTACTCGGAGAACTTGGCTTCGCCCGCAGTGGGTGCGTCGTACGAGAGCTTGCCTTCAGCACGCAGGTACAAGGGCTTGGAGGTGGCCCCGCAGTTCTTGTCGCAGCTTAGCGGCCATTTCTGCAGCTTGTCCCAGTGGTTCTCGCCGGTGTTGTAGATCAGGACCGGAGGAGTGTTCGCCTTGGGTGCGCCATCGACGAGGTACTGGTTGAAGAAGGGCATGAAGATGTCTTCGCGGACATACTCGGTCGTGTCGCCGTCCCAGATGAAGGGCCCCATGGTGTGGCCTTCACGGTTGATCTGCGAGTGGAACCACGGACCCATGACAAGGAAGTTCATGTCGTTGTGGGTGTCCTTGGCCTCCCAGAGCTTGTACGCGTGGTTTGCGCCCCACATATCCTCCTGGTCCCAGAGACCCTGCAGCCACATGGTGGGGACGGTGAGGGGTTTGGCGGAGACGAGCTTATCGAGCGCCTGGCTCTGCCAGAAGCCGTCGTAAGCCGGGTGGGCTTCAACCGTCTTCCAGTAGGGAAGCTGATCCTCGCCGAGAGAGCGGGCGAAGTCGCCTGCGGAGCCGGCTTCGAGGAAGTTGGCGTAGTCGTCGTGGTGCTTGTGCGGGACGCGCGGGCCGGCACCGCGAGCGGCGGTCTGGCCTACAAAGTAGTCCAACATGCGCTCACGGAACGCGCCGTAGTGGAACCAGTCGTCACCCTTCCAGCCATCGACCATGGGGCTTTCGGGGATGGCGGCCTTGAGCGCCGGGTGCGGATTCAGCAGCGCCATGACGACCGTGTAGCCCTCATACGACGAGCCGATCATGCCCACGCGACCGTTTGATTCCGGCGTGTTCTTCACCAGCCAGTCGATGGTGTCGTAGGCGTCGGTGGTATCGTCCGCGCCGGTGGGGTTATAGGGGCCGACGGGCGGCGGTGTCATGAGGTACACACCCTCTGAACCGTACTTGCCGCGCACGTCCTGGTAGATGCGGATATAGCCGGCTTTGACGAAGACCTCGTCCGGCAGGCCAAGTTCGTCGATGAGGTGGGGCGATGGCGCCTTGGCAGCGGCCTCCCGCCCCGGACGCGCTGCGGGCATTGCAGTAGCGAGGGCATTGCCTGCGGTCTCGCGGTTAGCGCTGGCGCGTGCGGCGGCATTGTAGCAGGTGCGCGTCAGGACGATGGGTGCGTTCTTCGCGCCCTTGGGAATCATGATGACGGTGTAGAGCTTCGTGCCGTCGCGCATGGGGATCATGGCGATGCGGCGGGTGTAGTCGGCTTCTTCCACGAACGGCTTGTACGGTGCGCGGGTGGGCGGCGTAAAGGATGGCGGGATGTCGTTGCCGACGGGCTTGTCCTGAGCGAATGCAAAGGTGGTGCAGAGCGAGAGAGACAGAGCGGCGAGTGCGGCACGGCTGAGATGGGTCATCGAGCGTCCTTGTATGGCCTGTGATCTGGATGTGAGGTTGGCTGAGTTTAGCACCCAGCTAAAACTGGAAGTAGATAAAGGGGCGATAGCCGAGCGGAAGCATGGAGAGGGCGAAGGCCCAGGTGGCTCCATAGGCGAACGCGAAGCGCGTGAGCGGAAGACTCGCGAACCACGGCCCGAAGTTGCTGCGACGCATCAGTAATTGGCCGATGAGCAGTACGGGGCCGACGAGAGCGAGTTATGAAGGAATCGTCTGTGGCCCGCTGAAGGCTTGTGCCGCGAACGGGAAGAGGTAGCGCCTGATCATGAGCCACGCTACGGGGAAGTTGGGCGAGCGGAAGAGTATCCAGCAGAGGCAAACGAAGTTGAGCGTCAGGAACCAGCCTGCCAAATTGCGCCAGGGCTGTTGTCGTTCCGTGATTGGGAAGTGGCGTTTGAACTCCTGATGGATCACCTGTGAAGCGCCGTGCGCACCGCCCCACGCCACGAAGGTCCATGCCGCGCCATGCCAGAGACCGCCGGCGAGCATCGTGATGAGCAGGTTGCGATAGGTGAGGATGCGCCACTTCATGCGGCCGCCGAGCGAGATGTAGATGTAGTCGCGAATCCAGCTTGAAAGCGAGATGTGCCAGCGCCGCCAGAAGTCCTGGATGGAGACGGCGAGATACGGCGCGTCGAAGTTGAGCACAAGCTTGTACCCGAGCAGGCCGGCGACCGCAATGGCCATATCGGAGTAGCCGGAGAAGTCGCAGAAGATCTGGATCGTATACAGCCACGTCGCGTTGATGGAGGAGAAGGCGCTATAGGCGGCGGGGTGGTTGAAGACCTGATCGACGAACGGCGAAAGATTGTCCGCGATGCAGACCTTCTTGATGTAACCCAGAAGGAAGAGGTACATCATCGCCTTGACGTCAGTGAGCGAGATGCTGCGGAGACCGTCCATCTGCGGCACGAAGTACTTGGGCCGAACGATGGGGCCGGCGACGAGCTGCGGGAAGAACGACGAGAACATCAGGTAGTCGCGCAGGCTGGGGACGGCGGGGATCTCATTGCGGTAGACGTCGATGGTGTAGCTGAGCGACTGGAAGGTGAAGAAGCTCACGCCGACGGGCAGGATAATCTTCAGTGTCGGCTCGTCGAGATGGAACTTGAGTGCTTCCGCCAGCGCAATCGCTGAGCCGGTGAAGAAGTGGAAGTACTTGAAGAAGGCCAGCACGGAGAGGTTCATTGTCAGGCTGGCGATGACGTAGAGCTTGCGCGGGCGTCTGGCTTCAGTCTGCGAGATGCGCAGGGCGAAGAACCAGTCGGCCGCGGAGAGGGCGAGCAGCATGGCGGCGAAGCGCCAGTCCCACGACCCGTAGAAGTAGTAGCTGGCAAAGAGAATGAACCATTTGCGGTGGTCGTTCGAGCGCAGGGACCAGTAGATGGCCAGGACAACTGCGAAGAAGAGGAAGAAGCGGAGTTCGACGAAGAGCATTTAGGGGGTGCCCTCCGGGCCTGGTTTAGTTGCAGAAACGGAGCATGGGGGTGGGCCGCCGTGGGTGGCGTACCAGGCCTTGAGCTGTTGGGCCAGGGTCTGGCTGAAGGCGTCGGCGCCGGCCTTGCTCAGGTGGCCGATGTCATGGAACATGTCAGTCTGGAAGAGGGCGGGGAAGAGATCAGGGCGGCCGAGGTTGAGGATGGGGACGTCGCGGCCGGAGACGGTGAGGTGGTCGGGGTAGGTTTCGGCGAGGGCGAGGTCGCCGGTCACGGGAAGGGTGAAGTAGGCGAAGGAGAGGTTCCGGGTTGGGTTGGCGGCGATGAGGTCGGCGATGAGGTCGCTGTTGCCGGGGGTTAGGTTGCCGGGTGTCAGCTCCGGTTGTGCGGGCCGCTGGCGGAATCGCTCGTCGATGCCGGGCCGTTCGTGAGCGGAGAATGGGTCGATCTTGAGGCCGCGTTGGTTGTCCTTGAGTTCGTCTGCAAGGATGTCCTGGTCGAGTGGCGGGGTGAAGACTTCGTTGCTGATCATGCCGATGTTGAAGTAGTGGAGGGCGGTTGCGGCCAGGGCGAAGCCGGTGCGGCCGACGCGCTGGATGAGCGGCATCCGGGAGTTGCTGAGGTGGGCGATGAAGCGGGCAGTGGACCAGTCGTAGATGTTGATCGCGCGGGGGTGAACGAGATGCTCGTTCTGGAAGTTAGCGCCGGCGGTGAGTTCGAGGAGGATGAGGCAGGGGGTGCCGGGCTGGGGTTTGAGCTGGCGGGTGAACTCCAGGGCCATGGTGCGCTGCTCGGCCTGGCTGCCGCCTTCAATGCCGAGGTTCATGGACCGGGTGCCGAGGACGGCGTCGAAGGCTCGGGGGTCGAAGCCGTTGTGGACGCGGCTGGTGCCGAAGGCGGCGGAGGAGACGGGGCCGTGGAGGCGCTCCATCATGACCAGCTTCTCGCTGCGTACATCCGCGTGCAGGTGAAGGGGGTCGCGCAGCGTGAGGTGCAGGAGGCTGGCGACGAGGATAAAGCCTCCGCAGAAGAGCGCAACGGCACCCGTCAGGGCGCTTGCGTTCACTCTTTCTTGAGGCTGGGGATCCTGCTGGTTTTCGGGATCCGGCATCGTTTCCTCGGGTGGGTCTTTGGTGTCGATTATAGCAATCCGGCTGAGGTTGAAGGAGTTAGCAAGGATTCACGGGGAGAGGAGGTAAATCCACGGTAAAATAGGAGAAATATCATGATTTCCGTATCCAACGTCACAATGCGCTATGGCTCGAAGCTGCTCTTCGAGGATGTCTCCGTCACCTTCACCACGGGCCGCCGTTACGGCCTGACCGGGCCTAACGGCGCGGGTAAATCGACCTTCATGAAGGTTCTGACGGGCGAGATCGACGCGCAGAAGGGGACTGTCGTCCGTCCGCGCAAGTTCGGTGTCTTGAAACAAGACCAGTACGAGTTCGACGCCTACCGCGTCATCGATACCGTCATCATGGGCAACAAGGCCCTGTGGGCGGCGATGGAAGAGCGCGAGATCATCTACGACAAGCCGGACATGACGGATGAGGACGGCTCCCGGCTGGGTGAGCTGGAAGGCATCGTCGGCGACGAGGACGGCTACGAAGCCGAAGCCAACGCCGCCATCTTGTTGCAGGGTCTCGACATCCCGGATGAGTTGCATGACCGCAAGATGAGCGAACTGCAGGGCGGCCAGAAGGTTAGGGTGCTGCTTGCGCAGGCTCTCTTCGGTAACCCGCAGGCCCTAATGCTGGACGAGCCTACGAACTATCTCGACCTTGAGTCCATCCACTGGCTGCAGGACTTCCTGCTGCGCTATGACGGCACCGTCATCACCATCTCGCACGATCGTCACTTCCTCAATGCCGTCTGCACCAACATCGCAGACATCGACTACGAGACGATCATCACGTACAACGGCGGCTACGACGACATGGTGCTGCAGAAGACCAGCGTCCGCACCCGCATCGAGAGCCAGAACGAGCAGCGAGAGAAGAAGATCGCGCAGTTGAACGACTTCATCGCCCGCTTCTCGGCCGGTACCCGGTCCAGCCAGGTGAACAGCCGCAAGAAGGAGGTCGAGCGTCTCGCTACGAGTGAGCTCGCCCGCTCCAACATCGCGCGTCCGTTCATCCGGTTCGACATGCTGCGACCCTCCGGCAAGACCGTCATGGAGTGCGAGCTCGTCAACAAGAGCTATACCCAGAAGGACGGCAAGATCGAGCACGTCATTCAGAACTTCTCCGCCGCCGTGAACCGGGGGGACAAGGTCATCCTGATGGGCCGCAACGGCCAAGGTAAGACGACCATGCTCAAGGCGCTGCTGGCCAACGGCCCCGGAATCGAAGAGACGGACGTCTCGATCGACTCGGGTTCGGTGAAGTGGGGCCATGAGACCTCCATCGGGTACTTTGCGCAGGATCACAAGGGCTCCATCCAGCTCGGCATGACGGCCAGCGATTGGCTGCACCAGTTCGATCCGGCGGCGACCAAGGAAGACATCCGCGGCATTCTCGGGCAGATGCTCTTCAAGGGCGAGGAAGGCCTGAAGAAGACCGACGCGCTCAGCGGAGGCGAGGCGGCCCGGCTGCTGTTCTGCAAGATCATGCTGCAGAAGCCGAACATTCTGGTGCTGGACGAGCCGACGAACCACCTTGATCTCGAAAGCATCAACGCGCTGAATCAGGCGATCCAGAAGTACGAAGGTACCGTGTTCCTGGTGACGCATGACCAGGAGCTGATCGAAGAGGCCGGGACGCGCATCTGGCACTTCGAAGGTGGGCCGACGAACTTCAAGATCACGGACCACAAGGGGCCGTTCGAGGAGTATCAGCAGCAGTTGGCGATGTCGAGCAAGTAGTTTCAACCGAGCGCTCCGATCCTTATGATTGGGGCGCTTTTGCTTTAAGGGTTGCAGGGGGCCGTATGTCGGATCTGGATACGAAGGTGACGGGTAAGGGTAAGAACGTTTTGGGTCAGCCGCTGGCGGTGTGTGGGTGCGAGCCGATGACCGGGTTCTACCGGACGGGTTGCTGTGAGACCGGGCCGGACGACTATGGCGTCCATACCATCTGCTGCCTGGTGGACGCCAAGTTTCTGGAGGCCTCCAAGGCTCTGGGGAACGACCTTTCTACGCCGATGCCGCAGTACGGGTTCGCCGGGCTGAAGCCGGGGGATAAGTGGTGCGTCTGCGCGGCACGCTGGTTGCAGGTGCAGCAGGCTGGCGCGGGGTGCCCGGTGGTGCTCGAAGCGACGCATGAGAATACGTTGAAGATCGTTCCGTTCGAGCTGCTGATTCAGTATGCGGTGATTCCGGATCAGCTTCACTAAGGGTACCCCCCCCTCCCCCCTCGATCGATCCAAAGTATTCAAAATAAATGACTTAGGTCTGGACTTTGGTGTGGCCGAGATGCAAGATCTTGTCAACAAAGGATTTACGGGTGGAGGGTGCCGTAAAGTCTTCTCTTCATTGGGTTTATAGATTCTCTGATGCGAGAAAAATGATGGGCCACGACAATGCTTCGTCCTGACTTTTTCTCTGCTTCTATTTTACCAAGGCCGCAGGGGTAAAGACCCCAACTATTTTTGAGAGCTAAGTGTATTATTTTGTAGCTTTTAGGAGAATTTTTCCTTGCTCAGGGGCTTGACAGAGCATTTTGCTGGTGTTTTTGAGAAAAATAGTTGTAAGTTATTGTTTTAATTGCGTTTGGGATGAGCTTCCAAAGGTGCTATGCTCCCAAAACACGGAGCTTCCCCGATGCCTCTTCCTCGCCTTGCGATTTTTGTTCTTCTGCTGATCGGAGTCTTTCGTTCCTGCTTCGCCCAGGCTGCGATGCGCCCCTGTGCTCCCGCCGCCGAGCAAACCGACGATCCCGGCCCTGCCTGTTTCACGGCGAAGGAAGAGATCGGAGAGCTCCCAGGCGGCAGCTACTTCTGGCATCTCTACACCTTTCCGGATCGTGCCACGGCTGAGGCGGCCAAAGGACGTACACTCCACCGTCGTGCAGTCGTTTGGCAAGGTGTGGCTTTTTACGGTGGCTGAGTCGTCCTGGAAGTCGCCATCTGGAACCCTAGTTGCGAAGCTGGGACCGCTGACCACTCAAACCGGCGTGAAGTATGAGGCTGTTTACATGCAGTCTATTTTCTCGCCGGGGATGACTGCTCCGCTGCACACCCATTCGGGAATGGAAGCCTTTTATACCCTCACGGGTGACACGTGCCTTGAGACCTCGGAGGGTGTCACAAAGGCTCGCGGGCCAGGGAACGCCGTCCTCGTCCAAGGTGGGTTGCCCATGCTGCTGATGGCTACAGGAAAAGAGAAGCGCCGGGGAGTCGTCCTCATCCTTCACGATGTGGCGAAGCCACCGACCACCCTCAACCCGGAGTGGAAGCCGAAAGGTCTTTGTGTCCCCTAATGACTGATTCATTTGATCTTGGGTATGTTGCGATTGGAGTTGCCGATAACCCGACTTTCAAGGAGTCACCTAACGCCAGCCACAATGCCATAGGAAAAGGCATTTGACTGAGCGAGCTGAATTCTTTGAGATCGTCGCAGCATAATCACATGTTCCGATTGGTCGCTCAGTAATACTGATCGCATCGTCTGAATGAGTGACTTGCAGATACGTCGCTTTCTCGATGAAAGCGGTGGAAGACTCCTCGGCTGCTGGGCAAGGTCTAACCTCACCCAGTGTGTATTGCACGGTTACATGGGTTTGCGTTGTTGCCTCGTCGCAATCATGACAATCAAAACGGGCTTGCTGGACGGCACCTAACGCAGCCTGTCTGAGCATAGCGGGGCCACTAATCACATCAGCAGATTGAATCGTTCCATCGTGGCGAACCGCCAGGTCTAGTTTCACAACTCCCGATACATGCGCGGCGAACGCGAGTTGAGGATAAGGCGAAGGCTTTACATCGACTATGACGGGTGCGGGGCGCGACTCGCCGGTGAATGGTTGCTGCTGTCCCATCGCAGTTAGCGAACAAGCAGTTACGGCTAAATAAGAGAGCCTTCTTAGCATACGGGGAGTATAGGGTTCCACGGCAGCGCGTTCAAACGCCCGCAAATGTATGGTCCGCCGCACGACTGCAAGGGAAAAGCGAAGGGCGACATCGACAGGTCTGCGCAAATGTATTCGGCCTTTGGGTGGAGGGTCTAGTCTCCTGGCCATGATGAGTTGCGCTGCGTGCTCTACCTGATAAACGGCACGGTCATGGAAGACCATTTTCGGGAGCAGGTTTTGAGCACGCCGTTGGGAACTGTTCGGTCGTCTTAGCTGTCCAGTGCAGACCTTGGTGGGAACTCTAAATCGTCGTCGTGGTGCGGTAAAGTGGGAGCGCGATTCTGCGCTTCCAAGCCGAAGGCGTCTTTTCCGCGCCTGCTCAGGCCGGCATCGGAGCCGTTGCTGGGCGGTAGTCATTGCCGCTTGAGAGCACCGCCCAGGCCATACGAGCAAGCTTGTTGGCTGCGGCTGTAATGACGACCTTCACCGGTGCTCGTTGTTCCAGACCATCAAGCCAAGGCCCAAACGGGGAACGCGTCTCGCTTGACGATGAGAACTGCTGATCGGGCGCCATGGACGAGCAGCTTTCTCAGGTAGCGGTTACCTCGCTTGCTGATGCCGAAGAGTCTCGCCTTGCCGCCGGTCGAGTGCTGTCGGGGTACAAGTCCAAGCCATGCGGAGAACTCTCGGCCCTTATGGAAGGCTGCTCCGTTGCCGATCGCAGCGACGATTGCGGTTGCGACCAAGGGGCCGATGCCGGGGATTTGTCTCAGCCGTTGGCATGCGGGGTCGGAAGAAGCGATCTGCTCGACCTCTTCGTTCATCGCAACGATCTGCTGCTGAAGATCCTTCCACTCGCTCCAGAGCAGGCTGACAAGGTTGCGCATGCGTGGCGTCAGGTTCGACTCCGCGTTCTCGAGTATCTCTGGCATCGCTTGTCTCAACTTGATGGGAGTCTTGGCGAAAACCATGCCGCGCTCCAGCAGAAAGGCTCGCAGCTGGTTGATCACGGACGTCCGGCGAGCGACAAGCCTGTCACGCACACGATGCATGGCTTGCAGGTCGAGCTGATCGTCGGTCTTGATCGGAACGAAGCGCATGTTCTGTCGGTCGACGGCTTCAGCGATCGCCTCAGCATCCAGGAAGTCGTTCTTATTCGACTTCACGAACGGCTTTACAAACTGCGCTGGAATCAGCTTCACGTCGTGGCCTTGCGCTCGCAAAGCCCGGCCCAGGAAGTGCGCTCCTGAACATGCCTCCATCCCGATCAAGGAGGTCTGCATGTTCGCGGTGAAGGTGATCAGTTGCTTCTGAGTGAACTTCTTGCGCAACAGCACCTTGCCAGCTGCGCTCAGGGCTACGAGGTGAAAGGTCGTCTTACCCAGATCTATGCCAACCGAATGAATCTGCATGTCGATGATCCTCCTTGTACCTGCCAACACAATCGCCTACCTTCCGGGTGGAGATCAAGCGGCGGACCATCTCATTAACGGTGTTTTGGGAAACGTGGAGGAGAACGGTCGTTTGCTTCCGCAAACGATGCCCACCCTAACCGACGATAGAACCGTCGGTTAGGACGCCGCACACGGAGGTTGTGATTTGATCATATAAACGGGGTCTCCGGCAACCTGGAAGAAAGTGGTCGGGCTGCGCGCGATACCCTAGCCTTTCCGATGCGGCCGGAAGGAGTGGGCACCCCGGTTGAGGTTGGATCAGGCGATTTGGACTGAGTTCCCTTCGCTGTGCGGTGGAGGTTGTCCATCCCACGTCCCAGGTTCGGGACATGGGGCACCCGGAGTTGTGCGAGGTCCGGAGAACTGAGCTTATGGCACGTCTGGAAGCGTGCGCTGCGGGAAAGAGCTCCCGCGAAACGTGGGTTACGGCAATTGGGAGGGCGGTCGATTTCTACCGAAATCGATACCCCACCCTATCCGACGGTGAGACTGTCGTCTGAGGATGGGGCACCCGGCGGTGTGATGGATTAGTGGGCGGGTTTTGCGGTGGGGTCGTTGGCGTCGATGTGGTCGTCTGCTTCGACCAGAAGCGCCTCGACGAGATGGCGAATTGCCTTCTGCAGCCGGGACGAAACCTCGTCCGGGGCTGTGATCGCCAGACGCCATTGGCTTTCGATGGCCGGAGGCGTGGGTGGGCCGGAACGGCGGCTGAAGCAGCCGACGCGCTCCGTGCAATCCATGAAGAATGAGGTATGCTGCCCCTGCTTGGTCCAGCTTCCGATGCCGATGAGGTGCAGGCTGAAGATGGGAGCGGTCAACGTCTGGACGGTATCGCAGCTTCCGCCATCCACCGGCATCACCGACGTCTGCCTGATGATGATGCTGCGGCGGTCGTCGGAGATGGAGACGGTCTGCTCATCGCCGGGGCATCCGGATTTTACAAACTCCAGGGTTGGATATTTGTGCAGGGTCGTATTGATGAAGGCGACCGTGTCGTCGGCAGACAAGACCGGGGATTTAGCTTGGGCTTCGGCGGCCTGGCCGAAGCAGAGTGCGAGCGCGAGGAGCGCCAGGGTCTTGAACGATTGTGCCAATGCTCTTCTCCGCGGGAACAGAAATTCTAGGGACAGGAATTTTCATCAGGACTCTGGATGCAGCGTTCGATCCCTGAAGCTGGTTCCTACCGCTACGGCAATCGAAGCGGATTCTCCTAAGAATGAGCGCGGATGGACCACGCGTCCATACGTCCTGGGCGCGGGAAAGTACCACGTTCGTGTGATCGTGCCGGTTGCTACTTCTTCAGAGGCTCTGGGGTTGGGATACGCGGGAGCATCTCCGCGCGGGTGGCTGCATTGTAGGTGAACCAGGCTTCGATCATGGATCCCTGCATGACATCGTCCTGCTGGACGCGGTCGTAGAGATCCATGTTGGACTGGTGGGTGCGCGTGCCGTATTCCAAGCCGTCCTGCTGGAAGCCGATGCCGTTTAGGCCGATCCAGGAGAAGGCGCTGGAGTCCGTGCCGCCGGGTGTGAGGGTGGGGCGGAAGGTGTCGGCGTTGGAGACGGCGACGATGTGCTGGTCCTTGATGGGCTCGATCCAGGACTTGAAGATGGCGGCCATCTGCGGGCTGCCGCCGGCGGAGACTCCGCGGAACCTGCCGGAGCCGCCGTCGTCGTTGAAGTAGACGTCGAGCTTGGCGTAGTCGGGGGTCTGCTTCATGGTGTCACGCGGGGCAAAGTGCTGCTGGACGTAGGCTTTGGAGCCCCATTCGCCCTCCTCTTCGCCGCCCCAGAGGGCTACGCGGACGGTGCGAGCCATGGGCTGGTGCAAGGTGGTCAGGATGCGGACTGCCTCCATGGCGACGGAGGAGCCTGTGCCGTTGTCGGTGGCTCCGGTGCCGCCTTGCCAGGAATCGAAGTGACCGCCGAGCATGACGACTTCGTCTTTTTTGGTGGTGCCGGGGATCTCGCCGATGACGTTGTAGGCGCGCTGGTCATCCTTCTGGTAGTCCACGGCGACGTCGAAGGTCAGCTTGGGCGTGGTGCCGTGCTGCAGCAGGCGGACGATGCGGTTGTACTGCTCCGGCGTGATGGCCACGATGGGCGGGGGGACCGGGTCTTTGGGGTCCTGCGAGCCGCCGTAGGAGGAGAAGATGGTGCCGCCGTCTCCGTTATAGCCGGGCGTCAGGACGACTGCGGGGGCTTCGTCATGGAGGTAGGCGTTGATCTCGTTGCGGAGATCGTGGTTCTTCTCGTCTGCGAGGGCGAGGGAGGTCGGGGTGTACTCCCATGTTCCTTCGTCGACTCTGCCTCGACCGCGGGGGGTGGGGCCGCCGGGTGCAGCACCGCGCCCAGCGGGGGCAGCGCCGCCACGCGGAGCGTTGGCGCGGGCCAGGATCTCTTCGTCCGTGGGCGATTTCGTCGCATCCTGCGTGGTATGGAGCAGCAGATGGGGCGGGTCAAACATGAGAACGATCTTGCCCTTCAGCTTGCCGTGGTATTTGGCGAAGTCGTCCTTGGAGTGGATGGGCGCGTACATGGCATCTGCGGTGATGGGGCCGTTGGTGCCTGGCGTCCAGGCGAGCGGGAAGCCGATCAGCGCGGCGTAGGCTGGTGCTTCCATGGCGGCGTAAAACTTCTTGATCTGCCATCCGTAGCCGAAGTCGAACTTTTCCAGGTGGACGTTCTGCAGACCCCATGCCTTCAACTGCGTGACAGCCCACTCGGCTGCGGCGCGGTGGTTGCGGCTGTTGTTGACGCGGGGGCCGTAGACCTCGGAGATGGAATAGAGGTTTTCCATGACCTGCGAGTGGTCGTACGCCTGGCTCTTGATCTTTGCCAGAACATCAAGGTCAACCTTGTCGCCGGCCTGTTCCTGCGCGGGTGCGGAAGAGAGAAGGAACAGAGCCGTGGCGATTGCGGCAGCAGGCCTGAGGAGGGACCGATTCATGGGAGATACTCGCTTTCAAGAAGTAAGCCGATTGAGGGGACAGCAAGAGCGGGGCGGACACGGACAGGCAAAGCTGCGGTACGAGGCTGCCTGATCATGATTAGAACGGGGTGATGGCATAAAGCTATCGAAAGAGGGCTTACGACGCAAGACGATGTTGAAGGCATTGGCCTTTGCTGCTTGTGATCTGGTCGATACGGCAAGGGATGTGAGGTCGTTGCCGCGGGAGCTTCAGTTCTGCGAAATAAATTGTTTCAACAGCGAGCCAACGTGCGAATCCATTCGTCTATCGGGGAAACGATCAGAAAGAAGCACTTTGCAACCAACCTCCTTTGCGTCAGTGCGCGAGGAGGAGCCGGGTCGCTCCGCAGAAAGAAGGACTATGAACTCTTTGTTCAAGCTTGTATCTCTTCGCCGAACTTTCCTTATGGCCGCAGCTGTGGTGGTTGTTGCTCCTATCGCGATTCACGCCCAGGTCCCTCTGGGGCAGGCGGCTGCGTCGTACGATGTGGTCTCCGTCAAGCCGAACAAGAGCGGCCCGAACGGCATGAGCTGGGGTAGCACTGCCGACGGTTACAGGGCCACCAATGTCTCGCTGGGTATGCTGATCCAATCCGCCTGGAACCTGAAGACGGAGGATCTGATCTACGGCCTGCCGAAATGGGATCATGACGCGCGCTTCGATGTAGAGGGCAAGATGGACGCGGATGCGGTCGCAACGCTCAAGCAACTGCCGCCGAAAGAGGCTCGCGTTCAGCGCGACCTCATGATGCAGAATATGCTGATCGAGCGCTTCCATCTCCAGATTCACCACGACATCAAGCAGCTTCCGGTCTATAACTTGAATGTCGCCAAGGGTGGGTTGAAGGTCAAAGAGGCAGACCCTGCTAACGCTTACCCTGAGGTCAAGATGGGCTCGTCCAGGGTTGCGGGTGCCGGCAGCATGATGTTCGGTCCGGGGCAGTTCACGGGCAACGCGGTCACGCTGGCTGCGCTGGCCGACAACCTGTCCGGTACCCTGAGTCGCCTCGTGATCGATAAGACTGGCCTGACGGGGAAGTACGACTTCGCACTCAAGTACGCTCCCGACGACGCCCCGACCACGAATGACCCAGGCCCATCGCTCTTCACTGCGCTGGAAGAGCAGCTTGGTCTGCATCTGGAGTCCACGAAGGGGCCGGTCGACACGATCGTCATCGACCACCTGGAGCAGCCTACGGAGAACTAGCGCCGCTGCGGAGTGCTTTGGCTAAAATCGTCTTGCCTTGAGTGGGCGAGGGAAATAGGCTTGGTGGCATGAGCGGACGAACGAAGACTGTGGTGATGAATCCTGCGGTGGATGCTTATATCGACCGGGCGAAGCCGTTTGCGATTCCGATTTTGCTGCACCTGCGCGGGTTGATCCATAAGGCGTCCACTGAGGTGGTGGAAGAGATCAAGTGGTCGAGGCCGTTCTTCTCTTACAAGGGGGCGATTCTTTGTAATATCTCCGGGTTTACGAAGCATTGCAGCATAGGGTTCTGGGGGACGGAGATTGGCGCGGTGCTGCGGGAGGCCGGGGCGGTGAAGGATGAGGGGATGGGGTCGCTGGGGAAGATCACATCGTTGAAGGATCTGCCCAGGGATAAGGTGCTGGTGGGTTGGCTGAAGCAGGCGATGGGGTTTGTGGATTCGGGCGAGTATACGAGTCCGATCGCGGCTCGGCGACAGGTGGTGAAGGCCGCTAAGGCGGAGATCGAGGTGCCTTCAGATTTCTCCGAGGCGCTGGGGAAGGGGACGAAGACTGCCGGGGTCTGGGCGGGGTTCAGCCCGAGTTGCAAGCGGGAGTACCTGGAATGGATTACAGGGGCGAAGCGGGCGGAGACCCGGGCGGCGAGGATTGTGAGTGCCGTGGGGTGGATTGGGGAAGGGAAGCAGAGGAACTGGAAGTACCAGGGGTGAGGATGGGGGGCGAGTGTTCGTCTCGCCCCCGGGCTGGATGAGGGTTAGGGCTGCCAGCCTTTGCCGAGCTGCCAGGTGGAGAAGCCATGGGTCGCGGGGCTGTCGACGCCGTCGATGTAGAGGTAGTTTCTGGGGATGTTGCCTTTGTAGGCCCAAGCGCCGTTGGTGGAGGGGCCGCCTGGCGGCTTGTTCTGCATGGTGTCGCCTTTGAGTGTTCCGGGAAAGATGATGCCGGACTCGATCAACTTGTCCCAGCGAACTTTGACGGTGATGGTGTTGCCCGCATTGATGATGCCGAGGGAGCCGGTGATTCCCTTGATGCTGTCGTCCCAAAGGAAGATGTGCAGATGGTGCTCAAGGGCTACGGAGCCAGCGGAGAGCTGGATTCCACGGCTGTGTGCGGTTTCAAGTCCTGAGACATTGAGAGAGGTGCGCAAGGCATCCAATCCGACGCCCATTTTGTCGATGACGATGTGCTTATATTCCTTCACTGTTACCTCAAGGGCAGATTATAGAGGTCGGCCATTGTGGTAACAGGATTAGCTTTCGAGGAATGGGGCAAGCTGGGCTTCGGTGGGCTTGGATGTGAGGAGGCTCACCGCGAAGAGGCAGATGAGCGAGGCGATGAGCGCGGGGAAGATGGCGTCGCGCTCTGCGAGGGCCGGGGGCAGATGGGTGTGGACGATGTCCGAGGCCCAGAAGACGGTGACGACGGTTCCGGCGGCGATGCTGGAGACGGCACCCGCGGCGGTGGCCCTGCGCCAGAAGAAGGCGGCCAGGATGACCGGGGTCAGGGCTGCGCTATAGATGGTGTAGGCGTAGAGAGCTTTCTCAAGCACGGAGCGGGTGCCCAGCGACTGCGCCAGCGACCAGAGACCCAGGAAGACGACCATGAGGCGGCTGACGAGAAGGATGGTGCGGTTGGAGGCGTCGGGGCGGATGTAGCGGACGAAGACGTCGTTGATGAGATTGGTGGCGGGGGAGAAGAGGAAGTTGTTGGCGGTGGAGATGACCTTGGCGAAGATGGCTCCGACCATGATGGCGCCGATGATGTGCGGGAGGCCGTGGAGGGCGGTGTAGGCGAGGACCTCGCGTGGGTTGTCATGGACCTCTCCGGTGCGGAAGAGGGCTGAGCCTACGACGGCGAGGGCGACGATGACGGTCTCGAGGATGAGGATGCCGATGAACCAGCCGACGACGGCCCGGGTGGCGTCCTTCTCTGATTTGGCGGAGAAGAACTTCTGGTACATGGACTGGTTGCCGAGCATGAGGAGGCAGGTGGGGATAAGGAGCTCGAAGCAGTGCAGGAGGGAGAAGTCACCCATGAGCTGGAAGTGCGAGGCGGGCAGGACGGCGGCGACCTGGTGCCAGCCACCAGCGGACTTGGTAAGGATGGGCAGTGCGACGAGGAGGGTAACGGTGGCGAGGATGCCGATGGCGACGTCCATGTACGCGACGGAGCTCATGCCTGCGATGGCGGTGAAGACGATGACGAAGGCGGCGATGATCTCCTGGCCGTGGCGCGCGGAGATGTTGGGGAAGATGAGGTGAACGATATCGCCGCCGCCGATGAGCTGGTAGCTGGTGATGGCGGTATAGGTAAACAGTACCGCGATGACGCCGAGCACGCGCGCGGTCTGGGAGTAGCGTGCTTCCAGCAGATCCGGGATGGTGAACTGCGCGAACTTGCGGGCGCGGGGCGCGATGAAGTAGATGAGGATGAGGCCGGCCCATCCGCCGGCGGCTTGCCAGAGTGCGGCAAAGCCGTGCTTGTACGCGTTTTCCGCGCCTGCGAGGAGCGAGCCGGAGCCGATCCATGAGCTCAGCAACGTGAAGACGAGGACGAAAGCGGGGAGCGATCTGCCTGCGACGAGGTAGTCGGCTTTGGTCTTCACCTTGCTGAAGCGGGCGAGGGAGACGGTGAGCAGCGTGATGACGATGAGGCCGATGACGATCGCGTAAAGATTCATGAGTGGTGCGGACAGTTTACCGGACGGGGTATAAGGGAGGGGCTGGATTCGGCGGGGAGAGGAGTCGTTTCAATGAAGAAGCTGATGGTTGGGATGCTGGTTGCTGCGCTATGTGTAGGGTTTATGGGGGCTTCCGAGAGCCCTGAGGCAAACTTCAAAGTCTGGCGGTTGGAGATCCGGAAGGCGCTTTATGTGCCGGACAAGCTGCCGGCGCTGGAGGCGAAGACGTGGTCTACGTTTCCGGTGATGCCGGGTGTGGTGGCTGACCGGGTGACGTACCAGACGGCGGACGGAATGCTGGTGCCTGCGGTGGTGTATCGGCCTGAGCGGTGGGACGTGAAGGTGAAGGGCAAGCTGCCGGGGATCGTGGTGGTGAATGGGCATGGAGGCGACAAGTTCACCTGGTACGCGATGTACAGCGGGATGATGTTTGCGAAGGCGGGTGCGGTAGTGGCGACGTATGACCCGATCGGCGAGGGTGAGAGAAACGTTGAGCGGAAGAGCCATGCGGGTGCGCATGACAAGATCCAGGCAGCTCCGGCGGGGGTGGATGCGGATAAGTTTCACCAGGACTGGGGGCAGAGGCTGGCGGGGCTGATGCAGGTGGATGAGATGCAGGGGGTGGCTTATCTCGCTTCCAGACCCGAGGTGGATGCCAAGAGGATTGCGACGGTGGGCTACTCGATGGGTGCGTTTGTGAGCGGCATCACGGGGGCCATCGATCCGGCGATCCATGCCGTGGTGCTGAGTGGCGGTGGGACATTTGATGATGAG
Source organism: Granulicella tundricola MP5ACTX9 (assembly GCF_000178975.2). Lineage (NCBI taxonomy): Bacteria > Pseudomonadati > Acidobacteriota > Terriglobia > Terriglobales > Acidobacteriaceae > Granulicella > Granulicella tundricola. The sequence continues at coordinate 3,771,053 of NC_015064.1, read as the reverse complement.
GCGGATGGAGGCAAGAGCTTCGATACGAGTGCGCTGCCGTGCCAGGGGCCGCCGTGGCATGCGTTGAGGGTGCTCGGGGACGGGCCGGATGAACGTGGGGCGAAGCTCTATGCGCTGAACGCCGCGCGCGGGCCGATGTTCGTCGTCAACGGGTCACTGGATACGGTGATGGATATCCCGCATCGCGGGCCGGATTGGTTTGTTCAAATACGGGCGAAGGCAGTGGCGCTGGGCGGGCCGGAGAAGACGATGTTCACGACGCATGTGGATGCCGGGATGAGCCACAGGACGGCCTGGGTGGAGAGGCCCGCGGTGGAGTGGCTGAACGAGCAGATACGCTTCGGGAGTTGGACGGCGGCGGAGATTGCCGCGATGCCCACGACGCATGTGAGCGAATGGATCACCGCGGGGAACGTGGATATTTCGAAGGGGTATATCCGGGAGGATCGGGAGGGTGGTCTGCAGGCGCTGGGGACAGGCTTTCCGGGTCTGCAGCGGCCGCAGCTTACCGTGCTCCCGGATGCGGACTGGGAGAGGCTGAAGGGGAGGCTGACCTATGAGGCGTGGGCGGAGAAGACAATGAAGGTGGCGGGGCGTAGCTAGAGGCGGTGGCGGAGGTAGCGGTTCCAGTACATGAGCAGGCCGGTGAGGGTCAGGACTGCGAGGGAGACGCCTAAGAGCGACCAGAGGATCTTGATGGGGGTGCCCCAGACGGTGCCGAAGTGGATGGGGTGCATGGCCCAGAGGACCCAGTCGCCGAGGGTGTGGTTCTGGCCGTAGTGCCAGTCGGTGAGGATGCGGGCGTCGCGGGTGGAGAGGGAGATGATGTCGCGGTGGGAGAAGTCTCCGGGGGCGCGGAGGTCTACGAGGGCGTAGACGGTGGGGGTGGTGAGGGCGGGGTCGCTGAGGGAGTAGAGGTGGCCTTGTGGGGCGGCTTGGTGGATGGCTTGCAGGATGGCTTCCAGCGAGGCGTGCTGGTTGGATGTCGGCCGGGGTGGGGCGATGGGGGCGGCCATGCCTCTGATGGGCGAGACGATGGCTACGGCGGCGGCGACCTGCTTGTACCAGGCGAAGTAGATGCCGGAGAAGGCCCACCAGGAGACGAGCAGGAGAGTCCAGAAGCCAATGGCGCTGTGGGCGTCGAAGTTGATGCGACGCCAGTTGTGGCGGAGGCTGATGCGGAGGCCGCGCGTCCAGAGCTTGAGGCCGGGCCACCAGAGGACGAGGCCGGTGATGCAGAGGAGCATCAGGATAGCCGCGCCGATGCCGTTGACCTGCATGCCGTGAGCGGTGCCGAGGAGGAGATAGACGTGGAGGTCGTAGGTCCAGTCGATCCAGGTGCGGTGGCGTGGGTAGAGGGTGGCGGTGGTGGGATCGGCTAAAAGGTAGAAGGAGTGGTGATCGGGGTTTTGTGCGGCGATGACGAAGGCGGGGGAGATGGACGACGGGAGGGTGAGGTCGGCGATGTGGGCTGCGGGGTAGGTGCGCTGAACTGCTGCTATGACCTGCGCGATGGAGGCTGTCTGAGATGGGTTGTAAGAGGTGAGGGTGGATGGGAGTTGAGCGCGGACGATCTCGCTACGGAAGACGAGGATGGAGCCAGTGAGGGCGATGACGATGACATACAACGAGAGCAGGACGCCCGCCCAGAGATGTACCTGGAAGAGCGCCCAGCGAAGGAAGAGCTTGCGTGGATGGTGGAGGAAGGTTTGAACGAAAGGCATGGCCAGGTCCGATTAGAACGGAGTCGGGGTGGGATAGAACAAACAACGGCAAATACAACGACAAATACGGAGGCTCTGAGCTTCGCTCAGAATGACGGCGATGTTTGTGGTGCGGCTTGATTAGAAATGGTATTTGGCGGTGCCGATGACGTTTCTGGCATAGCCGTAGTAGCAGTAGCTGGCACCGGAGCAGGTGGCGACATAGCGCTTGTCGGCAAGGTTGGTGGCGTTGATGCTGAAGAGCGTGTGTCGATAGCCGAAGCGTAGGCCTGCATCCGTCAGGGCGTAGTTGGGGATGAAGAAGCTGTTGATGCTATCGGCTGCGTTGGTCCCGACGAAGCGGACGCCGAAGTTTCCGCCAAGGCCGGCGAAGCGGCCGCCGCGCTGGGTGTAGTCGATGAGTCCACTGACCTGATTGCGTGGAGTCTGGGGGAGCCATTTGCCGATGTTGGCTTGGGTGATGTCCTGGACGGTGTTGGTCGCAGTCAGGGTGTAGCCGGCGTGGAGGTTGAGCCCGTGGGAGAGGCTGGCTACGCCTTCGATCTCGACGCCGCGTGAGCGAACTTCACCGGACTGATGGTTATTGAACGCGGCATCCGCGACCAGGACATTCGTCTCATTGATCTGGAAGACGGAGGCGGTGATGAAGCTGTTGGTCGTGCGGGGCTGAATCTTGACGCCGCCTTCCAGCTGGCGTGCGTCGGATGCCTTGGCCGGGTCCGTGGGGAGATTGGTGACAGCGTTGACGACGAAGCTGCCGGCGTTGGGCAGGAAGCTGGTGGAGTAGGCAAAGTACGGTGCGATGCCGGAGCCTGTGAGCCAGGTGACGCCAGCGCGGCCGGTGAAACGCACGTCGGAGTGCGAGGTGTTGGAGTTGGCGGCGAGGAAGTTGGAGATATCGTTGCGTGCGAAGTCCTGACGGCCGCCGAGGGTGAAGACGAAGTGCTGCTTGAACTTGATCTGATCCTGGGCGTAGAGACCGTGCTGCTGCAGAAGCGAATCGTTGTTCTGATAGAAGAACAGCGCGGGGATGGTGGTTACGCCGTAGACCGGGTGAAAGATGTTGAGGTCCGCGACGGAGCTGGAGCCGGCTTGCTGTTTGATGTCGATGTGCTGGTAGTCGTAGCCGAAGATAACGGTCTGCTGCCAGTTACCGGTGACAAAGCGGCGCAGAGCGCGCGTGTCGACGGTGTTGATGCGGTTGATGTTGGGCAGGGCGTAGGCAGTGCGTGTGACGAGGGTGGTGTTGTTGGGGATGGTGGTGTCAAAGCCGTTGCCGTAGATGGTGCGGCCCTGGAAATTGATGTACTGGTAGCGATAGTTGCTATGGACGTTCCAGCCGTCCGAGAAGAGATGATCGCCGGTGTACCCGACGGAGGCCTGGTTGCGATGGACACCGTCGAAGCCGGGCTCTCCGAGGAAGGTGCTGACGGGGATGATGCCGTTAGGGTTGGAGTTGAGGGTGCCCTGGGAGGGAAGAAACTGGCTCCACGCAGTCTTGTCGTGCTGATAGTCGGCGAGGAGGGTGAGGTTGGTGCGGTCGCTGGGGTGGAAGCTGAGGGACGGGGCGATGAGGCGGCGGTCGTCCGGGGTGAAGTTGGTCTGGGTGTTGCTGTTGCGGATGAGGCCGAGAAGACGGTAGCGGAAGACGCCGGCGCGGTCGATGGGACCGGTGGTGTCGACGGCTCCCTGGCGGCGATCGTACTGGCCGAACTGCCCTTCGATCACCGTGCTGCGCTCTGACGACGGGCGCTTGGAGACCTGGTTGATGAGGCCGCCGGGAGGGACCTCACCGTACAGGACAGAGCTTGGCCCCTTGAGCACTTCGACGGACTCAAGCTCGAACGGATCGAGCTTGCCTGCGAGCGAGTTGAAGCGCATGCCGTCGCGATAGACGCCGAAGGTCTGGGCGTCGAAGCCGCGGATCTTGAGCCAGTCGAAGCGCGGCTCGACGCCGTACTCGTCGGCCTGGATGCCGGGGGTGTAGCGGAGGGCCTCATTCATGGTGATGACGTTGCGTGCCTCCATCTCCTGCTGGCTGATGATGGAGATGGACTGCGGCACCTCGATGAGGAGCGCATTGGTCTTGGAGCCGGCGTTGGAGGCGTAGGGGACGAAGCCGGAGTCGCCGGAGACATTGATAGTGTCGGTGGCGGAGCCGAGAGGCATCTGGAGGTCGATGGGTGCGAGGACGGGAGCCTGCACGGGTTGCGTTACGTCAGCAAAGCCGGGGGCCTGCGCAGTGAGGATATAAGAGCCGGGATGTAGGCTGAGGGTGACGGAGCCGTCCTTGCCGGTGATGCCGTTGAGGACGGTGGACCCGCAGCGGAGTTCGATGGCGGCACGGTCCAGCATGGCGCCGGAGGGATCGGTGACATGGATGGTGACGGCGGTGACGGGGGAGTTGTTCTCGATGGAGCATGAGGTGGCCGGGGCCGCGGGCGTCGTGGCTGCGAGGGCGGGGATCGTGGCGGAGCAGAACAGGAGAACGGAGGCTGTGAGGAGCATCCGGAGAGTAGGGCAGGTCATTTCGGTGATGCCTTTCGTTGCACGAGGGGGCGTCTGCGCCAGAAGAGGCACATCGGCTGAGTTCACCAAGAGCTTTGGTTATCTTTGCGGCTGCTGAACGCGGCCTGATAGAAAAGGAGGCAGCGAAGGTTCAGACGGCCAGAAACGTATCTCCAATATACGACTGAAGTAGTCTGATATCAAGTTATGCGCGGAGATTTCTTTACGAAGAGAAGTACTTACGGGTGTTTTGAAAGTGAAGCGGAGGGTTACCAATCGTTCTTCTGGATCACGTTGGGCTGCTTGCCCTGGTGGCCGTTGAGGGCCCAGGTGAGGCGGGAGCGAATGTCTTTTTCACTGGCTTCGCCTTCGATCTTGCCGATGATCTCGCCGTCGGAGTCCAGGATGAGGGTGGCGGGAACCAGCACGCCGAGCTTGAGTTCGGTGAGCGTGGCGTCGGTTGCGCCGGTCCAGATGGGGAGATGGAAGTTGCGTTTCTGAATCACGGAGTCGATCCTGGAGCGGGTGTCCGGTGCATCCAGCGAGATGGCGATGAAGGCGACGTTCTGGGGCGCGTAGGACTCCGACAGCTTCTGCAGGCGCGGCATCTCCTCCTTGCAGGGACCGCACCAGGTGGCCCAGAAGTTGATCACTGCGGGATGGCCGCGGAGCTCGTCGAAGGTGTGGGAGTGGCCGGTGCGGTCCTGGAAGGTGAGCGAGTGCGCGATGGGCTCGGCTGTTACGGGGACGCAGAGCGCGGCGAGGAGGGCCAGGGCGGCGGGTTGAATAGGTGAGTGCATACGAGGCGCAAGTATAGGGTCGCGCGAAGGGATGCGCCTCCATCGTTGGATGGAGAGAAAGATCATCCGCGTGGACGTTGTTGCGGGTGCGGGGTGGGGCTAAGGTTCCGGCATCATGAAAACCTCCTTTTCCTCGCGCTGTGTTGTGGCGGTCGGCTGTGTCCTGTTCTCCGGTTCCTTCGTCTCCACGGTCTATGCCCAGGGCTGCCTGGCGGCGCATACCAGCAGCACGATCCAGAGCTGCATCACGTCGGGCGGGGTCAACGAAGGAGCGGGCGATGGAATGAGCTTTCTGCACAAGCATCCGCTGACGATGGAGGTGGACTGGCGTTCGTTCAGCTCGTTCCGGCACTTCAGCGGGGAGAAGGAGAACTTTGCGCGTGCGGCGGCGGGGCTCGATATTGAGAATCACCAGAACATCTACAGCATCAGCCTGGATATGCAGGTGACGCCGCGCTGGAGCGTGAACGCGTTTGTGCCGGTGCTGCAGGGGACTCGCGATCAGAAGTATGCGCCGGTGGGGAAGTTCGATATCGCGGGCATCGGCGACATGATCGTGGGCGTGCAGGGGTGGGTGTTGAAGCCACCTGCTGAGAACGGTGGCAATATCGCGTTCAGCCTGGGGCTGAAGCTGCCGACGGGGCTGAACAACGGCATGGGCACGGCGAAGCTGGCGAACGGCATGGTGCAGAAGGTGGTGGCGGACCAATCGCTGCAGCCGGGCGATGGGACGTGGGGCTTTACGGTTGGCGCGCAGGCTTACAAGCAGACTTACTTTCACACGGTGGGATACTTCCAGGGGTCGTGGCTGTTCAACCCGGAGGATACGAACGGCGTGCCGACGTTTCGCGCGTCGAAGCTGGAGGCTGTGATGTCTGCGACGGACCAGTATCTCTTCCGCGCGGGGCTGTCACGGCATGTACCAAGGGTGCATGGGCTGGCGGCGAGTTTTGGCGGACGCATGGAAGGAATTCCGGTGCGGGATGCGTTTGGGAAGAGTGATGGGTTCCGGCGGCCCGGGTACATCATCTCGATTGAGCCGGCGGTGCAGTACCAGCATCACCATGACATGATTTCGCTGACGGCACCGTGGGCGATTCAACGGAACCGCAGGGCGTCAGTGACCGACCTGGCTTCCGGGACGCACGGTGACGCGGCCTTTGCAGACTATGCGATCATCCTGAGCGCCTCGCACACGTTCTGACGCCTCACCAGCGCTGCTATTTCCCGCTAATTTCCGCCGCAGCGCCTTTGGTGATGGGATTGCCGTCGGCGGAGGAGATGGTGACGCCATCAAGAGTTACATTGGCGTAGCCGATTTGCATTCCCTTCTTCGCCTGAATGCTGACGTTCTTCAACGAGATATCCGTCACCGGCGACTCCGGTAGCCCAACGATGACGCCTGCCCAATCGCTGTTGACCGACTTCACGTTTTCGATATGGATGTCGTGAAAGTGCGGCGTAAGCCTTGTGATTGGCGCACTTGCGACCTCTCCCTCCGGCATGGCCTTCGGATAATACTCGCTGATCAGGATCGATGTGCGGACGTCGTCCATCGTGATGTCCTTGAAGGTCAGGTCGCTCGTATCGTTGCCGCGGTCACGGTTGGCCTTGACGCGAATCCCCTGGTCGGTGCCCTTGAAGCTGATCCGTTCCGCGTGAACATGGTGCACGCCGCCGGCGATCTCGCTTCCGATCGAAAGTCCATGCCCGGACTCGAAGATGCAGTCCGTAATCACGATATCCTCGCTGGGCGCATCCGGTCCGGGCGAGTTGATCGCGCCGGATTTGATCGCGATGTTGTCGTCGCCGACGCTCGAAAAGTAGTGATCGATCTTGATATGGCTGGAGCTGAACGGGTCGATTCCATCCGTATTCGGAGCTCCACGCTGCGGTGCAAGCACCCGCAGATGGCTGAAAACAAGGTAATCGGAGTAGTACGGCACCACCTGCCAGAAGCCTGCATTCTGGATCGTGATATTCTCCACCGTCACATGCTTGGAGTGGTCGATCAGCAGCCCCATGGGCCGGGGATGATCGTTCCCCAGCACCCCGGCGTCCTTGGCGCCCTTCACGTAGTCCCACCAGACCTTGCCTTGGCCGTCGATCGTGCCGCCGCCGGTGATTTTTACGTTGTCTGCGTTGACGATGTGCAGAAATGGTAGGACCGTAGGCTGGCGCATGAGCGTTGCGGCCTTGTAATCTGCACGATCCGTAGAGCCCAGGAGCATGGCCCCCGTTTCTACGTCGAGGGTCACGCCGCTTTTGATCTCAAGCGGCCCGCTCAGAAACTTGCCGCCGCTCAGCGTCACCACCGTGCAGGTGTCGATGGCCTTCTGGATCGCTTCCGTATCCTTGGTGACGCCATCGCCTTTGGCGCCCATGGTCTTCACATCACAGGTTTTCGCCAGCGCTCCATGCGCCCCCGCTACCAACAAAGCTGCTGCCAGCCATCCAGTTTTCATCGCACAATCCTCGGGCAAATTTGCACCCGGGCATCATACCCCACTGGTCAGACCACCGGCCAGTTAGTTCTCGCTTGCCCAGGAAAATGCCAGCTCTTCGTTGAAAGCAAAGCGTTTAACGTGTTCCTCGACCACCGTTTCCATCCGTTTCAGATCTCCATCCCCTGCCACGTCGAGCGATACCTTCAATGCAGCCGGCAAAACATCCAGGGTGCAGACGGTCTGGGGAAGCTCAATGCGGCCGTGCGTCTCGTCGAACTCGACGGTGAACTTGTGGCCCCAATGCCTGCAAAGCTGCTTCATGTACTTGACGCCGTTTTCGGTCGCCACCAGTGCCTCTGACCTCTTCATGGGAGATTCGACGTTCCAACAGGGATGTGGGATTCAGACATCCCCACCCTCCGTCGCGACATCGCACAAGGGGTACGCAAGGAGAACCAAATGGCTCAGCTTCCCCCGCACCAGGAACCACTGCTTTCAGAGCCGGAACACGACGGCAAGCACCACCACGCCCCATCCCACGCGGATGAGATCAATCCCAAGCTGGCGTCCGACATTCACTACTGGGCTCAGGAGTTCAAGGTAACCGGCCAGATCCTTCATGAGGCCATCCGCGTCCACGGCACGTCCGTCGCGAAGGTTCGCTCCGCCCTGGAACACCACCAAGTTAGCCTGACGTAACCACTGCAATGCAAAGAGGTCCGACCAAAGTCGGACCTCTTTCGTGTTTATGGTGAGTTGTGGTGAGTTTTACCTTTTGTTTCAGCATTTATGCCTGTTTCACCCGCGCGTGCAGGCAAAAACGACGGAAATCAGTGCCGAAACTGCACCACAAATGACCACAAACGAACCACAAAACACCACAAATGCACCATGACGAACTGTCATGAACTTTTACTTCGCAGCGGACTCGATCTCGGCCCACTCCGCGTCGCTGAGGCTGAGCTCTGAGGCCTTCACGTTCTCTTCCAGGTGGGCGATCGACGAGGTTCCAGGGATGGGAAGAATGACCGGCGAGTGATGGAGCAGCCAGGCGAGTGAAAGCTGGCTGACCGAAGCGCCGTGCTTCTTTGCCGCCTCGTCCAGCTTGCCGCCCGGCTTGGCGAGTTCACCGGCCGCGACCGGATACCACGGGATGAAGGCGATGCCGTGCTTGGTGCAGTATTCCACCACGTCCTCATGCTTGCGGTCGCCGATGTTGTACTGGTTCTGCACGCTGACGATATCGATCACCTTGCGGGCCTGATCGATCTCGTGCGGCTTCACCTCGCTAAGTCCGACGTGCTTGATCTTGCCCGCCTTCTGGAGCTTCTTGATCGCGCCGAGCGATTCCTCGACCGGCACCTTCGCATCGATGCGGTGTAACTGCCAGAGATCGATCACATCCGTCTTGAGGAAGCGCAAGCTCATCTCCACCTGCTGGGTCAGGTACTCCGGACGGCCTACGGGGAGCCACTTGTTGGGACCCTGCCGGGTCAGTCCGCCCTTGGTCGCGATGACCACGCCCTTAGCGTAGGGTGCGAGCGCGTCCCCGATCAACTGTTCGCTTACATCCGGCCCGTAGGCATCGGCTGTATCGATGAGGTTGACGCCCAATTCCACCGCGCGCTTCAAGACCATCTTCGCGCTTTCAGGGTCCTTCGGCGGTCCCCAGACGCCTTCGCCTGTGATCCGCATTGCACCAAATCCGAGACGGTTTACTTCGAGATCGCCGCCAAGCTTGAACGTCTTCGCTACAGTAGTCATGCGGAATTGGATGCGCCTGCATACAAAACGTCGCCCGCTTTAACCTCATCTTCATCCCCGCCGACTACTAACGTCTCCCCTTCGCCGAGCACTCTGACGCGGTCCTCGATCCCACGCCGTCTCGCCTCAGCCATCAATCGGATGGGAGGCTCGTCGAACGGCTCCCGGCCCAGCTTGAAGGTCCCGAAGTGCATGGGCACCATCCAGCGTGCGCCGACGTCCACGAATCCTTGCAGGCCCTCTTCAGGGCTGGTATGGACGGCACGATAGCTGTCCGGGAAGTACGCTCCAATCGGCAACAACGCCACGTCGATGGGCCCGAGCCTGCGCCCAATCTCCGCGAAGCCGGCGAAGTAAGCCGTGTCGCCGGAGTGATAGATGGTCTGGCCTCCACCCTCCACGACAAACCCGCCAAAGAGCCGGTGGGTATCCTTGAACATGCGCGCACCCCAGTGTTGACAGGGGGTCAGGGTAACCTTCAGGCCTGCGACCTGGTTCGACTCCCACCACTTCAACGTCCGCACCTCACTGAATCCCAGCCCTTTCAGCAGGTCCGCGACGCCGTCCGGCACGATCGCAATCGGTCCCTTGCCCGTCAGCCGCTTCGTCGCGCGAGCGACCTTGCGCAGCGTGGGGCGATTCAGGTGGTCCATGTGGGCGTGCGTCACGAGCACCACGTCGATGGCTGGAAGATCCTCAATCTCTACGCCTGCACGGCGTTGCCGCCTCAGCAGCACCAGCCGCGTGGCAAAGACGGGGTCCACCAGCACGTTCTTTCCGCCGATGCCCAGGAGGAACGATGAGTGGCCGAGAAACATCGCGCCGGCCTGCCCCTGCTGCAGTGCGATTGGCTTGCCGGCCTCACCCTTGAGGGGCTCGGCGTGGCTCTCCTGAACGAGCTTCCAGAGCTGTGCGATCTTTCTCATCCAAAACGGTTGTTGTGCGATCGAAAAACTGCTCATACAGAATGGATGCGAAAACAACCCTATGGATACATCGCACCGTGAATCCGCATCTATCCAACTCAAACGCAGCACCCGAGAACCTCATGAGCCCAACGCCCGGCAACACCTCAGCCAAGCTGGACCCTTCGCACAGCGACGCCGCACCGGTAGACCCTAAAGATCACCGCGTGGGAGCGACCCATCCGCTGGAGCAGCACATCTGGGACCGCGTCTCGTCCACGCCGCTGCATAATCTTTGGGACTTTCAGGGTGCCTCGCCGCTCGCCATCGCCAAGCGCACCTTCCACTCGTTCAATGAGGACAACCTTCTCTCTCGCGCGGCGGAGCTGGGCTACTACTTTCTCTTTGCACTCTTTCCGACGCTCATTACTGCATCTGCCATCCTTGGCCTGGTTGTCCGTAACAGCACGCTGTACCTCAAACTGCTGAACTACCTTGCCCTGGTGGTTCCGGCCGATGCGTTCAAGCTGGTGCTCGAGACCTTCACGCAGACGACGACGCACTCCTCCGGGAGCAAGCTGATCTTTGGTCTGGCCGCTGGGCTGTGGTCTGCGTCGGTGGGCTTCTCAGCGATTCAGGACACGCTTAACATCGTCTATAAGGTCAAGGAGACACGGCCTTACTGGAAGGTCAAAGGTGCGGCGATCCTGGTGACTGTGCTGCTGTCGATCATCGTCATCCTGATCCTTGGCAGCATGTTTACCGGCTCCTTTGTCGCTCATTGGCTGTATACCCACATCGCGCAGCATCAACTGGCGCTGGCTGTGAACGTGATCGTCCGGTTCATCGCGTGGAGCTGCGCGGCCCTGCTGTGTGTGCTGCTGTTTGCCGTGATCTACTACTTCGCGCCGGATGTGAAGAACAAGCATTGGCGCTGGTTTACGCCGGGGGCTGCGGTGGGGATCGGCGGCTGGGTTCTGGCGTCTGTCATTCTGCGTGTCTATCTTCACTACTTCAATAGCTACTCGGTGACTTATGGGTCGCTGGGCGCGGTGATTATTTTGTTGACCTGGTTTTATATGACGGGGCTGATGCTGCTGACGGGTGCGGAGATGAACTCGGAGATTGAAGCGGCGGCGGCGGAGTGCTGCCTCAAGGCGGAAGGTAAGATTCCGGAGCAGGCGACGACGGACGCATCCGCGCCTATCAGGAAATCAGCCTGAGCTATCCTGCCTTCAGCGCCAGCAACTCCCGGTAGGAGTGTGAAATACGGCAGAGCAGGTCGAAGAGACCACGATACTTCGCGTACTGGTCCGTCTCCAATTCGATCTTCCCTCCGGAGACAGACCGTTCATTCAGCAGCCAGAGGAATACGGACTTCGAATCGTCAAACAGGCCAAAGTCCAGCGTATCGAACTTATCCGTTTGCACATGCTGCTTGATCTCTTCGAGTAAGACATAGCTGACCTCGACGCCGGCAGCCATCTGCTTGGCGATGTGCGGGCCGATCAAATTCAGCTCATTTTCGCTCTCGACGATAAAGATCCGGCGGATACGAGCCTTGGCTACCCGGACCTTGGCCTCCTGGATGGCGATGCCAAGGTCCGGATACGACCGCATATAGTCCGACGGCTTCACATAGCTGGTGGCGTCAAAGTTGCCGCGCATGGACCACAGCATCCGCTCCCAGGCGTTGGGCATCTCGTCGCGGTCAAGGTTCTTGTTCGTGAATCGCAGCGCGAGCGTGTAGCGATCGATATGATCCGCAAACTCACCATGCACTGCATTGATGCTGCTTCGCAACTCCTTGATCTCCGCCTTCACCTCAGAGACCTTGTGGTTCAACTGGTTCGTCAGTCGCTTCTGCTCGAACGGCTCAAGGATGAACGCGGTGGCGATCACCGTGAGCAAGCCGACCGCGGTATCGTCCACAAACGAGTGGATATCCGTCTTTTTGCTGATGATGGATATGGCCACAACGACGGCCACGCCAAATCCCACCTCAAAAACCCTCCGTGCTATATCCCGGCCCTGGTCCGAAAGCGCCATAAGCGACTCCAGTCGATTCGCAATGAGATGTACGTGATTGCTTGCAGCCTAGATCATGCGCATTTCCTTCGCAAGAAGATTTTCGGCTCGTCGATGAAGCGCTTGAAGCCGCGTGCTACCCTGACCACTAAAGCCACCAGAGGTCAGACCCCATGAACGTATCCCGGCTCCTCAAAGCCGCAGCCGCCGCAGCCTTCTTCGCCTCCACCCTCTTCGCCCAGTCCACCGACGCGGAGCGCGGCCAGCAATGGTGGCATCACGTCCAGGTTCTCGCGGACGATTCCATGAAGGGGCGACTGACCGGCTCAGACGATTATCTGCGCGCTGCCGCGTATGTGGTGGAGCAGTTCAAGTCTTACGGACTTCAGCCTGCGGGGCTCTCAGTCAATGGCAAGGCCGGGTTCTATCAGCCTGTCCACTTCGATGTGCAGCGGGTGATCGCCGCCAAGTCTTCGCTTGCGCTCGTCGAGAAAGGGACTACGACGCCGCTTACTCTGGGGCAGGATGCGATCCTCGGGACTCGGTCTCCGCAGCCTAAGACGATTACGGCGCCGCTGGTGTTTATTGGGTACGGGCTGCATCTGCCGGAGTCTCATTACGACGACTTCGACTCGTCCGAGCTTCCGATGTCTGGGCTTAAGGGCAAGATCGTCGTCTACCTCAACGGTGGGCCAGGCGATCTTCCCACGGCGCTCAAATCTTTTGCACGCACCAGCCCCTTTGCGAAGGCGCTGCGGGATGCGGGGGCAGTGGGCACCATTTCGATTCCTACGCCGAAGTCCATGGACTTTGGTTGGGAGCGTGTGGCTTCGAGCGCGTCCCAGCCTGGGATGCGGCTTGCGGAAGACCCGCAGGCGGCGAAGGTTGCGGCGCTGCATCCGGCGCTCGCAGACGAGCACGGCCAGATGTTCTCCGCCACCTTCAACCCCGCGCAGGCGGAGAAGCTCTTCGCCGGGACGGGGTATACGTTTGCGGATCTGCTGGCGCTCGCCGATGCGCAGAAACCGCTGCCGCGGTTTGCGCTGAACAAGTCGATTACGGCGACTGTCGCGACGGAGGTGACGCAGGTTGTTTCGCCGAATATCGTGGCGAAGCTCGCGGGGTCCGACCCGAAGCTTGCTGCTGATTATGTGCTCGTGTCTGCGCATCTCGACCACCTTGGCGTAGGCGAACCTATCCACGGCAAGACCATCTACACCGGGGCGATGGATGATGCGTCGGGCGTGGCGAGCGTGCTTGAAGTGGCGCGGTCGTTTGCGGCGAATCCCACGCGTCCGAAACGCTCTATGCTCTTCGTCATCTTTACCGCGGAAGAGAAGGGGCTGCTGGGCTCGCGGTACTTTGCCGGCCACCCCACCGTGCCTGAGCAGGACATCACTGCAGACTTCAACCTGGATATGTTCATGCCGATCTTTGCGCTGAAGAAGCTGCATGTGCAGGGGCTCGAACAGTCCACGCTGCAGGAGCAGGCGAAGACCGTCGGGGCGGCGCATAACATCCAGATTGCCGTGGACCCGGAGCCCGACCGCAACTCCTTCATCCGCACCGATCAGTACAGCTTCGTGCAGGCCGGCGTTCCGGCGCTGGCGTTCAAGTTTGGCTGGACCGCCGGCTCACCCGAGTACAAGGCTTGGCGTGCGTGGCTGGCGCAGCGGTATCACTCGACAGACGACGATCTCAAGCAGCCGGTGGATTACGCCGCGGCCGCACAGTTCAACGCCTACCTCGCGGACCTGGCACGCACTGTAGCCAACGACCCAACAACCCCGCACTATCTGGATACCAGCTTCTTCAAACGCTTCGAAAACAAAAAATAGTTCTCGCACAAAACGAAATGCCCGCAGAGGTCTGCGGGCATTTCGTTTCTTATTGGCTGCCGTTTATTTCACCATCGGCTTCAGGATTTCATCCAGCCGATCCGGCACTCCGCTCACCCGCTCGAACACGGGGAACTTCTCTCCCTGGTGATAGTCCATCTTGATCACCTTGTAGAAGCCCGTGTTCTCCACGATGAACTCCGTTGGTGCCTGCGACTCCTTGGCATCGACGATTGCCGCGCGCAGGACCGGGGTGGAGAACGCGCGTCCGTTGACCGCGACGATCGTCATACCCGGGCCGAAGCCAGCCTTATCACCGAGGCCGCCGACCAGTACATCGCGTATCTGGCCCTTGCCGCTGACATGCAGCCCCAGCGAATACCAGAAGTCCACGCCGCCCGAAGCCTCAGACCATGCGCTCATCTTGTCCTTGTAGACGAGCTTGTAGCCGCCGTTGGTGATGCCGCCCAGCGGAGCCGCGGCCTGCAGCATGTGGAGGCGCTCGTTCAGGAAGCCGGCCCAGTCCATGGGGACGACAGCGTTCAAGCCGGCGACCACATCCTCAAAGGTGTACGGCACCACCTTCGGCCCCGTGTTCCCGCCCAGGCCATGGAAGGCCGCGACAAAGTCGTTCAGGGTCTTCCTGCCGTTGGTCTTGCTGCGGATGGTGGTGTCGACATCCAGCCAGACGAGCTCGCCCTCTTCATAGAAGTCCGTGCCCAGACGCCAGTTGTCGTACGGGCCGCCGACGGTATAGAGCACCTGCGCCATGCGGGCCGTGTCCTGCAGGTCGCGCCAGGTGCGGCCGGGACGGTTGTCATACTTTGCGGCGATCTCTGCGAGGCGATCGCGGAACTGCTCTGGCGTCCAGATGCCGCAGCGAGCCGCGAGCACATCTCCCAGATACTCCGTCAGCCCCTCATAGACCCAAAGGCCATCGCCCACCATCGGCACCTGGTAGTTGGGTGTGGCGAGGCCGGCGGGCCGACGATACTTTCCGTTCCAGCTATGCGTGAACTCGTGCGGCAGCAGGTCGCCCGCCTCAACGAATGTATGGTCGTTGGTGAAGGTGTCGGGCGGAATGCGGTCGTCTGAGGACTGATGATGCTCCAGCCCAAAGTGCAGGGTCTCATCGCTCAACGTCACCAGGAAGTGATAGGCCGTGAAGTGACGGCTCTGATACAGCGCACCCGTCTCCCGCACCAGCTTGCTGAAGTCATCGATATGCGCCTGGTTGATCGCGAGGTCCTCCGGACCATCGGCCACGATGTCGAGATAGTGCTTGGGCGTGACCTCAGGAGCCAGCGGAATCTCCTTGAAGAAGCGGCCCGTCAGCACGGGTGAATCGATCAACTGCTCGAGCGACACCGTCTTGAAGCCGACCTGATCGCCGGGCGCGCTGTTGCCGCCGCCTGTGGGCTCCAGTGCCGTCCCATAGTGCCAACCCTCCGGCAGGGTTACGCTTGGTGCGATCATCACATCGCTCGCCTTCATTGTGGGGCCGCTGTAGGGATAGACGACCAGGGTGTTCCAGCTCAGGACTGCGAGATTCGCGCTCGTCGAGCCACCCGCGGTGAAGCTGCCGCCGTTCGGAGTAGCCAGAAAGTCCATCTTCACCGTGAGCGACGTCACACCTGCAGGCACCGTCAGGTGATAGGCAAACATATCGATGGGATCGCGCTCCCACCGGATCGGCTGGCCGTTTCCGGTAATGAGAAAACCTGCCTGGTCGTCGATCGGCCCACTGGGCATATGCTCGCCGGGAATCCACTTTGGATAGGCGAGCGTCATCGCGCCGGGCTGCACAGGAATCGTTTCGGTTGCGTGCAGAATCTTCTTCGGTGCATCCCGCAGATCCACACTCAACGTGATTGGAGCACCCTGCCCCCAAGCCAATCCAGCACCCATCACAAAAGCCGATACCGCCGCAATTCCAACCTTCATCAAATCTCCTTGCGCATCCAAGCGCTCATAAGCAGTCTATAACTTCAGATACGACGCACTCTCGATCCAGGTTCCCTCATGTCCCCAGCAGATAATCTTCACGCCTTCCAACTCGTCTTCCTGCTGCTGCTGATCTTTGTGGCGGCCTTCACGCTGCTGGCCCGGCGGCTGAACATCGCTTACCCCATCGTTCTCGTGGTGGCCGGACTTCTGATCAGCTTTGTCCCGCACATCCCCGTGGTGCCGCTCAACGCTAACCTTATCTTTCTCATCTTTCTGCCGCCGCTGCTCTTCTCCTCCGCCTACGCGACCTCGTGGCGGGAGTTGCGCGCCAACGGCCTGAGCATCGGCTTCCTGGCCTTCGGTCTGGTTGCGTTCACGGTCTTCGCGGTGGCCGAGTTCTCCGACCGCTTCATCACTGCGCTGGACTTCAAATCCGGCTTCATCCTCGGCGCCGTCGTCGCCGCCACCGATGCGATTGCGGCGACCTCCATCGCCAGCTCGCTCGGCCTGCCGCGGCGGGTCGTAGACATCCTGGAAGGCGAGTCGCTGCTCAACGACGCCACCGCGCTGCTTGCGCTGGAGTTCGGGCTGCAGATGCTGCTGGACGGCACCACCCCAACCGTCAGCCACGCTCTCGTCCGTCTCCTCTGGCTTACCGTTGCCGGTTCGGCCATCGGATTCGTCATCGGCTTCCTCGTCGCCAAACTGAACGACGTTATCGACGACGGGCCCATCCAAATCGTCATCTCCCTGATCACGCCTTACGCGGCCTATCTCGCCGG
The DNA here is from genome assembly GCF_000178975.2 of Granulicella tundricola MP5ACTX9. Taxonomy (NCBI): domain Bacteria; kingdom Pseudomonadati; phylum Acidobacteriota; class Terriglobia; order Terriglobales; family Acidobacteriaceae; genus Granulicella; species Granulicella tundricola. Next base: position 3,754,310 of record NC_015064.1, on the reverse strand, counting down.
CGAGTCCGTGCATGCGTCGGGAGTCTTCGCGGTGGTGGCGGCCGGACTTTATATCAGCCGCCAGCATGCCACCATCTTCAGTCCGCAGGTACGGATCCAGTTGCACAGCGTTTGGGATGCCCTGACCTTCCTGCTCAATGGAGTCGTCTTCGCGCTGATCGGCCTGCAACTGCCGGTCATCATGGGCTTCATGCACCCGAACTATACGTGGCCGCAGCTTCTGGGCTACGGTGCAATCTTCAGTCTCATCCTGATCGCACTGCGGCTTATCTGGGTGTTTCCGGTCGCGTGGATTGCACACCAGATCGATCTGCGCATCTCCAGACATCCCAACCCGACGCCCAACCCCAAGAGCGTCTTCATCATCGGCTGGACGGGCATGCGCGGCGTCATCTCGCTGGCCGCCGCGATCTCCCTGCCGCAGACGCTGGGCGACGGCAGGCCCTTCACGACGCGCAGCCTGATTCTCTTCCTCACCTTCTCCGTCATCCTGGTCACGCTTGTGCTGCAAGGGCTCACGCTTCCTCCACTCATCCGGGCGCTCAAGCTCTCCACACCCCACCGCACGGATGAAGAGGAGTACGAAGCGCGGCGCACCTCCCTCAATGCCGCCATCGCTTATCTCGAGCAGGATCAGGCGTCACAGGGCGACCGCTTTGCGCATATCTATGAAGATCTGATTCACCGGTATCGGCACCGCCTGGCGGCTGTAGGGGGCCCCACCGAAGACGACCCGAATCACCGGCTCGACGGCGCAACCTACGAGCGTCTTCGCCACATAGCCGCCGGAGCGATCCACGCTGAACGCAACACCATGATCACGCTCCGGAACCAGGGCCACCTGTCCGACGAAGCCCTCCGCAAGATGGAGCACGAACTGGACCTGCAGCAGAGCCGCTACGAAGCAGCCAACGACTAGGCGTTTCGTAACGGCGGGATGGGTATCCGCTTCTATGCGGAGGCTGGCGCTCGTTTGCCGAAGATGGCGGTGCCGATGCGGATGCAGGTGCTGCCCTCTTCGATGGCGGCGGCGAAGTCGTTGGACATGCCGATGCTGAGGCCGGTGAGGGTGGGGATTGTGCGCTGGGATTGGTCGCGGAGGCGGCGGAGTTCGCGGAAGTAGGGGCGGGCTTCGTCTCCGGCCTGGGCGATGTCGGCGGGCCAGGGGGGGACGGTCATCAATCCTGTGGGCCGAAGGTGGGTGAGGGACGGGAGGGCTTCGATGAGGGCGGGAAGATCTGCGGGGGCGAGACCGTGCTTGGACTCTTCGGGGGAGAGCTTGACCTCGATGTAGATGGGGAGCTTTTTGCCTAGGGCCCCGGCTGCGGCGTTGAGGCGCTGGGCGAGTTTGAGGGAGTCTACGGTGTCGATGGAGTGGAAGAGCTCGGCGGCGCGGGTGGACTTGTTGGACTGGAGGGGGCCGATGAGGTGCATGTCAAGGTCTTCCAGGGTGCCGGCGATCTCTGATTTGCCTTGCCACTCCTGGACGCGGTTTTCCCCGAAGAGGCGCTGGCCTGCGGCGTGGGCTTCCAGGAGGAGATCCACCGGGTGCATCTTGCTGACGGCCATGAGGGCCACGTCCGCGGGATTGCGGTTGGCGCGGGCGCAGGCGGCTAGGATCTGGTCGTGGAGGTGGGCTAGGTTTTCGGCTATGGACACAGGTTGAGTTTATCGTCTGCGGGGGCGGATGAAGATCTCAGCGTGATGGGTCGGCGATGCGGCTGCTGCAGAGTCGAGCGGCGCATGATCCGGGCCAGCGAGTAGATTCCAAAGTTGTTCGATGAGAGCGGGCGAAAGACGAGCGGATGGGTTGATGATGCTTCACCGTGCGTAGGCCACCCTCCACTGTCCTACTTGTTGGTAACTAAGTGAACTCTTTAGTTTTGGCTCTGCTGGCAGGCTGAGGAAACGTCTTCCGACGATGGTCCGGGTATAAGACTGGCGGCCTAGTCCAATCTGGATATCGAAGACCAGCAGCAGATCCGCATCGTGAGAGCCCCAGAAAGCATTACTGACTCGATTGAAGCTACCGATGCCATCCATCATGTCCGTCGGAAAATCGCCGGGAAGATCATTTGAGATACGCATCAGGTGATACCTGTCCGCCAGGTTTTGGAGCGATTTCAGCCTCAAGGACATGATGCGGAAATGCACTGCAAGTGCGGCACTAAAGAAGCAGATGGGGATGATGATATCGGCGATAGAGTTGCTGGAGGCGGATACTTGCATGGTTGGATTGGCGTCCATGATAGCTGAATTGAGAGAGTCAGCCAGCATTGAAAAGAGCGGTCGATTTCTACCGAAATCGATACCCCACCCTATCCGGCGACGAGGCTGTCGTCTGAGGATGGGGCACCCGAAGTTGCCGACTCATCGGCAGGAGTTCGATCCCGCATTCTTGTGCGTGGACTTTTTGCTCTTACGCGTCTTGAGGTGGTCAGGTCTTGTACACGTCTTTGCGATGGCCAATGCCGACTACCAAAACTGTGAGCCGATCTTGCTCGATGTTGCAGAGAATTCTGTAATCTCCGACGCGGTAGCTCCATAGGCCACTGAGAGCGTGGCCTAGCGGTTTACCAAAGTCTCTTACATCTGCTGCGGGAGCTATGCGAGTGCGGAGATATTTGATGATGGTTCGTTGAACGGATTTGTCGAGCCGAGCGAGATCGCGCTCGGCGTCTTCATCCAACTCAATCAGCCAGGCCAAGGTGGCGCTCGACCTCATCGAGCGTAAAGCGGCGACCGGGGCGGCTTATACGTTCCTTGGCCAGGGCAAGGTCTTCTGCATCTTCAAGGAGATTGCGGACAGCCTCAGAGACGTAGGCTTCTTTGGAGCCGCCGGTTTGACGGACGAGTTGATCGAGGTTGGCATCTAGTTCGTCCGAGATTTGGATTGCTGGCATGGCTGGCCTCCGTGCATCCTTTTGTAGGATATACCCGCGAGGTCCGAGTCAGTCGAAGAGGGTGGACTGATCGTCGGGGTCGGCTTCGGGGTTGCGGAAGAGGTCTTCGAGCATTTGGGTGCGGTCGGTGAGGAAGCGGCGGATGATGAGGTAGGGGTAGGTGCGGTCGTAGTCGATTGGTTGGAGGCGGCCTCCGTCGAAGGAGACGATCTGGGCGCCGGGGTAGCCGAGCAGGAGAGGGGAGTGGGTGGAGATGATGAACTGGGCATCCTTGTAGTCGCGCAGGGTGGCGTGGATGAGGACGAGGAAGGCGAGCTGGCGCTGGGGAGAGAGGGCGGCTTCGGGTTCGTTGAGGAGGAAGAGGCCGGAGCGGCGGAACTTGTGGTCGAGGACGGTGAAGAAGGTTTCGCCGTGGGAATGATCATGGAGCGAGACGCCGCCATAGGAGTCGCGAATCTTGCCTCCAAAACTGGAATCGCTGTCCCACTCGTCGATTTGCGTCGCGACGCTAAAAAGTGACTCGGCGCGGAAAAAGAAGCCTTCTCCTGTGCGCTTGTCGAAGCCGAGCCTGAGGGCTCGTATGAGGGGCTCCGTCGCAGCAACAGACTCGGATGTTTCGAAACGCATGTCGCGGTTGCCGCCTTCGCGGCCGAAGCCGATGTGGGCTGCGATGGCTTCGAGGAGGGTGGACTTGCCGGTGCCGTTTTCTCCGGCGAAGCAGAGGACGCGGGAGGTGATGTCGAGACGGCGGAAGGTGGAGATGGCCGGGACGGAGAAGGGGTAAGCAGTGGGGTTGGTGATGCGTTCGGGGAGGAGGGTGATGGATTTGAGCATGGGCTCGGGGGTGCGGTCAGGTGGTGCGTTGGGACATGATGGCGGTCTGGTCGCGGGCTCCGTGGAGGATGGCGATGATCTCGGGTGGGCTGGTGGAGAAGTAATAGATGCGATAAGAGGCGACGAGTAGGCTGCGGACTTCCTGGCCGTGGAGGGTAGTAAAGCGTGAATGGGCTTGCCCTAGATACGGGAATTGAACGATCAGGTTGAAGGCCCTTTGAATTTCTTCCGCGATCCTGAGCGACGGGCGGGCGGGAAGGAAACCCAAATACTCAGAGATCTCATGGAAGTCTGCCTCAGCTCTACGGGAAAAGAGTAAGGCTTTCATCGGGTTGCGACAGAAGCACTTTGCTCCTCGATCTTTGCTCGAGCTTCCAGCTCTTCCAGGAGCTTCTCCAATTTTGCTTCGATCACTTCACCGGGGACGAACTCGCCTCGCCGCAGCTGAGCGACTCCTTCATCGAGATGGGCTAGTTGGGCTTCTGTGAGTTCTGGCTCTTCTTCGTACTGAGCGACGCGCTGTTCTACGGCGTCGCGGATGAAGTCGTCCTTGGTGAAGCCGTGGCGGGCTGCCAGTTGGTCGACGGACTGCTCAAGCTCGGCGGGGAGGTTGATGGCCATGGTTGGGATTATATGCCCCGATCACCCATGTCCCAGAGGCGGGACATGGGGCACCCATGGTTCTGCTTTGTACAGGTTTAGGGTTTGGCGGGGGTGGCTGGGTTGGATTGGCCTGCTGCTGCTGCGGCGGCGTCTCGGGCGGCCTGGGCGGCGGCTTTTTCGTGGTGGAGGCGGACGTAGTGGGCGGCTATGTCGGGGTAGAACTCGCGGATGGAGGAGAATCCGATGTCACGCATGGCGGAGTAGGCGAACTTGGTGGCGAGGACGCCGAAGTCGGAGGTGCCGGCTGGGTAGTAGTTGCGGGAGATGAGCTGGGTGAGGACTTTGCCGCCGAGGCCGGCGATGTTGGGGGTCTGGCGGCCGCCGTAGGTGCGGGCTACGCCCTGGCGGGAGATGACGTAGAGGGCTCGGATGGCGATGGAGTGGCCGGGACCGAGGGGGTAGTAGCGGGTGTCCTCGTGGAGGAGGCTGGGGAGGAACCATGCGCCGAGGTAGGTGCCGTCGGTCTTGTCCAGGAAGCCGCGCCAGGTGTAGGCGTAGAAGCCGGGGACGCCTTTGCCGAGGGCGGGGTGGGAGTTGATGGCTTCGGCGGTGAGGGAGGTGATGCCGAGGAAGATGAAGGAGGAGTAGTCGAACGACTGGCGGGTGGCGACGGAGAAGTTGTACTTCCAGCCGGGGGGATGGACCGCGGAGCCGACCGAGACGGAACGGTAGTTGGGCATGAAGCCGAGGATGCGCTTGGGCTGGTGGCGGTTGAGGGGGATGGGATTGCCGTTGGCGTCGAGGTCTGGTTCGTCTGCCCAGCCGGGCTTCTTCTTGTTCTGATCGCTTTGTTTGGCGGCCTGGGCTGCGGCGTCCTGGGGGTAGCCGTCGGGGTAGAGGGTGTAATCGTAGATGTCGGCGGGAGCCAGGGAGCTGGAGAAGCCGGTGGCGACGGGGGTATCTGAGGACTCGGGGAGCTCTGGGGCCGGGGTGTTAGCGGCGAGGAGGAGCTGGGAGGGTGCGTCGGGGAGGGACGAATATGGGGCGGCGGACTGCTGGGCGCAGGCGGCGGATGCGGCGAGGAGCAGGGCTGCAGGTGCTAGAAGGCGCAAAAAACACTTCCGATCAGGCGAAGAGGATGGGATGTTGTGAGGATAGACGTGATTTGGCGGCGGGAGTTGCGAAATCGGCGGCGGGAATATGAAATCTCTATCGGCAAAGTGCGCGGGATCAAAGAGTGATCCAGCGCACTTTGCGGGGAGAGAGTTTAGCGGCCGTGCTCTTCGAGGTACTTTTCTACTTCCAGGGCGGCCATGCAGCCGGAGCCGGCGGCGGTGATGGCCTGGCGGTACTTGCGGTCCTTGATGTCTCCGCAGGCGAAGACTCCGGGGAGGATCTCGCCGTTCTTGGTGCAGTAGACGTCGTCCTTGCAGAGGATGTAGCCGTCGTCGTCGAGATCCATCATTCCGGCGAAGGCCTTGGCGTTGGGCTCGTGGCCGATGCCGAGGAACATGAAGGAGACGGGGAGGGTGGACTCGTCGCCGTTGGCGCGGTTCTTGAGGCGGAGGCCCTTGACGTCCTTTTCTTCGACTCCGAGGACCTCTTCCACGATGGTGTTGTGGAGGAAGTGGATCTTATCGTGGGCCTGGGCGCGCTCCAGCATGATGGGGGAGGCGCGGAACTTCTCAGTGCGGTTGATGAGGGTGACCTTGCTGGCGAAGCGGGTGAGGAAGAGTGCTTCTTCCATGGCGCTGTCGCCTCCACCGATGACGGCGATGTCCTTGCCGGAGGCGAAGAAACCGTCGCAGGTGGCGCAGGAGGAGACACCGTGGCCGATGAGAGCCTGCTCGGAGGGGAGGTTGAGCCAGCGGGCGGAGGCACCGGACGCGATGATGAGGGTGCGGGTGTGGACGATCTCGCCGCCGATGTTGAGCTTGATGGGGCCGCCGGGGGTGAACTCTGCGCTGGAGAGGTGGGCCATGCGGAGCTCGGCACCGAAACGGGTGGCCTGCTGCTTCATGTTCTCGATGAGTTCGGGGCCCTGGATGCCCTCGGGCCAGCCGGGGAAGTTCTCGACGAGGGTGGTGATGGAGAGCTGGCCGCCGGGCTCGTGGCCCTCGAGGACGAGGGGCTTGAGGTTGGAGCGGGCGGCGTAGATGGCGGCGGTGAGGCCGGAGCAGCCGGAGCCGAGGATGACGGTGTCGCGCGTTTCGATGGCGGCGGGGATGGAGGATTCGGGAGTCATATAGTCCTATTTAGTGTAAATGCCGAGGGGGCGGAAAGGATTCAAGGCGGGGTTTGGGGTGGATTGGGTGAAAGAATATGGGAATGGCAAATCTTGTGTTGGTTTATGGAATGCGTCTGCTTCCGGCAGATGAGGTGGTTAAGGTTGGGTCGGCTCCGGTGGAGCTTCAGAATGGGAATGAGGCGCATGTGACGATGCATGTGCTGGAAGGCAGCCGGGAGGAGATTGAGGCGCAGTTGAAGTTGAGCGTGGATGCTTTCTTTGATTTTTATCCGGAGATTTAGTGGGGCTTGGTGGGAGTGCGGGGAGCGGATTTGGTGTTGTGTTCGGACGAGTGGCCGGGAAAGCAAGGCCGGGGCTAAAGCCCCTTCTCTTATTTAGGCCCGTTGACGGGGGGCTGAAGCCCCCCTCTAATCCGAACGGCAACGGCAACGGCAACGGCAACGGCAACGGCAAGTGCAAGTGCAACGGCAAATACGGAGGTTCTGGCTTCGCCAGAATGACGACCTCTTTATACGTATGACGACCTTTTACGTATGACGACCTTTTACGTATGACGACCTTTTACGTATGACGACCTTTTACGTATGACGACCTTTTATGTATGACGGCCTTTTTACTGTGACGAAGGTAATGGCGGCTTCGGGGCGTGGTGAAACGGGGGTTGCAGGGGGCGTTTCTTTTGCGTCATTACCTTGGTGCGGGAGCGGTGTTCCAGGTTGACGCAGTGTAGGAAAAGCGCGAATGCATTGACGAAAACAGGGGTACGGAGGAATTTTACCCTTGTTGAATTTGAGCTTGAAACGGTGGACGCTGCGGTTGGTTCTGATGGGCTTTCTGGCGCTCGCGGGCGGGGTGGGTTTCGGACAGGCTGCTTCAGGACAGGCGGGTGGGCTCGATGTGCCGGCGGGGACAGTGGAGGGGGTGCTGCTGGGGATGGCGAACCAGGCGGGGGTGATCTTTGCGGGGCAGGTGGTGTCGGTTACCCGTGCGGATGGGAATGGGTATGTGGATGTAGCCTTCCGGGTGGATCAGGCAGTGCGCGGGTGTGACACAGGCGGGACGTACACGGTTCGGGAGTGGGCGGGGCTTTGGGTGGGGCAGACGGAGCGGTATCGGGTGGGGCAGAGGTTGCTGATGCTGCTGACGGCGAAGGGTGCGGGTGGGATGAGTGCGCCGGTGAATGGGATGGATGGGGCGATTCCGGTGGTGGCGAATGTGGCTCCTCCGCTGATGCGGAATGGGGTGGTGCCGGCGGATACGGGAGTGGATGAGGCGGGTGGGCTGGTGGATTTGAGATGGATTCGGGCGCGGGTTACGCGGGGGATTGGGAGCGGGACGAGTGCTGCCTCCGGGAACGCGGTGCAGGCGCAGGTGACGGCTTCGTGGGTGCCGGTTACGGGAACGCCGTTTCAGCCGATAAGTGATTGGGTAGGACCGATTGCGCCTATGCCGCCGGGCGGTCCTGGCAGCACGACGGAGCCGAGCCTGAGCTCGGTGCTGGTGCTGCTGGCAGGTCAACACTGAGGGACTTTTTTGAAGCGCACTTGTCCATGTTTGAAGCGCACTTGCACATGGCTTTTGGTGATCCTGAGCTTGCTGGTCTGGACCCAGGCTGGGCTGGGGAGTGGGCCGCGTTATGTGACGGGGCGGCCGTACTTTTTGAATGAAGGGCGTCCGATCCCTTGGGCGCAAAGTAACGTTCTTTACTACACGGACCCGGGCGGGCTGAGCGCGGCGGTGAATCACCAGGCGGCGGATGCTCTGGTGGCCTCTGCGGCGGGGGTGTGGAGCAATGTTGCGGTGGCGAATATTGCGTTGAGCAATGGGGGCTCGCTGGCGGAGCATGTGAGCAGTGGGAATGCTTACCTGGGGCCGGGTGGGATGGTGTTTCCGGCGGACGTGCAGAGCACGAACTATGGCTCGGTGCCGATTGCGGTGATCTACGACACGGATGGGTCTGTGACGGATATGCTGCTGGGCGCGGGTGCGAGCAGCCCGAGTAGTTGCCGGCAGAACGGGGTGACGGAGAGCGTGGACCGCTTCGATCCGGTGGGGTATATCCAGCACGCGATCATCGTGCTGAACGGGCGATGCACGGGTGCGGCTCCGCAGCTTCAGTTGCAGATGCAGTATCAACTGGAGCGTGTGTTTGGGCGGGTGCTGGGGGTGGCGTGGTCGCAGACGAACGACAACGTGCTGATGGGTGCTCCGACGCCTACTTATAACCAGGCGTTGAACTGGCCGATCATGCATCCGATCGACATTATCTGCGGGGCGTACACGTATCAGTGCCTGCCGAATCCGTTTACGCTGCGGCCGGACGATATCGCTTCACTGGTGCTGCTTTACCCGGTGACCGGGACTCCAGGGACTGGTAAGCAGGCGAGCTATCAGACGGCGCAGGGTGTCGCCGGGACGATCTCGTTTCCGACGGGGCAGGGGATGGCGGGGGTGAATATGCTGGTGCGGCGGAAGAGTCCGCAGGGTGTGCAGGAGGGTTGGTACGAGGGGTCGGGAGTGAGTGGGGGGATGTTCAAGACGAATAATCTTTCACCGTTTGTGGCGGCGGATCCGAGCGTGCAGGGGAGCCAGGGGACGAGCGACCAGGGCGCTTTGGGAAATTATTCCGTTGCCTATATTCCGGTGCAGACGGGCGCGATCTGGCAGGACCTGGTGATTTCGACCGAGGCGGTGAACCCGCTTTACTTTGGGCCTTATAGCCTGCAGCCGTTTGCGGCGGGCAGTGTGAGTCCTTCTGGGTCTGTGGCGATCCAGACAGCGGCGTTTGCGTATGAGGGCGGAACGGCGCTGGAGAGTTTCACGATCGGCGACGCCGCGGCCCAGTGCGGGACGGGGATGGATGGGACCGCCTTCGCGCCGGTGCCGGTGGCGGCTACGGGGTGGTGGAACGGTCTGCTGTGCGGGCAAGGTCATGCCGCGTATGGGAGCCTGGCGGTGCAGCCGGGTCGGACGCTGACGGTGGAGGTGACGGCGCTGGATGAGCAGGGCTATGCGACGACGGTGAAGGCGATGCCGGTGATCGGGGTGTTTGCGCCGGGGGATGGGGCGGGTGCGCTGCCTTCGGTGGCTTCTGCTCCGAGTGCGTTTCAGGCGAGGGGGCTGGGGACGACGACGCTGCTGGCGTCGACCGGGGCGCTGACGCAGGTGCGGGTGGGGATTGCGGATCAACGGGGCGCGGGGCGGCCGGACTTTGGGTACCAGGCTCGGGTGTTTTATGCGGATAGTCTGTCGCCGGCCACGGTGCCGGACGCGGGTGGGACGGTGACGATCAGTGGCACGGGGTTTCGGCAGGGGAACCAGGTGACGGTGAATGGAGTTGCGGTGCCGGTGGTGAGTGCGGGGGCTAATGCGATTGCGGTGTCTGTGCCGGCGATGGCTGCGGTGAATGCGACGGGTGGGACGGGCGTGGATGTGGTGGTCGCGGACCTTTCTACGGGGGCTGTGAGCACGATGACGGGTGCGCTGGTGTATCAGGCTATTGCACCGAACCAGATGAAGCTGGTGACGGCGCAGGCGGGCAGCGTATACGACGGGGATGCGACCAGCGTGCCGTTTGCGGTGCAGGTGGTGGCTGGAGATGGCGTGACGCCGGTGGCGGGGCAGACGGTGGTGTTTGGGACGAGTGCGGGGACGGTGAGGTACGGGGCTTGCGGTGGTTCGAGTTGCAGCGTGGCGACGGATGCGAATGGATTGGCTTCGACCGCAGTGACGCCGCAGAGCGCGGGTGCGGTGACGATGACGGCTACGGCGGCCCAGACGACGGGGGCGGCGCTGGTGCAGAGTGCGGGGTTTACGGCGGTGGCACAGGATGCTGCGTTGAACGTGGTGAGTACGCCGGGGGCGAGCGTGACGGTGGGGAGCGCGTCGCAGATGCCGTTTGCGGTGCAGGCTGTGAATGGGGGTGGGGGCTGGTCCGGGAATCGGCCGATTACGTTTTCCGTGACGGGGGGGGCGGCTACCTTGAGTGGGTGCAACGCGGCGCAGTGCGTGGTGACGGCGGACAATACGGGGACGGCGCGGATCAACGTGACGGCTACGGCGACGGGAACGATTACTCTCCAGGCGAAGGATGGGGATCTGACGCAGAGTGTGAGTCTGCAGGCGGTGAACGTCAGCGACGTGATGAAGCTGGGGAGCGGGCCGACGGGCACGAATCCTCTGAATCAGTGGGGGGTTCGGCTGAGTGCGCAGCTTCTGCAGGGGGATGGAGTAACGCCGGACCCGTTTGAGCAGGTGATCTACAGCGCGCCGGCGGGGCTGTTGTTCCAGGTGTGTGGGGGCTCGGTGTGTGCGTTGACGACGGATCTGGGGGGGTACGTGGGGACGTCGATGATGGCCACGCAGGCGGGGACGTATGGGATCACCATCGCGTATGGGGCGGTGAAGCAGACGTACACGGTGACGTTCGCGGTGCCGGCGCCGACGATGCGGCTGGTGAGAGTGCCGCTGGGGGCGCAGAGGGTGGGTTCGGCGACGAATGTGCCGTTCAGCGTGCAGATGCTGCAGGCGGATGGAGTCACGCCGATGACTGGAACGTATGTTGCGTTTGCCGGACCATCAGAGGCGGGAACGATTGCGGAGTGCGATCGCGATCGGCCGGCTTGCTCGCTGGTCACGGACAGCAACGGGATTACAGGTGCGAGTTTTATTCCCAACCGGCCTGGGCCGATTACGATCAGTGCTACGTTTGGGACGCTTACGCAAAGCGCGACGTTTTCCGTGGTGGGGACTACGGATGTGATGAGCGTGATTGCGTCGCCGGGAGCGGGGACGCTGACGGGCGATGCGGAGGCGTTTGTGGTGCAGGTGCTGGGGTCGAATGGGGTTACCCCGGCTGCCGGGAGAACTGTAACCTTTTCGGTTACGAATGGTTCTTTTGTGTTTTCGGGGTGTGGTTCGGCTGTGTGCAGCGTGGTGACGGATGGGAGTGGCAAGGCGGGGGTGAGCGGGGTCGCGACGGCGGCGGGGAGCGTGTCTGTGATGGCTGCGGATGGGGTGGTGACGCAGACGATGACGTTTTCTACGACGATGCGGCCGGATGTGATGCGGGTGGTGAGCGGGCCGGCGGGGTCGATGATGAGTTCTTATGCGGCGAGTCCGGTGTTTGCGGTGCAGGTGCTGGGGCCGGATGGCGTGACGCCGGCGGTGGGGCGGACGGTGACGTTCGCGGTGACGGGGGGGAGTGTGTCGTTCGGGCTATGCAATGGGGCTCCTTGTACGGCGGTGACGGATGCGATGGGGATGGCTTCGACGACGGTTACGGCGCTGAGCGCGGGGGCGACGAGCGTGCTGGCGGCGGATGGCGCGGTGTATGTGAGCGATGCGTTTACGGCGGTGCTGCCGGATGTGGTCAAGGTTGTGTCGGCTCCGGCGTCTGGGGGGTATGTGGGGGATGTTGCGGCAACCCCGTTTGTGGTGCAGGTGCTGGGTGGGGATGGGGTTACGCCGGCTGCGGGGAAGAGTGTGACCTTTTCGGTTACAAATGGGTCGGCGGGGTTTGGGCGGTGTGGGAATGCGGTGAGCTGCACGCTGGTGACGGATGGGAATGGAATGGTGAGCAGCGCGGTGACTCCGCTGGGAGTGGGGAATGTGACGTTGTCGGCGGCGGATGGGCCGGTGAATGCGACGGCTAGCTTTGGGGCGGTTGCCAAGCCGGATGTTTTGCGGATTGTGACGGCTCCGGCGAATGGGGCGTTTGTGGGGGATGTGGCGGGTGTGCCGCTGGGTGTGCAGGTGATGCTGGAGGATGGGGTGACGGCGGCGGTGGGGAAGCAGATTACGTTGGCGGTGGTGAGTGGGGCGGCGCAGCTTTCGGCTTGTGGGGTTGTTCCGTGCGTGCTGGTGACGGATGGGAATGGGATGGTGTCGACGGGCGTGACGCCGTTGGGGGCGGGGACGATTACGCTTTCGGCGGCGGAGGGTGCGATTGTGCAGAGTGCGAGCTTTACGGCGGTAACGAAGCCGGATGTGATGGTGTTGGTGGGTGGGCCGGCGGATGGGTCGATTGTGGGGAGCGTGGCGGCTGCGAGCTTCAGTGTGCGGCAGATGTTGGCGGATGGAGTGACGCCTCATGCAGGGCAGGCGGTGACGTTTGTGGGAGTTGGTGCGACTTTGACGGCTTGTGGGGGCTCGACTTGTACGGTGATGACGGATGCGAGTGGGGTGGCGCAGACGGGGGTTACGCCGGGGGTGGTGGGGATGGTTCGGTTGACGGCTACGGATGGGAGTTTGCAGCAGGCATATGGGTTTGTGGCGGCTCCCAGGCCGGATGTGGTGAAGGTGTTGAGTGTGCCGGGGGCGGGGTCGCCGGTGGGTGATCCGGCTGCGGTGGTGTTTGGGGTGCAGGTGCTGGCGGGGGATGGGTCGGGCGGGATGGCGGGGAAGACGGTGGTGCTTTCTGTGACGCAAGGGGTGGCTATGTTGACGGCTTGTGGGGCGGCGACGTGCTCGCTGGTGACGGATGGGAGTGGGATGGTGTCGACGGGGGTGATTCCGAGTGCGGTGGGGTTGGTTGGGCTGCTGGCGGCGGATGGGGCAGTGACGCAGGGGGCCAGCTTTGTTGCAGGGGCGCAGCAGCCTCATGTGTTGAAGGTGCTGAGCGTGCCAGCGGATGGTGCGGTGGCGGGGAATGCTGCGGGGACGTTTGGGGTGCAGTTGCTGTTGAGCGATGGGGTGCGGGTGGTGGCGGGGGCTTCGGTGACGCTGACGACCGCGAATGGGAAGTTGAGTGTTTGCGGCGCGGCAAGTTGCGTGCTGGATACGGATGCTGCGGGGATGGTTTCGAGCGGGGTGACGCCTGCCAGTGCGGGGGCGGTGGTGTTGAGCGCGGTGAGTGGCGGGGTGACGCAGACGGCGAGCTTCATGGCTGTGCGGGCTCCGGACAGTGTGACGGTGGTGAGTGCGCCGAGCGGGCAGGGATATGTGGGGGATGCGATGGCTGCGGCGTTTGGGGTGAAGTTGACGCTTGGGGATGGGGTGACTGCGGATAAGGGGCAGATTGTAACGTTCACGGTTACAAGTGGGAGTGCGGTGCTGGGGGCCTGCGGGGCGGCTACGTGTGCGGTGACGAGCGATGCGGGTGGGGTTGCGTCGACGACTGTAACGCCGAACGCGGTGGGGATGATGACGGTGACGGCCACGGCGAGTGCGGTGGCTGAGGGGATGGTGCAGGCGAGCTTCAAGGCTGTCCCGAAGCCGGATCTGATGGTGGTGATGGGTGCGCCTGCAGCGAATGTTTATGTGGGGGCTACGACCGTCTCGCCGCTGGCGGTTAGGGTGCTACTGGCGGATGGGAAGACTCCGGTGGTTGGGGTTGGGGTTACGTTTAGTGCAAGTGGCGCGGGGCAGGCGCAGTTTGCGGCGTGTGGGGCGGCGGTGTGCAGCCTGGTGACGGATGCGGGTGGCATGGCTTCGAGTGCGTTGGTGGGGGTTGCGCCGGGGGCGGTGACGCTGACGGCTGCGGCGGATGCTAGTACGGGGGCTCAACCGGTTTCAGCGGGGTTGGTGGTGGTGGCGAATGTGTACAAGCTTGCGGCTACGACGCCTTCGCTGTTTGTGGCTCAGGGGACGAGCTTTGCGGCGAATGTGGGGGCGCTGGCTACGATCAATGGGGATGCGGCGGGTGGAATCGGGGTGACTTGGACGGGGAACGGGGCGACTCTGCCGGGTGGGATGAGCGGGGTGACGGATGGGGCGGGGATGGTGCAGGCGCAGGTGGTGTTTGGGCCGCTGGGGGTGGGTGTGACGGGGACGGCGAAGGTGTGTGCGTGGGGGACGCAGTGTGTTTCGTTTGGGGCGGTAGGGGTGGCTTCGAGCGGGCTGGTGCTGAACGTGATGAGTGGCGGGGCGCAGGCTGTGAGCGGCGGTGCGGGGTTTGTGCCGGTGGTGATGCAGGTGACGGACCTGGCGGGGAACGCGGTGGCGGGGGCGGCGGTGACGATCTCGCAGACGGTGAGTGCGATGACGGTGGCGTGTCCGGTGCATGGGCGTTGCCCGGCGGCTCCGGTGCTGGCTTCCTCTGCCAAGACGTTGGTTTCAAGCGCTTCCGGGATGGTGAGTGTCATGCCGATGACGGTTGCGGGGACGGCTACAGAGACGAAGCTGGTGATGACGGTGGGGACTCAGGCGGAGGCTACGGCGGATGCGAAGAGTACGCCTTGAATTGGTGTGCTCGTGAAGCCGGAGGGGGATTTCAAAGAGCGAAGGGCGGTCTGGCGCATCCAATGGGGTGAGAAACGAATCAAGGAGTGCGTCTGATGGCAGTTGCAGCGGCGATGGGTGGTCATGTGCGGAAGCGGGTTGTGGTGGTGGGGGCTGGATTTGGCGGGCTGACGGCGGCGCAGGGACTGGCTCATCTGCCGGTGGATGTGACGATCGTGGACCGGCGGAATCACCATACGTTTCAGCCGCTGCTGTACCAGGTGGCGCTGGCTGTGCTTTCGCCGGCGGATATCGCGCAGCCGATCCGGTCGATTGTGCGGGACATGAAGAATATTGAAGTGCTGATGGACGAGGTGGTGGGGTTCGACACGACGGAGCGGCGGGTGAAGCTGAAGACGGGGTCTGAGCTTGAGTATGACTACCTGATCGTGGCGAGCGGTTCGACTCACTCCTACTTTGGCAACGACAAGTGGGCTGCGACTGCTCCGGGTTTGAAGACGGTGGAGGATGCGATCGAGATTCGGCGGCGGGTGCTGCTGGCGTTTGAGCTTGCGGAGCGGCAGACGCTGGAGGTGGGGTCGCATCCGGCGTTGAATTTTGTGGTGATCGGCGGGGGGCCGACGGGGGTGGAGCTGGCGGGGGCCATCTCGGATATTGCGAAGCTGTATATGGCGCGGGACTTCCGGCATATCGATCCATCGAGCGCGCAGGTGATGATTTTGGAGGGGTCGCCGCATATTCTGGCGGCTTATCCGGATGATTTGCAGGAGAAGGCGCTCGAGCAGTTGCGGGAGCTGGGAGTCAAGGTGCGGACGGGGGCTCGGGTGACCGATGTGCAGCCGGGCTATGTGATGGTGGAGGATGAACGGATCGACTCCGTCTGCACGCTTTGGGCGGCGGGAGTGCAGGCTTCGCCTCTGGGCAAGCTGTTGGGCGTGGAGACGGATAACAAGGGGCTGGTGATGGTGGATCAGTTCCTGAATCCGAAGGGGATGCCGGAGGTGTTTGTGTGCGGCGACCTGGCGCATGTGATGCAGGACGGCAAGCAGGTTCCGGGGGTGGCGCAGCCGGCGATGCAGATGGGGACCTACGCGGCGAAGCGGATTGGACATGCGATTGAAGGGGCGGCGGACAAGAAGGGGTTCCGGTACTTCGACAAGGGGGATATGGCGACGATTGGCCGGTCAGCCGCAGTGGCGAATATCAAATGGCCGTTCAAGGGGCATTGGAGCGGATTCCCGGCGTGGATGACGTGGTTGTCGGTCCACATCTTCTTTTTGATTGGGTTCAGGAACCGGTTCTCGGTGTTTCGTCAGTGGGCGTGGACGTATGTGGCGCTGTCGGATGGGGCTCGGCTGATTACGGGGTCCCAGGTGCTGCCGGGGTGGGAGATTCAGGGCGATGTGCATGACACGCTGACCACGAAGGCGTTTGAGCCGCCGCAGAAGCCGATGGACATGGGGTCGCCGAAGACGAACGAGGGTTAGGCGTTGCCGGCTTCTTCGCTGGAGGAGCTGTGCTGCTTGAACTTGCCGCGTTTTCTGGCGCTGAAGATGTGGCGGCAGTCGCCGCACTCCCATGGGAAGAGGTTGAGCGGGGGAGGATGTAGGACTGCAGAAAACCTATCCTTTTAACGCGTGAGCAGCTTTTTCCATCGCAGCGGGGGCAGACTGGACTCATGGCGCTTCTCCTGTTCGTCCTGGTTTCCAAACTTCTCGGGAGGGGAATGGTTCAAGGCTACGCTTTTGGCGGCGAAATGGAACTTTAATCGAAGGAGTTTCGGAGCATCATCTCGTTGGTGTCTTCGAACCCGTTTTTGGCGTAGATGGGCTTGCCGAACTTTGAGGCGTGGAGCGAGACGACCTGGATGCCGCGGGTGCGGGTCTCGGCGAGGGTGGCGTCGAGGAGTTGTTTGGCGAGGCCACGGCCGCGATGCTCGGGGTTGACGTAGAAGTTGAGGAGATAGGCGCGGATGGGTTGGGCGTCCATCCAGTGCGGGGGGAAGTCCATGAGCCAGATGCCTGCGCCGGCGATGGGCTCGCCGTTTTCTTCAATGATCCAGCCGAGGTAGCGGCCGTCGGCGAGGCGGGGGTGGACCCACTCGACGAAGTTGGTGGCCATGTCTTTCATGGCGGGTGCGTCGGGCTGGCCGGCGTCTTCAAACATGCGGTGACGCTGATGGGCGATGAGGACGGCGTCGGCGGGGGTGGCCATGCGCGTGAGGAGGGTTTCTGTGGAGGACATTCTGCATTATAGAAAACCTGCGGGGAGCCGGCGGCGTCGGAAGGCGAGAGGTTGCTGTTATGCGTTGGAAGGGTCTGATTGCGGGGTTGGTGATGGTGGGGGGTATGGTGCCAGTGATGGGTGCGCAGGAGAGTGCTTCAGGGCCGATGTTGCTGGTGCTGGCGAAGCATGACGAGATGCTTTCGCTGGTCGATCCGGGGACGTTGAAGGTGGTGGCGAAGGTGCCGACGGGCGGGAATCCGCATGAGGTGATTGCCTCTGCGGACGGCCGGACGGCGTGGGTGACGAACTATGGGAATGGATCGCTGCACTCGATCCGGGTGATCGACCTGATGGGGCGGAGGGTGGAGAAGGTGATCGAACTAGGGCCGATCTGGGGGCCGCATGGGCTGGCGTTCGCGGATGGCAAGGTCTGGTTTACGGCGGAGCGGGAGAAGCTGATCGGAAGGATCGATCCGGCGACGGAGGGTGTGGACTGGCTGATGGGGACGGGGCAGACCGGGACCCATATGCTCTGGGTGGCGAAGGATGCGAGTGAGATTGTGACGGTGAATGTGGGGTCGGGGACTATGAATCTTTTCACGCGCAATCCGGTGGGCACGCTGCAGAAGGCGGGTGGGCCGCCTTCAAAGGCCGGGGCTACGACGATGCATGGCGATGATCCTGCGCCGGTGCCGGACTGGGAGCAGAGGATCGTGAAGGTCGGTGGGCTGCCGGAGGGGTTCGATGTGATTCCGGACGCGGAGGGGCATGCGCAGACGGTGTGGGTGGCGAATGCGAAGGAAGGGACGGTGTCGGTGATCGACTTTGCGACGGGGCAGGTAACGGCGACGATCGAGGCGGGGGTGCCGACGGCGAACAGGCTGAAGTTCACGCCGGATCATCGGATGGCCTTGATCTCTCGGGAGAAGTCCGGGGAGCTGACGTTTGTGGATGTGGCGAGCCGGAAGGTGCTGAAGCGGGTGATGATCGGGACGGGTGCGGCGGGGGTGCTGGTGGCTCCGGATGGGAAGCGGGCTTATGTATCGTGCTCGCCGGATAACGATGTTGTTGTGGTGGATCTGGCGAGTATGCAGGTGGTGGGGAAGATTGAGGCGGGGATGGAGCCGGATGGGTTGGCATGGGCGGGGCGTTAGCTTGATGCCCATGTAAAAACCCCAGGTCTCAGAAGCGAGACCTGGGGCACCCAGTCGTGATTTGGTGAGCTGTAGTTAGACGGCTACGGGCTCTTCTACCTTGACCTTGACCGGGGTGAGCCAGTTGTGGCGGTCGGCTTTCTTGCCGTTGACGATGGCGAAGAACTCGTCGTGGATGGCGGTGGTGACGGGGCCCATGGTGCCATCGCCGATGAGGATGCGATCGACGGAGCGGAGATGGGTGACCTCCGCGGCGGTGCCGGTGAAGAAAGCCTCGTCCGCGATGTAGATGAACTCGCGCGGGATGGGGGCTTCGACGACGTCGATGCCGAGGTCCTTGGCGAGGGTCAGGATGGAGCTGCGGGTGATGCCGTTCAACACCGAACTGCCGAGGCCGGGGGTGTAGAGGACGCCGCCACGGACCAGGAAGAGGTTCTCGCCGGAGCCTTCTGAGACGAGGCCGTTTACGTCGAGGCCGATGCCCTCGTCGTAGCCGTTGATCTCAGCCTCCATGCGGATGAGCTGCGAGTTCATGTAGTTTGAGCCGGCCTTGGCGAGGGTGGGCATGGTGTTTGGCGCCAAGCGATTCCAGCTTGAGATGCAGACGTTTGCGCCTTCATTGCCGGGGACGTACTTGCCCCAGGGGAAGTTGGCGACGTAGACCTCAACCGGCGACTTGAGCGGGTTGACGCCGATCTCGCCGTAGCCACGGAAGGCAATGGGACGGATGTAGCAGGGAGCCACGCCGTTGGCTTCTACGACGTCGATGACGGCCTGGGAGAGCTCGTCGACGGTGAAGCCGAGGGGCATGCGGTAGATGTGGCCTGAATCGCGGAAGCGCTGCATGTGCTCCGGCAGGCGGAAGATTCCGGCGGCACCGGGCTGGGTGTAGGCACGGATACCTTCAAAGATGGATGAGCCGTAATGAACGACGTGCGACATGACGTGGATGTTGGCGTTTTCCCACGGAATCAAATTTCCGTTGTGCCAGATGCTTTTGGTGGTCTGTAAAGGCATGTTCGCGCTCCTGAATCGCTGACTGGGATTATACCGGCGTGAGCAGAGACCTTTCCTCCGTGTTTGTACGGGTTTATTGACCGAGCGGGTGGTTTTGGCATGAAAGAATGGGGTGTGACCCCGATCCTGCACATGATGATGACTGCCGCTGAAAACCTGCCGACGCAGGTGACGCTGGCGGGTCTGCAGGAGTCGGCTTATGTGCGGTTTTCCGTGCTGGCGCTGAGCTCGATCTTCTTCCTGGTGGACCCGTTTGCGGCACTGCCGACGTTTCTGGCGGTGACTGCGGGGGCCGATCCGCAGCGGCGGAGGCGGATGGCGTGGAAGGCGAGCGTGACGGCGTGGCTGGTGCTGTCGCTGTTTGCGCTGGTGGGGCATCTGCTGTTCAAGCTGTTTGGGATCACGCTGCCGGCGTTCGAGATTGCAGGCGGGATTATTCTGCTGCTGATCGGGCTGGATATGCTGGAGGCGAAGCGGTCTCCGACGCAGGAGACGGGCGGCGATACCGAGGCTGCTGCGGCGAAGGAAGACGCGGGAATCGTGCCGCTGGGGATTCCAATGCTGGCCGGGCCGGGCTCGATCACGAGCGTGATGGTGCTGGTGGGGCAGACGCAGGGGCATTGGGGGATGATCGCGGTGATTTTGGCGGCGATCTTTACGACGGCGGTGATCTGCTACCTGGTTCTGGGGAACTCCGACCGTGTGGCGAGGACGCTGGGGGATACGGGGATCCGCATCCTGGTGCGGGTGATGGGTCTGCTGCTGGTGGCGCTGGCGGTGCAGTACTTCGTCAACGGGCTGGTGGATCTGGGTGTAATCGCCAAGTATGCACGTTAGAACAGGTATGGGATAGGGAACAAAAGACGTAGACCATCGTAGGCAACTTTCATGCGGGTTCAGGAGTCTTCTGTGATATACCGACTACCTGAAGGTCTTATCTGATGCGACTCACCAGCAAAATTTTACTGCTCGCCGTAGCCCTGGTCGCCGTCGTTCTGGCGGTTCGCCACGGGGGTATTGCGATGCAGGCTTCCCTGCCGAAAGACATGCCGGAGAACGCCCATTTTCTGCAGTCCGGGTATGACGTCAATACGAATGAGGCGAAGGGGAACTGGATTGCCTGCCGCGTGGACTCCGAGCAAGGCGTGAACTGGTGCCGTGTCACGGACGCCCATGGGATGGTGGTGTACGAGGGGAACTATCTGCCTGTCGATTCAAGCTCCCCTGTGCCCGAGTCTGAGTTGAAGATTGTGGCGGATAGCCCGTCCAAGCTGTGGGTGAACGGGCCGGTGGAGTCGTCTCCTGTGCCGGTGATCAAGCTGGCGAACGGTCGACTGCTGGTGCCGAGCGCGGATCGTGGACCGCTGGCGGAGCGCTGGAAGATCGATCCGTCTGAGTACGACCAGATTATGGATCGCAATAACTAAGCAGGCTAAGCGCGGATGAGGAAGGCCGAGGCTGCGAAGAGCAGGCCGACGGCTCCGATGCTGACGCCAAGGAAGAAGTAGAGCTTCCGGCGCGTGAAGAGCGTGATGGAGCAGAGGACGACTGAGATCTGGAGCATGGCTTCGCCTAGATCGAAGTGGCTGGCCTGGGCTTCGGCGTGGACGACGTCGGCTTCAAACTCCTTGGCCTTCTTCTGTTCTTCGGCGAGGTCTTCCTTCCATTTTTCGAGGTGTGCGGTGTAGTCCTCGATCTTCTTTTCGACGGCGGCCTGGTTGGGGTTGGCCTGCAGGCGGAGCATGTCGATGGCGACCTGGGTGTTGTCTGAGCGGATCTTTTTGGCCTGGTACTCGTTCCATTGGTCGGCGGCGCGGGCCTGCTGGAGGACTGCCTCAGTGTGGGTGCGGTGGCCGAGAACGGTGACCATGGCGACGAGGACGGCGAGGATGGAGATGGCGAGAGAGATGGTGGTGAGGGATTCGCCACCGTGCTCGCCTGCTTCCTTCAGGTGTTCGGAGAACTCCTGGATTTCGTTGGGTTCCATGGGGAGGATTCTAGCGTGTCCTCGCAATTCCGGTGGACGGGCGTCATGATTTGCCTGTCTTTACTGGGGCGAAACAGCTTTTCAACCATTTCAAGGTGTTTATAACAGGGCTTATATTTGCGTGAATTGTGGATCGTTGCTATTCTTGGGAAGTTGCAGGGATTGGTTGTACAGCCGGAAGCGCGTTAGCAAGCTCAGCTTGCAAGTAACCGGATGATGCGCTACTCTGAATAGGCAGTAAGGAAACAAGCTTCGCACTTCGGCTCTGGTTGTAAAGAGTGAGGGACGACGGAGCGCAGTCCAAGCGTTGATCGCGGTGTCTGAGCCTTTAGTTTTGGCCGGCCGAATCCTCCCAAGCACTGTTTTATAGGATTCAGTGAGGGTTTTACCTTTGCTTCTTCCGGGTTTGATCGAGCCTTCTATCGATTGCAAGAGCTGAGTGCTCTGCGGCGTTATCGCCGTTACGGTGTTTTGATATTTTTGTGCTGCGTGGATGAGTTGGTCTTGAGCTTCTTCGGTGAAACGAAGAGAGAAGCGAAAAGGTTGACACGAGAGTGAAAGGTTGATACTCTTAGAAAGTTCGCGGTAAACGTCACGAACTGCTGAGCGAGTCATAAACGGGTTGAGTTGAACACCTTGAGTATGTGATTCCGGTAGGCAGGCTCCCAAGTCAGTCGAAAGACTCCAAGAGACGAAAGCGCAATACAAGTTCGAGGACACGGACTGTGGCTTTATGCCCGGTTGGTCCTTGATCCAAAGCTCACGGCTTAGGCCTGATGAGTTCGGATCTTTGACAACATAGTTGAACATGCCAGTCGTGAGATGATGCGGAATTTGGTTTAGTCATTCTCACTAGTTATAAACCTCCGGAACTTTCGAGTTCGGGGGCGCATGGTAACTCTCCCCACCCCTGTGGTTGGAGAGCATGCAAACCAAGATTAAACGAGAGTTTGATCCTGGCTCAGAATCAACGCTGGCGGCGTGCCTAACACATGCAAGTCGAACGAGAAAGGGACTTCGGTCCTGAGTATAGTGGCGCACGGGTGAGTAACACGTGAATGATCTACCTTCGAGTGGGGAATAACTGAGAGAAATCTTAGCTAATACCGCATAATACCTACGGGTCAAAGCAGCAATGCGCTTGAAGAGGAGTTCGCGGCAGATTAGCTAGTTGGCGGGGTAATGGCCCACCAAGGCGATGATCTGTATCCGGCCTGAGAGGGCGCACGGACACACTGGAACTGAAACACGGTCCAGACTCCTACGGGAGGCAGCAGTGGGGAATTTTGCGCAATGGGGGAAACCCTGACGCAGCAACGCCGCGTGGAGGATGAAGTATCTTGGTACGTAAACTCCTTTCGATGGGGAAGATAATGACGGTACCCATAGAAGAAGCCCCGGCTAACTTCGTGCCAGCAGCCGCGGTAATACGAGGGGGGCAAGCGTTGTTCGGAATTATTGGGCGTAAAGGGTGCGTAGGCGGTTCAGCAAGTCTCGTGTGAAATCTTCGGGCTCAACCCGAAGTCTGCACGGGAAACTACTGGGCTTGAGTAATGGAGAGGTGAGTGGAATTTCCGGTGTAGCGGTGAAATGCGTAGATATCGGAAGGAACACCTGTGGCGAAAGCGGCTCACTGGACATTTACTGACGCTGATGCACGAAAGCTAGGGGAGCAAACAGGATTAGATACCCTGGTAGTCCTAGCCCTAAACGATGATTGCTTGGTGTGGCAGGTACCCAATCCTGCCGTGCCGAAGCTAACGCGATAAGCAATCCGCCTGGGGAGTACGGTCGCAAGGCTGAAACTCAAAGGAATTGACGGGGGCCCGCACAAGCGGTGGAGCATGTGGTTTAATTCGACGCAACGCGAAGAACCTTACCTGGGCTCGAAATGCTAGTGAATCCGGCAGAAACGTCGGCGTCTCGCAAGAGACACTAGTATAGGTGCTGCATGGCTGTCGTCAGCTCGTGTCGTGAGATGTTGGGTTAAGTCCCGCAACGAGCGCAACCCTTATCTTCAGTTGCTACCATTTAGTTGAGCACTCTGACGAAACCGCCTCGGATAACGGGGAGGAAGGTGGGGATGACGTCAAGTCCTCATGGCCTTTATGTCCAGGGCTACACACGTGCTACAATGGCCGGTACAAACCGCTGCAACCCCGCGAGGGTGAGCTAATCGGAAAAAGCCGGCCTCAGTTCGGATTGGAGTCTGCAACTCGACTCCATGAAGCTGGAATCGCTAGTAATCGTGGATCAGCATGCCACGGTGAATACGTTCCCGGGCCTTGTACACACCGCCCGTCACATCACGAAAGTGGGTTGCACTAGAAGTCGGTGCGCTAACCGCAAGGGAGCAGCCGCCCAAGGTGTAATTCATGATTGGGGTGAAGTCGTAACAAGGTAGCCGTAGGAGAACCTGCGGCTGGATCACCTCCTTTCTAAGAGAGAACACTCTCGGTAAGTTTGAAGCGCCCTGCGAATGCAGGCGGGACCGATCTCACGATCGACCGAGCCAGAGCTTGACCGAGTACCATTCGGACCTCACTTCGGTGAACCGGATGAGCCTGAACTAAACCTTCTCTTTTCTGCATTTTGATCCCAATGAAATGGGATCTCTGTCAACAACGATGGTCCCGGATGGCGTAGCCGTCCTGCATGTTCAACTGTGTCCTCGAAACCTTTCGAGAAAGATTAGCCGGTGCGCCTCCGGTCCTTCGGGACTGGGGGTTGCAAGCTAAAAGCTGCCTTACCCCGGGCCTGTAGCTCAGTTGGTTAGAGCGCACCCCTGATAAGGGTGAGGTCGGTAGTTCGAATCTACCCAGGCCCACCATTCCTTCGGCTAAACTGAGTAGTTTCGGTTATACTGAAGAGCGATGGGGCTGTAGCTCAGTTGGGAGAGCGCCTGCTTTGCAAGCAGGATGTCATCGGTTCGATCCCGGTCAGCTCCACCATCCTCCTCTCGATAAGGAAAAGAGTAACAAGTAGGAGTCTTCCTGCTTCAGGTTGAACCTGTGTGCAAAGCACTGGTTGAACCTTGAGCTTGAACGCTCAAGCCGGCTTAGAGCCGCGATAGCAATGCCGCACAACTAGCAATAGTGAATGCGAATTGCTCTACGATTTTTGACAACTGAATAGATTGGGTAAATATAACTACAAGGCTGAGCAGCAATCATGCTTTCCAGGTTGTATCTGGTGAGTAACTGCTGTCAGTTATTGAGTGTCTTTAGAATATTCGAGCAGCGAATAAGTAGGTCTGGCCTAGTAATAGGTTGGGCTGAGTCTTATATCGACTGCTCCGGCGAAATATGTGGACTAACACATGCAACACACACACAGAGACTACGATTCTCTTTGCGTGGTAGTGGTTGAATCACTGCTGCGTGGGAGTAAATTCTATGGTCAAGCTACTAAGGGCGCACGGTGGATGCCTTGGCAGAAACAGGCGATGAAGGACGTGGCAAGCTGCGATAAGCTTCGGGGAGCCGCACACAGGCGTTGATCCGGAGATTTCCGAATGGGGAAACCCACCTGGGCAAAACCCAGGTATCACCAACTGAATACATAGGTTGGATGAAGCGAACGGAGGGAAGTGAACCATCTCAGTACCTCCAGGAGAAGAAAGAAACCTCGATTCCGAGAGTAGTGGCGAGCGAAATCGGATGAGCCCAAACCCGTACTATTAAGGTAGTTCGGGGGTTGTAGGGCCTGCAACAGTAGAGTTACCAATCTGGTCGCTAGCTGAGTCCTCTGGAAAGGGGAACCAAAGAGCGTGACAGTCGCGTAGGCGAAAGTGATCCAGACTCGAAGCAGGTACCTGAGTAAGGCGGGGCACGAGAAACCCTGCTTGAATCCACGGGGACCATCCCGTAAGGCTAAATACTCGTTTCTGACCGATAGTGAACCAGTACCGTGAGGGAAAGGCGAAAAGCACCCCATTGAGGGGAGTGAAAAGTACCTGAAACCGTGTGCCTACAAGCAGTGGGAGGACTATGGCTCTTCGGAGCAATGTCTGACCGCGTGCCTATTGCATAATGAGCCGGCTAGTTATTCTTGTCAGCAAGGTTAAGCGTGAGCGAGCCGCAGCGAAAGCGAGTCTGAATAGGGCGTTAAGTTGGCAGGAATAGACGCGAAGCGGGATGATCTACCCTTGGCCAGGTTGAAGGTGAGGTAACACTCACTGGAGGACCGAACCGGTGTTTGTTGAAAAAAGCTCGGATGAGCTGAGGGTAGGGGTGAAAGGCTAATCAAATTCCGTGATAGCTCGTTCTCTCCGAAATAGCTTTAGGGCTAGCGTCGTGTGATTTGGATCGGTGGTAGAGACATGGATGGACTAGGGGGCTTTCCGGCTTACTGAATCCAACCAAACTTCGAATGCCGATCACAACCAGCACGGCAGTCAGACTGTGGGGGCTAAGCTTCACAGTCGAGAGGAAAACAGTCCAGACCGCCAGCTAAGGTCCCAAAATTACAGTTAAGTGGGAAAGGAAGTCGGAACCCTCAGACAGCCAGGAGGTTGGCTTAGAAGCAGCCATCCTTTAAAGAAAGCGTAATAGCTCACTGGTCAAGGGGTCCGGTGCCGACAATACAACGGGGCTAAAACTGTATACCGAAGCTGCGGATGCAACCTTTATTGGTTGCGTGGTAGGAGAGCATTCTCTCGTGGATGAAGCGTAACTGGGAAGATACGTGGACATTAGAGAAGAGACCCTGCCGGCATAAGTAGCGATAATGAAGGTGAGAACCCTTCACGCCGAAAGTCTAAGGTTTCCTGAGGAAGGTTAATCCGCTCAGGGTTAGTCGGTCCCTAAGCTGAGGCCGAAAGGCGTAAGCGATGGATATCCGGTTAATATTCCGGAACTCCCGATTTTTCGTTATTACGATGGGGTGACGCATAAGGATAAGCTGGACCTCCTATGGCTATGGGGTTCGATACGCGTAAGCTGGTTTCTCTAGGCAAATCCGGAGAGGCTTAACAGTGAGGCGTAAAGCAGTAAGCCGAATGGCTGAAAGCAGCTGATTTCATGGTGCCAAGAAAAACCTCTAAGGAGAGAGATTGGGAACCGTACCACAAACCGACACAGGTAGACGAGGAGAATATCCAAAGGCGCTCGAGTGAAAGCTTGTTAAGGAACTCGGCAAATTAGACCCGTAACTTCGGGAGAAGGGTCGCCCACAGTAATGTGGGCCGCAGTGAAACGCGAACGGCGACTGTTTAACAAAAACACAGGTCTCTGCAAAGTCAAAAACGACGTATAGGGGCTGACTCCTGCCCGGTGCCGGAAGGTTAAAAGGAGAGGTTAGCCGCAAGGCGAAGCTTTGAATTGAAGCCCCGGTGAACGGCGGCCGTAACTATAACGGTCCTAAGGTAGCGAAATTCCTTGTCGGGTAAGTTCCGACCTGCACGAATGGAGTAACGATCGTTCGACTGTCTTAACGAGTTGCTCGGCGAACTTGTAGTACCGGTGAAGATGCCGGTTACCCGCAGCTAGACGAAAAGACCCCGTGCACCTTTACTATACTTTTACTATGGTTTACGGCCATTGCTGCGCAGGATAGGTGGGAGGCTTTGAGACCAGACTTTCGGGTTTGGTGGAGCCAACGGTGAGATACCACCCTGCGATTGTTGTGAATCTAACCTGCTTCCATTATCTGGAAGAGGGACATAGTAAGACGGGTAGTTTGACTGGGGCGGTCGCCTCCTAAATTGTAACGGAGGCGCGCGAAGCTACACTCAGGCCGTTTGGAAATCGGCCGTCGAGTGCAAAGGCATAAGTGTGGTTAACTGCGAGACCTACAAGTCGAGCAGATGCGAAAGCAGGCCTTAGTGATCCGGTGGTTCTGTATGGAAGGGCCATCGCTCAACGGATAAAAGGTACGCCGGGGATAACAGGCTGATCGAAGCCAAGAGTTCATATCGACGCTTCGGTTTGGCACCTCGATGTCGGCTCATCACATCCTGGAGCTGTAGAAGGTTCCAAGGGTTAGGCTGTTCGCCTATTAAAGTGGTACGTGAGCTGGGTTCAGAACGTCGCGAGACAGTTCGGTCTCTATCTGCTGTGGGCGTAGGAGATTTGAAGAGGGCTGTCCTTAGTACGAGAGGACCGGGATGGACGAACCTCTTGTGTTCCAGTTGTCCTGCCAAGGGCACGGCTGGGTAGCGAAGTTCGGTTGTGATAACCGCTGAATGCATATAAGCGGGAAGCACGCTCTAAGATGAGATCTCCCAACCCAAAAGGGAAATGAAGGGCCCAGGAAGACCACCTGGTTGATAGGCTGGAGGTTGAAGCGTGGTAACACGTGTAGCTTACCAGTACTAATCGCCCGTTCGGCTTGTCCATAGAATTTACTCTGCGCAGTGATGAACGTAATAGTCCACATTGTTCTAGAGTCATTCAATAACAAGCTTTGTAGTTATATCCTTTTGGATAACGCAACAACGTAACAAACGTCTGGGAATACCCAATCTATTCAGTTGTGAACGATCGCTGAGCAATCAGCTTTGAGTTCAACGCTTTGCCGGTGAGTTTACCGCGAGGGTCACACCCGTTCCCATCCCGAACACGGAAGTTAAGCCTCGTTGGGCCGATGGTACTGCACGCGTAAGTGTGTGGGAGATTAGGTGATCGCCGGCATAATCTATGTAACAACACAACAAGCCCATCCAAAGGATGGGCTTTTGTGCGTGCGTTGCCTGTTTCATGTCTTCCCTTGTCCCAACCGCCGCCGGCAAGTAAGCTCAGGGCGAGGACTCCCACGCCATGAAGCTTCAACTTCTGCTTCGCTCGCTTTGTTGCGCCAGCATCTCCGCTGCGGCCTTCGCTCAGACCCCGCAGGCAGGGATGCTTTCTGCAGATGCCTCCGCGGCAGAGATGAACGGCTTTCTCAGGGATCTTGTGCGCATCGACACGCGGAATCCCCCTGGTGACGAGTCCAAAGTTGCAAACTACATCGCCAAGGTCTTTCAGCAGCAGGGAATTCCTTATGAGTTGCTGGAACCCGTTCCTGGGCGGGCGAGCCTCGTCGCACGGCTCAAGGGAGATGGCTCGAAGAAGCCGGTGTTGCTTCTAGCCCATGAAGATGTCGTGCCGGTCGATCGAGCTCATTGGACGGTCGAGCCATTCGGCGCGGAGACCCGAGACGGTGTGCTTTACGGACGGGGCGCCTCTGACGATAAGAGCCCGCTCGCCGCGCATCTGGAGACCATGCTGCAACTACACCGGAGCGGCAAGACCCTCACCCGCGATGTGATCTTTCTTGCGGAGGCCAGCGAGGAACAGGATTCGGCTGCGGGAATGCATACGATCGTCGAGCGCTACTGGGACAAAGTCGCCTGCGAGTTCGCGATCAACGAAGGCGGTGCAGCCGAGGTGAAGGATGGCAAAGTCGCCTATCTCGGCGTGGCCACTGGAGAGAAGATGCCGCGCGGCGTGCGGCTTGTGGCTAAAGGGAAGAGCGGCCACGCCTCGGTGCCGGTCCTGGATAATGCGGTCACGCATCTGGCGCAGGCTGTTGCGCGGCTTGGAACCTGGGAGACGCCCGTCCGCCTGAACGAGACGACGACGGAGTTCTTCTCCCGGTTGGCTGGAATCTCAACACCGGCCGATGCGAAGCTCTTCCGCAGCCTCAATGATCCGAAGACCCAGATGACCTTGCACAAGGATATGCCGCAGTTCTATTCGATGCTCCATACGTCCGTGGTTCCGACTGTCTTGAAGGCTGGCTTCAAGAGCAACGTGATCCCCTCAGAGGCTGAGGCGCAGATCGATATTCGTGCGCTCCCCGATGAGAATATGCCGGCGTTTTACGCGCAGATGGCGAAGATCATCGACGACCCTTCCATCACGATCGTTCCGCCGGATCTAACGGACGCGATGCCTGCGGCTCCTGCCAGTTCGCTCCGGACTCCTATGTTTGAAGCGTTTGATGCAGCGCAGAAGGACGTCCTGCCGGAGGCAATCACGATCCCGGTCATGAGTACCGGCGCCACGGATTCAGCATTTCTGCGGGCAAAGGGTGTGAATGCTTATGGCATTCGTGTGCCACGCACCTTTGCGGAGAACGAGGGTGTGCACGGGAATAACGAGAGAATCCAACTGAAGTATGTCGCGGTATATCAACGTTTTGTTCAGGCAGCGGTGGAGAAGGTCGCCAGGTAGCTGCCGTGTGGCCTTCTCAGGCGGTTCTGAAGATTGCCTCTATTTTGGTATCTGATATCTCAAACAATTCATTCTCCTGTAAAGTGGAGGTATTCTTCAAAAGCCCTTTGCGGCCAGCACGAACGTGCCAGCCGTGAATCTGCTTCCGTAACGCCCGGCCGATGTTCAGAACTACAGGGTGACAGGAGGCGAGCAGAACCCACCACTTCCAGGAGGTTTCAGATGAAATCCACACGATCTGTGTTTCGAGGTTTAGTTCTCTCCGCACCCTTTGTGCTGGGCGCCAGCGTGGCGTTCGCACAATCCACATCCAGCGTCGCCGGCACGGTAACCGATACGACCGGCGCTGCCGTTCCGGGAGCTTCCGTATTGATTCACGGCATTGCGACCGGCGCGGAACGCAAGACGGTAACCGATGGCTCGGGTAACTTCAACGCGCCTTCGCTGCAGCCCGGCAGCTATACCGTCACCGTGACTGCACCGGGATTCAGCACCTTCACGCTGCAGCAGGTGACGCTTGAGGTTAATGCAAGCGCAACTGTGAATGCGAAGCTCACCGTCGGTGGGTCAGCCGAAACGGTTCAGGTTGAGAGCACGCAGGCTGTGATCGAGGCTCAGACCTCGACCGTCGGACAGGTTATCGACAGGGAAGTCGTGCAGCAGATTCCTTTGAATGGCCGCCATTTTCTGGATCTGACGAATCTGACTCCTGGCACGGTCGTTCCGCCGAACAACGGAAGCCTGACGGCTCCCAGCCGCGGCCTTGGTTCGAACGGGTTTGTGACCGCCGGCGCTCGCGAAGACTCGAACAACTTCCAGATCAACGGCATCAACCTGAACGACATGACGCAGAACCAGATCACGTTCCAGCCGTCGATCAATACGACGTCCGAGTTCAAGATCATCAACTCGACGTTCAGCGCGGAGTACGGGCGCAGCTCGGGTTCGATCGTCAACGTCTCGACGCGCTCCGGTACGAATCAGTTCCACGGTGAAGGCTTCGACTATCTGCGCAACAACTACTTTGACGCGCGTAACTTCTTCAACCGCAAGGGTACTCGCCAGAACCAGCTCGATCGCAACAACTTCGGCGGAGCGCTGGGCGGCCCGATCCTCAAGGACAAGACGTTCTTCTTCATCAGCTATGAAGGACTTCGTCAGAAGCAGGCGATTCTGCTGACCAGCAACGTACCCACCACAGCACAACGCGCAGCGTTTGCAACGAGCGCCGCCGGTACGGCCTATGCACAAATCATCAACCTCATCCCGGTTGGCACGCAATCGACCAACGCGGCAGGACAGGCCGTGGCGACGGCGAGCGGCTCCGCCCCGGGACCAGTGAAGACGGATCAGTTCAGTGGGGATCTATTCCATAACATCTCGAAATCCGACACGCTTCATCTGTACTATGCATGGCAGCAGGATGCACGCACTGAGCCTAACCTGCAGGGCAACACGATTGCTGGCTTCGGAGATCATCGCGGAGCTCACCGTCAGATCGGTACGATCAATGAGATTCACGTTTTTTCGCCAGCAATTGTGAATGAGGCTCGCATCGGATTCAACCGTATTGCGATCTCGTTCAATGAAAATTTCCTGGGGAATTCAAGCACCTATGGAATCAACAATGGAGTTACGCTTCCCCTAGGTCTACCTCAGATCTCTGTGACCGATCTTGGCTTGAACTTTGGTGGTCCGTCCGGATTTCCGCAAGGGCGCTTTGTGACTACAGGTGTTTTCTCCGATACGTTGAACATCTTGAAAGGCAAGCATTCGATCAAGGTCGGCGGCGAGTTTCGCCGGTTCGAGGGGAACAACTTCTCTGAGACCGCTGGAACGATCGCGTTTTCGACGACCGCTAACTTTGCGAATGGACTGGCAAATACCTTCAGTGCGAACTCGTCGAATGTCGTCAGCCGCATCTTCGACAGTTCGGTGGCAGGCTTTGTGCAGGACAATTGGAAGCTGACTCCAAGGCTGGTTGTTGAGCTCGGTCTGCGCTTTGAGTGGAACGGAACGTTTACGGAAGGCGCACATCGATTCGTGAACTTCCTTGCCGCTTCCGACACTTTGCAGCAGGTGAACCAGCCGTATAACCAGAACTACAACTACGATCCTCGCGTCGGCTTTACATACGATCTGCTCGGCAACAGCAAGACTGTGTTGCGCGGAGGGTTCGGCATACTGGCGGATCAACCGAACGAAGGTGTTGCATCTGGTTTGGCGGGTAACCCACCGAACTCGAGTCCTGTCAGTCTGACTGGAGGCACGAGTTCTACGGGCGTAGGCGGCTTCGCCGTTGGTAGCCTGTACACGGCGGCAGCATTGGTCGGACTTACCCCGAGCGCTGTCAGCCCGAATCTGAGAAACGCTTACATGGAGTCCTACAACCTGAACCTGCAGCAGGATCTCGGGTTTGGAACTGTGCTGCAGGTCGGTTACATCGGATCTTCAGGTCGGCACCTGCGCGATCCGCTCAACATCAATCAGTTCAACCATCCAACGCCTACGACCAACGTACGTCCATTCGCGGCTCTTTCCACCGCAAGCCTGATTCGGCCGGGCGCATCGTTGGGCAACATTACGCAGGTTGCAAATGCGTCAATGTCTAACTACAACGCGCTTTGGGTGACGGCACGCAAACAACTGCGGGGCGGGCTAGATCTCAATGCAAGCTACACGTTGTCGAAGTCGCTGGACGATAACTCGCTGGGCACCAACGGGCATCAGGACAGCACGAATCCCGCAGGGGACTACGGGCGTTCAGACTTCGATACGCGCCATCACTTTGTCTTCAGCGGCGTCTGGACGCTGCCATTCCATGGCAACCGCTTCAAGGAAGGCTGGTTGTTGGCGAACATCACTCAGGTTCAGTCGAACAACCCAATCAACGTTGTGACCTCGAATACCTCCTACACGGGTAGCGGAAATATTCGCCCGACCCTGATTGGGAAGTATTCCACTGGCCGCGGCGCACTCCTGACAAGCGGGAACATTCCCTGGATCACAGGCTCAGTCTGCACGACGCCGACCGCTGGCTGCACCTTCTATACGCAGGCAACCGGGTTTGGGAATTTGAGCCGCAATGCACTCAACGGCCCCGACTTCTCTGACACGGATCTTTCCTTGCAGAAGACGACGAAGATCGCGGAGTCAGTCAACCTTGTGCTTCGTCTCGATTCGTTCGACCTGCTGAATCATGTCAACCTGGCTAACCCCAACCTGACTGGTGCCACCACTGGAACGTTCGGACAGATTACGGCGACTCGTAACCAGGTGGGCGATGCCGGCTCATCCCGTCAACTGCAGTTCGCGGGGAAGATCACCTTCTAACGCTTTACAACCCAAACAAAAGTCCCCTTCGTGAGCGATCACGAAGGGGACTTTTCATTGCGTTGAACCAGGTTATTTGCTGGCTTTGCGGGCAGCCGCGAACTCATCGCCGGCCTTCCACTCAATCGGCGGTGACGTGACCGACTTCCAGCCCAGCTCAATGCCAAGCCGGCACAGCGTGGCGTTGCCGACGAAGTCCCACTCCGGCTTAAAGTTGTCGGAGACGTTGTGGTAGTCGTTCTTGTTGTACGCCGCGCCCTGAGCCTGGGACCAAGCCGCATCATGACCCTTGTAGGTGCCACCCTGCCCGACGGAGAACGCCGGCACACCCGCGTGCGCAAAGGAGAAATGGTCCGAGCGGTAGTAGCCTCCGCCGGTATCCGGCCGTGGTGCGGGAACGCTATAGCCGAAGCGCTTGGCTGTCGCCTCCAGCGTTGGATAGAAGCTCGTACGTTGCGAACCGGAAGCATGAAGCTGGTCGCCCTGCCCGAACGGGAGGATCTCATCGAAGTTGAGATCGAGGTTGATCTGGCCGATGGGGAGCGGTGGATGCTGTGACAGATAAGCCGAGCCCAGCAGGCCCTGCTCCTCCGCCGTCACCGCGGCAAAGATCATCGAGTGCGGCGGTGAGAGCTTCGCGCTCGTCACCGCACGCGCCATCTCCATGATCATCGCGGTGCCGGTGCCGTTATCGCCTGCACCGTTGAAGATGGCGTCTTCACCGGGCTTTGCATCGGCCTTTACACCCAGGTGATCGTAGTGGCCGGTGTAGATGACGGCCTGGTCCGGTGCTGGCGACGTGCCGGGCAGAATGCCAATGACGTTGGGCGATTGAAAGTTACGCACGGTGCTGATGACCGTTGCATCCAGCTTGACCGGAAGCTCACGCGCTTTGAAGCCATGCTTGCCGGCGGCTGCAAACTCCGTGTCCAGGTCGGTCCCGGACGCGGCAAAGATCTGCTTGGCCACGTCGAGCTGAATCCAGCTCGCAGCCTCAAGGCGTGGGTTTGCGTCGTGCGCCAGAAAGGTCTTCTCGGCCGAGTTGGAGTTGCGCACCACATCCCATCCATACGCCGCCAGGTCTGTGCGATGGATGATCAGTGCGCCCACGGCTCCCTTACGCGCGGCCTGCTCAAACTTGTACGTCCACCGGCCGTAGTAGGTCAGGCTCTTGCCGCCGAAGAAGTTGGGATCGTCCGAGGGCGGATCGTTGACGATGCACAGGATCACCTTGCCCTTGACGTCGATGCCGGCGTAGTCGTCCCACTGAAACTCCGGCGCGGTGATGCCGTAGCCCATCCACACGATCGGCGCGTTGATGGTCGCGGACGGCGTCAGTTGCGAGTTGAAGACGACGAAGTCATCCGCGAACTTCAGCTTGATGGGCGCGCCGGACTTGGGGACGAGAGTAAAGGTCGTCTTGATCGGGTCAGCCTTGACGCTGGTGAAGTCCACCTGCTGGAAGTAGGTGCCGTGGTCGCCGCCGGGCTTGAGGCCGTAGCTCTCAAACTGGCTGGCAATGTACTTGGCGGCAAGCTCCCCGCCGCGCTGACCGGGGTAACGGCCTTCCAGAAGATCATCTGAAAGGTACTTGTCATAGGCACGGATGGAATCGGCCGAGACATTGGCTTCCGCGGCCGTGACGGCGGGTGGCAGGTCGGTTTGGGCGGCAAGAGGCAAGGGAAGGGCGAGAAGGGCGGCAGCAAGAAAAGGACGAGGCATTATGTCTCCGTTTGGTGAAAGTTTATCCTGAACGACTGTTCCTGAGCGGACCCGATCCGCACGCACACCCGGGATTTTTTATAATGGATCTCTATGTCGAAGCGTGAGTTTCAAACAGAAGTCAGTCAGCTGCTCCAGCTGATCATCCACTCCCTCTACTCGCACCCTGAGATCTTCCTGCGTGAGTTGATCTCCAACTCGTCCGACGCGCTGGATAAGCTGCGTCACCTGACCCTGACCGACGACGTCTACAAGGCGCTGCCCTTCGATCCGCGCATCGATCTTGAGCTCGACGAAGAGGGCAAGACCCTCACCATCTCGGACACCGGCATCGGCATGAACGAGGAGGATCTGGTCTCGCACCTCGGCACCATCGCCCGCTCCGGGACGAAGAACTTCCTCTCACAGCTCTCCGGCGACGCCAAGAAGGATTCGAACCTCATCGGCCAGTTCGGCGTTGGCTTCTACAGCGCGTTTATGGTCGCGGACAAGATTGAAGTCGTCTCCCGCAAGGCTGGGGAAGAGCTTGCATGGCGCTGGATCAGCGATGGCAAGACCGGCTTTGAGATCACTCCGGCGGAGCGCCTCGTCGCCGGAACCACCGTGCTGCTGCACTTCAACGAAGAGGGCGCGCAGTACGCCAACAGCTACCGTTTGCAGGAGGTGGTGAAGAAGTACTCCAACCACATCGCCTTCCCCATCTTCCTCACGTATGACAAGAGCGAGTGGAACGAAGAAGAGAAGAAGTCTGACAAGAAGCGCACCACGGAGCAGGTCAACGCGGCCAGTGCGCTATGGCGTCGGCCCAAGAGCGAGCTCAAGGACGAGGACTACAAGGAGCTCTACAAGTCCGTCTCCGGTGACTGGGAAGACCCGCTCTTCTGGTTCCACACCAAGGCCGAAGGCAGCCTGGACTACACCACGCTGTTCTATATTCCCGCCAAGGCCCCGCTCGATCTCTATCAGGCTGAGTACAAGGTCGGCGTGAAGCTCTACGTCAAGCGCGTCTTCATTCTGGACGACTCCAAGGACCTGCTGCCGCAGTATCTGCGCTTCGTTCGCGGCATCATCGATAGTGAAGACCTGCCGCTGAACGTCAGCCGCGAGATCCTGCAGCAGAACCGCGTCCTCACCAGCATCCGCACCGCCAGCGTCAAGAAGATCCTGTCCGAGCTGAAGAACATTGCAGCGAATCAGCCTGAGAAGTACGAGACGTTTATCGCCGAGTACAACCGCCCGCTGAAGGAAGGTCTGCACAACGACTACGCCAACCGCGAGACGCTGCTCGACCTCATCCGCGTCAAGTCCACCAAGGTGGAAGGCCTCACCAGCCTTGCTGAAGTGAAGTCGCGCATGAAGGAAGACCAGAAGAGCATCTACTACATCACCAGTGGCGCAGAGTCTCTGCTGCGGACTTCCCCGTTGCTTGAGATCTATAAGAAGAAGGATCTTGAGGTGCTCATCCTTGACGACGACATCGATGAGATCGTCTTCTCCGGCGTGGACAAGTACGGCGAGATCGACCTGAAGGCAGTCAACAAGGCCTCCACCAGTGAAGACCTCAAGGATGAAGCCGAGCCCGATCAGGCCGAAGCCTTGAAGCCCTTGCTCGACAAGCTGAAGGCTACCCTGGGCGATCGCGTGAAGGATGTACGTGCTTCGGTGCGGCTTGCGGATAGCCCGTCGTGCATCGTCTCCGATGAAGAGGAGCCCTCGCTCAAGATGCAGCAGATGCTGCGCGCCATGGGCCAGAAGGACATCCCCGTCATGCGCCCGACGCTCGAGATCAACCCCGATCACGAGATCGTCAAGAAGCTGCTCGCCCGCCCTGACGATGCCACGGCTGAGGATGCCGCATGGCTGCTCTTCGATCAGGCGTTGCTGATGGAGGGCGTTCCGCTTCAGGACCCGGCCAACTTCGTTCAGAGGCTCAACCGCATCCTGAATCTTTCCATCTAGCTTGAAATGAAAAAGGCTGCGTGAGAGATCACGCAGCCTTTTTCATTTAACGTGAGGCGAGCTAAAACTCTACAGTCTTAGCCGACGGCGCATGTGGCGCAGGCTTGACGTGCGGTGCTGGTGGAGCGGGCGGTGCAGGCGGGGCCGGTGGCGCAGTCGGCTTCATATCTGCCTTATGAATGCCCAGGTCCGCATGGTTGGTGCGCAGGATGATCTTCGCATGGCCGTCTCCCACCGTGCCCGTCAAGGTGTGATTGTCGTCTCCATCCCTGGAAGGCATGTCGAAGTCGTTGTCGATATCGCCGTCATGATCATCGGCCTGGATGCTGAAGCCGCCATGTGCGGGCAGCGTCACATCCACCGCGCCGTTCTTGTTCTGAATCGTAATGTTGCCCAGCGGCGAGGCATTGCTTACGTCGACCGTGCCGTTGCTGTTCGTGACGGAGAGGTCCCCGGCGATTCCATCCACGGCAATGTTGCGGCTGCGTGTTGAGAGTACCGATGGGCCCACAACGCTGCTCGCCGTCAGCTCGGACTCGGAGCTCATATCGACCGCGCCCTCCAGCCCGGCCAGCGTCCATTGCGTGCGGCTCGTCTTGAAGGAGACAGGCCCGTGCAGATGCTCCAGATGCGTATCACCGTAGAAGTCGCCTTCCAGCGTCGTCTGACCGGAGACGTCCGTGATCATCAGGTTCTCAGCGTGACCCTTCAGGGAGAGATCGCCGGTGATGTTGTGCGCTGTGAACGAGGAGCCACTATGCTCCATGCGCGCCATGACCGGCCCGCTCACCTCATTGAACTCCACATCGCCGTAGGTCGCCGAGACATTCACCGGAGCCTTCATGCCGGAGACATGCACGTCGCCGTGGTTGGCCGTTACAGTCGCCTGCCCGGAGTCCGGCATCTGGATGCTCAGGTCCGCGGTCGTGCCGTCGAGTGAAGGCATCGTCACGCTCAGCACGTTGCCGGAACGATCGATCCGCGGCGACAACTGCTGCGCCTTCTCATCGGCCGCCGAATCAGAGTTGCTATAGATCTGCTTGTTCACCGTGACATGGATCTGGCCGTCCTCGCTGTGTCCGACGATCGTGACATCACCATGCGGATTCACCACGTTGAGCGACGTGCCGGCGGTAAAGGTCTCGTCCACCTGCTGCTCACGGTCGTGCTTTTCTCCAAAGAACTCCGCAAAGTTATCAGGCCCCATGTGCATGCTGTCGATCCACTCATGGCCGCGGCTGATCTGGTGCATCATCCCGCCTGCCAGCGCCAGCAGGATCAGCAGGAAGATCACGCCGCCGCCCACGCCTCGCCGGACGTAGGGCACGCCGTCGCGCTGCCGTGACTGGTCGAACGTCCACTCCAGCACCAGGATCACGCCTGCGATCACCAGCAGCGCCGGCCACCACTGCCCGTACTCGGCGGCAAAGTGCTCGAACGAGATATGTCCGCTGCGGATCAGCAGCAGCACCACACCCACGCCCACAATCATCAGGGGTCCCAGGATGGAGCCACGCCGCATGGCACGCGTCTGCTGGCGATAGAGATCACGCTGCGCCTGGTAGGCGTTCTTCTGGGCGCGTCGCTGATCTTTCTCGAAACGGCGCTGCTGGCGCGGATCGTAGTTGAACGGAGGTCCGACGGGAGGAGGCGGGTACGGCGGCGGATAGCTTGCCATGTTAGTTGCCTCCTTCGTGTTGGTCGTTGGTGGCCGTGGGGACGATGGACGTTCCCGCATAGGCCGCTGGTGCCGGGGGCATCGCCGCATACTGTGAGGCGGCTGCGGCTGAGTTATACGCGAAGCGTTCGATCAACATCATCAGCCCCGCCAGCACTACCAGCCACGGCCAGCTATGCACCCAGTACACGACGTGCAGCCGGTCCAGCACGATCAGGAACCCGATGAGAAACAGCCAGGAGGAAGGCCGCAGAGCACGCATCACACGCAGCGGATAGTTCGCGGACCCGTCGCTGGTGAGGCCGTAGCCGGAGTCCAGCATGCGCTTGATGAAGATCCATACCGCCAGCGCGATCAAGCCAAACCCAACCAGAGACTCGCCGAACATGCCTTCGAAGATCCCCGTCGTCGCCAGCAGGAAGACGATGCCCAGACCGATCAGCCACACAGCTCCGGCAGGGAAGCGATTCTTGCGAATCAAGCCAGGTGCTGCCAGCGGATCTCCACCCGCAACCGGGCTGTAAGGCACACCATACGGCGGTACAGGAGGCACCGGCTGAACCGGAGGATAGTAGCCCGCGTTCGCGGCGTAACCCTGGTTATAAGACGCGGACCCGAACTGCGATCCAATGCTGTTCGCATAGGGAACGTCGCGCTTCGCCTGCTCGACCTCCGCATGCCAGGCAGGCGGCGCGGCATCGATCGGCGCACCCCAGTTGGAGACCGGCGGAGCCGTCTCGACCGGAACCTCGCTCGCAGCCGTAGGCACAGGTTGTGGAGCGGGTGCAGGCGGGTTAGGCCATGCCCCAGTTCCCGGAGCAGAGGGCGCGCCCCAGTTCTTGCCAAAGCCCAGCCGCTCGCTCAGGTCATTCAGGCCAAAAGGATTCGGCAGTGGTGTACCGTCACGCCGGGCGCGCGCCGTGTGATGCGCCTCAATCACCATGTACGCAATCCATCCGGCAGCAATCAGTCCGAAGAGATCCGTCGCATGGGAAAGGCTGATCAGCATCGCAAACACCAGCAGGTGAACGATGCCCTTGGCATACTGCTCGTTGTACATCGCACCCACGCCTGGGATGAAGCCCAGCAGTGCGGCCAGCCCGGGATTCGGGGTAGAGCGCGTATACGGCGGTACCGCCCAGCTCGTCGTACCGCCCACCGGTGTATATACGGTCGAGGTATAGCTATAGCCCGCACCCTGACCGGCGGCGCTACCCGGGGCTGTTCCTGAAGAAGGAGGAGGTACAGCGCCCCCAATCCCCAGCTTCGCAGCCAGGCAAGGTTCACAGTAAATGGCAGGTCCTACAACGCGCATCGTGGAGGGATCGAGCGGCTTGCCGCAGTTCTGGCAAAAGGCCGTCGGCTTCTGTTCGGTCTGGTCGTTCACATTGTCGAAGCTCATGTCCAGCTCCCCGTGCGCTTGTCTGTGTTCTTATCGTTCGCACTCGCACTTACACCGGTCCAGAAAGCTCCCAGCCGCTGCTTCCCGTTGGGTACCGTGGCGTTGGTCATGACGTACCGAGCCTTCTCAGACAGAGGAACCTCACGCCGGCTCGTCCCGGGACCTGGCTCCTGCTTCTTCTCGTCCTTCTGCTCGGGCTGCGTATCGTTCTGCGGTGCAGCAGGCGACTCCCGCCGCATCTGCTCACGCTCTTCGTTCTGCTGCCTCAGATCCTCCACCCGAGACTCCATCACATGCACCACGCGGAGGCTGTCGAAGTACCGCACCGCCTGCGCATTGGTCACGTAGAAGCTGCGCTTCAGGTTGGTGGGCTTCAGGTCGGCGGTATGCAACTCGTTCAGCCGCACGCCCATCAGGTTCAGCGTCAGCGCAATCGAGAAGAATGCCATCGCCGCCGTCATTGCGAGTCTCGGCTCCAGCAGCATGCGTCCAAAGGCACTCCGGTTGTTGGACCGAGGCTGGAACTCCAGCAGGTTCCCCGTATGCACGGGCAGAACGATCGGTGTAGGCACCAGGAACGGCGTCGCCCCGGTGTTCCAGACATCGCCCGAATACTCTGGCACGCTGTCCGCTTCAACCCGCACCGGATTACCGCTGGTCTGGGCCATGATGCGGCTGATCAGATCCGTAGACGGTTCAGGGCGCGGACTTTTCAACATCTCGAGCCAAGCCGCACCTCGCTGCGCATCCGCGTACATCTCGCTGCACGTCACGCAGCTTGCAATGTGCCGGTCGAACCACGTCTGGTCCGGAGCGTTCAGCGTGCCGTCCACAGCGTCCATCAGCATCTCTTCACAGGCAAGGCAGTGGGTCCCAGACCTTTTGTTCCCGTCAAAACCGTCGAATTGGATCATGTTCGCCATTTACATCACCTGCCTATCTATACGTTGCAACATCCTGGCTAGTTCCGCTCGTCCCCTGCTTATTCGGCTTTTTACCGTTCCTTCGGGGATCTTCAAAACCAACGCAATCTCTTTGTAATCCATATCTTCCAGGTCGCGGAGAATAACTGCCTCACGCAGCTCGGGAGAAAGTTTGCTCAGCGCATCCTGGATCTTCGCCTTCAGCTCCAGCCCGGCGTAGTTCTGCTCCTGGCTGGGCCGGGTATCGGGCAGACGCTCAAGCTGCGTCGGGCCGTCTTCTTCGCCCGTCGCGCTCACGTCCATGGAGTCGGTCGCACGCTCCAGCTTCGTCCGGCGGAACTGATCGACGAGCATATTCCGCGTCATCGTCGTGATCCACGTCTGAAAGCTGCCCTTGTCGGGGTCGAAGCTGCCCAGGTTCCGGTAAATCTTCAGGAAGACGTCCTGCGTCATATCCTCGGCGTCGGTCTGGTTGCCGCTGAACCGGTAGCAGATGCCGTAGACTCGCTTCTGCTGGCTGGTCAGCATCAGGTGCCACGCCCGCTGGTCCCCCGCCATGCACTGGCGGACCAGTGCGGCGAGTGCGTCCTGCTCGGCCTGTTGTTCCGGCGTACGCTGCAACCTTGCCTCGGGCACCCTGCTCTCAGGACTCTGGGGTGTAGGCAGAAGTGTACCGCCCGGCAGCCTTCCGGCATTCGCCGGAGGCTCCTCACCCCCGCCGCCACTGCCCGGCCGGGACCGCGGCATCCATCCGCCGAGCAGCTTGCCCTGTGTCGGCAGAGTCTGGAGAAACGGCATCGTCATGTGCAAAACGCCCATGCATCCCTGTACGCATGGGCGTTTTGATTTGTTCCGTGCCGTTGTAACCGTCTGTTTACAGGAGTTACTTGCCCGGAGCCGGCTCGATGATGACGCCGCAGGCGATCCGGCCGCCCGCATTGCCCGTCGGATCGGTCTTCATGTCGTCCGCCTTCTCGTGGATCATGATCGACGTCCCGCCGTTCGCCAGGATGTTGTTCGGAGCATCCAGCACGATCGAAAGATACGGCACCTTGAAGCTGACGTTTGCTGTGCCATCCGGCCCAACCGTCACATTCTGCGGCAGATCGCCGGCGTGGTGGCCCATGGGGTTCAGGGTTCCATGCTGCTTCATCTCCGGATTGAAGTGGCCGCCGGCAGACTTGAAGTCGGGCGCATCGCACAGGGGCTTCTGGTGGATGTGGACGGCATGGTCGCCCGGGGGAAGGTTCTTCAGGGCGAGCTTCACCGTCAGCGTCCCCTTCTTGTTTTCGTTGAAGCTGGCCGTGCCGGCGTCGTCGCCCGTACTCGTCTTGATCGGCACCACTACGGAGCCTTTATCGTGCTTCTTGGCCATCGCCGGAACTGTCAGCGCACACATGAGTAAAGCAACTGTCGCAACCCGCATCGTTCATTCTCCATGGATCTAAAAATCTGGTGATGCTCCATAGGATGCCATCGACGCGCAAACTTCAATGTAAAAACATCGCTCCGGCTGTTCGTCCGGCACCCGTTCCGGCAGAATTTTCTATTTCCGTTGCAGTCATGTGGGTTAGCATGAGCGCGGGCCTCCCATCCTTCGCACCGGAATTCAAAATTCATCGGAGCATCCATGAAAATCACAGAGGTAACCGAACAGATCGAAGCCGTCCACGACGATCTCACCGGCTCCAGCTTCATAGACGTCAACCTCGCCAGCGCCACCTTCAGCAACGTCAACCTGGCCTGCGCGGACTTTGAATCAGCCTGCCTGAACGACGTCAAACTCCACAACGTCACCTGCCTGCGCATGCAGATCTACGACGCGGACCTCAGCGGCGTCACCATCGCGGAGTCCAACACGGAGACCATGACCATCGACGGCATCACCGTCGCCGCCCTCATGGCCGCCTACCGCAAGTGCGGCCCCAACCCCACACCCCCAGGCGAGTAGCTTTCACCTACATCCCGGGCATTTTTATAGCTTGCAGTCTATATTGATTGCAGGCTATATTTTTATCAATGGCAACCGAGGTCATTGTCACCACCGAGTTTGCCGACTGGTTCGAGCATTTGGACGAAGCGGAGCAGAGGTCGGTCGGCCGCGTCATCGGTCTGCTGGAAGAGCGCGGCGCGATTCTCGAGTTTCCATTCAGCAGTGGAATCAATGGGTCGAAATTCTCTCAAATGAGGGAGCTTCGTATTCAGCACGCAGGAGAGCCTTACCGGGTTCTTTACGCCTTCGATCCGATTCGCCAGGCTGTCCTGCTGGTGGGTGGCGTCAAGACAGGGAAGGGCAATCGCTGGTACGACGAGGCGATTCGACTGGCTGATCGGCTGTTCGATGAATACCTGCGAGGGGTTTAACGTCATCGCATACTAAGGCGCAATTTTCGCAGGACTTCGCTGGGGCATTATGGCCCTTCTGTAGGTGAGCAAGATGCAAACTTTGAAATGGAACGATCTGAAGCACAAGGTTTCCGCGAAAGAGCGGGAACGAATCAAGCAGGAAGCCGTGGCGGAGCTCGATGCCATGGGCTTTGCCGCTCTTCGCAAAGCAAGGCAGCAGACGCAGGTGGAGCTTGCAGAGAAGCTCGGTATCGATCAGGCGAGCGTCTCTGCCTTGGAGAATCGCAGCGATCTTCTCTTGAGTACCCTCGCCAAGTATGTCCGCGCGCTTGGGGGCAATCTGGAGATCCGTGCGGTGTTTCCGGAAGCAGCATTTAATCTGGAGCCCTTACTTGCACTCGAACCTGC
The DNA here is from genome assembly GCF_000178975.2 of Granulicella tundricola MP5ACTX9. NCBI lineage: Bacteria > Pseudomonadati > Acidobacteriota > Terriglobia > Terriglobales > Acidobacteriaceae > Granulicella > Granulicella tundricola. The sequence goes on along the minus strand of NC_015064.1, from coordinate 3,711,230 downwards.
AACCCAGACAAAGGCTCTCCAGACCAAGCGTGCCAGACGGGGAGCCAGTGCTGCGTAACTTGGTCAGATGATAGGTAAGTCTGCTTGATAGGAAACTAGGGGGTATCCCTGCCGTCCCCCATGTATTCTCAGCACATGAATTGTTCGCGCATCGCCCTCGCCCTCACCCTCCTTGCCGCCGTCCCCGCGCTCCACGCGCAGGGCAAGCCCGACCACGCCCCCGAAGAAAAACCAGACGCCGCCAAGCCCATGGCGAACCCCCTGCCGCCCGACGCGCACGTCGCCCAGACTATCCAGCTCAACGGCGCGCCCCTCAAGTACACCGCCACCGTCGGCACCCTGCCCGTCAAAGCCACGGACGGCAAGCCCACCGGCGAGGTCGTCTTCACCTCCTACATCGTCGACGGCCCCAACCGGCCCGTCACCTTCGCCTTCAACGGCGGCCCCGGTGCCGCTTCGGTCTATCTCAACCTCGGCGCCATCGGCCCCAAGCGCGTCGCCTTCGGAGCTGAAGGCCAGAGCCCATCCGACCCCGCCACCCTCACCGACAACCCCGGCACCTGGCTTGACTTCACGGATCTCGTCTTCATCGACGCCATCGGCACCGGCTTCAGCCAGTCCCTCGTCAATGAAGCAGAGACCAAGAAGCTCTTCTACGGCCCCGACCAGGACATCGCCTATCTCTCCCGCATCATCTATGACTGGCTCGTCAAGAACGGCCGCCTCCAGTCCCGCAAGTACATCGTCGGCGAGAGCTACGGCGGCTACCGCGCTCCCCGCCTGACCGCCTATCTGCAGTCCAACATCGGCGTCGCCATGAACGGCGTCATCATGGTCTCGCCCGCGCTCGCACCCAACGGCGGCTCCCCGGACATCTCGCCCATCCCCTGGATGACCACGCTGCCCAGCATCGTCGCCGCCAACTATGAGCGCAAGGGCATGCTCACGGACGAGGCCATGGCTCCCGTCATCGCCTACACCCGCGGCGAGTATGCCGAGGACATCCTCAAAGGCACCTCAGACCCGCAAGCCACCCCGCGCCTCGTCAAGAAGGTCACGGAACTGACCGGCCTCGACGCTACCTTCGTCCGCCAGTCCGGCGGCCGCCTGGAAACCCAGGCCTTCCTCCGCGAGGAGTTCCGCGAGACCGGCAAGCTCGGCAGCCGTTACGACCCCAACGTCACCGCCTACGATCCCTTCCCCTACAACCCCACCCAGGAGACCAACGACCCCATTCTCCTCAGCATCATCGCCCCCACGACGACAGCCATGGTGGACTTCGTCACCCGCACGGTCGGCTGGAAGACCGACCTCCGCTATGAAGCCCTGTCAGAAAGCGTCAATCGCAATTGGGATCACAGCAGCCGAAGCGGAGCTTTCACCGGCTCTGCCTCCGCCACCGACCTGCGCGTAGCCATAGCCACCGACCCCAAACTCCGCGTCCTTGTCGCTCACGGCTGGGCGGATCTCTCCTGCCCCTTCATGGGCTCGGTCCTCACCGTCAGCCAGATCCCCATCATGGGTGACCCCACCCGCGTGCAAGTCCACATGTACCCCGGCGGCCACATGTACTACGCCCGCACCGCCAGCTCCCTGGCCCTCCGCAAGGACGTCATGGACCTGGTGGCAAAGCACTAAAACGGACCACTGACCACAAAAAACGGGCGGCCCGGACACTCCGGTGCCGCCCGTTCTTCATTCCAGCTTAAAATCTGTAAGCCAGCCCGGTCGTCACCATGATCGGCGTCAACCCATTTGCCCCAAAGCCGGGCCACCGCTGATACTCCAGATCGACGATCCGGAAGTTCAACCGGTGCGGCAGCGCGTGCTCCACGCCTCCGCCAAAGTCGTAGATCTTGTAGGTATGGCTGCTCGGCACGTACGTGGTGGATTGAAAGTTGAATGTCCCAAGCCCAGCCTGCACCTTTGCGTAGGGATGAAACCCGTTCACATTGAACTTGTACCGAACCCCCAGCAGGTACGACGTCTCACCCAAGTCCTGCGGCGTAAAGATCGACGTGTCGTGAATATCCCCTTCGATCCCGAAGTGGTTCTTGAAGTCGATGGTGCCAAAGAGAGTGGCGCCCTTGATGTAATCGTAGCTGTAGTCGTTATTCGCAAGGCTCAATCCCCCGCCGACCTGAAAGGTGATCGCACGCGTGGCCGTGGGGACCGCCTGCCCGTAGGCGGACGCACAGGGGAACAGAGCCGCGCAGGCAACTGCCGCGCTCAACAAGGAACCTAGCTTAAACATTCGTCATCTCCGGTCGAACAAGTGGGGCAGGAGCAAGCACATCAGAGCCGCATACCAAATGAGATGCCGAAGCGCGGCTCAGGTCTGTCCGCACTTCATCGTCCCTTCCTTCTACCCGCATTCAGCCGGAATGTTCCTGTTCAGAGAAGAATGATTCCGCAGCCGCTAATCGCCCAAAACCGATTCACCCCGCCGCAACCACCGCCGGCAGCTCCAGTTGCGCAGCCTCCGGCTCATCCAGAAACGGCCTGAAGCATCCCCGGCACCGAGCCTCATACATCCCGGCCGCGCCCACCACCACCAGCTCCCGGCTCATTCCCAGCCGCTGCGTATGGATCGCCGGAGCCCCGCATACCATGCACACGGCAGACAGCTTCGCCACCTCATCCGCAATCGCCATCAACTGCGGAATCGATCCAAACGGCTCACCTGCAAACGTCGTATCCAGCCCCGCGAGCACCACCCGCTTGCCCCGGTGTACCAGCTCCAGCACCAGCCCCACGATGCTCGGGTCGAACCACTGCACCTCATCCATCCCCACCACGTCCACGCCATCCAACTGCGGATAAAGCTCCTCCCGCAGCCGTTCGACGTTCGCCACCGTCACCGCCTCGTAGGTCTGCGAGCTGTGCGACGCAATCGCCGTCCGGTGATAGCGCAGATCGATATCCGGCTTAAAGCAAGCTACCCGCTGCCGGGCGATCCGCGCCCGCTTCAGCCGGCGGATCAGCTCCTCGCTCTTGCCGGAAAACATCGGCCCCACCACTACTTCGATACGTCCCGGCACGGCAGCATTCATCGCAAGAACCCTTTGACTTGAGGTATCTCGCTATCCTAAAGCTCCGCGCCGGTGGATTTCCCGGGTCTAACTTATTTCAGAGCCCTTACTTAAACTGTCTTCTCGCTCTTAGCTACCGGCTGCCAAAGCTCCACACGGTTGCCCTCAGGATCGGTAATCCATCCAAACTTCCCGAACTCCCCATAGTTCTCGCGCTTCGGGTCGACCACGACGCCATCCTTCTCCATCTGCGCCAGCAGGCCGTCCAGATCGTCCACACGATAGTTGATCATTGCCGTCTGCGGCCCGCTGCCAAAGTTCTTGGTCGTTTCGGGGAACAAGGCCCACGCGGTCGCCCCGCTCGTCGCAGGCACCTCATCGGACCAGCGAAACGTGATGCCGCCGTAGTCACTCAATGCCACGTTCAGGTGTTTGGCATACCAGACCGCCAGCGTCTTCGGATCTTTCGCCTTCAGAAACACCCCGCCGATCCCCGTCACACGAGCCATGCAGCCTCCTAAGATTTCTCAGCCAAAGCGTACACCAGCCGCGTCACCTTGCCATCATCAATCGTCGCCTGCGCCAGCTTGACGCCGTCCTTCATCCCTTGAGCCATCCCCGCCGTCACCAGCACCGCCGCGGCATTCATCACCACCACATCCCGACGCGCGCTCTTCTCTCCCGCAAAGACCGCCTGCAGAATCCCCGCATTCGTCTCCGCGTCCCCGCCGGCCAGCATCGCGATCGGCGCCAGCTTCAACCCAAAATCATCCGGCAGCACCGTCGAGTACCAGACCTCGCCATCCCTCACCTCACCCACCGCCGTCGGCCCGCACACCGTAAACTCATCCATCCCCGCCCCATGCACCACAAACGCATGACGAGTCTCCAGCCGAGCCAGCGTCCGCGCCACCACCGGCACCAGCCTCTCCGCGTAAACTCCCAGCACCTGCGCCCGCGCGCCCGCCGGATTCGTCATCGGCCCCAGGATATTGAACGCCGTCCGCACCCCAATCGCCCGCCGGATCGGCATCACCGCCTTCATCGCCGGCTGCAGCGAAGGCGCAGGCAAAAACGCAAACCCATGCGTCCGTAATGCTTGCGCTGCTGATTCGGGAGACTGATCCACCGGAATCCCCATCGCCTCCAGAACATCCGCACTCCCGCACCGGGACGTCACCGCCCGGTTCCCATGCTTGGCGATCCAGACTCCCGCAGCAGCCGCCACCAGGCCCGCCGCGGTCGATATATTGAACGACCCACTCAGATCCCCACCCGTCCCGCATGTGTCGACCAGTCGTTCGCGCTCATCGTCGTTCAACGGAATCGTAGTAGCCCGCGCCCGCAGTGCATCCACAAACCCGGCCAGTTCCTCCTCGGTCTCGCCCCTCGCCGCCAGCGCCCCCAGCAGGGCCGCCACCCGCAGCTCAGACCCAAAATCATCCACATCCAATATGTAGTCCAGCACCCGCGCCGCCTCATCGCGCGTCAGCGCCTCACGAGTCTCCAGCACTCGTTTCAACGAAGAAAACAGAACATTTTGCGTTTCAGCCATATCGCCCCAAGGGTAGCACCCGCCTAAACCTCGTCCAACCCGCATGACGTAAATCGGACAAGTGTGCGATTAGCGGTCATTTCGATTGCGGAACGTCCCCGCACTTCGCTACCATGACCCCGACGCTGCGAAAGCCGAACAAGAGGGAAAGCCCGCCATGAAGATTCACGAGTACCAGGCCAAAGAGATCCTCCGCAAGTACAACGTGCCCGTCCCGGGCGGCGAGATGGCCACCACCCTTGAAGAAGCAGACACCGCCGCCAAGGCGCTCTTCGCAGCCGGAAACACGGTCGTCGTGGTCAAAGCGCAGATCCACGCCGGTGGCCGAGGCAAAGGCGGCGGCGTCAAGGTCGCCAAGTCGCTCGACGATGCCAACACCGCGTCCAAAGCCATCCTCGGCATGCAGTTGATCACCCACCAGACCGGCCCCACCGGCCAGAAAGTCCAGCGCCTCCTCATTGAGGAAGGCTCCCTCATCGACCGCGAGCTCTACCTCGGCCTGGTTCTCGACCGCGCGTCAGCCAAGGTCGTCTTCATGGCCTCGCAGTCCGGCGGCATGGAGATTGAGGAGGTCGCCCACGCCACCCCGGACCTCATCTACAAGGAGTACGTCGACCCCGTCGTCGGCCTCCAGCCCTGGCAGGCACGCTCCCTCGCCTTCAAACTCGGCCTGACGACCGCCCAGATCAACCCCGCCGTCTCCTTCATGATGGGCCTCTACAAGGCCTTCATCGAGACCGACTCCACCCTCATGGAGATCAACCCCTTCATCACCACCAAAGACGGCAAGCTCATGGCGCTCGACTGCAAGATCAACTTCGACGACAACGCCATGTTCCGCCACAAGGACCTCAAGGAGCTTCGCGACCTCGCCGAGGAAGACCCGCTTGAGGTTGAAGCCAGCAAGTTCGCCCTCAACTACATCAAGCTCGACGGCAACATCGCCTGCATGGTCAACGGTGCCGGCCTCGCCATGGCCACCATGGACATCATCGAGTACGCCGGCGGCAAGGCAGCCAACTTCCTCGACGTAGGCGGCGGAGCCAATCAGGAGCAGATTGAAAACGCCTTCGGCATCCTCCTCTCGGACCCCAACGTCAAGGCCATCTTCATCAACATCTTCGGCGGCATCCTACGCGTAGACGTCCTCGCCACGGCAGTCGTAGCCGCTGCCCGCAAGCTCAACGTCCAACTCCCCATCATCCTGCGCCTTGAGGGCACCAACGTAGAAGAGGGCCGCAAGATCCTCGCAGAATCCGGCCTCAAGTTTGAAGTAGGCACCACCATGAAAGAAGCCGCAGATTTAGCCGTGAAGGCAGCAGCATAGGCCATTCCAACACTTGGAGAGCATCACATGGATGGCGAAATCATACGAGCTGACTACGTCCTTGCTCAAAATACGCTCAGCGATCTTGCATCACGGAACCTGCAGGCAAAGGCAATCATACGAAAGTTTGCTCAGCGTCATGCTGTGATGGACGTTGCGATCGGTGCTGCTGGTTTCTGGGGGCTGGCGGTCCCAGCACTTCTAGTTGCCATTGCAGCGCAAGCACCAATTATTTACCAACCGATGGCGAAGGAACTAGCTGCAATCTACAACGTAGAGCCCGATGGCAACACGGGCCTTGTGGTTTCGACAGGCGTTATAGTCGGGGGCGTTGCTGACATAGCTGGGGAGTTTTCGACCGAGTTTATTGGGATGATTGCAGCCGAACTCATCACGGAAGCCGGGTTTGGTGTAGTTGCAGGGTTCATTCCGTTTATAGGTGGAGTCGTTGGCGCTGCGTTGGATTACATAATCGCAACCGCCATGACTTGGCGAGTCGGGACGATGGTCTCGATTTATTACCAAAATGGTGGGAAGTGGGTCGGTAGTCGTAAGAATACCTATGCCTTAGCCAAAGAGATGACAGGTGGGCTCAATTTTGGATTAGAGGACCTTGCCGCAAAATTTACTGGTGCTAAGAAACCTGAATTGAACGTCAACTTCGACGAAATTCCAGTTAAGATTCCACAGGTTCGTGACACTCAAACTCAAGCTGCAAAGCAAATGCTTGGTGTGTTGCTTAAGGTAGTAACGTCGAGTCAAGCGCGTAGCGCACTACGCGACAAAGGATTTCCTGAGTTCATCATTGACGCTGCATTTCTAGCGATGTCAAATGCCGCCACACGTTGAAGGAGAAATATGGCAGTTCTCGTAGATAAAAATACCCGCCTCATCGTTCAAGGCATCACCGGCCGAGAGGGTCTGTTTCATGCCCAGGGCTGCCGCGATTATGGAACGAACGTAGTTGGTGGAGTAACCCCCGGCAAGGGTGGGACTACCGTTGACGGATTCCCGGTGTTCAACACCGTGGCCGAGGCGGTCGCCTCCACCGGCGCAAACGTAACCGTCATCTTCGTCCCCCCACCCTTTGCCGCCGACGGAATCCTTGAAGCTGCCGCAGCCGAAATCCCTCTCGTCATCTGCATCACCGAAGGCATCCCCACGCTCGACATGGTCAAAGCCTGGGACATCGTCAAAGCCTCCAAGTCCCGGCTCATCGGCCCCAACTGCCCCGGCGTCATCTCCCCCGGCAAGGCCAAGGTCGGCATCATGCCCGGCCGCATCCACAAAGAGGGCTCGGTCGGCATCGTCTCCAAGTCCGGCACCCTGACCTATGAAGCCGTGTACCAGCTCACCACCCGCGGCATCGGCCAGTCCACCGCCATCGGCATCGGCGGCGACCCCATCATCGGCACCACCCACATCGACGCCCTCAAGCTCCTCAACGAGGACCCCGAAACCGAAGCCATCATCATGATCGGCGAGATCGGCGGCTCAGCAGAAGAAGCCGCAGCCAAGTACATCAAAGAAAACGTCAAGAAGCCGGTCGTAGGCTTCATTGCCGGCCAGACCGCACCTCCGGGCCGCCGCATGGGCCACGCCGGAGCCATCATCTCGGGCGGAGAAGGCACCGCCGCAGAGAAGATGAAGGCCATGGCGGAGGCCGGCATAACCGTCGTCAAATCCCCCGCAGAGATTGGCGAAGCCATGGCCCTCCTTCTCGGCAAGGCCTAGTCCGACGCTGCTTCAGACGCGGCTCGCGCTCCCTGAGTGCGAGCCGTTTTCATGTGGCTGTCGCAGCCTTCAGATACACTTAAGCAACAGCTTTTATAAGGGAGAATCACGTTGTCACAGCGCACCTTCAGCATCATCAAGCCAGACGCAGTCAAAGCCGGCAACACCGCCGCCATCCTCGCCGAGATCCAGAAGGCCGGATTCAAGATCGTCGCCATCAAGCGCATGTCCATCTCGCTCGCGCAGGCTGAGGGCTTCTACCACGTCCACTCCGCACGCCCCTTCTTCGGCGAGCTCACCCAGTTCATGAGCTCCGGCCCCATCTTCCCCATGGTCCTTGAGAAGGACAACGCCATCGCCGACTTCCGCAAGCTCATGGGCGCGACCAATCCCGCTCAGGCGGAAGAGGGCACTCTCCGCAAGCTCTTCGCAGCCTCCATCGGCGAGAATGCAGTCCACGGCTCCGACGCAGAAGACACCGCAGCCTTCGAGATCGGCTACTTCTTCGCCGGCATCGAACTCAAGTAAAAGCCTCTCAGCAAAAAAGAAGGGTGCGACGAACCACGTCGCACCCTTCCGCATTTAACTCGTAACTCGCGACTCGAAACTGGTCAAGGCCAAGCCGTTGCCTGTTCTAGTTCTTGCCCGTGAATAACTTCAGATCGATCGCATCCCCCATAGCCTTATAGCCAGCATCGTTCGGATGCAGGTGATCGGCCTTGTTGAACGCGGGCGAAAACGCCGGAAACGTAGCGGGAGAAGCCGGGTCCATCACCACCTTCTCAAAGTCGATGAACCCATCCAGCGCCTTCGTAGTCCTGATCCAGTTGTTATAGGCCTGCCGAACCGCCTCACCCGCGGGCGAAGCATACTTGGCACCGCCGTAAGGCGTCAGCGTAGCCCCATACACCTTGATCCCCATCACATGCGCCCGCTCGGCGAGCTGCGCCAGCGCCTGGATGATGTCGTCCGCCGTCACCACGTCGTAGGCCTTCACCGGATCATAGGCATGGCCAATGTCGTTGATCCCTTCGAGCACCACCAGGTACTTCACCCCTGGCCGTGACAGTACATCCATATCGAACCGCCGCAGCGCACTCGGCCCGGCGTTATCGTGCAGCAGCCGGTTCCCGCCGATGCCTTCATTCAGCACCCCCAGGCCCTTCGTCTTCTTATCCCCCTGCAGCCGCCGCGCGAGCTCATCCGGCCACGTAGCATTCGCATCCACCGTACTCTGCGCCCCATCCGTTATGCTGTCCCCCAGCGTCACGATGGCTCCTGTATCCCCCGTCGTCTTAACATCCACGCCCTTCAGAAAGAACCATGAGGTAGAAGTCTTCACCCCATCCGCGGATGAGATCGTGCGGCCGGAAAGCAGGTTCCCCGGAGCAAGGTAATTCGTCTGAAACGCCGACCCATGAAACGTCACCTTCGTCATCGGCTGCGCCGGAACAAACAGCGTCACGGCCAGGTCGCTCAGCGGCGGCAGCGTCAGTGCAAACGGATCGCTCATCGCCGTCGCGCCCGCCGGAATCGTGATCCCGTCCTTGCCGCCAAAGGTCAGCGCATTGGACGTCACCAGCGAGACATCCCCGCGCCCAGTCGTCAACGCCACATGCGCCCCGCCGATCGTCAGCGGCTCAACCCCATGCTCGTTGGTCAGCTCCACCCGCAGCAGCGGCCCGCCCAGCGACACATGCACGATCTCCCGGATCGTCATATCCGCCCCGCCCATCGTCCCGGCGGCGTTATCCATCTGGTAGGGAGAGGTAGCCCACGTCCCCACCCAGTGATCCTCAAGCTTCGGCTTTGCAGCAGACGCCGTCCCGGCCAACCCGAGCACAGCACAGACACACACAAGGAGGGAGCGTTGAATCGAGCCAGCAATCATCATCACGCCTCCATCATCCTCCAGCCAACGCATCCCCGCAAGACGCTCGTCACCGCGCCGCGCTATCCTTCTACCGATGCCTCATTCAACGGCCAGCCTCTTCACCCTCCGCAATGACACGCTCCGCGTCACGCTCACCAACTACGGCGCACGCATCATCAGCATCCTCGCGCCGGACCGCACCGGCCATCAGGCCAACGTAGTCCTCAGCCACGCCTCACTGGAGGCCTACGAAGCCGACCGCACCGCCTACCTGGGGGCCACTATAGGCCGCGTTGCCAACCGCATCGCAAAGGGCCGCTTCACCCTCGATGGAGTCGAGTACCAACTCCCCATCAACAACGCACCCAACAACCTCCACGCCGGCCCGGAAGGCTTTGACCGCCGCCTCTGGACAGCAACCGAATTCCCCGACGCAGTAGAGTTCACCCTCACCTCCCCCGCCGGCGATCAAGGCTTCCCCGGCACCCTGACCGTCACCGTCCGCTACACCCTGACCGCCTCAGCCCTCCAGATCGAATTCACTGCCACCACGGACGCTCCCACCATCGTGAACCTCACCAACCACGCCTACTTCAACCTCTCCGGCAATGCCTCAACCTCAATCGAGGACCACATCCTCCAAATCGCCGCCACCCACTACACGCCCAAGAGCGCCGCCAACGTCCCCACCGGCGAGCTCGCCCCCGTAGCCGGCACTCCCTTCGACTTCCGCCAACCCCAGCCCATCGGCAGCCGCATAGAAGACCCCATCCTCAGCCTCTACGAAGGCATAGGCTACGACCACAACTTCGTCCTCACCCCGGCCCCCGTCGCCCCCGCAGCAACCGTCACCCATCCCCCCACCGGCCGTACCCTCACCGTCCACACCACGGAGCCCGGCGTCCACTTCTACACCGGCGACTTCCTCGCCCAGAACGGCACCCATCCCAACCGCACCGGCTTCTGCCTGGAAACCCAGCACTTCCCGGACTCCCCCAACCACCCCCACTTTCCCTCAACCATCCTCCGCCCCGGCGAAACCTTCCGCAGCGCCACTACCTTCACCTTCACCACAAACGAGTAAGCTGCCCCCATGCATAAAGTAGTCGAAACTCCGGAAGCGGCACTGGATGGACTTACAGACGGCATGACCCTCATGCTCGGCGGCTTCGGCCTCTGTGGCATCCCGGAGAATCTCATCGCCGCGCTCGTCCGCACCGGTCTCAAAGGCTTCCACACCATCAGCAACAACATGGGCGTCGACGGCTTCGGCATGGGCCTCATGCTGGAGGCCGGCATGATCGCCTCGCACATCGGCTCGTACGTCGGGGAGAACCGCCGGTTGGAGCAGCAAGTCCTCGCCGGCCAGCTTGCCCTCACCCTCGTCCCCCAGGGCACCCTGGCCGAGCGCATCCGAGCCGCCGGCGCAGGCATCCCCGCCTTCTTCGTCCCCGCGGGTCTCGGCACCGTCGTCGAAGAAGGCAAGGAAACCCGCACCATAGCCGGGCGCAACTACATCCTGGAGCAAGCCCTCCACGCAGACGTAGCCCTCGTCAAAGCCTGGCGCGGCGATACCCACGGCAACCTCATCTACCGCAAGACCGCACGCAACTTCAACCCCATCATGGCCACCGCCGCCCGCCTCACCATCGCGGAGGTGGAGGAGCTGGTCCCCGCCGGCACCCTGGACCCAGACCACATCCACACCCCCGGCATCTATGTGCAGCGCATCGTCCAGGGCCCCGCCTACACCAAACCCATCGAATCCGCCTACCTGAAAGCCCGCAAGGAAGCTGCCCTATGAGCCCCCTGATGAACGCCAAAGAACTCATAGCCCGCCGCATCGCCCGAGAGTTCCGCGACGGCTTCTACGTCAATCTCGGCATAGGCCTCCCCACGCTCGTCGCCGCCTACGTCCCCGCCGGAATCGAGGTCATCTTCCAATCAGAAAACGGTATGCTGGGCATCGGTCCCCCACCCACACCCCAGCAGGAAGACCCCGACCTCATCAACGCCGGCAAGCAGACCGTCACCGCCCTCCCCGGCACCAGCTTCTTTGATTCAGCCGAGTCCTTCGCCATGATCCGCGGCGGCCACATGGACATGAGCATCCTCGGCGCCATGCAGGTCTCTTCCGCGGGCGATCTCGCCAACTGGTCCATCCCCGGCAAGATGATCAAGGGCATGGGCGGAGCCATGGACCTCGTCGCCAGCGCCCGCCGCGTCCTCGTCGCCATGGAGCACAACGCCAAGGACGGCACCCCCAAGATCCTCGACCAATGCACCCTTCCCCTCACCGGCAAAGCCGTAGTCCACGACATCGTCACAGAACTAGGCTGGATCAAAGTCACCCCGCAAGGTCTGACATTGATCGAAATAGCCGAGGGCCTCACGCCTGATGAAGTTCAGGCAAAGACGGGAGCTAAACTGAACATCTCGTCTGATCTGCGGACGATGCAGTCGTAATCTATAGCCACATAGAACGAGGAGCCCACTTGCTGTCGAACTCCCGCACCCAGCCCCACCGCCGTTACAACCCGCTCCGTCGCCAATGGGTTCTCGTCTCCCCCCAGCGCACCGCCCGCCCCTGGCAGGGCCAGCTCAACAAGCCCGTAGCCCCGGATCAGCAACCCTACGATCCCACCTGCTACCTCTGCCCCGGCAACCCGCGCACCAGCGGCGACGTCAATCCGCAGTACCCTGGCGTCTTCGCCTTCGATAACGACTTCCCCGCGCTCCTCCCACCTTCTGCCACGGACCTCCCAGCCGAGCACAACGGCCTCCTCATCGCCGAGCCCGAAAACGGCCGCTGCCGCGTCCTCTGCTTCCACCCCAACCACTCCCTCACCCTCTCGCAGATGACCCCGCCCGACATTGAAGCCGTCATCAACGTCTGGGCGCACGAGACCCTCGTCCTCGGCTCCGATCTCGCCATCCAATACGTCCAGATCTTTGAAAATCGCGGTGCCATGATGGGCTCCTCGAACCCCCACCCGCACTGCCAGATCTGGGCCACCGGCCACATCCCGGAGGAGCCCGCCGCAGAAGCCGAATCTCAGCTGGCCCACTTCCAGCAGCACAACCGCACCCTCCTCGCCGACTACCTGACTCAAGAACTCAAAGAAAAAGTCCGCATCGTCTCAGAGAACGAAACCTTCGTCGCCGTCGTCCCCTTCTGGGCCGTCTGGCCCTTCGAGACCCTCATCCTTCCCCGCGATCCCATCGCCAGCTTCGTCGATCTCACCCCCGCCCAGACCACCGGCCTCGCCGACATCCTCAAGCGCGTCACCACCCGCTACGACAACCTCTTCGGCGTCTCCTTCCCGTACACCATGGGCTTTCACCAGGCACCGACGGACGGTGAACCTCACCCCGAGATCCACTTCCACGCCCACTTCTACCCGCCCCTCCTGCGCTCCGCCGAGATCCGCAAGTTCATGGTCGGCTTTGAGATGTTAGGCATGCCCCAGCGCGACATCACCCCAGAAAAAGCCGCAGAAATGCTCCGCGCCGCCCCCGAGCTCTAACCCGACCTCCGAAAGCAGATCATGACCGACACCGCACGCATAGCCGCTCTCCGACAGGCCCACCCCGTCGCCCGCATCTTCCAGGCCCCCGGCCGCGTCAACCTCCTCGGCGAGCACACCGATTACTCCGGCGGCTTCTGCCTCCCCGCCGCCCTCACCTTCAACACCCTCATCGCCGCCACCCCCCGCGCCGACAGCATCCTGACCCTCCACTCCCTCGACTTCAAAACCCACGCCGAGTTCGACCTCACCGCCCTCCCACCCAAAGGCGATGGAGCATGGACCGCCTACCCCGCCGGCGTCGCCTGGGTCCTCCAGCAGCAGGGAATCGCCCTCACCGGAGCCGACCTCACCCTCTCCGGCAACGTTCCCCTCGGCGCAGGCCTCAGCTCGTCGGCCTCAGTCGAAGTAGCCACCGCCACCGCCCTCCTCGCCCTCGCCAGCCACACTCTGCTCAAACCGGAGGTAGCCCTCCTCTGCCAGAAGGCGGAAAACCAATACGTCGGCGCAAACTGCGGCATCATGGACCAGTTCATCTCCGCCAACGGAGTCGCCGGCAACGCCCTCGCGCTGGACACCCGCGACCTCACCTTCGAGCTCGCCCCCATCCCCGCGCACCTCACCCTCGTCGTCGCCAACTCCATGGTCAGCCACTCCGTCGCCGGAGGCGAGTACACCACTCGCCGCCGCGAGGTCGAAGAGGCCGCCGCCGCCATCGGCGTCCCATATCTCCGCGAAGCGACCCTCGCAGACCTGGAAAACTCCCGCACCAAAATGAGCGACGAAGCCTTCCACCGCGCACGTCACGTCATCACAGACTCCCAGCGAGTCCTCGACGGCCTCGCCGCCCTCCGCGCAGGCGACACAACCCGCTTCGGCCGCCTCATGACCGAAGCCCACGTCAGCTACCGCGACGACTTCGCCGCAAGCTGCGCTGAGTGCGACACCCTCGTAGACCTAGCCCTCAAGCTGCCCGGCTGCCTCGGCTCCCGCCTCACCGGAGGAGGCTTCGGAGGCTGCACCGTCTCGCTCGTCGAAGCGGATCAGGCCGAGACCTTCGCCGCCGCCCTCAAATCCGCCTACTTTGAAGCCACAAAAATCACCGCCGACGTCTTCCTCTGCGCCACCGCAGACGGAGCCGGAGAAATCGTATGAACTTGGGTTTCATAGGCACCGGAACAATTTCAGCCGCCATCGTGGAAGGCCTCGCGCCCATCCAGCCTGACACCCGCATCACGGTCTCCCCCCGCAACGCCGCCCGAGCCGCCGCCCTCGCAGTCCGCTTCCCCAACGTCACGATCGCCCCAACCAATCAAGCGGTCCTCGACGCCTCAGACACAATCGTCCTCGCAGTCCGCCCCCAGATCGTCACAGAAACCCTCGCCGCCCTCAACTTCCGTTCCGATCACCACATCATCAGCGTCATCCCCACCGTCACCCTCGCCTGGCTCCGCTCCGCCACCGCGCCAGCGACCCACATCACCCGAGCCATCCCGCTCCCCTCCGTCGCCCACCGCCACGGCCCCACCGCCGTCTACCCTGCCTCGCCCGATGTCAGCGCCCTCTTCAACCTCCTCGGCACCGCCATCACGCTTGACCGCGAGGAAGAGTTCGACGCCTTCACCGTCGCCACCTCCGCCATGTCCAGCTACTTCGGCTTCGCCGCCACCCTCACCACCTGGATGGAGCGCCAGGGCGTAGACCCCGACAAATCACGTATCTTCGCCAGCCAGATGTTTCAGGGCCTCTCCGCGACCGCCTCCGCGGAGCCCAACCTCACGTTCGCAGAGCTCGCCAAAGAACACGAAACCCCCGGCGGCCTCAACGAGCAGGTCCTCCGCACCATCTCCACCGCTGGCCTCCTCACACAGCTTGACCAAGCCCTCGACGACATCCTCACCCGCATCCAGTCCGGCCCCACCAAGTAGCCCCGGCCCCCCGCCCCGCGCATCCTACGGCGTATGTCCACCCCTTACGACGCAATCGTCATCGGCACCGGAGCCGGCGGCGGCACCCTCGCATTACACCTCGCCCAGGCCGGCAAGAACATCCTGATCCTGGAGCGCGGCCCCTTCATGCCCCAGGAAAAGCTCAACTGGGACACCTCCGCCGTCTTCCTGGACAACCGATACCACACCAAGGAAGTCTGGCAGGATAAGGACGGCAAGGACCTCCACCCCCAGCAGGCTTACTTCGTCGGCGGCCAGACCAAGGTCTACGGCGCAGCCATGTTCCGCATGCGCGCGGAGGACTTCGGCGTCATCCAGCACAAGGGCGGCATCTCCCCCGCGTGGCCCATCTCCTACGCGGATCTGGAACCCTATTACACCCGCGCAGAAGAGCTCTTCCACGTCCACGGCGATCTCGGCTCCGCACCCACCGTCCCCGGCGGCTTCGGCTCCTCCTTCGACCCCACCGAGCCTTTCCATTCCACCAAATACCCGTACCCCGCCTTCACCAACGAGCCCCGCATGCAGTCCATCCAGGACGACGTCCGCAAGCTCGGCATCAACACCTTCCCCATCCCTCTCGGCCTCAAACGCAATGAAGCCGACCCCCTCGCCGCGCCGTGCATCCGCTGCGACACCTGCGACGGCTACCCCTGCCTCGTCCACGCCAAATCCGACTCCGACATCAACTGCATCCGCCAGATCATGCACCTCCCCAACGTCACGCTGATGACCAACTCCCGCGTCGTGCGCCTCGTCACCAACGCCGCCGGAACCGCTGTCACCGCCGTAGAGGTCCAGCACTCCGGCAAATCCCAGGCATCCGACAACATAGCCACCTACACCGCCGGCTTCTTCGCCGTCTGTGCCGGGGCAATCAACTCCGCAGTCATCCTCCTCGCCTCAGCAAACGAGAAGCACCCCAAAGGCCTCGCCAACTCCTCCGACCAGGTCGGCCGCAACTTCATGTACCACCAGGCCGACGCCCTCCTCGCCCTCTCCACCGACCGCAACGAAGACTCCTACACCAAGACCTGGGGCACCAACGACTTCTACCTCAAGGACTCCGACCCCGCCTACCCCTACCCACTCGGCCAGGTCCAGCCCGTCGGCAGCTTCCACTACGAGATGATGAAGGGCGACGCCCCACCCCTCACCCCCGGCTTCGTCCTTGAAACCATGAAGCACCACGCCGTCCCCTGGTGGCTTACCACGGAGGACCTCCCCGCCGCAGAGAATCGCGTCACCCTCCACAACGCCACGCCCCTCTCCGTCGCCAACGTGCAGCCCGGCCTCCCCGGCGCTCATCCCTCCGGCGACACCGGCCGCACCAACCAGTCGGAGCCCGTCAACGACCACGCCCCCCACCGCGTCCAGCTCTCCTACACCCCCAACAACGTCGAGTCCTTCGACCGCCTCAAGGATCGCTGGGTTGACGTCCTCAAGCGCGCCGGCCACGCCACCACCCACATCCCACTCCACGCCTACTTCAAGAAGCGCATCCCGCTTGAAGGCGTAGGCCATCAGAACGGCACCTGCCGCATGGGCTCCGATCCCACCCAGAGCGTCCTCGACGCCCATTGCAAAGCCCACGACCTCGACAACCTCTACGTCGTGGACGCCTCCTGCTTCGTCTCCGCCAGCGCCGTCAACCCGTCCCTCACCATCATCGCCAACGCCATCCGCATCTCAGACCACCTCCTGCAGGAGCGTTTGAAGTAGCCGGAAGGAGCCTCACTGCCGGCTCAACCCCAGCAGTTGAAACTCTCCGTCATAGCCCTCCAGCTCCTCCTCTTCCACCTCAGGCCCTGGGCGCAGCGCCACGATCAACCGATGAATCAACGCTGTGCCCAACACCACCATCAGCAGTCTCACGGGCCTCTTCTCCATCGCCTCATCCAACTGCATCATCCACAGGATGAACGCAGGAAGCACGCCCACGTATAGGGTCAGCACCAGCGGGAGGCTCGTCCGCCCCGGCATCCTCGCCTCGTTGAACGGAATGCTCTGCCCTGAGAAGAAGAACCCATCCGTCAGCAGCACGCACAGGCAGGCTCCCAGCACGCCTTGCACAACCAACTGCCTCGCATCCCATCCCGCCGCAAACAGCACCGCCAGCACAACCCCCAGCACGCCCACCGAACAGAACAGCGCCCACTGCCGCCCCGCATCCGCGCATACCTGCATCGTCACCCCCGCCATCCGGAACACCCACCGAGCCAGCAGGTTGATCGGGATCGCAAACGCCCCGCGCAACCCTGCCACCATCCAGAACAGCAGCAGCGGCGTCAACGCCCGCAGCCCGTCCGTTGCCAGCGCCGCCCTCGGCACGCCCGAGCCGTCCAGCCGGTACGTCACCGCGCAAGCCACCGCCAGCGCGAACCCCGTCCCGCAGTACATCGCCAGGTAGACCTGGTAGCGGCTGCTCCGCCGCATCGTCTGCCCGATGAAGTGAAATACCCCCCGCGTCTCCGCCCGCCGAACCACCCAGTGCTGCACCCGCGTCATCCATCGCGAAGGCTCCCCATACCGCCCACCGCTCCCCTCCATCGCCATCCTCTGCATCCTCACCCACGCCAGCGGATACGTCACCGCAACGGCCACACTCACCACCAGGGTCCCCCGCACCGCATACTTGGTCATCTCCGCCGCAAACGCAGGCGCACCATCCCCCCGCAGCACAGACTCATATACCCCCAGGAACCACATCGGCGGCAACCACCGCAGCATCCCCGGCTCATGACCCAGCATCGCCTGCATCGCATCGCCGCACTTGAAGTAGTGCAGCATCGCCAGCAGCAGCGCCGTGATTGAGAAGGTCTGCACCACCGGCAGCGCCACCCTGAACCAACTCGCACTCAGCACGCAGATCAACCCGCCGCCCACCGCCAGAAACAGCAATGAAGCGAACACTCCAGCCATCAGCACCGCCGTCGCATGAGCCATCATCTGCCGCGGAAAATCCCCCTTGCTCACCGCCGGCAGCACGATCGCACCAAACACACTCGAAGCAAACAGAAACAGCCCCAGGAACCCCGCCAGCGCCGCCAGCTTCGTCCCCAGCATCTTCACCGGATTGATGGAAAGCGGAGAAAGAATCAGAAAGTCCAGCCGGTCAGGAAACAGCATCTCCCACTCGAATACCGCCACCGCTCCCAGCACCACAAACGTCAGCAGCACAAAGAAGTAGTGGTCCTCAATTGATCCCCACAGCGACCTTCGCGGATACTGATTCTGCAAAAAGAAAGCCGCCATCAGCCCCGGCGCGGCAGCCATCGAGACCGCCCTCACCACCGTCGTCACCGTATCCCCCTCCGCGCTCACCGTATCGCTGTCGAAGAACCGCCGGAAGAAATGCCGCACCAGCACCCCGCTCACACCGTTCGCCTTAGTCATGCAGCACCTTCATCGTGTCCACCACGTCCCGTGCGACCGTCATAGTGTCCGTCTGCTTCACCAGTTGCGCAAACACGCTCTCGAGCGTCGGCAGCTCCATCAACTGCGTCAGCTCCCGCGGCGCGGCATCCGCCACCACCTTGCCCTTCGCCAGCACGATCACCCGGTCGCACACCCGCTCCACCACCTCCATCACATGCGAGATGTACAGAATTGCCTTCCCCTCCTCCGCCAGCACCACCAGCAGATCCTTGAACAGCCGCGAAGTCACCGCATCCAGCCCGGACAGCGGCTCGTCGAACACCAGCAGCCTCGGATCATGCAGCAGCGCCGCCGCGATCAGCACCCGCTGCTTCATCCCCTTCGAGTAGCCAGACATCGGCGAGTACTGCGCCGCCTCCAGCGACAGCAGCTGCAGCAGCGTCCTCGCCTTGTCCTCGAGCGGCCCCTCCCGCATCCCCCTGAGTCGCCCGATCAACTGCAGATACTCCAACCCGGAAAGATGCGTATAAACCTGCGCCTCCTCCGGCACATACCCCAGCTGTGACCGGTACTGCGCCAGGTCATGATGAATCTCCCGTCCGTCGAACAGCACCTCACCCTTCGTCGGCCGGATCATCCCGATCACCATCTTCACCGTCGTCGATTTGCCCGACCCATTCGGCCCCAGATACCCCAGCACCTCGCCCTCCTTCAGCAGAAAGCTCACATCCTCCACCGCCGGAATACTGCGGTAGGTCTTCGACACATTCCTGAGTTCAAGCATCCGTCACCCCTATGTAGCAAACTACTTTCTCGATCTGCGTGCTAGCATACTACATAGCAGGTCCACCATGGCAACCCCCCGCCTCTCCCACACCGCCGCCCTCATCCTCAAGGCACTCAGCCTTGGCTACTGCTTCGGCTTTGACGTCATGGAGATCACCGGCCTCCCCAGCGGAACGGTCTATCCCGCCCTCCGCCGCCTGGAGCGAGACGAGCTCGTCGAGTCAAAATGGGAGCCGGAAGCAGAAGCCACCGCGCAGCAGCGCCCCGCGCGCCGTTACTATGAGGTCACCCGGCAGGGCAGGGAAGCAGCCGTCGCCGTCACCGCACGCTATCCCCTCCTCGCGCAGCTCGTCACGGAGAAGCCCTCATGACCCTCATGCCTGCTTTACCCAAACCAGACCGTCGAGTCCTGAACCTGGTGGCCCCGCTCGTCCCCGCCGCCGACCGCCCGGACTGGCTCCGCACCTGGCAGGCCGAGCTCTGGCACCTCCACAACCGCGCCAACCGCCGCCGCCGCCCCGCCACCCTCGTTCCCGACCACTACATCGGCCTCACCCGCGACGCCCTCTGGCTCCGCACCGACGCCTGCCGCACTGCCCTCGAAGGCACCCCCACCCTCTGCCTCGCGAGCCTCCTGGCCTGCACCGTCGTCGCCACGCTGGCCGGCCTCATCCTCGCCGGCAGCCGCCAGGCCCTGCTCGCCTACCTCAGCGGCCCGCTCAACCGATCCCTGGTAGCCGCCGTCATCGTGACGGTCGTCGCCCTGGCCACATCCTCCACCCGCCACACCCGCCCGGACGCCGCACCCGAGCCCTTCATCTGGCTCCGTCGCCAGCTCTTCTTCGCCGCCAAGATCCTCACCACCCTCGTCACCGTCTTCTTCCTCAGCGCCGACCTCTGCCTCCCCATCCACCCTCTGCTCCCCAACACCGCCGACCTCCTCCAGGTCCTCTCCTTCGTCCTCCTCGCCCTCGTCGGCATCCGCTGGGCCGTCCACGATCAGCAGCACCGCTGCAAGCGTTGCCTGCACATCCTCGCCACCCCTGCCCGCGTAGGCCGCCCCTCCCACAACCTCCTGGAGTGGAACGGCACAGAGCTCACCTGCAAGCACGGCCACGGCCTCCTCTCCGTCCCCGAGATGGAAACAAGCTGGTGCAGCACCAGCCAATGGATCGAGACGCTAGCCTCCTAGGTCAGACCACTGGAACCGCGCCGCCACCCTCTAAGTTCTTTCCGGCAATCCCACCCGAACCCGCGTCCCCACCCCAACCTCGCTGACCACCGTCAGCTGCCCTCCATGCCTCTCCACAATCTCCTGCGAGATGTACAGCCCCAACCCATTTCCCAGATCTCCCTTCGTGCTGTAGAACGGCTGGAAGATCTTGCGCAGCATCTCCTCGGTCATCCCTAAGCCTGTATCTCCCACCTCCACTTCCATGCCACTCCCGGAAGCCTTCGCACTGATCCAGACCCGCCCGCCCACAGGCACCGCATCCACAGCGTTCGAGACCAGGTTCGCAAGCACCTGCTGCAACTGGCTGATCACTCCAAACAGCGGCGTCCCACCCCCACTCACCGTCAAGGTCACCTCCCGATTGCGGATCTTTCCCGCCAGCAACCGCAGCACATCGTCGAACAGCATCGCAGCCGTCCCATGCTCAGCCTTCTGCGTACCGTCCCGCGACCAACGCAGCGTCTGCTTCGTAATCCCTGAAATCCTCTGCAACTCACTCTCCGCCATGGCGATGTAGCTCTTCGCCGGCCCGTCTCCATCCACCTCATCCCGCAGCAGGTAGAGCAGATTCGTAATCGCCTCCAGCGGATTGTTGATCTCATGGGCAATGACGCTCGTCATCCGCCCGGTCAACGCAAGCTTCTCCGTCAGCTTCAAAGCCAGCTCTCGCTCGTGGCGATCCGTCAGGTCCGTACATGTCCCCACCCAACCCGCTCTCATCCCGTTCGCCCGTACAAAGGGGGCCGCTCGCACCAGGTTCCACCGCTCCACGCGATCCGTTCCGCACAACAGCCGCACCTCTGCCTCAAACGCCGTTCCCTCGCGAACCGCTACAGCCCACAGCTCCATGCACCGTTCCCGATCCTCCTCAAACACTCGTCCCTGATCGAACCATCGGCCCTCATCGCCGAGCCCCTGATCGCGCCACCTTTCGTTCACATAGTTCAGCAGCCCATCATCGTTCGTAGTCCACACCAGGTTCGGCAGCGCATGAGTCAGCTGTTTGAAGCGAGATTCGCTCAGCTCCGCGGCCTCTTCAGCGCGCTTCAGGCTGATCGTCATCACCGCCGCGCGGAACTCCCGCGCCGATTCGATCTCCATATCGCTCCACGGCTCGCTCTGCCCCCGCACCAGTACCTTCCACGCCTTGAACGATGTTCTCGGTTCCAGCCCCCGTTCCTCCTGCTCGATCTTCAGCGGTTCGCCCGCCCAGCTCACCGCACGCACCAGTTCAGGCCGAAACCAGATCACATAGCTCTGCTTGACCGTCGAAATGCGAATCGCCAGCATCCCACTCGCAACGCCTTGAATCGCCTCGGCCCACTCCACCGCAAGCCCCAGCTCGCGGCTGGAGTAAAGCTCCATCTCCGGCTCCCGGTTCATCCACTCCGCCAGCCGCAACACATCGCCCATCGCCGGTGTATCGCCCGCCAGCTCACACACCCCGTCCACGATCAGCGCCACACCGGACGCGTCCGTCACCTCCACCATGCTCGTCATCTGTGCCTGCATGGCGGCCACATAGTCGTTTTCCGCGGCCATCTGCGTCAGGATGCGCCGCTGCACCGCATGGAAGTGAACCATCTTCACCAGCCGATCCGTCGTTCGCAGACCGGTCAGCAGGGTTCCCACCAGCTTCGTCAGCAGGTCGCAGGCGCTCCGCACCAGGTAGGGAACCACGCGCGGCGACGCGTGGTGGCAACTGATCAAACCCCACAGCTTGCCCTCGCACACAATCGAGATGGACATCGAGGCCGCCGTGCCCATGTTCTGCATGTACTGCAGGTGAATCGGAGACACGCTCCGCAGCAGGGCCATTGAGAGGTCCACCGGCGTTCCCGCCTCGCTGCTCAACACATGCAGCGGCGAAGGAATATACGAAGAGTCCGGAATGATTCGTACGGTGTTCAGCAGGTACAGATCCCGAGCCTGCTGCGGAATGTCCCCGTCCGGGAAACGCAGCCCCAGGTAGCTCGGAAGCGTGCCGTCGCTCTCCTCCGCCATCACCGTACCGTGTCCAGCTTCGTTGAAGCTATAAAGCATCACGCGGTTCACCCCGGTCAGATCCAGCACCTGCTTGGTGATCGCGCGGCAAAGCTCGTCTTCCGTCTTCAGCTTGCTCAACTGCCCCACAAAGTTCGTGATCACCACGTTCATCAGTTCAGGCCGAACCAGCCGGTCGATCCGTTCGAACTCCAGGGCACGCCGTGTTCCTGTCCGATGCGTCACCACGCTGTAAAGCTCATGCCGCACTGGAAACGACCCCAGGTACGTCACCGTGCCCAGCTGTTCCTCGTCGAGCCCCGGCGCACGCAGCGCAGCCAGTACCTCGCGCTCCAGGATCGTCTCCACCGGTGTCCCCAGGATCAGCTTCCACGGAACCCCAAGCATCTCCTCTACATTCTCGCTGGCACCCACCACCAGCTTCGCTCCTTCGTCCAGCAGCAGCAGGAAACCGTGCCGCTGAATGCTGCCCGGAATCCGGATCGGTTCATCCTCACAGGCAACGGTGCTCACCGTTGTCTCGTCGACTGAAGCGTTCCCGCTTAGATCCTGTTGTCCCGTAGTCGAAACATCGTCTTGCCTATCAACTTCCCGCGTGCTCTTGATCATTCCGGCCTCTTCGTCGCACGTCGGCTCGCAAGCCTTTACGGCTTGCTGCCTTGCATCCAGGCCCCGAACATCTGAAACATCGCCTTGGCGGCCGCCACCGTCGCATCGCCGTCGGTCTCCGGAATCTCGGCCTCAAGAACTCCGCAGAACTCCCTCCACATCGAGCCGGTCAACTCCCGGTGGCCATGAAAATAAGCGCTGCCTTCGCCATCCACCAGACCCAGCACTCGGTCCACATGCCGGCCGATCAACTGTCCGCCGAGCGTCGATCCTTCCATCACGTACATGGCACCCAGAAGGCTGGAGATGCTCTGAAACTCCGGCAGGACCGGTCCTCCGGCACCTACATTCATCACGTTGAAGTGAGCCAGGTCACGCTCCAGCATCGGACGACGCAGACGCTGCTTCACCACAGACCTCAGCCACTCTGGTCTGATTGCATCGCCAACATGTCCGGTTGCTGCTTTCTCCCACGCCGCCACCACCCCGTGCAGACGTTGCAGGCAGAACACATACTCGCTGCGGCCCAGTCCCATCCGCATCAGCGGAAAACTCGCCTCGACTGCTTCATGGTCCGCTTGGGTCTCAAGCCTGAGTCGCCGTACATCCACGGGTCACGCTCCGGGGAAGACCCCTGAGAAGCGTCTCTATCCACCTCTGGTTATACGCTCATTGGCCAGAAAGTTCGGTCGCTTCTCTTGCTTGGAAAATGGGAAGCATGAGCCGAGGGCTCGTCGGTTCCTCTCTGTCTGTGCCCGACGGGTGGTATCGGATGAAAAATTGCTTCTTATCTGCCACGATGCGGACAGACGAGTTCTCACGAATTCACTACGCTGAACATGCGACAGAACGTTATCTCAGCTACAAGGAAAATACATGGCCGTTGAACACAAGCACATCGCCATCCGTTCGGCCGAGCTCTCGGGAAATGGCCTTATCATCCATTTCTCGGACGGCACGACCACATTATTTCAAACGCACTTTCTATACGAAGTACGCGAGCAAAACGGTAACGTTGCCCTCACGGATCTGAGTGAGGATGAGCTCATGAAGGGCTTTGATGACTGAGAGAGAGCTGCCGCCAATGGCAGAAACCAGCGGCGTCGCCGACAGATCGTTGGCAACGCCTGATTTCAAACAAATGTGCTGGCACCGTCGAACTGTCGGTGGCCCCGGCTCCTCAGCGCTTCGGAGCATAGTAGTGCCACTGCTTGACGACCTCACTGACAACCCCCTCCGGCGGGACGTCCAGCGTCGAGATACTCGTATTGAAGACATCGCCACCCAGCTTCTTGTTCCACGCCGCCATGGCACGTTTCTGGATCGGCAGATTCGCCACCCGTTGCGCCTCATCGGCAAGCCGCACGGTGATGTAGCCGGACTTCTTCACGTGACTGATATCCACTTCAAGAATGGATTGCCAGGGGATCACGGGAGTACCCAGCGAGCGGTCAAACAGACCTTCGCCACTGAGCACCATCTTCGGCCCGGAGCTCAGGAGTTCCTTGAGTAAGACCACTCCGCCCAGAGCACACACAACAAGGCAGAGCCAGCCGCCCGCTTGTTCAGGTCCGTCACCCACCCGCACCTCGTAGAAGCCACCTGCAGCAAAAGCAACAGCCACACACAGCCACCCGATCAGCTTCAACTTCTTCGAGAAAAACTCACGTCGTTCCATGCGCCCTCGCTTGCTGCCAAGATAAATGCGGCCCGGGCTTTTGCCCACCATAATCCGCCCGTCCAGGCAAGATTCATCCCCTCCCTTGCTTAGACCGTCGGGGAAGCATTAGCCTTGGGTTTTGTCGGGTACCCTCAGCAGCCGTCCGCTCTGATGACCCAGCCATTCTCACCTCTTCGGGGTTACAACTTGCCAGACTCATCCTCCATCCGCATAGGCATCGACCTGGGCGGCACCAAGATTGAAGCCCTTGCCCTCGACCACGCCGGCAACGAACTAGGCCGTCACCGCGTCCCCACCCCACGCGACGACTACAAGGGCACCCTCCAGGCCATGGCAGACCTCGTCTTCCGCCTCGAGACCGAAACAGGCCGCAAGGCCACTGTGGGCGCCGGCATCCCCGGCACCATCTCCGGCGTCACCGGCCTCGTCAAAAACGCTAACTCCACCTGGCTCAACGGCAAGCCCCTCCAGGAAGACCTCGGCCAGCTCCTCTCCCGTGAGGTCCGCATCGCCAACGACGCCAACTGCCTAGCCGTCTCCGAGGCAACGGACGGCGCAGCCGCAGGCAAGGCCGTCGTCTTCGCCGTCATCCTCGGCACCGGCTGCGGCGGCGGCGTTTCCTTCCAGGGGCACGTTCACTCCGGCCCCAACGGCGTCTCCGGCGAGTGGGGCCACATGCCCCTGCCCTGGCCCTCCGTAGACGAGAACCCCGGCCCGTCCTGCTACTGCGGCAAGCACGGCTGCATGGAGCAGTGGGTCTCCGGCACAGGCGTCGCCCAGGACTTCCGCAACGTCACCGGCAAGAGTCTCACCACCCGCGAGATCGTCGCTATCGCAGAAGCCGGCAGCGCCGAAGCTCTGGACACCATGCACCGCTTTGAAGACCGCCTCGCCCGAGGCCTCGCCCAGGTCGTCCACATCCTCGACCCCGACATCATCGTCTTCGGCGGCGGCCTCTCCCAGTACAAGGGCTTCTACCGCACCCTCGGCGAGCGCATGATCCCCTACGTCTTCGGTGGCGAGTTCGACACCGCCCTCGTCCCAGCCCTCCACGGAGATTCCAGCGGCGTCCGAGGCGCAGCCTGGCTCTGGCCTTTGACCCGTTAAAGAGGCGCGCGAAGGTATCGCAAAACGTGGTGCATTTGTGGTGAGTATGTGGTGATTTGTGGTGCAGAAGTGCGCGTGGTGAACTGCCCCGTTTTCGCTACAATCAACCTCATGGGTCTATTCAAAAAGAAGCTGAAGCAGGAGCATAAAGTCATGCTCCAGGCTGAAAAAGCCGCAGGAAAGCTGCTTCCTGAGTACCACCGAGCCACCCCCGAGTGCCCCCACCCGGAGCGCTGGCACATGTACGACTCCATGACCGCGGAAGCCGAAGTCCTCGAATTTCTGCGCACGTTGATCACCACACTCAAACCCGAGCTTGTGGTGGAAACCGGTTCTTTTCTAGGAGTTAGCACCCTCTGGATGGCTGAAGGCATGCGCACCAACGGCTTCGGAAAAATAGTCTCCTGCGAATTCGACCCCCTCGTCTACAAAAAAGCCAAAGAAAAAATAGCCGCCTCCGGCCTCGAAAACTTCATCGAACTCCGCAACGAATCCTCGCTGGAGATGCACGTCTCAGGCACCATCGATATCCTCTTCTCGGACTCCGATACGGACATCCGAGCCGCTGAAGTACGCCGCTTCCTGCCCCAGATTCGCTCCACCGGACTCATCCTCATGCACGACGCCAGCAGCCACATGAAAGTCGTTAGAAATGCAGCATTTACGCTCGAAGCAGAGGGTTTGGTGAGTTGCATCTTCCTCCCCACCCCCCGCGGCCTGGTGCTAGCGCAGAAGCGCGAAGGCCGAGCCTAAACCCTATAGATTGAACAACTCCCGCAGCCTCTTCGTCTGATTTCGGCTCACCGGAATCTCCGTCTTTTTAGGGTCGTCCATGCGCAACTGATAACTGGACTTGAACCACGGAACAACCTCCCGTATGTGCTGTATATTCACCACATACGAGCGATGTGCCCTCCAGAAAGCCTCTGGATCGAGCTGCTCCATCAACTCCTCCAGCGTCCGGCAGTTTGACTGTCCCTCCATAGCTGGAGTCACCACGGAAATGGCTCCGTCCTCGATGGAAACGAAGCATATCTCCTTCTGATCCACCAACATAAGCCGGTTCTGCGCCCTCAAAACGATCTTCCCACGCTGCACCTTCGGCGTCTGGGAAGCCTCCTCCACCAGCCGTAGAAGCGCGTCCAGCTTGGCCTCCGCACTATCGGGAGCGATACTCGCCTCCACCAACGCAACCCGCTCCCGCGCCTTGGCGATAGTGCGTTCTATACGACTCTTATCAAAGGGTTTAAGCAGGTAATCAACCGCATTCACCTCAAACGCGCGGACCGCATATTGGTCATAGGCCGTCGCAAAAACAACCTGCGGCAAGCGAGCTTTCTTCTCCAATAGCTTCTTAAGCACGCCAAAGCCATCAAGCCCAGGCATTTGCACGTCCAGGAAAACCAGGTCAGGCTTGTGTTTGTGAATGAGATCGACGGCTTCGATACCGTTGCTGCCAAGTGCCAATACCTGCACATCTCCAGCATTTTCAACCAGATACTGAAGTTCCTGGCGGGCCAGCAACTCATCGTCGACGATTACAACTTTCAGAGGCATCGAGAGTAGTTAACCACGAATCGCGCTCGCCTAGTCGCGAAACGCCCGCAACCGCGCCGGAACATTGTCCTCTTCCAGATCGTGGCCGCACTGTTTGCAGTAAACATCTGTGATCTCAACGCCACGGAAGCACTGACCGCACACTGGAGCCATCTGAAACTGGCATTGAGGGCAAAAGTGGGTGGTGGAAGCGATCTCAGTCGAGCAATGAGGGCAACGCGAAAGCATGGGCTGACGCAGCAGAAAGTAGACCACCGCGCCGATCCCACCCGGCATCATGATGACGATCAACATCCACAGTGCGGCCGGCATGTTGCGGCGCTTCACGTCACGGCTGACATAGCCAACAAGCAAAACGTAGCTAGCTACCAGAGTGCCGTAGGTATAGCCCATGAGAAGCCGCATGGGCAGCATCTCATGCTTATGGTGCGGCAACACTCCATGGAACAGAAACTGCATGGCAGCAAAGGCCACAATCGCGAGCAAAACAGACCACCACGGAATCATCCGCAGTTCGTTATCATCCTGGGTCTGGCGATCGATTTCGCCACTCTTGTTTCGGCTCCATGGAGTGGTCACTGGATACCCCCGCCTTCGATCCTCGTGCCTGCTCGCCGAAACCAGACAAGCGCGATCAGCACCGCCGAAAGGGGCAGGCACCACATCAGCAGGACGAACATCTGCTGGCTGGCATCCGGCATTCCAGTAGGGACAAGCTCGTACTCATCCAGCACGCTCCAGATTGCTGCACAGATGACGACGAGCAGTCCAGAGCAAACAGCTAATGGTAGCCACAGGCTGCGAACCCTGCTGCGCCGAGCCTGGATGGTGCGGGCGCGTTCACGCACGATTCTATGTGTGCGGTTCACCATGGCCGCAGAGGCTGCGGCATGAGCGCCGGAAGCAGACGCCGATTGCGCAAAGCCTTCTTCCACCGGAAGACCTACTCGGCGCTTCAGCTCTTCGGTCCTTGAATTGGCCAGCCCCTGGGGGAAGTTTTGTCTCACGCTCATGCCCGAACGCTCCCGCCCTCATGGGCTTTCCGCAGTTGTTCGACCTCAGGCTTCAAGGCGGCCAACCCGCGGTAGAGTCGTGACTTCACTGTCGAGAGGGGAGCCTTGGTAAAGCTGGCAATCTCTTCGAGTGACATCTCCTCATGAAATCTCAAAACCAGCACTTCACGGTAGTTCGGCTCGAGTTTTAGAAGAACCTCAGCAACCTCAGCCCGATCTTCGCGAACGGCGAACTGGTCCAGAGGTGAGGGCTCGTCGATGGCGACTTCAAACGGCCGTTCATCATCGCCGGCCTCGCTCATCTCATCCAGGCTGGCCATCTGGCGCTTGCGGGAGAGATCAATGACGAGATTACGGGCGATCGTGAAAAGCCAGGTATCGAAACGGGCTTTGCCGTTGTATTGCGCGCCACGCAGCAGCACGCGCATCCAAGTCTCCTGGAAGAGATCCTCTGCAACTTCACGCTTGCCGGTCAGGAATAGGAGATAACGCAACAGGCGGTGTTGATAGAGCTCAATCAGCTGATCCAGCAACTCGGGGTCGTTTCGTTTCAGACCACGGGCGATCGCGAGATTTTCGCGTTGCGTCTGCTCGATCATCGCCGCGGAAAGTGTCTGCGCCAAACCCATGCTCCTGAATACGTCCGTTGTGAAGGAAAGTTGCAGCGGTGGATCGAAGATCGTCTTTTATTCTAGGCGGTAAACTATGAGTTATGGAAGTTCTTTATGGTCTGCACCCAGTGGAGGAGGCGATTCGCTCCGGCGGGCGGCGGCTTGAATACGTACTTATCTCCCGTGATCGCCGCGATAAGGGGGACGATCGGCTGACGAAGCTGGTTGAACTCTGCAAGTTGGCAGGCGTCCGCGTGTCTATCGAGCCGAAGGATCAACTGACGCGTGTGGCGGGAACGGATGCGCATCAGGGAGCGGTCGCGGCGGTTCGGGAGCGGCAGTTTCTCGCGATCGAGGATTTGCTTGCAGCCAAAGGCAACTTCGATAAGCGCTTTTTTCTCGCGCTCGATGGAGTGGAAGACCCGCATAATCTCGGGGCTTTGCTGCGGTCTGCGGATGGAGCCGGGGTGGATGGCGTAGTGCTACCGGACCGGCGATCCGCGCCGCTCTCAGGCGTCGTGGCGAAGACCAGCGCAGGTGCGAGCGAGCATGTGAAGATTGCGCGTGTGACAAACCTCGTACGGTCGCTGGAGCAGATGAAGAGGGCGAATATATGGGTGCTGGGACTCGATGAGCGTGGGACGCCCGATTACACAGCCTTCGATTTCAATAGCGATTGTGTCCTGGTGCTTGGGTCTGAGGGTACTGGACTGCACGATCTGACGAAGAAGACGTGCGACCACCTGCTAAGGATTCCCATGGCGGGTAGCGTGTCCTCGTTGAATGTGTCGGTGGCGGGGGCGGTCGTGATGTATGAGGCTCTGCGGCAGCGGAGTCAGCCTTTGCCTTCCGCGCTTAAGCCGGTGAAGCCGCGCAAGGGGCTAGGCTCTTGAGCCGGTACTCGCTCCCCGTACTGACTGCGCTTCTTGCCGGACAGATGCTCGTTGCTCAGGATGTACCGGCTGCCCCGCAGGTTCCCCAGGGGAAGGTGCTGTTTTCGACTGATCATCCGCCTAACGAACAACAACCGGCTATCTCCAGTTCCAGTGGAATTCCGCTGCCCGGACCGCCAGACTCTCTGCCGAAGGTTGCAGTGACGGATCTCGAGAGGAGCGGAGTTGTCATTGATTCCTACGATCTAGATCTCCATCTCATTCCTGCCGATGCGCGGGAGGAGATGCACGCGACGCTGGTGATTCGTAACAGTTCGGCTACTTCGATTTCACGCATTCCGCTTCAGGTATCGAGTACATTCCGGTGGCAGGGGGTGTCACTGGTTGGGACCGGGCTGAAGCCAGTTGCGTTTACGCAGTCGCCAATCGCGACCGATGCCGACCACACCGGCTATGCCCAGGAGGCGATCGTCACTCTGCCGGAGCCGCTTGCTCCGGGTGCTACGGTGACGCTGTCTGTCTTCTACCTGGGTGAGGTTCGTCAGTCGGCTGCACGGTTGGAGATTCTGGGGACGCCGACGGATCGGGCGGACCACGCGGAGTGGGATGAAATTGCGCAGACCGACGATGATTCGGCTACTGCGCTGCGTGGGTTTGGGAACGTGATCTGGTATCCGGTGGCGGCGCCGACTGCGGTGCTGGGGGATGGGAACAAGCTGTTTGAGGTGATCGGCCACCAAAGGGTGCAAGACTTGACCGCGAAGATCCGGCTGAATTTGACGGTGGAGTATGTGGGAGATCCGCCAGTGGGGGTGGTGTTCGATGGGGAACTGCAGCCTCTTGCCGCTACGGTCGACGACAAGGATGAACTGGTGGGGAACGCACATGGACTGGCTACGGCTGAGTTTCCGGTACGGCCGATCGGCTTCCGGATCCCCAGCCTTTTCCTGACGGCGCAGCAGCCAAGTGTGACGGATGGGCAGATGCTTTCGGTGATTACGCCTCATACGGAGACGATTCAGCCTTACGCGGAGGCTGCGGCGAAGGTGCAGCCGATGCTGGTGGACTGGTTTGGGGCTACTCCGATTGAGCCGCTGATTTTGCTGGACCACCCGGGGGAGCCCTATGAGGATCATGCGCTGGTGGTTGGGCAGCTTGCGGGGGATGCTCAAGCCGATGACATTGCGCCGACGCTGGTGGGAGGGCTGAGCCATGCGTGGTTCCACTCGAGCCATCCCTGGATCAGCGAAGGGCTTGCTCAATTTATGAGTCTGCTGTGGATCGAGCGGACTGCGGGGCGGCAGGCAGCGATGGGCGCGTTGGCCCATGAGGCAAATCTGATTGCGCTTTCGGAGCCAGACTTTAGTTTGGCGGTGCCGGGTGGGGGGGAGGCGCTGACGGAGGCGTCGTCCGAGGTGTATTACCGGTCCAAGGCGGCGGCCGTCTGGTGGCAGTTGCGGGACATTCTGGGGGAGGATGTGCTGCGGCAGGGGTTGGCGGCTTACCGTAAATCGGTGGCGCTGAACGCCTCGTTCGATAGCGATCCGAAGGCGATGCAGAAGACTTTGGAGAAGGTGTCGCATCGGGAGTTGGGGTGGTTCTTTGACGATTGGGTTTACCGGGAC
Source organism: Granulicella tundricola MP5ACTX9 (assembly GCF_000178975.2). Taxonomy (NCBI): domain Bacteria; kingdom Pseudomonadati; phylum Acidobacteriota; class Terriglobia; order Terriglobales; family Acidobacteriaceae; genus Granulicella; species Granulicella tundricola. Next base: position 3,679,735 of record NC_015064.1, on the reverse strand, counting down.
CGGGGGCTACCTGACCTGGCGGTGGTGGCGGTAAACCCTCGGCTGCTGCCTGCGAGGCCGGGGAAGAACTCCGGGTATCTGGTGGCGGTGGAGGTGCGGAACGATGGGGATGCGGTGGCGGAGGTGCCGGTGACGGTCCATTCCGGCCGGCTGACGTCTACGGAGCGGCTGCGGATTCCGGGGCATGGGACGGCGTCTACGCGCATCCTGTTCGAGGACACGCCGGAGACGCTTCAGGTGAACGATGGTAGTACGCCGGAATTGCGGACCTCAGTTCATAATCGGGATATCCAAATTACGCACTAAGGGCCCCCACCCTCCCCCTAAAAGAGTGCAAAGTCTTCATTTAATTGAGGTTAGGTCTGGACTGGCTCTTGTAAAGTCTTCAAAACAGGGGACTTGAGCTCACCTGTTAACGCCGGCGAATTCGACCGTGCGGAGCGGGATGAACTGCGGCGGTCGACCAGGTCTGGGGTTGGCCCCAGGTGCGGTTGGAGAGGAGATCGACGCGGATGGGAGCGGGCGGCAGAGGGGTGGGTAGGAGGGCTTCGAGGCCGTCCCCGACTTGGGGGAGAGCCTTGGCCAGTTGAAGCAGGCGGCTGGAAAGGACGGTTCCGGAGAGGTGCAGGGTGTAGCCGGCTTCGTCGAGCTTGAGGTCAAGGCTGGCGGGTTCGCGGCTGGCGGGTGCCAAAGCGAGAGGAATGGGGGCCAGCGTGAGCTGATTTCCCGTGAGGGTGCCGGTGAGGTCCTGATCGAGGAGCGGCTTGTTGTCGCCTAGGTCCAGGGTGGCGTGGGTGATGGTGAAGTTTGGAGCGGCGGGGAGCTTCTCGTGCAGCGGGGTGGGCTGGGCGGTGTAGACGTAGGTACCGGAGATGCCTCCCGCTACCTTCAGGGTGGGGGAGACACGGTTGCTGGCGACGCGGAGGGCATCCAGGAGGCTGGCGGCGGGAATGTCCTTGAAGGTGGCGGTGGCCTGAGCGGTCTGGAGGTTGCGGAGGTCGGGTAGCTCGCCGGTGACCATGAGGCCTCCGTCCGAGGTGCCTGAGGGCCAGGCGCAGCGAACGTTGTGAAATGCGTGGAAGACATCTCCTACACGGGCCTTGCAGGTGAGCTCGGCGTCCAGCGTGTGTTCCGGGACGAAGTCTGCACGGCGGACGCGCTGCAGGGTGAGATGGGTGTCCAGGTTGTTGCTGCCGACGGTTCCGGTAACGGCGGCGGTAAGGTTCATTTCGCCGCGGAGGCCGGCGTCACGGCCCATGAGGACCCAGCTTACGGCTCCGAGCGGGGCTGTCTCCCAGTCGGCATGGAGATCGACAGGGACGGCGGCGAGCGTGGAGGCGCGGCCGAGGGTGCCTTCTACGCGGAGGATGCCGGTGTCGGTGGGTGGGGCGTCAGTACGGACGAAGTGGGTTTTGAGGCGGAGGTGCCACTCGTTGGGCTCAGGGAGGAAGAGGGCGAAGTCGGCCTCGGTGAGCGAGATGGGCATCTTTTCCAGGCCCATTTTGAGGTTGACGCGTGCTCCTGTGGCCTCAATGTACGGGAAGCGGGGGGCTGTGCCGGCTTTCTTCTGCGCGGTGGGCGCAGCGGGCATGCGGGAGGCCTGGAGGAGGATGGATTCGAGGTTCCAGCGGCCGTCCGGGAGGTGGACGAGATTGACGCTGGGGGAATCGAGCGCGATGCGGGAGAACTCGACGCGGCGACGCCAGAGGGAGCTGACGCGAAGGTTGGCGCGGACCTCGTTGGCCTGGAGGACGGGTTCGGCACCGAAAGCGGGATCTTCACTGATGACGAAGTTTTCCAGCGTGAAGCTGGGGAGGGGCAGGAGGTTGAGGGAGACGGAGTCAATGTGGACAGGGCGTCCGAGGCTGGTGCTGATGCTGGTGACGATCTGGCGCTTGTAACGATTGACGTTGAGGAGTGGGGGCAGAAGGGCCAGGAGGACGAGGACGGCGAGGACCAGAACGACTGCGATGGCTCGGCGATGGGTGATGGCGTGGAAGGGCGGAGGGCCGAAGTCGTCGTCTCCGCCGGTGTCGCTGAGGTGGTCTAGGTGGGGGTCGTTGATGGGGGTTTGTTCGTTCATCTGGGCGATACTTGGCGGTGTTGCGAGAGCGCTCTGCGTTCGCGGCGCGTTGGAGAGAGGTACCCCAGAGGCTAGGCCCAATTCATGGGTGGGTGAAAATGCCAAGGCTAAAGCCTTGGCTTACCGGAGGCAAGAACAAAAACCAGGAATGGGCACGCCCGTCGTGGATTACTTGATGAGGTGGAGGGTGCGCTTCCAGCGGGTTTTATCGAAGAAGTGGAGGGCGGTGTGGCCGAGGGAGCCGATGCGGGTGCCCATGCCGGCTTCCTGCTCCATTTCATCTGAATTGGCTTCAAAGGACCAATAGTTGAAGAGGGGGCGGCCGAGGATGTTTTCACGGGGGACGAAGCCCCAGAAACGGCCGTCGAGCGAGTGGGTGCGGTTGTCGCCCATAGCGAAGACCTTGCCGGGAGGGACGACGAGATCGCCGTTCTGAATGTGGGAGGCGAGGTCTTCGTTCCAGACCTCTGTGGAGCCGGCGGGTGCGCCGTTGGCGGGGAAGTCGTCGCGGGCGGGCTGGTAGGCGTCGTCTGCATCACCGTCCGAGCGAACCTTGGCGGCGGTGGGTTCGTCCTGAGCTACGCCGTTGAGGTAGACGGTGCCGTGCTGGAGATGGATGTGGTCGCCAGGGATACCGATGGCGCGTTTGACCAGGACCATGTCCGGGGTCTCGGGATTGGGCTTGAGGAAGACGATGACGTCGCCGCGGCGGATATCGCGGTAGTGGACGAAGGGCGCCCATCTGGTCTCCGGCGCGAAGGTGACGCGGTCCACGAGGACGTGATCGCCAACGAGGAGGGTCTTTTCCATGGAGCCGGAGGGGATGACGAAGTTCTGGGCGATGAAGGTCATGACGAAGAGACCGACGACGAGAACGGTGGCGATGGAGGCGATGGCCTCTGCGAGGTTTTCCTTGCGGATCTCGGGCTCGGCTTCGTTCTGGGCGGCGAGGGGCTCGAGTGCCGGGTCGTTAGTGGTTTCTACAGTCTGCATCTGCCGTCTCCAGAGGGCGTTTGGGTTCGCTTTGTCAGTGTACCGCTATGGACGGCTGAGATTGTGCCCGGGTTGGGGAAAGACTGAGTTGATCAAGATTGATAAAAGCGATCAAGACTGATTTATAGACGCGGCGAGTTGAACTTTGTGGAAACCCACGTCCCAGAATCGGGACATGGGGCACCCAGTTTGCTGGTGGTGGAGTTAATGGACTACTTGGAAGGTTCGGTCCCAGCGGGCGAGGTGGGAGAGGGTGGTCAGGAGGCCGGACCTGGCGGTTGGGTCGGCGGGGCGAGTGTCTGGGTCGGCGTCCGGATCTGTGTTTGGGTCGGGCTGCTTCCAGGAAAAGTAGATGATGAAGGGTTTGCCGACGATGTCGGCGCGGGGGACGAAGCCCCAGTAGCGGGAGTCCTCGCTGTTGTTGCGGTTGTCGCCCATGACGAAGTAGCTGGCGGGGGGGACGGTGATCTCGCCGCCGTGGATGAGGGTGCGGAGGCGAATCCACCAGTCTGGGTTGACGTTGGTGTCCATGGCGGTGAGGAGGGGGAAGTTATCGCGGAAGACGTCGGATGGGGCGGGGCGGTGGACGGCGTAGGGCTCACGGAGGGGGTGGCCGTTGAGGAAGACGATGCCGTTGCGGAGGTGGAGGCGATCGCCGGGGAGGGCGATGATGCGCTTGACGAGATGGACGGAGGGGTCGTCGACGGGATCGTGAAAGACGACGATGTCGCCGCGGTTGAGGCTGGTGGGCGGCAGGAAGGGAAGGTCCGCGTCGGAGCTGGCGGTGGACTGCTTGTTGAGGAGGAGGAAATCGCCGACGAGGAGGGTGGGCTCCATGGAGCCGGAGGGGATGCGGATGGGCTGGACGGTGAAGGTGATGAGGAAGAGGGCAACGACGAGGACGTAAAGGAGCGACTGGATGGCGGGGAGGGTGCCGACGGGATGATGGTGGTGATGGTCCTGGTGGTGCGGGGTTTCGGGCCGGGGCAGAGGGCGCGGGAGGCGGTCTGGATCGTCCGGGAAGACGGGGGCGGGGCGGCGCTGGAGTTCAGGCATGGGCAGCCGTCTTTCTGCCTGCGAGCGCGGCGACGGCGAGGCGGGCGGCCTCCTGCTGAGCCTGCTTTTTTGTGGGTCCTTCGGCCTGCGCGATGGCTTCAGAGTCTGGACCTTCGATCAGGACCTCTACGCTGAAGAGGCGTTTGTGGTCGGGGCCGGATTCAGCGATGAGGCGGTATTCCGGTCGTCCAAGGCCTTCAGCCTGAAGCATCTCCTGGAGGGCGGACTTGTGGTCGCCTACGGCTCCGGCGAAGCGCTCGCCTTCACCGAGGGACTGCTCGAGTGCGGGGATGGCGGGGGAGACGATCTCGTCTTCTACGAAGCGGCGTGCGACTTCCAGGCCTCCGTCGAGGTAAAGGGCGGCGATGAGGGCCTCGACGGCGTTGGCGAAGAGGGCTGCGTTGCGGCGGCCATCGTTTTTTTCTGCCGTGTGGCCAAGGCGCAGCCAGCGGCCGAGGTCAAGGCGGGTGCCGACCTCTCCGAGATGCTTGCGGCTGACGATGGAGGCGCGGAGGCGGGTGAGTTCACCCTCACGGGAGGCGGGGAAGCGGCGGCAGAGGGATTCTGCGGCGAGGAGGCCGAGGGCGGCGTCGCCGACGAACTCAAGCTGCTCGTTGTCGCGGGCGGGGTCTGCGAGGTCGTTTTCGGGCGCAGTCTGGCCGGAGTCGTAGACGAAGGAACGATGCGTGAGGGCGAGGGTGAGGAGGTTGGGGCGGGCGAAGCGATGGCCGAGAAGAGTCTCGAGGTCTCGGGAGGAGGCGGTGGGGGGTGCTTCGGGTTGGGATTTCCGCCGTTTCATCGCGCTCCTGGATTATTTAGAGACATGATCCCACTTTACCGGCTGGAGCGGTGGAGGGTTTCGTGTTGTGAGATGCGGCGTTAACTCTAATGGGGCTTTGCGGGGGGATCTGGCTCGTCCGGCTTGTAGGCGTCTTTTTCAGCTTTGCCGGTGGGATCGACGGGTTCTTCTTCGGTGTGGGTGGTTTTGGGGACGATGAAGGCGGTCTTGAGGCCGGCCTGGGCGGCGGCGCGGGCATCGGGCTGAACGCCGGGGACGTTGGTGGCGGCTTTGTACTCGGCGATGGCTTCCGTGCGCTCGGGCGGGGTCTTGATGTCGAGGAGACGGCCTAGGTAGATGTGAGCCCAGGCGAGGGTGCGTGGGTTTTTGGAGGTGGCCAGGACGTCCTTGAGACCGGCGAGGGAGGTTTCGGGGTCGCCCTCCATGAGCTCGACGCGGGCTACGACAAACTCGGCTTCGGCGTGGTCCTGCTTGGGGTCGGTCAGGGCTTTCTGGGCCAGGTCTCGTGCGCCGTCGAGGTCACCCTTCATCATGAGCTCTTCCGCGAGCATCATGCCGGTGGGCTGGGGGCGGACGCGGCGGACAAACTCACCGGAGCCCTCGGGGAGGAAGGCGATCTGCTCGTCGTGATGCTGCTCACGGCCTACGTCCATGCCGTAGACCATCTCGCCCATCTCTTCCTTGAGGCTGGCGGAGTCGTGCTCGCGCTGGGCCATCTGGCCGTAGAAGTAGTCGGTGAGAACCCAGCCCTGACGCATGTCGAGATCGACCTGGCGGCGGCGGACCTGCTCGGCCTGGCGCTCGTAGACGCCGAGGGCGGCGTTGTACTGGACCTCTTCGGCGCGGACGTTGCGGGTCTTGGGCTTGGCGGGTGGGGTGAAGCCGGTGTCCATGGTGCGGGCTTCGATGGCCTTGATGAGGCACTCAGTGAGGAGGGCGACGATGTCCGATTTGTAGATGAACTCGAGTGGCGCGGCCTGGACGGGCTTGAGGAGCGGGGTGAGGCGCTGCATGGAGGAGGCGCTGGAGTAGACGAGGGGCTCGATGGCGTAGTGGAGGTAGAGGTGGCGGACCTGCTCGAGGCGGATGTTGCCGGCGGTGTCCGGGGAGGTGACGATGTCGTAGTCGGTGGCGTAGATGCGGGCGTTGGGGGCGCTGGGGGCGAGCATGGGCTCGACGAGAACCTGGAAGGTGCGGCCGTCGTAGGTGCTGACGGGGACGCGGATGTAGATGTTGGCGTCGAGGATGATGCGGGTGAGGGGATCGTGGACGCGGGCGGTGATGGCCTCGTACTCCGGGCGGTGCTTGATCCAGATGGAGTGGAGTGCGGTGTCCTCTGCAAAGGTGCGAAGGAGCGGGAGGACGTTGACGACTTGAAGGGCGTCTGGGGGCATGTCAAGCTGGTCCGCGGTGGGGGCGAGAGCGGGCGGCGGTGAGAGATAGAGGCCGAGCGAGACGTACTGGGCGACCTGGCGGCCGAAGTCGTTGAGCTGGTGCTCTGACATGTAGTTGCAGAGGGCCTGGCGGCTTTTGGCGGCGGCGGGAGAGGCCTGGATGGCGGCTTCGACGTCGGCACGGATCTCGATGCGGACGGGGTTGGAGTTGGCGAGGTCGTCGTCGTAGCCGCAGGCGTTGAGGCCGGTGGCGACGGTGAAGAGAGCTTCGTTGGTCTCGAGCGTGACGGCAGCGCCGGCGGCTTCGGCGCGGCGGGTCCGGGCGGCAGAGGACGAGGACGGCTGCTGCTGAGTCTGCTGGCGGATCTCGCTGTTACTGGAGGAGGAAGAGCCCTGAGCGAAGGCAGAGAGAGGGGCGAGGAAGACGGCGGTACAGAGCGTGAGGATGTGTCGCGTGGTTGGCAAGTAAAAGACCCGTGTGGAAGCCATCAATGCGTTCGACGCTCCCCAGCAAGGATAAGAGAGCGGAGCAGAAGGCGCAAACGGCTTGGAGTGAGTTGGTTGCGGATCAGCCGCGGACGGAGACGCCGGCGAAGGTGATCAGGACTCGGCCGCGGACGGGCTCGCCGAAGACGCGAGCGGGCTCGTAGACCTGGACCATGAGCTGATCGCGGATCTGGGCGAGGGTGACGAGATCCTGCGGGCCGGAGAGGATGGCGTAGTCGTAGACGCGGCCATCGGAGTTGATCTTTGCCTCAATGACAATAGGGGCGTCCTGCCCGGTGACGACTGGCTGAGGGAGAACGGCCGAGTAAAGGTAGTGGGGTGAGCTTAGGGCGCCTAGGGGTTCGTCGTTGGCCTGGACGGCCTGCGGAGCGGCGACGACGCCGATCAGGCCGGCGATGCCGCCGACCAGGACGACGGTGCAGGCGATGCCGGCTGTGACCTGCAGGAGCGCGGGGCGGAAGGCGTTGGACCAGCGCAGGGAGATTCCGTCCCACCAGTTGCCTTGGCGGCGTGCGTTTTCATGGGAGATGGCGACGCGCAGGCGGACGCCGAGATCTTCAGGAGCCTTGGCGGTGCCCACGGCGGAGAGTACACCCTGCATGCCGCGCCAGGCTTCGAATTCAGCGTGGCAGGAGGTGCAGGTTTCCAGGTGCGAGGCCATTGCCTGCATCTCGCGACCGTTGACCGCTCCATCCAGATAGCCCGAAAACATCTCTTTGGCCTGTGTGCAATCGAACGGCGTCATTTGGTCCTCTCTGCAAGGACGCGGCCCAAGCCGTCCTGGACCAGGATTTCTTTGAGTGCGGAGCGTCCGCGGGTGAGGCGGCTCTTTACCGTGCCGGCGGGAACTTCAAGGATCTCCGCAATCTCGTCATAGGAGAAGCCTTCCATCTCTCGCAGGACAACGACCGTGCGGAAGGCCTCCGGAAGTTTGCGGAGGGACTCTTCCACGCGGGCACGAAGCTGCGTGTTGACGGCCTGCTCGTAGGGCGAGCCGGCCTGATCGGCGAGGGTGGCGCTGAGGCAAAGGCCTTCGTCGAGATCTTCCTGGGAGCCGGAGGTCAAGGGAGCGTCAATGGTCAGCTCCTGCTTTTTATGGCGGGACCACCAGCGACGCTGGTTGGAGGCCTCATGCAGGGCGATGCGGTAGAGCCAGGTGCGGAGGCTGGCTTCACCATTGAAGGTGCGGATGCTGCGGAAGACCTTGATGAAGACTTCCTGGGTGATGTCGGCTGCGTCTGCTGGATCTTTGAGGCTGCGGGCGATGAGCGAGTAAAGCGGCTGCCCGTACTGGGCGATCAGAACGCCGAACGCCTCTTCAGAGCCTGACTTCAGGGCAGCGACCAGCGCTGCGTCCTCGGTCCTGACTCCTACTGCGCTCGCGAGATGATTCACCAGTGTGCCCGCCTGCATATCGGGTGCCCTTTACCTTATCTGTCGTGAAGACAACGTGCAACTGCGAACGGGCGAGACCGGAAAACTGGGGAAACTGCGCCGCCGGCGGCTGAGTGCTCGCTCACTCATGAAGACTTAGACACCGGGGAGCATCACGATGTTCCCCAAGTTGTAGAGGCTTAACATTGACGTAAAGTGGCCTGGTCCCGCAGAATAGAGGAAGTGGGCCTGTGGCGCAGCTGGGAGCGCGCTTCCATGGCATGGAAGAGGTCATCGGTTCGATCCCGATCAGGTCCACCAAACAACCCCTTATAAATCAAGCATATGCCGGGAGGCGTTCAGTCCCTCCTCTCAGTGACTTTGTGTCATTTTGTGTCACGCGCGTTGCAGGATTGCGCCGACCGTGTACGGCACCACCGGCCTTGGCCGGTTTTTTCCGCTTCAAACCCACGGTCCCACGCAATTCTTCATTGATCGAATTGATGGTGGACTGTACGCTTTCCGGAATCTCCTGCATATAGACATCGGTTGTTGTAGCCGTCCGTGAGTGACGCAGCACGCCTTGGACATCCTTCACCGTGCCTTTCTTCTGGGCCAGTGTCGCGATCGTTCTGCGAATGACCTGGAAGGTGAGCTTCGGCAAATTGAGGTCACGCGCAAGCTTGTGGAGCACTCGCTTGCGGTAGTTGCCGGTATCCATAAAGCCACCGTCTCGGTTCGCGAAGATGAACTCTTCAGGCGAAAGGTTTCGTGACTTTCTTTCCCCTTTCGCAAACTCATCCCTCGCTTGCTGTTCGCACTCCAGACGCCATGTCTCAAGGTCGTCAGCAAGCTCTTGCGGCAGGTGAATGACCGAGAGACTCTTCTTCGTCTTTCCCCAATCACGGATCTTGCCTTTGTAGACAGTCTCCGCAATGGTGAGCGTCGTTGCCGGATAGTCGAAACGCTTCCAGCGGAACGCAAATAGTTCGCTTGGGCGAAGTGCGTTCGTCATGTCGAGCTCAAGTATCAAACGATCCCTTAGCTTCAACTTCGAGAGCGCCAAGCGCAATTGATCCCAAGTCAACGTTGTCGTATCCGTGGGACGTAGTTGCGCCGGTACCTTGACCTTGCGTGCAGGGTCCTTCACAAGGAAGTCTTGATCGACTGCCTCAGCGAAGATGTCCCGGAGATAAGCACGCATTTGCAAGACGCGATCCTTGGAGCAGGTTGCGGCCAGCTTGTTGAGGTGAAGTTGCAAGCTGAACTTGTCGAAGTTGGCCAGCGGGATTTCGCCGAGAGGATCGACGAGGTCGAGCTGGATAAGGAGCTTCTTTGTTTCGGCTGTGTCTGGTTTCCAGACGGCCTCTTTGAGGGGGATGAACCGATTCGTCACGAACCAACCGAAGGTCACGGTACCGTCGTTCATGATTCGAGTTGGGGAACCGGTCTGGCCCAGTTGTTTTGTTATTTCGCGTTCCAGCGCGTGACGGGCTTCCGTCTTGTTCATCCTGGATTTCAGCCCGAGATTGACTGGAATACGAACGGACTTCTGCTCATTTGTGGCAGGATCGTTCACTACCTTGCGGTAATACCCGTACCACTGCTTGCCGCGAGTTGTGACATAACCACGTTGGTTGGTTACAGCCATGCTTTCCTCTTTTTTTGTGGCGGGAAAGAACAGGGCCTATCCTCATTTTATCGCCGCGTTCCGCGGGGATAAAGAGAATAGGCCTACCAATTCGCCACTCTGCAAGTTCATTGGCCGCGCCAGAGAGAATGCCTCCAGGCACTAACCTGTGCGCCTACGCATCGCACTCAAACGCTCGCGCTCGTCGATGAAGGCCTCGATGCCGCTATGCCGATAACGCAGCGTTCCATCGCCCATCCGAATCACCGGAAGGTATGGCTTCTTGCGAGAGGAGTGATCCCAAACCCAGTCCGTGCTCACGTGCAGACGCCCCGCCACTTCCTCCGCGGTAAGAAGAGGATCTGGATCGGTAGCGCGTGTAGGAGGTTTCCGTTCGGTGCGGCTCGACGGCGGCACCTCGAAGAGTTGATGTTGATCGTCTGCGGTCGACTGTTTCAGTAATGGCATCTCGGCCCCCATCGCTTGGTGTTTGGGTGAACGACGTGCGTTCTGTGACACCAGAGTGACGCGGCCTCTCGCTTGCGTCCAATACTTCTTGGTTATAGCGAATCGACGAAAAGTTATAGCGTGCCGAGGTCTTCCGAGCGAGAAACCCTTTTCGCTTGACTTGGTCACGCCCGCGTGACTTATTGACAGAGTTGGCTCACTTACAAAACTATGAATTTACTGACGCGTTTTGCACAGCTGCAGTTCTGGTTTTGGAAGCTCTTTTATCCCCAATCGGAGTGGTGCGGGCCATGTCTGAATCCGTTGAGCTTAGACACTTGAAGTACATCGTCGCCGTCGCTGAAACAGGCAACTTTACGCGAGCCGCACAGCGGCTCTATGTCTCCCAGCCTGCACTCAGCAAACAGATCAAGGACATCGAGGAGGAGATCGGCTTCCAGATCTTCCTGAGAACTCCAGACGGAGTATTCCCGACTCCAGTTGGACAGATGATCGTTGACTACGCTGTCGCCACTCTCTACGGACACAACTATGTTTTCAGAATGGCGAAGGAGATTTATCTCGGGAACGTACCCAATCTCAGAGTGGGCTTCTCTTCCTTCGTCAACGCCCGTCATCTCCACACTTTTCGGACCAGCTACGCACGCCATTTTCCAAAGTGCGTCCTTCAGCTTTCAGGCGGCGACACGGTGAACATCTTGCAGCGTGTCGAACGTGGAGATTTAGATTGTGCGATCTTGAATCTCCCAGTCGTCGGGTCGCACTGGCAGGTCGTCCCGCTAGCGAGTTCGCCTATCGTCGTATGTATGCGCACGGATGATCCGCTCACAGAAAAGAGTATTGTGACCGTCTCAGATCTCTCCGAGAGACTGACTGTCTTTCGCGATCCAGAGGGGCATCCCTCGGCGCACGCAAGGCTGACCCAGATGCTTACTGAAGCAGGGATTGCGCTTCATATTTCTTGCTCAGCCGCTACGCCGCACGACATCCAACTGCTCGTGCGCGATGGTTTTGGCCTAGCTCTGGTGAGCGAAGACACTCTTTTGGAATCGGACATAACAACGCGTCGAATCGCTGGGGTTTCGTGGACTTGTGACACCGCATTTGTCTATCAACCTGCTGCTGTGCATCCAGCGCTATCGTTCGTCGAGAAGTTCATTGTCGGTACTGGCAAGAGGCTTCTCAGGAAAGAAGTAATGTCTGAGCGTCCTCAGCTCTCTTTGAGCTTCGATCGCTCTGCCTAGTCGTCCGCTATAGCTAGAAGGAATAGCGATTCGAGCAATAGGTATTGGACTCTTCGAGAAGTCAGACTTAGCCTCCGATTCATGACGGCGAACGATAAGCCGTTCGGAGGGTTCGATGCCAATCTCAATCCAGCGTCAGTTCGCCCACCACAGGCCAACTCTGACACGTTTCAACAACCTTGTCCTTCGGGCACTGCGCTCAGCAGCGCCCTTCTTCCTCACGCTCTTCGTCGTAAGCGCCGCGCACGCACAAGGGACGATGGATTTCTCTGGGGCTCAAACGCTCATGGGGACGTTCAAGACCTTTGCGATGTACGCGGGTGCAGTGATCTGTCTTGGAGGTCTGATCTTCGCCGGTATCCGGATGATGAGCGGACGCTTTCAGGACGCTATCCCAGGACTCTTCGGTGCGCTATTCGGTGCCGGAGTACTCGGTTGGGGCGCCGGCTGGATTGGCTCTCTAACCGGACAGTCGATGTAGGAGGTGCATCGACTATGGCTCGCCGTGGAGAACCGTCACCAATCAACCAGGCGCTGAATCGGCCCCGAGCCAAGCTCGGATTGGACCTCTCAGCATGGATGGCGATCGTATTCGTCTGCGTGACGGTTTTCCTCGTCGGATTTCGACTCCTCGCCATGCTCGCGTTTCCAACGCTCGCAGTCTGCGCATGGCTGATTGTGCGCAAGCACCCGAAGATGTTCCAACTGTGGGGCCTGAGCCTCAACCAGAAGAGCTATTATGACCCGCGCAAAGACTGAACAACTTCAATCTGTTCCGTGGTTCGCGAAGGCGGGAGCCGCCTGCAGCATCTTGCCGCTCTCGCGTTTCGTCAGCGATCACATCTTCGCGATCAAGAGCGGAGGCTATGGCTGCCTGTTTGAGCTCACGGGGATGGACGAGGAGTGCCTTACCAATCAGGAACTTGATTCGCACCTGCGCACGATCGAAGGCGCACTTCGTTCCATGCCTGAAGGTGCGTGCCTCTATCAATACAGCCGGGTGATGTCGGGCTTCGTGATTCCGAAACAGGAAGAGTACCCGCACCTGATGACGCACGTTATGGTCAACGAGCGCATTCGATTCCTCGAACAGGAAGCGGGCTTCCGCCGAATGGACCTGCACTGGTGCCTCACCATTGAGCCGTCGAAGAGCCAGGGGTTCGAGCGAACACCCAAGCAACAGGAGTTCGCCACCACGCGAATGCTGGTCGAATTGGAGAAGACCGCGACACTGCTCGCCGGGAATCTCAGCAGCCTGCTCGGCCTGAAGCTGGTTACGAAGCAGGCTACATTTCAGTTCTTCAGCTATCTCTTCAATCTTGAAGACTGGGCGGAGCAAGACGTTCTTCGCGCCGACGAAGGGCTGGATCGTCAGATCGTCAAGAGCCCGGTGCATTGGGAGAGCGACCATCTGCGTATCGGCAAGCGATTTGTGCAGATGTTCTCGCTGAAGACAACACCGGAAGCGTCGCGTCCATGCCTGTTCTCCGATGTTGCGAAGCTCGATTGCGACAGCATCCTTTGCACGACGTGGCGACCCAAGTCCACGACGGCTGCACGTGGCGAAATCGACCGACAAGAGAAGTTCATTGAGTTCTTCAAAGTCGGCGTGCTGACTCGCGTTATGAGTGGCCGCGACGTTGCTTCGCTTGATCGCGGTGCGGGAGCCAAGGCAGCCAGCACACAAGTCGATGATCTCGGTGAGGTGATTAGGTCTCTCGATAAGAAGGCGCAGGGCGAGTATTCGCTTCGGCTGCTGGTCGCAGCACGGACGCGGAATGACCTGCTCGCCATCGCACCAGCCGTACACCGCGTCTTCGTCGAGTCGCGCTCGCAGGTCATGGAAGAGACGCTGGGCAATCTCTCCGCGTTCTATGCCATGTTCCCCGGCAATGCGAAGTTCAATGTCTTCCCGATGTGGCTGGCAGAAGACCACAACGCCCGCCTTGCATCGGTCTTCGCACCGAGTCTCGGCCATCCCCACTCGGAAGATCTCGACAAAGAATACCTCAACGTCTTTGAAACCCGCACGGGCACGCCATTCTTCCAGGATGCCTACGTCGATGGTGTCCGGGTGCAACTCATCATCGGGCCTACGGGCAGTGGCAAGTCGGTTCACGGCAACATGGCTATCGCGCACGAGCAGAAGTACAACGGCTTCACCTACATCTTTGACATCGGTGGCAGCTACGAAAGCGTGGTCGAGTTGTACGGCGGCAGGGTGGACAAGGTTGGAAAAGATGGACCGCGCGTCAACCCTTTCACGTTGGAGCCGACCGAAAGCAACATCCAGTTCTTGTACAGCTTCGTGAAGTTGCTGTTAGTGAACGGTGGAGCGGAGCTTGAGCCGGAGGACGACGATGTGATCCACAAGGCGGTGCAGGATATGTACCTGCTCGATGCCTGCAATCGCCGTCTCTCGAATCTTTATCTGCCGAAGCAGCTTGGCCGCTATCTGGCGAAGTGGATTGGTCGTGGCGTCTACGCCAACATCTTCGACAACGTCGAAGATGGCCTCTCGCTCTCACGCATTCAGTGTTTTGACTTCCAAGGGATCAACCAGCACTACGGCGATCTGATCGAGCCGCTGATGGTCTATCTGCTTCGCCGGATCAACGATGTGCTCTTCAACCCTGCCAATCTTGGCGTGCCGAAGCACATCCTGATCGAAGAGCTGTTCTCCAGCATGAAGAACAAGCAGCTTCTTGATGCTGCTCTCGCGTCCATCAAGACCGTCCGCAAGAACCTCGGCGGCGTGACGATGATCGGCCAGACCGCCGAAGACCTCGGTGCGAATGCCGATTCCATCGTCAATTCCTGCACCTCGTTCCTCTTCCTCAAAGATGCGACGTTCAACCGGAAGCGTTATGCCGAGCTGTTCAAGATGAATGAGCAGCAGCTCGCTCTCTTCGAGAGCTTGCAGGATCGCGAAGGTCTGTACATGAGGCGTGACGGCTTGACCAAGGTCATCCGCCTGAATCTCGACAAGCGTAGTTACGCCACGTTCTCCACCAAACCGAAGGATCGGGTACGCCGGTCCAAACTCATCGCCAAATACGGTCTTGCCGAGGGCATCGCTCGCTTTGCCCAGGGCGAGGTCGAGTAACCGCAGAAAGGACATTGCCGTGAAACCTCCTATCCCTCTTCTCGTCTCGACAGGTCTGTTGTTGGCCACAGTTCCGCTGCGGGCTGCTACGACCCCGCATCCGCTCCTTCCCAATGCTCCGAAGACCGTGACGGTTTCGGAGTCGCAGACTCCGCCAGTCATCCGGGCTGGTCTGCTCCAGTCCACACTGATCGTGTTGCCTGCCGAGGAGAAGGTCGCCAACGTCTTCGCCGGAGACACGGTCGATTGGGTGTTCGATGGCGGCCACGTTGCTTCCCGCTTCGTCAGCGTGAAGCCGAAGGTGGCGAACGGAACGACGGATGTCCACGTCGTCAGCGACCACGGCAACGAATACACGCTCCAGTTGCGCGAGGTGTCGAACGACGATGATCCGCACTTCGATTCCAAGGTGCTGATCGAGCCGACTGACAAGCCCGCCAAAGACAAGCTCGTCGAGCTGCCGGTCTTCGTACCCGCAGCGGAACTGGATAAGGCCAAGCAGGACGCTGCGGCTGCCAAGGCTGCACAGCTTGCGGAACTCAAAGCCGAAGAGACGAAGTCCGAGCAGTATCGGAGCCAATACCCCAGCTCACTCCACTTCGACTTCGCCTGGGATGAAAAGAAAGGCAAAGAGCTTGGCCTGCAACAGATCTGGCATGACGACAAGTTCACCTACCTGCGCGGGCAGTTTCAGGAAACTCCGGCCCTGTACGAGGTCAAGGAAGGTAAACCGTCGCTCATCAACTTTGACTTTGCGAACGGACTCTACACCGTTCCGAAGCAGTTGGAGAATGGCTATCTCGAAATCGGTAAGCAGAAGGTGGAGTTCCACCGGAACGGTGGAGGTCACTAGCCATGATGGAACCGAACGAAACGAAGTCCGTTGCTACCGTCCCTGAGCAGCCAGAGGCCAAGACTCCTCTGCGTAAGAGTATGCCCGTCGTGGTCGCTCTGGTTGTCATCGTGGGTCTGATCGGTATCGCGAACGTCTCCAGTCTCATGAGCGGCAACAAGAAGGTCGCGCCCCAGAGTGCGCTCACCATGAGCCCCACCACTCCCAACGCCCAGCAGGTGTCGAGCTTCGAGACGCAGCAGCAGAACCAGGCGAAGCACGATGCGGAGGAGTTGCAACGCCAGCAGGCACTCGCCAAAGCGATGCAAGAACTCCAGCAGGAGCAGTCCGTGCCCGGCCCTGAGTCGGCAGGAACTCCTCCGATGACGGCGGCACAACGGGAGCAGATATACGGCAGTAGTCCCAACGCGCCGCAGCAGACTTCGAATATGTCCGAAGCGCAGGCCGAGGCCAAGCAGAAACGACTTGCCGTTCAGAAGCAGGCACAGGACGCGCAGAATAGTGACACGGTCGCCATCGACTTCTCTCATGAGGGCGCATCTCCTCTGACAGCCGTCAAGGCCGCCGGCCTTCAGGCTACGGACAAGGAGTCCGGGGAGGAAATCGCGGGTAAGCCGCAGTCGAAAGAAGCTGCATCGACTGCGCCGGCGAAGAGTGATCCCATGTCGTCGTACAGCTTCGACCAGTACGACGGGGAGCTCTATCGCATCTTCGAAGGCACAGTTCTCGAAGGAGTCGTCACCAACCACATCGACGGTGGCCTCTCCGGCCCTATCCTCGTGATGCTGACGACGGACTACTACTCGCACGATCATCAGCAGTTGCTCATGCCCCAGGGCACGCGCCTGATCGGCTCCGTGCAAGCTGTCGGCAATGCCCAGCAGCGGAAGATGTTCGTAACCTTCCACCGTGCCGTTTGCCCGGATGGTTTCTCACTCGACTTCGACAAGTATGTCGGTCTTGACCAGATCGGTACGACAGGCCTTGCGACCAGGGTCGATCACGGCTACCTGATGGCTTTTGGCGCGGCGGCAGCTATCGGTGGACTCGGTGGCCTGGCACAGATTGGGAACAACGCCAGCATTCTCACGCCGTCGGCACAAATCCGTGAGGGTATCTCCGAGCAGTCAGCAGCCGAAGGCGAGCAGGTACTCAACCACTTCCTGAACCGTCTGCCGGTCATCACGCTGAAGGAAGGATCGCGTGCCCGTGTCTATATTGGCCGCGACATCCTGATTCCGTCTTACGCGGAACATCGCGTCAATCCCACGCTGTAGCGAAAGGAGGAGTCATGAAGCTCGCCCGCTCGTACCAACTGCTCGCCGTTGGAATTGCAGTGTGCCTGGGAGGAACGCTGTTCGTCGGCATGGGTGGCGCATCTTCACTGGCACGAGCAGGCGAGGCCTCGCTTGAGTTTGTCGGTAACCTCATCGAAAGCGGTCACGAACTGGCTCTTTCGGAACGCCTCGATCCGACGTATCCACACTGCTTCTGACAACCCACGATTTGGAGTGATTATGAAGATCCAACTCAAACATCCGCGCAGATGGCTCATCGGAGGAGCTCTCCTCCTGCTGACAGCTACTCCGAGCTTCGCGCTCTTCGGCATCGGTGACATCGTCTTTGACCCGACCAGCTACGCCAGTCTCGTCTCCCAACTGACGACGATCGAATCCCAGTACAAGATGCTCCAGAACAACATCGAGCACTTCAGCCTGAAGCAGCAGTGGCAAACCACGCTGACTGCGCTCAAAAACGTGAACGTCGCCAATATGTTTGGCGAGACGAATGGCATGACGGTCGCGTTCAACACCAATTCGTCGTCCGCATCGACGACGGCATGGAAGACAGCTACGACGCCGGTCAGCTCCAACGTCACAACCTACTTCTCCGGCCAGACTGTGGGAAGTCCGCAGATGTCGCAGCTTGCCATGGTTGAGATGTCCGACTCTATCTCGCCGGATTGCATCACGGCGGTTGGCGCATACCGCGCCGCCCGCACGCAGAATACAACAGCGAACAGCAGCCTGATGGCGAACCAGCTTGATGGCACCAGTACAACGAACAGCGAGGTCCAGCAGTTGAATCTGCTGAATGCTGCCGAAGCTCAGAAGATGAGCGAGATGCAGAACCAAGGCGCGATGCAGGCTTGCCTCGCGTCGCAGATGGCGGTTCAGAACATGGAGCGCCGGAACGCGGCTGCTACCGACCTCAATACCGCTGCCTTCGTCCAGCAGCAGCGCTCCACCAACGATGTGAGTGCCAGTAACGAAAGCAACACATGGCAGACCTATCTGCCGTAATGGAGACTCATGCTGAAACTCCTGAACACGAAGTTCCTCCTTGCAATCCTTGCGGCGCTGGCGGTGATCGCTGGCGCTGCGATCTACCAACGCCGTGAAGCGGAAAGGCGAAAACAGGCTGACATCGAGTTTCGTCAGCGTGTGGAAGCCGCTAAGAAGAAGCACAACGCCGCCGCCGGCAATGAAGGCAAGACCTGGACCACCTATATCCCCTAAACCAACCGGGAGATCACTATGAGCGTCGCCGTCCTCGCACAAGCATTACCGACCGCAAGTTCGGGTATGAACTGGCTCTACCAGTTCACGAATAACCTTACTAATCTGACCACGCAGAACGGCGGCGCATTAACGCAATTAGGCATCACGGAACTGAGTGCCATCGCATTCTTCCAGCTTGTCAGCATGGTGGTGAACTGGAATACGAGTGCGATGACGCTTCGCTTCCATACGCACCAGGTTCGCGCGGGGGACATGACGAACTTCCTCATGAAGCTGATTATCTGCAGCCTGCTTATCAACTACTGGGTGACCCCGTTCCCCGGAGCCAGCTTCGGGATCAATCATTTCTTTTCGTACATCGCTCAGGCGATGGTTGCCGCATTCGATCAGAACTCGCTCGACCAGTTGCTTCAGCTTCTCAAGACGGCTGGTGATGGCACGGCGATGCCGTCCTTCACCGCGCCGGTTCAGATCCTCTGCTATGTACTCGTCCAGATCATGCTTGGACTCGCATCGGCCATCCTGTTCGTTATCAATTGCAGTGCGTTCATCCTGTACGGCGTGACCGCGTTATTCGGTCCCGTCTTCGTACCGCTCCTCATGACGCAAACCTTTCGTGCGAAATTCTTTCACTTCCTCGATGTCCTCATCAGCTTCGCCATGATTCGAGCAGTGGCCGCCGCCTTCATCTACGTTTGGGCTGGGTTCATGAACGGCTTCCTGCAGCAGACCTTCAATGGCAACTATTCGATGGAAATGTGGATCGCGAATCTTATCCCTTGCTTGATGGTTTTCGTCGCGTTCATCATCAATATGTTGTTCATTCCGAGTATGACGCAGGCCATCTTTGGCGGAGCTGCTGGCATGGCTGACGGTGTAGTCAAAGTTGGCGGGACCATAGCGTCAATCGCGAAGGTAGCCGGAGGAGCGTGACCACATGTTGAGATTCGTACTTGATGTTCTTCTACTTCGGAATTTGATCCAGTCCCGCACTGCAAGGATGTTGTTTCTAATCTTCATCCTTGGTGCGCTGGTTGCCGGATGTATCTATGCCTTCGTCGTGTTTCAAGCCATCTCGGAAAGGAGCAACAGCTCTCATGTCAGCACATACCGCCCACATTGAATCGTCGCTTACGCCGGAGCAGGCATTACTCACTGACCGCATCGGCAACGAGGTCTATTCGTCTCACTACGCGGAGCGCAAAACGTACCGCTTCATCATCGGCTGCGGAGCCGTCCTTCTCTGCGGATCGATGTGGTTGAACCTCTCGCTCGCACATCGCCCTGTTGCGAATCGATATGTGCGTATTGATGAGATGGGCCGTGCGCAGGCGATCCAATACAGCGACCTGAATTACAGCCCGCGAGAGGGCGAAGTCCGCACCTATCTGACCGATTGGGCCAACTACCGCTTCACCATCAGTCGTGACCTGATTGCGAAGAAGTATCCGCTGAACTACTACTTCCTGTCGCAGCCCCTAGCGGCGCAGCTCATGGGCTCGGACAACCAGAGCCATCTGGTTTCTCAGGTCACGAGCGGGCAGGTCGAATCGAGTGACGTGCAAGTGCGGAATGTCACGATCACATCTATGTCGGAGGAGACCGTCCAGGGCGCGCGTGTGGACCGCGGAACGGCGCTCATCACGCTGGACAAGATCTACTCAGAGCACACATCCCACGAGCCGCGAACGGAACATTGGCTGCTGTCCGCGACCTACTACCTGAACCCGAAGCAGGTCAGCGACCAGGCGAAGATTTTTCCGCAGTATGAGTTCGTCAACCCGCTAGGATTGACCATTACCGAGTTCCACGAAAACCGTGTCTCGGTCGACATCCAGGCTCCCGGCACAACCGCTGCGAATCCCAACGCGATTGTGCAGCGGACAACAGGAGGGGCGCGATGAGCTTTCAGCTCATACTTCCGTTCTTTCCTGAGGAGCTTCGTGCTCTTTTGTTGGACCCGTCGATCTCGGACTTGATGATCAATGGGACGACGGGAGTGTTCGCGGATCGGGCTGGAGTGGTCGAGCACATCCCGCTCGCTTCGGAATACACGAACGATCGCCTGCAAGCGGCCATCGAGCGTGTTGCCCGCATCCTGGGGCAGGACCTCACAAGCCAGAATCCCATTCTTAACACGCGCTTGCCTGATGGCTCTCGCGTGGCTGTAGTTGGTTCGCCTTCGTCCATCAACGGCCCCACCCTTACCGTCCGCAAATTCAACCGCTGGTACACCACCGATGAGTTGGTTCAAGCTGGCAGCTTTCCATCCATTGTGCGTGATGATGTCGTGAACCTCATCCTCAAGCGGAAGAACGGCATCATCAGCGGCGGAACCGGTTCCGGCAAGTCCACGTTGATGAAGGCGCTACTCGACCATGTACCAATGTACGAACGTCTCGTAGTCATCGAGCAACCGGCGGAGTTGAAGGTGGCTCATCCCAATGCCGTTCGATGGGAGGCCGTCGCGGCGATTCCAGGCCAAGTCGCCATCTCTCCGAGCCAGCTCGTAGCCGCTGCTCTTCGCCATCGTCCTGACCGCATCATCATGGGCGAGATTCGGGATGAATCGGGCTATGACTTGCTGCAAGCCATGAACACCGGCCACGGCGGGACGATGGCGACTCTCCATGCAGATTCGGCCGTGGATGCCCTCGACAGGCTTGCAGACATGGCGCTGAGCGCCAGGACGAATTTGGACCAGACATTCGTCAGGTCACAGACCGGAAGAGCGGTCGACTTCGTTCTACATTGCGAGCGCGATCACAAGGGCCGCCGCCGCGTCCGGGAGCTGATTACCGTCTCCGGATACAGTCACGCCGAACAGCGTTTCCTGACGGAGGACATCTATCGTGCTGCCGACGCCTAGCGCAAAGACTTCCAGCTAGAGAACCAAACCCGAATCCGAGGTCACTCCAATGGTCTTTCAAGCGGCTCATGCAGCTGCACAGCCCAACTCGTTTCCAAAAGCGCCCAGCGTGGCATTCCGGGCTTGCCGGACGCAGCGGTATGGGTGCTCAATGCCGTCCCCGAAGGCGCTCCGTGCCATGGAGATGTCGGCTGGCATAGTGGGCATTCTGCGCGCCGGGAATCGGTTGAGTGACTTGGGTGCATTGGAGTTCCTTCCGTCCCGTATCCCGTCCTCTGCTCGGGTTCACGCTTCGGGGCCAAACCGGCGCCCTGCGGCTCGGCGTCGTTCTGCTTCGACTGCGTCGCCCCGGCGGGGTCTCGGTTCCTCCCAAAAGAAGTTTGAAAGCCGCAGCAAAGAACGCTGCTCAAACTTCTTTCGGGCCCCGCCAAGAAAGCACTCCTTGGCACTTGGGAGCCGGGCCCACTCGCTCGCTTCGCGAAGGGTGACCCGAGCAGCTTACGGGAATAAACACGAAACGGAGATCACCACCATGTACTCAAACAAAGTCACCCTCATCGGATTCCTCGGCAACGACGCAGAAGTTCGCACCAACAACGATCGCAGCCTCACCACTCTCTCGCTGGCAACCAAGAGCTCCTACAAGAAGGACGGCAAGTACATCGAGCACACCGAATGGCACCGTTGCGTTGTCTTCGGCAAGCTCGGAGAGTTTGCCGCCACGCTCAAGAAAGGCGCACACATCCTCGTAGAAGGCGAACTGCGCAGCCGCAAGTACGAGAGCACGAAGACCAACTCGGAGCAGACCACCTGGGAGATCCGGGTGGACTCGATTCTCAAGCTGGATCGCGCGGCCAAGGCCGCCGTGGAAGACAGCGAAGAAACCCTCGAGGAAGAGGCCGCATAGGCCCTTCCTCTTTTCCGGGAAGTCCGGCATCGAGCCGGACTTCTTCGGCTGCTAAAGCCCTTGTGATCGCACTCGCAATGAACTGACTGGAGGTGAAGCCCATGAACGAAGTCGCCAAAGACTTTCTCGTCCGTTGCTTCGCTCCGGACTCGACCATTGCTCTCCTGCTTCGCACGGAGAGCCCCGCAAAGACGCAGCAGCGTGTCGTCACGCTGGAGCAAGCACTCGGGCCTCGTTACCTTAGCTGGCTCGCTCATGAGAACCATGCAGGAGCCAACGTCTATGTCGCTGCCAATCCGCTTCGCTGTGGCAGTCGCCGCCGCACGAAGGAAAGCATCGATTCCGTCCGTCATCTGTATCTCGATATCGACGAAGACGGCGACGCCCGTCTTGCTGCGCTGCGGGCGTCGGATTCGGTGCCTCCGGCCACCGCTGTTCTTTCTACATCCCCACATAAGCACCAGGCCCTATGGCGCGTAGATGGGTTCAACTTCGAGCAGCAGGAAGCTGCTCTCAAGCAGCTCGCCATTGCCTTCGGCGGCGATCCTGCTTGTACCGACTGCAACCGGGTGCTTCGTATCCCCGGCTTTCTCAATCGGAAGTATTCTCCCGCTCACTGCGTGACGGTCGAATACGGCTCAGAGGCTATCTTGTCATCCGCAGACTTTCGTCTGCCAGATGTTCCCGCTGTGACCTCGCTCTCGCTTCGCAGTACCGCTCGGTCAGCCGCTTCGCATAAGGACACTCGTTCAGAGCAGGATTGGGCATGGATCAGCGCCCAGATTGCTCAGGGTAAGGACGCCGGCAAACTGACACACGAGCTGGCTTCGCGACGCCCGGACAAGCCCAATCCTCTTTACTACGCACAACGCACCGTGGACATGGCTTCTGCCCGCCAGTGGTTCCTTAAAGGTGCTCCTCTCGACGACGTAATCACGATGCTCTGTGATCGTCGTTGTTTCGAACTTCCTGCCGCGCTTTGCTCTGCTCGCACGCGGGAGATTGCGACCACTGCGCAACGCATGGCCGCACGTCACAACGTCGCCTAACTTCAACCACCAAGGAGAACGCAATGCCACTACTCGAAGTCGTACAAACCCGCCAGATCAGCGCTTCGGTTCGACTCACTGATTCCACCGCAACCCAGGTCGATCAATATGCCGCCTTCATCCGCGCTTCGGC
The DNA here is from genome assembly GCF_000178975.2 of Granulicella tundricola MP5ACTX9. NCBI lineage: Bacteria > Pseudomonadati > Acidobacteriota > Terriglobia > Terriglobales > Acidobacteriaceae > Granulicella > Granulicella tundricola. The sequence goes on along the minus strand of NC_015064.1, from coordinate 3,656,748 downwards.
GGACGATGTCGTCGAACAAGCACTCGCGTATGTGTTTTCTAAAGACCGCGACTTCCAGGATTTTCTGAAGACGCCTGATGCGCGGAAAATCACGCCCACTCTCCGCATCCGTAAACCGGCGGCCAATGAGGTAGCGGAAGCCGCTGGAAAGAAGCAGCCTTCCGCGGCCTCTTTGCCAGCACAAGCACCTGCATCTTTGGCGGGATCGAAGGCATGATCCCGCAGTTACATCTTTGGCAGAGCCACAACGGTGCTGCGCACCGGAACAAGATTGACACTCCATCCCTTCCAGGGTTTCGTAAACCGCGCAACAGCGAGCCTGTAGGCGACCTCGTTGCAAACAAGCAAGTTACATAAATCTAGTTGCTTATAGGAGACCGCAAGGCTCCTATAAGCAACTTCGGGGCAGACGACATGGAAACGGAAACCCAAGGTTCCCATATCAATTTAGAGACGCGGATTCGCCGGTCCAAAGGCAGGACCGGTCGGACGATCAGTGCCACAGCCAAGGTCACGCGCGACGAGCAGAACGAGATGGAAGCGGCGGCCATGCAAAGAGGTCAGAGCCTCAGCGAGTGGTGCCGTGAGGTGCTTCTAGCAGCGGCCAGAGGCGAGACCATCACGCCGATCTTTACTGAGATCGTGGCTATCCGTCAGCTCCTCAACTCAACTTTGCGGAACGTGGCCTGCGGCGAGGTGATGACACCGCAGGCGTTCCAGACCGAGTTGCAAGGCATTCGTTCCAGCAAGCACAAGGCCGCAGTTGAAGTCATGCAACAGTACGCCAGAACGGAGGTAGCACAATGAATAGCAATCAGCAGTGGGGTCGCAAAGAGACCATTGTTTGGCCGCCGCACGCTCCCGTCTATACCTTCAGCGCGTTGGCGTTGGGTGTTTTCGCAACGCTGTTTTTCGTGTGGCAGTTTCTCCGCTTTACGGAGACGCCGTTGCGCCGGACATATACCCCGACCTATATACAGTCGCTCATCGGTGCGACGTTCAAGCAGCATGGCAAGTATCGGCTGCTCTACGTTGGGGGCGGCAAAGCCGCGCCCCGTCTGGCGCTACCAGCCGACTTCGTTCCCGGCGAAACCAGGCTGCCCAACGGTGCTGTCTTTCCTGTTGAATTGTCCGAGGCAACACGGCAGCAGGGTTACACGGTTCTCTATAGAGGGCCGGAGAAGGACTACAACGATGCCGCGCTGAGCCGGTGGCTTCGCAGTGTGTATTTTGACGGGCAAGGGTTGCTCGATATCTATGCAACCTCGTTAGGGGAAGGTCTTCTTGTCCTGGTGATCGCTCTCGCGTTCGCCGGACGCGCGGATGTGAAACGGTTCCGCGAGTTGAAGTACGGACGCCATCTGAAGGGGCCGGTAATGGTTTCCCCGTCCGAGTTCAACAAGGCGCTGAAGGCCGATGGCTTGGCCATCGAGACTTCTAAAAAGCCGTGGTATCTCCGCAAGCCGATACAGCTCCGCATCCCCAAAAGCGCGGAAGCGAAGCACATTCAGATCATGGGCGACACCGGGACCGGCAAGTCGACACTGATAAAACAGCTCCTCCAGCAGGTTGCCGACAGGGGTGAAATCGCCATCGTCTATGACCCGGCAGGAGAGTTCACGGAGAGCTTTTACAAGGAGAGCCGAAAGGATCTGATCTTGAATCCGCTTGACGCACGGGCACCTTACTGGACACCGTCCAGCGAGCTACGGAATCCCGCCGAGGCGCGGACTATCGCGGCTTCCATGTACCAGCCACGAGAGGAAAAACGGGGCGAGTTCTTTACGGACACGCCGCAGAAGATCTTCGCCCATCTCCTGAAGTACAAGCCTTCGCCCGAAGAATTGGTTGCATGGATGTCGAATGAGGATGAGATCGACCGGCGTTTGAAAGGCACCGAGCTTGCGAACTTCGCACCCAAGGATGCGCCTCAGCAGCGGAGTGGTGTACTTGGCTCGCTCGGCCTTGTGGCCGACAGCTTGCGCCTTCTGCCCACTTTCGAAGAAGCCCAGGGCCGGGAGTGGTGCGCTACGGAATGGGCCGACAAACGTGAAGGCTGGATCTTCCTTACGTCCACGGAAGCCGAGCAGGAGGCGCTTCGTCCGTTGCACTCACTTTGGATCGACTTGCTGGTGTTGCGTCTCCTGACCAGGCCGAAGCCGGGACAGAAAAAGGTATGGCTGGTGATCGACGAGCTTGCCAGCCTCCAGCGTCTTCCGCAGTTCCATACCGCGCTGACCAAGGGCCGCAAGAGTGACAATCCCATCGTCTTTGGCTACCAGGGAAAAGCCCAGCTCGAAACCATCTACGGCCATCTTGCCGAGGTGATGCTCTCACAGCCGACGACGAAATTCATCCTCCGCACGGCTGAGCCGAACGCGGCGAAGTGGGCAGCGGAAATGATCGGCGAGGTCGAGATCGAGCGCGTCCGGGAGACGGTTGCAGACGGTAAGCGCCAGGGAAAGAGCTTCACCCTCGACAGGCAGATCGAGCCGCTGGTGATGAAGTCTGAGGTGGAAGGTCTGCCCGACCTCCATACCTTTGTGAAGATCAACAACTATGTCTCACGCTTTTCGTTTCCACCCATGAGCCTTCCCAAGATCGCAGAGGCTTTGGTTCCGCGCGTGATTCCCCAACACAAGATGTGGTTCAACCCGCTCGCGCCGGTACCCGCCGCAACCGTGGCAGGTTTACAGGCTCCACCATCGGTCGTGGAGCCTGCCATCAGCCCCGAGGCGACCGCGCCCCGCAATGGCGCTCCGATCAAAGAAGCCGAGGCCCTCGTTCCAAAGCTGGAGCTTCCCAAGGCCGTGGCTCCTTCGCCGCAAGTCCAAACTTCGTCCATCTCGCACAACCTGTAGGCTGCCATGCTCACCATCTCGAAAGCCATCAGCTCCGCCCAGGCGCAGACGTATCACAAACTGGAGTACACCAGTGATGCGCAGAGCTATTACAAACAGGACGAGACGGTAAAAGGAGAGTGGCAGGGCAAACTTGCCGCTTCCCTTGGCCTGTCTGGAGAGGTGGCACCGTTGGAGTTCTCCCGTCTGACCGAGGGTATACACCCGCAGACCGAGGCGCAGATGGTGCGGCACCGAGAAGGACAGGAATACACAAACGCGGATGGTTCGGTGACCAAACCCGTCCAGCACCGGGCCGGATGGGATGCGACCTTCTCCGCTCCCAAGTCCGTTTCACTCACTGCCCTCGTTGGCGGCGACGAGCGCGTGACAGAGGCACACCGAGCTGCCGTGACGACCGCCCTGGAGGAGTTAGAGAAGTACACGCATGCGCGGATCGGCGGCAACAACCCCGCCGAAGTGACCGGGAAGTTCGTCGCCGCAAAGTTTGAACATGACACCGCGCGGCCCGTAAACGGCTATGCCGCACCGCAGCTCCATACCCACGCCATCATCTTTAATGTCACGCAACGGGAAGATGGTTCCACCCGTGCCATCCAGGAACGGACATTCTTCGAGTCGCAGAACTATGCGACCGCCGTGTACCAATCGGTGCTGACGCACCAGCTCCGCAAGTTAGGCTACGAAATTGAGCCGGGACAGAGCGGTGCACCCCAGATTCTGGGCTTCACACAGGCATACCTTGACGCCTCCAGTCCCCGTTCTCGGCAGATCAAAGAACAGATGGAACGTGTCGGATTCCAGGGACCGGAGGCAGCGCAGATCGCCGCCCATGCCACCCGTGACCGGAAACAAACCCTCACGCCTGCCGAAGTGCTGGCGGCCCATAAGGAGATGGCTAAAGACTTCGGTGACCAGCCGGAACGTGTGGTCGCCGACGCGCGCGAACGCGCCTTGACCCAGGCTCAGGAAATTAGCGTGCAGCCGGATTCCCGTGGGGCGGTTGCCTTCGCAAAGGAGAAGGTTTTCGAGCGCGAGGCTGTGGCCGATGAGCGGCTTATTATGCGCGAGGCCCTACGTCGTGGGATGGGTGAGGTCAGCTTTTCCGATGTGCAGAGCGAGTTCCAGCGGAGACAGGCGGAAGGCGAGTTCCGTTCCGTCCAAGGTCAAAAGTATGCTTCCGGTCGCAGCTTCACGACCCCTGAGACGATTGCCGACGAGCGAGCAAACGTGCAGCATGTCCTTAACGGACAGGGCGCATCGGCTCCCATGCTGTCCACAGCCGCAGCAGAGCGGCAGGCCACGTCTCGCGATTTCCTGAATGAGGCGCAGCAGACTGCTATCCGCGAGGTGCTGACCAGCACCGACCGGATACACGGTTTCCAGGGGCTAGCCGGAACCGGGAAGACGAGCACGCTGGCCGCTATCCGCGAGGGTGCGGAGCAGGGTAACTATAAGGTCGAAGGCTTCGCCCCGACCTCGAAAGCCGCAGGCCAGCTACGCGAAGCTGGGATCGAGGCCAACACGCTTCAGAGCTTCCTTGCCCGGCAGAAGGCCCCCGATTCCAGCAGACATCTCTATATGCTGGACGAATCCAGTCTCGCCAGCACCAAACAGATGCGGGCCTTTCTCGAAAAGATACACCCGCAGGATCGTGTTCTGGTCATTGGCGACACGCGCCAGCATCAGGGCGTCGATGCAGGACGACCCTTCCAGCAGATGCAGGAGGCGGGGATGCAGACTTCCAAGCTCGACACGATCATGCGGCAGAAAGACCCGGAGTTGCTGCGTGCTGTGCAGCACCTTGCCACCAACGAGACAGAGATGGGGATCGCTCTGCTCACCCAGCAGGGCCGTGTCACCGAGCTTGCCAATGCTTCGGAGCGCATCGCCGCTATCGCGCGAGATTACGCCGCCAAGCCGGAGAACACACTTATCGTTTCCCCGGACAACCGTAGCCGCCAACAGATCAATGAGGCCGTACGCGGGGAGTTGTTGAAAGCCGGCAAGCTGGCCGAGGATGGTCGGCAGTTCCTCACTCTGTCCCATCGTTCGGATATGACCGGCCCCGACCGCACCTGGGCGGCGATGTACCGCCCCGGAGATGTCGTCCAGTACGAACGCGGCAGCAAAGCCGAGGGGATCGAGCGCGGTAGCTTCGGTGTGGTGCGGTCGAGCGATGCGGCTACGAACCGCTTAACCGTGGAACTTCCCAATGGCGTCAACGTCGAGTACGACCCCAAGCGGGTCTATGGCGTGAACGTCTATCGCGAGACCAGCCGGGAATTCGCCACCGGTGACCGGCTCCAGTTCTCGGCTATTTATAAGGATCTGGGGATTTCGAACCGCGACATGGGAACTATTACTAGAATGGAGCCGGACCGACTCACCGTACTCATGGATGGGAAGGAACAGCGTTCTGTCAGCTTCAATCCCATTGAGTTTCGGCAGTTTGACCACGGCTATGCTGTCACCTCCCACAGCTCTCAGGGACTTACCACAGATCGAGTGATCGCCAATATCGATACCGAATCCAGCCGCAGCCTCATCAACAACCGGCTCGCCTACGTCGCGATCTCCCGTGCCTCCGAAGACGCGAGGATTTATACGAACGACGCTGCAACGCTGGGCCAACGGCTCGCTACCGATGTGACCAAGACCGCCGCTCTCGACTTCACAGCCAAGCCCGAGCCGCGCGCAACGCAGGAGGCTTCGAAGGCCCGGACCGTCGCGGTGCATGAGTACAAGAACTCTGATTCGCGGCTCGCCGCTGTCGCCACTGAGTACGTGAGCCGCCCTGAGCGTTCCGTTATCGTGGCGCTTGACCGCGCGGAGCGCGAGCAGCTGACCCAGCTCGTTCGCGCCGACCTCTACGCCCAAGGCAAACTTGGCCGCGACGCTCAGGCTATTTCAGTTCTGATCGAGAAAGCGACGGGAAACAAGATGCGCGTCGACAGCTACCAGCCCGGCGAAAAAATCCAGTACAAGACCGGCAGCCCCGGTCTTAATGGCATCCCTCACGAAAGCCAGGCCACCGTAGTCTCCACGACCTCGCGCGGTAATCTTCTCTCCATTCGCTTTGATGCCACGCGGGAAGAGGTTTCCTACAATCCCGGACAACTCCGAACCGCAACGCGCGAGAGCCGTGTTTACCAAGAGGCAACACGCGAGGTAGCGGAAGGTGAGCGAGTCCGCTTCACTCGCTATGACAAGGACATGGGTGTGCGCTCCGGTGACCTTGGGACTGTCACCCGCATCGGCGAAGACCACGCCATGAGGGTAAAGATGGATTCCGGCAAGATCGCCGAAGTTCCTCCTGAAAAGGCACAGCACATCGACTACGGTTACGTCGTCGATTCTTTGAAGGACGTTCGCGCAGAACGTGTGATCGCAACTGGCGATGGACTCACCCAACAGGCGTTCCAAGCAGCGTCCTCCAAAGCGGATCTCGCTCTATACACCAGCCCGCCGCAGCAAGAATTCGCTTCTTCCAAGGAAATCGCAGTTACAGAATTCGCCCAGCCCACCAAGCAGCAGAATGATTTCGGAATCGGCTTCTAGTCTAAGGATTTCTTTCCAAAGAGGGGCTCTTCCATCAGATGCACGCTTAGGGACATTCTGCGATCCTGGTCGCATTCGAAAGCAACAGGACTTCCTGATCCCAACCTCCTCAATGAGCGCATTGGCGATTTCGCACTCATCGATATTGCAGATGACGAGAAGAGCGTTTCTCATTACGTACGGGTATGGACGGGGCCGTCTTCGGTAATGCGAACACCTCATCCGCACATTCTGAAGCGACCGGGTTAGGGAAGCCAAGGATAGCTCGTGTAACCAGCAGCGCCCCCGCCGTAGAAAGTCGTTGGATCGGGTTCATTCAACGCGGCTTGGAGCTGTAGCCGCCTTGGTAGATCCGGGTTGGCTAGAAAAGCCCGACCGTATGCGATAGCGTCGGCGCGACCCGTCCGCAAGGCTTCCGCACCCCTCGGTCCGTCGTAACCACCATTCACAACGTAGAGACCTTTCCAAAGCGCTCTCAGATGAGTTGACAGGACAACAGCCTCCTCGCCGCTTCCGGTGCTGTCCTGCGCCTGCTCCACGACGTGGAGGTAGCCAAGCCCAAAGTCGTTGAGCATTCCCGCTGCAACGGAGAAGGTGTCGAGTGGATTATCGTCGCGCATGTCGTTGAAGTCGACGGTCGGAGAGATTCGCACACCCACCCGCTTGCTGTCCCAGACTTCGAGCACCCGTTCGACTGCTTGCGTGAGAAAGCGCGCTCGATTAGAAGCGGGGCCTCCGTAATCATCGGTTCGACGGTTCGTTCCCGTGCGGAGGAATTGATCGATCAAATATCCATTCGCCGCGTGGATCTCGACCCCGTCGAATCCAGCTTGCTTCGCGTTGCTGGCGGCACGCCGGTAGTCCGACAAGATCTCTTCGATCCCACTAGCGGTCAAAGCCACTGGCTCGGACACCTGAGCGGAACCCGTGGCAATGTGCGTGTGCGCGTTAGCACGGATTGCCGACGGAGCAACGGGCTGAGCATTATTTGGCAACAAGGACGAATGAGAGATTCGGCCGACATGCCACAACTGAAGGAAGATTCGGCCTCCGCTATGGTGAACGGAATCGACGATTCGGCTCCACGCCCGCACTTGGTCTGTGGAATGAATCCCCGGAGTGTTGCTGTAGCCTTTGCCCATCGGAGAGATCTGCGTCGCCTCGGTCACGATGAGTCCAGCCGAAGCTCGCTGCGAATAATAGGTCGCCGCAAATTCGCTTGGCACGCCGTTGTCGTCCGCGCGGGTACGCGTAAGAGGGGCCATGAAGACGCGGTTTGCCAGGAGCAAAGAGCCTAAATGAACTGGTTCGAAGAGGGTAGCCATGATTGCTCCAGTTGTTCGACAACTTAGTAGTTTGCTGTGATGGACCGCAGATGCAGAACCACGGTCCGGTTCGAAACTCCTGCTCGGTTCCTGCGCCGTAGTCAAAGTGGCGCAGGAACCTTTACTGGAAGGACCACCCTTACTTCGTGACAGCGCGGGCAGCCTGTTCGATCACATCGACCACAACGTCCGGGTAGGTGATAGGGATGGCATGCGATGAGTTCAGCTCAATGACAGTAGAGTGGGCTCGGTCAGCCTCAAACTTGAACTCTTCCTGGGGAATGACGGGATCGAGCAGAGGCCTGATTTGCCAGCTTGGCTTGCTCGTCCATGCAGCCGATGTCAGTACGTCGCTGAGGGCTGCCGCTGCGATGGGACGTTGTGTGGCGATCATCAGGGCAAGCAAGTCCTGAGGCACGTCGGCCGCAAGGAGGTAGCCATACTTGTCGGCTTTGACAAGTACGTTTGTTCCGGTGATGCCGTCGGGCAAAGTGTAGGCGATCAGATCGACGGAAGAGGCGAAGTCGCCGCCGGGAAACCGTTCGAGACAATCGTTTGTAGATTCTCCGACACCGGGCATAGGGGACCCCGCGTAAATAAGGGCCTTGACCTTTGGGTCGTCCCCGGCCTGGGTGATGACAGCCCCGCCGTACGCGTGGGAGACAAGAATGACGGGCCCTTCGATCGTGTCGAGCAAGCTCTGCAGGTAGGCAACGTCGACAAACAAGCCCCGCAAGGGATTGGAGAAGACCTTGACCGGGAAACCGCCGCGCTGAAGCCCTTGGATCACGCCATGAGTCCAGAGTGAGGAGTCTTCGACAGCGCCGTGCACAAGCACGACTGTCGGCTTAGATGAGTTCTGTTCTTTTTGCTTTTGAGTGTCCATGATGAGTTGTTCTCCCTGGTATTGCTCAGTTGTGTTTTGCCTGCTGCAGAGGGACAAAGTGCTAACAATCGGTATCTGGGTAGCGATCCAACGGCGCTTCGTCTCACAACGAAGCACCGTCTCTGGACCTCACTTCTGGGCAACCACCCCGAGCCGATAAACTTTAGGAGCGACGGAGAACAGCTCCTCAGCCTTCTCCACGAGCTCCTGCCCCGCCTCGCCATTCAAATGAGCTTCGCGGGCAGCTTCATCGTCGAAGGTGTCGAAGACACGATAGACCCCAGCTTCACCTTCGACCTTGGCAGCATGCCAGGACAGCGTTCCAGGTTCTTTTCTCACCAGACTGGCCTCCTTCTCCAGAAACGCCTCGACTTCTGATTCCTTCCCCGGTTTAGCCTTCAACTCAACAAGCAATGCGAACTTTGCCATTTCGATATTCCTTTCTTGATCAGCGGTGTGGTTGATGGTTCCGTCAGAACGAGGCTCTAGGCTTCCGACTGAAATGCCGGATCGAGTTCCGTATGGGAGATGTGATCCAGGTAATTGCTCATCGTCTTGAGTGCGACCCCGATCAGAACCTCAAGCACCTGATCCTTTCGATATCCGGCGGCCAGAAAGTTATCCATGACCTGCTCGCTCACGTGTCCGCGTTCCGTGACGATCTCCTTGGTGAGCGCGACAAGCGCCTGTAGCTTCGGATCGGACACGGGCTCGTTTGCCCTCACCGCCGAAACGACCTCGGCCGGAGCATGCAAGAAGGCCTTCAGCACCGTGCTGTGCGCCGCGATGCAATAACCGCAGCGATTCTCAACGCTGGCGGAGAGCAGGATGATCTGGCGCTCCACTGCGTTAAGGCTGCCCTTGTCAAAGGCTTTCTCCAGCGCCATGTAGCCTTCGAGCAAGACCGGAGAGTTTGCGAACACTCCAAAGAGGTTCGGAATGAACTTGAAGGACTTCTGGACGTTTTCCAGGAGCGGACGAGACTTCTCGGGGGCGGTTTCAAGGTCAACGGGACTGAAGAGGGCGACTTGCGTATTCATGGTCGTAATCCTTTCGTAAAACAGAGCAAAGACAGACAGGTCTGTCTACAATGCAGGAATAGTATAGACAGACTGGTCTGTCTTCTGTCAACATGAATCTGATGAATTCGCAAAAACAATCCGAGCCGCGGGAGAGGATCCTTGAAGCTGCCGATCGCCTCTTCTACACAGAGGGGGTCCGAGCCACCGGGACCGAAAAGATCATGTCCGTCTCCGAGGTCGCAAAAGCGACCTTCTACCGGCATTTCCCGAGCAAAGATGACCTGGTGACCGCTTACCTTGAATATCGCGACCGATCCTTCTTTGAGTATCTCGATAGTCCTGCGCCCCCGGAAGACATCCATGAAGCCTTAGCCAGGATCGAACGCGTAGTCAATCGCGTCGACATCATCGGATGCCCGTTCCTTCGGATCGCATCCGAGTACCCAGATTTTGACCACCCCTTCCACCGGATAGCGGTCGAACACGAAAACAAGTTTCTTGCCTATCTCATCAATTTGCTGAAGCCCTACGCCTTCGACAAGAAAGTGGTGGCTGCTGCCTTGCTGAGCGTCGTTGATGGTGGCCTCACTACGAGAATGCTTTATGGGACTTCAAAGGAGGTTCCAATTCTCTCCCCGGCCGGGGCTGTCCTCAAGAGCTTTCAGGTCGCGCGAACCCAGCGCCGGGCCGGATAGATGCGCGAGCGCGATACGAGCCGGAGACACGAAAGCCACGACCCAACAACTTGGTAGAGTTGCCCACATGCAGGCCCTTGCCGGAGTCTGCCGCATTTGAGACGGATCGAATCTATCGCGCGGGGTAACGACAGTTCAGGAACTGCAATCTCCGCAGGTCACCCCATAGATTCTGAATCGAGAGGATAAAACCAATGGGAAACCGCTTCCATGAGCTTGCCTTCACTGACGTAGTCAAAGCGCACCAGCAGGAGCACGGCAGCCGTCGCCAGTATGAGCGTATGGCTCAAGGCGGTGCGACCGGCGGAAGCCTGGGCATCAGCGAAGAGACGTTCCTCTCGATGCGTGACAGCTTCTACATGGCCTCGGTGAGCGAGACCGGTTGGCCTTACATCCAGCATCGCGGCGGTGCGGCTGGCTTCGTCAAGGTTCTCGCGCCCGAGCTCATCGCCTTCGCGGACCTACGGGGTAACAAGCAGTACATCTCGCTAGGCAACCTGGAGCACGACGCGCGTGTAGCCCTGTTCTTTATGGACTACCCAAACCAGACGCGGCTGAAGATTCTCGGCCGCGTCGAGATTCACGAGAGCGACTCCGAATCAGCCACACTCATCAAGCGCCTCCGCCCCGCCGATCCGAAGGACATTCCGGAGCGCGCCATCCTCATACACGTCGAGGGCTTCGACTGGAACTGTCCTCAGCACATCACGCCGCGGTACACCGTTGAAGAGTTGCAGCCCGCTCTCCGCCCCTTGCAGGACCGCCTTGCCGCGCTCGAGGCTGAGAACGCAGGCCTTCGCGCCACGATCAAAACTGCCGCTGCGAGTAGAAACGTTTTGTAGTCCTTCGACGCCGCCTCGCATGTCGCTCAAGAGTTCAGTTCGTCTCAGGAGTGATGGGCGTCTATCATGGCGAGTGTCACTTAGAGCGATGCGAGGCGGGATTCGCTACAGTTCTGACAAGTCGGCTTACCGTCAGTTGATGATCGTTGATGAGAAGGGCGTTAATGAGATGGTCCGCCGCTTGATTCTCCCGTGTTACCAGGAGGATCGTAGAAGCAGGTTCGACAAGGAGGATCATCGCTATGCAGATACAGTCCGTTGGCATCGACCTGGGGAAGACGACCTTTCATCTTGTGGCATTGGGAGCGGCTGGCAAGCTGCTGGTGAAAAAAAAGTTTTCGAAGAAGCAGCTGTTGGCCTATACGGCCAACTTGCAGTCTTCCCTGATCGGTTTGGAAGCCTGCTCGGGAGCTCATTTCCTCGGCCGTGCCTTGCGGAGTCAGGGCCATGATGTTCGTCTGATCGCGGCGCAGTTTGTGAAGCCTTTCGTGAAGTCGAACAAGAACGACTTCGTTGATGCGGAAGCGATCGCTGAGGCGGTGGATCGCAAGAACATGCGCTTCGTCCCGATCAAGACAGATGACCAGCTGGATCTGCAGGCGATCCACCGTGTTCGTGACCGGCTGATCTCTCGACGGACGGCCGTGATCAACCAACTGCGCGCGTTCCTGCTTGAAAGAGGTCTGGTGTTTGCAAAGACGCCGGCGAAGCTCAAGGCTGCCATGGCCGACATCCTCGAGAACGCGGAAGCCGGCCTGACGCCATTGATGCGTAACCTGATCAACACGCTGTGGGATGAGTGGAAGACCGTCGAGCGGCAGGTCGAAGAACTCAATGACGAACTGGAGCGGATCTCCGCGGCAGATGCTGGCTGCACGCGCATCCGGCAGATCCCAGGCATCGGGCCGGTGGTTGCGACAGCCATCGTTGCTGCAATCGGCAACGGCGCTGCTTTCCGCAAGGGCCGCGAGTTCGCTGCGTGGCTGGGCGTTGTGCCGCGACAGTATTCGACTGGAGGCAAGGCGAAGCTGCTCGGCATCAGCAAGCGAGGCAACGTCTACCTGCGCAAGATCCTGATCCACGGCGCCCGAGCTGCCGTGCTGCGCATCCGGCGAGACCGTGCGCCCATCGGGGCCTGGCTAGACAAGCTGGACGCCAGGGCTCATAAGAACGTCGTCGTAGTCGCCATGGCCAACAAGCTCGCCCGTGTCGCCTGGGCGGTACTGTCGAGCGGCAACGAGTACAGGTCAACAACCGTGCCAGCCTGAGCAAGTGAGGAAAAGACGCCTTCGGCTTGGAAACGCTTCGCGTTCCCACTTTCCCTCACTCCGACGACGGATCTATAAACTTTCCCCACCGAAGTCTGCATAGGACAGCAAGGACGAAAGAACAGTCACAACGGCGTGTCTAAGAGCCTGATCCTGATAATGGTCTTCAACGACCGAGGCGTTTATAAGGCCACACACGCGCGCATCTCATCATGGCCAGGAGGAAGCATCTCCACTCAAAGGCCGAATACATTTGCGCAGACTTGTCTTCTCGCCCAAACTAACCCTTGCAGTCGCGCGGCGGACCATACATTATCGGGAGCGATCCTGCCCTGCTACTGGCGTCGCGTTCGGATGGTATTCTGCTTCTGTCGGAAGAGGCAGACTTGGTTTGGTAAGCCCAAGTCCTTTCGGAAACGAAATCTCTGGTCGTTTGCTTTCTGCAAATGATCCCCACGACGAACAACAGACGCTATGCGTCCATCTTGTTCGTCCGTGTGGTTCTGCAACCGACGAACCGCTCAGGTCGAACATCCTTAGGAGCGGTAATGCAAGACAATACCCAACACATATCTACGAGTGCCGTTGACGGAAAGAACATCGCCATTGTTGGAGGAGGACCTGGCGGGTTGACGCTGGCCCGACTGCTGCAACAGAGTGGCGCTAAGGTTGTGGTGTACGAGCGAGATCAAAGCCGCAGTGCACGCGTGCAGGGCAGCGCGTTAGACCTCCACGAAGGCTCCGGGCTGGCGGCACTAGAGGCTGCCGGTTTGATGGAAGCGTTCTGGGCCAACCACCGCCCTGATCTTGATCGACTTCGCCTTACCGACGCCAGAGGAACAGTTCTTCACGATCATGTTCGCCGCATGTCCGGTGATGGGAAGCGACCTGAGATTGAGCGCGGACCACTGCGCGATCTCTTGCTCGACTCGCTTCAGCCCGAGACGGTGCAATGGGATTGCAAGCTGGAGTATGCAGAGATGCGTGGTGACCAGGTACTCTTACGTTTCGCCGGCGGAAAGACGGCACTGGGCGACATCGCCATCGGAAGCGACGGTGCGAACTCTCGCCTGCGCAATCTGGTCACTCCGATCCAGCCGGAGTATGTAGGTGTATCGCTTGTGGAGGCGATGGTTCCTGCTGCAAAGCAAACCATACCGGAGTTGTGGAGTCTCCTCGGTGGGGCAGCGCTCATGGCTCTTGGAGGCGAAAGAACGATAGGCATGGGCACTAAGTCTGACGGTAGCGTGCTGGTGTACGCGGGATTGAAGACGAAAGACGATGTCTTGAGGGAGAGCCTTGAAGAGGCCACCAGCCCGGATAAGCGGGTCGCGTGGTTCCACGGCAACTTCGAGGGATGGAGTAAGTTATGGGAGCCTCTCTTCAGAGAGGCTGTATCAATGGTTTGGCGCCCGCTACTGACATGCCCATCCGATCAGCGTTGGGAGCCAAAGCCCAACGTCACATTAATCGGCGATGCGGCGCACGTCATGCCGCCCTACGCAGGAGAAGGCGTGAACATGGCGATGCTTGACGCGCTGGTGCTATCGAAGCTACTCCTTAGTGAAAGAAGTTCCTCTGAGGCGATTGCAAAGTACGAGGTACAGATGTTTGATCGGATGCGGCACATGACTGCGGACACGATGGCCAACACCGAGATGTTCTACGCGCCGGATGCTGCTGACCGTGTTGTAGCTCTGTTTCGGAGCTTTGCTCGCACTGAAGTCGTCCAACCTGCGCCGGAGGCCTAAGCAAACCCAGGGTAGAAATTTGGGACGTGTCTAGACGGATCGGTCCCTACAAGTCGGCTTGTCGTCAGCAATTCAGTCCCGCAAGACACTTGGCGAGTTTGGTAACACGCTCGGTCCCCCTTCCTGCACTTCTCCCCTTTACCGCCTGCGGCGCGCGCACTTCACACAAAAGTGTCTATTCAGACTGACCCGAATGGAAGTCGATTAGGAATGCGCATCCCTGGTCAGTTTGCGTCTGAACTCGGCATAGTCTGTCCGTGGCGGTTCTGCAGGGAAATCTACGTTACACATAAAGGGCGAATCTCGACCTTTCGCCTCCCACTCCGCTTTGAACGCTTAAAGAGGCTGAACATCCCCCTTTGCTGGTCAGCACGATGATCCGCGAAACAGGGCAGAGCCTCCTGAGGGCACCGATGACTTCAATGCCGCTGGCCTTTGGAAATCGGAGATCCATCAGTGTGACGTCGATTCAGGTATTGCACAGCTCGCATCCTCCATAATGCTGAGCGAAGGCGTCCCATTTGGGGATGCCCTCGAAGGCCGTGTTAATAAGATCGACCAGTTGTGTGGTTTCAGAAACGCGAAGTCTAACGGACGTGCTGAGCGAAGTTTCTTCGGAGTTCGGCTGCGGCTGGACACGGTAGTCCTTCATCTTCGGCAAACAGCCTCTCCATAGCAACTTCGAGTTGATGCAGCTTGGACATGCAAGACTCCGTGACCTACATCGCATGTTCGCCCTGTATTTGCCCAGCAAAGGCAAGTGTAGAGCGTTCTTCGCTCCGATGAAGTGTGACTGTATAGCGCGATTGCGAGGAATCCGCAGGCTCAAGCACGGAGTGCCGAGGCTTCCACGACCACTCTGGGGGCAGGAACGTTCGTACCCCAAAGTCGGCTACGGCAGGCTCTCAAATAAGTCGCGAGACTTTACCGAAAGTGCCTTCGCTAGCTTGACGATGTTCTCCAAGCCAACGTTCCGTTCGCCACGCTCAATGCCTCCGACGTAATTCCGGTGGAGACCCGCACGTTCCGCGAGTTCTTCCTGCGAATACCCGCGCTCTTCCCGTAGTGTCCGGATGGACTTTCCAAACAGGAACTTGGGAGAATGAGCAGGCACATATCCATGCTTCGTGCCTGACCACTATGAGTCTACACACGATGAGTGTGATATGCTCCGCTGGGGTCAGGATCACATGGAGTGCGAAACCATGATCGAGTGTAAGGAAGCTGCCGGCCGCATCGTCCGTTCGCTCAAGCTTTTCGAAGATGGGCCGTATGGACCGGAAATCGGTATTGAATTCGAAGACGGCAGCACGTTCACAGCGACGCTCCACGCCAGGCACGTTCTCGAAGGCAAACTTACCCGCGATGACGGAGGCGAACCCGTTATCTTGCACCAGTGTGTAACTCCACCAGTACGGTCAGCCTAGATCAACTTCGGCCGCGCAGCGTACGCGATTCATCGTACGCTCGCTTGCATGAGATCGACCACAAGTCGCGTAGTGGCTGGCGAAGTCATTCCATTCGGCATTCCGATCAATCGATGCGCCCTAGACGGACTAAGTCAAACCGCTCCAGCAACACGAATCAGTTGGGCGCCCGAAGCATGTAGGCCACAACAGTTCGGGCTCAATAGCGCAGGGGTATCAGACTGATTGACTTTGACAGGAACCCAAAGACAACGGTACTTAATCAGCCAACTTGAAAGGATAAGTAACGTCACCACGCGTGCAAATAGCCGTCGCGGTAGCTCAAGTTGACGGGCGTCTCGAACAGCCCTGAAAGCTTCTCTTCAGTGAGCATAACCTCCCTCGGGCCATCCGCGATCAAATGGCCCTCGCGCATCATCAATACGCGGTTGATCTCGGGAACGATATCCGCAATGTGGTGGGTCACAAGAATGATTCCCGTCCCCGTCTTGGCCAAATTCCGCATCGTCAGACGAAGCTCTGCTTGCGCTGCTAGATCAAGGGCGTTGGATGGTTCGTCGAGCAAGAGCACACGATCGCCTTCACTGGTGCCGCTCCCAACCAGCGCGCGCGCGATCACTACTCGCTTTTGCTGTCCGGCTGACAACTGCCCTAGTGGCCGGTCAGCCAGATAGGTTCCTCCTACATACTCCAACGCCTCTGCAGCTGCGGATCGCATGTCCGCTGTGACCGTAAGGTTTGGCCAGAGTGTGGATGACGAGAAGAAACCGGTCAGGACCACATCCATCGCTGACGTGTCCAACGCTGACTTTGGCGGAGTCTCACACGTAACGACACCAAGCCGGCGTCGTAGTTCTGCGACGTTCCAACGTGAAGGTCCGAAGATCTCCACGCTTGCACCCGGGAGTACGATCGGGTACAGTTCGCACGTCATCAATTTGATCAGCGTCGATTTGCCACATCCGTTCGGACCAAGAATCGCAATGTGTTCCCCGGGTGCGACACGCAGTGATATATCGTGCAGAACTATAGTCGCTCCGCGAGCGACTGACACATGTTCCAACTTGAGGAAGCTTTTGCTTGAAGTCACCGCGGCAATATCCTCCGGACGTCCTTATGAGTGTTTGCAAGGCGTCGTTGTGTCGGCGCTTACAAATGAGCCCTGCTCTGACCTGACTGAAAGCTCTGACTTGAAGTTGCGAGATCGTCGTCTTTGGTTTCTCGAATCCCGAGCAGTCCGAGAAAAGTCAGCGCCGCCGAAACCGAGAGATAATAGCCGACGTATCCGAGGCCATACGACTTGGCCAACCATGTGGCGCTGTACGGTGCAAGTGAAGCTCCCAAGATACCGGCAATGCTGAAAGCTAGAGAGCTACCCGTATAACGCAGGGACGTTGGAAAGATTTCGGAGATCACTGTTCCAAGCGGACCCCATGTCAGACCCATCAGAAAGAGCCCGATTCCCATCATCACAACGGTTCCACTGGTACCAGCAGTAAACAGCGGAGCCATGACGAATCCGAAACCACCGATGAGCAGCGTAACCCACATCATTACCCGACGCCGTCCGTGTTCTGCCAGTAACGCTGAAATCGGTATGCCTGCCGCGAAGAACAGGACATCGAACAACTGCATCAGAAGGAACTTACTACGGCTATAGCCGAGGGCCGTTGTTCCCCAGGACAAAGTGAAGATGGTCATGAGGTAGAAAAGAACGAACGTGGCGAGACACACGGTGATTCCAGCTAGAAGAGCTTTCCCATGCCTGCGAAACAAGGATGAAATCGGCAACCGTACCGGTTCCTTTTGCACCAGAGCTTCCTGGAATACTAGCGTTTCGGCGATCGTCAGCCTTACATAGAGACCGAGAAGTACCAAGACTGCGCTGGCCAAGAAGGGAAGGCGCCAGCCGAAGCCAAAGAATTGATCATTCGTGAGCCATCGCGAAAGCAGCAAAAACACTCCACCCGAGAGCAAGAAGCCCATCGGCGCGCCGAGTTGGGGAAACATGCCGTACCAGGCGCGCTTCTTGGCCGGCGCGTTCTCAATCGCCAACAGCACGGCACCACCCCACTCGCCACCCAGGCCGAGCCCTTGTCCAAAACGGCATAGCGCAAGGAGGAGTGACGCCAGAAAGCCAATCGAGCGATAGGTCGGCAACGCACCAATGGCGACGGTGGAGATTCCCATTGTGGAGAGCGCAACGACCAACGTTGTCTTGCGGCCAAAGCGATCGCCAAAGTGCCCAAAAATGGCTGCGCCAAGAGGCCGGGCCAAGAACGCAATCGCGAACGTAGCGAGCGAAGCTAGCATGGATGAAGCTGGGTCGTTTGCCGGAAAGAATAGCTTGGGAAACACGAGCACGGATGCCGTGCCATAAATGTAGAAATCAAAGAACTCGATCGTACTACCGATTAAGCTCGCGAATAAGATCTGACGTGGTGAGTTCGTCGACCTCCGCGATTGAATTTCACTCTTGAACATAGATGTCAGATGCGCTCGAACTCCGACCGGATCGACCACGAAACTCGTCACCGAAAGCTAGCCTTACGATTAGGCCCATTCCCAAAATCTTGTACCCGTTTCTCGTCCGTCGGAAACCATAAAGCTCTGTACTGATGCCGAGACCGATTCGCGAAGTCTCACTTTGTGAGGCGTGAACGCAGAGACTGTAGAGCCCCATAGGCGAGCAAAAACATGACGCAAGAGAAATTGCGCACCTCGTAGACGTGCCCCATCGCTTCATGGCTGTCCAGTTTCGGTTCTTTGGAATAGAGCAGGCCACAAGCTTTGCGTGGAAGGAGGGAGGCGCTTCGCTCCTCCCTGTCTCCAGCCGCTGAGCGTCTTCCACCACCCACCTCAGCGGGCCGTTCCCGCCCGCAACACCCACCCTCATAGGTCTTGTACGCTGACGCGCACGAATAAGGAAGCCAAACCTCGCTAAGGGGCTCTGCCCCGATCGCGCGGCGCAAGGGGTTTCCCCAGTCTTCCGCGCTGCGCTTGTGCAGACCTTCGCTGCGCTCGTCCTTTCCACTCCAGCTTCGCCTCCGTTCCAAGGATGGGAGAGACCCCTCCCCTTGCACCTTGCTACCCCCGCCTTCGCCAGGTGGCGTTCGGCATGTACATGCCGCGATTCAACGCGGACGTGCAACGGCAACAGCAACCGCAAAGGAGAGACACCATGACCGCCAACGCCATCGACAGCAAGAAGCCCACCACCAAACAGGAACTCATCGCCGCCAACGTCAAGCTCTTAATTGAGCAGTTGGAGGCAGGACACTCCGAAGCCCTTACCGACTACCTCACCGCCATGAGCCGTTTCCATAACTACAGCTTTGGGAATGTGCTGGAGATCGCGCGGCAGATGCCCACCGCCACCCGCGTGGCCGGATTTTGGGCATGGAAGAACCTTGGCCGCAGCGTCAACGCAGGAGCCAAGGGCATTCGCATTCTTGCCCCCATCGTCGGCGTTCGCCGCAAGAAGGCCGTGGAAGCGGAGAAGGACATCACCAAGCAGAACGAGCGTGTATTGGTGGATTTCCGGAACGCCTACGTCTTCGATATCTCGCAGACCAACGGCGTCGACCTCCCATCCATGCACGAGGTTTCCGGCGACCCCGGCGAGAACATTGAGCGCCTTGCCGCCTTTATCAAAGGCCAGGGCATTCAGTTGGTTTACAACCCGAAGATTGCCCCCGCGCTCGGCATGAGCTACGGCGGACGCATCGCCATCCTTCCCGGGCAAACTAAGGCCGAAGAATTCTCGACGCTGGTTCACGAAACCGCGCACGAAATGTTGCACAAGGCCGAACGCCGCACCGCCACCACCAAGACGGCGCGAGAGACGGAGGCCGAAGCCGTGGCCTTTGTCGTCGGCAAAGCCGTTGGACTGGTCAACGGAACCGCCTCCGCTGACTATATCCAGCTCTACCACGGCAACGCCTCGCTGTTGGCCGAGAGCTTGGAAGTCATCCAGCAGACCGCCAGCGTCATCCTCGGAGGCTTGGAGCCAGCCGTTGCCAGCGAGGAGACACCGCAGCAACAGGAGGAAGACCCGGAATTGCAGGAGGCTGCGTAATGGACACCATCCTCCGCATACTCAAGACCGCCGGAGGCTGGAACCACGGCCTCCACCTTCACATCGAGAACCCGCCCTTTATGGCTCTGGTAATCGAAGCCGGGGACGAGTCGGGGCCGTGCGGACTCCCCGCAATCTCTGTCTGCCACTACGGAGAACAGAACGGCGACGCCATGCTTTACCCGGAGATGTGTTTCGAGCTTGGACTCGCCGGGGGAGCGCACCTGAACCCTTACTACTGGCGCAATGACTACGTTGCCGTCGAGCAATGGAGCCGTTTCATTCAGTGCGGCATGTATGTCTACAACTCCGAACTCCACGACCAACACCAGAAGTTCGCCAAGCTGTGGGACAAGAACCTTCGAGAACAGCGCTTTCTAGAAGCCTTCGAGCGACAGCGCACCTAACCCAAGTTTCCCGCCTACGGAGCGGATACAGGGCAGCGTGTACGCTTCACGACCCCAACCCCCACAGCCCAAAGGAGAGCATTCCCATGCAAGACAGCAGCCCGTTCCAGTACATCGCCATCGACCAGCTTTTCGAGTCCAAGACCAATCCACGCCAGACCTTCGACCAGACCAAGTTGGAGGAACTTGCCGCCTCCATCAAGCACCATGGCCTGATTCAACCCATTGTCGTCAGACCCAAGGACAACGGGTTTGAAGTGGTCGCAGGGGCAAGGCGATACCGTGCCTCACTCTTAGCCGAGGAGTTCTCCGTTCCTGCACACATCAAGGAACTGAACGACGCCGAAGCGATCGAATGGCAGTTGGTCGAAAACTCGCAGCGCGTGGATGTTCACCCATATGAGGAGGCGCAGGGATTCCAGCGCTTGCTCGACGTTCCCGGCTACGACGTGGCCGCTCTTGTCGAGAAGTCCGGCAAGAGTGCAAGCCACATCTACGCACGGCTCAGCCTACTGCAACTCATCCCCAAGGTGGCCGAGGCGTTTGTGCAAGAGCGCATCACCGCCAGCCACGCCAACCTTATTGCTCGACTGCCGCAGGAGCATCAGGCCGATGCGTTCGAGAACTGCTGGCGCAAGGACTGGCAGGACAAGGAAGCGCACTTGCTCCCGGCGAAGCACCTGAGCGCATGGATTCAGAACAACCTCTATCTGAACCTTGCCGACGCACCGTTCGACCGCGAAGACCCGACCCTCAAACCCGAGGCCGGGGCTTGCGTCACCTGCCCACGCCGCAGCGGATTCAATACCAGCCTGTTTGCCGGCGTGCAGGGTGACCAGTGCCTGGACGGGGCGTGCTTTCAAGCCAAGGTGACGGCGCACATCGACCGCGAGGTTGCCACCCGTCCGGAGTTAGTGCAAATCGAAACCGCGTGGCGTTCCCCCAAGGAGCAGCGCTCAGGCACCCTCAACAAGAACCAGTACCGCGAACTTGCGGAACCGGATAACCCCGATGCTGAGCCGCCATGCCCGAACGCGAAGGCCGCCATCATCGTGTTCGGGAAGAACGTAGGCAGAACGGTCACTGTCTGCCTTGAGGACGAATGCGCAGTACATACCAACCACGCACACCACGCCGACGAAGACGTGGAACCGCCGCCCGTCATGGCCGAAGCGCCCGAAGAAGAGACGGAGGAAGAGGCTGCGCAACGGAAGGCCGAGCATGAACGCCAGATGGCGGAATACCACGCCGAGCAGGGGCGGAAGGAGGAAGAGCGCAAGGCCGAGTTTGAACGCCAGCAAAAGCAATACGAGGCCGACCAAGCCCGCCGCGAAAAACTGCGCAAGGCACGTCTCGCGACCTTCGAACGCATCGTCGAAGAGGCACCAGCAACCTTCAGCCCCGAACAGCAGCGAATGTTCCTTCGTCTGCTCGTCAACATCAACCCCTATGAGTTTCTCGAAGAGGTTGCGTCGCACTTCAGCGGCGAAGAGAACGAGGAGCGTTCGAAAGACCAGATCGTGTTGCATGCTCTTTCCAACACAGCCGACGGCAAGCTAAACGGCTTCGCCCTGCGCATCGTCCTTACCGAACACGTCGGCATTCCCCGCGAGAACGAACTCGACTTCCTCACCGAAGCCGAGAACGTCTTCGCTCCGAAGAAGCCGAAGGCCGTCAAGCCGAACAGAGCCCCGGCCAAGAAAGCCAAGCCCGTTGCCGTCAAAGCTGCGTCGAAGAACACCGATTCCGCCAAGAAAGCAGCGTAACGATTGCTCAACTCCGGCCCCGGATTCGTCCGGGGTCGTTCTCTCGTCTTTGTAAAAAGCGGCAGGGAGAACCCGCTTTGGTTTCTCCCTGCACCCTCATCCCGCTCTGTCTCCGGCCCTCGCTCGCCGGCTGCGCGGCAGGAGTCGAGTTCCTCCTCCTGCACCTTCCCCTTGATCTCTACTACCCGGAGGAACTGCTCATCGGCAAAGCAGGAGGGTCGGCGTGCGTATCACCGATGATCTGCTGAATTGGGTTACCTGCCACCTGCGGCAGAGAGGGCAGACGGTCTACGAGACGCAAGAGGCATAGCGTATAAGCCTCTCTACCGATCGACACATCAACATCCTGTTCCCGCTCTGCTGTATGAACCACCTGGTTACGCGCGTAATAGACCTTGCCAATCTCTTCAACGCATATGGCCCTGCGTGGGTGACCCTTCAAGAGCAGACCAGCCCTTCGCTTGAGACGCTCGCCACCGCCCGGAGCGTAGCTATCCGTGAGTAGGCTCTCCAATGCAACTGCCAACATCACTATGTCGTCGTCACCACTTGTGTATCGGAAAGACCTGCGGAAATAACGTAAGGACTGCATGATCTTCTTGAAGACCCTGTGCATCACTGTTTCCACAGAAGAAAGCACGTTCGATTGCCGGTAGCCCGCTTCAATAGCGTTGAGGGCCTTGCAAACCCGCTCCATGAGCGGTCTTCTGTGAACCCACGCCTTGAGGTTAATTCCAACATTCACGCTGCATAGCTCGGCGAGTTCGATAGTCCGAGCGTTCATGGGGATGCAGCGGCTCTCAAGTTTCTTTGCGCTGCCGGCCTTCGGCTCGAAGAGCAGGAAATGAAAAATGTCCTGAGTCTCCCAGTTGTTGTTTCTGGTGGAAGAAAAGAGCGTGTCAGCTTTCAGGACTGGAAAGCCCCCCTGAAGGGAAGCCAAACAGAACAAAAGCGAACTTGCCCTCTCCAGTTGCAGAATGATAAATCGGTGGTTCTCGTAGTAGTCATTCGAAAAAACGTGAGCCTTTACCGCCAAAAGTGTATTCCGCGTCAGCCACTTCGTCGGCCGGCTTCGCTCATAGTGCTCCATCGATTCGACGGGAATAGCCCGTTTGATTCCGAAGCTCTCGGCGGCCCGCTCAAGAAACTCAATCGTGCCTCCGAGAGAATTCGTTTGCGCTCTCGCGCAGACTTCTGCTTCGGTGACAAAGAACTCAAGACGCGCAGATGTAAACCGCTCCAAGAGGGCGATCCCCAAGAGACTGAATGAGTGCAGCGGGTAGAGGATCAGTCCTGGCTTGTGAATCCCGACAGTGCGAATGAGGGTAAGGGCCGATAAAACCGGGTCGACAACTTGAGGGTCTCGAATCCTGTCGTAAAAGATTTGGTCGAGTACTGAGCCCCCGATGAAAACCGAGTGTGCATAAAGCGTCTTGCGAAACCGCCAGCAGACTTCCTGAAGATGTTTCTCCACTCCGGCAAGAGAGGGAGGGTTATGGTCTTCAATCTCGAAGAACAGATCCTCCAGCGACCGGTATGGAGCCAACGCGGCGGACTTGCCTTTAAGGAACTGCAGCGATTTTCGGAAGGCTTTCGTCTCGATCGCCTTCTTCAACGTCTTGTTGTTGGGTAGCTTTACTGGCATGACGGGGATGTCTCCTTTCTGGTGACGAGGTCAGGCATGTCCCCGCACCTTATTGGCGATGTCAATGGCGTCCCTCGAAGGAGAGCTACCGAATAGACGCGCATACTCGCGGCTGAATTGCGTTGCGCTCTCATAGCCGACAGCGAATGCTGTAGAAGTCACATTCCCTTCACCGGCAATCAACATAGTCCGAGCGTGCAACAGCCGAACGCGCTTTTGATATTGGAGTGGACTTAGCGCCGTTACTGTCTTGAAATGACGATGGAACGCGGATGCACTCAGCGCGGCCATATCGGCAAGGGGTTTCACGCGGAGTGGCAGAGCGAAATTCTCTCTGATCCACTGAATGGCTAGACCGATCCTTGAGACCGTAGACTCGGGCGCCGCAATTTCCCGAAGCATCCAGCCCAGCGGCCCCTGTAAGACGCGGAAGAGAATCTCTCTCTCGTACGCCGGGGCTAACGCAGCAATCTCGGTCGGCTGGTCGAGGAGACGGAGCATCCGCAACCATGCATCCAGGAGCTCCGGTGTCACGGGAGCCACGGAGAAGCCGGAACTGCAGCGCCCTTCCGTTGCAGTTTTAGGCAGATCGCCGAGCAATTGAGCGAGACGAACGGGTTCAAGCGTGAGACTTACGGCAAGATAGGGCTCGCCATCTGCGGAGGGTTCAACCGCCCCCACCGCAGGCAGATCGACAGACATTACAAAGTATGTGGCCGGGTCATATCGGAAGCTTCGGTCTCCGACTGTCATCGTCTTATTCCCTGCAACAATGAGGTTGATCATCGGTTCGTAGACGGTGGCAAGACGATGTTCTGGAACCGCGCCTTTAACCATTGCAATGCGCGGAATCCCCGTTTCCGTTCGACGGTTCTCGGCTCGGGCAGCCAGCCTTCGCAGTTCGTTGAGCTGCATCTCCATAAATCCATCTTCTCGCATCGCGCACCGAGATTCCTCAACAAAGCAGGATTAGGCAGGTCTTAGGGAGGATTGTGCGAGCACCGAAGTGGTCCTGGCGGCTAACTTCCGTAAGAGGAAGCGAAGACAACAAAATGAGAATCGTCATCATCACCGGCGGAAGTCGTGGCATCGGAGCGGCAACAGCAATCGAGTGCGCTAAGCGAGGTTTGGGAGTCATCCTGACCTACAACGAGAACCAGGCAGCCGCTGAATCCGTCATCGAAAAGATCACCAAGGCCGAGGGAACTGCCCTGGCTCTAAAGCTAGATGTCGCCGAAAGTTCCACGTTTGGCTCGTTTCGTGATTCAGTTCGTGTCGCCTTGCAGTCGAAGTGGCAGCGAGACGACTTCGATTGCCTAGTCAACAATGCTGGCTATGGGGCGTTCAAGCCTATCGAAGCGGTGACAGAGGCGGACTTCATGGGATTGTTCAATGTCCACCTCAAAGGCCCGTTCTTTCTCACTCAGTCGCTCCTGCCACTCATGGCGGACAACGGAGACATCGTGAACGTGACGAGCGCGACCACGCGCGTTGCAACGGCTGGAGTGGCACCATATGCGAGTTTCAAGGGAGGTCTTGAGGTCCTGACTCGCTACATGGCAAAGGAGTTAGGTGCGCGCAGGATTCGCGCGAATGCAGTCTCTCCGGGGGCCATTCGAACCGATTTGGGTGGTGGTTTGAACGATGAGTTTGAGGCGATGCTTGCTGGACAAACCGCTCTGGGACGAGTTGGGGAGCCGCAGGATGTTGGCAGCGTCATCGCCAGTCTGCTAGCAGATGAAAATCGTTGGATTAATGGTCAGTCTATCGAGGTTGCAGGCGGCTACATGATCTAAGCCTGGCAGCGTTGCCCCCGCCATTGGAGGGGCAATGCTGCCCTAAGCCTCAAACGCTATGCGCTCTTTGCATCGATGAAAGTGAAGAGCGCGGCCAGCTTTCCTTGTTTAGCTACTCCGATGTCGATTCCGGTGATGCGTGTTGGCATCTCCTTGGGCGCAAAAGCCCAAGGAAGGCAAGCTACGCCATGTTGTGAACGTACGGGACCAGCCACGGAGAAGGTGATCCCGGAAAGCACTGGGCGAGCCACGCAATCGCTTTATCGATCTTCTCCGTTCCCTGATGTGCCGCCTCGGGATCGATAAAGATGGCATCCTCTGACCACAACTCAACGAGGAGAGCCCGACGAATCGCGCCGTCCTTCTCGTTTAAGATCTCAAGCAAATTGCGAACCAGAAGGTCTGTCACAACATCATTGCCATCAGCCATGTGGTCAAAGGCTCCTCTCGAGCAGGTACGTTCTAGGCGCTTTCCTTCGGGAAGTCTGTGAAGATGCTCAGTTCCTTCCACTCTTTCGCCGCTTCCATCTTCGCCAGATCGTTCTTTTCGATGGCATTGTAGGCGTCGCTTCCAACTATGAGGCGGAAGGGAGGATTCTGTTCTGACGCGATCTTCAAGAGAGCAGCGGCGGCGCGCTTGGGATCTCCGGGTTGTTTGCCATTGAAATCGCGTTGGAAGCGGGCCGTCTTGCCGACCGTTTCGTCGTACTCAGGTCGCCCTTCTTGAAGACTTGTGGAGGCGCCAGCAAAATCCGTCCGGAATCCGCCTGGCTCGACAAGCGTGACCTTTACGCCAAACGGCGCAACTTCCTTTGCCAGGGTCTCAGAGAACCCCTCCACGCCCCACTTCGCAGCAGCGTAGGGAGCACGACCGATTGGTCCCATGCGTCCAGCGATCGAGGTCACTTGGATAAAATGCCCGCTCTTCTGTTCGCGGAAGTGCGGGAGTGCAGCCTTTGACAAAATGATCGTCCCAAACAGATTCGTCTCAATCTGCTCTCGAAACTCGGCCAAGCTCGTGTCTTCAACAGGCGCGACATTGCCGTAGCCCGCATTGTTCACCAGAACATCGAGGCGACCGAATTTGGCAATCGTGCTCTGTACCGCTTCGTATGCTTGTGCTTCGTTGGTCACGTCCAAGGCAATGGGCAGCACATTTTCACCGTAAGTTTTCTGCAGGTCTTCGAGATCACTCACCTTTCGCGCAGTAGCCGCCACCTTGTGACCTGCTTCAAGAGCAGCGATTGCAAATTCTCGTCCGAGACCGCGGGAACTTCCTGTAATAAGCCATACCTGTGACATATCGTTCGTACGCCTCTATCCGTCGCGCTTGCACTTGCCAGCGACATCGTTATCGCTTGAATTCACCTTCGAACGCTATCTGCTCGAGAGGCAGGCGATCATTCGGGTGTTCCAGCTTTCTTAGGCCCTCGGGAAGTTTCTCTGGGTCACTCAGCCGGCCGATTGCATAAGCCGCCTCAACTTTGAAACCTTGTGGAACGTTGAGTTCCGTCATCGCCCGCTCCCGGTCGATGCCTCCCATTCCATGCGCGAACCAACCAAGTTTGCGTGCTTGCAATGCCATGTAGCCCGAAGCTGTACCGGCGTCGAATGAATGAGTGACGGAGGGGCTATCGGTTTCCGCCCCCGGCATTCTCATGATCGAGTTGGATACAAAGAAGACAAGCGCCGAAGCATCTTTCGCCCAGAGTTGATTGAAAGTGACGAGTAGATCGAGATGTTTGGCCCAGGCCGGGGTGTCCCGAAGAGCGTAGATGAATCGCCAGGGTTGGATGTTGTAGCAAGACGCCGCCCAACGCGCGGCATCCAGCATGGTGAGCAGTTCAGCCTCGGCGATTGCTTCCCCGGTGAAGGAGCGTGGTGACCAGCGGTCCAAGAACATTGGATCGATTGGGTACTCTGTGCTGCGTCCGTTTTCGGCGGTCATCTTCACTCCTGACATCCTGTTGCTGAGATTGGGCCGACAATTCCTAGGCCCGACAGACAAGTAGGCTTGCGTTGTTGCGCCTACTTGCTGGAGGTCACGACGGTCAATTCCAAGCTGCCTGCTTTGCCTGCGTACTCCATTGCGGGTTCCAGGTCGGGCAACGAAAAGACTCTTGGTTGGATTGGGTTCAGGTCCAGTTGGCCGGATCGGACCAACGACAGAAGGGGCAAGTACGCCCCTTGAGGGTGCATGAAGTTTCCGATGATCTCCCAGTTGTTGAACATCATCTGGAGGTAATTGATGGGAATCGGAACGGCGCTGCTCCCCATGAGCACGATGCGCCCCCAGCGATAGAGCGAACCAAGTGCCGCCAGCGTGGAATTAGGATCCTTGGCGTTTCCAACTTGATCGAAGGCTAAATGGGCGCCTCCGTTGGCGGCGCTTCGCAAAGCCTCAGTGTCCTTCGTCACATCGCCAGTGAGGACAACGGGAATCACTCGTTCGCCGCCAGCTTTGGCTAGCTTATCGAGCGTTTCCTTGCTGCGGCCGGCCGCGACCACGCGACTCGCGCCCATTGCAAGGGCGACGAGAGTTGCGGCGCTTCCGTAAGCACCACTGGCGCCGTTCACCACCACCGTCTCACCCGCTTGGAGTCTTCCCCGCGTCAAGCCTCCAAACGGAACGATGCAGCGGGTAATGGCGGTGAGTTGAGGGAAGTCATAATGGTCAAGACCGTTGATCGGAGTAACAACCTGAGCGGGTAGAAGAACGTACTCAGCCAGTGTCCCGTCCTTCCAAGAACTCTGGAGTGCATCTCCAATGCCTCCCGGGGAAGTTACTCCGATGAGAACCTGTCCGGGCTCGGGTACGTTCTCTCGTGCGACAAGGTGACTCGACGTCACGACTCGCTGGCCCTTCTTGAGGTGCCACACATCAGCACCGACAGCCTCAACCGTTCCGATAGCATTGCCACCCGGGGTGAAATCTTCTGGGGCACGATAGGCCGGCAGCTTGCCCTCCACGTAAGGCTTCAGATAGGACATCAGAGCTTGCGACTGGACACGAACCAGCACGCTTCCGGGGCGAACCTCCGGAATAGGAACATCAACGAAACTGAGTTTGTCGCCAAGGCGGTCAATCTTCCACGACTTCATCAGGCGTTCTCCTTCTTCTTGGCTGGCTCGAAATATTCGACAACCAGCCCATCGGGATGACGGGCCGTAAAGTTTCTCCCGCCCGTTACGGTCTGCGGTTCGTGAAGAATCTTCGCCCCGTTCGTTTTGAGCCAGCTAAAGCTTTCATCGAGCGAATCGACGTAGTAGACAGCGTTCACAAGGCGGAGCTCGTCGAGCATCTTTTGATCGGCAGCAAGGATAAGAACGCCCCCGACCTTTGCCGCCTCTACGTTCGTCTCGGCGATGTGCACTCGTCGCTCGCATTGAACACCTAGAAGGACTTGATAAAACTGAATCGCTGTCTCCCACTGGTTTCGCTCGGTGTAGATACGTATCGCTTGCTGCAGAATCCGCATTACATGCTCCTATCAGATGACCGGTCTAGTGTGGCTCCATCTCACTGAGACCACTTTGTTGATCATGATGCTAGCAACGAGGCACCATTCGGAATGCTTCGCTAGACCAGCGAAAAGCCACCATCGACTATCAGGTTTTCGGCGTTCACGAAGCTGCTCTCGTCGGAACCCAGAAACAGTACGGCCTTGGCGATTTCCTCGGGCTGTCCTGTACGTCCCGCCGGTGTCTTTGCTGAGGATTGCGCGGCATATTCTTTGATCTGATCGTCGTTCATGCCCAGTCCGTTATAGCCAGGGGTGATCACGACACCCGGGCTGATCGCGTTGACCCTTATCTTTCGGGACTTGAGATCGTTAGCCCATCCACGAGCGAAATTCCGCACAGCGGCCTTCGATGCGGAGTACATGCTGAAGGCTTCCATGCCTTTGCTCTCGGTAATGGATGAGTTCAGGATGATCGAACCGCCGTCGTTCATGATCGGCAACAGCTTTTGAACTGTGAAGACAACTCCCTTCACGTTCGTGTCGAAGATCTGGTAGTAGTGCTCTTCTGTTACATCTGCAATGGGAAGCACTGTTCCTGCACCCGCATTCGCAAAGAGAATGTCCAGCTTGACCTTCTGCGCCGTCAGTTCAGCAGCGAGGCGGGTGAGGTCGGCAATCTTAGATACGTCCCCTTGGATGCCAACACCAAGTGGGCCGATCTCATTGAGAGCACTGGTGAGAGCTTCCTGCCGACGTCCCGTAATGAAGACCTTCGCACCCTCCTGCGCCATCAGCTTGGCCGTTGCGAGTCCGATTCCGCTATTGCCGCCTGTAATCAAAGCCGTTTTACCACTGAGTCGTCCCATGTTCATTCCTTTCGATCGTCCGAAATCCTAACTGTGCTCTCTATGGATGAACGGCGCTTCCCGGTAGCGTGTCCAAACTTCCGCTTTTCAGCGTTCCGCGTCCAGCGGGCGGTTGATGGTCCTGAGAAAGGATGTGGCGGCGATCAAGCAGGGTAGGAGCCACCGAAGCGTAGTGAGACTGCTGGCGCTGACGCCGGTATTCGGTAGGGGTGGTGCGCGTGAGCCGCCTGAAGATCCTGGCGAAGTGTTGTTGAGTTTGAAATCCGCATTCGGCAGCGATATCGATAATGGGAGACTCTGATTCTTCGAGGAGAGTCTTCGCCTTACAGATTCGGAGCCGCAACAAGTACTGGTGAGGTGACGTACCAGTGGAACATTTGAATCGCTGCGAGAAGTACGCGGCACTCAAGCCTGCCTCGCGGGCTAATTCGGAGAGTGTGAGGTTACGGCTCAAGCGATCGCCGATGAAGGCGAGTACACGGCGGAATTGCGATGGAGAGAGGCCGTCTTCTGCTAGCTGAGCGGGAGGAACGCAAGCTGTAGCGACCGTTGCTTCTTCACTGGTTTCGTCGGTAATGAATGATTCGGCGCGGGGGTCGAGAAGGCGAATGCGTACACGTTTTCCATCCTGCTCGACCCAAGCCGGTCCTGGAAGCAGAGCGTTCGCGCCGGCGCGATGCACCATTGCAAGCCGCGACGGTCTGCGCGAGGCGTCGTGTATCAGGAAGAGCTTGCTCTTCTGGGCCGGCACAATGGAATTGGCGACCTGGTGATGTCTGCATTCGGCCATGCCTACCTCACTTCTGAGCTCACCGTTCCCCGTGGGAATCAACGGCTCTTATGTGAAGGTAGGCTTCATGCGGTTTGTCTAAAACCACACAAACTTGAGGAATTGCCTATAGATTTCTATAGGTTTGACCAGGTCAATCTCACTCTCCGCGGATCAGGCGAACGAAACGAACCCAGATCGAAGGTCGTGCGCTCTCTAGAAGAGAAGAACGGGGCACGCGGAGCAGCACCTCTGTGCCATCTCCGGGTGAAGCCTTGAATGTCAGATCAGCACTTAGGAAGCGTGCTCGTTCTCGCATCCCTGCTAAGCCAAAATGTCCGAGACGCCCCTCTTTGACGAACTCGGACGCTATACCAGCGCCATCATCTTTTACTCGGAGTTCGAATGCTTCTCCGTATGTCATGACGACATCGAGACGTTTGCCTTTGGAGTGTAAACAAGCGTTCGTAATCGCTTCGTACGCGATGCGATAGACCTCCTCACGCACGCACACGGACATCGCGGCAGGTTCACCATCTACGTTCAGAGCGGTAACGATCTTGCTCGACAACGCACAATCGTCCAGCGCATCTTGAATGAGAGTCTCAAGCGATTGCTGTTCGATAACGGGCGTCCGGAGAGACCGGAGTGCAGTCCTACCTTCCTCCATAGCATTTCCGAGCCAAGTCGATAACATCTGCACGCGGGGCTGTGCTTGATCGTGCTCGGACATCTGCACCAGTGCCGCATCCGCAAGCATCTTGCTCCCTTGAATCGTTTGCAGGAGCGTGTCATGGATATCGCGGGCAATTCTCGTCCGTTCAGCCAGTCGCTCATCATAGCGTGCCTGCGCTTCCCGGCGGATCTGACGACTTCTGAGTCGATACGCGAGGAGGATGACCAGCGAACCCAATGCAGCACAAACCGCAAGGAACGTTTTGGTCTGATACCAAGCGGGAAGGATGGTGAAAGAAAACTGGGCCTCCTTACGGCTCCAGTTCCCGTCTGCATCTCCGCTCACCACGCGGAAGGTGTAGTCTCCGGGACGCAGATCCGTATAGAACGCATCTCGTAACTTCGTCGAATCCTGCCACTCCTTATCGTGACCGTCGAGTCGACAACGAAACCTCACTCGCTCCGGTATCGCCAAAGCTGGGGCCGTGTATCTCAGGTCGACGTCACGCGTGAGGGCCGGCAATTTCATCCCGGAAACTGCTTCCTGTTCAACGTGCCGAGCCACAATAGCGTCGATCTCTGCGTTCGGTGCTGCTGCCACAAGCTGTGCGTGGCTGGGATCAATCTCCTGAACATCTGTCCCGTTCGCGAACCAGAGCCACCCGTCAGTCGATCGCGTTACGCGGGGAGCAAAATCCGCCCCATTGGGAAGGGCACCGTCGAAGATATCGAAGAGGTGCGATCGTACGCTGTATCGCGAATCAGATTCGAATTTTGAGAGTTCCGAGTTCGCAATCGTTACCAGGCCGCACTCGGAATACACCCAAAGATTTTCTGACTTGTCGAAGACGACCGAAAAGACGTGGTTGCAAGGCAATCCGTTCGATTTGTCGAGAAACCGAGAGTCTTGGCGGTTAAAGAGTTCAACGCCGCTGGACGTGCTGGCCCATTTAGAGCCATCTTTCGCGAAAGCGAAGGAAGTTCTCTGAATCTTTGTTTTGGGAGTCCATGTCTCGATGGAACCTTGCTGAAAGTGGATGAGAGGCGATCCATGCTTCCCACCATCAATGAAGAGTCCACCGGCCGGATCAGCAACGATGGCGTAAGGGTCAAATCTCAGAGGCTGAACTTGGAGCTGCCGCGACGTGGGAGAGAGGCGAAGGAGCACATATGGCCGTCTGCTAGCCAGCACCCACACATTATGTTCTGTATCTTCTTGGATCGAGACCACAGCGCCGGTTGCATGCCCTTCACTGTCAAGAACGCGCGTGAACCGACCCTTGTCAAAGACATAAAGGTCGGCATCGACTCCGACCCAGAGACGCGCCGCATGGTCTTCAAGAAGTGCTGTCACACGCTGTCCGGGTAGACCCGTCTTAGGAAAATAGTTGAAGGCCTTGCCATTGCGCAACGTGCTCAAGCTGCCCTTATTTCCGACCCAGACACCGCCTTGAGACGCGGCTGCAACCGAATGGACAGAGTCGCTACCCAAACCCTCCGTTGTCGAAAATGTCTTCACGAAGAGATTCCGAAATCGGTCCAAACCCTTCTTCGTTCCGACCCAGACATCTCCTTCGTTGTCCTCGAACAGGCTGGAGATGGTGTTACCACTCAGGCCGTCGCTCTCTCCAAAGTGGTCGATCCCGTCCTGTCTTATCCGGAAGAGTCCTTTATCGGAGGTGCCGACCCAAGCCGTTCCATCGCGGTCGACCAGTGTGGAGGTTACGCTCCAAGCGCTGCTCGATACGGGTTCGCTGTAGGCATCATGCCAGATGCCGTCCTTGAGGCTCTGCAAGCCGAGCCCCGACCCCGCCCTTGTGATGCCCACGAGGATGCTACCGTCCGCGCGAGGCGTGAGCGACTCGATCCCATTGGAGGTTTCCGCGGCGCTCAGTTCTGGATGAGGGTACTCTTGAAACACTCCCGAGTGACCACGGAGGAGACGGCTCCCGCTTGCGACCCACAAATCCCCTCTCGCGTCTGCTGCGAGAGCCTCTGCGTAGGGCAGCGTCACGCCGTCAGCAGCAGTTAGGCAATGAAACTTACTTCCCACAACTTCGCAGAGCGGCCCCGAGTTGGACCGCGAGCGCGTGAACCAGATCGTTCCGTGTACATCCTGACGGATGTTATTGACGTGCACATCGGGACCTTGGAGCTTCTCAACCTGACCACTACGCATGTGGAACAGGGATTGCCCCGTTCCGAACCAAAGACTTCCATCCTGAGCGGCTTGGAGCGCAAGAATGCTTCCACTCCCCACATGGACAAAACGAACGCCATCGTATTTGAGAAGGCCATTATCGGTCGCAATCCAGAGAAAGCCATCCGCTGTTTGCGTTACATCATTCACGGCACCATTGAAGGCGCCGTCGCGGATACGCCATGCTGTGTGCCCTAATTGCGAAAGCTGTGCGTCAGACTCAAGGGCCCTGCTCGTGACACCACCCGCAAGCAGGAGGGCCACCGCAATGAACTGAAGACTCTTCTTCACCGGCATTCAGATCTCCAATAGGCCACGCCGAAGCGCGATCATCACCGCGTGTGTACGATCATTCGCCTGCAATTTCTGCGAGATGTTCTTGATGTGAAAATTTACCGTCGCTTCGGCAATCTTTAGGTCAGAGGCTATCTGCTTGTTTCGCCGTCCATCGCGTATGAGCTTGAGCACATCAAGCTCACGATCCGTGAGCTTCTCATCACCAAAGCGCTCGGCCATTCGGGCCGCGAACTCATGTGGCACGTGTTTCGTTCCGCTGTAAACCGAACGAATCGTGACGACAAGTTCTTGCATGGGGAGACTTTTCAAGACATAGGCAGAGGCGCCCCCGCGCATCGCGCGGCGCACGTCGGCATCGTCCTCAGAGGTCGTCAGGATGATGACGCGTGCGTCCGGATTCAGCTGCCGTATTTCTGCCAAAGTCGCGAATCCGTCTGTTCCAGGGAGTCGCAGATCCAAGAGCGTTATGTCCGGCGCATGGCGTCTGTACTGCTCCAGTGCCTCAACCGCGTTGGAAGCAACTGTGGCAAGCTCCATGTCTGGTTGAAGGCTGAGCACCGCACGAAGGCCCTCGCGGAAGACCGGATGATCTTCTACGCTGAGAATTCGAATTCGGGGCATCTCGTCCATAGCAAGGTATTGGTTCAGCGTTACTTGCGTCGCATTCTCAGTTTATCGCCCGTTGAAAGACTCAGTAGCATCACGCTTGCATTTTCAAAGTTCTTGCCACCAACTCGTTGGACACCTGCCAGAGACGACTTGCCATGGCTGTATCAGACAAATATTTGCTGCCCTCGGCGATCTGGCAATCTTCCCAGTATTTGCCAGAAATCTGTTCGACGACGGGGCTTGCAACCAGCATGGATTGTGTTGCGGCACCTTGCTCCGGCGACTTGAAGAACAGTTGAGCGACAGAAAGAACCAGAGACAGGGGGAACGTCAAGTTTCGGTTGAGATCCGTGCCTTTGACCGCCCCAGGATGGAGCGAGTTCACCGCGATGCCGCGATCGCCTAGCCTGCGAGCCAGTTCGGTGGCGAAAATCGCTAGTGCAAGTTTGGACTGGCCGTAGAACTTCGAAGCGCTATAGTGCGTGTGACCATCGAGGTCGTCGAAGAGAATTCCATCCTTGGGGGCTTGATTCTTGCTGGCGCTACTGCTGACGACCACAACTCGGCCTGAATGGTCAGGAAGCTTCGGGACAAGGCGGTTAATCAAGTGGAAATGGGATAGGTAATTAACTAGAAATTGCATCTCGACCGATCCGCGCGTTTGCACGGTCGAGGCCCCTGTAATTCCTGCATTTGCCACAATCGCATCAACCTTTTCGTAGCGTTCAGCGATAGTATTTGCAGCACGTTCGACGGATCGGAGATCCGACTGATCGCAGGCAATAGCGGCAGCGGGACTTTTGAGCCGGGCACAGGCCCTTTGAGCGCTGTCGAGCGATCGAGCAACTCCTATGATACGAGCGCCCCGCGCGCTGAGCGCTCGTATCGTCTCGAGCCCGATACCCCCGCTACAGCCAGTTACGAGAATCGTCCGATCAGACAAATCCAGATTGGCAAGCACCACGTCGGCGGTCGACTTGGAGTCAAATGGGGTCTTGGTCATAGCAACCTCCTGCGGTCAGATATGGTTAGCGAGCTCTGTGCAGATCCGTAGTCCTGATGTCTATCTGCGCCGATCAGTATGATGACTGCCCACGCTGTTTGTTTGATGGCCACGAGGTTCTTCGAACGCGAAGTGGTGTGAGCTCGAAACAAACAGAAGGTCGAGTACCTCTCTTTATACATGTGACGCTGTTCGTGACGAGGACGCGTGCATAAACCTTTGGTTTCGTTTGTGTAGCAATCAGAGGGACTTTGACACGAGAACGTGTCTGAAGTGCCTAGATTGTGTCCAAAACTACCGCTAAGGTTGCGCACGCGTGCTTAAGCACCTTCTGTGTGACTAGAGCCGTGCTAGCGTAGCGCAAGATGCAAACAGAGCGCCAAAGGATTGCAAGAGGTCCTTGCGCTGGAGCCACCATGCTGAATCCTGAATCATCAGAAAACGAAGTGATGTTTCGTTCATTCAAAGACGCCCTGCCCAGCCGGCGCGAGATGATTGTCGGCGCCGTTGCTGCAGTGGTTGGA
Source organism: Granulicella tundricola MP5ACTX9 (assembly GCF_000178975.2). Lineage (NCBI taxonomy): Bacteria > Pseudomonadati > Acidobacteriota > Terriglobia > Terriglobales > Acidobacteriaceae > Granulicella > Granulicella tundricola. Next base: position 3,621,011 of record NC_015064.1, on the reverse strand, counting down.
CTTCGTTACGCGAAAGGCGAAACCCGGTGAAAAACAAACTCACACTCGTTGTACGTTTCCGGATTCCCGAGTCTCAAAAGGCAGAGTTCTTCTCGAAGATCCGCGAGGTCTTCACTCACATTGTGGAGGAGAACACCTTCATCGAAGCCTCTCTGGTGCAGGACATGCGGGACCCTGAAAGCATCCTCAATTACGAGGTCTGGGACGAGACGCCTGATTCCTTCATGAAGGGTCAAATGACAAAGTCCTACCGCGCAGCATTCGAGAAGATGATTGTCGATCTCAAGATCGAGCGGACCCCCGCTTGGTATTCAACGATTGACGACTGGAAGCGTGCGTAGGCTGCGGGGTTCTCATGAGCAACAGAACTCGAGTGATGTGGAACGGAACAGTCCGGGCTCTTCCGTTCAAGGAGCAGGTCGAGGCGGCGGCTATCGCCGGGTGTTCGGCAATTGCCGTCACACCTTCGGATTACAACAAGTGGGTCGGCGCCAGTCTCAGTACCCGGGATTTGTTGAAGATCGCGTCCGATGGCGGCGTGAAGATCACGCATTTAGATCCGTTTGTTCGCTGGACTGCGGACTGGAAACCCCATCTTGAGGGGATGGACTTTCCCATCGACATCGTCGGATTCGATGAGGACGACTTTTTTCGGATGGCAGAAGCGTTAGAGGTTGACTCGTTTACCGCTTGGAGCGGTTTCTCAGCCAATCGGTACTCGCTTCCCGAGATTGAGGACGCATTCGGATCTGTGTGTGTCCGAGCTGCCAAGAGCGGCCTTCGCTGCGACCTTGAGTTCATCCCGGTCTTCGGCGTTAGCTCGCTGAAGATGGCTTGGGACATTCTTCAGCAGGTAAAGGCAGACAACGCTGGTATTGTTTTCGACTTCTGGCATTACATGCGCAGCGGTCCCAATGAGGAATTACTTCGCAGCATACCCGGGGACAAGATCACGGCTGTGCAGTTGTGTGATGCGACGGCTGAAGTGCCTAAAGGAATGTCGCTTGCTTACGACGGCCTCAATCATCGCCTCACACCAGGTGATGGCGATTTTCCGATTGCTGCACTTGTTGAAACCCTGTATCAGATCGGTGGACTCAACAATGTGGGTGTCGAAGTATTCTCGCCTAAATATGACAAGTTGAGCGCCGAGCAGGTAGGCGAGATTACCCGCACCGTATTTGAGCAGTTCTTGCCCTAGCTGTCCGAACGGACGGCTCAGCCAAGCATCATGCCCCTGGAAGACCACATGGCTGACTTTGACTGAACTTTGGTAATTCGGTCAGGCAAGGTTGTCGTTTAAAGTCCACAGGCGTCTCGTTGTCTCGGGACCGACTATGTATGGACAGAGGCTCACGCATTCTGATGTTTCTGCGGGATAGGGAGATGTGCACGTTCCTTCGATGTTTTATCTGTTCGTTGCTTGAAGGTGGCCCTCAATAAGGTCGGCGAGTCGGCACGCGAGCAACAGCGGATCGAGCGATTCCTTCGAACCAAAACCGAGCTTCTGGACACGTTCAATGAGCCAAATCCCACTAGAACAAGAGAGGTCGCAGCCGGCGGCCTGGGGATCTAATGCAAACAGTTCTTAATAGCCTTCCTGCACAGGAAGGCGTTCGTTTAATCGAGCCGGGCGAAGGAAAGCCCTTTGATCTGGGCCCAGTCCACTTCCAGTGGAAGGTCCGTGGTGAGGATAGTGCTCACGCCTACACGATATTCGAGCTCCATCTGGCCCCCGGTGGCGGCGTTGATCTACACAGTCACGCCTCTCCCGAAAGCTTCTATGTGCTCGAAGGGGAAATGACCTTCTTCCGCATAGTCGATGGGACGCAGGAAGCCTTTGTGTGCGGTCCAGGGTCGACGATCGTTATCCCTCCCAATGCGCTCCACGCCCTCTTCAACAAAAGCGCTGGCGCTTGCCGGTTGCTGGACGTTTCGACGGTTTCTCACCAGGACTTCTTCGATGAGGTACAGGCGGCTGATCGGAACGAGAGCTTCGCGTCCCTTGAACCGAAAGTTGCGGGAGTTCGCTTGTCAGAGATCGCTCGCAGGAACGAGATGTACCTCGCTCCGTACGACGTCAACACAAAGAAGGAGATCGATTAGATGACTGCGCTTGAAGACACCCTAAGAGCATTTGAACGAGCGGCCACGCTTGATTCGACGGTCGCATATATGGGCAGCCTGATGACGTTCCTTGCAAAGGCCTCTGAGACCGATGGCCGCTTTGCTTTGATGGAGTACTACACCAAGCCTGGCAACGAGCCGCCACCACACATCCATGATCGAGAACATGAGATGTACTTCGTGCTGGAGGGCTCCATGCGTTTCTATTGCGAGGACAAGACGATGGATATCAACGCAGGGGACGTAGTTTTTCTTCCTCAGGGAAAGGCGCACGCTTTCAACTGCCTTTCTCCTCAAGTACGCACCTTGATCCTTGTGGCAGCCTCGGGAGAAGGCTCGGTGGGGCTCGACAGTTATTTTCTGACGATGGGTGAGGAGCCGCAGAGCATGTCACTCCCAGATCACGCGTTGACATACGTGGAAGAAACACCCGAGCGGGCCATCAAGGCCTGTAACGACAATGGAATTTATGTGATGTCTGAGGATGAAACAAGGAAGGCGTTGCCCCAGTATCCGGGCTTCGGCGCACCGGTGCGATGAGGGATGACCATGACGGAACAAAACGAAGTTTCTGAGATTGAGCGACTAGAGAACGTCCGCTACGCAGCGATGTTGAGCCAGGATGTGGAAGCACTCGATGTGCTCTTGCATGATCGCCTGTTACACGTGCATTCCACGGGCAATCAGCACACGAAGATGGCATATCTCAGCGGATTAAAGAACCGGGATTGGGAGTACCACCAGATCGACCGTTCTCAACAGAACATCATCCTGCAACGGGATACCGCACTTGTTTTCAATCATCTTTTTCTTCGTTTGGAATTGAAGGGTAAGGCGATTCAACTCCATAACCAAGCGCTTTCGGTATGGATTCGAGAGAAGGGCGCGTGGCAACTCATCGCAATGCACTCGGGTTTAGAGCCGTCCGAAACAAGATGACCATCGACATACAGCGAAAGAAGCACTGAGGAGTTTCTACGATGCCAACCTTACTTGATCCCATACGAATCGGCGATCTCGAACTTCCGAACCGCGTTCTTATGGCTCCTATGACTCGACTGCGCGCGAGCGTTCAGAACATACCCACCCGTCTCATGACGGAGTACTACACCCAGCGAGCGTCTGCAGGTCTCATCATTGCGGAGGCGACACCGGTCGCGCCTATGGCTCTTGGCTACGCACAGGTCGCCGGAATCTGGTCAGAAGAGCAGATCAAAGCGTGGCAGGATGTCACATCCTCCGTTCATCAACATGGCGGGCGCATTTTCTTGCAACTGTGGCATGTCGGAAGAATTTCGGATCCGATGTTCCTACACGGCGCTCTTCCGGTCGCCCCCTCCTCCATCGCTGCAGCTGGTCATGTTTCCCTCGTTCGCCCGGAGAAAGCTTTCGTCACACCGCGAGCCTTGGAGACGGAAGAAGTCTATGGAGTTGTGGAAGAGTTTCGGCTTGCAGCAATGAATGCTCAACGAGCCGGCTTCGATGGGGTAGAGATCCATGCAGCAACCGGATACCTCGTCGATCAGTTTCTAGAGTCCGGGACGAATCATCGCTCGGACGACTTCGGCGGCACACTCGAAAATCGAGCTCGTCTTTTGCTTCTCATCGTCGACGCATGCACTTCGGTGTGGGGCTCTGGCCGTGTCGGGGTGCGGGTTTCTCCCCGAGGTGATCGCCACGACGTGTCCGATGCCAACCCTGCGGAAACGTTCAAGTATGTGGCCAGAGAATGTGGGCGACTCAAGCTGGCGTACCTACACGCCCGTGAGTTCCGCGCCGCCGACTCACTCGGCCCTGACTTGAAGCGCGACTTCGGCGGAGTCTTCATTGCCAACGAGAATTTCACATTCGGATCAGCGAACGAAGCTCTTGCGCGAGGAGAGGCAGACGCCGTGTCTTTCGCGAGGTTGTTCATCTCGAATCCGGATTTGCCAAAGCGGTTTGCAAACGGTGCAGTTCTCAGCTCAGCTGACCCTGCGACTTTTTACGCTCATGGAAGCGAAGGGTACGTGGATCACCCTGCAATGTAACAAGCAACTCGCAGTTCGACGGGATTATCGAACCAAACCCGATCTTCTAGACACACCAAACCAAGCCGAGATCGATAGAACCATAAGGGGGTTGAGGAAGCGGAGCACCCGAGATAAGTGCGTCCTAGTCGAATACCCCTTAGTAAAGAGAGAGTCTCAGCGAACGCTCTGAGGCTGCGCGATCTGCACCCCGCGAGAAAGAGGCACCATCATGTCAAACACTGAGAAGCAGCAAGGTCCCACCGCGTACTCCCGCGAGGTAGGAGTCGATTCCACCATCAAGTACATGGGCCAGGTCATTACCACTTTGGCGAAGGCTACCGAAACGAATGGACGATTTTCTCTGATGGAGGTGAAAGTGCGGCCTGGTCTAGAGCCGCCCGTGCATATCCATGAGCGCGAACATGAACTGTTCTTCGTGATTGAAGGTTCGGTTCGCTTTTACACGCCCGAGAAGACCTTTGATGTACATGCCGGTGGGGTCGGATTTCTCCCGCAGGGTAAAGCCCACACATTTGCCTGTCTCACCGACGAACTGCGCGCCCTCATTTTGGTTGGAGCCACCGGCGTAGAGACGGTCGGCATGGACGGCTACCTGCTGCAGATGGGTGAGGCGGCCCGAGACATGGATGTTCCCGACCCATCAACGATCGCACCAATCGAGGATCCTACCGAGGTCATTAAGGCCGGAGCTGCTTGGGGCATCCGCTTTTTGTCTCCTGAAGAAACGAAGGCCGCGCTACCGGAATATCCCGGCTTCGGCGTTCGAGTCTCCTAAGCCGTCCAATAAAGGAGTTTTCTATGACAGAACAGAAGGAGTTCGTACTCGCTGGCGTTGTGATGAAGCAGCAGCTTTCGGGTGCGGATACTAACGGATCGTTCTCTCTCTTCGAGAATCGCAGCGGCGGGCAATCGAAGACGCCAATCCACGTGCATGCAGACGATGATGAAACTCTCTTCATCATCGAAGGTGAGATGAAAGCGATCATCGCGGGCAATGAACAGACGATCAAGGCTGGTGAGTCAATCTTCTTGCCTCGTGGCATACCTCACCAGCTCATAAATTCGAGCGGACATCCTTCGCATTACATGTTGCTTTGCACACCCAGCGGCTTCGAAGGGTTCCTAGCGGAAGGTGGTCATCTGAAGGGGCCTGACGAAGTGGTGGGCCCACCCACGCCAGAAGATATCGAGCGCCTCAAGACAGCTGCCCCGAAGTTTGGCATCACGCTACTTCCAGGTTGGTAGCTCGAGCTATCGAAGTTGAGGCACTTGAGCTTGGACGTCCGAAAGGTTGCGTCTAGCGAGGGTCGTTCACCAATGTTCTTCGGTGGGCGACCCTCGTTTTTTCCCGCTAACGACTTCACACTCTCAACACGGCCCCACCCAAGGAATCGAGTGGGACATAACCTCTTCTAGCCTCCGAATCGTCGGTCTCGGCGTCCGGAACATTCATCCCAACCACGCACTGACGGACAATTCCCTGAGGACCTTGAAGGGCTTCGATCTCGATTCGAGGCCCTTGATCTGTTGGAGTGCTCGTACAAAATCGAAGCCCTCGACCTCAGCTACTACATGGTGCTCGTATGTTTCCGAAATTATGGACACGTACGAGAACCTTTGGATAAGCGGTAAGGTCCCACTGCGAATCACATTGCGTAACGCGAGAAACATAAGCACGGGACGAAAGAGTCCCCACGAAATCTCACAGCACTCATAGAGGTCGCCATGAACCGCCGTGTATTTGCCTCCACCGGAATAGGCGCAGCACTGACTGCGGTGTTGCCTCGCGCTGCGGATTCACAGGCTAAAGGCGCGCCAAGTCCTGTCGATCTAGACAGGAACCTTCCCAGCAGCCGGCCAAGTCCTACAGCTTGCTCGACTATGCCCGAAATTCCAGACCTCCCATCTGATGTTTTGTCACAAAAGCTCTTGCCAGGGTTTAGGCGGCAAAGGATTCATACGTCCGGGGCAGAGATCAATGTTCTTACGAGGGGCACTGGCCAGCCGCTATTGCTGATTCACGGCCATCCGGAAACCCATCTGACTTGGCGTAAAATCGCACCGGCGCTAGCTGAGGAATACACCGTTGTCCTTCCCGATCTCCGCGGCTACGGAGACTCAAGCAAGCCGGGATACAGTCCCAATCACAGCGACTACTCATTTAGGGCAATGGCACTCGATCAGGTCGAGGTCATGAAGCAGCTGGGGCACGAGCGTTTTATGGTGGCCGGCCACGATCGCGGAGGGCGAGTAGCGCACCGACTCTGTTTGGATCACCCGGAGGTGGTCGAGAAGGTCGCTCTGCTTGACATCGCTCCGACGCTCACCATGTACGAGCATACTAATAAGGAGTTCGCGACCAAGTATGTTTGGTGGTTCCTGCAGATTCAACCCTCTCCGATGCCGGAGCATCTCATCGGGCTCGACTCCGCCTTCTATCTCAGAGACCACCTCGCAGTGCAAGGGAAGACTCCGGGTTGCATTTCGCCTGAGGTTATGGCGGAGTACATCCGATGCTACTGCTGCCTTGGAACCATTCGAGCCGTGTGCGAAGACTATCGTGCAGCGGCGGGAATCGATCTAGGGAGCCTCTGCGCAGGCGGCCGATTTGACGATGTCGGTGTGTGACTTGAGTCGGCGGCCAAGTTTTTCTGCGGTTGGGCCGTGCTTTGCTTGTTCTGGCTGGGGTTTGTGCGGAGTCGAAGACTCATAGCCCGTCTCCCGGCGCTAGGCGGCGGTTCCCGCCAGGTGCTTGCGGTGGAGGTAGAGGTTGATGAGGGCGAAGTTGGCGCATAGCCGGTGATGGTTCTTGGCGATGCCTCTGTAGCGTACCTTGTCGAAGCCGAAGACGCGCTTCAGGATACGGAAGACGTGTTCTACTTTCGCTCTTACTTTTGATTTCGTCGTATTCTTCTTCTTTGCCGCTTCATCGACATAGTTCTTGAACCTGGTTCGCTTGCAGGTCATGTCCTGGGCCTTGGGCGCGGCCTGCCGGATGGCCTTGGTCTGGCCTTGATAGCCGCCGTCGCCCCACACCTTGCGCTCCTCCCCATGTAGCAGATCCGGCAGCATGTGTACGTCGGAGACGTTGGCCGCCGACGTTGCCACTGAGTGCACGTGACCTTCTTTTGCATCAACGCCGATGTGCGCCTTCAGTCCGAAGTACCACTGCTTGCCCTTACGAGTCTGACGCATCGCCGGATCACGCTCTTTCTTCTCGTTCTTGGTCGAAGAAGGCGCATGAATAATGGTCGCATCCACGATCGTGCCGGTCTCGATGCGGATGCCCCTGGCCGCCAGATGCAGGTTCACCGCGTCGAGCATGGCACCGCCAAGGTCATGCTTTTCGAGCAGGTGGCGGAAGCGCAGCACTGTCGTTTCATCCGGTGCCGGAGCCACGCCCAGGTCAACACCAGCGAACCGCCGCAGCGTGAAGGACTCATAAAACGCCTCTTCGACGCCGGGGTCGGACAAGTTGAACCACTGTTGCATAAAGTACGTCCGAAGCATGATCGCAAGCCCGACAGGACGACGGCCGTTGCCGGCCTTCGGGTAGTGCGGTTCGACCAGAGCCTGTAACTCGGGCCACGGAACAACCACTTCCATCTCATCCAAAAACAGCTCCCGCCGAGACTTCCGCCCATACTTCTCAAAGATCGACTGGGACGCAAACGTCTGCTGCTTCATCGCCATCCACCCCTAACCATCAGATTAATCCATCAGGCCGCGGACGCAGAACTTGTGCAGAGTTTCCCTAGAGCACGACCGCGAAGATGATAGCAACAATAACTTCATTCAAGCCCCTCTTCTTGCGCTATGGGGAGGCAAGGGCACAGTGGGGCACTTGTGGGACGTGCTAGCCACTTGGCGAGCCAAGAGCAATAGCAGTGTTTCCGGCAAACCATTGCCGTGTGGTCATCTGCTTCCCGAGGAAGATCCCGATGGAGTACTCAATGCCCTCCGTGACTTCTATCGTGCATGAGAACGGCATTGGGCTTAATGCTGGCAACTCTTATCTTCCTGTCTGATACAAGTGCAGCGCAAATGGGAGGAACAAGTCGAAGCGCCTGGTTCAGCTACTTCGGCGATCAGCCCATTTCTACCCATTGGGCAATTCATGCGGAGGGCTCCTGCAGAAGAACATTCGACTTATCTCAGTTTGAGCAAGTTGAGCTCAGGCCTGGGTTGACCCTCCTCGAAAACCGTTCCCATCAAAGCCTGGTCGCCTACACGTTTTTTCGGACCCATGCCACAGACGATGGGAGCTTTGGCCCAACACCCGCCGACCAACGTCAGGTTGAAAAGCGGCTCTTCGAGCAACATCAGATCGCGCTACGATTGCGCAACCGCGAAGGCTCCGTTCCGGAACTCATTCAGCGGTTCCGCATAGAGCAACGTTGGAGAGCGACGGGGCCGAATGGCGGCGAATTTGAACCCACTGCCTTTAGTCAACGAGCACGCTATCGGTTAACGGCAAAGATCCCGTTCAGCAACTCTACTTCGACAGGGCACTACTTCGTTGCCTATAACGAGGTCTATACGAATGCCAGTCTCAAGCGTGATCTGCTGAATGCAGATGTGACCTACGGTGCGCTCGGGACGCGTATGGGCCGGGACTGGGCGCTAGAGGTCGGCTATCAATTTCGGTTTGCTCCGACCTCTTTGGGAGTCACTGGTCCCCAAGATCACTCGCTACAGGTCTACCTGCTCTCAACGGCTCCCTTCCGTCATAGAAGACATTGAGTCGATGCATTCTCGGCATTTCGGATATCCGAATGTATAGACCCATTCCTACATCTTTGGACACGCGAGGTGCGCAGACTGCGCCATCTCATAGAGCAATCAATAGCCTCTTGTCTCGCGAAAGCTTTTTGCGAGCATCTTCAGTAGGACAGGCACAACAGGGAGCTCATCATGCCGGGGAAGCAGTCTAAGGCTAAGCGTTCACACCTAAGCGGTGAGTTGTCTGCATTCTCTTCTTTACTGGAGCATCTCCAGCTTGCTCATCATTTCAAGGGCGACGCCACGATGGTCGGGGATGATCCCATCATTCGCTCTCCTCATAAACTTGGCGAAGCCTCAGCTACCGCGCAATTGCTGATTGGCGCTGCAGGTGCAGCCATCTGGGCCGCCAAGACGGGGCAGTCCACAGACATTGAAATAGGCGTCTTTGATGCGCTGCACTTCCTTCACCCGACCCACTATGTCAGCCAGGCTGGACACCCAATCAACGTCGGGGCTGAATTCGTTGAGACGAATGGAATCTTCCAGTGCAAAGATGGTCGGCACGTGATGATCGAAGCTGGACCACCGTACCCCAAACTCTTGAAGGGGTATCTCGACTTCTTCGATTGCGGCAATAACAAGAAGTCGATCGCACGCGAGATCGACAAATGGAATGCAAAGGATCTCGAAGACGCGCTTGCCGTTGCCGGCTTGCCCTGCTGCCGTGCTTTTGGTCGCGAGGAGTGGCTGAAGACGGAGCAGGGCGCGCTTCTGAGCAAGGTCCCGGTCATCGAGATCGAAAAGATAGCGGACGGAGACCCAATCCCATTCTCTGGAGCTGCGTCTCCCTTAGAGAACATCCAAGTCTTGGACTTTACGCACGTCTTGGCTGGACCCAGGAGCACTCGCTCTCTCGCAGAGTATGGCGCGGAGGTGCTCCACGTGAGTGCTCCGGCTTATCCCGACACTCTTGCGCAGCACCTCGGGGTAGACGTTGGAAAACGGTGCGCCTATTTAGACCTCCGCAATCCAGACGAACTTGCGACGATGCACAGACTCGCCTCGCAGGCAGATGTGTTCGCAACAACGTACCGCAATGCAGTGAATAGGAAGTTTGGCCTCACGCCACAGGAGTTGGCATCAAGGAGCGAGCGCGGCATCGTCTGCATGACTGCAAACGCATATGGCCATAGTGGCCCTTGGACTGACCGCCCCGGGTTCGATCAGAATGGCCAAGTCGCTTCTGGTTTCGCAGTGCGCGAAGGCGGAGACGGCCCACCTAGGTTCTCGCCAGTATTTTACCTCGCAGACCTGATGACAGGCTATTTCGCTGCCGCGGGCACGATGGCGGCGCTGCTTCGCCGATCAATTGAGGGTGGGTCATACAACGTCAAGCTGTCTCTTTCGAGAAGCGCGATGTGGGTTCAAGAGCTAGGATTGCTACCACTCGACGAGCAAGCGAATGTGCCGAGCGAAGACAAGCACCCGCCGACGTTGACCACAATCGACACGGTTTACGGGCCGCTCTCTTTCCTTGCCTCGCCCATCCGATTCTCCAACCTGAGTCTTCCATCGGCATTCCAGCTGGAGCCCTACGGAGCCAGCGCACCAGCATGGCTTCGTGGCGTTGCCGCGATTTGAGGCGTTTCGCTTCGTCTGTCTCAGAAGTTCCCCAACGATCACCTGAGGACCGTCAGCCAGTGACAAGAAGAAAAGAAGAAGAAATCCCCCGTGCTACTTGGACACTTTCGGTTCTATACGGTAAGTGGAAGCTAAAGGTCCTTGTCGAGATGCGAGATCGGCCCGTCAGGATCAGTGAGCTTCAGCGAAATGTCGCGGGCGCGACGAAGAAGATGCTGATCGACACCCTACATGCACTCGAAGCAGACGGGATCGTTGAGCGCAAAGAGTTCGAAGCTGCAGTCCGGCACGTCGAGTACGGAATCATGCCGTCACTCCGAGAACCAACGTGCTAGCTGATCGATATGTTGGCTGATTGGTCTCGCCTCATGGAGCATCGAGGTCCTGGGCATAGTGATTCGGACGAGGATGAACTGATGGACACCAGCGCAGCCGAAACCGACCCTAAAGGCACCTAGATCCGTCGAAGGGCAGCAGTATGAAGTTCCCTTCCTTTTCCGACGAAGAATCAGCAACGAACGAGAGGAGAGTGTCGAGATGTCAATGGTCGAAGATACGCAGGTCGTGGACGGACATTTCAAGCCAGGGGATGTCCTTGAGGAGGGTCGGTGGCGAATCGAGTTCGACTCGATGGGGCAGGTGAAGGTGCCAGCAGATCGCCTGTGGGGAGCTCAAACACAGCGTTCTCTGATTCACTTCTCTATCGGAAATGACCACATGCCCGTCGAGGTTTATCACGCTTACGGGTATGTCAAGAAGGCCGCTGCGATTGTGAACGAGCGTCTTGGCCTGCTTCCGAAAGAAAAGTCGGACTTGATCGTGAAGAGCGCCGACGAAGTGATCGAAGGCAAGCTCGACGCGAACTTTCCGCTCTACGTGTGGCAAACCGGAAGCGGCACACAGAGCAACATGAATGTGAACGAGGTCATCTCCAATCGCTCCATTCAACTTGCGAATGGGACGGTAGGTGCTCAGGATCCCGTACACCCAAACGACCATGTGAATATGTCGCAGAGTTCCAATGACACTTTTCCTACCGCGATGCATATCGCAGCGGTGAAAGAACTCAAAGAAATCCTGATCCCAAAGGTCAGCGCGCTTCTGACCGCGATCGAAAACAAAGCCAACCAGTGGCAGCACATCGTAAAGATCGGACGAACGCACCTGGAGGACGCTACGCCTCTCACCGTCGGGCAGGAATGGTCCGGTTATGTTGTGCAGATCCGTTCGGCGCTAAAACGAATTGAAGCAGCATTGCCAGGACTCTATCAACTTGCAGCAGGCGGAACGGCTGTTGGAACGGGAATCAATACTCCGGAGCACTTCGGGACGAAGATTGCAGCCGAGATTGCGGAACTTACTGGATACCCGTTCATCACAGCTCCAAACAAGTTTGAGGCCCAAGGCTCGCTCGACGGGATGGTTGCCGCCCATGCAGCGCTCCGGGGACTTGCAGTTCCGCTGATGAAAATTGCAAACGATATGCGCTGGCTCGCTTCTGGCCCTCGCTGCGGGATTGCGGAGCTACTCCTTCCTGCCAATGAGCCCGGATCGTCGATCATGCCCGGCAAAGTCAACCCGACCCAATGCGAAGCGATCGTGATGATTTGCATTCAAGTAATTGGCGACGATACAGCGGTGGCGTTCGCAGGCTCTCAAGGCAACTTCGAGTTGAATGCAATGCGCCCGATTATCATCAACAACTTCCTTCACTCCGCGAGAATTTTGGCCGACGGAAGCGAGAAGCTCCGCGTATTTTCGGTCGAAGGCACCGAGGTCAACGAAAAGAAAGTGAGTGAGTACGTCCAAAACTCGCTCATGTTGGGTACCGCTCTGAGCCCCGTGATCGGTTATGACAACGCATCGAAAATCGCCCACACCGCTCAAGATGATGGCACCACATTGCGCGAAGCTGCGATCAAGACAGGTCTGATCGATGCGAAGAAATTCGATGAGGTGGTCAAACCGCACACCATGGTCGGCAACACCACATTGAACTTCGGCGTCTAGCTCGAACCCCTTAAAACCGCCTTCTCGCAAGTCAACCTCAACTCGATCCTCAGGAGAAAAACTATGAATAGCTTGACCGGCATTGCACTACTGGAAGATCCCAAAGAAAACCGCGGCACCGCATTCAATCAGGCCGAGCGCGAAGAGAAAGGCCTGGTCGGCCTCCTGCCCCCGGTAGTTGAGACACTGGAAAACCAAGTAAAGCGGTGCCTCTACCAACTCAGCAAGAAAAACAACGACTTGGAGCAGTACATCTATTTGGCCCAGTTGGCGGATGATAACCAAACCCTGTTCTTCGCAGTGCTGGCGACGGATCCTGCTCGCTTTCTGAAGATTGTCTACGATCCCACGGTCGGCACGGCGTGTCTTGAGTTTGGGCACATCTACCGCAAGCCGAACGGGATGTACCTCTCCATGGATCAACGAGGCAAGTTGAAAGAAGTACTGAAAAATTGGCCCGTGGGAGATGTGCGAGTGATATGCGTGTCCACAGGCGGACGCATCCTCGGATTGGGCGACCTCGGGACAAACGGTATGGGGATCCCAATTGGGAAGTTGCAACTTTACACTGCTTGCGCTGCGGTGCAACCCGATGTCCTGCTTCCTGTTCTGCTCGATTGCGGAACTGACAACGAGAAGTTGCTGAACGATCCCTTGTACCTGGGCCTGAAGCAAAAGCGACCGACCACGGACGAGCTCGATGCCTTTGTTCAGGAGTTCGTTGATGCTGTGCAAGAGCGGTTTCCGAAATGCTGCATTCATTTTGAAGACTGGAAGGGCACGGACGCCCTGCGCTTGCTGGCTCGCTATGTCACTGAAATCAGCTGCTACAACGATGACATTCAGGGTACGGGTAGTGTGACCGTCGCTGGACTGTACAACGCCATGAAAATCTCGAAGGGAGATCTCAAGGACCAGCGGGTTCTGTTCTTTGGCGCTGGTTCAGCCGGCATCGGGATCGCGAATATGATCGCGTCCGCAATGAAGCTCGAAGGGCTCAGTGAGAGGGAAGCACGAGAACGGATCTCGTTATTCGATGTGAACGGGCTCTTGGAACCATCTCGGAAGGACCTCTCACCAGATCAGTTGCCCTATGCGCATCCGGCTCAACCAACGAAAGATCTGGTCGCGGCGATCAATGAGCTGAAGCCGACAATTCTGATCGGCGTCAGCACCGTGGGTGGAACGTTTACGCAACAGGTGATCGAGGCGATGTCGAAGCTCAATGAGCGTCCCGTGATCTTCGCGCTGTCCAATCCCACCGAGCACGCTGAATGCACGGCAGAGGACGCATACAAGTTCTCGAAGGGGAAGGCTATCTACGCAGCAGGTGTCCAATTTGATCCCGTCACGATCGATGGCAAGACTTACGAACCCAGCCAGGCGAACAACTTCTACATCTTCCCGGCTGTTGGCATGGCTATCGTAGCTACTGAGGCAGAGCATGTTCCCGATGAGATCTTCATCGCTGCCGCAAAGGCGACCGCGGATCAGGTGACAGACGAGCAACTTGCCAAGGGAATTCTCTTCCCGGAGCAGGCGGACGTGCAGAAGGTTTCACACGTGACCGCTGTGAAGTCTGCGGAGAAAATCTTCGAACTCGGCCTTGCACGGATCGATAAGCCAGAATCAGTCGACACACTCGTCACGTCGCTTGAGTACAAGCCCATCTACAGCGAGTAATGGGCTGAACCGCCGCGCTCAGACTTTGAAGGAGGTCCTTGATTTCGCCCAATCTTGAAGCGCCTGGAGAGCAGGGCGTAGGGCCAAGCCATCTTTTGTCAGACCGTACTCCACCTTCGGAGGGACAACGGGGTAGACCTTACGGAAGATCACCCCGTCGTCCTCTAAATTTCTCAATTGCTGTATGAGCATCTTCTGCGAGATTCCATTGATAGCTCGTTGCAGGTCAGAGAACCGGAGAACCGGTGCAGTGAAGAGGTGGTAGATGATGAGGGTCTTCCATCGGCCGTCAAGAACGTGAAGCGCATCTTCGAGTTCTTGCGCGGAACACGCACGAGAAAGTGCCGCATCTTTAGCTTTCATGGTTACCTTTTGGTGAGTATTACACCTTTTAGTAAGTTCTTGTGCTTTGTATACCAAAAACCTAATCTTATCAGTGACGGGTGGCCACCCTGTAAGTGATGCGGTGCTCAGACTCGCTTGTCGTCTGGACTCAACCGATTCTCAAATCCATCAACAGGAAGGAATCACCACAATGGAAAACACCAAGAACACCGAACTTCTTCTTCAGCAGCTTTTGGATCGTCAAGAGATTCAAGACACCATCTCGCGTTACTCGCAGGGACAAGACGCTCACCAAGGCGAGGATTCCAACATCTTGGAACAATGGGATAACACCTTCGCCAAGGACGGCACGGTCGACTACAGCGCCGCAGGCGGAACGAAGGGTTCCTACCGTGACCTCGCCAAGTGGATGCGCGGAGATGGGGCGACGCCTGGCAGCATGAGCGGCTTCTCCAACTGGCAGCACATGTTGAGTCTGCCGATCGTGACACTCACTGGGGACACCGCGAAGGCGCGAACCGACTTCTTCGCGACACACCGCGGCAAGAAGGAGAACAATTTCAACGTTCACTACAATGCCTCGGGCGCCTTCCATGATGAACTCGTTCGCACTCCCGAAGGCTGGCGCATTCAATTCCGTCGCCTAGAGGTCTACTTCGGCGATCCTTTGCAGATCGCAAAGCTGGGCTAAGGTTTCCACTTTGGTGCTTCAGCTCCTCCACGGGAGGAGCTGAAGTACTTCCTCGATGGCTGCGAATGCCTTACCTCACTCGGAAGGTTGGCGATGGCTGTGGAGAGTAAGTGTAGCTGGCCGCGCGTGAAGCCTCTATACGAAGTGGCCTAGCGTGGAAACGTGGGACAACGGAAGTCCAGACTACATTCGCATCACCAAACGTCCGGTTCCTCTCCTGAACGGTGGACTCAGTTCCGATCTCCTCGCCCGCCACCACCAGATATCGAATGTGGGATCAGATGAAATCACGTTATTAGCCGGATAAAAAAGCGTGGAATGAGATTCTCTTGATGGGCGCAGCGCTGGACGCGCCTATATCCCAAGGACCCGATAAAGCGCCGTTTCAATCGAGATAGCGGTAGCCACAACTTCTGTATAGGCTGTCGACAAACTGCAAGCCCTAAACCATTCTCTGTTCGTGCGCGGAAAGTTAATCTAGCTCAAGGCTCACATTCTGAAGAGAGGCGAAGTCCAATCGATGGCCCGGAACAACGAATTGGCGAGTCCCAAAAGTTTGTGTCGCGTCAATCCGGCTGGCCGGGCGGCCTGCAGCTGAAACGAAACACACAGCCGCAACTATTTAGGATCCAGTACGGGACTGGCTGCAGAGGAATTTATGATCGCGATGTCGTTCACTTTGAAAGATAATTTTAGCCGGCCCTGGAGTTTGGCCGCTGCGTTATTGTTTCTGATGTCGAGCGTCCCAGCGGCCACTCAGACGCCCGGGATCGGACAGAAGCCGTATCTCGGATGGAGCAGTTCCAGTCAGCAATCTCTTTCAAGCAGCTTCCTGACGCAGGCCAACATCGCGGCGCAATCAGATGCCCTCCAATCTTCCGGTTTGGGCATTCATGGGTTCACCTACATCAATATCGACTCCGGGTGGCAAGGAAGCTTTGACTCGAATGGACGCCCCCTTCCTGATACGTCTCGATTCCCTGATATTCAGGCGTTAATCAGGCACATCCATTCAAATGGGCAGCAAGTAGGTATCACATGGAGTCCAGGAGTGCCGCAGGCTGCCGTCTCATCGAACGCGCAGATCCTCGATACTACGTACCACCTCAAGGACATTCTGGCCGTCCCATACGCCATCGGGAACACCCTTTCTCCACCCAGTGGGACCACGTCGAGTTCAAATACTCCAGTCGGCAATCAGGCCCAAACCTCCACGTCGCTCGTTTCGAGCCGATGTGTCTCGACTACGAATTGCGTGGCCTCTGTCGCAACTTCGTCTCTGCCCGACTACAAAATCGACTACACAAGATCCGGTGCACAAGAATACGTCTCCTCAATCTTGAGTTTGTTTGCCGCGTGGGGCGTGGACGCGGTTGTGCTCGATGGCGTCGGACCCTCGACCCTCAATCAGTCTGTCGACAATCAGGCTGATGTGGCCGCCTGGGGCACGGCGATCACCCAGAACGGTCGACCGATATGGTTTACGGTCTCATCTGCTCTGGATCAGGATTATCTGCCAACTTGGGAGCGTTATGCCAACGCTCGTCGTATCGCAGGCAACCTTGAATGCGCGGGCAGCTGCCCCACGATCACCAACTGGCCACTGAGTTCCCAGAAGCTTTATGACCTGGTGTCTTGGCAGAATACGGCAGGTCCTCTGACGGGGTGGAACGATCTTGGTCCCTTAGTTATAGGAGACTCCGCTACGGGCGGACTAAGTCCCGCGGAACAGGAGTCCCTAATCACCTTTTGGGCGATGGCAAACGCGCCCATGTACCTAGGTGGCGACCTGATCGCCTTGGACCAAGTAAGCCGACAGCGACTCACCAATGACGAAGTGCTCGCAGTGGACCAATCCGGACGGCCTGCCGCATAAGTAGTCGGGGGCATGACACCGGTGTGGGTCGCCAAGCAAGACGACGGTAGCTTTAACGTCGCCCTGTTCAACTTGAATGCGTTTCCGACCCCCGTCTCAATCGATTGGAATACGATCGGCTTCCTGACGTCCCCAAACGTCCGAGACCTTTGGTCTCACACCGATCTTGGGGGCTTTGACCAAGGCTTCAGGACAGTTGTATTGGGGCACAGCGCACGCCTCTTGAAAGTTGAATCCAAGGGAGTTGTCGCGCCTGCAGGCACAGCGCGCTATGAGGCAGAATTCGGCCTCGCGCAAGGCTCCACGCAGTTCTTAGCGTGTAAGCCTTGTTCGGATGGCAACAAAGTCGTGAAGCTCGGACTAGGCATCGAAAATACCTTGACTCTCAACAACATCTATACCGAAAGGGCTGGTATCTACCGCGTCGAGATAGACCCGGTAGCCAGCGGAAGCAGTGATCTGATCTTCCAAGTCAACGATGGAGAACCCCAGGCGCTTAAGGTAAGCGGAGGGAGTGCCAATCAGCCGTCAAGCTCCTTCCTTCCCCTTGAGCTAAAGACGGGCTACAACTCAATTCGATTCGGCAATGCCTCAGGCGTTGCACCCGATCTGGACCGTATCTCGGTTGGGAGCGGCAGCCTTGTGGGCTCGCCATCTTCCAGGTCCTATGAAGCGGAGTTGGCGCGATTGTCAGGAACTGAAACCGCATCTTCCTGCCTGATGTGCTCCGGCGGAGCTCAAGTCTCAAGCATTGAGCAGAATGATGAGAACGCCGTGACCTTCCCAAACGTCAATGCACCGTCAGGCGGAGTCTATGAGCTTGAGATTGATTTTGTAACTGCCAGCCAGCATTCGGTGTTATTGACCATCAATGGCGGTAAAGAGATCAACATCGATCTAAACGGATCGAGTAAGGTTACGCCATCGACCACCGTGGTCCCAGTCGTTTTGAAGGATGGTAAGAACGAACTTCGGTTCACAAGCCACGACTTCGATGCACCAGCTTTAGACCGGATTGCCGTGCCCCCCCCTATTGGGTCGAGTAGCCTGGTCGCTTCACTGGTGGGGAAAAATGGGCCAGAGAACGATCGAGTGTGGACGCTGCAGATCGTCAACTCTGGGTACCAGACTGCATTGAATCCACAGATCAATATTCTTGCCCGCACACAATCAAGCGGAAAAGAAACCTGCCAACCGAAAGTGCTCAGTGCACTGCCTTTGATGGCCGGGTCGATCCCCCAGCATGGACAACTGACAGTCCCGGTACACCTCGATTTTTCAAAGTGTTCCGACGACGCTCAATTCAACACTCTCATCGTCTATTCCGCGAACAATGGTGCGATCGTGGCTGACTCCGCTGGTGTCTCTGTGCCACAGTGATCTACATCACCCGGCCAAGATAGCGGGATGACTCAGCTTGAGCCGTTATGTACTCTGAAGACTACGTTGATGCAGGGACTCTCCTGCCGACCGCAAGCATCAACACGCGCGCGCCGATCAATGCACAGAGTGAAGTCGTCTGCGTATCCGGACCGCTGCATCCATGCGATCGAAATCTGTCGATCAAGTTGTGGCACAGTCGTGTCTCCTGGGCGCAGACCGTCATGCGTGAGAGCTTCTCCCGTAATCATCCGTCTATTGCACGTACATCCGCTCGGATGCGCCTTCACGCATTACCTTCCTAGGCTGGATGACGGTGTCAGTTGAACAGCGCCTCTCCAGGTTGGGTGAAAGAGCGCGATGAAGTCTAGCGACAGGGTTGTTCGCGATCGATCCGCGATTGCTTTACTCGACTCTACTCAAGAAGTGAGCGAGGTGTGAAGAGCTCAGAGATTCGGAACAAGCAAAAGTGTCGTTATGCGTGGCAAGAGTACGTAACATAGGAATCGCAAAACCTACGCGGCGCACACGGCTCTCAGGATCAACACCTCCTAGGATCAAGCGCTGCACCCGCTAAGCGGTGCCGACTTGTCTTCGCTTCCATACCTTGAAGAAGTGCCGAATCCCTCTTTCGAGCGCGTATGGATCGACAAAGAGTACATAGGCAGAAAGCATGTCCCACTGGAACATCGGGATGTTAAGTGCGTATTCCAGCGTGAGATGGAAGAGTATGCCTATGGTCAACAGAGAGACACGGAAACGCTTAAGCCAAATCAAGAGCGGAAATGCAAGTTCGAAAACGAGAACGGACCAACTCTCGATGTGAACGGCTGCGCTGTTGTGAAATAGGCTTGGAACTGGGAACCGCTGGAGTTCCCGAAGATGCCAGACATAGAAAAGTGCTGTCCCGCTTCGCCAAGGTTCGCCTTTGATCTTCCATAGGAAAGACGAAAGATAGATGAGGACCAGCTGATACTGGATCAGTCGTTGAGCCCAAGGTTTGATGGTAATCGGTCGTAATATGTGGCGTCGCTTCCGAATCAGCGCGTCCACAGACCACACCATACCCGAAGGACAGAAGACGAGGAAGAAGGCGGCGGCTCGCAGGAAGGTGTCCCCTCCGTGCAAGATGAGCGGCATGCGCTGGTTGAGGGCATTGAGCGCGAGGAACACGATAGCGCTGCTAAGCCTGGAGCAAAATCCAAGAACCAAAGCGAGTGAAGCGGACAGAAAGATCCAGAAGCAGAGGCGGACCCATCCATCATCGTTCGGCAAGAGGTCAAAGGCATTCAGTCGGAATCCGCTTTCCGCCTTGTGAATTGTCTCTGGGCTTACCCAGCCATGCATGCCGAACCACGCCATCCAGTCTCGGTGGAGCAATAGCAGAGTGGTGGCAACGCAAGTGCCGAATAGGATTCGGTATGCAGCGAGCGGATAGGGCGAAATGGGTTGAAAGAAGAAAGCGTCGGCTTTCCGGCGGAGATCCTGCATTTTCACTGTAAATCCTCAGGCTGCACGGAAAGCTCGCCCAACACCGTTGGTACGGCATGCTCGTCTTCACCCAGGAGTCCATGATTTGGATCGATGGCCG
This sequence comes from Granulicella tundricola MP5ACTX9, assembly GCF_000178975.2. Taxonomy (NCBI): domain Bacteria; kingdom Pseudomonadati; phylum Acidobacteriota; class Terriglobia; order Terriglobales; family Acidobacteriaceae; genus Granulicella; species Granulicella tundricola. The sequence continues at coordinate 3,600,909 of NC_015064.1, read as the reverse complement.
ACTCGAACTTCACCAACACCACCCTGTCCGGGGGGTCCATCGGAGTTCCGGATCGGCGTGCTACATAGCGCCCGACATCCGGCCATAGTCCGTTACAATCCCCGCAAACCACACTCTCCTCAAACTTCCTAAAGCGTTCCATGCGGTAGCGATCCGCATACGACAAGTCTTCCATTCGAGGAAACTGATAGACCTCTGTTTTGCCTCGCAAGGTCACCACGACGGCTTTCATAAATTGCTCTGCCGATTTCGGGTTGGGAGCGAACGTATTCCAGGTTTCGTTCATACCAATTGCGAGCATGTACGGACTCACATAGACCCGTATTCTCTCGACCCAGTTGCCGCTCATGGGTAGGGCAAAGAGCGTCATGACGCAGAGGTGGAAAGCCACAAATAATGATGTGGCTAACTTCGTAGCGGGTCGAATCATAAGCTGTTGCCCCCGGGTTTACTGGCTAGTGTTCGAGATCTACCCCTGATAGCTATTGAAGCGACGGCGACCTGTCTTGTTCGGCACTCGGGAGAGATGTCACGCTGGGATGAGCTGTTCAAGTTCAGCACCGGCCATGAACCTCGGACGGTTTTGGAGCCAAGCAGCAGGGAGAAGTGTCCATAGAGCGTCTGTTCGAGAAGTCCTTTGCTTTGAGACGAGCACGGCTTGGCAGCTGGATCGTCTAGCCACATCGAAGCCGTAAAGCTCGCGCAAGAGCTGTTTCCTATGGACGTCTGGCTATCAGTAGGAGCGTGCCCAATCTTCCTGCGATGTATCTGTTTCTATTCCGAATGTAGAGAAGGAGCCACAGAGGATTCAGAGCAAGCAGCAGAAACTGGGGCCAACCGCAACTGCAAACGTGGATTCGGCCAGCGGACATTGGCTCCAAGAGAGCCAAGGGAGAAGCGAGGTGCACTTGGCGTCAGGAATGGGATCCGATCTACACTGCCACGCTTGTTCCAATCTCTCGGGGTTCTTGCAGATGTATGGACACGGTCCCGCAGCATTGAGCACGCATCCTCCTTCTTGCGGCGTTCCAATCGCGGTAGCAGCAGATGAGCCGAAGGCAGGCTTAAGGTTGTGTCAGCTGGCGTAGAGCCCGAAGGAGGTACGCATGTGTGAGATCGTCATCATCGTCGTGGCAGCGGCCTATCTGCTGCCAGGATGCACCAGAACGGCTGGCTACGGGTTGAGCCTGTCCGAGATCGGATCGGTGTTTCTAGGGAAGCAGAATGCCTATCCTCGCAGGGCAAACAACGGCCGCCGCGCCGTTAGGAGAGTTGTGGAACATCAAGCTAAACAGATTTGCGCAGCGATCTCTGTCATGTTGTTCGGTTGCACAGACCCCGATCATCACCTGTGCACGTGCCGCATGACCGTCATTATTGGCAGCGCGCGAATCTGAAGTGAATGTCAACGTGCGGCACCCGGCTGATCGGTGCGGTCGCATGTAAGTGCTGCTACGCAGTGGATAACAGAACAGTTCTACCGAGAGAGGACGAAGTGACACGATAATGAAGAAACAAGACTTTGCTGCAGAAGTAGAGGCAAACCAGACCGCGCTGGCGCGGGCGGTATTCCATGTCGCTTGGCGGTGAAGATCGTTCTCTTTGGCGAAGGCCTCGGAGGACGCTGTCCGACGCCCTGCCAAGACTGCGGCCGGGGCCGTTGTGAGGTGGTTTCCGAGTACCTCCATGACCTCGTGGCGCATGTCGCTTTGGGCAGGCTGCACCCACTATCGAGAGCTTTAGTCGCGGTAGACGACGAGCCATTAGGCTCTGATTATTGTGCGGCAACATCCTGCATCACCTGTCTTTCGGAGTCGGGAAACTCTTAGTTAGCATGCGGCAAACGCCAGTCCGTCAGCTAAATCGTTTCGCAAAGCTTTATCCGGCAGGGAATGATCGAGCAGCTTTGCCTATACCTGCAACGCATAGAGCGCGCTCTTGATTTGTCAGCTCCTAGCTTCTCGAACGGCGAGCCGGCCTTCGAGTCCGCGAGCGCGGGTGACGGGAGTCTTGCTAGCACCTTCGGCAGAAGGTGGACACCGATCGTCGAGCGAGTGCGATCGGCGGAGATGCTGAGCCGCTTTGTAAAAGCATCTTGGTCCGTAGCTTATGTAAGCTACGACCAAGGATCCAACGAACCAGCCATTCATTGAAGCGTGCTGCGACGCTTAACCAAGTCATTTGTCTTGCTGATTAAGGAATGCTTTCGCTCGACTGACTTCGGGTCGGCCTGACGCGTGTCCATCGTCGGTGAGGCGCAGTAGCGAGCCATAGAAAGTGCGAGCCTCGTCCAGATGACCAACCTCTGCTGCAGCTCGGGCTGCGCCAGCTAGGCCGTTGAAACGATTAGGACTCAAATGCAAGGCGATCTTATATTCATTCAAGGCCTCAGCAGGGCGCCCATCTGCAAGCAGCATGTCTGCATACATCTCGCGCGCCGGGATGTCCACTTCGGCTTGGCCTACCCGATCCTGCTCGTCAGCCGATGCCGAGAGCTGCGCAAGAGCTTCCGCATCGCGATGATGCGCGTAGTCTTGCCATGCCTTCATCGTCAGGAACGTTGCATGGATCTCCGCCGAGATCGGCGACCCCTCAGCGGCGACGGCCTTGTAGATCGATTGCGCATTCGCGAGGGCCTGATCAGCCGCGCTGGCATCGCGCAGATGGCCCGCAGCAATGGCCTGAGCCCAGAAAAGAAAATATCGCGAGGACACCAGTGGATGCGCTGGTTCGGCAATCGCCAGCACGTCATTCCACTCGTGGCGCTCCAGATGGTAGATGGAGGGAAATTCAACCTGCATGTAAGAGGTGAACAGGTACATCCCGTCATTCTGGATTCCCGGTATCGCTGCCAGATGCCGAATCATCGGGCTGACATCCTGAACAATCTCTCGTGCATGCGTGTCGTCGCCCTCTTGCAGATAGGCATAAAGCAAGAACTCATACGCGTGCATCTCATGGGAGACTCCATCGAGGTGCTCTTTCGCGGCCAGTTCAGAAGCTCGTACTGAAGCGCGATTGACCGCGATGTCTTCCTTCCACATACCGAGCCGCGCGAAAATATGGCCAGGCATGTGGAGGGCATGTGCCGATGCGGGAGCGATTGCCGCATACTTCTCGGCAGCGGGCAGCGCCTCCCGGGCAAGTTGAGGGTTATCGCAGGTATGAATGATGTAGTGTGCGAATCCGGGGTGGTCGGGGTGTGCTTTGAATCCCGGCATTAGTACGGCCAAGGCCTCGCGATCGGAAGCAATTGGATCCTTTGGATCCAGGGAGGCCGCTGCCGAGAGACCCAGACCGTAAAAAGCAAACGCTTCCACGTCGCTCGGATCCGCTGTGTGAAGTTCGCCCATAGCGTCCGCATATTTGCGGACAGCGACAACGTTTTGCGTGGGGTCCGAATGCAAATAATCGCGTAATGCGGCGATGTAGCGGCGTTCACGGTCGGTCTTGGGGTCAAGCGATGCCGCTTTGTCAATCTCTTCGATACCAGCCTTCCGCCTTTCCTCGGGCATGCCGTCCCAAAACGGGCGCCATTCGGTCATAGCAAGACCCCATTGTGCCATGGCGCAGGAGGGATCCGAGGAGGCTACAGCAGCAAACTGCTTCCGAGCCTCTTCGTACCAGAAGGAGTGAAGCATAGCGACACCACGTTCAAACGGAATCTGAACATGCGCGCTGCATGAGATCGGAAAGTGAACCGTACCGACTTTCACTAGAGCTTCTTGCGAAATGCCTTCGCCGCTATGGTGGTGCTGCTGCTGTGCCAGCGAAACACATGGAATAGCGGCGATGCAAGCGTACAGTGCAAGGGATCGGATCGTCATTCAGCTACCGCCCTTGCTTTCCTTGCGCCATACGTTTGATCAATTACCGCTCGAATACCTGAACTCATGCTGCTTTCTCCCCTTACTTGTTAGGACTAGCCGTAGGAACACTTAGGCCAGCAGAATATTCACATCACCTTCAGAAGTGAACCGGAAAACTTCGAGCGGTCGGACCTTGATACGTGCGTGCTAGCGAAGCTACAAACACGTCTTTATCAAATGCGACTGCAGGTTCTCGAGATACCCTGGAAGTGGGTTCGGGCTCACCAGAACGATGGTCATGATATCCGCAGTTGTTGCGACCATGAGCGTTTGCGTGTTCTCGTCGCCGCTATTGACTACCGGGATCAACGATCGCAGCCGAACTTGTCCGAACTGGGTAGGTTCCTCGAAAGTTCCAAAGTTGGAAATCATCAGGTCGTGGGTGTGAGCGCTTGCAAGAGCTACGGCTTCCTCAACAGTCCGCTGACTCGCTAGAAAGTCATGAAGAGGCTGGAGGTTTGCCAAGAGACCGGCTCGTGTTCGAACTTCTTTTACCCCCGTACTGACGGAGCGAGCGATGTCCCAAAATTCAGGCGGCCGCAGCAGGTTAAAGACAAATCGCTTTTGCCCGAAAACGATACCCTCGGCTTGTTCTCGATGGAACAGGGGGCGAACATTCACCGGTACAACGCATGTCACGTTGTTCTTCATCCACGGCTCTCCTATGGCCCGTCCTACCGAGAGGGCGGATGCCATGATCACTCCGTTTGCGGTGGTGTCATGCTCGCGAGCTCGCACCACTATCGCTCTCGTAAGCTCAGTGGAGAGCTCGATTCGCCCTATCTGGGGTACGTCTGAAGTAACAGAAGCTGACTTCACATCTGAGGGGGCGGTTCTGGACTCGGTACTCCCGTCGTTTCGAGGTAGGAAGTCGGAACCTACATCAAGACCGACGAGCATATCCACAGAAGGGCTCTGCTCTTGTGTGGAGGGTTCATTGTTAGTCGTAAGAAATGAGAGAGTGTCTCGGATCAGGTTCATCAAACCGATGCCATCGAAGAAGGCGTGGTGCCCGGAGAATATGGCTGCGGCCCTGTTTGCTCCGAGAAGCAGTGTCACGCGCAGAGGGGGCCCGCCGCCGTCCCCGAAACCCGTCTTCATAACTTCCCTGCACTCCGTCAAAATGTCTGACGTCGGTGTCAGTGGCCGGTGATGCAAGGGGATACCTTCGGCCTCAGCTTTGCAAAAGAAGGGCCGAACGCCGTCCGATGCCTTAACGCGCGTGGAGAGGACATCGTACTTCATTTCTAACAACCGCAGCGCGTGCTGCCAATCCGCTAGAGTGGTTGAGCCTTCAACCTCGGCGCAGACGATTGCCATACGAGTTGAATGCTGCTCAAGCAGCCAAACGTATTCCTCCATGCACCCCAAGAGGCGCACCGGAATAGAATTCTTCGATGAGTTCTTTTTCACTGTTTACCGTTTGTGAGTGAGAAGTTCGCACTCTGTCTTTCTAGATTCCTGTATTGCCACTTCAATCGCCTCAGCGGCCGCGTGTAGATCGGCAATTTCGGAGGCGGTGAGCCGCAACTGCGAACTCACTTGCCAACCTGTAAGTCGCACTTCAAGAGGAACTCCGCAGACTCCCTTAATACCTTGGAACTGACCATGCAGTTGCACTTGACCGTGCACTCGACGCCCATCTGCCATAAGCGCAGCGCCGAGAATCTCTAGAGTCGCGTTTGCGGTAGCGTTTGGAGTTGAATGTATTTGTGAATGCGTGATGAACGGCTCGAGCATGATTCGGGTACTAGGTGATACGTGCTCCATGACTTCATAAGCTGCCGCGAGCTGGTGGTCGGCCAGAAGGCTTTCGAGTGTGTCTCGAGTTCGATTGACCTCGCTTCGCGTGTCGCTGTTCTCGAAGCGTTCTATGAGTGCAGCTAGCCGCGATGCGGTCTCCGGCTCGTCCAGAGTCAGATGAACGGAACTCCACAAGGGAACCATTGCCTGGCCATGTTCACCTAGAACACTGGCCCTCACCTTGGAACGATGCACTCCAATTTGGGACGCAATCGCCCGAGCAAAGCGCAACGAATCTTGTTGCGCTCCGATTCCGATGACTCGCTGCGGTTCCATGTGCGCTGCAAAGATCCCGACCGCTAACTCAACAGGATTGCTGACAATTAGGAATAAGGCGTTGGGAACAGTTCGGCTTAGCTTCGCAGCTAAAGACTGGAAGAGCGGCTGATTGGATGCGGCGAGGTCTCGCCGTGTCCGACGCGAAGGGGAAATGGTGTAGCCGGCAGCGATGATAACAACATCAGCCTTTAAGTCTCCGATCGATTCGCAAACTGATATACGAATCGCAGACTCGTCGAAGGCATCTAGCAGATCCATGCGGATCGCAAAGAGTCGTCCGCTGCTTTCCGGTGTGCCACGACCGAGGAGAACTACTTCGTCACCTGCCTGCAGAGTCGAACTCTTCAGCAGGTGCATGAGTAGGGCGGAACCGACGGCTCCCCCGGCCCCGACGATCGCTATGCTGAGTGCCAACCCACTCCTCCTTTTCTTCAATGCGTGCTCACTGCCTAATGAGAATGCATGCCTCGACTTGATGCGTGCACAAAGGTGTTTCTTCGTGTCTGTTCCTGCTCAAGGCTGTCCGATGGGACCTTAGGATCTCGTCGTCATTAACTTCGCGTCGGTTTCAAGCAAGGGATTTGCAAGGTTCTGAACGGCTTGGACCCCGTACCCATCCTTCACGGTTCCGATGGCGCTTACCTCCGGCATGATTCCGTCATCTAGCAACGAATCGAGATTCTCCAGCGCGAGCTCGACGCTCCTATAGGTCGAAGAAAGTCGCGGGATCTCCACGTCGCGTTTCGAAGTCCTCTGGCGGACGACATCGACGCTAATGTAGCGAATCTTACGGCCGTGCATTTTCATCGCGTCAGCAATGTGATCCCAGCCGCGGGCGGTCTCCGCCGAGCAGCCTCTTACCGGATTTGATAGAAGTCCTCAACCAGCAAAACGCAATCGCAACATCTCGAACACCCCGCGCCACCCGACGTTCCCAAAGTTCAAAGGGCTAGGTGCGAAGCAAGTTGATGGCTCGCGGATCACCCAAATCTTTCCCGCCTGAGACGAGGACAATGCTTTTCCGCATGTGTTCCCACATTTTTCGTCTAGGCGCTTCAAAACACCACATCGGGGTAGTCGCCACTCGCTTCGTAGAGGTGATACATAGCTCGCTTTGCGGAGCATCTGGATGTATCAAAACGCAGTGACGATCTTCCTCTGTGGGAGGAGGTGTCCTCCCTGTCTCTAGCCGCTGACGCGTCCTCCGCCACCCTCCTCAGCGGGCCGTTCCCGCCCGCAACGCCCACCCTGACATGTCTTGTGCGCTGGCGCGCACGGATGCGGTAACCAAACCTCGCTAAGGGGCTCTGCCCCAATCGCGCGGCGCAAGGGGTTTCCCCAGTCTTCCGCGCTGCGCTTGTGCAGACCTTCGCTCCGCTCGTCCTTTCCGTTCCGCCTTTGGCTCCCCTCCAAGGATGGGAGATACCCCTCCCCTTGCGCCTTGCTACCCCCGCCTTCGCCAGGTGGCGTTCGGCATGTACATGCCGCGTTTCAACGCGGACCTGCAACGGCAACAGCAACCGCAAAGGAGAGACACCATGACCACCACCGCCATCGACAGCAAGAAGCCCACCACCAAGCAGGAACTCATCGCCGCCAACGTCAAGCTCTTGAATGAGCAGTTAGAGGCAGGACACTCCGAAGCCCTCACCGATTACCTCACCGCCATGAGCCGTTTCCACAGCTACAGCTTCGGCAACGTTCTGGAGATCGCGCGGCAGATGCCTACCGCGACACGCGTGGCTGGTTTCTGGGCATGGAAAAACCTTGGCCGCAGCGTCAACGCAGGAGCCAAGGGCATCCGCATTCTTGCCCCCATCGTCGGCGTTCGCCGCAAGAAGGGCGAGGAAGCCCAGAAGGACATCACCAAACAGAATGAGCGTGTACTGGTTGGATTCCGTAATGCATACGTCTTCGATATCTCGCAGACCAACGGTGTTGACCTTCCGGCGATGCACGAAGTTTCTGGCGACCCCGGCGAGAACATTGAGCGCCTTGCCGCTTTCATCAAGGGCCAGGGCATCCAGCTTGTCTACAACCCGAAGATTGCCCCCGCGCTCGGCATGAGCTACGGCGGACGCATCGCCATTCTTCCCGGACAGAGCAAGGCCGAAGAGTTTTCGACCCTCGTTCACGAAACCGCGCATGAGATGTTGCATAAGGCCGAACGTCGCACCGCGACCACCAAGACCGTGCGAGAGACAGAGGCCGAAGCCGTGGCCTTTGTGGTCGGCAAAGCCGTTGGCCTCGTGAACAGAACCGCTTCCGCTGACTACATCCAGCTTTACCACGGCAACGCCTCGCTCTTGGCCGAGAGCTTGGAAGTCATTCAGCAGACCGCCAGCGTCATCCTTGGGGCTTTGGAACCAGCCGTAGCCAGCGAGGAGACACCACAGCAGCAGGAGGAAGAGCCGGAACTGCAGGAGGCTGCGTGATGGACACCATCCTTCGCATCCTCAAAACAGCCGGAGGCTGGAACCACGGCCTCCATCTGCACATCGAGAACCCGCCCTATATGGCCTTAGTCATTGAAGCCGTGGACGAGTCCGGACCGTGCGGTCTCCCCGCACTCTCTGTTTGCCACTACGGGGAACAGAACGGCGACGCGATGCGTGACCCCGAGATGTGTTTCGAGCTCGGACTCGCCGGGGGAGCGCACCTTAACCCCTACTACTGGCGCAATGACTACGTTGCCGTCGAGCAATGGAGTCGTTTCATTCAGTGCGGCATGTATGTCCACAACTCTGAACTCCACGACCAGCACGAGAAGTTCGCCAAGCTTTGGAACAAGAACCTTCGAGAACAGCGCTTTTTAGAAGCTTTCGAGCGGCAGCGCCCCTAACCCAAGTTTCCCGCCTACGGAGCGGATACAGGGCAGCGTGTGCGCTTCACGACCCCAACCTAAACAGCCCAAAGGAGGGCACCCTCATGCAAGACAGCAGCCCGTTTCAATACATCGCCATCGACCAGATTTTCGAGTCCAAGACCAACCCACGCCAGACGTTCGACCAAGTCAAGTTGGAGGAGCTTGCGGCCTCCATCAAACATCACGGCCTGATTCAGCCCATCGTCGTTCGCCCCAAGGAAAACGGCTTTGAAGTGGTCGCTGGAGCAAGGCGTTACCGCACCTCGCTCTTGGCTGAGGAGTTCTCCGTTCCCGCCCACATCAAGGAGCTGAACGACGCCGAGGCCGTCGAGTGGCAATTGGTCGAGAACTCGCAGCGTGTCGACATTCACCCGTACGAGGAGGCGCAGGGCTTTCAACGATTGCTCGACGTTCCGGGCTACGACGTGGCTGCTCTTGTCGAGAAGTCGGGCAAGAGTACGAGTCACATCTATGCGAGGCTCAGTCTCTTGCAACTCATTCCCAAGGTGGCCGAGGCGTTCGTGGAGGAGCGCATCACCGCCAGCCATGCCAACCTCATCGCCCGTCTACCGCAGGAGCATCAGGCCGATGCGTTCGAGAACTGCTGGCGCAAAGACTGGCAGGACAAGGAAGCGCACCTGCTTCCAGCCAAACACCTCAGCGCGTGGATTCAGTCCAATCTCTACCTCAACCTTGCGGAAGCACCGTTTGACCGCGAAGACACGACCCTGAAACCAGAGGCCGGGGCTTGCGTCGCCTGTCCCCGTGGCAGCGGCTTCAACACGAGTCTATTTGCGGACGTGCAGGGTGACCAGTGTTTGGATGGTGCCTGCTTTCAAGCCAAGGTGACAGCGCACATCGACCGCGAAGTTGCAGCGCGGCCTGAGTTAGTGCAGATCGAAACCGCGTGGCGCTCTTCCAAGGAACAGCGCCCCGGCACCCTCAACAAGAATCAGTACCGCGAACTTGCGGAACCGGATAACCCGGACACGGAGCCGCCATGCCCAAGCGCGAAGGCTGCCATCATCGTGTTTGGCAAGAACGTTGGGCGCACGGTCACGGTCTGCCTTGACGCCGAATGCCCAGTGCATACCAACCAAGCGCACCACACCGAAGAAGAAGACGTGGAGCCGCCCCCGGTCATGGCAGAAGCGCCGGAACAGGAGACGGAGGAAGAAGCCGCACAGAGAAAGGCCGAACACGAACAGCGCATGGCGGAATACAAGGCAGAACAACAGCGCAAGGAAGACGAGCGCAAGGCCGAGTTCGAACGTCAACAGAAGGAGTACGAAGCCGAGCAAGCCCGCCGCGAGAAACTGCGCAAGGCGCGGGCTGCGACCTTCGAGCGCATCGTTGAGACCGCGCCAACGTCTTTCAGCCAGGAACAGCTTCGTCTGTTCTTGCGTCTGATCGTCGAAAACATGGCTTATCAACTCCACGAAGAGGTCGCTCACCACTTCGCAAGCGGAGAGGAGGACACGGAACAGGGTGACGATGAGGTCGTGCTGGCCGCGCTCGCCAACACGGCGGACGACAAGCTCATTAGCTTCGCCCTGCGTCTTGTCCTAGCGGACAACCTTGAAATTCCTCGCGAAGGTCAAAACGACACACTGAGCGAAGCCGAAGCCCTCTTCGCTCCCAAGCCAGCCAAGCCGAAGAAGACGCCGTCTTCGCCCTCTTCGCTGGTCAAGGCATCGGCCATGAAGTCAGTCAAAGTCAAGAAATCCGCCGAGTCTCAAAGAGCAGCGTAGTTTCCAAATATTGCGGCCTCGGATTCGTCCGAGGCCGCTTTGTGTTTACGCGTAAATTGCGCTGGGAGACACCCCTTCGGTTTCTCCCAGACTCTCTTCCCGCTGTGACCGGCCCCGTTCGCCGGCTGCGCGGCAGGAAGACGTTCCCCCTTCCTGCACGATCCCCCTTTGCTGCCTGCGGCGCTTGAAAGTGCAAGAGCGCGTCTAATCGCCTCTTCACTCACGACTGCTCTCATCAGAGTGGCGGTTGGCCCTGCACCCTGGCGATGTTCTCGCTTGGTTACAGCACAAAGTACCAGTTAGAAAAATTCAGCGGGTGCGGAATCATACTCAGCACCTCAATCTCGACCAGTGCAGACAGTCGCAGCATCGCCCGAACCCGAGCCTCGTGCCCCTCCGGCTCACCGCACTTGCAGGATGTCCCTATGTCGTGACGCTGCAAGTCTTGGCCGATGAACTCGAAGACATGCCCGGCGTGTACGTTCATGACATCTTCGTCTGCCGTCATCGGATGCTCGATCACAAGCTCTTTGTCCCGATGCAGCCAAACGCCATGATACGGATACTCGATATCGCATACCTTGTCATGCCCAAATTGCGCGAAGGTGAAGAGCAGTTCGTCGGTGCCAAGGTTCGGCCATCGCAGCGGAATGTTATGCCCCGGATCATGCAAGATCCTTTGCGCGCGAGGTGACAGAGTGAGCTTCGTCGCATTTGCGACGTTTCCAGAAATGGAGGAAATCTCATCTATCAGCTCGAAGTTCCAGGCTGGCCACATCTGCATCGGCTTCGCTTCGGATAAAGTGCGGTCGGACCACTTGTGATCGAACTCGTCTTTGTCGGTGCGGGCCGTGTACTCCGGCACAGGTAGAGCACGCATCCCAAAGTCGATCTTGAGCTTCTTTTCTGAGCGTGGCTCCTCTTCTTTGCGCATCCACTCATCCGGTATCTCCACAAAGGGGATATCCGTCAACCGTGCATATCCTTTGTCCTCAGCCGGTGGCGGAAAGAGTTGCTGCATCGAGAGAGCCGATTGAAAATGACCACAATCAACCGTGATCGTCGCCGCCCAGAAGTCATTCGGATCAGGCAGTAGCGGCGCTCTATCTGACATCAGCCAAGCTTTCTGTCTCGCCGGACGTAGAAATGGCTCCAGGTTTGAGATGTCGAACAGCCGCTGATTCGCGATCAACTCGTCAGCATTCGGAATGGCAAACAGGAGTACGTAGCCGAGCCCTTCCGTACGGCGTTCGTACGAGGACTGATCGAGGGTGCGGAGAGGGGCGCCTGCGTAGATAACACGGCGCGGTCGGAGCGTACTCGTGGCAAACCACGCGGCAACGCCCATATCCGAAGTCAGATCAATGTAATGCGTTTGCACGCTGTAATGCTGAAGCACAGCCCGCCGGAATGGCACGTTGCGAATGGAAACCGAGTCATGTCCGAGGATGCCGCCGATAATGGCACCCAACCCCTGCTCCACATCAGGCTGATAGCGTGCTTTCGGTCGAGAGAGTCCAGACCGCACGGTCGGATAACAAGTCGTCTGCCCCCGGAAAAGGAGCATCTCTTCGGGATGTTCCTTGCGGAATCCCTCGACCAGAGTTTCGAGCTCCGCGAGCGTACTCACATGGCCGAGGAGATTCCGCATCGGTGCCAAGGTTTCTGCAGCGTTCTCACCCGCTTCCATGGAAGGGTTTGATAAATCGGATTTTGCCATCGGGATTGTCTCCGCTCGACCGTATCTTAGGATACGGCGAGCGAGTGCTGATACGCCGCATACTAGCTGTTGACGAATACAGATCGCGCACGCCGCCCGTTATGATGGCACGAGCACAACGGCGGCATTGGAGGTTTACCTTGGTCGATATCACCTCTTCACTCTGGACCGATTTCCTCGGACAAATTCGAGAAGCAAAGAACCAACTGGGAGCTCCCGAGACGCTCTGGTATCGCGGTCACCCCAACTCGAAGTTCTATTTGCTTGCAAGCCTTCTGAGATACAAGAACGGCCTGGATAAAGAGCAACAGCTCTTCGGCGATTTCAAACGATTTTCAGATCGCATCCTTCGACGGAAAGAAAGTGACTGGGAGACGCTCTTCGACATGCAGCACTATGGCGTGCCTACCAGGCTGCTCGATTGGTCGGAAACGTTCGGCGTCGCGCTCTTCTTTGCGGCTACCTACAATCAGAGCCACCATCCGTCGGCTGACGCTGCGATCTATCTGCTTGATCCCATTGCGCTCAACCGCTTGAGCGGTATATCGAGCATTTACCACGTGCCGCGAGATGAGGCCAAGTTCGATTACCGTAAGATCTATTGGGACCACAACCCGTTTGCGCCGATTGCGCCCATTGCAATCGAGCCACTCTTCAGTAACGACCGGATGCTTGCGCAACGAGGGATGTTCACGGTACATCACGACAAGATCGACCCCCTTGAAGATGCCTTCCCCACCGCTATCAAGAAGGTAGTGATTCCGAATGCACTCATTCCTGCTTGTCTTGAGTTTTTAGAACTCTCCAATCTCAACATGTTCTCTGTATTTCCCGACTTAGCAGGGCTTGCAGACTATCTCGCAAACACGTCTGGACTCGAACGCTGATCGACCAGATTCCGAGATGACTGGCCTTTACGAGAACCAACAGGACTACCCGCGGACCAGGATCGCCCATGACAGACAACCCTTACGCTCGATGGCTCCAGACTGATTTTGAACTTTGCAACCCCGTGGTCCCAGGGGATGAGCTCAGCGAGATTCAGGGACAGGTGATCCTCAGAGTTCATCAGGTAATGGGAAGCGGCCCCAAGCCCACCATGTATATGGATTTGGAGCAGCTCCAGGTCGTCGATTACCTCGCCTTCGAAGGGCTCAGTAAAGCGCAACGAGAGTTCATTGCTGGATTGCATGCGGCCGAACCGATCCGGCCGGAAGAGATGATCTTCTTGGCGTTGCGATCTTTGTTCCAGTACAGTTGGCCGGCGCCTACGAGCAATAACGACATCCGCTTTGCCGCCTCGTACGACCACGTTCTTCACCAAGTTCTTGTGCAAACAGCGCTCGACCTGGCGAAGCAATTTTCCTCGCCGACAGCACTTCTGCCGTACTGGGGACGGTTAGCGTTCCTGAGGGTGATGGGTGACCTGCCGTCAGAGCACGTTTCACGGTTCGGGCTTGACCGTGTCGCCTGCACGCTGGTGAAGAAGGCGAAGTTCAATGCGACCACCTTCGCTTTGGAGAATGATCCCGTCATTGGCATGAACTATGCGCTCGAACCGATCCTGAAGCATTTGAACCGGTACTTGATGCACTACCAATCGACGCGAGAGATGGCGGGACCGAACCGCCTGAGCCGGGCTTGGGAAGGGATCGCGCCGATCGTCTTGCACTTCTGGTCGGAGATATCCGCTACGAAGCTCTTGCAGTCCTCTTTGATTCTTTTTGAGGACAAGGTCGGCACGATGGTTCATTGGTTCACCAACGATCAAGTGGATTTCGTCCTGATGCACGAGCTTGGTCACGTCGCTCTCGCTCACCCTCAAAGACTCCAAGCGGAACGGAAAGCTGGACGGGACGTGTCAGTGCTTCGGCACGAGTTTGAATTCGCGGCGGATTCCTTTGCCCTCGGATTGATGCGCTCGAAGTTGGTCAAGCGGGTTCGTAGCGTTACCGACAGCTCTCGAACCGATCCAGCAGAAAGTCAGGTCGAGCACGTTGTAGAGTCCCTTCACGACTACCAGCGGGCGCTCGGCTCCGTGTACCTGCTGTTCCTCTACATGGATTTCATTCAACGCGCCGGGGAGCTGCTGCGGGATCGGCTCGGCACGCAGCTCAACATTCGCTCGCAGATGGACACACATCCGAGAGCTCAGGCCCGGCTTGAGCGCTTGGAACTGATGAATCTTGGCGAGTATCTCTACACCAGTCCGATCGAACGGTATGCACGGGAGTTCCTTGATGCCGTCCTGGAGTACGCAACCACGCTAAGCGATGAGGAGCTTCTCGCCAGCGTGACGCGCAATAGCGGCTAAGAAGCGCTGGAGCGTGATCGTCGTTTGAATGATGAATAAAATGCAGAGCTCATGTACACCGCATCCACGAGATATTCGCTATCTTTCTGGCGGATCAGCGGGATAGCGGCCTGACGGAACGGCGTGAACAGAGGATCGGCATGGAGCGCCTGCCAGTTCTTCTCTGCCGTCGCCCTGTCTGAATGATCGAGCAAGTACACAAAGGTGTCTCGCCGTGCAGGATCTTCGGATTTCGGAGTCCAGTATCCGACCACCTTCAGGCCGTGTTTGTCCTGTAATCCTGAGACGCCCTCGAAGACAGATTCAAGATTCTGCACTTTGCCGGGAACTGCGTGGTACACCATGATTTCGTAAAGATGTGCTACGAGCGCAACCTGGGCATCACCCCCAATTTCTTCCCCTTGATTGCTCGTTCGCCGGATGTTTCGAGCGCTGAAGCCAACATGCACGCGATCCTCGGCAAGAGCCTCGGCCACGACACCCGCGAACGCATCCAGCTAATTGGACTGACGCCGTTGCCCATCTTGCCCATGAAAGCGGCATGACGGAGTTGAAGGCGCGACAGTTCGCCGAGGATTGGATTTCGCGGGTGCAAGGATCGTTGATCCTTCATGCGGCGACAGGCGATTGCAAGCCGTTCGAGCGCGCGATGAGCGTTCTAACCGACCTCACGAAGCCTTCGAAGCGAGATTGAGTTTTGTAACAGACTCGTTCCTCCTTCCTGCACCATTCCCCTTTTTTGCGGTCTGCGGGGTACCTCAATGACGAGAGCGGCTTTTCTCGTTACTAATCCCATCTATTCCGCTTCAGCGACTGCTCAATGTGTGCATTGGCCTGAAGTCGTCAATTGAGGAGTGGGGCGAGAGCCAAAATCATGTTTTGGACCTCTGCAGGAGTTGGGTGGGGGTCGGGGTGCTAAAGAATTCTTGAAGCGAACAGAATCACTGCATTATAGAACTACACTTTTGGTGCGAGGGTGTGCTAGCCGGTGCCGGGGCGCGTGACAACTTGGCGCAAAAGACCTAGGAACTCTTAACCGGTCGGTGCGGAATGTGACCAGTTTAGAGATACGTAACTTGGATCTTCGTGATCCCGAGAAAAGAGCGCCCGTCACAATGCGAATCGCTTCTATGTGCTTCACATGTAGTATCTGAAGGACGTTAGAGGCTCTTCGTCACCTTTCTGACCGAACTCCGACATAATGCCACCGACTTTCCGTGCAAACGCGAGCGTAACTGGAGTTCCCCCAGTGATGCCTGCCGTGTTCCAGTTCATGCGACTGAGCGCCAATATATCTCTCGCAGAGACACTCAAATCTTGAGGAAGATCGCTTCGGAGTTCTGCCGGTGCCGGAATGTGAGGTCCTGGATATGTACCCAGCTCTGGCATGTAACCGGTGGTAAAGATATAGCTTTTCGAGTTATTGACCCTGCAGAAGGTGCCGCGGTTTGGCGGATATGAGCCGAACCTGACGAGACGAAACTGTGTAGGCATCCAATTGATTAGCTCGACAACCGGAACACTCGAAAGCGCGTCCCGGAAACCCTGACTCTCGGCGGCACTGAACATTGAAGTCTTATGGAGCACCACACGTAATGGAATTCCGCCTGTTCGGTCTCGATATTCGTCAAGGATGTTCACGGCCAATTGTGCCGCCTGCTCACTACTAAGGTGAACTTCACGGCCCTGCTCATCAGACCAATCAACGCTACCCCCTCTCAATGCAAAACCCTCTCCTTGATTTGAGAAAGCCTGTGCGATGCTTGAGTGGACTAGATGACGTTTGGTCGTCTGAAGATGATGAAAGCTCACTCCGACGAAGCATGTTTCCGGACCGTTAGCCCTAAGCCGCCAAGGAATGCCGCCCGCTTTGTAATACAAACCGACGCAACTGTTCCACGCTCGCGTCGCGGGGCCTTGACCACTGGCTCCATCGAGAACAAGGCCATTAGTCGCAAGCTGAACTGGGACTCGCGAGCGCATTGCACGCGCCTTCAGCGCGCGTCGGAAGTCCCTTCGTAAGAGGTCTTCTGGCTGCTCTTCGATAGCTTCAGCTTCAAAGAGGGCTAATTGATTGTCCACCTTTCGCTTGCGTAAAGCCTTTGCGGCTGTACGATCCTCCTCCGTCAGCGAGTTTTCAATGGACCAGCACTTCGCAATCAGATCATCCGGGATACAGCAGAAAATCACATCCGGGCGAGTAGCTTCCGACTCTGCAAGCCTCTTTATTCCGGTTGAAAAGACATCGAGGACAGTCTCGAACCGAAGCTTCGGATCTACGAGTGCAAGAGCTACATCCAAGTCCGAATTAGACCCTTCGAATGCAACAGTCAGGTGCGATGCGGTAATCAAGTCAGCTCTGAAGATTGCAGAGAAGCCTGGGAACGACGGGTACTGGGTACGGCTATTGTCAGCGTCTAGCGCGCCCTTACACCTCTCAAGCCATAAAGCCGTACGGTCAACCATCTCTCTGGGGCCAACTAAGCCCACTAGAATTTTCTCGCTCCGCGCAGCTCCAAATCGAAGGTCAAAAGGGCCGGCTTCTCTCAAGCCGCTTCGTGGATCAGTAAAGTCGCCTGGACTGCCAAACTCAAGCAAAGGAGGCGGTAATTCAGTCAGCTCAATCTTGATAGACATCCGACGCCCCCTCTTCCTGGCTTTCCGCGAGCTCGATCAACTCACTATCTAATTCCTGCATATCCTGCTCACTCACCTCGCCAAAATCCTCTATATCCGCGGGGAGAGCAGCGTCAGTCGTGGTCACAGTGGGCAGCCGGGACGAGAGCGTGATCGATGCGGACCGCATGAACTCTTCCAACCCTCCGTTCTTCCTCGTGCTGATTCGTCCCTGTGATTCGATCCTCCGCTCACCGAAGTTTCCAGGGTTCAAGTCGAAATATGCATTTTCTCCACCGGAGATGGTGCGGCTCCAAAAGGTTAGGTCATTGTGTACGGCATTGTTGTAGTCGCGTGATGCGCGCTTCGTTGATAACCGGTTGACTCTTTCTGGAGCCAACAGCTTTTTCTTTCCGTCAGATGTGAACACATAACCTGGCTCTATCAGCAAACCGATGATGTCTCCTAACCATTCGAAGCGATAGCTCACTGATTGATGTTCCCAATAGGTTACGACTCCGGTGCGCGACGATACTCTTGGCTTGACGACCGTGCGTGTAGCTCGCTTCAGGCGGGCTTGGTAATTCATGGTCACGCTACCGTCTTCAGAGCGTGGAAAATAAGCTCGCTTTCTTTTCTTGTCTGTTATGAGTCCCAATTCATAAAAATGCCGCTCGAGGGTGAGGTTAAGAAGCCATATCAGGCGGCGATCGCCGTCCTCCAACGAAACGAACTCCTCAAACGAGATTTCTTCCATCGTTCCTTTGTCGATCACATGCCGAAGCGGATTGTGACGGCTGTCCAATTCATAGAAGCTATAAATCTTGTCCCCCAAGAATAGAAACGGGGGAAGATTCTGATCTGGAAGCTCAGCCCATATTTGACTGATATTTTTGCAGGTGCTGGTTGCGTGGAACAACTCGGCCGGCGTTTCAGTTACCTCTAGAATGTTGCTAGCATACCGGCTTGATGTGAGGACTAAAGGTGACGCTGTCCCTGTGATTTCGTCTACGGCCTCAGGCCGACAAAAGATTTCGACTATGAAGCTGCTATTGTCGTCATTCGCGCCAAAACGGATCTCGCCACCGTTTTCGCGAATAGCTTTATAAACATCTGCTAGACCTGAGCCGCGTTTGTCCATAACGCCGCCCCCATAAAACAGATCGGCTAGCACCGGATTGCGGTAACCCTTGATGCCTCTAGCGCCCCGTTTAATCTCTTCTTCTATGGATTCATTCTCTACACTTCGGCGCACTTCTTCGACGAGCCCACCAGGATTAGTAATGCGTATGCGAGTAGGCTCGACGTCAATCTCCACTAGTTCGTCGCGCCCGTAGTCTCGGTGAACTAGAGCATTGACCACGATCTCTTTCAAAGAGAGGGGCGGATAGGGCATGACGTTCTCGGAGAATTCGCCCTTCAAACGGAAGGGGCGATTGAACGCGCTGAGGATGTCATTGACTTGGTCGTATTGAGACCACAGATTCCCTTCGATCAGTCTTTCGACTGACTCTTCAGTCTCACCGCCGGAAGCTATCTCATCCCTTACATCATTCCCAACGCGAGCTAACCACTTTGCTGTCCCACGAACCGTCAACTTGATCTTGCCAGGATGAACGATGTCCTGCGGATGCTTGCCAAAGAGTAGATAGCCAGCTTTGGTTATGCAGGTTCGATGCTCATTGTCGAATGCAGCGAGATTGAGATTATGCAGCTGCTCCGTGAGCCATACCCGCTCAGGATGGACAGGGAAACGGATTCTGAGTGTTTCACAATACCTTGAGATCCTCGCGGTGACGGTCGACCATTCAAGCTTTTCCGTTTGCTGGGGCGTCAGCATTTCAGTTTCAAACGACTGAGTTTGGCCAGAACCCACAGCTGAGCGGGCAGTCTCTCGAAAGGACTCAGCGTTCTCATGCAACTTCCACAGATCGCGTGAAAACAGTTCGTCGAATCCATCGATTTCAACCTGCGTGAAGTTGGAACCAATTGTTTTTGCAAAGTCATCTACTAATGTCGGCAAACTCTGCCTTGTCTCAGACTTGACAGTGCACCAAAACACTCCATGGCAGAAATTATTGGTAGCGGTCGCGTGCTGGAGCAGGAGATGCTGCATAACCGAAGCTTCCGCCCCCCGGTAGCCCACAACGATCAATGGATGGTCTTGCAGCAGAGGAAGCAGACGATCCACAAGCTGAGGATCCAATTTCTGTACTTCTTCAACCAAATTCTGATCCGTGTAATGGTCGATAGACCCGTGAAGGTAGACGAGTTGCGGATTTTGGGGGATGGTGGAGAACTTCACGAGATCAGCGGGAATCTGAATGGAAGTCAAGTAGTGCGGTCGACCCTTTATGGTCTGCATCCGTGGCAGGATGGAATCGAAATTTGTCGTAAGAACCGTCTGGATCGTCCCTAGATGAAGGAACTCGACCAGCTTTTCATAACCTGGACTCGGGTCAACCTGCGGCCTTACAAGTTGTTGAAAGAACTCTTTTCTACGGCTCTTCCGTACATTTGGTGAAGGATGGTTTAGTTGGGGCGGCTGCTCTTGGCCGCCCTGTTCAGGCGGTGTGAAGCACTCTGAGTCTGAGCAGGTCGAAGCCGGCTCTGCCATACATCTGGCGCTTGATGAGCTTGAGCCGATGGACGTGGCCTTCCACCTGGCCCTGGCTCCACGGGAGCTTGAGAGCCGCTTCAACCGCATCTCGATCTCTGGTCAGGTGGCTGGCGAAGCCGGCCAGTGCCGTTGTCTTCGCAGCCTCGAACCACGGTGTGAGGGCTGGAAGATCTCGCTGCGTGATGAGTCGGAAGAACTCCTTGGCCAGCTTGGCCGCGACAGACACCTCGGGTGAAGCCTGGTAGACCTGTTCAAGATAAGTCTGAGCGGAGGGCGTTTCCTTCAGGATGTGCCAGACCGTCTGCCGGACTGAGATACGTGGTGCAGCTCTGTGTGGAGCGGCTGCTGCCGAGGTCGGTTGATAGCCACGCCGGCAGCGAAGCCAGCGTCTCACGATGTTAAGTTGACCCGTGAAGCCTCGTTCCCGCAGTTCGCGCCACAGCCGGGACACGTTCCTGCAGCCCTGCTCAAGCCGTCGGTCGAGGTACTCGGCATAAGGATCGACGATGCCTGGACGTGGGCTCCGTTGCGCTTCGGGGAACGTCTCGGTTCTGAGGAACTTGCGTACGGTGCGATGATCGAGTCCCAGCTGTCGGCCGATCGCAGCATGGGACGCTCCTGTCTGGCCCAGCCGATGCACCTCTTCGTAGCGGCTGAAGCGACGCTCCCGGTTGCGGAGGCTGGCCCGTAACTCCCACGGCGGAACCGAAGGTTGCGGAGATGTGACGACGCCTGGAACCTCCCCCATGCTGCTTCTCGCTGCTTATGTGAGCAGTCGATGATGCGGACTGAGCGCGTTTTTCAGTGCTTCGCTCAGGTTCCGCAACAGGTGCCAGCGATCCGCCACCTGTACGGCTCCAGGCGCGGCCAACCGTGTGGCTTGAGCGTAAATACCGCCTCGGTCCCGGCTCACGATCTCACTGCCAGGATGCTCCCGAAGCCACTCAGCGACAGTTCCAGCCTCCCGGTCCGGCAGCAGATCGATCACCCTACGGCTCTCCAGATCGCACAGGATAGTGCCGTAGCGATGGCCTTTTCGCCACGCCCAGTCATCGATACCGAGTACACGCGGAGCCACGACCGGCGCACATCGGGCGCGACAACGAAGCTGCCGCAGTAAGGTGGAGCCACTGACCAGCAGGCCGAGACGACGGGCCAGCCGAGCTCCGGCCTGACCGCCGATCATAACCGTGATCCAGTCCAGAGCTTCACAAGAACGCAGCGTCCGCCGACTATAGCGGAGCACGGTGCCGGAAAGCGGTTCGGTAAAAATGCGCCGGCGGCAAGTCTCGACAACACAGAAGAACTTGCGGGTCTGAAGCAGGATCGAGACCGGAATACCTTCCCACGGCAGATCGCCCAGCCTGCGTAGATACCGGCTGTGAACCCGCCGCGAAGCCGTACCGCAGACAGGGCAGCAAGAGAAAGGGCGAGAGGTTCGAAGCTCAACCTCAATCAACCCAGTCCTGGGCCGCAAACAAACCAATTCAACTTCAGAAGTGCTCGGTAGCAGCGTCCCTCGAACCATCCGGAACCTCCAGCGTGCTACCTCCTTGCTACGCCTGCAAAGAGCCGCTGGAAAGAATCACCAAATGTACGGAAGAGCCTTTTCTACTTTGTCGTGGCCGCAGCAGATGTTCGATTACGCGGGGATAATTGTCCGCTGGATCGAGCCGTTTGTCGTACCAGTTCTTCTCTTCAAGCCACGGGACCCAGTCACTCCGATGAAGCGGATGTTCCTCTGTCCACCCGTGCTCTCGTCGATACGCCCAACGGGCTGCTCTTTCAACAACACCACTCGCGAGGGGAATACCGGAACGTAGTGAAGCCCCAGCGCCTAACAATAGGATCGGGCTCGGCTCCCCGATCAAGGTGCTATACAGCTGTCCGACGGTTCCCACCGCGATCGTGCTTTGCATCGGTGATTCGACGCCTCCGACAGTTAAAACCTCTATTTCGCTATTTCTTCACCATCATACCTTTCCCGAGCATTCGATTGGCTGTGCATATCTGAGGGCAATTCCTAGGTGCTCTCATCTGCGAAGACCTGCCTTATTGCGGATGGCGCGAAGAACCCGGAAGGAATGCCGCCATCCGGGAGATAGAGATATTCTCGGTGGTGACGCTGCCGGAAGCTACGGCCCGACCTGCGCCCCGGTATCCGCGTGTACGGTCGAGGCGATGGAGGTGGAATCGAGGTTCTTTCGCCCGCCCCTTCCCCCAGATTCCGGGGGCGGTAGTCGGTGTTGGTGCGCCAGCGGTCGAAGACGGTGGCGTCAATGGTTTCGTTGATGATGGTGCGGACGGCCTCGCCGTGTCGAGTGGGTCGGCGGCATGTGTTGCGTTAGTTGTCATGTAGAAAGCTGAGGCCACCATGAAGGACACCCCAGACGGCAGTTTGGAATGTTTTTGTTTCACTGGTTCCGATGAGTCGGCTCAACGAAAGCGGACTATTGAAGGTGCCTAAGGTGTTGGCTCTGTCCAATCGACTTGATTGGCCTCGGATCTCACTTCGATGAACCATCGTAGTTCCAGCAAGAATTGAAGTGGAACTAGCGATCTCAGCGTTTAGATAGAGGCGGGCATCCCGTAGCGAGAAAGCTCCACCGATCCGTCTGGGGAAAGCGTGACCTGCAGGACTTGATTCGTGAGAGTTGCGTGCTCTTCGAGATTGAACAGAACCAGATCGAATAAGCGCTTCTGACTCTCCATGTTTAGGCCGCCCGGAGCGTCAATACAGATAAGTCCAGCGTGAAGCGAAATATTCGCATAGACCCCCTGGCTACCAGGCTTCTTGGCAGGTCCGCGAAAGTCGACTCCATTGTTCGTGATGAACGTCCAGTCGCCATCAAGAATCGCAGCCTTCAGCTCCCAGTCTTTCCGCCCCGTGAGGCCAAGATAATTGACGTGTGAGCACACGAATCCCTTGTCATTAGCCTGCCCAATCAAACTCGGGCTGAGGTTCTCATCGATAAGCAGTTTCTGCACGACTTAATCCTCCTATACGGAGGTCTCTCGAAGATGTTTCTTCGAGACGGAAATCCTGCGTGATTCTGGCAGAGATCTCCGCTTTGGCCGGCCTCGGAGAGGCCGCGCCTTTGCATAGACTTGTGCCAGCTTGAATTGTTCTTCCGAGAGGCGTGGATAGAGATCCTTGAGCTCTACGCTGGTTGTATCAGCCTCAATAAGGCTGGCCACGTCATAAACCGGGATTCGAGTCCCGCGAATCACCGGCGTACCGGAAAGAATCTCTGGGTCCTCGATGACCATATCCTGAGCCCTTCCAAGTTCATTGAGGCGACCGTTTACTTCATCCCAAAGGCCTTGAAATCCGACCTCGATTGCTCTCGACTCTTGGAGTTTACAGGTGCGTAATTCAACCCAGGTAGGGCATCGGCTTGACCCTTCCGAAATCAACCGCTGCCGGGCAGCGGACGTCAGCAGATCAGCCGTCTCAAACCAGAAGGCAATCCAGAGACAAGCATCTCGACTTACGGTTCGAGTCGCAGTAGTTCGATAGAGGCTGATTGGGAGAATTTTGCGATCAATGGCGCGGTTCACGTCATCGACCGACACTCCCGCGACTACTGCAGCTTCATTTGTGGTCAGAATTTCCAAAGTCGAATCCATTGGCGATCAACCCTCACCATGATCATAATCCTTCTCAGCGTTGAGTATAATTAATGATGTCGTGGTTTAGAGAAGCTGAACGTGTGAAGGTCCGACCGCGCGGTCTTCGACGTGACGTTCACAAACCTGTGAGCTGGCCCGCCACGACCCAGCTCACGGCCCAAAAGTTTGTGTCAAAGACCGCCCAGAGGGCCGGTTGTACCGGTTTTGCCGGTTTATAACTGCTTTCCCGTCAATAACTTAGCTTTTGCGCGTCTCCATGGCATGGAAGAGGTCATCGGTTCGATCCCGATCAGGTCCACCAATCAATCTTCCGTAATAGCCCCTCCAGACAACTTTTAGCCCATGTTGCCAGTTTTACGGCCAATGACGGATTTGTGCGCTTTGGATTCTTCTCCGGAGAGACGTCCAGCCTGGCTACGGCTGCGTCCGGCTTCGTGATTCTCCTTTTCCTCGTCCCCACGATGCAAGCCAAGCACCGGGAAGTGGGATCAGCGGGTCCATTTACTCATGTCTCGCAAAGTCGTTGCATAGCGACACGATCTGGTCGGAAGCCGTTTCAAAGGGCATGAGCCGACTCCCCTGCCTGCACCCTTTTGTCGATCAGCAGGAATCGGTCAGGCGCCCGCCAGGAAATAGGACGGGGCTAAGCTGCCATGCTCCTGCGATAGGCCCGTGTCTGGGCAGCAAGCGCCCAAGAACGGCTCTGTACCCTAGGTCGAGGGTCCGAAAGCCCGGCGGCGATCAGGGTTGATTTAAAGGGTTTGGGCTTCCCACTCGAGGGGAATTTCGCTGTGGCGGCGACAAAGGTGAGCCCGGCATCATGCTTTCCGCTCAGGATAGCCTCAACATGCTGAGGCGCAGGTGCCACGCAGCGGAAAACCTTCTGCGCGTAGGACCTTTCGATGCGGTACTCTGTGGCCAACTGATTGAGCTCGGAGACTTCACCTGCTGCAATTCGGTCCGCCCACTCTCGCGCCAACGCGACTGCTCGGGTCAGTGAAGATACAGGTTCCGTCTCAGCAGAGTGTCTCCCAGTAATGACAAGCCGGACCTGTTGTCCCCGTCGCCTCATCTCGAAGGGAACCTTCAAGGTGATGGGCTCCATTGAGACTGGACCACTTGGTGAGTCCAATAGATCCGCTTCAAGGCTGGCACGTTCTATCTCGATGCTCAACTCGCAGTCTGCAACAACGATTCAGCGTAAGAGGGAGCGCGTCAGAATCCGAGATGCCGATGTGGCAAGATCCGAGATTCGTAAACCCTTCTCCTGGGCAGACGACAGCAGTCGCTGGGTGTCGCGAATGAGCAGCTTTCTAAAGTGCTCTGAGAGCTGGAGTGGATTTTCAAGCAATTCTCGGAGAGCTTCAACAACAGCCCGCTCCAACTCGAGCGCGGGAAGACGCGCTGCTGCGGCGCCTGAGGCTACGTCGGCATCAGCAAAATAATAGGAGTAGCGCCGGTTTCCCTTCGTAGCGTGAGTCGGTGCTAACCGGCGATCATCCGGGAGAGACAGCAGACCTCTCAAGAAGCGTTGTGAGTCTGAGCTTGGGCGGCCCTTGTTTTTCGGCTCGTGGGACTTCATCATGGCTCTGACCGCATCCTAAGTTCCCCGATCAACGATGGCCTCGTGCAGCCCATCATGCACCTTGTCCTTGTGGATGAGCTTGCCTATATAGATGGGACTTGCTAAGAGGTAGTACAGACCGCCGCGGGAAAAGACCACTCCGCCCGAGGTCACACCCTTTCGGCTCGTCCACCGTTTACTTCGGACGCCGGAAGCCCTAAGAACTTTAGCCAGATCGAGAACCGAGCCGAGCCGCAGGTACTGTCTGAAGATTTCCCTCACTTGCTCAGCCTCCTCAGGATTAATGATCAATTCGCGCTGGCCGAGGTCATAGCCAAGCGGCACCTTACCGCTCATCCAGATGCCCTTCTTCTTCGAAGCGGCCACCTTGTCGCGGATACGTTCCCCGGTGACCTCCCGCTCAAATTGAGCGAAGGATAGCAGCACGTTGAGAGTCAAGCGTCCCATGGAGCTGGTGGTATTGAACTGCTGGGTGACGGAGACAAAGCTGATTCCCTTGCTGTCGAAAGCTTCCACAATCTTCGCGAAGTCAGCTAGTGATCGGGTGAGTCGGTCACCTTGTAGACGACCACTGTATCTACTTGGCCGGCGGCGATGGCAGCGAGAAGCCTCTTCATCCCAGGCCGCTCCATGTTGCCGCCTGAGAACCCTCCGTCGTCGTACATGATTGAGATTGCTGTCCAGCCCTCGTGCAGTTGGCTCAGGATGTAGGCCTCAAAGGCTCCCCGCTGGGCGTCCAGAGACTTAAAGGACATGTCCAGGCCCTCCTCTGAGGACTTACGGGTGTAGATGGCGCAGCGCTTGGGCGACGGGTTCATTTCGCCTCCCTCAGCTTCGTCCCGAAGAAGACTGGCCCCGACCAGCGGCTGCCGGTGATTAGGTTGGCAATCGGCGACAGGCGCTTGTACATGAGACCTTCGTACCGGTACCCGTCGGGCGTGATCGTCACCTCGTATGTTGTTCCCCTTCACGCGCGAACGATGCGCGTATCCGCTTTGAATCGGGAGCTTGCCTTACCGGACTGCCGGTTGTCGGGTTTAAGGCTCCTCAGCACCTTTGCGAATTGCCTCTCACTCTCACTTCGAAGGCCTCCATAGGCACGCTCTTGAATCTTGTAAGCGAGCACCGGTCGCATCATTGAGGGCCTGAGCCTCAGGCTGGCTGGCGCCCCAATCTGCTGAAGCCATAGCTTGCGTAGCTGTTTGCTGTTCGCTCCGGCAGTCCTATTGAGCACGTCTGGAGCAACCGTTACCTGCTACGTTCCGTACAACAGTGCTGTCCTGGTCAAACCGTTCTGACCTAGCCACTCGTGGGTGATTTCACTACTGCCCGTTGGGCGATGTAAGACAGCTTCATGCACACCTTTGTTCAAGCTCCCTAGGCAAATATGAAGACTGACCCACCGCGATCAATCCGCCTGGCAGGAAGACGTCTCTATTTCGAACTCGAAACCTTGTCGTAGAATATTGCCATTCAGGTACGACAGAAGGCGGACAGCGTTGACCCTCAGGAATCTGGCACGTTGCAGTGTGTTGCTTGTGTACATCATGTCGGCGGGCGCGCACGCCCAAAGCCCTGCTCCGCAGTCGCCGCAACTTCCGGAAGACAAGTACCTCTGGCTCGAAGACGTCTCCAGCGCCCGCTCCATGGATTGGGTCAACGCTGAAAACACTCGCTCCTCCAGCCACTTCGAGGCCGACCCGCGCTTCGCCGCCGACTACGCCGACGCCCTGCGCGTGCTTGACGATCCGGACAAGCTGGCCATGCCCGGACTCAAGGGCGACGTGGTCTACAACAACTGGCGCGACAAGGATCATCCGCGCGGTCTCTTCCGCCGGACGTCGCTGGCCGACTACTTGACCCCCACGCCGCACTGGCAACCGGTCCTCGATGTCGACGCGCTGAACAAAGCTGAAAGCGCCAAATGGGTGCCGCGCGGCGTAACCTGCCTCTACCCCGGTGACCAGGTCTGCCTCGCCGGCCTCTCGAACGGCGGCGAAGACGCAGTCACCGAACGCGAGTTCGACCTGAAGGCCGCGAAGTTCGTCGATGGTGGCTTCGTTCTGCCGCACAGCAAGCAGAGCGTCAGCTGGCAGGACAAGGACACGCTCCTGGTCGCACGGGAGTGGGGTCCCGGCACGCTCACCAACTCCGGCTATCCCTTCGTGGTGAAGCGCTGGAAGCGCGGCACGCCCCTGGAGTCGGCGGCAGAGATCTTCCGCGGCCAGCCAACCGACGAGGTCGGCTCCTCGGCTCGCGTGATGCATGACGCCTCCGGCCACCGGTTGGTGGTCTTTCACCGCGGCGTCACCTTCTTCACCAACCAGACCTTCGTGGAGACCCCCGGAGGCCTCAAGCAGTTGGCCATCCCTCCCAAGGCGGGCCTCGGCGGCATGATCGACGGCCAAGTGCTCATCGACACGCACGAGGACTGGACGACTGACACAGGCGCTGTCATCAAGGCTGGCTCCCTCGCCGCCGTAAAGCTGGAAGACTTGTTGCGCGACCCCGCCCACCTGAAGCCTGAGATCGTCTTCACACCCTCGGCAAAGGAGTTCATGGAGGGTGCAGCACCCACGCCCCATCACCTCCTGCTCACCACGCTGGATAATGTCCAGGGCCGCGCCTACCTGTACAGCCACGGCCCTGCGGGTTGGACGCACACACGGCTCGCGGTACCGGAAAACTCCTCGGTCGGCGTCGTCTCCACGGATGAGACCAGCAGCCGCTTCGTGCTCTCGGTCACCAGCTTTCTCACGCCTACAACGCTCTACCTCGGCGATGCCGCCACCGGTTCGCTCAAGTCCATCAAGACTGCACCCGCACGCTTCGACGCCAGCCGCGACACCGTCGAGCAGCTCTTCGCCACCTCGAAGGACGGCACCCGCGTGCCTTACTTCGTCGTGCACCCCAAAGATATGAAGCTGGACGGCTCCAATCCCACCGTGCTGACGGCCTACGGCGGCTTCGAGGTTTCGGAGACCCCGAGCTATAGCGCGATTACGGGTAAGCTCTGGTTGGAAAAGGGCGGGGTCTTCGTACTGGCCAACATCCGCGGCGGCGGCGAATTCGGCCCCGCCTGGCATGAAGCCGGCCTCAAAACCAAACGCCAGGTCATCTACGACGACTTCGCCGCGGTCGGCGAGGACCTCATCCGCCGCAAGATCACCTCCACGCCGCACTTGGGCATCCAGGGCGGTTCGAACGGCGGCCTGCTCATGGGCGTGGAGATGACAGAGCGGCCCGATCTCTGGGGAGCAGTCATCATCGAGGTCCCGCTGCTCGACATGATGCGCATCGAAAAGATCGCCGCCGGCGCCAGCTGGTCCGGCGAGTACGGTTCCGTCTCGCACCCCGACGAGCTGGCCTTCTGGCTCGCGCACTCCCCCTACAATCAGCTGAAACCCGGCGTAAAGTACCCCGAACCCTTCATCTGGACGACCACCAAAGACGACCGCGTCGGCCCCCAGCACGCCCGCAAGTTCGCCGCGAAGATGGCTGAATTTCATGAGCCTTTTTACTTCTATGAGGTGATCGAGGGTGGCCACGGGAGCGGTGCGGACTCCAAGCAGACAGCGCACACGGATGCGATGAATTTTGTGTATCTGAAGGAAAAATTAATGAAGTAACGAGGCTCAAGGCTGCCAAGGGTTGAGCGAGGTCACATGAAGTCTGGGAAGTCGCCGGGGTCGCACTGCAACCCATTCATTGTTGGCTTTTGCTGTTGAGGAACTGGCAAATAGGGTGCAGATTCGCTGCTAACTTCCCTGTTAGCAGGGTCATCAACCAGAGAGAGGTTCAATATGAACTGCTTCCTCCCCTACAAACCAATGAGAGCGAACCTGAGCTGCCCCTCTACGGGAATCGTTTGGTGTCGGTTGAACGGTACGTTGAAGCGGTAGGCGTCGATGGCAGATGCGTATGGCATTCCTGTCACACATCAGAACTGCCTAGAGCAGGCATTCAAGCAGCTTGGGAATGATCGGAGATGCATGATCAGCAGGCCACATCAAAGCCAGTTGAACCTGGAGCCGACTATTGCGAATCGGTTTCAACACGACGCCTTTACGAGGCAGCGC
This sequence comes from Granulicella tundricola MP5ACTX9, assembly GCF_000178975.2. NCBI lineage: Bacteria > Pseudomonadati > Acidobacteriota > Terriglobia > Terriglobales > Acidobacteriaceae > Granulicella > Granulicella tundricola. Next base: position 3,571,774 of record NC_015064.1, on the reverse strand, counting down.
TTGGATCGCGGCTGGAAGGATGGAGATTCCAAAGCCGGCTGAAACAATGCCGAGGGCGGTTTGTGCAGTCGAAACTTCCTGGATATGGAGAGGTTGGAAACCTGAATCGGCACACTCTGCCAGGACTGCGTGGTACAGAACCTCTGCCACTTCTGGAGCGGGAAGGACGAATCTTTCCTTGGCAAGCTCCTTGACCGCAATTGAGTCTCGGGCTGCGAGCGGGTGAGACTCAGGAAGAGCAATGACCAGTGGCTCCGGTGTGAGTTCATGATGAGAAAACTCATCGTCAGGCAGCGTGTACATGATCGCCACGTCTAGTTCGCCTTGTCGAAGCGCTTTGCGCTGCGCAGACGTACCCATCTCCCGGAGCGCAACCTCGATCTCTGGATACTTATTGCCAAGTTGCTTGAGCAGGTGAGGGATGACGGTGAGGCCGGCAGTGCTCTGGAACCCAATGACGACCTTGCCAACCTCTCCTCGGACAGCTCGTTGAGCCGCGAGTTGTGCGCCCAGGAACACGCGAAGGCTGTGTTCCGCCTCACGCTCGAAGACGCGCCCAGCTTCTGTAAGTGAGATTCGTCTTCCTTTGCGCTCGAAGAGTTCAACTCCCAACTCCTGCTCTAACTGCTGCATGTTCTGAGTCAAAGCGGGCTGAGCGATATGAAGGCGTTCAGCAGCGCGCGTGATGTGAAGTGTGCGTGCGACCTCAAGAAAGTAGCGGAGATGCCGATTCTCAATCATGTAGGGCCCTCATAGGCGGATTCAGGCATTTTCTCCATTGAACAGCCATTCCACTTTTGATTCTAGGTATGTTGTCGACGATGCATCAATAAAAATGATGATAAACACCATTAGATAGTATTGGAACCAATGATTCGCCACATGATCTAAAGGGATGTGCGGCAAATGAATAACAATTCCGGCGGGTTCACCGAAACACAGCATGAGTCGAGAGCCATCGGTGCCACCCTGCTGGCCTTCACTTTGGCTACCGGGATGGAGCAGTGGACTGGAAATGGGCTTAGTGTCACGCTGACGGATCTTACGGGGACGCTAGGTTCCTCCGCCGATGAGGCAAGCTGGGCGATCACACTCTACGGAACCGCCTTTGCTGTCTCTGTCGCGCTCACGCACCGTCTGGCGAACTTGCTCGGCAATCGCAGGCTCATGAGCTTTGCGTGCCTCCTGTATGCAGTCACCTCCCTCGGTTGCGCGGAGAGCTCCACGCTTGCCCCATTCCTCTGCTTCCGCGTGCTGCAAGGCTTCGCCGGCGGGGTGTTCCTGGCCAGGACATTGGTCTTCATCACGCACCAATACGAGCGGAAGGACCGCGCAGGCAGTCTTCGGCTTTACGGCGCTGGTTTCTTCTTCATCGGTCGGCTCTTAGCGCCGATCCTGTCTGGATGGTTCGCCGATGTCCTGAGCTGGCGGCTCTTATTCGTTGCCAATGTACCGGTGATGCTTCTTGCGGCTTGGCTGTTTCATCGCTACGCCGCTCCGTATTGGAGTGATGACATTGAGGAGCAACGCGCGGACATTCTCGGCATCGCTCTCCTGCTCGTGGGAATCTGCTCCCTGCAGACGGTCTTGAGCCGCGGTGAGATCGATGACTGGTTCGGCTCGAACAGGATAATCTTGCTCACGACCATTGGCGTCGCCTGCAACCTCCTCTTTGTCGCCTGGCAGTTTGCACCGCGCAATCGCGGACCCTTGTTGCACCTCGCCCAACTCCGTGACCGTGGACTCTTCTCGGCCGCGGTCCTTGGCGCCGTGCTTGGGATGCTGCTGGGTGGCAGCCTGTATGTGTTGCCTCAGTACCTGCGGCGAGTTGAATCGCACTCAGCGTTGCAGACCGGCGAACTCATGTCGATCAGCGGAGTTGCGGGAATCGCGATGCTCCTGATCGTGCCCCAATTAGCCAAAGTGATTATGAAGGTCGGCGGAAAGGCCGTAATGGCATTCGCCCTCTTCGTCCAGATGCTCTCCATGGCGTGGCTCGGCTACATCATCACCGGCGATACCCCCGACCGCAATCTCTGGATTCCGTTGGTCCTGAATGGCATCTTCGTTGGCATCTCTGTTCCCAGCCTTGCGCTGGCCGCGTTTATCCGGATGGAGGACAAGCATGCCTCCAGCGCTCGCGCGATCTACTATGGCGCCCGCCAGCTTGGTGCTTCTCTGGGCGTCACCGCGGTGGTTGTTCTGATCGATCGCAGGGCCACTCTTCATTCCTCGAGACTGATCGAAAGTCTTTTCAGTCGCGATCTTTCGATCCTTGGCGTGACGATCGATCCAAACAACGCTCGCCGAGTAGCAGGGATCATCACAAAGCAAAGTCTGGTCCTGACCTTCGCCGACGTCTTCTATGCCATGGCCGCGTTGGCCGCGGCGATGCTACTGTTTCTACCGCTACTGCCATCGCTTGAAGCCACCTCTCCCGCAAAGGTAGATCCAGAAGGCGCAGCTTCTTTGAAGCCTTTCAGCGGGCACGTTATTGAGTCATCCCTATGAAAAATAAATTACTGCTAAATCAAATTGCCCTGCTGGGGGCCGCCCTCGTCTTCCTTGCGCCAGTGATTGATGCACAGAGTACGAGCAGCAACAGCCCACTCTCAAACAGCATCGCTACGCCACGTCCCTTTGACCCCGGTACAAACACGACGAACCCGAGTGCCTTGGCTGTCCAAGCGCAAAATCCTTACCTCGGCAGCGTCGCCACCCGACCGCTTACTCTAGGCGTGCTTCCGCTCTCGCTCACCGAGGTCGTTGATCTTGGCCTGAAGGCAAACCTGGGCCTGATCGATACGGAGCAGGAACACGCGCAGTCGCGCGCGGCAAGAATGCGTGCCCTGTCGGTGCTGCTCCCACAACTGAACGCCGAGCTCATCGGAGCTTTCAGGGATTTCCCGCTGAACACCATCGGTGCTCAGAAGCTTGGTCTTCCCAACATGATCGGGAACTTCAACTATCAGACTGCCGACATCTCTCTTCAGCAGAAGGTTCTGGACATCTCCGCGCTTCACGAAGTCAAGGCTTCTCATGCCGAGGAGCAGGTAAGCGAAGCGTCTTTAGCGGATGCAAGAAATATCGTTGTGCTTGCTTCGACGAGCGCCTACCTGCAAGTGCTTGCAAGCCAGTCGAGGGTGCAGGAAGCGCAGGCCGAGCAGGCGTCGTCCCAGGCGCTGGAATCGTTGCTCAAGGATCGGGTGAAGCGCGAGGTTTCTCCGGAGATCGATGCGATTCGCGCAACCGTGACGAGAGAGAGTGCAGAACAGCGCTTGGCTCTCGCTCAGGTGCGGCTTGAAAAAGACAAGCTCGGGTTGACCCGCATCATCGGTCTACCCGTGGAGCAGGAGTTCACCTTGACCACCGACCTCGGCTTCACGAAGGCACCTCAGCAGGATCTCGATACGCTCGTTCAAGAGGCAACCGCCTCAAGGCAGGACCTGAAGGCCGCTGCCGCCCGCGTGGAGTATTCAAAGCAGCTTGTCAAAGCGCAGACTGCGAAGCGTCTTCCCGAACTTGAGATCAAGGCGAACGGCGGAGAAACGGGCGTCAACTTCGGACATGCCTACGGAACCTACGAAGTGGCCGGCCGCCTGAGCGTGCCGATCTTCACCGGCCGCCGCATCGAAGCGGATGTGCTGACCGCTGAAGCCACTCTTCATCGCCGTGAAGCTGAGTATCAGGATCTACAGCAGCGCACCCGGTACGACGTGCGCTCTGCCGTGCTCGACCTTCGGGCGGCCGATACTAGCGTAGAGGTCGCGAAGACAAACCTGCACTTGGCCAAGGAAGGTCTTCGCCAGGCAAAGGATCGTTTCGAGGCTGGCGTTTCGAATAGCCTTGAGCTCATCCAGGCCCAGCAGGCCGTTGCCAGCGCGGAAGACAACGATATCGCAAGCGTCTACGCACACAATCTCGCAAAGCTCCTCCTGGTTCGTTCCACGGGAACCGCGGAGCGCGATTACACCACTTACTTGGGAGTCCAGTAGCCATGTCCGACATCAATTCCAATCACAGCCGCATCTCGGTATCGCTCACCGTCGTCGCGCTCCTCATCCTGCTTTGTGGAGGAGCCTTCCTGTGGTCACGCGATCACGGCTCCGTCTCTACCGATGACGCACAGGTTGATGGCCACGTTCACCCCATCAACGCCCGCGTGGGAGGCACCGTCGTCTGGGTGAATCCTGATATCGACGACACAAAATTCGTCAAGGCAGGCACGGTGCTGGCGCATCTCGATACGAACGACTACCAGCCTGCGATCGACCGCCTTGAAGGCGATGTGCAGGCGCAACAGGCGCAGTTGCAGACCGCTGAACTTGCGGTGCCGATCACCCAGACGACAAGCTCCAGCAAGCTCGCATCCGCGCACGACTCAGAGGCTGAAGCCGAGGCGGAGCTTGCCAGCGCAAAGGCCGGCGTCCGCGCTGCCTCGGCCCAGGTCCAGCAGGCGGAGGCGAGCTCCCGCCGTGCGGAGAACGATCGCGCCCGCTACGAGCAACTCGTCAACTCGCATGAGATCTCACGCTCTGAGTACGACACACGCATGACCGACGCGAACGTCACAGCGGCGCAACTCTCAGCCGCCCAGGCGAACCTGCAGGCGGCCGATCAGAAGGTACAGGCCGCGGAACAGCATATCGCCGAGCGCAAACAGGATGTGCTCTCTGCCGCGACAGCCCCGGAGCTCGTAGCCACCGCCCGCAGCAGCGTAGAGCGCGTCTCGGGCGAGCTGAAGAAGTCGAAAGCCGCATTGCACGACGCACAGTTGAACCTTGGCTACACCGACATCATCGCTCCCGTCAGTGGAATCGTCGGACGCCGCAGCATTGAAACAGGTCAGAGAATCGCCCCGGGCCAACTACTTCTCAACATCGTTCCCACCGACGACATCTGGGTTACTGCAAACTACAAGGAGACACAGCTGCGCCACGTCCAACCCGGCGCGCCCGTGACGATCCACATCGATACCTACGGCAGTGATATTCAGGGCTCGGTAGAAAGCATCGGCGGTGCAACCGGCTCGAAGTACGCCCTGATCGCACCGGATAACGCCACGGGAAACTACGTCAAGGTCGTCCAGCGGATTCCAGTCCGCATCCGTCTCAAGACTGTACTCGCCGATGGCCGCCCTCTTCTTCCAGGCATGTCAGTTGAAACCAGCGTGAGGTAAGCGCGGCGTCCCATCGTTACCGATCGATCTCCCAGGGCCTCATCGTATGTTCGTGCCGTTCCATATCGACCCGCGCACCCTTGAACGCAACGCCCTCCAGCTCCAAGCGCGCCCGTTGCTCATCAGCGCCGGCCCCGCGCAGCTTGATCTCCCCACCCGCGCCAAGGATGCGATGCCAAGGCAACTGATCGGCCGGACCCGTCCGTAGCAGCTTCGCCACTGAGCGATGGTAGCGCGGGTAACCGGCCGCCGCAGCGACCCCGCCATAGGTGCTCACCTTGCCCGGGGGAATCGAGAGGATCATATGACGAAACGCAAGATCGCGTTGCTCGTTCTTGCGGAGCGAATCCCTCAACAGGCTACGCTTTACTCGCTCAACGGTGAACTGATCGAACACCTGCCCCTTCGCCATCTCGCATCTCCTACCTACACGTTACGTGCCGCAGAACGTGTAACGAACCTGCTCCTGCGGTTGAGCGGGCGTGGTGTACTTCGTCAGTTCCGGACGATCCTCAAACGGGTGGCACACAGCCTCGAGCAGACCTTCAAAGAGCGTAAAGTCTTCCTGCCCGGCAGCGGCCTCCAGAGCCTGCTCCACCAGATGGTTCCTGGGAACGATCGCCGGATTCGCGTGCCGCATAGCCGCAACGCGCTCCGCAGCCCCCGGTTGTTCCCGCAAGCGAGACCGCCATTGCGCCGCCCAGACATCGTAAGCCTCGGGAACAGCGAACAAAACACGCACCGCCCCATCAGCCTCAGCATCGAGCGCCGCATCACAAAGCCGCCGGAAGGTCAGCGTGAAGTCAGCCTCATTGGCCGCCATGCGCTCCAGCAGGTCCAGCGCCAGGGCAGCATCGCCCTCCTGCTCCATGGACAAGCCAAGCTTGCGGCCCAATCCAGCCATGCGAGACGCCTCAAATTGCGGCTGAAAGCCCGCAAGAGCCTCCTTCGCTGAAGCAAGTCCCGCTTCTTCGCCCCCTTGCTCTTCCACAATCAACGGAAGCAAACTCTCCGCCAGCCGAGTCAAATTCCACAGCATCGCACGGGGCTGGTTGTCGTAGGCGTAGCGGCTCTGCTGGTCGATCGAGCTGAAGACCTTCTCCGGATGGTAAGCCTCGAGAAACGCGCACGGGCCGTAGTCGATCGTCTCGCCGGAGATGGACGTGTTGTCCGTGTTCATCACGCCGTGGATGAAACCCAACATCATCCACTGCGCCACCAGGCGCGCCTGACGGCCGATCACACCCGTCAGCAGTGCAAGATAAGGCCCCGCTGTTTCAGCAGCTTCCGGGTAGTGCCGAGCAATGGCATAGTCGGCCAGCTTGCGGACCGAGTCCGTATCGCCCCGCGCGGCAAAGTACTGGAAGGTCCCCACGCGCAGATGGCTCGCAGCCACCCGGGTCAGCACCCCTCCCGGCATGAATCCCTCGCGCATCACCTCTTCGCCGCTCATCACCGCCGCCAGAGCCCGCGTCGTGGGTACGCCCATGGCTGCCATGGCCTCACTGACGATGTACTCGCGCAGCACCGGCCCCAGTGCGGCTCGCCCATCGCCTCGCCGGGAAAAGGGTGTCGGCCCTGAGCCCTTGAGCTGAATGTCATAGCGCTTGCCGTCGCGACCCATCACCTCGCCCAGCAGGTTGGCGCGGCCGTCGCCCAGTTGAGGAACGAAGTGCCCAAACTGGTGGCCTGCATACGCCATAGCCAGGGGTTCAGAGCCCTGGGCCACCCGGTTCCCAGCCAGGATCGCAACTCCTTCGGGGCTCGCCAGCGCATTCGGATCGAGCCCCAGCTTCACCGCCAGTTCCACGTTCAGCTTCACCAGGCGCGGAGCGGCGACAGGCGTAGGATTCAACCTCGCATAGAAGTGCTCGGGAAGGCGCGCGTAGGTATTCTCAAAGCCAAAATGCACAGGCAGCGGAGCCGCGGCTTCTGTCGGCAGTACTTTACGGAGGACGTTCAGCGGGTTCATAGCCATTGGATGTAATCCTATGGCTTTAGCTTCGAATCAGGGCTGCGCCGGAGTGATCGGCGGCGCACCGTGAGTCACATGACGCAGCAGAAACTCTTGGAACAAGGTGCCGAAGGATCCATACGCCACTCCCAGCAGCGTGTCGGACACCGTCACCTGGACCGCGTGCTGATCGCTCCGCGGATAATACGTTCCAGCGATGAACGCCGCACCCAGATTGCCCAGGACATTTGAGTAGTTGGGCTGAAAGTGGCCGTTATCGCCCTTACAGATCACCGTCGTGGAGATCGCATACAGCGCCCGAGTCACGATGCGGCCATGCCCACGGTAAAAGTAGCGGGGGTCCTGATGGAAGATCGAAGGGAAAAACGCCGAACCCAGAAACGTAGCGCTCAACCGGTTGCCATACGTCGCCGCATACCGCTGCGCATAGCCTGAAATGCCGGGGCCGTAGCCGGAAAAGTCGCCCTGCGCCTGCTCGATGCCCGCCGTCACGCCGGTCGTCATAAAGGTCAGCGGATCTGTGCTCACCACAAACGCAAGCTTGAACTTCTGCTTGCGCGTCAGTGGAGCGGCGTTTGAAACATAGCTGACATAGAAATTCGGCAGAATTCCCAGGATGCGCTGATGCTCTTCCGCGCTGATCTGCTGCTCCGCCAGATCTTCTTGCGTGATCGCGTTGACGGACGCGGTAATCTCCTCTACTCCTAGCTCCACCGTTGGCAACGCCAGTGCGTCATCCGCGTGCAGGATAATGTCCTCAACCTTCCACTGCGAAAAGCCCGGCGCTGAGATCCTCAGCATGTACTTTCCGGGCGGAACCGCAACAAAGCTGAAGCTTCCGCTGGCGTCCGAGGTCGCGGAACGTGTGACCTTGGTCTCCGTCTCTTCAAGCACAATTTGCGCGGTGGAGATCAACGCCTGGTCAGTATCGGTCACGGTTCCGGTCAGTCCGGCGCTGCCGGAAAGCGAGGCTTGCTGAACTGCGGATGGTGCAGCCGGAAGACTCTGGCCGGGCGCTGCCGGAGCAGGCTGCTGTGCGGATAAGCCCGCGGCGGAAACACACAGAAGACCCGCAACCCACAGATTCAAGCCACGATGGGCTGGAACCCTCTTCATCCATTGACGATCGATAGACACAGGATCCCGCAAAGACTTACTCCAGAATGGCACCGATAAAGTAGAACGGCCGCGTACAAGGCCGTAACTTGAGAGTAACCGCAGGCGTCACTTGTGGGAAGAAGACTTATGGGGGAGTTTCCCGAACGGTAAAAGCAGGAGCATCACATCAAACGAAGAAGCCCAACCGCAGGGCTGGGCTTTCCTTCAGAACTCCATCAGGCCTATTGGCGGCGTGCAACCTTCACAGCATCACCGGCGCGGGTTTTGACGGTGTCGTCGTCCTCTTCGAGCTCGTCGTTATCTTCATCTTCTTCCTCGTCGTCCTCATCTTCATCGTCCTCAAAGTCGTCTTCATCTTCTTCGTCGTCCTCATCTTCCAGGTCGTCGTCTTCCAGATCTTCGTCATCCTCGTCTTCGTCGTCCTCATCCAGATCATCGTCTTCGAGGTCGTCATCCTCATCCAGATCGTCCGTCTTCGGAGCGACGTCGAGGTTTTCGCTGCTCGCATGATCGGTCGGGTCGGCAGGCGCACCGGGCCGCTCAAAGCCCGCCGTTACATCCTGCCCCACCTTGCGGAAGTCGTCCTGAAACTCGGTGTCGTTTACAAAAGCCATGGTGATCTCCTCTACTTCTTCTTGACGGGTTGGATGCGTCTGAAGGCGACAGGTTAGCCGATGAAAATCCAATTAACCCGCAATTCAAGGTGGGCCCAGAGAAGGAAGAACACGAACGATGAGGGGGATGGTGCGCCCGAGAAGATTCGAACTTCTGACCTACAGCTTCGGAGGCTGCCGCTCTATCCAGCTGAGCTACGGGCGCGTAGCCTTATCGTAGCACCGCTGCTGCACGCAATCCACCCGTCCATTTGACAAGGTTCTCGCCCGCAGTCGAGCATCATGACGTAAGTGTCCCAAATACGTCTCAAGTGTGTCCCAGTTACGTCTCAAATGTGTTCCAGACTGCATGGGTCCACCCACTCCGAAAGCGAGATCAAATGTCCCTCCGCACGATCCTTAGCTCCGCTGCCCTTCTCACAACCCTCGCCCTTGCGCCGGCCGGCTTCGCCCAGGACGGCCAGATGGCCGGCATGCAGATGGCTCCCGAGTCTGGCAAGACCATGCCCAGCCCGCCCCAGACCGCAACGGTCACCCTAGCCGGCCAGACCCTCACCATCAAGTACAACTCGCCTCACATGAGGAATCGCCAGATCTTCGGCGGACTTGTTCCCTACGACCAGGTCTGGCGCACCGGCGCGAACCCGGCAACGACCCTGATCACGCCCGTCGCCCTCCATATCGGCAGCCTCCTCGTCCCCGCCGGGACCTACACCATCTACACCCTGCCGAGCCGCAAGAAATGGATGCTCATCGTCAACAAGCAGAACGGTCAGTGGGGCACGGAGTACAAACAGGAGATGGATCTCGGCCGCGTGGAGTTGAAGGAAAAATCCATCGCGGAGCCCCAGGAGGTCATGAGCATCTCGTTTGACGACATCAAGCGCGACTCCGCCGAACTCCACATCCGCTGGGCCACGACGGACGAATCAGTCAAGATCACTACACCTTAAATCCATAGGCGCGGCTGCCACCCAGGAAGCCGCGCCTTCAAAAAAAGTGCCCCTCAAGTTGGTCTTAAGCCTATAAGAATGAGTATTTTAGGCCTGTTTGGCCATAAAAGTGCGCGTGCAAGTCTGAACCTAAGTCTCATGTTTTGAAGACTTTACCCCATAACCATGGGGGGTAGGGAGGTACTTGCCCGGCCTACTTCTTCCCAAAATCGCATAGGCCGTGAGCGCCTTCAACGGCCCATCCGAGTACCAGCTATACCCATTGCGCCGCTCCAGGGAAAGCTCGTTCACGTCGTCATGGAGGCTCTTGTCCCGGTCTCCAAAGATCGGTTTACCCGTCTCGATGGAGTAGTAGCGCGCCCAGATCGGCCCACTCCCCGCATGAGCGACCAGATGCCGGCCCTCGGCATCCCTCCGGGACCCCGTCCACTCCTGCCCGTATACCTCCACCGACTTCAGCCAATCCACTCCATTCCTCACCGCAGCCCGTATCGCCGGGGAGGGGTGGGGCAGCCCCATCAGATAAATCAGAATATCCGCGCTCTCGCCGGTCGCAAGCGCAGGGGGCTCGTAGTTCCGGCCCGATTCAGGAGCCAGCGTCAGCGGGTCCTGCTGCTGCGGCCATCCCGTCCGTTTCCCATGCACCACAATCTGGGTCGTCACAATGCACTGCAGGGCACGCTGCATCGCCTCTGCCGATCGGTGCCGCAACTCTGCAGGGACGAAGGCATAGTCGCCCATGCCGCTCGTTGCCTGCGTCAGAAGATCCGCAGTTTCGGTGACGGCATTGTCGTTATAGGTGATCGCATCATGGTAGCCGCCCTCAAGAGGCCAGACCTGGGGCCACCCCCCATTAGGAAACTGCGCCGCCAGCAGGTATCGCAGTCCACGCAGGAAGCTCTTCCGATAGCTCTCCCCCTCCGTCCTTGTCTGTCCCGCAACGCGCGCCAAAAATCGCAACTCCGTATTGGTGGCGTCGTTGTCCAGAGTGCCGACGTAGTTCCAGTTCGGATCCTTCGGCGTGTCGAAGTCCGCTTCACTCGGATGACGAGACAAGTTGTCCGGCGCATAGCTCTGTCCAGGCTGGCGTAGCGTCCCTGCCATATCCATGTTCTTGCTCCACCCTCCGGCCGGAGTCTGGAAGCTCACAATCACATCCGCGATATGCCGAGCCTCAGCCGTTCCATACCAGGCAGCCTCGCGATCCAGCGGCATAGAGTGGGCCGACGAGCTCTCCTTCGGGAGGTCAGGCACCGCCATCCCCGGCTTCCGCTCACCAGCCAGAGCCGCCCGGTCGGCGGCACGCTGCTCCTCAGAGCGCTTCAAATAGTCCAGCCAGACCTTCTGCTGGCCCGCCGGAAGCTGCAGAATACGAGCTCTCGTAATGTCCAGAGCCGGCTTGTTCGTGCCGATCACCGACGCAAAGCCCGCAACACTTCCGCAGGCAAGCGCGATGGAGAGTCCAGCACGAAGCAAAGCCTTGCTCATCCGATTACCACTCCTTCGCGGCGGTATCCGGCTGAACGGGCTCCTTTGCGACGGGGGCCTTCCAACGCAGGATAGGCTTGCGCGCCGCTGTGGTCTCATCCAGGCGCTGCAGCCGGGTGGTATGGGGCGCGGTCTTGACCAGCTCCGGGTTCTCGGCGGCCTCCTGGGCGATCTGCTTGAGTGCGTCGATGAGAAGGTCAAGCTCCTCGCGGGATTCGCTCTCGGTGGGCTCGATCATCATGGCGCCGGAGACGACGAGCGGGAAGCTGACGGTGTAGGCGTGGAAGCCGTAGTCGATGAGACGCTTGCCCATGTCGCCGGTCTTGACGCCGTTCTTGGCCTGCAGTTTATCGCTGAAGACAACCTCATGAAGCGACGGGCGCTTGAACGGCAGCTCGAAGGTGTCGAGGAGCTTGGCGCGGATGTAGTTGGCGTTGAGGACGGCGTCCTCGGTCGTCTGGCGGAGGCCGTCGGGGCCGTTGGCGAGGATATACGCCAAGGCGCGGACAAACATGCCGAAGTTCCCGTAGAACATGCGGACGCGGCCTACGGACTGCGGGCGGTCGAACTGCAGGGTGAGCGAGCCGTCAGGTTTGGTCTCGACCGTGGGCTTCGGAAGGAAGGGCTCGAGGATCTTCTTGACGGCTACGGGGCCGCTGCCCGGGCCACCGCCGCCGTGCGGGGTAGAGAAGGTTTTGTGCAGGTTGAGGTGCATGACGTCTACGCCGAAGTCGCCGGGGCGGGTCTTGCCGACGAGTGCGTTCATGTTGGCTCCATCCATGTAGAGGAGGGCGCCTTTAGCGTGGAGGATATCGGCGATCTTGTGAATGTCCGACTCGAAGACGCCGATGGTGCTGGGGTTGGTGAGCATGAGGGCAGCGGTGTCTTCGTCGACCATGCGCTCCAGCTCTTCGAGATCGACCATGCCCTGGGCGTTGGATTTCAGGTTGGCTACTTCGTATCCGACGACCGCTGCGGTGGCGGGGTTTGTCCCGTGAGCGCTATCAGGGACGATGATCTTCTTGCGGGCGTTGCCTTTGGACTCATGGTAGGCGCGGACCATGAGGATGCCGGTGAACTCGCCGTGCGCGCCGGCGGCGGGCTGGAGGGTGATGGCGTCCATGCCGGTGATCTCGAGGAGGGCTTCCTCGAGGGTCTTCATGATCTGGAGGCAGCCCTGCGAGAGGGATTCGGGCTGGTACGGATGGGCTTCGGCGATACCTTCAAGCCGTGCGACAGCTTCGTTGACGCGGCCGTTGTACTTCATCGTGCATGAGCCGAGGGGGTACATGCCCAGGTCGATCGCATAGTTCCAAGTCGAGAGACGCGTGAAGTGGCGGATGATCTCGATCTCGCTCAGTTCGGGCATGACGCCAAGGTCGGTGCGCAGCGCGGGGCCGAGCAGCTTCTTGGCATCAATCGCCGGCACGTCCAACTCGGCCAGGCGATAGGCTTTCTTGCCGGGTGAGGACTTCTCGAAGATCAAGCCTTCGTTCTGGTTGACGTGGGTGGTGACTTTGCGAGGGGTGCCTACGAACTTCGTGTCTGACATGAGGTGATCCTTTACAGAGCTTCTGCGACTGATTCTGCGGTCTTGTCTAAGCTGGCCTCTAATGCGACGAGCCCAACGATCAGGCCGGTGACGAGCGATGTGCGCAAGGCCATGCGGGTGCCGGTCTTCGCCTTCGAGACCCAGATCATGCCTGGGACAAGTGCCAGTCCGATCAGCGCGACCATACCAATCTGTTCAAATTCCATGTTGATTCCGGATGACTCGGGCATTGCTTAAAACTCCTGTGCATCTACTGCTTGGCCTGTCTCTGAGAAGCTGCCGGACTCTGGGCCATCCACGTCTTCTTCGCGCAGCGAAAGTCCGAAGACGACTCCATTGGCGAGTTCGATCGTGAGTGAATCGCCTTCTTCCAACGAGGCCTCCACAACCTCTTCGTTGATCTGGGCGCAGAGGGCGTTGCGGTACTCGGGCTCTCCGTATGCCACGGAAAAGTCAGGGAGCAGGACGTGAGGCCAGTCGTAAAGGGTCAAGCACGGGGTGCCGAAGCGGAGCTCGAGGAAGTCTTCGACGAAGGCCACGGATTTCAGTTCGGTGCCGACGATGGCTGAGATATCCATCGCCTAACCTTTGGCCGCGAGGGCGGGCTCATCGATGGTGATGAGAGCCTCTGCAGCGGCATCCATGTCTGTACGTTTGGTGACCTCTGTGGCGCACCAGAGGGAAGCTCCTGGGCCTAATTCCGGGTACCACTTCTCAAGCGGCAGACCGCCGATGATCTTCTTCTCTAACAGCGCCACGTTGGCTGCTTCCGCTCCCTGCTTCAGGTCGAGGACGAACTCGTGGAAACGAGGCGCTCCGTCGAAGAGAACCTTCCCTTTATCTGAAAGGACCGAGCGGAGGTAGTCAGCTTTGGCGAGGTTGTGTTCGCCCAGCTCTTTCATGCCCTCTTTGCCGTAGATAGTGAGATAGATGGTCGTCATAAGGGCGACGAGGGCCTGGTTGGTGCAGATGTTGGAGGTGGCCTTCTCGCGGCGGATGTGCTGCTCGCGGGTGGAGAGGGTGAGGACGTAGCCGCGCTTGCCGTTGGCGTCCTTGGTTTCGCCGATGAGGCGGCCGGGCATCTGGCGGAGGAACTTCTCTTTGCAGGCGATGACACCGCAGTAAGGGCCGCCATAGCCGAGGGCTACGCCGAAGCTTTGGGCTTCGAGGGAGACGATGTCAGCCTCTGCGGGTGGTCTGACGATGCCGAGGGAGACGGCCTCGGCGATGGAGACGATGAGCAACGCACCTTTGCTGTGGGCGAGTTCTGCGATGGCGGCAACGTCTTCAATGGTGCCGAAGAAGTTGGGGGACTGGATGAGGACGCAGGCGGTGTCGGGCGTGATGGCGGCTTCAAGGGCGGCCATGTCGACGCGGCCATTGGAGGCGTAGGAGACCTCCGTGAGGGGGATTTCCTGGTGGGTGGCGTAGGTCTGGATGACCTCGCGGTACTCCGGGTGGACGGTGCGGGCGATGACGGCGGCGTTGCGGCCGGTGACCCGGACGGCCATCATGATGGCTTCGGCTGCGCCGGTGGAGCCGTCGTACATGCTGGCGTTGGCGATCTCCATGCCGGTGAGTTCGCAGATCATGGTCTGAAACTCGAACATGGCCTGGAGGGTCCCTTGCGCGATCTCGGGCTGGTAGGGGGTGTAGCTGGTGAGGAACTCGCCGCGCTGGACGAGGGAGTCGATGATGACGGGCTTGTAGTGCTTGTAGACGCCTGCGCCGAGAAAGCTGGCGTAGCCGTTGGCGTTGTTGTCGGCATATGCGCGGAAGCGGTCGATGATCTCTGACTCGGCGTGCTGGCGCGGGACGTCGAGATCGCGGGTAAGCTGATACTCGGCCGGGATGGAGGAGAAGAGGGCGTCGATGTTGGGGACGCCGATGTCGGCGAGCATCTCTTCGCGGTCGGTGGGGCTTTTGGGGAGATAACGCATTGATCTAGTGTCCTGTTTCTTCGGCTACGAAGGTTTCGTAGGCGGCGGCTTCGATGAGAGTGTCGAGGGAGGTAAGCTCGGACGGGTTGGTGAGGTCGAATTTATAGAGCCAGGTGGTGTTGGCGTCGGTGTTGATGGTCTCGGGTGCGGGGTTGAGGGCCTCGTTGATCTCGGTGACGGTGCCGGAGGCGGGGGCATAGAGATCGCTGACGGCCTTGACGCTCTCGACGGAGCCGAAGATCTTGCCGGCGGTGAGGGTGTCGCCTACCTTGGGGAGCTCGACGAAGACGATGTCGCCAAGGGAGCTTTGGGCGTAGTCGGTGATGCCGACGGAGCCGGTGGTTCCGGAGACTTCGAGCCACTCGTGGGACTTGGTGTACTTGTATGCGGCGGGATAGGCCATGCTGGTGAGTCTCCTTGAATTCCTTGAGTGAGTTTAGACGGTGGGGGGCTTTTTTGGTTTCTTGTAGAAGGGCGTGGGGACCACTTTGGCTTTGACGAGCGCGCCGCGAATCTCTACGGCGAGGATCTCGTCCACAACTGCATACTGGGTGGGGACGTAGGCGAGAGCGATGTTTTTCTTGAGGAATGGGGCGGGGGAGCCGCTGGTGATCTCACCGATTTTTTCACCGCCTACGGTGAAGACCGGGTAGCCGTCACGGCCGATACCTCGGTCGATCATCTCGAGGCCGACGAGTTTGCGCTTGGGGCCGCCGGTGAATTCGATCTCGGAGAGGGCGTCGCGGCCCACGAAGTCGGTGCCCTTGTCCATCTTGCAGTAGCGGCCGAGGTTGGCCTCGAAGACGTTGATGGTGTCGGAGATCTCGTGGCCGTAGAGGGCCATGGCGGACTCGAGACGAAGGGTGTTGCGTGCACCGAGGCCGCAGGGGATGATGCCGAACTCTGCGCCGGCGTCCAGGACCTCGCCCCAGACGCGGGAGCTGGTGGGCTCGTCGGACGGGATATAGATCTCAAAGCCGTCTTCGCCGGTATAGCCGGTGCGGGCGATCATGACGTTGTGGCAGCCGCAGACCTGGCCCCAGGCGAACCAGTAGTTCTTGATAACGGAGAGGTCTGTGGTGGTGAGTTTTTGCAGGGTGGCTTCGGCCTTGGGGCCCTGGATGGCCAGTTGGGTGTAGTAGTCGGAGAAGTCGTTGATGTGGACGCCGGGCATGGCACCGATCTGCTTGCGGACCCACTGGACGTCTTTCTCGCGCGTGCCGGCGTTGATGACGATGAGATAGTCATTGTCGGAGAGCTTGTGGAGGACCACATCATCGACAAACGTCCCGTTCTCATACAACATGGCCGAGTAGTGGGCCTGGCCGGTCTGAAGCTTGCTGGCATCGTTCATCAGGAGACGCTGCACGGCGGCGAGGGAGCCCGGTCCACGGAGCTGGATATCGCCCATGTGGGACACGTCGAAGAGGCCGACGGCCGTCCGGACGGCGGTGTGCTCGGCGATCAGGCCGGAGTATTCGACGGGCATGTCCCAGCCGCCAAAGTCGACCATCTTGGCCTTGTGGGTGCGGTGAGTGGCGTTAAGCGCGGTGGTGCGGAGATTGACGACGGCGTCTGACATGGAATTCCTCAAGCCGATGCTGCGGCGGCCTCTAAAAGGGTAGCATCCGGGGGCTTAGGTGGGTTTGAAGAGCGGGCGCAGGAGGACGGGGGAGAAGGTGATGAGGAAGGCGGCGAGGAGGGTGGCTACGAGGGTGAAGGGACTTCGACTACAGGCGGAGACGGTCCAGGTGAGGAGGATCCAGAAGGCCATGCCAGCTGAGGCGGCGAGGTAGACCCAGTCGGAGAACTTGTGCTGGTCTCGGACAAAGTTCATCTGGGGAAGCGTGGGGTAGGGGGTTGCGGGAGTGAGGGTGAGGCGGAGCAGGGCGACGGGGAGGAGGTTGAGGGTCAGGACGAGGGCAATCCAAAGACCGGCAAGGGCGGGGTAGCGGGGCTCGACATACCAGGTGGCGAGGATGGTGATGAGGACGTTGAGGGTGGCGCCGGCGTTGACGAGGGCGGGGAAGTGCAGCATGTCGGTGAGGCGGTTCATTTCATTGAGGCGTTTTTGAGTGGCGTGCAAATGAGGCTCCTGCCGGGGGCGATCGTCAGGCTGAGTGTAACGTCCTACTTTGGGGAGGGACTTACGCGATGAACAAAGGAGCAGGGGATTCGGCGAGTGGCGAAAGTGAGTCGGTGTGGGACTATCCGAGGCCCCCTCGGCTGGAGGCGAGTGTGCGGCGAATCAGGATCGTGCATGCGGGAAGGGTGATTGCCGATGCGACGCAGGCAGTCCGGATACTGGAGACGAGCCATCCTCCGGTGTACTATCTGGCGCCTGCCGATGTGGCGGTCAGTCTGTTGCGACGCTCCTCCGCGGCCGGGAGCTTTTGTGAGTTCAAGGGGGTGGCTGGCTATTGGGACCTGATTATGCCAGGAGCCGACCTTGTTGGCCAGGTGGCCTGGAGTTATGAACAGCCGTCACCGGGCTATTCGGCGTTGAAGGGGTTTCTGGCGTTCTATGCGAGCAAGGTGGATGAGTGCTGGGTGGATGAGGAGCGCGTGGTACCGCAGGAAGGGGACTTCTATGGCGGTTGGATTACGAAGAATCTGAAAGGGCCGTTCAAGGGTGCGCCGGGGACGCGGGGTTGGTGAGGGGCTAGTGGATAAGGGCGGCCTGGCGAAGGGCTTCGGCGTACGTCTGGTCCGTGAGGGGTTGGGCGGTATGCCAGCGGACGGTGCCGGAGGGGTCGACGACGAGGATGTAGGCGGAGTCAGGGTTATCGAAGGCAGTTGCGCGCTTCCAATCCTGCTCGTGGTCAAGGATGGGGGCAAAGTGGTGCTGGCCGTTGGGAGACACGGATTGCCTGATCCTCTTGAGCACCCAGGAGCGGATGAGGCGGGGAACGGATTCGAGGACAGGGAGTTCGTAGTAGGCGACGGTCGGGGGGCGGTGGGGGTCGGCGGCGAGGCGGTGCCCCCAGTCCGAGGCCTGGGTGCGGGAGGCCTGGGAGAAGCCGAGGATGAGAATGGCGGGTGGGCCGGGGAGAGTGACGGGGTCGCCGGCGAAGGTGGTGGCATGGAGCTGCGGGATGGTGGTCTGGGCCTGGAAGGTGGCGGCCAGAAGAAGGCAGGCGGTGGGGAGGATCAACCTCATACCATGCTGTGATGCATGGCTGCGGCAGCGCACTTGATGAGATGGAAAAGCGAGGGTGCAGTCTGAAGTGAGGAGTTAGCGGCGCTGGCGGCGGGAGGCCCGGAGGAAGCTGGAGAGGGTGAAGTAGCCGAAGACGGCGAGCATGATGATGGCGAAGATCTCGTGGCGCTGCTCGGCAGCGGCGGCGTGGAAGTCGTGCCGGCCTTTCCAGACTTCGGAGGCGGCGACCAGGGCGAACATGCCAAAGAGGACGCCGGTGACCTCAAGGATGAGGACGCTGGAGAGCTTGGCGAAGGGCCCCCAGATGGCTTCGCCGAAGCGTTTGCCGCCGCGCTTGATCCCCTGGGCGGTCTGGACGGTGTGGTGGCTGGACTGACTGACGGTTTCGCGGGCTCGCTCGATGATTGGGGTGGCGGGGGCGGGGCGAGCGGTTCGTCTGCTGGGAGCAGGTGACGGGGCTGCTGCTGCTTCGGCTGCCTGGACGGCTGCTTTCGCGGCCTCGCGTGCGCCTTGCCCTAATGCTCTGCCGAAACGACCTGCATCCATGCTTTTCAGTCTACCTTGGGGTGCTGGGCTGCATCCTAGTTTGCTGGACGGGGCGGAGCAGGCCCGGAAATGGAGATTCAGAGCAGATGAGCAAACTTCTCTTTTTGGTCAGCGGTCTGGCTTTTGCGGCGGCTTATTTTGTGGTCAGCAATCAGAAGCAGGCTGCTTTGAATACGGCCCCGGTGTCGGATCTGGCGCACAAGCTTCAGGATGCATGGGCGGATCATCACACGGTGGTTTAGTTTATGTGAGTTGGTGGCCGAGGACCGGCAAAAGCTTTTTCTGGCCGGTTCTCAGCTGTCGGTTCTTGGTTGTCAGTAAAGACGCAATCTCTTTCTGTGAGGAGTGGTGATTTTGGGCCGCGATACTCACAAGGTGTGATTGCAGTGAAATGGGAGTGGGCGTATTCTCTGATTCAACATCCCGCACCCGCAATGCCGTTCCCCTCATCCAATCTGGAGGGCGAATACCCGATGCGAGTCCTTTTGGTTACAGCGTCTCAGTCGTTTATTGCGGCAGCCCGGAGGTGTCCTTGAATCAGAACGTAAAGAATCTTATCCAGAAGCTCGGCGAAGCGATTCACGAGTCTGTCTCCGAGTCCGAGCACATAGCGGGCGTTGTAAAAAACCTTCGCGAGCAGGGATTCGATGTCCTGCTGATGCTGGAGGCGACGATCGGCCTCAACGAAGTGGAAGAGGAGACTGAAGATTCTCCCCTGCTGCTGGGCGACGGTACAACGGAAGAAGGTCCTTTTACCAATAATGATTTGAGCTTCCTGAAGTCTTTGCGGATCAGTCTGGCGGAAGAAGGACAAGAGCAGGGCCTGGAGCCTAGGGACTAGGGCCTAGCAAGACAGAAATAGAATTAACCGAGTGGTGCGAAAGGCCTGGAATTTGTCCGGGCCTTTTTCATGTGAGCTGAGGGATTGTGGTCCATGTTAGGGTGGAGGTCCGGTGCGTGAGGGCTATTTTTGGCATCCCACGTAGATGTTGATCCAGAGTGGCGTTCGTACGCGGAACGCTGTTTCTGCAAGCGCAGTGCAGCAGTGACGAGGAAGCTTCCTGATGAGAGATACGCTTGGTGTTCTGCTCGCCGGTGGTGCCGGCGAACGGCTTTTTCCCCTGACCCGCGATCGTGCCAAGCCGGCTGTTCCGTTTGCCGGCCAGTACCGCATTATCGATATCACGCTGTCTAACTGCATCAACTCCGACCTGCGGCATGTGTACATCCTGACGCAATACAAGGCGCTCTCGCTGAACCGTCACATTCGTGAAGGATGGGGGTCTGTGGTGGCGCAGGAGTTGGGCGAGTTTATCGAAATTTTGCCGCCGATGCAGCGGGTTTCAAAGTCCTGGTACCAGGGGACGGCGGATGCGGTCTACCAGAATATCTACTCGATTGGGTCCGAAGAGCCGAAGTACGTGATCATCCTGTCCGGCGACCATATCTACAAGATGAACTACGCCAAGATGCTCCAGCACCACATCGACACAAAGGCCGATGTCACGCTGGCGACGCTGCCGATCCTGCCGGAGGAGGTTTCTTCGTTTGGCGTGGTGGAGGTGGGAAAGAACGGGGAAGTGACGGGCTTTGAAGAGAAGCCGAAGGAGACGAAGGTCCGGTCGCCGTTTATGCCGGACATGGTCGACGCTTCGATGGGCATTTACATCTTCAACACGGATGTCTTGCTGCCGGAGTTGATGAAGGACGCTGAAGACCCGAACTCGAAGCACGACTTCGGGCACAATATCCTGCCGAACCTGCTGGGCCGTTGCAGGATGCAGGCGTTCAACTTTGTGGATGAGAACAAGCAGAATGCGCTGTACTGGCGCGATGTGGGAACGCTGGACGCCTACTACGAGGCCAATATGGACGTGGCGGGCGTGACGCCGATCTTCAATCTCTACGATAAGAGCTGGCCGATGCGGACGCGGGCATACCAGTATCCGCCGGCGAAGTTTGTGTTCGGGGAGCCGGGACGTACTGGCATGGCGATCAACTCCATTGTGGCTTCTGGGTCGATCGTTTCAGGTGCTGTGGTCAGGAACTCGGTGGTGAGCCAGGATGTGCGCGTGAATTCATACGCGGACGTGGACTCCTCGATCGTGTTCTCGCATGTGAATATCGGGCGTCACTGCCGGATTCGCCATGCGATTATCGACCGCGACGTACATATTCCGGATGGGACGGTGATTGGGTATGACCAGAATGAGGACCGGAAGAATTATTTTGTCTCGCCGTCGGGGCTGACGGTGGTGACGCGGGATTACTCGGTTTATGAGAATCCGGTCAGTCCGGAGTTTATGCAAACGCTGTAAAGCAGGGACTAGAGCCTACGGACTAGCAAACGGAAACGCCAAGCGATCCATCGCCTGGCGTTTCCCGTTTAGGTGGGGTCGGTTATTTTTGGCCGAAGCGGTAGATGACTCCGCCGGAGATGGCGAAGAACTCGCGAGTCTCCGTGCCAAAGTGCTCGAGGATGAGGTCTGGCGAGAGGCGGATGGCGAAGTTCTTTGAGCGGTTGAAGTCTACGCTGCCACCCAACGCGAAGATGGGGGCGGTGTGATTGTCATAGAGGCCGGCGGACTGAGGTCCGTTGTTGACGATACCTGACTCCGTGAAGTCGCCGTAGGCCGCGCCGCCGTAGGCGTGGTAGTTGATGGCGGCACGCTGGCTCTTGGGGCCGCGGTACTGGACGCCGAAGAGACCGGAGTGCAGGACGACGAGCGGCTGAACGGTGGTGTTGACGTTGCGCGCGGTGGGAATAACGGGCGTGGTGCCGGCTTCACCGCGGTACTCGGCTGTGAGACCGAGCTTGTGAGTGAGCCAGTAGGTGCCAGCCACTTCAATACCGCCCAGATTCATACGCTTGGGGATGTCCTGGCCGGCCTGGAAGTTCATGAAGTTGATGCCGCCGTAGACTTCGTACTTGTTGTCATAGGTGACTGGAGCGGCTGCCGCCAGTTTGCTCTGGGACTGCGCCTGCGCTGCGGTTGCGGCCAAGGTTGTTACTGCCGCGGCGAACAAACATGCCAGGGCTTTCATCGATCTCTGCATCGGTCTTCCTGTCTCCACATCTGAACCCGGGTGCGCCGCTGCCTGCGCTTTGCGCGAGAGCGACTCCTTCCAAGATATAACGTTTGACGGCCATCTGACCCGGATGCTGCATCGTAAGGTTAGGGTGAGCGTTTCGGACGCGTGGTAAAGCAGTGGCTTGCGCTGCCCGTTCGGTGCGACAATAGGTTCGCGGACGCCATGTTTTGACATCTGTAGCTGTAGACGTTCGCAAGGGAGAATCAGTATGGAACTCTTTCAACCGTGGCACATTATTATCGTCGTGGGTCTGGCCGTTCTGTTCTTTGGAGGCAAGAAGCTTCCGGAACTGGGCAAGGGACTGGGCGAAGGATTCAAGGGTTTCAAGGACGGCATGAAGGGAATTACCGGAGATGATACCCCGGCTGCTTCGACGCAGGCAAAGGCTGCAGAGAACGCCCACAGCGTGACTCCGAAGGCTGATGAACCGGTTACGAAGGCCTAGATTTGCATATCAAGATCAAGTCCCCCTGGCTGATCAAGCCTGACACGAAGGTGAAGCTGTCCAAGCTGGAGACGAAGGCGGACGGCGGGTTCAACTCGCCTGAAGCCGCGGCTGCGGTACTGGTGAAACACCAGCGGAAGCTGCAGAAGCTGCAGGAGGTTCTGTATGCCTCGCAACAGCGGTCTGTGCTGATCGTGCTCCAGGGCATGGACACGGCAGGCAAGGACGGGACGATCTCGCATATCTTTGAGGGGATCAATCCGCAAGGGTGCGATGTGGCTTCGTTCAAGGTGCCGACGCCGCTCGAGGCAAGGCATGATTTCCTTTGGCGCTGCCATGCGAAGGCTCCGGCGAAAGGGATGATCGTGGTGTTCAACCGGTCGCACTATGAGCAGGTGTTGAGCCCGCAGGTGCATGGACATCTTTCCGGCAAGGAAGTGAAGGAATCGCTGGCGCAGATCAATCAGTTTGAGCAGATGCTGGCGGATCAGGGCACGCTGATTCTGAAGTTCTTCCTGAATATCAGCCGGGAGGAGCAGACGGCGCGGCTGAAGGCACGAATCGACGATCCGAAGAAGCACTGGAAGCTGTCCGCGGGGGACTTTGCGGAGCGGAAGTTCTGGCCGCAGTATGCGGATGCGTACGAAGATATTTTGAGCGAGACGAGCAAGAAGCATGCTCCGTGGTTTGCGATTCCTGCGAATCACAAGTGGTATCGGAACCTGGCCATCTCCGAGGTGCTGGAACAGGCCTTTGAGGGGATGAAGCTGGAGTATCCGAAGCCTACGGTGGATGCTTCTACGCTGACGCTGTAACGGTCTACAGGGTTATGAGAACTACGGCGGCGATGGCTACTGCCATTCCGAAGGCCTGGCGGCGCGTGGGGCGCTCGCGAAGGACCCAGGCGGCGAGCAGGATGGTCGAGGCGGGGTAGAGCGAGGCCAGAACTGCGGCGACGTCCAGGCGGCCGAGACGAGCGGCGGCGACGAAGAGCAAGTTGCCGGACGTATCGAAGAGAGCCGTGGAGAGAACCCAGAGGATGGTGCGGCGGGTGATGGTGACTGCGCCTCCACCGCCACGCAGAGCCAGCAGAATGATGGAGCAGGTGGAGATGCTGCCCATGCGGGCGAGGGCCATGGGCCAAACTGGACCGGCGGGGCCTGCGTATTTGAGCGCGACAAAGTAAAAGCCGAAGCCGGCTCCGGAGGCGATGGCGAGCCAGGTGGTGGAGGGGTCTTCGTGCTCGGCTGGTCCGGCTGCAATGAGCCAGATGGCTGCGCCGGCGATGAGGAAGCCGAGAGCGCGGCGGAGGCCGGGGGAGCCATCCGTCAGCATGGAGACGAGGGCAGGGATGGCGGCGGCGAGGAGGCCGCTGATGGCCGCGGAGGCACCCATCGCGCCGCGTGCGAGGGCGATGTAAAAGCCGGTGAGTGAGAGGCCGCCTGCGACGCCTGCGGCGATGCCCCAGAGCATAGGGGCCCCGTGGGGGAAGGTATCACCACGAGCGAAGAGGATAAGGAGCAGGACGGAGAAGCTGGTGAGGTGGCTGAGGAGGACGACGCGCAGGGCTGAGGCGGTGTTTCCGCCCGCGGATTTGGCCCCCATGCCGCCGGAGAAGTCGCCGACACCCCAAAGCCCTGCTGCCGCGAGGGCGAGCAGGGCGTTACCGTTCAGAAAAAAGCCCACTATTACTGGTTGGGCGTTGTCGAGACGGGCGCAGTAGGCCGCTGACGCGAGGCTTGGGAGGCTGAGGGGAAGTACCCGTCCTTGGCGATGACGTTCAGGTTGGGCTTGAGGATCTGAACCTCGAGCTTGCGGTATTTGCCGTCGATGAAGGGCTCGCGGCTGTAGTAGCCGATGGTGTACTGGGTGCGAACCTGCTCGGTGACCTGGGAGAAGCTGGTCTCGATGGCCTTCTGGCGGTACTCGGCGAAGAGGGCTCCGCCGGTGGCGTCGGTGTAGGCCTTGAGGTTGTTGTCTCGCATCATGAGGGGGACGTGGATGCGCTCGATGAAGCCGAGGCCTTCGACGCTGGCGTCGCCGGTGAGGGTGGCAAAGACCTGGATGTTATTGGTCTGAAGGAACTTGATGACGTCCTTGGTCTTGGCGACGCTGCCGTATTCCTTGCCGTCAGAGATGACGTAGATGATGCGGCGGCGGCCCTGCTTGGCCTTAGAGAGGGACTTGGCGGCTTCCAGAATGGCATCGTTGAGGGTGTGGACCTCGCGCGGAACCTGGGTCACTCCCTGGGGGGTTCCTACTCCGCCGCCGGTACCGAGGGGGGTGATCTCCTTCTGGGCTCCGTTGTTGATGTCGATACCGTGTCCAAGACCTTCGCCCGGGGCGTAGTACATTGCCTCACGTCCGCTGGATTTGGAGCGCTCCAGGACGGCCGAGAGGCGGGCGCTGGTGCCGGAGGTGAAGTCAGTCTGCATCCGGGGGCCGTTGTTATAGGTGAAGACGGCGACCTCGTCATAAGAGGCGAAGGCTGCGGGCAGCGCTTCGAGAGAGTTGTTGACGCGGGTCATGGTGTCGAAGGGCATGGATTGGTCGATGACCATAGCGACGGACATGGGGAAGGGATCGCTGGTGAAGACGGCGGTGTGTTGGCGGAGGCCGTTCTCGTAGACGCGAACGTCACGCGCGGATAGTGCGGGCACCAGATGGCCTTTGTTGTCCTTGACGGTAAACGGAACCTCTACGAAGTTTGTCTGGAGCTGGAGAGTGAAGGTCGCGGGGCCTTGGCCTGGTGCGGGCTGGACTGGAGGTGGCCCTTGGTCGTCTGCAGTCGGCTGCGAGGGTGAATTGGGCAGGGTGGAACCGACTGCTGGCTGGTCCGGATCCGTGGCGTTGCTATTGGACGTATTGGGCGCCTTGCCCGGAGCAACATTGGTCAGTGGCAGGCCCTGAGGGCGTGGGGCGTCGGGAATCGTCTGCTGCTGTGGGGTGGTCTGCTGCGCCACCGCCACGCCGGTTCCGGTTTGCTGCCCGAGCAGCGTCAACGCCATCGCGCCCGCGATCACAATCTCTTTCACTTGCTTCTCCCCAGTTGGCTGTTTGTTTCGGCCAACCTACAGCCTACCAGCTTGGACGCAGCAGGTACGGTCTAGGGTGCCCGCTGGGAGCCTCCAGGCCGTTCCAAAGGTAAGAAATGCCATAAAGTCCGTAAAGATCAGGTGCGCCCTAGAGCAGCAATTCACCGTCTAACGGATTATGCGCCGCCTTGCCTTGACTGCCACACTCTTCGCCGCCTCTTCGTTTGCACCTCTCCTGTGGGCCCAGGAGGCCCCGATGCCGTCCGGGCCGCCGCCAAAATCCAACGCTCCAGCTCAGGTGGAAGAGGATAATCCACTGCAAACGCTGAAGATTGGGACGAACCTGGTGAACGTCTATTTTTCCGCACGGGATAAGAACGGATTTATTACGAACCTGAAGAAGGACGACTGCTCGGTTCTTGAGAACAAGGACGAGCAGAAGATCAAGAACTTTACCCAGGAAAAGAAGCTTCCGCTGACGATTGGGATTTTGTTGGACACGTCCGGGTCGCAGCAGAACGTGCTGCCGTTGGAGCAGCAGTCCGGTGCGGAGTTTCTGAAGACGGTGCTGACGCCCAAGGATGAGGCGTTTTTGATCTCATTCGACATCAATGTGGATCTTCTGTCCGACTACACGAACAGCCCAAGGGAGATCAAACGATCGATCGATAAGGCCACGATCAATACGGGTGCGGGAACGGGTTCGGTGACGGGCAACTCGACCCCGAAGGGCACGCTGCTGTACGACGCAGTGTACCTGGCAGCGCATGACAAACTGCGGCAGGAGGCAGGGCGGAAGATCCTGGTGATGCTGACCGACGGCGGCGATCAGGGATCGCAGGAGACGTTGAAGACGGCGACGGAGGCGGCACAGAAGGCGAACGCGATCGTTTACGTGATCTTGATTGCGGATCGCGGGTTCTATTCTGGCGGCGGGTTCAGCTTTGGCGGCGACCGGGATATGGAGAGCCTGGCGCACGACACGGGCGGGCGCGTGATCAACGTAGGGAACAATGGTCGGAAGCTGGAAGATGCGTTCGACCAGATTCAGGATGAGCTGCGGACCCAGTACCTGCTGAGCTATACGCCGAAGGACCTGGAGTTCAACGGCAAGTTCCGGACGATCAACCTGGACTGCGGCAAGGGGATCAAGATCCAGGCTCGGAAGGGGTATTATGCAATCCCGGATGGCGGGTCTACGGAATAATTCAAGCTGACGCTTATGCCTTCCTCATGCGTTGAAGACTATTCCTGAAAGCGTAGTCAGGAAGGGTGAGGCATGAGGATTACAAACGACGCTGCGACTTTGCAGCGCAGTGCGCAACAGCGCTTTCTAAGAGCGGTCAAACTGCATCGGGAGACGATGGAAGAGAAGGCGATGATGTGGGGTCTCATCGCCTTTGTGGCGTTGGCTCTGGGGATCGTTGCTTATGCGGTCTTTGCGCCGGGGAACTGAGGGTCAGGCCTCCATGGCCCCGGAGTAGACGGCCATGCCGGCTACGGCGTCTACACCCATTGCGTCAAGAGCATCGACCTCCGCGCGTTCCTTGATGCCGCCCGCGACGATGAGCTGTTTGGCGGTGCAGGCGCGGAGGATGGCGGCAACATCGATGGGGAAGCCGGTCATGGTGCCTTCGGTATCGACGTGGGTGTAGAGGAAGGCGGCGCAGGAGTCTTCGAGCCAGGTGACAGCTTCTTCAGGCGTGAGATCGACGGAGTCCTTCCAGCCTTTGACCGCTACCTTGCCGGCTTTGGTATCGACCGAGAAGCAGATGGCTTCTTCGCCGAGGGTCTTCTTGAGGCCTTCCGCGAATTCGAGACGGATGAGTTTGTGGCGGCGCTTACCTTCCGCTTCCGTGGCTGCGCCGAAAAGGGAGGAGCCGTAGATGACTCGCTTTGCGCCTGCGTCGAGGAGGCGCTGGCCGTCTTCCGCGGTTTTGAGGCCGCCGCCGACCTGGCAGGGGAGACGCTTGCAGATCATCTCAATAAGAGCGGTGTTTTCGCCCTGACGCATGGCGGCGTCGAGGTCAATGAGTTGGACGAGGGGATACTTGGAGAAGCGGTCGATCCAGTACTCGAAGTCATCAAAAGCCAGCTTGAGTTTTTCACCCTGGACGAGCTGAACGATGCGGCCGCCCATGAGGTCGATGGAAGGAATGAGCATTTGTATCCTTTCTGGTTACTTATTTCTTTAGCAGGGGAGGCGTACGCTAACGCCTGCGCGTTGGAGCTCTGCTTTGAGCTCGCGGGAGTCAGTGACGCCGAAGTGGAAGATGCTGGCGGCGAGGGCGGCGTCGGCCTTACCGCGTGCGAAGACCTCTGCGAAGTGTGCGGCGGAACCTGCTCCACCGCTGGCGATGACGGGGATCTGGACGGCTTCACTGACGCGTGCGGTGAGCTCGCAATCGAAGCCGTTGCGCATGCCATCTGTGTTCATGGAGGTGAGGAGGATCTCGCCTGCGCCGCGCTGCTCGGCCTCGCGGGCCCAATCGACGACGCGCAGGCCAGTGGGCTTGCGGCCTCCGCTGACGTAGACCTCTGCGTCTTCTACGCCGAGCGTGCCACGCCGCGCGTCAATGGCGACGATGACGGCCTGTGCGCCGAAGCTCCCGCCAATCTCGCCGATCAACTCCGGGCGTGCGATGGCGGAGGAGTTGATGCTGACCTTGTCCGCACCGGCATCGAAGACGGCTGCGGCATCCTCTGCGGAGCGGATGCCGCCGCCTACGGTAAAGGGCACGAAGAGGGCTGCGGCCGTGCGCTTGACGGTGTCGATGAGGGTGCCGCGGCCTTCGTGGGTAGCGGTGATGTCGAGCAGGACGATCTCATCCGCGCCTGCGGCGGCGTGGCGGTGAGCGAGTTCGGCTGGGTCTCCCGCATCGATGATGTCGACGAACTGAATGCCTTTGACGACGCGGCCTCCGCGTACGTCAAGGCAGGCTATGATGCGCTTGGTCAGCATTTAGCCGAGCCTCATGGGGCTGGCTGGCGGGACCTCTTCGGCTTCACCTTCGCAGACGATGCGGGCGAGGCCGTCGTTGCCGGCTACGCGGCCACCGTGCTCCACGAACCACTGCACGATCAGGCCCTGGCGCGGGGCGGGGACGTGGTACTCCATGGCTCCGTCCGTGAGGGTTGCAACGGGCTGGCCGGTGCTGACGAGGGTGCCGACGGGAACGAGTTGCTGGACGAAGGTGTATTCGGGCTCGCCGGGTGCGAGGGTCAACTCATACATGAATGGCATTTACAGCTCCACGAAGTTCTTGAGGACTTGAAGGCCTGTTGCGCTGGATTTCTCTGGGTGAAACTGGACGCCCATGACGTTGTCCTGCTCGACGACGCCAGTGAAGGGGCCGCCGTATTTTGTAACTGATGCGGTTGCAGATAGGATCGGGGCTCGCCAGGAGTGGGTGTAGTAGACGAAGCCTCCGGGGGGTACACCGCGAAGGAGACGAGAGTCCGGACGGATGGAGTCGAGGGAGTTCCAGCCTACGTGAGGGGACTTGAGTTCGGCGCCTTCATAATGGGCGGGGAAGCGCTCACAGAGACCTTTGAAGTGGCCGAGGCCTGGGGTTTCAGGGGCTTCGGTTGAGCCTTCAAAGAGCCACTGCAGACCGACGCAGACGCCAAGGAAGAGTGAGCCTTTGGTGATGGCTCCACGGACGGCTTCGGTGATGCCGAGTTTGTTGAGCAGGTCTGTTGAGCGGAAGTGGCCTACGCCGGGGAGAACGATCTTACTCGCGGTGCGAATGAGGTCCGGGTCTTGGGTGATGGTCGTCTCAGCGCCGAGGTAGTTCAGGGCCTTGACGACACTGGTGAGGTTGCCGGCTTTGTAGTCGATAACTGCTATCACAGTAGGCCCTTCGTGCTGGGCAGCATTTCCTTCATGCGTTCATCACGAGAGCAGGCCCCGCGCATGGCGCGTGCGAAGGCTTTGAAGATGGCTTCGATCTTGTGGTGGTTGCTGCGGCCGTACATGGTTTTGACGTGGACGTTGCACTTTGCGCCGCGTGCGAAGCCTTCGAAGAAGTCGGTGACGAGCTCCGTTTGGAGGTCGCCTACGATGGGGACGTCGACCTCGGTCTCAACCGCATAGGCGGTGCGGCCGCTGAGATCGACTGCAGCTACTGCGAGGGTCTCGTCCATGGGCATGACGAAGTAGCCGGCGCGCATGATGCCTTTCTTATCGCCGAGCGCTTCAAGGAAGGCCTCGCCGAGGGCGATGCCGGTGTCTTCGACGGTGTGGTGTTGATCGACGTCAAGGTCGCCGGTCACCTTGAGGTCGAGGTCAAAGCCACCGTGACGCGTGAAGAGCTCCAGCATGTGATCGAAGAAGCGGATGCCGGTGCTGACGTTGTACGTGCCCTGGCCGTCGACGGTGAGGGTGAGGGCGATCTGGGTTTCCGTGGTGTTGCGGTTGACTGTGCCGATGCGGATTGTGTCACTCATACTCGCGCTCCAATGCTGTGTCGTGAGCGGCGACGGGGCCGGCCCAGTTGATCTCTATCAGGGAATCCTTCAGGGCTGCGAGGCCTTGTGTGACCTGATCCGCGATGCCGACGGTGATGCGCACGAAGCCATCGCAGCCGGGGTCTGCGGAGCGGTCGCGTAACAGGACGCCGCGTTGGCGCATTGCGTTGACGAGGGCCGTGTGCTTTTCACC
The DNA here is from genome assembly GCF_000178975.2 of Granulicella tundricola MP5ACTX9. Taxonomy (NCBI): domain Bacteria; kingdom Pseudomonadati; phylum Acidobacteriota; class Terriglobia; order Terriglobales; family Acidobacteriaceae; genus Granulicella; species Granulicella tundricola. The sequence goes on along the minus strand of NC_015064.1, from coordinate 3,542,012 downwards.
GATCTGCATGAGGACGAAGTTGGCTTCGCTAGGAAAGTAGGAGACGCCGAGTTCGTCGAGGCCGGCCATGATGCGCTCGCGGCCGGTGCGAATCTGGTCGACGTACCAGGCGATGTAGGCGTCATCTTCAAGCGCAACGGGAAGGCAGGTGAGCGCGACGCCGTTGACGTTATAGGGCGAGCTTGCCTTGCGAAGGTAACCGATGAGGCGGGCGTCGCCGGCGAGCATGCCGACGCGAAGATTCGCGAGACCGTAGGCCTTGGAGAAGGTGCGGGCTACGATGAGGTTGGGGACGTCACCAACATCGCCCATGGTGGTTTCGCCGTGGAAGTGGAAGTAGGCTTCATCGACCATCAGGACCGCATGGGGCGCGGCGTTGGCGATGGCGAGCAAGTCCGCGCAAGGGATGGTGGCGCCCGTGGGGTTATTGGGCGAGGCGATCATGATGAGCTTCGTCTTGTCCGTGATGGCGGCAAGGAAGCGCTCCCGGGGGAACTGCATGGATGCGTCCGACTGAACCTTACGCAGGCCGCCGGGCGACATGAGTTGAATGTTGACGTCGTACATGAAGAAACCTGGGGTCCAGATGAGGGCCTCGTCGTCGTCTTCGAGGAAGGTGACGCAGAGGAGATGGATGGCTTCGTCGACGCCGTTGGTGAGAAGGACCTGCTTTGAATCGAGGCCGAATTTGGTGGCTACGATGCGCTCGACGGGTTCGCGTTCGGGATACTTGGTGAGGCCTTCGGCGGTGATGGTTTGGAGGCGCTCCATGACACGGGGCGAGGGGGCGAAGGTGTTCTCGTTGAAGTCGAGGCGCAGGGCGTCGCGGCTGGCGAGGGGCGGGTGGTACTCGGGCATCTCAAGGATGGCGCGGCGTGGGGCAACGGTTTTGATTGCTTCTGCGATGCTCATTGCTTGCCTCCCATCTTTACGCGGACGCTTTCAGCGTGGCCTACAAGGCCCTCGGCTTCAGCCATCGCGATGGCGTGGGGACCGAGATGGGCGAGGCCGGACCTGGTGTACTCCTGCACGGTGATGATCTTGAGGAAGTCCATGACGCTGAGGCCGCCACGGATGCGGCCTGCGCGGCCGGTGGGCAGGACGTGGTTGGGGCCGCTTACGTAGTCGCCCATGGACTGTGGGGAGTATTGGCCAACGAAGACGGAGCCGGCGTTCTGGACCCACTTCAGATCGGTGGTGTTGTCTACCGTCAGGTGCTCGAAGGCCAGGCGGTTGGTGAGGTCTTGTGCTTCTGTGACTGTTTTGGTTACGAATATCGCGCCTTGTGCTGTGAGCGACTGCTCGGCGATCTCGTTAGCCTTTGCCTGCTGCTTTACCTCTGCTAGGACGGCTTCTGCGAGGGTCTCGCTGGGGGTGATGAGGACGGCTAGGGTTTCGGGATCGTGTTCGGCTTGCGCGACGAGGTCAGCGGCGATGCCGGCGGGGTCGCCATGCTCGCTCATGACGCCGATCTCGGTGGGGCCGGCGGGCATGTCGATACCGCACTCATGCGACACGGCTGCCTTGGCGGCGGTGACGTAGAGATTGCCGGGGCCCACAATCTTTTCTACGCGGCCGATGGTTTGCGTGCCGAAGGCCATGGCTGCGACGGCCTGCGCGCCGCCCATGCGATAGAACTCCGTCACGCCGCAGAGCCAGCCTGCAGCAAGGGTCTCCTTTGCGGGCTTGGGGGAGCAGACGACGATGCGGGCCACGCCAGCGACCTGTGCGGGCGTGACGGTCATGATGAGCGTGGAGGGCAGGGGATAACGGCCCCCGGGGACATAGCAACCGACGCTTCCGAGCGGACGAACGATCTGGCCAGTCTGCACTCCGGCGGCGGGCTCGATGGTCCACTCCCCGGGCTTCTGGGCTTCCGCGAAGGCGCGGATGTTGGCTTGCGCGATCTCCATTGCCTCGCGCAAGGTCGCGTCGGTGTCGTCCCAGGCCGCCTTCATCTCCTCGCGGGTGACGAGGAGTGGCTGCGATTTGCCGTTGATGCATTGCAGGCCGTCAAAGCGGGCGGCATACTCCATCACAGCTTCATCGCCGCCCTGGCGCACGTCCGCGAGGATCGTGCTGACCGTGTTCTCCACGCGAGCCGTGTTGGTTGCGCCGCGTTGCTCGATGGATTCGATCAGCGCGGCCGCGGCCTTGGCCGATTCGCCGTATGTTTTGACGAGCTTCATAGGACGACCTTGCTCAGGGGGTACTCGACGATGCCGGTTGCGCCCGCAGCCTTGAGCTTGGGGATGACCTCACGGACGACGCGCTCGTCAAGAATGGTGTTGAGCGCGAAGCCGTTGCCGCCGGAGAGCTGGGAGACGGTGGGCGAGTTCAACGCGGGGAGCTGCGCCGAGACTGCTTCGAGATCTTCCTTCGCCACGTTCAGCATGAGGCCAACGCGGCCCTGTGCGGCGATGGCGGCGTTGAGCATGAGGGAGATGTTGTTGATCTTCTCGCGCTTCCAGGCGTCGGCATAGGCGGTCTTGTTGGCGATGAGTTGCGTCTCGGACTCCATGAGGGTCTCGATGATGCGGAGTCGATTGGCCTTGAGGGATGAGCCGGTCTCGGTGACTTCAACGATGGCGTCGGCGAGCGTGGGGGGCTTGACCTCGGTCGCGCCCCAGCTGAACTCGACCTTGACGGGGATGTTCTTGCCGGCGAAGTAGCGCTTGGTGAACTCGACGAGCTCAGTTGCGATGATCTTGCCGGCGAGGTCCTCAGGCTTCTGAAACGGTGAGTCTTCCGGCACTGCGAGGACCCACTTGACGGTGCCGCGGCTGACCTTGGAGTAAGTAAGGCTGGTGATGCGCTCCACGTCGGACTCGTTCTCGAGCACCCAATCGTTGCCGGTGAGACCGGCGTCCAGGGCACCGTGCTCGACGTAGCGCGCCATCTCCTGTGCGCGAACGAGCATGCACTCGATCTCAACGTCGTCGATCTGCGGAAAGTAACTGCGGCCGCTGGCGAAGATGCGCCAGCCGGCGCGTTCAAAGAGGGCGATGGTGGCATCCTGCAGGCTGCCTTTGGGAATACCGAGCTTCAACTTACCGGGCGTCATTTTCATTGTCTCCAGAGACCGCGATTGCGATTGGTTTGGTGAAGCAGCTTACGGTGCCTTCGTGGCAGACGAGTCCGTCGCCTTCAACCTCCACGCGAAAGAGCAGCGCGTCGTTGTCGCAGTCGGTGGCGGCGGTGACGACCTTGAGGCGATTGCCGCTGGTCTCACCCTTCATCCAGAGCTTCTGGCGGCTGCGCGACCAGAAGGTGACGTAGCCGGTTTCGAGGGTCTTTTTGTAGCTCTCTTCGTTGAGGAAGCCGAGCATGAGGATCTCGCCCGTCTTCGCGTCCTGCACCATTCCGGCGACGAGGCCGTCCGTCTTGCCGAAGTCGATTGCCACGTTATCCGCTGTGTTTACCGCGTTCATCCTAACTCTCCTGTGGGTTTGCCGAAGCTGACACCCGCGCAGACAAAAGGCCCGCTCGCGGTGTTCGCGTCGGCGGGCCTTCTTGTAATCCTGTTGTGCGTTTCGTTAGTTCTTCGCACCGGACACAGCCGCCAACACGCTGATCGCATGATGATGGTGATGATGCCGATGCTGGAAAGAGCTACGCATTGAATTCAAGGCTATCGAGGGGGTGGCGGATTGTCAACTAGACGCCTAACAAACTCATCATTCGATTAACAGAACATACTGTACGGATAGAGGCAAATCGATTCTGAACACAATCAAAGGGATGCGAAAAACCGGTCCGCCGTATCACTGCTTTCGAATTCATGGCCAACATTCTTTTCGAGTATCTTCAGGATGCTTTTCCGCGCGATTGAACTTGCCGCCTCGTCGAGCACTGCCATAAGGGGAAGCTGGCGCTGAACTCCCTGTCTTGTATCCCAGCAAAAAACCGATCAGGAATCCGATCGCCGTGTGCGATGCAATTCCTTACATCGAAGAGTTCTTCAAGCACAGAACCAACCGTAATGTCAGTTGCCTGCTGCAAGTAATCTGGAATATCACCGGGCTCGTAGATCCGGGTATCTCCACCAAGGAATTTCAAGATGCGATCTTTAGTGACCCTTGCTTTGCGGTGCTTGGTCGAACCAAAGACTGCCTCAATGGAAGAGCAACGCAATGCATATCGGGCTTTCCAGTAGTTAGTTTGAAAGAACCCGGCTTGATAGAACTCAACAGCCATGAGTATTTTCCACCGTTTATTCCGCCGGGCTTCTATGAAATACGGCGCAATTTCACGCAGCCTCAATGCATCTACTGTGCGCACAGTAAAGAGTTTTTCCACTTCTGACACTTCCTCGACAGAGTAGGGTGATGAGAAACTCTGAATGTCTATGGTGCCGTCATCCCTGAGGTGCCCTTTAAAAAGACCAAGGTATTCGCGCATCGGTCGTATAAGGCGCAGGCATGCCATCACCTCTTCGACTGTTTCTGATGTGCCTTCTCGATTCACAGATTTGATTGGTAACGAATCAAACCGTCGCACCAACGCAAGCGAATCCTTCCCAATCTCTCAAATTCGGGTTCGCCTAAGAATCTTTTCCAAGTGTTGAAGGAATCTTTCGATAGAAATGGGGAAATGTCTTCCAACGTCACATTTTCCGTTATGGAGAGAGGTAGCAGGCTGAGATCAAATCCGGGCTCGCTGGAGCGATTCCGAGCAAGGCTATAAATCGGGTGAAAAATAATCTCGTCCATATGAGTCTCTCCAATATAAAGAGCCCGGGCTGTCGCCCGGGCTCGATGTGCTACTGAGGTTTTGCGCTAGGCCTATGCCTGGGGCTCCTCTGCGGCAATCTTGGTCTGGGCTACGGTCCAGTCCGATGCGCCTACCTTGAAGCGGGCGAAGCGGCGAACCGAGATATTCTCACCAAGCTTGGCGACCTTGCTGGCGATGAGCTGCGAGATCGTCTGGCTGGCTTCCTTGATGAACGGTTGATCGAGCAGGCAGACCTCCTCGTAGAACTTGCTCATCTTGCCTTCGAGAATCTTGCTGATGACGGCCTCCGGCTTGCCCTTCATTGCGGGCTGTGCGAGGAAGACCTCCTTCTCGCGGTCGAGGTCAGCCTGAGCGACCTCCTCACGACCCACGAAGCGGGGATCGGTGGCGGCGATGTGCATGGCGATATCGCGGAGCAGCTCCTGAAAGTCCTCGGTGCGGGCGACGAAGTCGGACTCGCAGTTGAGTTCGATCAGCACACCGATCTTGCCGCCGGCGTGGATGTACGTGCCCACAGCGCCTTCGTTGGTGCTGCGCGAGGCCTTCTTGGCCGCGGACGCCATGCCGCGCTTGCGCAGGACGACGAATGCATTCTCCATATCGCCCTTGGCCTCCTGCAGCGCTTTCAGGCAGTCGCCCATGGGGGCGCCGGACTTCTCACGGAGTTCCTTGACGAGTTTTGCGTCGATCTTCACGGCTGTTTCGGTAGACATAATAAGATCCTTCCTCTTGCAGCGTACGCTGCCAATGTTACAGTTGTGTTCTTACGCAGAAAGAGCGTGGTGCGGGCTTGCCCGGCCTCCACGCTCTTGCTGTAAAGCGGGGTTCCAGACTAGGCAGTCGCTTCAGCGTGAACGGCTTCAGCTTCCGGCTCGGGCTCGGTTGCAGCCGCGGGTGCCTTCTTGATGCCGCCGCCGAGAGCTGCTTCGAGATCGATGACCTCAGACTCGGCATCCTCAACGGAAGCCTCAGCCGTACCGGTCGACTCCTGCACTGGAGCCTCGATCTCTTCACCCTCTTCGCCGATGAAGTGCGACTCGGTCGGAAGCTCGCGAACGTCGGCGGACTCGGTGGCGAAGGCACGCTCGGAGACCATCTGGACGCCTTCAGCGGCAGAGTCGGCCATCTTCATGGTGAACAGGCGAATGGCGCGGAGCGCATCGTCGTTACCCGGGATGACGTAGTCGACCACGGTCGGATCGCAGTTGGTGTCGACGACAGCGACGACGGGGATGCCGAGCTTGCGGGCTTCCGCAACGGCGATGGCCTCGTTGTTGGAGTCGATGACGAAGAGAGCATCGGGAAGGCGCTTCATGGCCTTGATACCGGAGAGGTTGGTTGCGAGGTGCTTGCGCTCGCGCTCCAGCTTGATGACTTCCTTCTTGGTCAGCAGCTCATAGCGGCCGTCGGTGGACATATCGTCCAGCTCCTGGAGGCGCTTGACGGACTTCTGCACGGTGACCCAGTTGGTGAGCAGACCGCCGAGCCAGCGGCTGTTGATGTACGGCATGCCGGCGCGGGTCGCTTCCTCAGCGACTGCGTCCTGAGCCTGGCGCTTGGTGCCGACGAACAGGATGAGCTTGCCGGTGGAGGTCAGATCGGTTACGAACTTGGAAGCTTCCTTGAACATCTTCAAGGTCTTCTGAAGGTCGATGATGTAAATGCCGTTGCGCTCGCCGAAGATGTATTCCTTCATCTTGGGGTTCCAACGCTTGGTCTGGTGGCCGAAGTGTACGCCGGCTTCGAGCAATTCCTTCATCGTAATGTTTGCCATGTGAGGCTCCTGTTTTAAGACCTGCGCTCCGCACTTCCCGGTCATCTCCGGAAAAGTAACGGCCCAAGTCTGTGTTGATCCCTTGCGGTAAGGCGTCGGGAGATTTAAGTCCATGCCCCGGGCGATGAAAGATCCCGAAGTTGATGCGAAAACAAGCTCCGGACCGCCGCATACAACCAGCGGCCCGGAACAAGAAGCTGATTACCGCTTGCTGAACTGGAAGCGTGCGCGAGCGCCCTTCTGCCCGTACTTCTTGCGTTCCTTGCCGCGCGAATCGCGGGTCGTCAGGCCTTCAGCCTTCAGAGCCTTGCGCAGTTCAGGGTTGAACTCCATGAGCGCACGTGCGATGCCGAGCTTGACTGCATCGGCCTGGCCCATGACGCCGCCGCCGCGAACGGTGGTGAGAACGTCAAAGGTCTCTTCAATGCCGGCGATGCCGAGCGAACGGCGAGCCGCGACGCGCTGCTGAGGGGTGACGAAGTAGACGTCTACGTCCTTCTTGTTGACAGTGAACTTGCCGCTGCCGGGACGCAGGAAGACACGGGCGATCGAGCTCTTGCGACGACCGGTGCCGTAGTACTGAATAAGATCTGCCATGTTGCTCCTCAAAATCAAAACCTAAGTAGAAGTAAGAGTCCGGATGAACTAACCACGAGAGACGGAGACTTTAGCCTTCGAGAGCCGGGATGTGGTGCGTCGGCTGACCGGGCTTGGGAACGCCTGGGGTCTTCTTTGCGTTCGAAGCGTGGAACTCCAACGGCACCGGCTGCTGGGCGAAGTGAGGATGCTGTCCGCCCTTGTAGACCTTCAGCTTGGTGGCCATCTGGCGGCCCATCTTGCTCTTCGGCAGCATGCCCTTGATCGACTGTTCGACGATCGCTTCCGGACGGCGAGCCAGCAGCTTGATGAAGCTTTCCTCGCGCAGACCGCCGGGGAAGCCGGTGTAGCGGCGATACATCTTGCTGTCAGCCTTGAGGCCGGTGAGGACGATCTTCTCGGCGTTGATCACGATAACGTGGTCGCCCATGTCGATGTAGGGGGTGTAGAGCGGGTTCAGCTTGCCGGCCAGAATGCTGGCGGCGGTAGTGGAGAGACGGCCGAGCGTCTTGCCGGCTGCGTCGATCACAAACCACTTGCGCTGAATGTCTTTGCCGCTGGGGATCGTGGTGGTGTTGTTCATAGTGCGGATGTACTCCCTGGTTCTGCCGTCTTCAGTTAGGGGGCGGCGTGGGGCATGAAGATGAGAGGCGAAACGAACATGGTTGGCAGGCGGCACAAGGCCGTCCGCAGAAGAATCTGAGTGCCTGGCGAAAGGTTTGCGGGGAAGCTCCACCGCGAGACCGGACTGCCGGGGACAGTATGGGATCAACTAAGGCTTGAATTCACCAGAGTTTCAGGACTGTCGGCCTGGATCACGACTTGGCTGCGACTGGCCGGAACTCGTCCTGTACTTCGGATCGGTCCAGCTCTCGAGGCCTTTGTCTCGCCCGTTTTCTTCGTCCGAATCACGGCATAGCCGGGTACAGACGTGCAGACGCGAGACTGCGCGAGCTTCCAGACTACCTAAGATGATGCCCGGAGTCAACGATTGCGGAGAAATTCTGGAATGCCCTGCTAAACTAGTCGCTGCGCCAATGCTCACAAGCTCTCCCGCGGCTGAATCTTTCGCCGCGACCGAAAAGGAAGAACCCAGACCCGTGGATCAACAGACCAAAGCAGCTCTCAAGCAGGATAACTTCATCACCACCACCAGCCACGGCCTTGAGTGGGCCAAGGAAAACCGCAAGTCGGTGATCGTGACGGTTTCACTCCTGCTGGCCGTCATCATCATTCTTGTAGCTGTCGGCGTGATCTACACGCAGCGTTCCAACGCGGCGGAGACAGCCTTTGGTGAGGCGATGCAGGTGTACCAGGCGCCCGTGGCGATTGCTGGCCAGCCCGCGATGCCTGGCGTGAAGACCTATGCCAACGTGGCCGAGCGTGCCACGGCGGCGAACAAGCTGTTTGCGAACGTGGCCGACCACTACGGTATGACCAAGGACGGCAAGAATGCACGCTACTTCGCCGGCTTGACCGCTGCAGAGGCAGGCCAGACCCAAACGGCGGAGACGACGTTGAAGGCAGTCGCGGACGGCTTCGACAAGGATCTGGCGAACCTGGCGAAGCTTGCGCTGGCGGATCTTTACCGGCAGACCGGGCGCGATGGGCAGGCCGTCGACCTATACAACCAGCTTGCTGCGAAGCCGACGAACACGGTTCCGGCGGCTACGGCGCAGATCGCGCTGGCCGAGATGTACACGGCTGAGGGCAAGACCGAGCAGGCTCGCAAGATCTACGCGCAGTTGAAGGATAAGGACGCCAAGGGTGTCGGCGGCGTTCTGGCGGCACAGAAGTTGAATCCGGCTGCCGCGACTGGGCCTTCGCTTCAGCAGTAAAAGCGAATCACAGAGAACACGAGAGAACCACGAGACCACAGAGAGATCCTCTGTGGTCTCTCTTTTGCTCTGCGCACGCTGTGATTCGCTTCGGCTAGAAGCCGTGCTCTTCGTCATGCAGGTTCAGTGCGGTGGAGTTTGAGCTTACGTGTCTTTGGGCATTGAGTGGGTCGATGGGGGTGGGGGTGGATTGCTTCATGCGGAGGTCGGCGACCTTCTTCCAGGCGTCTCCGGCCTTGGGTTCGGCGATCCAGAGGGGCAGTGGCATGCAGAGGTAGTTGGAGAGGGCCAGGGCGTGGGGCTCGTACATGGCGCGGATGGCGGTGAGGCGGCGCATGGTGGCGGGGTCTCCGCAGAGGCGCATCTGCATCTCGCCCAGCGCATCGCAGAGCCGGTCGAAGACCTCGGCGGGGAGGCGCTCATCGGTGATCTCGGATTCCGGTGCCAGCTTGCCCTCCACATGGAAGACGTGGCCGAGATCGATGAGGGCGTGGCGGGCCATGGCGAAGGTGAGCTGTGCCTGGCGGGTGGTGGGGCCGTCGATGGTAGTGATCAAGAGGGCGCAGGCGTCGAGGATGGCGACGAGCGCGGAGAGCCAGCTCTGGTTGTCATGCTGGGAGCGGTAGTAACAGAGGATGGGGTAGGAGATGTGGGATTCAAGGATCTCGGCGGCCCAGCGCTCCCACTCTTCAAGCAGGGTAATGAGCTCTTCCTGGCCGCCTTCAAAGCCATGGCGCCGAAGAAGCTCGGTGGCGGTGGGGGGTGAGCCGGCCCGGCCGTCGAGCATGGCGACGGAGACCTCGCGGCGGGAGAAGGCCTGGTAGATGACGGGCAGGTATCCGATGACAAGCGCCACAAAGCCCAGGCCGGTGCCGGATTCGAGAACGACGACGACGCGTGCGAGATGGGTGAGGGGGATGACGTCGCCCATGCCGAGGGTGAAGAGGGTGGTGCCGCTGACGTAGAGGTCGTCCCGCAGGCGTGCGAGGTCTGTGGCGTGGGTGAGGAGGACAGCGTCATGGAAGGGGGTGCCGGCGGCGAAGTAGATGAGGGCGAAGCCGGTGATCAGGATGACGGCCCAGAGGCCGAGCAGCAGGATGAGGGAGACGGGCCCGTAGATGCTGTAGATCTGCTCGCGGACGCGGCGGTCGCGGACCCGGGCGGCAATCGCGGTAAGCGGCCCCCATGTGACGATGTAGAAGAGGCGCGTGATGCGGAAGCGGCCGGAGGGACGGCGCGGCAGGATGATGGTCTGGAAGGCGTCGAGTACGACGCCGTTACAGAAGAAGATTCCCAGAATGCAGGCGAGGACGTGCATGGGTCTACCTTACCTTGGGGGTGGCGCGGGTGTAAGGGTGACTGTCCCGTTTTGGTTTCGTCAAACCACTATGTTCCCGATGCGACATAACCGCCAAATGTTCACTTGACAGCGGAAACCTGGTGCATTTGGATAGGCGTACGAGGTTTTTTGTTGGAATCCAACCTGACTTCGCGAGAGACGGCCATGAAAATTCTGATCGTTGACGACGAACTTGTTGTAGCTCGCACGTTGAGCCTTATCTTCGAAAAGCATGGATTTGAAGTAACGACGGCGTACTCTGCCGGGGAGGCGCTGATCGCGGCGATGAGCCAGGTGCCGGACCTGGTGATCTGCGATATCGATATGCCGGGACGGGATGGGGTAGACCTGATGCTGGACCTGGGGCGCGAGCTTCCCGGGTGCCCGATTCTGGTATTGACGGGGCTGTATGGAAGCCTGGGGCGGGTGCAGGATACGGCCAAAGGGTTGCGGCAGAAGGTGCAGATCCTGACCAAGCCCTGCCAGCCGGCGGAGCTGCTGCGTGAGGCCGGAACGATGCTGAAGACAGCTTAGGACAGTTTAGGAACAGTGGGATGGCAGTGATGGGGTCGTGGAGAGGCAGTCGGTGCTGCTGCTCCACTGTCTAGCCACTTGGTGCTTCACTGCTTCGCCACTGTCCTTTGCGTTAGACTTTAGCGGATGCCTGTGGATGATCCGATTCCGAGCTTTTTGAGTTTGAGGGCGGGTAAGGGGAAGCCTCGGAAGGGTGCCGGGGCGGGCGCCAAATACAAAGCAAATCCTGAACAGCCGATGTTTGCGTTTGAGCCGGGGCCGGTGATTGTGCCGGAGCCCGTGAAGGCCCCCGTGGGACCTCGGGTGTATGCGCCGATTGTGTTGACTCCCCCTGAGCCTTCAGTTGTGGCCAAGGTGCGGGAGCCGATTCTTTACACGGTTCGGCAGCTTCTGAACGAGATTCGTCAGAGCGTGGAGCGGAGCTATGAGGGCACGCTGACGGTTGAAGGTGAGATTTCCAACTGCAGGCCTGCGGCCTCAGGGCATGTGTACCTCACGCTGAAGGATGGGGACGCCCAGCTTTCCGTGGTGATGTTCCGGCGGCAGGCCAGTTTGTTGGGGTTCAAGCCTAAGGACGGACTTTCGGTGGAGGTGCGCGGACGGATCTCAGTCTATGAGACGCGGGGACAACTCCAACTGATTGCGGAGACGATGCGCCCGCGTGGCGAAGGCGCGCTGCAACTGGCGTTCGAGCAGTTGAAGAAGCGGCTGGCGGCGGAGGGGCTGTTCGATGCGGCGCGGAAGAAGCCGCTGCCGCCGTTTCCGCATTGCGTGGGAATTGTGACCTCGGCGAACGGGGCTGCGCTAACCGATATCATCAACGTGGTTCGGCGGCGTCATGCGCGGCTGAATCTATTGGTCTACCCGGCGACGATGCAGGGGCCGCAATGCGCTCCCTCCGTGATGGCCGGCGTGCGGTGGTTCAATAAGCATCCGGATCGGGTGGATCTGATCCTGATTGCGCGGGGGGGCGGGTCGTTTGAGGACCTGGCGGGATTCAACGATGAGGCTCTGGCGCGGGTGATTGCGGAGTCTGAGCTGCCGGTGGTTTCTGCGATCGGGCATGAGATCGATACGACGATCGCGGACTTTGTTGCGGACCTGCGGGCACCTACGCCGAGCGCAGCGGCAGAGCTGATTACGGTCGCGCAACACAGGATTGGGGAGCGGATTTCGGCCCTGGAGGCTCGCGTGCAAAGGGCAGGGCGATACCACCTGATGCATGCGCGGCAGAGGCTCTTCCGGTTGAGCGCGGAGCAGGTGCTGGCGAGGCTGCGGGATTCGATCTCGTTGCGGCATCAGAAGGTCGATGAGTTGCAGTTTCGGATGGTAGCGGCGTTTGCCCGGGTTGAGCGTTTGCGGTCGGGCAGGGTGATTGCTTTGGAAGCGAGGCTGCGGCGGCAGGACCCTACGGTTCGGGTGGCGATGGCGAAGCGGCGGCTGGAGATTGCGGTGGCAAGGATGGACCGGGCGGGGAAGGATATGGTGGCGCGGCGCGGAGTTCGGCTGGAGCGTGCCAGCGCGCGGCTGGAGGCGCTTTCGCCGCTGGCGGTGCTGAATCGTGGCTATGCGATTGTGTATGGGGCGGACGGCGGCATCCTGCGGGATGCGGGTGAGGCTGGGGTGGAACAGGTTATTCGAGCACGGCTTGCGCGGGGAAGTGTGCGCGCTCGCATCACAGAGATTGAAACGACGGAGAAGGCTGGCAGATGAAGAAGTTTTTTGGGACGGATGGGATTCGCGGTGTGGCTGGACAGGCACCGCTTGATGCAACGACGGTTCACGCGGTGGGATTGGCATTGGCGAAGTCGCTGAAGGCTGTGACGGATGCACCGCGGGTGCTGCTGGGGATGGACACGCGGGAGTCCTGCGGGGAGATTGCGGCGACGCTGACGGCGGGGCTGGTGACGGGTGGTGCGACGGTGGAGAATGCGGGCGTGATCACGACGCCGGCGGTGGCGCACCTGACGCACGCGCATGGGTTCGCGGCGGGGGTGGTGATCTCGGCGTCGCACAATCCGTGGCAGGATAACGGGATCAAGCTGTTTGGGCCGGATGGCTACAAGCTGCCAGATGGGACGGAGATGGCGATCGAGGCTGAGATTGAGCGGCAGTTGGAGTCTCATACAGCCGCTCCAGTGGCGGCCGATGCGCCGGCTGTGAATGATGCGGATCGCGCGGAGTACATGCGATTTCTGCTGGCGGCTGTACCGGGATTGTCGCTGGATAACAAGCGGGTTGTGGTGGACTGCGCGAATGGCGCGGCAAGTTCGGTTGCGCCGCAGTTGTTTTCGGATTTGGGTGGCACTTGCCTGATCACCCATGCGAGCCCGGATGGGCGGAACATCAACCTGGGCTGCGGGGCGCTCCATCCTGAGGTTGTGGCGGCGGAGGTGGTGCGGCATCAGGCTTCGATTGGGATTACGTTCGATGGCGACGCGGATCGTGCGCTGTTTGCGGATGAGACGGGCAAGGTCGTGAATGGGGATGCGGTGCTGCTGCTTGCGGCTAGGGATCTGCATGCGCGTGGGGAGTTGAAGAACGCGACCGTGGTGGCGACGACGATGTCGAACATGGGGCTGGAAGCTGCGCTGGGGCGCTCCGGGATTGCGATGCTGCGGGCCCCGGTGGGGGATAAGTATGTGCTGGAACAGATGCTCGCGACGGGGGCTACGCTGGGCGGAGAGCAGAGCGGGCACATCATCTTTGCGGGTCGGTCGACCACGGGGGACGGGCTGCTGACGGCCTTGCTGGTCCTGGACGTAATCCATCGCTCGGGCAAGACGCTGGCGGAGCTGACGAGCGATCTGAAGACGTTTCCGCAGGTGATCGTGAATGTGAAGGTGCGGGAGAAGCGGCCGCTGGAGGAGATTGCCACGGTGGCCAACGCGATTGCGGAGGCTGAGGCTGCGCTCAAGGGGACGGGGCGGGTGGTGATCCGGTACTCGGGCACGGAGAAGCTGGCGCGGGTGATGATCGAGGCGGAGGATGAGGGGCAGATGCGGAAGCATGCGGATGCGATCGCTGGGGCGATTCAAGCGGAGTTGGGCATTTAGGCCCCGTGATCACTTCGTAACCCAAAAGGCGATACCATAGCTTGTTTGGGTTTGTGAGGTGGAATGAGCGAAGGGCGTTGGGTTCTTTTGATTGCGAGTGAGGTGGGTGGGACTGACTCTGTCTCCGACCGTGCCATGGAGCGGCTCGTCAGTGCGATTGGCGAGGAAGGCTATGAGGTGGTGCGTACCTCGACCCCTGAGGATGGGCTCTCGCTGATCACGTCAGACCCTTCGTACTCGTCGATCCTGCTGGACTGGGATCTCGAAGGCGACAACCAGTTCCAGGAACGCGAGGCGCTGCAGATTCTGCGCGCGGTGCGGCGGCGCAACAAGAAGATTCCGATCTTCCTCATCGCGGACCGGACGCTGGTCTCGGAGCTGCCGCTGGAGGTCGTGCGGCAGGTGCATGAGTACATCCACCTCTTTGGCGATACGCCGGCGTTCATCGCCAACCGCGTCGACTTTGCGGTCGAGCGCTATCACGAGACGTTGCTGCCCCCGTACTTCAAGGTCCTGAAGAAGTACACGGATGAAGGTGCGTATAGCTGGGACGCGCCGGGACACATGGGCGGCGTGGCTTTCCTGAAGCACCCCATCGGCATGGAGTTCCACAAGTTCTTCGGCGAAAACATCATGCGTTCGGACCTTGGGATTTCGACTGCTCCGCTGGGCTCGTGGCTGGATCACATTGGCCCTCCGGGCGAGAGTGAACGCAATGCCGCGCGTATCTTTGGCGCGGACTGGACGTTCTACGTGCTGGGTGGAAGCTCGAACTCCAACCAGATCATCGGGCACGGCGTGATCGCGCAGGACGATATCGTGCTGGCGGATGCGAACTGCCATAAGTCCATCTGCCACTCGCTGACGGTGACGGGCGCGCGACCGGTATACTTCAAGCCGACGCGCAATGGCTACGGGATGATCGGGCTGGTGCCGCTGAAGCGCTTCAGCCCGGAGAACGTGAAGTCGCTGATCGATAAGAGCCCTTTTACGCCGGGTGCGCCTTCCAAGGAACCGACCTACGCGGTCGTAACAAACTCAACCTACGACGGGCTTTGCTATGACGTGAACCGCGTGGTGCAGGAGCTTTCAAAGTCCGTGCCTCGCGTTCATTTTGACGAGGCCTGGTATGCCTACGCGAAGTTCCATCCCATCTATCGCGGGCGTTTTGCGATGGATGTGCCGGACGACATGCCGGACCGGCCTGCAATCTTTTCCGTGCAGTCCACGCACAAGATGCTGGCGGCATTCTCCATGGGCTCGATGGTGCATGTGAAGCTGAGCCAGAGGGCTCCGCTAGACTTCGACCAGTTCAACGAATCCTTCATGATGCATGGCACCACGTCTCCCTTCTATCCGCTGATTGCCTCGCTGGACGTGGCTGCGGCAATGATGGACGAGCCTGCCGGCCCCACGTTGATGGACGAGACGATTCAGGATGCGATCAGCTTCCGCAAGGCGATGAGCTCGATTGCCCACCGCCTGCGGCTTGCGGAATCGAACGGCGACGGATGGTTCTTCCGGCTGTATCAGCCTGAGGTTGTGATTGACCCGCGGACGGATGAGTCGTTCGTGTTTGAGGAGGCACCGGACTCCTTGCTGGGAACTGCATCCTCCTGCTGGACGCTGAAGCCGGGCGAGGACTGGCACGGCTATCAGGACGAGGACATCGCAGACGACTACTGCATGCTGGACCCGACTAAGGTGACGATTCTGACGCCGGGTGTGAATCCACAGGGCAAGATCTCCGAGTGGGGCATTCCTGCGTCGATCCTGGTGGAGTTTCTGGACAGCCGCCGCGTTGAAATTGCGCGGGTCGGCGACTACACGGTGCTGGTCCTGTTCTCGGTGGGTACGTCGAAGGGCAAGTGGGGCTCGCTGCTTGAGAATCTGTTCGAGTTCAAGCGGCTCTACGACTCTGAGGCGCCTCTCGAAGAGGCATTACCGGAGTTGGTCTCGAAGTATCCCGCGCGATACCGCAATGTGAGCCTGAAAGAGCTTTCAGACGAGATGCACTCCGTGATGGGGGATCTCGATCTGGCTGGCCTGGTGAACGCTGCGTGCGATGAGGACTTCGATCCCGTGCTGACGCCAGCGCAGACCTACCAGAAGCTGGTGAAGAATCAGACCGAGCGCATTCGCTTCAACGAGATGGCCGGCCGTCTGGCGGCTGTGATGCTGGTGCCGTATCCGCCGGGCATTCCAATGTCCATGCCGGGTGAGCGTCTGGGCAGTTCAGAGAGCCCGGTCATCAAGCTCATCCTGGCGATGGAGGAGTTCGGCAAGCGGTTCCCGGGCTTTGAGCGCGAGGTTCATGGCATTGAGGTCGACAGCGACGGCAACTACTGGATGCGCGCCGTCATTGAGGGTGCGGAAGGCAAGCCAAAGAAGCGCAAGGGCAAGAAGGCTCCGCCGAGCAACGCGCCTCCGGTTCACAAGCAGCGTTTGAAGTCCAAGCCGATCCGCCGCTCCGGCGAATAAGCCGGGGTCAACGCTTGGTTGGGAGCGGTGGCGGGACGATGGGTTGGTCCGTGCCCACGCCGGGAGGTAACGCATAGTAGCCTTGCCGCGTGCGCGCGGTGAGGCTGGTGTCCGGGACCTTAACCTGCAGCCCGTGGTACTCGATCTTGTCTTCCCCAGGCGCGGGGGTGAAGGAGAGTTCGTAGTAGACATCGGCATCACGCACATCGCGCCGGATCATGGCGGCGACATCGCTGTTCAGCATGTCCACGAGACCTCCGCTCTGGGTGGCGATGACCTGAAGCCCGAGGTCCCCGAGGTCGACGTGATTTGGCGCGGTGACGCCCTTCAAAAACTCCTGGTAGTAAAAGGCGCGGCCCACATCCTCACCAACGCCCACCGGATTCAGGTTATAGAGTGTGACGCCGGCCTGGCGAAGCTCGGTGGAGGTCTGGACGACGGAGCGAAAGAGGGCTGTCCGCTGCTTGGAGGACAGGTCGACGGCGGGGCCGGAAAGCAGGGGCCAGCCCGGTGAGATCCACAATACAAGTTTGCGGCCGGGCACGGTTTTCTCATGCTGGATCAGCAAGTTCAAAGAGCGCAGCGAATCGTCCAGCCGCTCCTCCGCGCCATAGAAGCCGCTGTTACGTCGAATCTCACGTAGGCCGATTACGGACTGCTCCAGTGACTCGTTGAGCGATTTACCGTCAGTGGAATAGCCCTGCTGCATCTGGATGCCGGTATCCGTCATGATCGCCAGGGCCGTTGGATGGGCGAGCCGTCCGCCGTCCGCCAGAAGGTACTTCCCAATCTCCTGGCGCTCATAGGACACCGTGGAGAAGCGGGCGTTTACAGAATCAATGACGAGGATCACCTGCAGATTGGTAGCCCCTCCTTTCACCTCGCGGAAGGATTTAATCTCCTCCGAGCGTCCGTTATCGAGCAGCGTGAAGGCAGACTGAGGCAAGCCGGCCACCGGAACGCCGGACTTCGGCGCGACCACGACGTCCAGCGTCATCAACCTGGAAGGCGCAGGTGCGGAGGACACGGCAGGTGCGGGTGTGAGTTGCTGCGAGAAGGCGGAGACCGTCAGCGTGGCAGTGAGAAAGGCGGCGGCAAACAGAGGAGAGGTGCGCGACATTGGAGACTCCAGGGCGTCGTGGACGGGGTGGCGGAGGTGTCAGATTCCGCTCTCCGCCGACGCTATGAAATAAGATGCTATTCCGCCTTGCATATCTTCGTCGATTGCACGTCTCCTTGCCGCCACCCTGCCAGTCGTCTAATCTAAATTCATGTATGAAGACTTCACGGTAACTGACCGCTGGACCTCCGAGCCGCTCCACTGTACGTGGAAGGGAACGGTCGTCGCCATCGCCACGCGCCATGCCGACGCGACCGATATCCGCTTTGCCGTCAACGGACGTGCCTGCTGGATTGCGATGCCGAACATTGCATGGGTGGAGATGAAGAAGTCCACCGGCTTCGTCATTACCGATTACCTGGCCGCGCAAGCTGCGGGCAGATATCTGAAGACCTGCATCGAGAACGGTTACGACAACGGCCGTGAGATGTACACGATGACGGTGGAAGAGGTAATGGAACACGCCAACGCCGTCGTGCATGAGGCGGGCAGCACGGATAAGCTCCCATCGCTGCCGGTGATCAGTGACGACATCAAGCCCGAGCAGTTCCTGGGCGAACTCCCCGGAGATCCCGGAAGTGCGGCCTACTTTGGCGCTGCGCAGCCTAATGAAAACGACCGCGTCAAACTGTAGGCACGCATGACCATCTCTCGCAGACGATTTTTAGCAGCAACGACCTCCGTCGCAGCCGCCGCGTATGCATGCGGTCTGCCGGGAGAGTGTACGGCCCAGACGAACTTCTTTCCCAAGCGCCACAAGCCCGTCCCGCCCGCTCCGTCCTTTGTCTACTTTGGGACGGATACCGCAAAGCCCGGTGCGCAGGGAATCTATCTCTCCCGGTTTGACCCTGCTACGGGCAAGTTGACCAGCCCTACCGTCGCCGCTGCGAGCTTTCGGCCGGCGTTCTTCGCCCTGGGTCTGGGCCACGGAAAGCGCGTCCTGCATGTGTGCAATGAAGGCGACGAGCATAGCTCCGCCATCTCGTCTTTATTGATTGACCCGGCGACAGGCGCACTGCATCCGCTGGGGAAGGTCTTGTCCGGCAGCATGGGACCGTGTTATCTCTCACTTGATGCGGATGGCCAGTCGGCGTACTCGGCCAGCTACTCGGGCTCCGGCGTGGCGACGTACCTGGTTGAACCGGATGGCAGCCTCTCGCAGCCGGTGGAACGGCTGGACTTCAAAGATGCAAAGTTCGGTCAGCATGGTCCGAACGCAGACCGGCAGCAGGCATCCCACCCGCACTCGGCTAGGCTTTCGCCCGATAACCGCTTTTTGATCGTGAACGATCTGGGCAACGACAGCATCGTGACCTTCCCGGTTGACGTTACGACCGCACGGCTGGGCGCACCTCATGTAAACGAGCGTCGTGCTGGTTCCGGGCCTCGGCATATTGCGTTTCATCCGAATGGACGCTGGGTCTATTCGGTGAATGAACTCGATAACCGGATAGACCAACTGTTGTGGAGTGGTATGCGCGGTGATCATGCCCACGGCGTAGAACCGCAGGCTCTGTTGACGGACGCGGGCCACTCCATCAGCACGGTTGACCCGGGCTTCCATGGCACAAACACCGCGGCAGAGGTGGAGATCAGCGCCAGCGGATCCTACCTGTACGTAAGCAACCGCGGGGAGAACTCGCTGGTGGTCTTCGCGATCGATCAGGGGAATGGAATGTTGAAGGTGTTGCAGAGAATCTCCTGCGGTGGCAAGACTCCACGGCAGTTCACCTTCGATCCCACGGGCAAATGGCTGCTGTGCGGCAACCAGGATTCGGATTCAGTGACAGTCTTCGCCTGCAATCAGGGCAACGGCGGCCTGACCGGACCGGTGCAGACGCTGACCGTGCCTTCACCCATGATGACGCTCTTCGCATAACGGTAAGACCGCAGCAAAAAGCCCACACCCTGGATGCAGGCGTGGGCTTTTTGCTGTCTGAGAACTAGCTTTTCAGGGTGGCCAGATCGATCACAAAGCGGTACTTCACATCGCTCTTCACGACCCGCTCATACGCTTCATCCAGCTTGTCGACCGACGTGAGTTCGATGTCGGAGACGATGTCATGCTCGGCGCAGTAGTCGAGCATCTCCTGCGTCTCGGTCATGCCGCCGATCATGGAGCCCGCAAGACTGCGGCGATTGGTTACGGTTGAAAAGGCGCTGATGGAGAGCGGTTCCTCAGGCAGGCCGACGAGACAGAGCGTGCCGTTGAGCCGCAACAGGCCGAGGTACGTATTCATGTCATGAGGTGCTGAGACGCAGTCGAGGATAAAGTCGAAGCTGCTCTTCTGCTTCGCCATGGCGTCGGCGTCCTTGGAGATGACGACCTCGTCCGCACCTAGGCGCTTGGCATCCGCTTCCTTGCCCGCAGAGGTAGTAAAGAGCGTCACATGCGCGCCAAAGGAGTGCGCGAACTTCAGTCCCATGTGGCCCAGTCCGCCCAGACCGACGATGCCGACCTTCATCCCGGGACCCACCTTCCAGTGGCGCAGCGGGCTGTAGGTCGTGATGCCCGCGCACAGCAAAGGAGCAACCGCGGCCAGCTTCGCCTCAAGCTTCGGCGAGATGGAGAAGACATACCGCTCGTCCACGACGATGTTGTTGGCGTAGCCGCCGAAGACAAGCTTTCCGTCATAGCCCTTGGCGTTGTAAGTGCCGACAAAGCCCTTCTCGCAATACGCCTCTTCGGACGCCTTACAGTTGGCGCAGACCTTGCAGGAGTCCACCATGACGCCCACGCCCGCGAGATCGCCAACCTTGAACTTCGTCACGTCCGCGCCCACGGCAGTGACATGCCCGACGATCTCGTGGCCTGGAACCATCGGGTACATGGACCCACCCCACTCATCCCGCACCTGGTGAATGTCAGAGTGGCAGATTCCGCAGTAGGCGATCTCCACGACCACATCGGCTGGGCCCGGGTCGCGGCGGGTGAAGTCAAAGCGTTCTAAGGGCGCGGCCACATTTTGGGCGGCGTATCCAACTGATTGAGTCATGATGATCTCCTTGAGGCAAGACGGCTGATGTATGCAGGGCTACTCGTCGTAGTGCAGCAGGCTGAAGACGTCATACTCCTGGAACTTGGCGCGGCCCTTCAGGAAGTCGAGTTCAATCGCAAAGCCAATACCCGCAATCTCGCCGCCAAGCTGACGCACGAGCTTCACCGTCGCCTGCATGGTGCCGCCGGTTGCAAGCAGGTCGTCGACGATCACGACGCGCTGGCCGGGCTCGATCGCATCCAGGTGTATCTCCAGCGCATCCGACCCATACTCCAGGTCATAGGTGACCTTGGCGGTTGGCGCGGGGAGCTTCTTGGGCTTCCGCACGGGCACAAAGCCCGCGTTGAGGCGATACGCCAGCGCGGGTCCAAAGATGAAGCCGCGAGCCTCAATGCCGAGCACGAGGTCGATCTCCTTGTCGATGTAGTATGCGGCAAAGGCATCAATCAACTGCGCCATGCCTGCCTTGTTCTTCAACAGGGTGGTGATGTCGTAAAAGAGGATTCCCGGCTTGGGGAAGTCAGGGACCGTGCGGATCAGTTCCTTCAGCGGTTCACAGTTCACAATCGTGCTCATCGTTTTTACCAGGCTCCTTCAATCTCGAATGGTCCAAGCGCCGTGCCTTCTTCGTCGGTCAGCGCATGCTCGATCACGGCGTCCACACGGCTTCCGCGCGAACCCTTGTGCAGCACAGCGTTCAGCTCTGCGATCGATTCCGCATCGCCTGCAACGACGATTTCTACATGGCCTGCGTCCGTGTTCTTGACCCAGCCGCGCAGCCCAAGCTCAGCGGCTTCGCGATGGACGAACCAGCGAAAGCCTACGCCCTGCACACGGCCCTTGACCAGGTAATGACGGACGCACTCTGCTTGTTCCATTGTCTTCAGTGTCGCATCGCTGTTTGTGGGAGAGCAAATTGAGAGTTAAGCGGCAAGGGCAGAGTCGAAGCCGACTCTGCCCTCGTCACAAATGCGAAATGCTTACGCGCGGCTCATGTAAGCGCCTTCAGCAGTATCCACGCGGATCTTCTCGCCTTCGTTGATGAACGGAGGAACCTGCACTACGAGACCAGTCTCGGTCGTTGCGGGCTTGGTCACGGAAGACGCTGTAGCCGACTTGATGCCCGGCTCCGTCTGCAGCACGGTCATGATGACTGCCGTGGGGAGTTCAATGCCGACGGCCTTGCCGTCATGGAAGCTGACGCTGATGGAGAGGTTCGGGGTTAGGTAGTCGACCGCGTCGCCCAGCGTCTCGCGCTTCAGCATCGTCTGCTCGAAGCTGTCGTCCATGAAGTAGTAGTCTTCGCCGTCGGAGTAGAGGAATTCCATCTTGATCTCGTCCACGTAGACGCGGTCGATGGGGTCAGGCGAACGGAAGCGCTCAGTGAACATGGCGCCGGTGCGGACGTTGCGAAGCTTGGCCTGGATGAAGGCGCGCAGGTTGCCGGGAGTGCGGTGTTCCACCGAGAAGACCAGGTGCAGGTCGCTGTTGTACTTGATGATCATGCCCGGACGCATCTGGGTAGCGGGAATCGACATATAAAAAAATCCTTTGAGCAGAAGCTTTTTGCAAAGAAGTGGCGGCTAAGTTCAGATCGACGGCGGCCAGTCCGCAACCCTACGATTGTAGCGCAGTGACGCGGGTCTCGGCTTGCATGAGCCCGTCGCCGCCAAGCCTC
This sequence comes from Granulicella tundricola MP5ACTX9, assembly GCF_000178975.2. NCBI lineage: Bacteria > Pseudomonadati > Acidobacteriota > Terriglobia > Terriglobales > Acidobacteriaceae > Granulicella > Granulicella tundricola. The sequence continues at coordinate 3,519,862 of NC_015064.1, read as the reverse complement.
AGCGAACGAAGATTCGCTTGAAGAAGCTCCCAATCGAGTGCATCACGCCGTGTCCTTCGACCTTCGGCGGAGGCGGAGGATTGAGCGCCGGAGCTGTCGCCAGGGTCACCTCCGGGGGCACAGTCCCTGTCGCGGCAGGCGCGGGCTTCTGATCGGCGGCGGGGTCATAGCTCAACGTCGTCGCCACCTGCACATGGGTCGTCTTAGGGTCTTCCGGGGGCAGGGGACTGGGCGGCGCAAGCCCTTCGCTCACCGCGGCAGGGAAGGGATGCTCTTTGGCCGCTTGCTTCGCGGTCACGGGCTTGCTGGAGCCACGCCGGACAGCCGCCTCCGCAAGCGAGATCTCCTCATGGCCCACCGGAGGACAGCCACACGGTGTCGATTCGCGATCATTGACCTCCTTCAGGCTGCCATGCTCGAACATGACATGCTGCCCGGCTTTGAGCTGGTAGGAGCTTTCGCCGAAGGAGTCCGAAATATTCAGCGTAGGTGCCTTCTTGCCGCGATTTTCCACGCAGGTATCGCCATTGGAGGTGGTGCGGATGGCAAGATCCAACGCCTCGCCTTTCCCTTTACTGCTCGCGCTGGTGAAGCGCAGATCCGGCGTGACCAGCGCATCGCCGGGCAGCATCGGCATGCGAACCTCCATGGCGCCGCGGTCCAGCGCCAGCAGAACCTGCGGGCTCCAGTCGCGCACCAGCGCATCCGCCGGGCCCATCTGCGACTCCGTCAGCTTCAGCACGCTGGTCTGGCAGACCAGGATGGAGCCGCCCCGATCAAGCGTCACATGCGCCGGCCGGTCGAGCGCGGTGATCACGCTCGCTGTGCCCAGGATGTTCTTGCCGCCTGTGACCATCAGGATTCCCGTGGCGTTTGCCTCGCCCAGCGGCACGCTTCCCGCCACGCGAGGCTGCGTCCAGGCCTGAGCGTCGGCCTTCATCGTGCCCAAAGCTCCGCATCCCACCGCAAGCAAGATCCAACCGCTCTTCATCGCCACCGCACCTCTACATCTTCAGAAAGTTCTCAATCATCTGCTTGCCGTGGCTGGTCAAAACGCTCTCGGGATGGAACTGGACGCCTTCGATGGGCAGCGTCTTATGCCGCAGCGCCATGATGGTCTGCCCGCCATCCTCTTCCACCGCCTCCGGTGAAGCTTTCCCGTAGGTACGCGCCGAAACCTCCAGCACATCCGGAAAGCCCTCCTCCGCGACGATCAGCGAGTGATACCGCGTGCAGGTCATCGTCGAGGGGATTCCGGCGAAGATGGTCCTGCCGTCATGCTCCACCTCGCTCGTCTTGCCGTGCATCAGTTTCTTCGCGCGAACGACGTTGCCGCCAAACGCCGCGCCGATGGCCTGATGGCCCAGGCAGACACCCAGGATCGGCACGCGTCGGCCACCCGCCTCCTGCAACGCAGCAAAGTGCTTCAGCAGCGGAATGCTCACGCCTGCCTCCTCTGGCGTGCAGGGCCCGGGCGAGATGAGAATGCGCTCAGGGTTCAGCGCCTCAATCTCTTCCGGCGTCAGCTCGTCATTGCGCCGGATCACCATCTCCGCGCCAAGCTCGCCCATGTACTGCACCAGGTTGTAAGTAAAGGAGTCGTAGTTGTCCAGGACGAAGACCATGGCATGATTTTACGCCTGCGGCAACAGCAGGCCGCATTGCAGACTCTTACAAGGCAGAGGTACTGCAATGATGTTCATGACGCCTACCCGCTGGAAGCACTTCGCTGCAATGACCCTGATCGGAGACGGCGTCATGGCGCTGATCCATCCGCAGAAGGACGCGCTCGCCTGGAAGAAGGGGCCAAAGCCATGGCAGAGACTGATGGGCGAACTGCATGAGCGCCCAGGGCTGACGAGGGTGATTGGCGCGGCACAGATTGCCGGTGGGATCTGGTGGGCGCTTCGGCAGGAGCGGGAGGATTAGCCCGCTACTTCCATCTCGGCCTGTAATCGATCTATAACCTGGTTCAGCTGATGGGAGAAGTAAAAGGTAGTCAATCGCAAGCGGCCCACGTTTTGTCGAAACTCCTCTGCTGGCCTTAGGCTGAGGCGCGATACTTCGTAGATTACGCCGAGCGTGCCGGTTACGGACGCATTGATGTATTTGGGTGCTGCCTTACGCGCCGCCTGATCGTCAATGAGTAGAAAATCTGCCTCAAGCTTTATCGCTAATTTGAGGGCTTCACTCTCTCCGAGATCCAAGGTTGGAATCTTTGGCGTCCTATCAGCCGCGTCGACAATGTGGAACCAGAAAGGCGGCTTTGCCAGCCATAGCTTCACGCTGGAGGGCGTAATGGGTTGACTCAATTCGTTCAACACTGCACCGGGAACATAAAGTTCGCCATACTGAGCTGGGATTTGCGCAATGAGATCAATCTCGATGAGATAGCGCAGCGGGCCGGCATCAGCAACGACGATCATGCAGTCTGTTTTTGCTTCAAACGCGCCAGATTCAGCGTCGCAATGTCATCCAATAAATCCTGTCCGCTATAAGAGCCATGCTCTATTCCTCTTTCTTTCAGGAACATATCAAGCTCATACTGGGTTGCGAATCCAAGACGACTCTGCAATTCGTGACGAGAGAGGGTGTCGCGGCAGTAAGCCCCAACAGCGGCATCTTCCAGCAGTCTGCGCGGAAGATCGTGTCCGTTCTCAGAGATTTGAGCCGCAAAATCATCAGGAATCTCAAGAGTGATCTGCATGCTGAAATCCTACACCTGCCCGCAAATATTTCCGAAGGTGGGACTTGGAGACTAGAGGGCTCTTCCAGCCTCGCCTCTCCACCGCATGAGGTTCCGCGACCTTTGAAGCAACCCCTAACTCAACCGAGCCCTCTCCATAGCCCTCACCACCGCCCTTGCCTTATTCCCGCACTCCTCAAACTCCATCTCCGGCACGCTGTCCGCCACGATCCCCGCCCCAGCCTGCACATGTCCCTGCTCGCCGTTCATGAACAGCGTCCGGATCGCGATGCAGCTATCCAGATTCCCGCTGAAGTCCGCGTAGAAGATGCTGCCGCCGTACACTCCGCGCCGAGCGGGCTCCAACTCCTCAATAATCTCCATCGCACGGATCTTCGGCGCACCGCTCAGCGTCCCGGCAGGGAAGCAGGCCTTGAACGCATCGATCGCCTCCAACTCCGGCTTCAGCTTGCCTTCGATCGCGCTCACCAGGTGCATCACGTGGCTGTACCGCTCCACAAACATCAGATCCTTCACCCGCACGCTGCCGAACTCGCTCACCCGGCCCACGTCATTACGGCCCAGGTCGACCAGCATGATATGCTCGGCAACCTCTTTCGCATCCGCCCGCAGGTCGGCTTCGAGTGCACGATCTTCCACCTCATCCGCGCTGCGTTTGCGCGTCCCAGCGATCGGCCGGTACTCCACGTTGCGGTCATGCACCCGCACCAGCAACTCCGGCGACGAACCCACTATATGAGCCTCGGAGTCCTCCATCCCAAACCGCATGAAGTACATATAAGGCGAAGGATTCACGATGCGCAACGCACGATAAACCTCAAACGCCGGCACCTCCGGCACACAGTCGAAGCGTTGCGAGAGCACGCACTGGAAGACATCGCCCGCCGTAATGTACTCCTTGGCCTTGTTCACCGCCTTCAGGAACGCCTTCTTGGACGTACGCGGAACCATCTTCAGCTTGCCCGTAATCGGCTTCCGTCTCTTCATCACAGGCAGCGCAGAGGCCAGCCGCTTTTCCATCTTGTCCAGCCGCTTCTCCGCCTGGGCGTAGCTCCCGCCGCGCGTCAGATCCACTGTCGCAATCAGCAGAATCTCCTTCTTCACATGATCAAAGGCCAGCACCTGGTCGAAGAACATCAGGCAGGCGTCCGGCACGCCAAGTTCGTCCGCCGCAAGCTCCGGCAGCCGCTCGATCAGCCGCACCACGTCATACGAAAAGAACCCCACAGCCCCAGCCGTAAACGGCGGCAACCCGGCCAGCCGAGCAGGTTTATGCCCGGAAAGCGCCTTTTTCAACTCCTCAAACACGTCGCCGTCGAAGGTCTTCCTGCGCCGGCCCTCGGAAACGGACATCCTTCGCCCGTGCGCGACCATCTTCTTATAGGGGTCGATGCCGATGAACGTGTATCGTCCCACATGCTCGCCGCCTTCCACGCTCTCCAGCAGAAAGGCCTCCGGGGCATCGTTTGCAATCCGCAGAAACGCCGAGACCGGCGTCTCCAGATCTGCAGTCACGGTCCTGTAAACCGGCACTAGGGTATGGCTCTTGGCCAGTTTTTCAAAGGCTGCGCGGGGCGGAAAACTCTCGTGTCGGGATCTCATGGTCGATATGCCAATGGTAAATGCCTGACCCAAAAGCCGTATGGCCGTGGCTTGCACCTGCTGTTAACCAAGGCCTATACTCCGCAGGGTTTGACTGAAGCTTTCACACCAGCCCTTAGAGGCGAAACATGAATCCTCCCCCATTCCGGCTCATCAGCTTAGATTGACGAGGGAGCAACACCATGGCGCGAGAATCACTGATACCCGCAACAGAAAAGAGAGAAACAAAGATGCCCGCAATTGCAAACATCCTGACGTTAGAGCAGGAGAAGAACCCTTGGGAAGCACAGGCCGCACGCTTTGACCTCGCAGCACGCAAACTCAATCTCGATAACGGAATCTGGAAGGTTCTCCGCATGCCCACGCGAGAGCTCATCGTCCACATCCCCGTCGCCATGGACGATGGCTCCATTGAAGTCTTCACCGGCTACCGCGTCCAGCACTCCATCGCCCGCGGCCCCGGTAAGGGCGGCATCCGCTACGCCCCGGATGTGTCCCTGGATGAGGTCCGAGCCCTCGCCTCCTGGATGACCTGGAAGTGCGCCGTCGTCAACATTCCCTTCGGCGGAGCTAAGGGCGGCATCATCTGCGACCCCAAGCACATGTCCCAGGGCGAGCTCGAGCGCATGACGCGCCGTTACACCGCCGCCATCATCGACTTCATCGGCCCGGAAAAAGACGTACCCGCGCCCGACATGAACACCAACGAGCAGACCATGGCCTGGATCATGGACACCTACTCCATGCACATGGGCCAGACCGTCACCGCCGTCGTCACCGGCAAGCCCGTCAACATCGGCGGTTCACGCGGACGTCGCGAGGCCACCGGCCGCGGCATCTCCGTCGTCTGTGACCAGGCCCTCAAGCATCTCGGCATGGACATCGCCGGCACCCGCGTCATCATCCAGGGCTTCGGCAACGTCGGCTCCAACGCCGCGCACCTGCTTTACAAAAAGGGCTACACCATCACCGGTATCGCCGAGTACGATGGCGGCCTCTACAACGCCGACGGCATCGACATCCCCGCCCTCATCGAGCACCGCGCCAAGGCCGGCACCATCAACGGCTTCGCCAAAGCAGAGGCCGCGGACAAGGCAGAGCTCCTCACCCGCGAGTGCGAGATCCTCATCCCCGCCGCGACCGAAAACGTCATCACCAGCCAGAACGCTGCCGACCTCCGCTGCAAGATCCTCTGCGAAGGCGCCAACGGTCCCACCACCATCGTCGCGGACGACATCCTCGAAGACAAACGCGTCTTTGTCATTCCGGATATCCTCGCCAACGCCGGCGGCGTCACCGCCAGTTACTTCGAGTGGGTCCAGGACCGCATGGGCTACTTCTGGACCGAAGCCGAGGTCAACCAGCGTCTCGACGCCATCATGACTGAGTCCTTCACCGACGTCGTCTCCTACGCCACCAGCCACAAGGTCAACAACCGAATCGCCGCCTACATGCTGGCCATCGATCGCGTAGCCTACACCACCAAGCAACGCGGCATGTACGCCTAAAGCGAAGTCAGAAGAAAACAAGCAAAAGGCGGATAAGCCCCAGACCAGGGGTCTTATCCGCCTTGATCGTTCTGATCCCTTTTTATCCCCGTAGTCTTTGCCTTATCCGTTAGTCGGCAAACACAGCCATCTTCACAGTCTGGCTAGCCGTCTGTGTAATCGGCCCACCCTGCGCCACGCCGCTCACCGTGAACGAGTAATTCCCAGGCCGAGTCCCCAGGTCCGTGCAGTTTCCGCCGCACCCACCTAGCGCCGCAACTCCTGACAGCATCGCCACCAGTATCAGCGCCCGCATCCACCGTTTGCGCCGCTTCGGCAGCAGCAGAAGCCCAAGTCCGCCGAACAGTGAAGCCACCAGGGGCCCGCCAGTCCTGCCCAGCGAGCCCAAACGCCCCGGGTCCCCGCAATTATGCGGAGCCATCGTCGTCACATCCAGCGTCGTCGATCCGCCGCCCACTGGAATCGTCCCCTGGATAAACAGGCAAGCGGCTTCAAAAGGCATTCCCGCGCAGCTCAACTGCACCGGCTGCGCAAAGCCGTTCACTGCCGTCACCGTCACCAGCAGTACCGCCGTACGCCCCGTCCCGACCGTCACCGGAACCGGCGTCACCGTCAACGTGAAGCTCTGCGGTCCCGCAGGTGGTGGAGGCGGAACAACCGCCGCCACAATCAACTCGGCCACCGCCCCAATCGTCACCGGATTGAAGTCGTTGGTCCCCGGATAAGCAGCCGTCACCGTATGCAGCCCCACCGCCAGCGAGGAGGTCGTCAACGTCGCAACTCCCGCATTCAGCGCCCCCGTCCCTATCGCCACTGCCCCGTCATAGAACGTGACGTTCCCCGTCGGCACCGCAACGTTGCCCACAATCGCAGCGCTGAACGTCACAGCCGTCCCCACCGTTGCAGGATTCAGAGAACTCGTCAGCGTCCCCGTCGTGAGATCTTTCAGCACCACAAACGGATACGGCCCGGAAAGCCCAGACCCGTTTACCGGATCGCCATTCGCCGGCCCGCCGTTATACGCAATCGTCAGCGTGTAATTGCCCGCATCCAGCAGATCCGGATTCCCATACGGACAAGAGACGCCCTTCAGATCGACGCATCCCGGAACCAGCACCCCATTGCTCAGCACCGAGTACGACCCGCTCGCGTTATAGCTCGGGTCCTGCGGTGTAATCTCCACAATCCCATCGATCGGCTGCCCGTAGTAAACCTGCAGCGGAGTCGTCAGGTCCAGCGACACCGTCGTCTGCCCTAGCTTCACAACATGCGTCCCGGTCAGAGTAGCCGAAGCATAGTTCGCATCACCGCTATACACCGCAGTCAGCGCACGAGTCCCCGGCAGCATCGGCCCAATCGTCGAGGTCGTCGCGACATACGCCGGAATACTCACCGTCGCAGCCCCGTTCGTCACCGCAGCCGAACCCAGCGCCAGCGTAACCGGCGCAGCCCCATTGACCGAGTCATTATCGGAGGTAAACGTCACCGTACCCGTAGGCGCAGGCCCACCCGCAGGCACCACCAGCGTAGCCGTCACGCTATAAGCTGCCTCAAAGTTCGCCGGCTCCGGCGCAGCCGTGACACTGCCGCTGATCGCCTGCACCTGCGGCTGAATCTGGTTCAGCAGCACCGTGATCCCACCCGTATTCACATCCGCGTTCGGTGTTAGCGTCTCCTTGTTCGCCACGACGTTCCCATAGACGCTCCCGCCGTTCGCCACCACCAGATCAGCCCGTCCCAAATGCCGCAGGTCGGCCACCGAGATCGTATTCAGCCCCTGCCCAGCCAGAAAATGTTGCTCCGCCCCAAACGTCCCGTCGCCCTTGCCATACTGCACGCTGATCAGATATCCATCGCTCAGGATCAGATCCGCATGACCGTCGCCGTTCAGATCCGCCACCGCCACCTGGTAGTAGTTCCGCGTGGGCGTCAGCCGCACCGGATTCACCGGATGCTCAGCCGAGGTCAAAAACCTCCCGCCTCCAGACCCGAACCACACATAGACATAGTTCGGATTCGCCGCCGTCGGATTCCGATGATCCGCATCCAGATTGTCGTACACGACAATCAGATCGCCATTTCCATCTCCATCCAGATCCGCAATCACCGCCGATCCCGGAAAAGCCCTGAACCCCAGCGCCTTGGACATTCCCGGAAACGTCCCAGAGATATCCGGCGCAACCATCTGCCCCGTCGTCGTCAGCGATCCATCCACCGCCAGGTCGCCCAGCGGAGTCGAGGCAATACCGGTCCCGCTATTCAGGTAAACCTTCAGCGACCCCTCATCCTGCGCCACCACATCCGCCGCCATCCCCGCGCGGAGCACCCCCGCCGTAACTAGGCTATGCGCATGAGCATCGCTCACCGGAGCGATTAGCGTGGCAAAGGGAACACTGTTCGCCAGCGAAGGCGTGCTGAGCGTCCATAGATTCCCCGCATCCAGATTCACGAACCCCGGAACCCCTCCGCTTCCCAATCTCGGAGCCGCAAAGCTCGTGCCAAAGTAAGGTGCCGTGCCCCCGTTCGCATGACTCGCCACCGCGGATGCCGTCTTGAACGTTCCATCCCCCTGCCCGAACTGCACCGCCACTCCAATACCTAAACCAACCGGTGACGTTGAAGGCCCATCCGCCGTCACCGTAAGATCCAGCACGCCATCGTTGTTGAAGTCCCCCACCACCACGGAGCCCCACGACCCCGCTCCCGGCTTTAACGTCGTCGTAGGAGAAGCCGCAAGCGTGAACGTTCCATCCCCGGCTCCGCGCAATAACTGAGCCTGCGTGGAGTTGACCGCCACTACAGCATCCACATTCCCGGAAGCCATAAACACCCCCGTAGCCCCGCTCATCGCAGGCTGCCCCGTCGCAAAGGAACTCGACGTGCCGAACGTCCCCGAGGAGTTCCCATAAACCACCGCGATCCCCTCCGGCGAATCCACCAGCAGGTTGACATACCCGCTTCCAAAGTCCTGCACCGCAAAGCTCGCATGCCCAGGCCCGATGTTGTAGATCCCGTCCAGCGTATAGCTCAGCCCCGGCTGTCCCTTCAGAACACTCAGCCCCGCCGGCGTCACCGTCAGCAGGTCCAGCACCCCATCGCCGTCCACATTGGCCGCCGCAATCAGATGGCCCCCATGCCCGGTCGTCCCGTCGCTTGCTCCACTGCCGATGATCGAAGTCGTCCCAAACGTCCCATCCCCAGCGCCTGGATAGATGTCGATCTCCCCGTTCGTACCCTCCACCACTAGGTCGATCCTCCCGTCGCCGTTCAGATCCTTCAGCAGAAAGCTTCTTGCCCCATGCGGAGGCTGAAGCAGCGCCGGAGCCTTCAATTGTCCCGTTGCATCGCTCATCAGCACATACAGCGAGATACCATCCGCCCCAGCCACCATCAGGTCATTGACCCCATCGCCGTTGAGGTCTGCTGCCTGCACGTTGCCGGCGCCGTTCGGCAGGGGAAAGCGCTGATAGCTGAACAGCCCGCTTAGGTGGCACGTATAGAGATAACCGTTCGCTGAATCCGTGAAGGCAACGTCCTCTTGCCCACCCGTATTCACTCCGGAAGGCCCTCGCATCGTTGCTCCGCCCAGTATCGGCATTTGCATGACTTGCGTGATGATAAGCGGCGTCGTCCCCAGGCTTGACCCCTCTGGATACAGGCTCACTTGTAACTGCCCTAAAGTCGTGGACGGTGATGAGACCGTCGATACGAGCACCAGAGAGTGCGTCGTCTTACCCCCGGCGATCGAACTCCCAACCAACGCCCTGCTTCCCGTCATATACGGAACCGGATAATCCGCATGCTTCGTATACGTCCCGTCAGAGTTCCCACGCAGCAGGTGGCAGGCCGGCGTCACGCCCGGCACCACCGCATCGCAGTACGCCAGGTTATCCCGCCCCGTATCTTCAATGTCACCGCTCACCAGGCTCACCGGCCAGCTTCCCGTCCCAATCACTGTCGGCTGCACAAACTGCTGTGTCTGCCCTGCGGCACTGCCGGCAGCGCAAAGGGAAAGACCCATCAACAGCACAGCGCGGAATACGGTGGAAACGAACGAGCGTGCAGAGAAATAGAACATAAGAATCAGGGCCTTTCGGACAGACTCCGGTAATTTATCATTCGCCACGCCATTGCGCTCTCCCATGGAAGGGGCAGACTCATCGCCCGTTTCCCGGATGTGGCAAAATGCTATTGGCCCATCTTTAGCGCGTATCCCCGAGCTGAAGCGGCGGACCACGGTCTCAAAGCACCGGTGCGCGCATGAATCTGCCTAACTCCATCACGATGAGCCGCATCGCCAGCGTGCCTCTGCTGATCTGGTTCCTGAGCCCCCATTCGCCCTTTGACGCCCATAACGGGAATCAGGAGATGGCAGCCTCATCCCTCTTCATCCTCGCTTCCATCACCGACGGCCTCGACGGCTATCTCGCCCGCAAGCGCCAGCAGATCACAACCATCGGCATGCTGCTTGACCCTCTGGCCGACAAGCTCATGATCACCGCGGCCTACATCATCCTGGTCGCCTACAACCCCCGCATCGTGCCGCCTTGGATCGCCGTCCTCATCATCGGACGCGAGTTTCTCGTCTCCGGCCTCCGCTCCATCGCCGCGTCAGAAGGCTTCACCATCGACGCCAGCGAGATCGGCAAGCTCAAAACCGTCATCCAGATTGTCTCCGTCGTCGCAGCCATCCTCGCGCACCGCTGGGATTATTGGAACTGGGGCGGCTTCATCGTCGCCGTCCACTTCATCGCCATCACGGCCATCTACTGGATGACCTGCGTCAGCGTGATCTCGGCCGTGGACTACTTCATCGGCTTCTGGAAGCAGATCGACCACGCCTCGGAGCGCGCCCGCACCAAACGTTCCAACGTCCTCAGCCGCAACAAGGCCAAGGCCGTAGCTGCGGCGGAAAACCCTTCAGGCATCTCCTAGCCCTATCGCCAAAGATTGCTTGCGAAGAATCACACGCGAAGAGCATAATGCCGTCACTTGAGGGCCGGGTCGATCCAACCCACCAGGCTGAACCGATCTCCGAATGCAATCCCTTACCGGGCTGTATCGCAGGAGTATCCCATGACGGACATGTTCTTCCCCTCCATGCTTCTCTTCGCCATCGTCTGTATCCCGCTGGCTTTCCTGCCACAGTACGACCTCTGCACGGAGCGCTGCCGTGCATTCTTCCGGCATCTCCTGCACCGCAAACACTCCTGAGCTTTTACTGCCCCAGAATCGCCACTCCCCCCACCGACTGACTAGCCGCAATCCTCTTCTGCCACTCGGCCGGCCCAGTCTGGTGGACACTCGTGCCATCCGCACTCACGGCCACGGTCACCGGCATATCCTCCACCACAAACTCGTGGATGGCCTCCATCCCCAGGTCCTCGAACGCCAGCACCCGCGAGTGCTTGATCGCCTTCGACACCAGGTAAGCCGCGCCGCCCACCGCCATCAGGTAGACCGCATGGTTATCCCGGATGGCCTCGATCGCCGCCTCGCCACGCTCCGCCTTCCCAATCATCCCCAGCAGCCCCGTCTGTTCGAGCATCTGCCGCGTGAACTTGTCCATGCGCGTCGCCGTCGTAGGCCCAGCCGGTCCCACAGCCTCATCGCGCACCGCATCCACCGGCCCCACGTAGTAGATAAACTTGCCATTGAAATCGACCGGCAGCGTCTCTCCCCGGTTCAGCATGTCCGTCATCCGCTTATGCGCCGCATCCCGCCCGGTCAGCAGCTTGCCCGTCAGCAGAACGATCTCGCCTGGCTTCCACGTCTCCACATCCGCTCGAGTCACTGTCTCCAGGTTCACCCGCCGAGCCGTATGCACGTCGTACTCCAGTTTTGGCCAGTCCTTCAACGAGGGAGGCACCAGCTCCGCCGGCCCACTCCCATCCAGCACAAAATGCGCATGGCGAGTCGCAGCACAGTTCGGAATCATCGCCACCGGCAGGTTCGCCGCGTGCGTCGGATAGTCCAGGATCTTCACGTCGAGCACCGTAGTCAGCCCACCCAACCCCTGCGCCCCTATCCCCAGCGAATTCACCTTGTCATAAAGCTCCACACGCAGCTTCTCGATATTCGTCTGGGCCCCGCGAGCCTTCAACTCCTGCATATCGATCGGGTCCATCAGGCTTTGCTTCGCCAGCAGCATCGCCTTCTCCGCCGTCCCGCCGATCCCGATCCCCAGCATCCCCGGCGGACACCATCCCGCACCCATCGTCGGCACCGTCTTCAGCACCCAGTCCACCACGGAGTCGGACGGATTCAGCATCACAAACTTCGACTTCGCCTCAGACCCCCCACCCTTGGCCGCCACCGTCACATCCACAGTCGTACCCTTCACCAGCGATACCTCGACGACGCTCGGCGTATTGTCGATGGTGTTCTTGCGCGAGAATGCCGGGTCCCGCAGAATCGATCCTCGCAGCTTGTTATCCGGGTTCAGCCACGCCCGCCGTACACCCTCATCCACCATCTCCTGCAGGCTCATGTTCGCAGGGCCACCATCCGGCCCGACAAATTGAACCTCCATCCCCACCTTCAGAAACGTCGTCACGATCCCCGTATCCTGGCAGATCGGCCGATGTCCCTCCGCGCACATGCGGCTGTTGATCAGGATCTGCGCCATCGCATCCTTGGCCGCCTTGCTCTCTTCCATCTCATATGCCCGCGCCAGGTTGGTGATGTAGTCCACCGGGTGGTAGTAGCTGATGTACTGCAATGCGTCCGCGACGCTCTCGATCAGGTCCTCTTGCTTGATGACGTTCATTCCCAAATCCTCACAATGTTCCCGAAATAGATTCTAGGCCGCAACAACCCCATAGTCATCCATTCCAGCCTCATACATTGAACGCACCCCGAATCTGCATCACACTCATTGTTCGCATCTGCGACGTACGGCCGAGGATGATGCCTGAAGACTTGAACACGACGCATCTCACAGCCCCGGCCCAGCCCCATGTGACGAAAGGGGATGCTCCGGAGCAGCCATGGCAGGCCCTGCTCGACTCCGCCGGAGAAGGCATCTGGGGTGTCGACCTCGAAGGCCGCTGCACCTTCGTCAACCGTGCCGCCCTCCGCATGCTCGGCTTTGACGCCCAGGAGCTCATCGGGCAGAACATGCACGCCATGATCCACCACCATCACGCCGATGGATCGGTCTACCCAGCCGAAGACTGCAGCGTCTATAACGTCTTCCGCCGCAACCGCCCAGTCTCCAATGAGGTCGACCACGTCTTCCGCAAGGACGGCAGCTACTTCTGGATCGAGCTCTCCGCCCAGCCCATCCTGCACCTGGATAAGGTCCAAGGCGCCGTCGTCACCTTTCGAGACGTCACGCAGCACCGCATGGCCGAACAGGCCCTGCGCCGATCCGAAAAACTAGCCGCCGTAGGCCAGCTCGCCAGCTCCATCGCGCACGAGATCAACAACCCCCTAGAAGCCGTCCTCAATCTCGTCTATCTCGTACGAGGTGCAGACACCCTTGAAGACGCCCGTCACTACGCGAATCTAGCCGAAATCGAGCTAGTCCGCGTAGCCGATATCACCATGCAGACCTTGCGCTTCCATCGTCAGCAGACCGCCGCCGCCCCGGTCAATCTGGAAGACACCATCACCGCCATCCTGCGTCTTTACGCCTCGCGTTTCCCAGCTCGCCGCATCAAGGTGGAGCAGTATCTGCGAGCCTCCCATGAGCCCTATCTGCTTGAAGGCGACATCCGCCAGGTCCTCAACAACCTCATCCGCAACGCCTATGACGCCATGCCCCACGGCGGCACGCTGACCATCCGCCTGCACTCCGCCACCTGCCTCAAGACCAGCATTCCAGGCGTTCGCATCACCATCGCGGACACCGGCACCGGCTTCCTGCCGGCCATGCGCGGGCATCTCTTTGAGCCCTTCCACACCACCAAAGAGGTCACCGGCACCGGTCTGGGCCTATGGATTACCAAGGGAATCGTCGATAAACATGAAGGCCGCATCTACATGCGCAGCCGCGAGGGGCAGGGAACCGTCTTCACCATCTGGCTCCCCGTCCAATCCGCCGCCGCCGCAGTCGCAGCCTGAGAACGTGCTACCGAATCGTTCCGAACCGGTAAACCAGCCCGACGTTCACGCCCTTTGTGTTCTGGATCGTGCTTCCGTAGGTCGTACCCAGATACGTCGGCGTAATCCGAGCCGAAAGATTCGGATAGAGGTGATAGTCCAGGTTTACCCCAACCGAGAACGCCGCTGCCGTCCCTGAAGGCCACAATCCAACTACTGCAGTCGGAAAGTCCTTGGGTCCCGTGCTGAACCGTCCATAAGCCGCGCCGCCCGCACCGTATACGCTCACGCCAAACTTCTCTTTGGCGACCAGCCGGTACGAGGGTCCAGCCATGAAGTCGTAGCTCTGGATCTGAGGATTCACCGCATTCGGATTCCCGTTGCCCAGCTTCGCAGAGCCGAACGCGCCGCCCACCAGCGCCTCCGCTCCAAAACGCGGCGTAAACGAGTACATCGCGCTCGTCCAGAACGTCACATCGTTATTCTGCTGTTTGAACTCGCCGCTGCGGAAACGCAGGTAGCCAGGTCCTGCGCCAACCTCCCACTTATGCGTGTAGGTCTCCTGAACCGCGCGCTGAATGCGGTTCTTGCGATTCTGATTGCTCTCCCGCCGCCGTGGCTTGGAGCTCTGCGCGCCCGCCGCCAACGCCGTTCCAACCAGCGCCAGACCGGCCGCCACCTTCAAGCTCTTGCCTGAAAAACCCAGCTCAAACGAACTCAAACCACCGTACTTCTTACCTGAAATCAAGATCAACGGACTCACTCCTGCCTATATCGACGCATGGCTCTGCTTTTTCGGTCCCTTCGGATAGGCGACCCATCCGGATGGTTTCAGATTTAGACGGACCCTGAGCCGCAAAGCATCTACCTGTATTAGAACATCCATAGCGGTCCTGCTGCACCCTGACCTGCCCCTGAATCCGCCACCTAAGGAGTCCCAAGCCATCGCATCCCGATCCACCTCCCGCAACTCCAGCCGCCCACCCGCACGAAGCCCCGGCGGCGGCTTCGGCCCTTTCCTGCTTGGCTTCCTGCTCTGTGCTGCCCTCGCCGCAGCCGCCTGGTTCTACTTTCATGGCGAAATCCCCTTCGCCCACTCCACCAAAACGACGGCCAAGTCCGCTGCTGGCCAGCCTGCGGTCCCGCTCGCATCCACGCCTGCAGCTCCCAGCCCCGCGCAGCCCAAGCCTGCCTTCCACTACCTCCAGCCACCCTTCGGCATCGGGGAGGACGTCTTTGAATCCGGAGCAAAGGTCTACACCGCCCGCTGCGCCGCCTGCCACGGAACCCCGGCCCACGACGGCTCTCTCGCCACCTCCACAAGCCCGCCAGCCCTTCAACTCTGGCGCAAGCGAGCCACCGGAACCGCCGTCGGCGATTCAGCCTTGGAGCCCGGGGAGATCTACTCCAAGACCCGCTACGGCATCCCCCACACCGGCATGCCCGCCTACAAAGCCCAGCTATCCGACACCCAGATCTGGCAGATCGCCCTCCTGCTTAAGAGCGCCAACCAGCCTCTGCCAGACCCGGTCCGAGCTCTTTTGACCTCGGGTCGGTAGTAGACGATCAAGGGGTAACACCCTTTGATCGCAAATTGGTAATACCTGTTTTCACATAGTTCGCTGAAAATGCAGCAAATTTGGTGCTCTCCCACCAGACTTGTTTCTCATTAAGATTTCATTGCCAAAGGTTGCAAGATAGGCTTACTATCCGTTTCGTTCTAGGTTCAGTGTCCACTTTTTGACACGCGCCAAGGCAATCTTCGAGGCCACTCGAGTACGGAACAGCTTTTGCAATCAACCAACGCGTGACTGGGCAGCAAGACCCATCAGCGTGCTTTGGAGAGAATCACCATGTCGTGGTATGCCTACTGCATCGCAGAGCGTCAGTCGTTTCCAGAACTTGCCCGCCACCGCCGTCCGGTCCCCCTCAATGGAGTCGCCGGTCTCTTCGGTAATCAGACGTTCCTCTTCCCCGCAGGTGAGCTTGCGGTCATCGTTTCAGAGCACGGCCCCGCAGATTCCGCACGCATGGATCAGCAGGCAGCCAAGGATCACGCCCGCGTCATCGCGGACTGCTTCAAACTCTCCACAGTCCTGCCTTTCCGCTTCGCCACCACCTTTCATGATGACGATAGCCTCCGCCGCTCCGTCCGTTCCAATCAGCGCCAGTTCCTGGCCAATGTGGAACGCCTCCGCGGCAAAGCAGAGATGCACCTCAAGGTCCTCGTAGACGACACCTGCCCCGGCAACTCAGCTCGTGACATGACCGTCGGCCTCCAGTACCTGACCAGCCTCCGCGAGTCCGCCGGTCGTCAGCGCGAGCGTCAGTCCAAGGCTCGAGCTCTCTCCGTCCAGATGCATCGCATGTTTCTCCCCATCGCGGAGGAGATCACCTGCAAGCGCATGGAGTCAGGCAAACTGCTCCTGGATATCGCCCACCTCATCGACAACAAAACGGTGGAGCGTTACCAGAATAAGTACTCCTCCGCCACCCAGGAACTGAAGGAGTGCCGCATGCAGCTCTCCGGTCCCTGGCCTCCATACCACTTCGTCCACCGCACCAGCGGAGCCCAAACCACTCACGCATAATTGTTGGCAAAACATACAAAAAGCCCTCCCACCCCGGGAGGGCTTTTCTGCGTTTACGATCCGCTAGCCATCAACGAAGCAATCACAACTATTTCGCAGCTCCAGACAACCCGGAAAAATGGCCTGTCCGGCCACGTAAGACTACCCCAGCCCCATCATGGGCATCTCTCTAAAGGAGTGAAGAAGCCAGACCCTGTCTGATCCTTCGTCACGATCAGCTTCGAGTGCTCAAGCACCCAGGAATGACGTAGCAGGAACCAGGAGAACGAAATGATTCGCAGCACCTTCCGCACCTTCCTCCCCACCCTTTTTCTCAGCGGCATCACCCTCACAGCATTTGCCGGCGCACAGGAAGCCAATCCCACCAGTGTTCAGGCCCCGCCGGCCGCAGCCGTCACCCAGAACGGCGAGGTCTTCTTCTACAAGGTCAAAGCCGTCCAGCGCGATATCGACGCCGTCAACTACTTCCACCGTAGCGGCTCCACGAAGGTCCGTTTTGAGGGCACCAACCTCCTGCCCAACGGCAAGGGTGAAGCCAGCGTCAAATCCGATCGCGGCGGTATCTCCATCCACGCCGAGTTCAAGGGTCTCACGCCCGCCAACGGCTTCGGTCCCGAGTATCTAACCTACGTCCTCTGGGCCATCACGCCTGATGGCCGCCCCCAAAACCTCGGTGAAGTCCTCCCCGACGGAACCAAGAACAATATCGACGTCACCACCGCACTCCAGTCCTTCGGCCTCATCGTAACTGCCGAGCCTTACTTCTCCGTCACAACCCCCTCAGACGTCGTAGTCCTCAAGAACGTCATCATCGACGACAAGACCCAGGGCGTCCTTGAAAAGGTCAACGCCCACGCCACCCTCATGCCGCGCGGCATATACGCGGAAGAGACGGACGGCGCTCACACCATCTCCCACCCCATCACCCGCGACGAAAAGTCCCCGCTTGAGCTTTACGAGGCCTATAACGCCGTCCGCATCGCCCAGCAGAACGGCGCAGACAAGTACTCGCCTGACACCATGGCAAGCGCCAAGCAGGACCTGAAGAACGCCTCGGACATTGACTCCGGCAAGCACCGCGACGTCAAGATGGAGATCACTTACGCCCGCCAAGCCGTGCAGCGTGCGGAAGACGCCCGCGTCGATACCCTTCGCAAGAAGGCCGCGGAGCGCCAGCGCAACGCAGAGATTGCCAAGAACGACGCCCAGCAACAGGCAGCCCAGTCGCAGGCTCAGGCTGAAGCAGCGCGCCTCGCGGAACAGAAGTCGGCGCTTGACGCGCAGAAGTCTCAGCTAGCCGCCCAGCAGGCCCAACTTGCCCAGGCCAACGCAGACGCACTCGCCGCCCAGGCCCGCAACAAGGAGCTTGAGGCCAACCAGCGTGCCGACGCAGCCAACAAGCGTGCCGAGTCCGCCGAACAGATGCGTGAACGCCTGCGTGCCCAGCTCAACGAGGTCCTCCAGACCACAGAAACCTCCCGCGGCGTCATCGTCAACCTCTCGGACGCCCTCTTCGACACCGGCAAGTACACCCTCAAGACCAACACGCAGGTCTCGCTCGCCCGCGTCGCCGGCATCCTCCAGTCCTACCCTGGCCTGAAGGTGCAGGTGGAGGGCTACACCGACATCGTCGGCTCTGACGCCCTCAACCAACGCCTCTCCGAGAACCGCGCCAACACCACGCGCGACTTCATGGTGAAGCAGGGCGTCCCCACCGATAGCATCAGCGCCGCCGGCTACGGCAAGGCTGATCCCGTAGCGGACAACGGCACGGCAGCAGGCCGTGCCCAGAACCGTCGCGTCGAACTCGTCGTCTCCGGCGACGCCATCGGCGTCAAGCAGTCAGCACCCACACCAGCCCAGTAATCTAACTCCCGCTCCAACCCGTGACCCCACGATCGTTTATCGTGGGGTTACCTGCTTAGTTCCCCAACATCCAGGAGACCCATGCAATCCCTTCGCGGCAAAACCGTCCTCATCACCGGCGCAAGCTCCGGCATCGGCCAGGCCACGGCCCTCGAGTTCGCCCGCCAGGGCGCACGCCTCCTCCTCTGTGCCCGCCGCCTCGACCGTCTCACCGAACTCACGCCCCAATTCACTGAAGCCGGAGCCGAGGACGTTCTCAACATCCGCCTAGACGTCCAGGACCGCGAAGCCGTCGCCAAGACCCTCGCCGATCTCCCCGAGAACTGGCGCACCATCGATATCCTCGTCAACAACGCCGGCCTGAGCCGCGGCCTCGCCAAGCTCTATGAGGACGACCCTCAGAACTGGGAAGAGATGATCGACACCAACGTCAAGGGTCTTCTCTACGTTACCCGCGCCATCGTCCCCGGCATGGTCGAGCGTGGCTCCGGCCAAGTCATCAACCTCGGCTCAACCGCCGGCCACCAGACCTACGCCAACGGAGCCGTCTACTGCGCCACCAAGGCCGCAGAAAGAGTCATCACGGAAGGCCTCCGCATCGACACCATCGGCAAGGGCATCCGTGTCACCACCGTCGACCCCGGCATGACCGAAACCGCCTTCAGCGAGGTCCGCTTCCACGGCGACAAGGACAAGGCCGAAAAGGTCTACCAGAACATCACGCCGCTCCAGCCTGAGGACATCGCAGACGCCATCGTATGGGCCGCCACCCGCCCCGCACACGTCCAGATTCAGACCATGGTCCTCACCACCATCGACCAGGCCAACTCCACCACCTTCAACCGCCGGAGCTAGCGGAACAGAACGCTACAGGTGCAGCGTCCACCCCAGCTCCGTCAGCTTCTCTTCCACATCGGCCAGCGCGTTTGCAAGCGCTGATCGCCGATGCGGACTTGAAGTCCGTTGCGAAAGAATAAACTCCCGCTGCAGCTCAAGCTCCTGCCGCTTCCGTCTGCTCTCCGCGTCCGCCCCATGATTACCCTGGGGCTTCTGCGTCTTAGGCTGTGATGCCGCCACTTCAGCCTCAGCCTGCTGACCTTCGACCGACTTGCTTTCCCATCCTTGAGCCATGGCCTCATTCTACGCCGCCCTCGCCCAACACCCCCTTTATAATGATCCGGGAACCCGGAAGGACCAATCTTGATCGTTGAAGTGCAAGGCCTCAGAAAGGTCTACGAGGGCAAACAACAGGTCACCGCAGTCGACGGCATCGACCTCAGCGTCGGCGCCGGCGAGATCTTCGGCCTCCTCGGCCCCAACGGCGCAGGCAAAACCACCACCATCAGCATCTGCACCACCCGCGCCCTTCCCACTTCGGGAATCGTTCGCATCGCCGGCGTAGATGTCGTCAAAGACTCCGCCCTGGCCCGCCGATCCATCGGCGTAGTCCCCCAATACAACACCCTGGACCGCGCCTGCACCATCGCAGAAAACATCAGCTTCCACTGCCTCTACTTCGGCTTCTCCCGCGCCGACGCCCGCGCCCGAACCGCCCAGCTCCTGGACCAGTTCCACCTCACCGAGCGCACCGGCGCCTACCCCCAACAGCTCTCAGGCGGCCTCGCCCAGCGCGTCCAGATCGCACGCGCCATCGCCCACCGCCCCAAAGTCCTCTTCCTGGATGAACCCTCCGCCGGCCTCGATCCCCAATCCCGCATCGCCATGTGGGACGCCGTCCGCGGCCTTCGCGATGAAGGCATCACCGTCGTCCTCACAACCCACTACATGGAGGAAGCAGACGAGCTCTGCGACCGTGTCGCCATCATCGATCACGGCAAGATCCTCGTGCAGGACACCCCCGCCGCCCTCAAGAACTCGGTAGGCGCGCAAAAGGTCTACCAACTCCACCTCCGCGACCACGACTCCACCGCCGCCCTCCTTGAAACCCTCCGCAAGCTCCCCGGCATCATCACTGCGGAGAACCTCTCGGACGGCGTGCGCGTCCTCGCCCACAACGCAGACGGCCTCCTCTCTGACGTCGTCGGAGCCGCCAACCCATACGGCCTCCGCGACCTCACCATCACAGAAACCAGCCTCGAAACCGTCTTCATCCAACTCACCGGCCGCGATCTTCGCGAGTAAGAGGCCCCACCATGAGCACCGCCCTTGAAACCAGGCCCGCCACCCAACCCGCAGGCTCCAACCTCGCCATGTACGCCCGAGCCTTCGCCGGCCTGTACCTCCGCGACCTCTACGTCCTCCGCCGCGAGCTCTTTCCCTTCGCCGTCCGCGTTTGCATGAACCCTCTGCTCTTCCTCTTCGTCTTCACCTACATCATGCCGCACATGACCAACGGTGCAGCCATGAACCCAACCGCACGCTTGGCCGGCAGCAGCTTCTCCACCGTCCTGCTCCCCGGTCTCATGGCCGTCGCCATTATGTTCTCCGGCATCGCCGCCGTAGCCCTTCCGCTCGCACAGGAGTTCGGCATCACCCGTGAGATCGATGACCGCGTCATGTGCCCGCTCCCCGTAGCCTTCGTAGCCATTGAGAAGATCGTCTTCTCCGCCATGCAGAGCATCATCGCCGCCGCCATCGTCTACCCGCTCGCCCGATACATCCCGGCCACCCCGGCCGTCGCCCACGTCACCAGCTGGCCCTTCCTGATCCTCGTGCTCATCCTCGCCAGCCTCGTCTCCGGCGCGCTCGGCCTCACCATCGGCACCAGCGTCAAGCCGCAGCAGATCGGCCTCATCTTCGGCGTGGTCGTCGTGCCCATCACCTTTCTCGGCTGTGTCTATTACCCCTGGGCCGCGCTAGGCCCCATCAGGTGGCTCCAGATCGGCGTCCTCTTCAACCCCATCGTCTACATGAGCGAAGGCCTCCGCGCCGCCCTCACCCCCAGTCTCAACCACATGCCGGAGCCCCTTATCCTCGGCATGCTCTGCATCTTCCTCGCCCTGCTCACCTGGCTCGGGATGAAGGGCTTCATGCGCCGAGTCATCGGCTGACACAATCCGTTCCAAACCATAAGGACTCCCATTGCGCACGCCCATTGCACTCCTCCTGCTTGCCTTCGCCCTGCCCCCCACCTCGCCCGCACAGAAACACTCCAACTCTCATCGCCCCAAGGTTGTCATCATCAGTCTTGACGCGTTCCCGGCTGAGACCCTTCATGATCCCTTCATAGCCGCACCCACACTCCATCGCCTCATGAAGGCCGGCGCCTACGCCCGTTCCATGCAACCCATCAACCCCACCGTCACCTGGCCCAACCACACCTCGCTCATCACCGGTCAGGACGCCAGCCACCATCACGTCCTCGTCAACGGCCTCATCGTCGATCAACGCACTGAAAAAGATGCGCGCATCGATGCCCAGGCCTCGAAGGATCAACTCGTCGCCGTCCCTACCCTCTACGATCTGGCCCATAAAGCCGGCATGACCACCGCCGAGGTCGATTGGGTCGCCATCATGCACGCCCCCACCATCGACTGGAGCTTCGCAGAGAAGCCCAACCCGGACGGCATCATTGAACGAGAACTCATCGCCGCCGGCACTGCAACCCGCGAAGAGTTAGCCAAATTCAACACACCCCGCCAAGCCTGGCGAGACCGTCTCTACACCGCCGCCGCCGTCGACATCCTCCGCAAGCACCACCCGGACCTCCTCATGCTTCACCTCCTCGCACTGGACAGCATTGAGCATCATACCGGCTTCGGCACGGACGCCGACTACAACACCATCGCCTTCCTCGACGACCGCGTCAAAGACATCATGGAAGCCGTCCAGGCCAACGGCGACACCGCACGCACCACCTTCATCATCGTCTCGGACCACGGCCAAGCCAGCGTTCACAAGCACCTGCATCCGTCGTTCCTCCTCGGTGACGCAGATCTTGAAAGCCCATCCTCTCCCACCCCCACGTCCATCATTGAAGAGGACGGTTACGCCCTCCTCTATCAGAAGAACTCCACCCCCGCCTCGCTTGCGGATCTCAAGAAACTCTTCGCAGGCAAGCCCGGAGTCAGCGCCGTCCTCCCCCCGGATGAGGCTGCACGGCTAGGCTGGCCAACCCCCGCTCAGACCACCCAGGCCCCGGACCTGCTGCTCTACGCCGCGGACGACTATAGCTTCACCGAAGAAAGATCAGACGCCTTCGTCACAGACTCTGAGCAGCGCGGCGTCCACGGCTACCCCAACACCAACCCCCTCATGCAGGCCATTTTCATAGCCCAGGGCGCAGCCATCCAGCCCCGCGGAGAGTTCCCCGCAATCTCCAACCTTGACGTAGCCCCCACCGTAGCCCACATCCTCGGCCTCACCCTCCCCGACGCCCAGGGCAAGCCAATCCTCGAAATCCTGAAGTAGAAACCGTTTGTCGCTAGCAACGTTCCTCATGCAAACATTGCCATGACTAAACGTTTGTCCCCACCAACGTCCGTTACCATCAACGTTCGTGACTACCGAAGGTTCGTCACCACCAACGTTCGTCATTCTGGCGAAGCCAGAACCTCAGTATCTGCCGTTGCTGTTGTCTGTTCTTCTCTAAAAGACAAGTAGTTCATCCAACATTGCGGCCGGCCCGCCACGAAGCCCACGGCTCGCCAAACCATTCCCTGCTTACAATCAACAGAACCCCTGCGACCCACAAGAAGTGGCCTGGCAACGGAGTCAGTGACGAGACCCAGATGGCCAGCCATGTTGCTGCAAGACACGCAACAATCACCGAAGCGCAAAGAAACTGCCAATAGCGGTTGGGGATTAGGGAGAACATCAACAGCGGATTGATAAGTCCAGTCAATCCGAAGAGGAAGATGACCCCGGACCCCGGTCGGGGGTGCAGAAACGTCCGGGGTAGCAGCAACAGCATCAGGTTGGCTTGACGTGCACACCACCATCCCACTTCCACGCCGGAGGGCCCCCAGCCCCCGCCGGATTTTATTGAGATGCCCGGAAGCGCCAACGCAACCAGGATCAGACACACCCCAGCTAACGTACGCACGTTCTCATTTCGCGTTGGCCGAACAAACTCCATCGCTGGAGTATCGTCCAACATGCCAGGTTGCGACACTACCCATAAGCGTCATGCCGGCTTAATCCAGCATCGCAAAAAGCTCAGGCAGTCAAGGTAGATCGGCGTACCCGCAATCTCCAGGCGGGTACCCTCAGCGATCTTCAGCCCCTTGGCACCATACGTCATTGCCACCCGGTCGACCGGATCGAACACCCATAGATTCTTAACACCCATCGCCAGGTAATCGTCGAGCACCCTAATAGTCCCCGTGATCCGATCCTCACGCGAGAGAATTTCGATGCACAGGAGCGGCGGCGTTACCCTCACCCGCTCGATCGCTCCACCCCGCTGAATGATGCAAACATCAGCAATCCGCACCCGCGTCTCCCCGACCCGCGTCCTCTGTTCCGTCAGCACCCGGACCCCCCACTCTCGTCCACGGTTGAAGAACCACGCACCGAGTGCCGCCTGCAGATTGCTGTGCTCGTACTCGCCCCCGTTCCGCTTCTCAAGGACGCCGTCCACAAAATCGCAGTCAGGATGGTAAGCCGTATGGAGATACTCCTCCATGCTGATCGATGCAGGAATGATCTGGGTCGAAGCTACCATTGGTCCTCCGCCGCTCTAGTATGCTCCTGACTCTAAACCGCCGCCGCCACCATCATCTTGCTCCGCAGCGAATCCGCAATCAGCTTCCCATGGAATCTTCCGTTCTCAATGAAGATCTCGTTCGTCCGCTCGCCCGCCACGATCACCCCCGCAAGATAGATTCCCGGAACATTCGATTCAAGCGTCCCCTCATCGCACACCGGGCAGCGGTCATTCGCCTCATCCAGCTTCACTCCAAGCTTCTCAATGAACTCAAAATCCGGGTGATACCCCGTCAGCGCAAACACAAACTCATTCGCAATCGTGACCTCGCCCGCCGGCGTCTTCAGCGTCACCGTGTCCTCTGAGATCTTCTCCACCGTCGATCCAAAGTAAGCCGCAATCTCGCCGTTCTTCACTCGGTTATTGATGTCCGGCAGAATCCAGTACTTCACATGCCGATGCATCTCCGCACCGCGATGCACCAGCGTCACCTTCGCCCCATGCCGCCAGAGATCCAGCGCCGCAATCGCAGCCGAGTTCTTCCCGCCGATCACCAGCACGTTCAGCCCGAAGAACGGATGCGGCTCGTGATAGTAGTGCTTCACCTTGCTGAGCCCTTCGCCGTCGATCCCCAGGTAGTTTGGCAGATCGTAGTAGCCCGTCGACACAATCAGCTTCCGAGCCCGCAGCGTACTCCCACGCTCAAACCGGTCCGTCATATGCACCGTAAATTCACCGTCGAACCCCGCAACCCGATCCACCGTCTCATACTGCCGCACATCCAGCCTGTAATGCTCGGCTACCTTGCGGTAGTACTCCAGCGCCTCGTTGCGCGTGGGCTTCTGGTTCGGGCTGGAGAACGGCATATCGCCAATCTCCAAAAGCTCAGGCGTCGTAAAGAACGTCATGTGCGCCGGATAGTGAAACAGGGAGTTGCACAGGCATCCCTTATCCACGATCACCACGGAAAAACCGGCCCGCTGCGCATCGATCGCGCACGCCAGACCGGTCGGCCCCGCACCAATCACAAGAACGTCATAAATCTTCGCCGAAGCATCCATAGTCACATCCTATGGATGCGCAGCCCACCCCACAAGGTTCGCGATGGTTACTCGTCCGGCGTAACCAGCTTGTGTGCAATCGCAAACAGCGCCAGCTCCAGCCGCGTAGACACGCCTGTCTTATCGAAGATGTTCGACAGATGCCGCTTCACCGTCTCTTCAGAGATCGTGAACTGCTTCGCCACATCCTTGTTCGAGCAGCCCTCAACAATGCACTGCACCACCTCGAGCTCCCTCGGCGTCAGCCCGTACGTCTTGCGCTCCGGCACCTGCGCCGCCTTCTGCATCAGCTCGTGCAGCGCCTTCAGCAGGTTTGCCACGCGCTCGCCGCCGATCCAGTAATCCCCGCTCAGCACCGCACGCAGCGCCTCGGAGAGATCGCCCGAAACAGCATCCTTCAGCACAATCCCGCGCGCGCCAATCTGCAGTGCCTCAATAATCTGCTGCGTCGAGATCGTCGCCGTCAGCAGAATAATCTTCACCCGCGGCGACTTCGTCATGATCGCCCGCATCGCCTCCAGTCCCGGCAGCCGTGGCATATTCAGGTCCAGCAGCAGAATGTCCGGCTCCAGCTCCAGCGCCTGCTGGATCGCCACGTCGCCATCCTCGGCCTCGCCCACGACCTCAAAGCCCGGCTCGTTCATCAACATATTCTTAACGCCAAACCGCACGACCGGGTGGTCGTCGGCCACGACGATGCGGATCGAACCGGCCGCCGGGGCAGCCTTCCTGCGAACGGGCGTCTTCTCAGCGGATGCGGTCTTCAACATTGTCTTCTCCAATGGTCTACTCCCAGTGCAAATCGATACAGGTCAGTCGTGCGCGTTTAGAATACGCCGCAGCCGTGCCGACGCCATCAGGAATTGTTCCAATGTCCTTACATTGCCATCACTTGGCGGTCCATCTTCTTCCATGGCGCTCGCCATCGAAGCCAGCTCCAGCGCTCCGACAAATCCACATCCACCCTTGATCGCATGCGCCGCCTTCGAGTAAGCCTCGCCGTCGCCCGCAACCGCCAGCTCCTTCATTGCCTCAGCCCTCCGGTCCGCATCGTCCAGGCACATCGCATACAACTGCAGCAGTTGCTCCCGAGGCATGCTCGCCGCCAGCGTGCCATATGTCGCCTCGCTCAGAGCATAGTTCTTTTCCATCCCCGCTTCATGTTCCGTATGCAACACCTGCGGCGATTCCATCGTCAACATCGTCTTCAACTCCTCGACCCCAAACGGCTTCAGCAGAAACCCGTCAAACGCCGCCGTCTCATCCACACTCACCCGGCTCCCGCTCATTGCGATCACCTTCGTCGCATCCCCGCACATCCCGCGGAGCTTCACCGCTAGCGCATTCCCATGTGTGCCTTCCATACGCATATCGGCCAGAATCGCATCCGGGTTTACCTCTCCGCCTTGTAAAAGATCCAGCGCCGCATCCCCGGATTCCAACGCCAAAGCATGAAATCCAGCCTCCGTCGCGAACAGCACCAGCAGCTCCCGGCTCACCTCATCGTCGTCGACTATCAGGACCTCATGCACAGTTCGCACCTCAGGCTCAACGCCTACAAGGTACCAGACACTTTGGTAACCTGCTTATCCCTCGGAAGTGTTAGATGTGCGCCGAACCACAAGCGCAAACTCATTCCGCTCCAAATTCACAGGAAGAGGTAAAGTAACCCCATGCATCCGGACCCGGCGAACCCGTCAGAGCCCACCCCAGACACCCTCGCGTCGCTCGCCGCACGCATCGCCGCCCTCGAGCGCCAGCTCGCCGCCCTCCAATCCCCCCAGCCAATCCCCACCGCCTTTGCCGCCCAAACCGCCCCCATCCAGCCCTCCCCCGAACCCCCACCAATCCCCATCCCACCCCCGCGCCCCAAACAATCCTTCGAAGACCGCCTCGGCTCCCAGATCTTCAACCGAATTGGCGTCATCGCCCTCCTCATCGGCACCAGCCTCATCCTCAAGCTCGCCATCGAGCACGGTCTCATCGGCCCCGTCGCCCGCATCCTCATCGGCCTCGCCGCCGGCGTCGCCCTCGTCCTCTGGTCGGAGCGATTCCGCCGCAACCACTTCGCCGCCTTCTCCTACTCCCTCAAAGCCGTCGGCACCGGCGTCCTTTATCTCACCCTCTGGGCCGCCTTCCACCTCTATCACCTCCTGCCCGCCCCCATCGCCCTCGCCGCCATGATCCTCGTCACCGCCTGGAACGCCTGGATGGCCTTCACTCAGGACGCCGAGCTCCTCGCCGCCTACGCCCTCATCGGCGCCTTCGCCACCCCCGCCCTCCTCTCCACCGGCGGCGACCACGAACTCTTCCTCTTCTCCTACCTCCTCGCCATAGCCCTCGCCGTAGCCGCCCTTCTCCGCCTCAAACCCTGGCCCCGCCTCATCCTCGGCTCCTTCCCCGCGACAGTCCTCTACTTCATAGCCTGGTACTCCGACCACTTCTACCAGCCCAACAACGCATCCCCCATCGCCCTCACCTCCGCCTTTCTCATCGCCTTCTTCGCCGCCTACACCATCCCCACCCTCACCCTCAAATCCACGGAAGAGCAACCACAGGCCTACAAACTCATCCCTCTCGCCCTCATCCTGGCCAACACGGCTTTCCTCGCCCTCGGCCTGTATTCCGTCCTCCAGGACACCGGCCATCACGACCTCCTCCCCTGGCTCATGCTCGCCCTCGCCTCCATCTCGCTCGGTCCCCGACGTCTCCAGCAAAGCCCCGCTGCCGCAGGCATCCGACTATCCCTCGCCGTCACCTTCCTCACCATCGCCATCCCCCTCAAGGCCTCCGGCCGCTGGATCACCATCGGCTGGCTCGTAGAAGGGGTAGCCCTCCTCTGGACCGCAGCCCGCCTCAGCCCGCGCGCAGAGCCCGAGCCTCCCTCGCCGCTAGCCCCCCACCGCATCATCCGCCTGCTAGCCTGCGCCGCCCTGACTTTAGGCTTCTTCGGAGCCGTCAGCCTCCCCTTCTGGCTTGATCTCGAACCCACCATCCACCAGGCCATCCTCAACTCCCGCTTCGCCACCTCCCTCGCCGCAATCGCCGCCTTCGCCCTCGCCGCCTGGATCGCCCGCACCGCCTCGACCAGGTCGTCATCCACCCCAGACCGCCTCTGGCCCACCATCACCATCGCCACCATCCTCGCCCTCAACCTGGTATCCCTCCAGGCCGGCATAGACGAGATCGCAACCTTCTGGAACTCTACCGGCCACACCCACGATTCAGCCTTCCAGACCGCCCTCTCCATCTCCGCCTTCCTCATGGCTTACGGTGCCGCCCTCCTCGCCGCCGGCTTCTGGCGACGCACCGCCTTCATCCGCTGGCAGGGCCTCATCCTCCTCGTCATCGCCATCTCCAAGACCTTCCTCTACGACGTCCGCGACCTCTCCGAGGGCTATCGGGTAGCCAGCTTCATGGGCCTCGGAGCCCTCCTCATGGCCGTCAGCTTCGCCTACCAAAAAGACTGGCTCAACCTCCGCCAACCCGACCCACCCCCTCTCGAATAGGCAAGGATGGGTCGTCTAAGTAAAAATGTGTCGTCATTCTGGCGAAGCCAGAACCCCCGTATTGGCTTTTGCACTTGCCGTTGTCTGTTCTCACATTTCCCCGGCTCCAATCTCCTCGCCCCACCACAACCGGGTGCCCCACGTCCCGCTTCTGGGACGTGGGTTTCCACAAATCCCCCACTAACTCTGAGACAATAACCACCTTGTTCAAACCCCTCCAACTCGCCGCTCTGGCCTTTGCCTTCCAGGCTATCCCTGCCCCCCACCCACACCCCATCCACTTCGCCTACCAACGCCCCGTCACCCTCCCCGCCGGCCAGACCTCCCGCACCTGCGTCACCCTCGACGCCCCCGTCTTTGCCCACTCGAACGCCACCCTCTCAGACCTCCGCCTCTACACCGGCTCCGCCGAGGTCCCCTACGCCACCACCATCTCAGAGTCCTCCCTCGAACCCCCAGAATCCGCCCGCATCCTGAACCTCGGCGAACGTTCAGGCCGCATTACCTTCGACCTCCAGATGCCCCCCCGCTCCTATACCCAGGTAGTCCTGGACCTGACCGGTGCCAACTTCCTCGCCACCGCCCACGTCACAGGCCTGCACTCCGCCGACGATAAATCCGGCACCACCCTCGGCGCCTTCACCCTCTTCGACCTCACCGCCCAGCACCTCTCCCGCAACACCACCATCCCCCTCCAGGAATCCAGCTTCCCCTACCTCCACATCGATCTAGCCGTAACCCCCGCCCCCGCATCCCCCCCGCAAACCTTCTCGCCCACCATGGTCCAGGGAGCCCAGATCCCCCCCACCCGCGACGCCCAGACCCTCTACACCGCCGTCGCCGAGACCTCCGCCTTCACCCAGCAGGAGACTCCCCAACTAGGCCGCGCAACGGTAGCCGACATCACCATCCCAGCCCGCATCCCGGTAGAGCGCATCACCTTCACCCTCGCCCCCGGCTCCAAACTGAACTTCAGCCGCCCCGTCCGCATCACCGCCACCCCGCAAAAGGAAGGGGTCATTCTGAGCGCAGCGAAGAACCTCAGTAGTTCGCTTGAAGCGCCAGACCCCGCCAGCGGAGCACCCGAAACCATCACAGGGGAGATCACTCAAGTCCGCCTCATCGCAAACGGTCCGGAGATCCACCAGGAACGTCTCAGCATCCCCGCCACCCTCGGTGCCAACCTCCACGCCCCCGCCCACATCCAGATCGCGATCCAGAACGGCGACGACAAGCCCCTCCCAGTAGCCGCCGTCCGCCTCGAAATGCGCCAGCGCAAACTCTGCTTCGACCCACCAGCGGGCGCAGCCGGAGGTAAGGCGGAACCGGTGACATTGGCCTACGGCGACCCCGCCCTGACCCCACCCATCTACGACTACGCCCGCCTCTTCAATCCCGCCGCCCCCACCCGCCCCGCCATCCTCGGCCCGGAGCAACCCAACCCCAACTACATCCCCCGCCCCCAGCAACTGCGACCCTTCACGGAACGCCACCCGGAACTCCTCTGGGTAGCTCTCCTCGCCGTAGTAGCCGTACTAGGCGTCATAGCCTTCCGCTCCGCCCGCACCGTCAAGCCCTGAAAACTCGCGACTCGAAACTGATCAATGCCAAGCCGTTGTCTGTTCTTGCACTTCGCGTGCCCGCCCCAAACTCCAGCCGCCCGCGTCATTGCCTTTGCTCTTGCCCTTTGTCTGTCATTCCCAAAGGGAATCTGCGTTTGTCCTTACTTTCCCTAAGGCTTCAACTCCTTCAAATAAGCCGCACTCAAGGTCCCCTTCGTCTTAGCCGTCTCCATCAGCGTCGGATAAAACTGCACAAACGTCGTATCCACCGCAGCATGCTCCTCATGGCACGTATAGCAACCCGCCGGCCGCGCAATCAGCTTCCCACTCACCTGGTTATCAAACCCATAGAACCCCCATCCACCCTTCACATGTGCTGAATCAAGCACATGCACCTCCAGCCCCATCAACTCGCTGGACTCCGTCTTCCCCCGCTTGTTGATCGACTTCGCCCCCTCCGCCCCCCGGTTTTCGAGCACCAGCACCGTCCCCTCCGGCCAATGCCCCGTAGCCTTGAATGCGCGGTAGGCAGAAGGGTTCACAAACACGTTATTGAACATCGAGTGATCCGGCGCCGCATCCGAGCTATAGCTCATATCCAATCCCGAAGTCAGAAACACCCAATCCCGATAATCCGCTGGAAATTTCATCTCCCCATTGGCCAGATAACCCGGCCCATCGTTCACCATCGGAGCATGTTGAGAAGGCTGAAGCGGAGACAAAACAGCAAGCAAAGCGACGAGGGCCAGACGCAAAGAAGTTCCTCTTTCCAGGAGCAGGGGTTTTCAGACTCTACGCCAATCCACCCTCGCCAGTTCCCAAAATCTTCCCCTCCAAGACCACTCACTCACCCAATCCGTCATTCTGAACGCAGCGAAGAACCTCAGTAGCGGCTTTTGCCGTTGCCTGTTCTTGCTGTTGCCTGTCCTCGCCGCTGCCTTTAAGGGCTCGGCTTGAGCCATGCCACGGAACTCAAGCACCATCCCCCAAAGCAACCCCCCCCCAAATCCAAGCTCCGCAACTTGCTAAGAATGAGCAAGTTACAACTATTTTTCAAGACTTCACGGGCAAAATCACGTGTCAAGCCCCCCCGGTCTTCAAAAAATCATCTAACTAACTCATACCAAACCACTTTCACCCCAAAAATAAATGGCGTATTTACCCCCGCCAACTCTGTACAATTAAAGCAGACCCCAAAACAAGAGAAAGCCCCGCCGCAAAGAGGAACCCAAGTCACCCAAGTCACCCAAGGTTCCCCTCTTATCGCGTTGCTTTTATCCCTTTTTATCCTCGTTACGCCTTGCCCTTTGCTAAACCATCTGAAATGAAAACTTTACCAGTAGGCACCCTCGATTTCACTGACCTCCGCACCCAAGTCCAGACCTAAGTCCAATGAATGGAAGACTTTGCGTACTTTCGCCGGGGGTGGGGTACACACTAAGCACTACCCACTAATCACTAACCATTGCCTTACCGCAGTGCCGCATCGATCTCGCTATAGAAGCTGGGTGACTTCAGAATCTCCCGCGGCTTCGATCCATCCGCTGGCCCCACCAGCCCATCCCTCTCCATGAGGTCGATCAGGTGGGCAGCGCGGCCGTAACCGATCCGCAGCCGGCGCTGGAGCAGGGAAGTACTAGCCTTACCGAACTCGAACACCAGCCGGACCGCATCGTCGAACATAGGATCATTCTCGTTCTCATCCGAGTGACTCCCTTCGACGCCGCTGCCGTCCTTTTCGTCCTTAGGTCCCTCAAGGAAGCCCTCAACGTACTCGGCCTCCCCCTGAGCCCGCCAGAACGCAGTCACCGCGGAGATCTCCTTCTCGGTCACGAACGGAGCATGAACCCGCTGTAACCGGCTGGTCCCCGGCGGCAGGTAAAGCATGTCGCCCCGTCCCAGCAGGCTCTCGGCGCCGTTCGAGTCGATGATGGTACGGGAGTCCACCTTGGTCGCCAGCCGGAAGCTCATACGAGTCGGCACGTTGGCCTTGATCAGCCCGGTGATGACGTCCACACTCGGACGCTGCGTCGCCAGGATCAAGTGGATGCCCACCGCCCGGGCCATCTGCGCCAGACGAGTAATCGACTCTTCGACGTTCGAACGGTCCAGCATCATCAGGTCCGCCAACTCGTCGATGATGATGATGATGTACGGCAACGGCTCCTGGTTCACGTCCTCGAACAGGTACTCCGACCCGTTGTCGAAGAGCTTGTTGAACTGATCGATGTTGCGCACATGGTTCGCGGCCAGCAGCTTCAGCCGCCGTTCCATCTCGCGCACGGCATTGCGTAGCGCATTGGCGGCGAGCTTGGCCTCAGTGATGATCGGCGTGAACAGGTGAGGGATGCCTTCATACATCCCCAGCTCCACCCGCTTCGGATCGACAAGAATCATCCGAACCTGCTCCGGCGTGGACTTGAACAGCACGCTCATAATCATCGCGTTGATCGCGACCGACTTACCCGAGCCGGTCGACCCGGCGATGAGCACATGCGGCATGGACGCCAGGTCCGCCGTCACGATCCGCCCATTGATATCTTTGCCCAGGGCGATGGCCAGCTTGCTCTTCGACTGCGCAAAGCTCTCGCACTCGACCACATCGCGCAGCCAGATCGTCTCCCGATCACTGTTCGGCACCTGAATCCCGACAGTCGACTTGCCCGCCATCCGCTCGATCAGGATGCTCTCAGCAGCCATGGCGAGGCAGAGGTCATCCGCAAGCCCCGTCACCCGCGAGTACTTCACACCCGCATCCGGCCTGAACTCGAACGTAGTCACCACCGGCCCTGGGTTGATCTGGGTCACCTGCCCATCCACCCCAAACTCTCCACACTTTTCAACCAGAACGCGCGCCTCTTCCCGCAGCGCATCCTCCCTGACAATCGCCTGCTCCTCTGACCGATACAGCAGCGACGACGAGGGCAGCTTATACCCCCGCACCGACTTGGCCGTAATCGCCACCGCCTTCACATCCGTATCCGCCCGCCGCCCAAACGAGATAGGCCCCGCCTCCGCAGTCACAGCCTCCACAAGCTGCGGCTTGAGCACCGCCCTCTTGGGCTCCTGGACGGGCCGGGCCACCGGCTGGCTGAGGAAGGAGAACGGTTCCTCCTCGACGAACCGTCCCTGCACCGGCGCCAAGTCCAACTCATCCGGCTGCAGCGGCAGCGGAGCCGCCGCAGCGGCCAGAGCCTCGGCATAGGGTGCAGCCGCCGCGGTCGCGGTGCTTAGCGGCGTCACCGGGGGGGCATCCACGTTCATCCGTGGCATGGCCTCCCAGACGGAGGTGGGGGCGGCCTCCGGTTGGGAGGGCGTGATGGAGATGGTGGCGTCCTTGCGGCGGGGCCACCAGCCGAAGAGGGTGGAAAGGAGGGTGTTGCTGGAACGGGTGGCTGCCTTCTCGGCACGCTCGCGCTCCTTGCGGGCCTCGGCGGCCAGCTTCTCCCGCTTGGCTCCGTAGACTTCACCGGTGGCATCGACCAGGTCTACGTCGGGCATCTCACCGCGGCGGCGAGCCTGGCGCTGGTTCCACCGCTCACGGATGGAGGCGGCGAAGGCGAAGTGCATGGTCATCCACTCGCGGGCGGTGCTGAAGGAGAAGGTGGTGGCGAGGTAGAGGGAGAGAAGGACGGCGAGGGCGAGGACGATGCAGGCGCCGGGCAGATTCAAAAGTTGGATGGTGAAGTCTGAGACCATGCGGCCCCCCAAGCCTTCGATGGGGAGGGAGTTGCGCCAGAGGAGGTGGCCGGGGAGGAGGGCGACGGCGGCGGGGGCGAAGACGACCCACATGCCGAGGCCGAGCCAGCGGGCTATAGCGGAGCCGGCGGGGCGGGACTTGAGCCAGCAGACTCCCAGGCGGACCAGCAGGACGGGCAGGAGGAAGGCTGCTATGCCGAGGGTCTGGAGGATGGCGTCCGAGGTCCAGGCGCCGAAGAGGCCGATCCAGTTGTGAGCAGGACGCCCAGTGATGTATCCGCCGACGGAGTTGAAGGATGGATCGGTCGGAGTGTAGCTCGCGAGGGCCAGGAGGAAGAGTCCGGCGGCGACCAGGACGATCATTCCGAGGATCTCGTTGAGGCGACGGCTGCGCGTTGGAGCGGATACGAGACGGAGCGGCTTCATTCTCGTATTACATCAGAGGCGGCGAAGCTTTGACGGTGATGCAGTTAGCGGGAATCCAGATACAAACCATTGCGGTGTGCGGGCATCTACCTCCATGCAACGGAATGTGTACGCTCCTGAGTTTTCGGGACCAACCATGCATCATGAAAAGGATTGACCCATGTCGACTGACGCAGATAAGAACAGTGAATTCGAGAAGATCCTGAAGGAAGTCATCAACGTATTGCAGGACGGCCAGAAGGGCTTTGCCGACCTAGGCGAGCATCTGAAGGACGATACGGTCAAACGTTACTTCCTGGCCGAGTCGCTCAAGCGTGCGAACTTCCGCGCGGAGCTGGAGAACGAACTGCACCGCCACGGGGTGAAGGACGTCCACGAGGAGGGTACTGCCCTCGGCGCGATCCATCGGACCTGGGGCGATCTCAAGGCCAAGATTTCGACTCCTACCGACCACTCGCTGCTGGCGACTGCCGAGCAGGGTGAGGACAAGGCCAAGGCAACGTACAAGGATGCGCTTGATCAGGAGCTTCCGCTGCCGATCCGTCAGCTTTTGACGGAGCAGCAGGCGCATATCCTGACCTCTCACGATTATGTGAAAGCCCATCGGGATGCTCTTGCGTCCAAATAAGTAGAACGCAGCGACGATACGGCGGCAGACTGAGTCTGCCGCCCTTTTTTTGTGCCTGACGGGTACCCCCCCCCCACCCCCGTCGTTTGGTGCAAAGTATTCAATTCATTGAGGTTAGGTGTGGACTAGCCCATATTGGAGCTCAATCATCAGTGTTTACGCGCGTGAATGTCGCAAAGTATTCATTCGCCTTGGGTTAGGGGAGCAAGGCGTAACCAGGATAAGAAGAAAAAGGCAAAGGCGATACGAGAGAAACCTGGACTGGGTCGGCTTACTCCCCGATGTTCTTGCTTGATCGACGGGTCTTATTTCTAGAGGCCGGATGGTACGAGGCCGATGTCAGGGCTCAGGATTGATCTGTTTTTCTTGGTCTGATTTAATTGTACGCGTTTGCGTGGGGTAAATACCCCAACTATTTTTGGCTTGTAAGTCATTTCGAATGAAATGCTTACAGGAAAAATCAAGGGCTTGGGGGCTTGACATGCGAATTTGCTGAGTAAAAACGCAAAACTTTTTTTGGGGCTTGTGCTTTTGCGCGGTTGGGGCTGATTCTCAGGGGTGATGATGAGTGGATTTCAGATTGGGCGAGTGATCCTAGCGGTGGTGTTCGTGGTGGCGGGGGTGCTGCACTTCGTGCTGACGCCGGTGTATGTGCGGATCGTGCCGGGGTATCTGCCGAGTCCGGTTTTGCTGGTACATATCAGTGGGATTTGCGAGGTGCTGGGTGGGATTGGGTTGCTGGTGCCGAGGGTGTCGCGGGTGGCGGCCTGGGGGTTGGTGGCGCTGCTGGTGGCAGTGTTTCCGGCTAACGTGACGATGGTTTTGGATACGGGGCGATTTCCTGGTATTCCGCTCTGGGCGGCGTGGGTGAGACTGCCGCTGCAACTGCCTTTGATCTGGTGGGCTTGGATCTATACACGGGCTTGAAAGGCCCGATCGTATGCTTCTCTGTATCGGGTCGGAGCTTCCTCAGCGGCTAATGCTGAATTTGTGGCGGGTTCGGTCGGCGGGCGTGAAGTCCTGCCCTTTCAATGCGGATTGGTGCGGCTCGGTAATGGCGCGATGAACGGCAACGGCAAGAGCAACGGCATGTATTGAAGAGTTACGAGTTAAAACAACGACAACGACAACGGCAAAAACAGAGGCAAAGGCAAAAGCGAAATACGGGGGTCCTTCGCTTCGCTCAGGATGACGGCGTAAAACAAGCACCTGCAACTGCAGCCACGGCACTGCAACTGCAGAGGAACAGCCCTTTCAAAATATGGCCATCTTAGGCTGGAGTGGGTGCTTCAAAGGAGTCGTTGGCGGCTTGTAGGGCCTGGGTGGCTAGTTGGCGGAAGGTTTCGCGGAGTTCTGCGGGACGGTGGATTTTGATGGGGCGGCCGGTGGAGAGGATCATGGCGGCGAAGATCTCCAGGCGGTCTCGGGTGCAGCGGAGGCGGGTTCCGCCGGCGTCTGCCTCCAGGGCGATGCGCCATAGGGCGAAGTTGCGTTGGGCCTCTTCGAGGGGCATGTCGAGCCAGACGTCGATCTCGTACTCGGCTGGGATGAAGGGCATGTGGTCGGCGAGGTAGCGGCGGGCGTCGAAGTTGAGAGGGCGCTCGAAGGTGGGGGTGCCGGTTTCGAGGTTGGAGACGCGGTCCAGGCGGAAGGTGCGGAGGCCGGCGCGGGAGAGACAATGGCCGATCAGGTACCAGCGGCCGTCCATGTGGATGACGGCGTAGGGTTCGACCTGGCGGGTGGAGGTGGTGGCATTGTGGGACTCGTAGGCGAAGTGGATGCGGTGGCCGGTGCGGATGGCGGTGGCGGCGGTGATGAGGGATTCGAAGGAGGCGGGGGCGGACCAGGGGCTGGGGTCGCCGGCGATGACGTCTTCTACGGTGCGGAGGCTTTCGCGGAGGGTGTGGGGGAGGACCCGGCCTAGTTTGGCGAGGGCTCCCTCTGTGGCTGGGGCGAAGGCGGAGAGACCGATCTGGCGGAGGGCTCGGAGGCCGAGGGAGAGGGCGAAGGCCTCTTCGTTGGTGAGGACGAGGGGCGGGAGGCGATAGCCGGGGCGAAGACGGTAGGCGCCGCCGACGCCGGGCGAGGAGTCGATGGGGATGTGGAGGGATTTGAGGCGGACGACGTAGCGCTGGATGGTGCGGAGATCGACGTCGAGCCGTTCGGCGAGTTCTGTGCCGGTGACGCGGTCGCGGCCCTGGAGGGTCTCGAGGAGAACGAAGATGCGGCTGACGGTGTCATCCATGAGTTCATTTTTGCATCGAGGGGCGCTTATTCCCGACAGGATTTGTCGGGGATGGTTTTTAGGATCGGAGTTGAGGCCAAGAGGCTTCCAGGAGAAGCGAGATGACAAGCGAGATGACGAGTGAAATGTTGGCCGTGAGTTTGGAGACGCCGGAGACGCTGCTGAAGAGCTGGCAGGGGCATCGGCGGCTTACGCGCAAGACGATCGAGGCTTTCCCGGAAGAGAAGCTGTTTGAGTTCTCGCTGGGCGGGATGAGGACGTATGGGCACATGGTGCTGGAGATGATCGGGATGACGGGGCCGGTGGTGGAAGGGGTGTTGTCCGGGATGTGGACGACGTTCAACTCCGGTAAAGTGGCGACGAAGAAAGAGGTGCTGGCGCTTTGGGATGAGCAGACGATGTTGCTTCAGGAGCGGTTTCCGAAGATTCCTGAGGCGCGCTTCTGGGCTATGGATAAAGCGTTCGGACAATGGGAGATGCCGGGTATCGTGATGATCCGGTATGCGATCGATAACGAGATCCACCATCGCGGGGAAGGGTATGTTTATCTGCGGGTGCTGGGGATTGAGCCTCCGGCTTTTTACGATCGCAACTGAGGTGTGGCCCCCTCCATCGCAGGGATGGATGGGGCGATGCGACTGGTCAGTTGCTGTCAGACGTACTTTGCCTGGTCCAGGTCTGACATGAGGGTTGGGCCGATGGGGTTCCAGCCAAGCTTCTGCCGGGTGATGGCGCTGGAGGCGGAAGGTCCAAGGGGGGCGAGACTCAAGGGATGAGTTGGACTTGGTTCGACCGGGTGTACTGCCTTGGCGAGCGGCCCATGACTCGCCGGAACGCCTTGCCGAAGGCACTCTCCGACTCGTAACCGAGAGAGCGAGCGATTGTGGAGAGGCCGTCCGTGGAGTTTTTCAGGCGATCGGCGGCCAGCAGCATCCGCCAACGGGTGAGATATTCCATGGGGGTTGCGCCGACTGTCTGGCGAAAACGCAACGCGAAGACTGAGCGCGACATCCCGACGCGTGCGGCCAGCGCTTCGAGCGTCCACGGATGTCCTGGGTTGTTATGCACGCTGGAGATGGCGAGACTCATGTGCTTGTCTGTGAGTGCGGAGAGCCATCCGCCGCCGGCCTGGGTGGCGCTCGCAAGGTGGAGGCGCAGCGCCTGAATGAGCATCATGTAGGCAAGCTGCTGGGCAATCAGGGAACCGCCGGGTTGAGGATCGCGCAGTTCCTCGCGTAGACGCTCCAGCGACCAGCGCATGGCGTCCCTGTCCGACTCGCGGCGAATGTGCACGATGGGCGGAAGTGACTGGAGAAGCATCTCCGCGTGGCTTCCGGTGAAGCCGAAGAACCCTCCTGCCATGTACCGTGTCCCTTCGCTCATCGCCGGGAGGGCGCTGTGGCTGTTCAGGCGGCTCAAAGCAATCGTGTAATGGACGGGTTTCAATGAGAGGTCGGTGGTGAGTTGGAAGGGTAAGCCGCGTGGCAGGATGAAGCAATCTCCGGCGCGGAGCAGTATTGGCTCAGACATGCCTTCCACAACGATCCAGCACTGGCCGGCCATCATGGCATAACACTTGACGCCCTAATGTTTCGGGAAGGAGATGGCGACATCGCCCGGTACGGCGAATCCACCGCAGGCCAAGCTCTGCGGCTTCATGAGCGCGAGAACCTCCGAGAGCGGGTCCATGGACTGAGCCGATTCCGGGTCTTTCTGCGGATAGGGGGCATCCGGAGCAGGAAGCGCGGCGATCTGCGGTGGGAGGACGATTGGACCGATCATACGGACTTTCAGTATAGATCGTCCGATCGTAAGATGCGTCTATCTCTTGACGGTTGAAGCTGGCCTGCCAGATCGACTGCGAGTTTGGAGATTCAGGAGAAGTTATCATGCGTATTTTCGTGACGGGAGCAACTGGTTTTATTGGGACGGCGCTCATTCCAGAGTTGATTCAGGCAGGACACACGGTACTCGGATTGACGCGCTCTGAGGAGGGCGCTGAGAAGCTACGGGCTGCGGGAGCCGAGGTGCTTAACGGCAACCTGGAAGATCTGGATAGTCTGCGTAAAGGCGCGGCCGATTCTGAAGGGGTGATCCACCTGGCGTTCAGCCATGACTTCTCTCAGTTTGAGAAGAACGCAGCGGATGAGCGTGCGGCGATCACTGCGCTGGGCGAGGTGCTGGCGGGTTCCGACAAGCCCTTCGTTGTGACTTCCGGCACGGCGATTGCGGCGAATGTTGACGGGAAGCCATCGACCGAGACGAGTGCGATCTCTCCCTGGAATCCTCGGTCCGGACTCGAGGCGACAGTCAAGACGTTTACCGAGCGTGGCGTGAAGACGTCGATCGTTCGGCTGGCGCAGATTCACGACACCCGGAAGCAGGGGCTGGTGCCGTATTTTCTTGCGGTGACACGCGCAAAGGGAGTGTCGGGGTATGTCGGTGACGGCAGCAATCGATTCCCTGCGGCGCATGTCTCCGACACGGCGAGACTCTATCGGTTGGCGTTTGAGAAGGCTGAGGCGGGTGCGATCTACCACGCTGTCGACGAGGAGGGCGTGACGACGAAAGCGATTGCGGAGGCGCACGGCCGTGGACTTGGGATTCCGGTTGTCAGCATCCCGCCAACAGAGGTTGAGGCGCACTTTGGATGGCTGGCTATGTTTGCCAACGCAGACATGCCTTCTTCCAGCGAACTCACGCAGAAGAAGCTGAATTGGAAGCCGACCGGTCCGGGCTTAATTGCCGACCTGGACGCGATGGACTATACGCAGGAGTAATCGCGGTCTGTGCGCCGGAGGCTGCTTGCGGTCTCCGGTGCGCCGTCTGCGCTGAGCGCTCTAGTTCTGGGGCTCGCGGATGGGGATCTGGCGGTTGATGGTGAATTGGACCTTGAGGGAGGCGCGGGCGGTGCCGAGACAGACTAAAAGGGTTTTGCCGGGGCCTTTGAAGCCGTAGTCGATGTGGGCTACGCCGGAGGGGTCGATGCCGGTGACGATGGGTGGGTCGGGATCAATGTCGTGGACGTCGGTCATGTTGACGAGGGAGGCGGTGACGGCGGTGACTCGCTCGTGGAAGGTGCTGTCCAGGGCGATGGGGACCTGAAGATCTACGTTGCTGTTGGCCTGGCCGCAGCCGGCTGTGAGACCGGCGATGACGTTGTCGCGGGTGACGATCTGCTCTTCGAGGATGGGGTTGTCGCGGTAGACGCGGCGGAAGAAGTCGTAGGCGGCGGAGTTGCGGTCAAGCGGCTTGATCATGTGGATGTGATCGGCGTGGATCTCCTGGGGCGGGGTGGTGACGTCACAGCCGTAGGTGGCGCTGAAGTAGCTGACGACGCGGGTGTGGGGCTTGAGGTAGCGGGCGATGCCGTCCTCTGGGGTGGTGTCCTCGGACTCGTAGGCGCAGAAGCGATGGATGGAATTGACGGTCGGGGTGCCGCGCCAACTGCTTTCGAGGTTGGTGAGGAAGGTGTTGCTGGTGGCGTCGCTGAGATCGTTGAGGATGGGGTCTTTGTCGTAGATGGAGGCGAAGCGGGCGACGGTGGAGCCTTCGTGCGGGGTGCCGTAGGAGACGACGAATTTGACGCGGGCGGCTTCGGCGGGATGACGGAGGAGCATCTCTTCGACGAGGATGCCGCCGAGGCTGTGGGCGAGGAAGACGACCTCGCGATGATCCCAGACGTGATCCTGCTTGAGGCGGTTCCAGAGGATGTCGGCTAACTGGATGCTGGAGGACTTGCCGTTGGAGGCGGGGGATGGGTACTCGACGACGTCAACGTCTGAGAGGGCGAAGTGGGGGTCTGATTTTACGAGGTCTGGCCAGTAGGCTCCGTTGGCGGCTCGCCAGGAGGAGCGGTCACCGTGGAGGCCGTGGACGAAGACGATGACGCGGGCACGTGGGGCCTGGGGGAAGGATGGGGAGGCATGGAGGAAGAGCAGGAGGAGGGGGAGAAAAAGCTGGAGGCAGGTGGTGCAGTGAGGGTGTCTCTTCATCTTGAACCTGAATTGAGAATACAGGGAGACGGGTGTGGCAGAGGGTGTGGGTGGGGGCGGTCCCATCCTCATCGCGATGAGGATGCGATGAGGATGGGGCACACAGTTTCTTTTTTGGGGTGGGTTAGTAGCCGCGGGTGTGGAGGAAGAAGACGACCGCGCTCATTACGAGGCAGTAGATGCCGAAGAGGTACCAGCGGCCGGCTTCGAGCCAACTCGAGAGCCACTTCAGGCCGGCGAGACCTGCGACGAAGGCGAGGATCATGCCGAGGACGCTGCTGCCGATGGCTCCGTGGAGATCAAGCGGGGTGCCTGCGGCGGCGGCTTCGTGGGAGAACTTGACGAGGCGCATCCCTTCACGGGCGAGGACGGCGGGGGTGAGGACGACGGCGAGTGCGAAGCTGAAGGTTTCGGCTGATTCGCGGGCTACGCCGGCGAGCATTCCGGCGGAGATAGTGGAGCCGGAGCGGGAGAAGCCGCGGAAGGGAAGCGAGAGGCCCTGGGTTGCGCCGATGATGCCGGCCTGGCCGAGGGACATGTCCTCATCCGATGCGCCGGTGGTGCGGCCGGTCATGCTGCGGCGCTCTGCGAGGCCGGCGAAGAGGATGAGGAGGCCGACGAAGAAGAGAGCGATGGCGATGAGATCGAGGCGGCCAAAGAGCTGTTCGATCTCGGCCTTGGGCGCGCCGTGGAACATGACCTTCTCAATGACCTTCTGGATGGGGTAGCCGATGACGCCGGTGAGGATGGTGGCGACGGCGATGCGGACGACGACGCTGGTGAAGGCGGCGGAGGAACGGAAGTAGGTGTGGACCCAGCGACGCCAGAAGTAGACGATGACGGCGAACATGGTGCCGGTGTGGAGCATGACCAGCAGGAGGGTCATCTGGGGGGAGGTGGGATCGAGGCCCATGAGCTTTTCTGCTACGACGACGTGCGCGGAGCTGGAGACGGGCAGAAGTTCGGCGAGTCCCTGCACGATGGCAAGGATGATGACCTGGAGGATCGGCATAGGGTGATTTTAGCTTGCGGGGGTGGTGAGCGTAAGAGCAACTGCAGGTTCCTCCGCTGCGCTGCGGAATGACAAACAAAAAGGCCAGGGGGAGTGTGTTTGATAATGGAGGGATGGTTTATACGATTGCGGCGTTTTATCGTTTTGTTGCGGTGGCCGATCCTGCGGGGTTGCGGGAGGAGATGGCGGGGCTGTTTACCGAAGAGGAGCTTTGGGGGACGATGCTGATCGCGGGTGAGGGCGTGAACGGCACGATGGCGGGGGAGGCGGGGACGATCTCGCGGCTGATAGAAACGCTGGGGGCGAAGGTCGGGTTGGAGGCTGGGGATGTGAAGTTTTCTTATGCCGATGAGAGGCCTTTTGGGCGGCTGAAGATCAAGGTGAAGGACGAGATCATTGCGTTTCGCAAGGCGGTCGTCGATCCGTCACAGGCTGGGACGTATGTGGAGGCTCGGGATTGGAATGCGCTGATTGCGGACCCGGAGGTCTTGGTGCTTGATACGCGGAACAAGTATGAGTATGAGGCGGGGACGTTTGCTGCGGCGGTCGATCCGGGGATTGAGAATTTCTCAGAGTTTGCGACGTTTGTGAAGGAGCGGCTGGACCCGGAGCGGCATAAAAGGGTGGCTATGTTTTGTACGGGTGGGATTCGGTGTGAGAAGGCTTCGGCTTTCATGTTGCAGGAGGGGTTCGGTGAGGTGTATCACCTGAAGGGTGGGATTCTGAAGTACCTGGAAGAGGTTCCGGAGGCGGAGAGCCGGTGGAGTGGGGATTGCTTTGTGTTCGACCGGCGGCGGGGGGTGGGGCATGAGGACTTTGAGGGGTGAGGCTATTTCCCTGAGGTCTTCGCAGCCATTCTTTCTGCCAGCTTCGATCCCGGTGCCGGCGTCACATCCAGGCCATCGGCCAACATTCTTGTCAGTCTGAGAAGCTGGTCGTAATCGGGGCGAGACCAGTTTCGGAACATCTTCAATGCCAGGCGTTCGCGTGCGGCGTCGACGGCATTGGTTGCGGCCTTACCCTCTCGTGTGACGGTCGCTTCGCGGGTGCGGCGGTCGGTTGAACCGGCGCGACGAGTGACCAGGCCAAGCTCTTCCAGGCGCGCGACCTGGCGGCTGACGGTGGTGTAGTCGCGTCCGACGCGTTCCCCGAGGTCAACGACGCCGATGGGGCCGTACTTTCCGATGAGCACGAGGAGCGGGTAGAGGGCGCGTTCGAGGGTGAGGCCTGCGCTCTCCAGCATGGCC
This sequence comes from Granulicella tundricola MP5ACTX9, assembly GCF_000178975.2. Taxonomy (NCBI): domain Bacteria; kingdom Pseudomonadati; phylum Acidobacteriota; class Terriglobia; order Terriglobales; family Acidobacteriaceae; genus Granulicella; species Granulicella tundricola. Next base: position 3,476,550 of record NC_015064.1, on the reverse strand, counting down.
GCGTCGCGCTCCGGGCTATTGAAGATGCCGACGATATCCAGCACTGAGCCGAGCAGCTCCGGCAACGACTTGCGGATATGTTTATTGAACGATTCTTTCCCTGGCATGCGTGCGTCTCGCCTGATCTATGCAATATACACATATTTTTTCAGGGGCCGGGCGGTGCGAGATTTTATGTGTATAGTACACCTATCGTACTTGGGAGGATTTATGGCGAATACGCAGAGAGTGATCGCGCGGGCTTACTCGGCCTTCAACGAACGTGACATCGACAGCGCACTGGCGCTGATGAGTGAGACTGTGAGCTGGCCCAAGGCGAGCGAGGGCGGGCGTGTGGTCGGGAAGGAAGAGATTCGTGAGTACTGGACGCGGCAGTGGCAGGAGTTCGATCCGCATGTGGAGCCAGTTGAGGTGATCGACCGCGAGGATGGCAAGACTGAGGTCAGGGTTCATCAGCTTGTGAAGAGTCTGGGCGGGGAAGTACTCGCGGACGGCGAGGTCTGGCACGTTCATATGATTGTGGATGGATTGATTGAGCGGATGGACCTCAAGGAGAACGAGGCGGGTGCGGGCGCGGCTCCGTCTGCGGCGTTCGCCAAGCACTAGACAGAGGCGGCACGGCTACCCGGCACCGTGAATGGATCAGGGCTGGGCCGCTGCTGCCGCTGCTTTTTTATCCTGCACGCGCTGCTGATGGCGGTGATAGAGGGCGACGAGATCCGGGGAGAACTCAAGTAGCTGGGCTCCGAAGGCTCCTTCCGCGGTGACCTGGAGGGCGTTGTCGAAGGCGAGGCCGATACCACGTTCGTTGGAGGGGTAGTAGAGGTTTGAGATGCCTCCGGAGATGATGTTGCCGGCGATGTTGGAGATGCTGAACTGACTGTGGCCGTTATCACCGTGGCAGATGACGGTGGAGAGTGCGGAGTGCAGGATGCGGCTCTTTATGGAGCCGGTGCCTTTGCGGAAGTAGCGCGGGTCCTGATGGAGAAGGATGGGGAGGACGGCGTTTCCCCAGAACGCACCGTCTACGGTATCGGCGTACTGCGCTCCGAAGCGCTTGAAGTAGCCTGCGGGGCCCCAGCCGTAGCCGTTATGGGAGCCGGAGATCTCGTCATAACCTCCGAGGACAGCAGCGAGGCTGATGGTGAAGGGATCGATGGAGGAGTGGAAGACGAGGGAGAACTTCTGCGCGGGCGAGATGGGCGGAGCGTAGCCGCCGAGGACGACGTTGAAGTCCGGAACGACGCCGGCGATGCGCTGCTTTTCTTCGGCTGCGACCTGATCGGCCGATTGCTTGCGAATGCGCTCGCGGCGTTGGGCATCAGTCTCGGCGGAGGGCTGGGGCTTAGCAGCATCCTGTGATTGGCTGGTCCAGACTGAAGAGCTGGAGGGTGCGTCAGGGAGGGTGAGTCTGGAAAGCAGAGGAGACTGTCCGCGTGCGGCCGTCGCGCTGAGCGAAGCCAGAAGGAGTGCGGCAACTCCAGGGGAGAGAATGAGATGGGGGCCCTTCACACCTCGATGGTACGCGGGAAATGGGGCGGACGGGGGAGTGTTCCGCCATCAGCGGCATAAGGTAACTCGAGACGAACGTCTGGAGGTCTCAATGTGGCGCGGGGGCTACTCGCGGTCGGAGCCGTAGATGCTCAGGCCCTGGGCGATGCGGAAGGCTATGGATTGGGCGCGGCGGGTGTAGTCGCTGTTGGGGAAACGGGTGCGCATCTCGTCGGCGAGGGTCTGGGTTTGTTTGGCGGCGGCTTCTGCGTGCTTGCGGTCTTCGTCCACCTTGTACATGGTGACGGCTACGCCCTGGCGGTAGACGGCGTTGTACTCGGCCTCGGGCGCGCGCGGGGATTCGGGGTACTGGTCTGCGTATTTAAGGTAGAGCTTGGTCTCCATCTCGGGGCATTTGGGGAGGCCCTGCCAGTCGCCGCAGAGCTTGTTGTCGAGGAGGTCGTAGGCGGCTTCCGCGGCAAACTTTGTGCCGGGATAGGTCTTCATGATGTGCTTCATCTCGCCTTCGTAGAGCTGGGGGCGGAGGTAGGCCTCCTGCTCCTTGGCGGAGGGGAGGGTGGAGATGTCGAGCTTTTCAAGCTGCCAGCGGATGTCAGCGGAGCGGAAGGCGGCTTCGGCGGCCAGGGGGGAGTTGGGGAAGTACTCGAAGACGCGGCGGTAGAGGAGGTGGGCTCCGGGGGCGGCGTTCTTGGGGGCGTGGGGTTGGGAGGCGGCTTCTTCGAGGTTGGTTGCGGCGCCGAAGAGGATGGCGTCGCCGTTGGGGGTGGCGGCGTTGACGACGCCCTTGTCCTTGATCCAGCCGCTGGCGGGGGTGACGGTGTCGTCTTCGGCGAACTCGGGGGTGCGGTCGGGGTCGGCTTCGTCGGGGGTGTCGGTGTTGGCGTAGACCTTGACCCAGGGGCCGGAGTGGTCGATGATGACGAGCTCGTGGCCGGGGGTGACCTCGGCTACCTTCTGGGTGGAGTCGTCCGCGGCTACGTAGACTACGGCGTCGTGGAGGACTGTGGCTCGGGCGGAGCGGTCGTAGCCGGAGAGATTGTCCTTGTTGTCCCGGGGTTTCTTCTGGGCCAGGAGGGCGGCGGGGATGAGGAGGAGAGCCAGGGCTAGACTGCGCATGTGGTGTTGGACGCTCGATTGAGATGGTGGGTGTACGGAGCCTGGAGTGTTGGGTGGTACGAGATTCTCTGGTAAGGTCGGCTTTGCCGATGCCCACCCTAATCGCGGTAAGACTGCGATGAGGATGGGGCACACGACTTAATTCTGCTACTTCAGAGATTCAAGTAGTTTCGGGTCTATGTTGCCTCCGCTCAGGATGACGGCGGTTTTGGCGGCGGCGGGGAGCTGGTGCGCGTGGAAGAGGGCGGCGGCTAGGGTGACGGCTCCGCTGGGTTCGGGGACCAAGTCAGTGTCTTTGAGGAGGCGGCGCATGGCGGCGTAGATCTCGTCCTCGGTGACGGTGACGATGCCGTCGACGAATTTGAGGATGTGATGGAAGTTGAGTTGGCCGAGGGATTGGGTGCGGAGGCCGTCGCCGATGGTGCGGGTGGTGAGGGCGGCGGGCCACTCGACGAGGGTTTTGGTGTCGAAGGATTCCTTGGCGTCGGCGGCGAGTTCGGGCTCGCAGCCCCAGACCTGGACGGTGGGCTTGGCAAGGCCGGCTGCCGCAGCCTGCTTGACGCAGGTGGCGGTGCCGCTGAGGAGACCGCCGCCGGAGACGGGGGAGAGGATGAGGTCGACGTCCGGGAGTTCCTGGAGGATCTCAAGGGCGCAGGTAGCCTGGCCGGCGATGATGTGGGGGTGATCGTAGGGCGGGATGATGGTGTAGCCGTGGGCGGCGGAGAGTTCTTCTGCCTTGAGCTTGCGGGCGGAGCTGGCGGGGCCGACGAAGACGACTTCTGCGCCGAGGGCTCGGGTGGCGTCTATTTTGACCTGAGGGGCGTTGTCGGGCATGACGATAACAGCTTTGGAGTTGAGGGCTCGGGCGGCGAAGGCGACGCCCTGGGCGTGGTTGCCGGAGGAGTAGGTGATGACGCCGAGGCGAAGCTGCTCCGGGGTGAGCTGGGCGATGGTGTTGTAGGCGCCGCGAAGCTTGAAGGAGCCGATGGGCTGTGCGGACTCGGCCTTGATCCAGATGCTGGTGCCGGGGAGTTGGGTGAGGGGCGTGCGGATGGCTGCGCCAGAGATGCGGGCGGCTGCGGACTGGATCTCGGAGAGGGTGACGTAGGTTGGCTGGGACATATCTGGGAATAGTTTAGTGCGTGGCGGAGTTGGTGGATGACAAGAGAGGGGGATGTGGACTAACTTGTTGCTCGCTGAGAGGACTGCGATCTGGTTCTCTCTGAAAGGATTCTGTGATGAAGAGGACTTTGCGGTATGTGTTTGGCGTTGTGGGTGCGGCTTCGCTGGCGTGCGTCATGAGTGTGAGGGCGCAGGCGCAGAAGGATTATGTGGGGAAGTATGACGTTTATGCGGGGTTTGCGGATATCAATGCTCCCGCGCTGGGACTGAATCAGCCGGGGTTTCATACACAGATTGGGATCAACCCGAGGCGGTGGTATTCGGTGGGGTTCGACTTCAGCATTGCGAGCGGGTCAGAGGTGCTGACGACGAGTGAGTTGCCGGCTGCACTGCAGGCGCAAGTGAATGGGGCGCAACAGCAGTACATTGCGTTTGGGCTGCTGCCGCCGAACTACCAGCTGCGTGTGAACACGGATGCCCGAACGGAGACGTATGCGCTGGGGCCGCAGTTGATCTACCGGAAGTACTCGAAGGTTGCGCTTTTTCTGCGACCTTCGCTGGGCGCGCTGCATGAGAGCGCGACTCCGCACCCGAGCGATCCGTTTCAGCAGGTGGTGGTGGCGGAGCTTGCACCGCGTGGGACGAAGACGGATTGGACTGGGTTCTATGGGGTTGGTGGAGGCGGGGACTTCCGGATGACGCAGCATTTTGGGCTGCGGATGCAGTTGGATGCGGTGTACAACCATCCGTTCAACGACATTCTGGCGAATGGGCGGTGGACCTATCGGGCTTCGATCGGGCCCAGCTTCCATTTTGGGAAGAACGTTACCGGGAGAGGCAAGTAAGGTGCCTCTCCTGCGTGCTTTGCAGGCAGGAGAGGCTTTGTCTCAATGGATCTGGACCTTGGCTGCGTTGGCCAGGTAGATATCTACGTTCGAGCGGTCGACGATCGAGGTGCCGGTGTCCACGAAGATGGGATAAGGCGAGAAGGCGTTGACCTGGTAGTTGGTCTGGAAGGGCTTGGGGAGGCGGTCGTGGACGTCTACCAAGGCCTGGAGGCCGGCGTAGCCCATGGTGTACGGCTTTTGCGAGACGGTAGCTTCGATGTCGCCGGACTTGATGAGATTGAGGGTATCGGGGTCTACGTCCATGGCGATGAGGGTTCGGTCGGTGGCGTTGCCACGTTTGAGGACTTCAGCTACGTCCTTGCCGGAGGCTGAGTCGAGGCAGACGAAGGCGTCGATCTTCTGTGCGCCTGTTTGGCCGAGCAACTGGCTGGCTCGGTCCATGGCGACGCCTGTATCACCCTTGATGTCGAAGGTATCGACGACTTTCATCTGCGGGTGCTCGTTGAGGACGTCGAGGTAGCCTTTGAGTCGTTCGTCCAGATTGGGCTGGCCGGGGATGGAGAAGAAGACGATATTGCCTTTGCCGCCGAGCTTTTGAACGAGGCGTTCTCCGCCTAGCCGGCCGGCCTGCAGGTTGTTGGTGCCGATGAAGAAGAGGCGATCGCTGAGTGGGGCGTCAGAGTCCACGGTGATGACGGGAATGCCCTGCTGAAGGGCGGCGTCGATCTCCGGCTTCATCAAGGCCGCGTCCTGTACGGAGACGAGGATGCCGGCGGGATGGCGGGAGACCGCGGTATGGAACTCATCGGCCTCGGCCTTGGCGTCGTTGCCGTCCGGGCCGCGGAGCTGGGCGGTGACGCCGTAGACGTCAGCCGCGTGTGCGAAGCCGGCGTTCACGGTCTTCCAGTAAGGCACCTTGAGGTTGCCGGCGATGAGGTAGTAGGTGTCCGAGCGGGAGTTCTGCTGGCATCCGATGACGGCGAGCAGGGTGGCGGCGGGGATGAGGGCAAGAAGGCGATTGCGCATGGGACGGGCTCCTGGATCAGAGTCGTCGCTCGCGTGGTCCCGTTTTGGCGTGGCCATGGAGGGGCGGCGGTTTCAGGACCGGAATTGTACGCCTTCGGTGTAACGGCTGAAATCAGATTTCTATAGCCAGGGAGTGCGGCCGGTGGGAGTTTCAGCGGCATGCATGATGAGGGCGAAGAAATGGATGAGGTGCCACTGGTCCGCGAGGGTGGGGTTGGTGCCCATGTCCAGGTGGGAGATGACGGGGCTGACGAGCATGGCCTGGAGGGTGATGGTGGGGAGCTCGGAGGCCATCCATAGGGTTTCTGCGGAGGGGATGATGTTGTCCGCCTGGCCGTGGAGGAGGTAGACGGGAGTCATGAGGGTGCGGAGATGGCCGCCGGGGGAGAGGCCGTTGAGCTCGTTGGCGTGCCTGGCGGCGGCTGCGGCGATGAGGGATCGGGTGTGCGGGGAGGCGGCGTCCATGAGGTCGAGGGCTTCGGCCTTCTGGCGTTCGTCGAGCTTGAGAGATGCGGTGGCTTCGGCGGGCTTGTCCTCATAGAGGTGGGCGCGGAGGACGGCGCGGATGCGGGCGATGTCCTGACGGGGGACGAAGTCTTCGACATACTCGTACTCCAGAACTAACGGGCCGTATTCGTGCGCGGGAAGGAGCTCGGTTGAGCCGTTGGGGCGCTCGTCCTGGTTGGTGCGGTAGTACTGGGCGACGCGGTTCATGGAGTCCTGCGAGCCTACCGCGAAGACGAACTTGAAGTCCTTTTTGTAGAGGGGGTCTGCGGCTGCGAGGAGGGCGAGGCCGCCGGAGAAGCTGAGGCCCATGACGCCGACGGGCGCGCCGGTCTTGTGGGCGAACCACTGGGTGGATTCGCCGATGGTTTTGATGGAGGTGGAATCGACGTGGTAGTCCTTGATGTCCGGTAGCTCGGGCGTGAGGACGCGGAGGCCTGTGGAGGCCATGGCGGAGGCAAAGCCTTCGAGGCGAGGCTCGTCTATGCCGAGATGGTGGACGCCGTGGAGGACGATGAGGGCGGGGGCGTTGGGGTTGTTGGCCGGCATGTAGAGGCGGGCGCGGACCTTGCCGGATTCGGTGTCGAGCGTGAGGTCCTGGGTAGTGACGGGATGGCTGACGAGGTCGGCGATGAGGGCGGGGACGGGCTTCTGGGAGACCTGCTGGAGGACGGAGATTGCTTCGAGATGGTCCTTGGTGAAGGGCCAGATGGCTAGGGCGAAGACGATCAGGCCGGCGGTCAGGATCGCCGTAAAGAGCAGGCGCTGGCGGCGGATGCGTTCGGTGACGCGGGTGCGGGTTTCTCCGACGAAGGTGCGGGAGCGGCGGAGGTTTTCAGTGAGGCGGGCGAGTGCGGGGCGGCGGGAGCGGAGTCTGCGAGGTTTCGGGAGCCGGGGCATAGGTGTTGTGGGAATGGTACATGGATGGCATGAGAAAAGGCCCGGCTTTGTGGGCCGGGCCTTTTGTGAGATGAAGCAGGAGATCAGATCTCCATGATGACGGGCATGATGAGAGGACGGCGGCTGGTGCTCTTCTGGATGAAGCGCTTGAGGTCACCGCGGATCTTCTCCTTGATGACGCCGTAGTCCTGACGCTCCTCAGCGCTGGAACCTTCGAGGGTGCGCTTGACGATGGCGCGTGACTCGCCGATGAGCTGAGCGTCGTCCATGGCGAAGCCGCGCATGACGATCTCAGGTACGCCCTCGGACTGGCCGGTGCGCTTGTCGATGGCGACGATGGCGATGACGATGCCGTCTTCGGACAGGTGCTGGCGGTCGCGGATGACGACGTCTTCGACGACGTCGATGGTGCCGCCGGAGTCGATGCAGACGCGGCCGGTGGTGACCTTGCCGTTCTTCTGCGCGGTGTCCTTGGTGAGCTCGAGGATCTCACCGTCTTCCATCAGGATGGCCTTCTGGGGGACGCCGGTGGAGAGAGCGAGTTCTACGTGGCGCTTGAGGTGACGGTAGTCGCCGTGGACGGGGATGAAGAACTTGGGCTGAACGAGGTTGATCATCAGCTTGAGCTCTTCCTGCGAGCCGTGTCCGGAGACGTGGATGAGGCCGTTGGTGCCGTCGTCATGGATGACGAGGGCATCGCGGCGCTCAAGGTGGTCGATGACGCGGTAGATGCCCTTCTCGTTGCCGGGGATGACGCGGCTGGACATGAGGACGGTGTCGCCGGCTTCGATCTTGGCGAACTTGTGGTTGTTGACCGCGGCACGGGAGAGGGCGGACATGGGTTCGCCCTGGGTGCCGGAGATCATGACCAGGAGCTTTTCAGGCGCGAAGTCGCGCATCTGGCCGGGGTTGATGATGAGGCCCTGCGGAACCTTGAGGTAACCGAGATCCTGTGCGATCTCCGTGGCGTTGTCCATGGAGCGGCCGATGACGGCAACCTTGCGGCCGTGCTTGGCGGCGAGATCGAAGGCAAGGGCGATACGCGTGACGGACGATGAGAAGCAGGAGAAGAAGAGCTTCTTCTTGGTCTGGCCGAAGATCTCGTCAAGGCGTGGACGTACGGCGCGCTCGGACGGGGTCCAACCCTTGCGATCGACGTTGGTGGAGTCCTGCAGGAGTGCGAGGACGCCGCCGTTCTTGCCGAGGTCCGCGAAAGCCTGGAGGTCAAAGGCCTTGCCGTCGGGTGGGGAGAGATCGACCTTGAAGTCACCGGTGTGGAGGACGACTCCGACGGGGGTGTGGATGGCCACGGCCACGCAGTCCACCAGCGAGTGGGTGACGTGGATGGGCTGGATGGTGAAGGGGCCGATCGAGAACTTCTTGCCGGGGATCATCTCGATGAGGTCTGCGTCATCGAGGAGGCGGTGTTCGTCGAGCTTGCCTTCAGCAAGCGCCAAAGTGAATTCGGTGCCGTAGACGGGGACGTTCAGCTCAGAGAGGATCCAGGGAAGGCCGCCGATGTGGTCTTCATGGCCGTGGGTCAGGATGATGGCTTTGACTTTGGTCCGGTTCTCGGTGAGGTAGGAGATGTCCGGCACGACGATGTCCACGCCGAGCAGTTCTTCTTCAGGAAACATCAGGCCGGCATCGATGACGATGATGTCATCCTGCCAGCGGAGGGCCATGCAGTTCATACCGAACTCGCCAAGGCCGCCCAAAGGTATCAGTCTTAATTTATCTTGTGCCATCAACCCCTGAGTTTATCAGGGATACGGAATCGGGGCTTTTCAGCCCCGTCCGGGGTGGGATGGAGGTTAGCGGAGAAGGTCTTCCAGGGCGAGCGAAAGCTCAGTCTTTTCATCGCGATACTTGACGATGATGGGGGTGGCGACGGAGAGATTCCAGTCCTTGCCCTTGCCGGAGGTGATGGCTCGGGAGCCGGGAACGACGACGGCTCCGGCGGGGATGATGAGGGGGGTGTCTGCGGTGGCGCGGTGGATCTCGCCGGTGACGAGGTCGTAGACCGGGGTGCCGCGGGTGAGGACGGTTCCGGCGGCCAGGACGGCGCGGGTGCGGACAATGGTGCCTTCGTAGACGCCGGTGTTGCCGCCGATGAGGGCGTCGTCCTCAATGATGACGGGGGAGGCGTTGACGGGCTCCAGGACGCCGCCAATCTGGGCTGCGGCACTGAGGTGAACGCGCTTGCCGATCTGGGCGCATGAGCCTACGAGGGCGTGGGAGTCGATCATGGTGCCTTCATCGACGTACGCGCCGACGTTGACGTAGGCGGGAGGCATCATGACGACGCCCTTGGAGAGGAAGGCTCCGGCTCGGACGCTGGAGCCGCCGGGGACGATGCGGGTGCCTTGCTCCGCCGTGAAGATCTGGGCGGGATAGGTGTTTTTATCGACGAACTTTCCGTCCTCCGCGGAGACGAGGTGGCCGAGACGGAAGCCGAGGAGAATGCCGCGCTTGACCCAGGCGTTGACGGTCCAGCCGATGGGGGATGTGGGGTCGGGCGAGGCGGAGCGCAGTGCGCCGGATTCCAGGGCTTCGCGGAGGGTGGCGAAGGCGGCGAGGGCCTCGGGGTTGCCGATGGCGGCTGGTCCCTGGGCGAAGTGGTGCTCGATCTGCTGCTGGAGGGTGGAGAAGTTTTGGTCTGTCATGTCTGGTGACAGTTTACCGGGTCTGTACAAACGGCCTACGGGGATAAGTTGGGATAAAAGCGATCAAGCCGGATGAGTGCCCAGATCGCCTTAGAAGGCGCGGAGGTTTTCTACGTAGCCTGCGGGGGCTTTGGTGAGGAGGCCTAGCTCGCCGATGAGGAGTTCCAGTTTGTGGCGAGTGGCGGGGGTGACGGGGACCATGGGGAGACGGAGATGGTCTGGGGAGCGGCCCAGGAGGGCGAGAACGGCCTTGACCGGGGCGGGGCTTGGTTCTACGAAGAGCGCCTGCATCAGGCGGAAGATCTTGCGGTTGATGCGGCGGGCGCCGGCCCAGTCGTTGCGGATGGCGGCGCGGATCATGTCGGAGGTCTCGGCGGGGATGACGTTGGAGGCGACCGAGATGAGGCCGGCACCGCCGAGGGCGAGGACGGGCAGGGCGAGACCGTCGTCGCCGGCGAAGACGCGGAAGTCGCGTGGGGCCTGGGTGAGGAGCTCGGTGATCTGAGTGAGGTTGCCGCTGGATTCCTTGACGCCAATGACGTTTGCGATCTCGGCCAGGCGGAGGATGGTGGCCGGATCAAGGTTCGCGCCGGTGCGGCCTGGGATGTTGTAGAGGAGGATGGGTAGATCCGTGGACTCTGCGATGGCGCGGAAGTGCTGGTACTGGCCTTCCTGGCTGGGGCGGTTGTAGTACGGGTTCGCGGTGAGGATGCCGGTGAGGCCGGGGATGCGCGACAGGCGGCTGACGCGCTGCACGGCCGTGTGGGTGGAGTTGTGGGTGCAGCCGGCAAAGATGGGCGCACGGCCTGCGGCGGCGGCGATGGTGACCTCGATGACGCGCTGGGTTTCGGCGTCGGAGAGGGTGGCGGCTTCACCTGTAGTGCCGCAGGGGATGAGGAGTTCGACGCCGTTCTGGATCTGCCAGTCGACGTGCGCGTGAAGGGCGTGTTCGTCGACGGAGCCGTCAGGGCGAAAGGGGGTTACGAGGGCGGTGCCACAACCAAAGAGTTCCATAGCAGCGTTGAGTTTATCTTGAACCGGACTGTGAGTGCCGGAGCAAGTTTCAGACCCACTCTCCCTGGCGCATCAGGGGCTCTGAGGTGCCGTCGTGCGCGATGCCGTCCACGTCCATCTGGGCGGAGCCGATCATCCAGTCGACGTGGATGAGGGAGTGGTTGGCTCCCTTGGCGGCGAGGGTCGTCTCGTCCATGTGCTCGCCTTCGATCAGGCAGGTGGCGTAGGCCTGGCCGAGCGCGATGTGGCTGGCTGCGTTCTCGTCAAAGAGTGTGTTGTAAAAGAGGATGCCGCTCTGGGCGATGGGCGAGGAGTGTGGGACGAGCGCGACCTCGCCGAGCGAGCGAGCACCTTCGTCCGTGGAGATGAGGCGGTTGAGGGCGTCTTCTCCAGCGGAGGCGGTGGCTTCGACGATGCGGCCCTTCTCAAAGCGGCACATGATGTTTTCAATCAGCGTCCCCTGGTGCGAGAGGGGCTTGGAGGCGTGGACGACGCCATCGATGCGGTCCTTGTGCGGGGTGGTGAAGCACTCTTCGGTGGGGATGTTGGCGTTACAGAAGACGCCGTTACCGGACTCGCCACCGCCGCCGGCCCAGAGGTGATCGTCCGCGAGGCCTACGGTGAGGTCTGTCTTGCCATCCGCGGAGTGGAAGCGGAGGGAGTGGTAGCGCTTCTCGTTCAGGTAAGCGACGCGCTGATGGATATTGGCGCTGTGGGCCTTCCAGGCGGCGACTGGATCTTCAGATGTGGCACGCGAGGCGTAGAAGATGGCGTCCCAGAGTTTGAGCATCGCTTCTTCTTCCGGGATTCCCGGGAAGACGAGGCGGGACCAGGCCGAGGTTGCCGCCGCGCAGATGCTCCAGTTGATGGCGTGGCGCGTGATCATCTCCATCGCGGGCTTGTTGGCCTTGGAGCCGGCGATGTTGGCGCGGGAGACCTTGGCTGGGTCCTGTGCGGAGAGCAGGGTGGGGTCGGCACCGGACAGTGCGAGGCGGGCCGCGCCGCTGCGGAAGGCGGTGGCGATGCCTTCCGCCATCCAGACCGGGGCGTAGTCGAATGAGGCGTCGTTGGCGTACTTGTAGCGGCTGAGGATGGCCTGGTCGTCGCCGTACGTCGTCGTAACCAGCAGGGCTCCGGCTTTGTAAGCGTGCTCTGTGATGAGGCGGACGAAGGGGATCATCTCCGTGGAAGCGGTGATGAGCAGCTCCTGGCCGGGCTGAAGATTCAAGCCAACGTGGACGGCGAGGCGTGCGAAACGGTCCAGCTTTTCTGCAAAGGAGAGGGCGGCGAAGTCGAAGGTCATAGTGTGCTGAGGTGTCAGAGACGCGGCAACGGACATTGCCTTAGGTTAGGCAGAAGCGGGGGATAACGCAAGGCTATGAATGTTTCAACATTCAATCGGCTTACATCTTGTCAAAGATATCGCGGAAATCATACGTTCCCTTGCGCGTGGAGAGCCATTCCGCCGCGCGCACTGCGCCCTCGGCAAAACCGCTACGGGAGAAAGATTCGTGCTGCAGGGTGATGCGGTCTGAGTCGCTTTGCGCGGTGAGAATGTGGATACCGGTCTCATCGCCTTCACGGCTGGAGGTGATGCCGACGTCGACTGCACCGGATGAGGTCTGGATGGTCTCGCAGAGGGTCAAGGCTGTGCCGGAGGGTGCATCAAGCTTGGAGGCGTGGTGGGTCTCATTGATGGAGAACTTGAAGCCCGCGTCCTTGAGGGCCGCGCCCATTTCGTAGGCGACCTTCAGCATCACCTGGACGCCGACGGAGAAGTTGGTGCCGTAGAGGAGGCTGCCTTCGCGACGTTCCGCGAGGGACTTCATATCTGCGAGCTTGTCATACCAGCCGGTGGTGCCGATGACCATCTTTGCGCCGGTGGCGAGGCAGGCGCGCATGTTCTGGATGGCGGCTTCGGGCGTGGTGAAGTCGATGACGACGTCAAAGCCTGCGACGAAGGGCGCGGTGAGGGCCTGGGCGTTGGGGTTTTCCTTGGCGTCGAGGACGTGGACGCTGTGGCCGTGCTCGGCGGCGATCTGCGCTACGAGCTTGCCGGTTTTACCGTGACCTAAAACTAAGACGCGCATTGCTGATGTTCCTTCTGGCTGCCGTTTTCAGGGCGTGCCTCAGAGGCGGAAGCCTCTTGTAATGGACAATCCTACTGGCACAAAGAGAGCTTTGTCTTTCCAGAAACAACTTTCAGACGGAAACACTTTGGGAGGCGACGTCGAAGACGGTTTCGTCTGGGTTGGTGAAGAAGGCTTTGTGGAGCGAGCGGACGGCCTCTTCTACATCTTCCTCGTCGATCATGAAGCTCATGTTGATCTCACTGGCACCCTGCGAGATCATGCGCACGTTGACGTGGCTGACGGCGGTGAAGACGCGGCCGGCGATGCCGTTGTGGCCACGAATGTCCTCGCCGACCAGGCAGATGAGGGCTTTGCGGCCTTCGTATTTGACGTCTGCGATCTTGCCGAGCTCCGCGCAGATCGCGGGGAGTTGCTCGTTGGAGTCGACGGTGAGGGAGATGGAGACCTCGGAGGTCGAGACCATGTCGATGGCGCATGAGTACTTGTCGAAGACATCGAAAACGGCCTTGAGGAAGCCGTGCGCCATGAGCATGCGGCTGGCGACGATATCGATGATGGTGAGACGCTTTTTGGCTGCGATGGACTTGAAGGGGGATGCGCAGCGGGCGGCGACGGCGGTGATCTTGGTGCCTTCGTTGGCGGCGTTACGGCTGTTCAGGACCCAGACGGGGATGGACTTCTGGACTGCGGGCAGGATGGTGGCGGGGTGCAGGACCTTCGCGCCAAAGTAGGCGAGCTCGGCTGCTTCTTCAAAGCTGATGGTCTTGACGCGCAGGGCCTCGGGGACGATGCGCGGGTCCGTGGTCATGATGCCGTTGACGTCGGTCCAGATCTCGATTGCGCCGGCGTGGAGGCCACCGCCGACGAGGGCTGCGGTGTAGTCTGAGCCGCCGCGGCCGAGGGTGGTGGTGATGCCTTCGGCGTTGGAGCCGATGAAGCCACCGAGTACAGGAATGGCCTTCGCTTCGACCAGCGGCAGCAGGTGCTGGTGGAGTGCGGCTTCGATGGCGGCCTCGTTGGGCGCGGCTTTGCCGTAGTGCGAGTCGGTGATGATGCAGGTGCGGGCGTCGATGTGCGCGCCGGCGAGGCCGCGATGCTCGAAGGTGTGGGCGACGATCATGCTGGAGAGGCGTTCGCCGAAGCTGACGACGAGGTCGTTGGTGCGCGGCGTGAGTTCACCTACGGCGGCGATGCCGCGCAGAAGATCGTCAAGCGAATCGAAGTTCTGATGGATCTGGTGAGCGACCTCATCGATGTGGCGTCCGACGAGCTCGCTGGCGGTCTCCAGATGCCGCTCACGCAGCTTGAAGGAGATGGAGAGCGCTGCCTCACGGTCGTTGCGGCCTGCTGCTGCGGCTGCGGCGAGGAGTTGATCCGTCACCCGGGCCATGGCGGAGACGACTACGATGGGCTGGTGCCCCATATCGCGGCGGCCCTTGACGATGGCGGCCGTGCGCTTGATGGCGGCGGCGTCCTCAACCGAGGTTCCGCCGAACTTCATGACGACGATCTTGGGGCGTGGCTGCAGGACTGCGACGGGGGTGCTTTGACTGCCTTCGATGCTCATACGTGTTATGCCTTCAGTGCTACGGGGACGTTCTGACTGCGGGCTTTTCCGCCAGGGAGCTTGTCCAGCATGGCGAGGATTTCGGCGTTCAGGAGTGCGGCTCCGGCTGCGCCGCGAATGGTGTTGTGGGACAGGACCACGAACTTCCAGTCGAACAGCGAGCAGGGGCGCAGCCGGCCTACGGTGGAGGCCATGCCCTTGCCGCGCATACGGTCCAGGCGGGGCTGGGGGCGGTCTACCTGGTCGACGTACTCGACGGGCTGGTCTGGGGCTGAAGGCAATGGGTGGCCTTCGTGGATGCCGCGCAGGGGTGCGAACTCAGCCCAGGCTTCGAGCATCTGCTCGTATGTGGCGGGGGTGCGGAGCTTGAGGGAGACGCACTCGGTGTGGCCGTCTTCTACGGCTACGCGGTTGCAGTGGGCGCTCAAGGGGGCGTCGAGCATGGCGACGTGGTCCCCGCTCAGAGTGCCGAGGAGCTTGCCGACCTCTTCCTGCATCTTCTCCTCTTCGTTCTTGATGAAGGGGACGACGTTGCCGAGGATATCGAGGGAGGCGACGCCGGGATAACCGGCTCCGCTGACCGCCTGCATGGTGCTGACGAAGACCTTCTCGATGCCGAAGCGGTCGTGGATGGGCTTGAGCGCGAGGACCAGGCCGATGGCGGAGCAGTTGGGATTGGTGACGATGTATCCGCCTGAGTCCTTGCGCCAGGACTGCTTTTCGATCAACGCGAGGTGGTCTGCGTTGACCTCCGGGATGACGAGGGGGACGTCCGAGGTCATGCGGAAGGCGCTGGAGTTCGAGATGACGGCACAGCCTGCGGCGGCGAACCTGGGCTCGAGCTCGTATGCGACGTCGGAGTCGAGGGCGGCGAAGATGATCTTGGGCAGCTCGGTGGCGGGGGTGCCTTCGGGCGTGTTGGGCATCAGGGTCATGCCGGCGATGTTCGCGGGGAGCGGCGTGTCCAGCTTCCAGCGGCAGGCGTCTTCATACCGTTTGCCGGAGCTGCGGTCCGATGCCGCGAGCCATGCGATCTCAAACCAGGGGTGATTGTGCAGGAGCTGAATGAATCGCTGTCCCACCATGCCGGTTGCGCCGAGAATGCCTACCTTACGCCGTTCCATTACGAGATGTGCTCCATCTGGTTAGGATATCGCGTCGGCGGGTCCTTGGGGGAAAGCGAATCACGGAGGGCACGGATGGAAAGGCGAGGACACAGAGAGATTTTTGCTTTTCTCTTTGACTCTGCGTCCTCTGTGATTCGCTTTATTTTGCTTGGAAGGTGGCGGCGGCTTTGGTGGTGGACTGGGGCTTGACCGTGAGTTGGATGGTCTGCTCGCCAAGCTTCTCGTGGATGACGCCGAGGGTGTAGTCGCCGGCGGGGAGACCCTTCAGGTTGAACTGGCCGGTGGCGTCCGTGACTGCGAAGAACGGGGTCTGGGAGACGTTGATGAAGGCGTTCATCCAGGGGTGATTGTTGCAACGGACCGGGATCATCAGCTCAGGTTTGGTGAACTGCTTGTCCTGGGGGGCACCCTTGGGTCCTTGGGACATGTCCATGGTCTCGTTACCCATGACGTGTACGTTGTGCATAGTGACGTCTGAGTTATGGAAGGAGACGGTGCCGCCCTGCATGACGCCGATGACGTGGGGGGTGTACTGGCAGCCCTTCTGGTCGAGGACTACGGGAGCTGTGCTGGTGGGGGCGGCGTTCATGGCGGCTGCGGGGCCAGTCTTGACGTAGACGAAGACGTTGGCGAGGTGACCCTTGTTGACGAGGAGCTGCTCGGAGAGGACGGGGGTGGTGGTGCCTATGCCGCAGGCGGGG
The DNA here is from genome assembly GCF_000178975.2 of Granulicella tundricola MP5ACTX9. NCBI lineage: Bacteria > Pseudomonadati > Acidobacteriota > Terriglobia > Terriglobales > Acidobacteriaceae > Granulicella > Granulicella tundricola. The sequence goes on along the minus strand of NC_015064.1, from coordinate 3,460,354 downwards.
TCCATGGAGGTGTCGATGGTGACGGGGGCGGGGGCCTTGCCGGCGAAGGAGATGGTGCCGGAGACGGTGCCGGTTGTGGCGGGGTCAATGGGTGCGGCGGTGGGACGGGCTGCGGCTGCGGGAGTAGCCTGCTTGTCCTGGACTTCGGCCTTTTGGGTGGCGGCGTCTGGCTTGCAGCCGGCGATCGTGAGGGTGAGGAGGAGAGCGGCGGGGAGGGAAAGCTTGTTCATTTGGGCGCCTCGGGGGAGATACCCCCAGCTATAAATCCGGTTCCGGCATTCCCTCGGCGGCTAAAGCCGCAAGGTAGTGGGGGAGCCGAGTGGCGGGGCTGAAGCCCCGCCCTTTCAAAACGGCGATCGGTTCAGCAAGTTTCTATGCCGAGAGTGCGGCTACTACGGCGTCGGAAAAGGCGGTGGTTCCGGCGGTGCCGCCGATGTCGCGGGTGAGGGTTTTGCCTTCAGCGTAGACGCGCTCCAGGGCCTTCTGGATGAGGTCGGCGGTGGCCGTCTCTTCGAGGTGGTGCAGCATGAGGACGGCGCTCTGGAGGAGGGCGGTGGGGTTGGCCTTGTCCTGGCCGGCGATGTCCGGGGCGGAGCCGTGTACGGCTTCAAAGATGGAGGCGTCCACGCCGATGTTGGCTCCGGGGACGAGGCCGAGGCCACCGATGAGGCCGGAGCAAAGGTCGGAGAGGATATCGCCGTAGAGGTTTTCGGTCAGGATGATGTCGTACTGGAAGGGGTTCATGACGAGCTGCATGCAGGTGTTGTCTACGATGTGCTCGGCGTAGGTGATCTCCGGATACTCGGCTGCGACTTCCTTGCAGCACTTGAGGAAGAGGCCGTCCGAGAGCTTCATGATGTTGGCCTTGTGGATGGCGTGGACCTTCTTGCGGCCATGCCTGCGGGCGTATTCGAAGGCGGATTTGGCTATGCGGAGGCTGCCCTTGCGGGTGATGATCTTAAGGGACTGGGCGATGTCCGGGTTGATCATCACCTCGAGCCCGGCGTAGAGGTCTTCGGTGTTCTCGCGGAAGATGACGAGATCGAGATTTGGGTAGTTGGTCTTGATGCCGGGGAGGCTCTTGACGGGGCGGAAGTTGGAGTAGAGATCGAACTTCTTGCGGAGGGTGACGTTGATCGAGGTGAAGCCGCCGCCGATGGGGGTGGTGACGGGGCCTTTGAGGGCGACCTTGTTTTCTTTTACGGAGTCGTAGAGGGACTGGGGGATGTACTCGCCGGTTTTGGCGAAGGCATCCGCGCCGGCGTTGTGGGTGTGCCACTCGAAGGAAGCGCCGGTGATCTTGCCGGCTGCTTCGAGGATCTTGACGGTGGCGGCGGTGACCTCGGGGCCGATTCCGTCGCCGGGGATGAGGGTGATCTTGTGGGTGGGCATGTTTGGCTTATCCTTATGCGTTTCGGGGTGTGGGTTTCAGAAGTTTTCTGGGGTCTTCGGGATGTTTCTTGGCGCCGCCGAGGAGTTCTTCGAGCTCGGCTTTGAACTCGCGGACGTCCTTGAAGTCGCGATAGACGCTGGCGAAGCGGATGTAGGCGACGGTGTCGATGTTCTTGAGGCGATCCATGATGAGTTCGCCGACCTCAGTGGTGAGGCGCTCGCGCTCGGGTGAGTCGACGATGAAAGTTTCGACCTCGTCGACGATACGCTCAAGCTGGGCGGAGGAGATGCTGCGCTTCTGGCAGGCCTGGAGGAGGCCTCCTAGGACTTTTTGGCGGTCGAAACGCTCGCGGCGGCCGTCTTTTTTGACGACCATGTAGGGGATTTCGTCGATGCGCTCGTAGGTGGTGAAGCGCTTGTTGCAGCGTTCACATTCGCGGCGGCGGCGGATGGAGTCGGCTTCCTTGCTTTCGCGGGAGTCTACGACGCGGTCTTGCGTAAAGGCACAGTAGGGACACTTCATTTGCTTACGGTGATTTTAGCAGTGGGGGAAGAGAGGGAGCAGGGAACAGGGATCAGGGATCAGGACGGCAAGGTCCACCGGGATGCGATGACGTGGCGTGGATGGAGGGGAAAAGGGGCATATGCCGGGCTTTCAGCCCTTGGCGGGGTGGCTCTGTGCATACCCAGGGCTTGCGCCCTGGGTATAGGCCGCGCCTTCAGTGCTTGATCTGTGGTGATGGTTAGAGGGTGGAGCTTTCTTTGGTTTCGGTGGTGTGGGCGGCCTGGCGGAGGGAGATGCCTTCTATGCGGGCGAAGATGAGGCCGGCGGGGATGATGCTCATGTTCTGGATGAGCCAGAGCATGAGGCCGGCGCTGACTGCGAGCTCTTTGGGGATGCCGAAGAGGAGCGTCAGGGCGGTGATGCTGGCGAACTGCGCGCCGCCGCCTACGCCGGGAAACTGGACGAGGGAGCCGACGACTGAGAAGCCCATCAGGACCAGGATGTGGGAGATGGTGAGGTCGTGGACGGGGGGTGGGAAGGACTTCATGATCACGACATAAGAGACCGCGATCAGGCCCCAGGTGAGCAGGCTGAGGAGCGTGACGGCGGTGAAGTCGGCTGGGGTGTCGATGACGTTGAGGCCGTCGCGGAAGGAAAGGATGCGGTCGGTGATCGCTGCGCCGGCCTTGGGAGAGGCCATGCCGACGAATTTGCCCATGAGGGTGGCTACCGCCGAACCGGCGAGGCGGACGGAGGCTACGAAGATGACCAGAAAGAGCGTCAGGGCGGCGATGGCGTAGCCCACCTTGTGGAAGAGCTCGTGATACGGGAGGCTCTGGAGGCTGGGGGAGAAGAGGAGGTTGAGCGAGAAGATGAGGGCGAAGGCCCCGAGATCGAAGACGCGCTCTACGGCGACGACGGCGATCTGTGAGCTGAAGGTGAGGCCGGTGCGGCGGGAGACGAGGAGCGGGCGGATGAGCTCGCCGATGCGGCCGAAGATGGCGAGGCCGGTGAAGCCGACGAACTGGGAGCCGACAAGGCTGTACCAGTGGGTGGGCTTGAGCTGTGTCTGTTTAAAGGCGGGGCGGAGGAAGATGGCCCAGCGGACGGCGCGGAGAACGTCCTGGAGGTAGATGACGGTGATGGCGATGAGGAGGAGACGCCAGTCGGCGGTGCGCCAGCTTTGGGCGAAGCTGTGCCAGTCAAAGTGCGAGGAGTAGAGCTTCCAGGCGATGAAGGTGAGGAGTGCGGCCCCAATGGCCCAGGGGAGGGCCTTCTTCACTTAGCGGCGACCAGGGTGGACTTACGGGCGTTGAACTCGCGGATGATGCGGGAGACGTAGGCGCGGGTTTCGCGGAAGGGTGGGACACCGTGGTAGCGGTCGACCGCGCCGGGGCCGGCGTTGTAGGCGGCGAGCGCGAGGGCGATGTCGTCGTGATAACGGGTAAGAAGCTCGTCGAGATACTTGGTACCGCCTTCGACGTTCTGGCCGGGGACGAAGGCGTCCTTCACTCCGAGTTGGGCGGCAGTGCCGGGCATAAGCTGCATGAGGCCGCGTGCGCCAGTGCGGGAGACGGCTTTGACATTGCCTGCGCTTTCGGCGTGCATGAGGCTGGCGAGGAGGTCAACGTCAATGTGGTGGGCTGCGCCGGAGGTGGTGAGGAGCTGGTGGATTTCGGCGATGGTGGGAGTTATAGAGGCCGCTAAAGAAGAAGCAGGTCCCTCCGCTGCGCTGCGGGATGACAACAAAGAAGGGGGGGACGACAAGGGAGCGGGTGGATCGGGGACAATCTCAACGGAGGCGACGGAAGCTGCGGGGACGTCGAGGTAGTTGGCATCTGGATCATCGCCGCGGGCGCTCTCGGCGCGGAAGAAGAGGCGGAGGTTGGTTCCGTCGGCTATGTGACGGACGCAGTTATCAAAGGTGCTGCCGTTCTTCAGGGTGATGCGCTCCGCCGCGTGGGCGAAGGGTGCGAGGGCGAGAAGGGCCGCAGCGATTGCTGTGCGGAGGACTCGCGTCTGCCTTAAAGGGGTGAGATGCACGGAACTAGCCTACCAGAGTGGGTTGCGTTGTCTCATGAGACTTCGGTGTTAGGGCGGAGGTGAGCGCGGATTCGATGGCTTCTGCTACACCGCTTTCCGTGTGGGGCAGGCCGATGCGCCAGCCATGCTGGCGGGCGAGGGTTTTGAGGTCCTCCGGGGCGTTGCCCATGAGGACGGGGTGGCCGACGACCTCCAGCATGGAGAGGTCGTTCCAGTTATCGCCGATGGCCATGATTTCGGAGGGCTGGATGCCGCGCGAGGCTGCGAGGCGGAGGAGCGCGGCGCCCTTGGAGCAGCCGGCGGGGAGGATGTCGAGGATGCTGAGATCGCGTTCGGGGTAGGCGGTGCGGTTGAGGGAGATGAGGCCGCCGGATAGGGTTTCGCCAACCGCTGCGACGCCTGGATGCGAGACGAGGAGGGCTTCGGCCTGGGCCATGCGGTCCATGGTGCCGACGAGCATTGCCTGGATGGGGGCGTCGTTCTTGAGGGCGTTCTCGATGGGATTGACGTGGACGATGTAGAGCTCGTTGGCGGTGACCCAGCGCTCGATGCTGGCGTGGATTTCTGCCAACTCCTCGACGACGAGGGCTCCGCGGGCGTCTTCGCCGTCGGGGCCGACCTTGTCGAAGGTGATGACGAGGGCGTTGCGGAAGCCGGCGAGGTGGTTGCAGAGGAGGGCGGTGGCCTCCGGGCTCATGTGGGTGCGCTCGATGAGCTGGCTGGAGAGATTGCGGACGACGGTGCCGTTGGAGCTGATGAGGACAGCTGATTCGGGTAGGCCGATGTCGCGGAGGACGCGCATGGCGTAGCAGTGGCGGCGGCCGGTGGCGATGACGACCTCGACGCCGAGGGAGCGGGCGAGGGCGAGGGCGGCCTGGTTGGGGGCGCCGACGCGGCCTTCGTGGCTGAGAAGGGTGCCGTCGATATCGATGGCGATGAGGCGGATGGGTGCGGCGTGGGGCATGAACCATTTTCTCACCGCGGTTTCCCGGGCGGGGTCGGCTGGTATACCACATATCTGCACATATCTATTACGATGGACGGATGCCTAAGATCGCTTATCTCGAGTCCGTACGCAGCCACAACCGCATTTCAGCCGATACTCCGCAGACGCTCGACCCGGCTACAGCCGAGAGCCTCTATGTCCGGTACGACATGGAGGAGATGAAAAAGACGGCCAAGCGTGAGAATCCGGCGAAGTATGCGGCTGAATCTGCGAAATCGCTGGGGATGTGGCGGTATAAGGACGTGCTGCCGGATGTTACGCCGGTGACGCTGGGCGAGGGTTGGACGCCGATGGTGCAGAGCAAACGGCACGCCGGGCTGTTCATCAAGGAAGAGGGCAATAATCCGACGGGGAGCTTCAAGGCTCGCGGGTTGGCGATGGCCGTGACCATGGCAAAGCACTATGGCCTGCAGCATCTGGCGGTGCCGAGCGCCGGCAATGCGGCTGGCGCGCTAGCGGCTTATGCGGCTGCGGCGGGGATCGCTGCGCATCTTTATATGCCGCAGGATGTGCCGTTTGCGAACTATCTCGAGGGCGTGATCTACGGGGCGGACGTGCATATGATCGACGGGCTGATCTCAGACTGCGCGCGGCTGGTGGGCGAGGAGATCAAGCGGCAGAAGGAGGCGGGGACGCCGGCGAACGAGGTTTGGTTCGATATTTCGACGCTGAAGGAGCCGTTCCGGATCGAAGGCAAGAAGACGATGGGGTATGAGCTGGTGGAGCAGCTTGGATGGAAGTACCCGGATGCGGTGTTCTATCCGACGGGGGGCGGGGTGGGGCTGATCGGGATGTGGAAGGCTTTTGACGAGATGGAAGAGCTTGGGTGGGTGGAGAGGGGCTCGAAGCGACCGAAGATGTATGCGCTGCAGGCCTCGGGCTGCTCGCCAATTGTGAAGGCGTATGACGGTGGTAAGGATGTTTCGGAGTTCTTCCAGCATGCGGCTACGTTTGCGGCCGGGCTGCGGGTGCCGAAGCCTTATGGGGATGCGATCATTTTGGATATTGTGAGGGTTTCGGGTGGGTCGGCGATCGCTTCGACGGATGAGGAGATTCTGGCTTCGATCCTGGACTATGCCAAGCATGAAGGGCTGTTTCTCTCGCCGGAGGGAGCGGCGGCTACGGCGGCTTATGAGCGGCTGCTGGCTTCGGGTGAACTGACACCTGAGGAGACGGTGGTGCTGTTCAATACGGGTGCCGGGCTGAAGTATACGGATATGACCGCGGAGGCGATGAAGCTGCGCCGGCCGGGGACGCTGCCGACGGCTATGCCGGTCGGGGGGATTATTACGCCGGTTTAGGGGCGGCTTCGGTGGTTGACTGGAGATCGGAGCGGCCGGGGGTGGCCGACGGGGCAAGTTTATGGCCGAGTCGGGCGAGCGGCCGCTCCAGAAGCTCATAGCTGGCGAGGGCACAGGCGAAGGTGAGGATGAGCCGGAGCGGCCAGCTCTGGAGCAGGCTCAGCCTGGAATCAGGTGGGCCGAAATGGCCCAGGAAGAAGAGCTGCTGCCAGAGGTAGAGGCTGTAGGAGATCCGCCCAATGTAACGAAGGGGCTTCCACTCCAGAGCCTTTCCGAGGAAGGTTTGCGGATTGAGCACGGACCCGAGGACGATGAGCGGCATGAGCCAGGAGATGGCCGTGGCTCGCAAAGCCGTGCCCTCTCCGAACGGAAGGATGCAGAGGAGGGCGATGGCGAGGAGCGGCCAGAACCTGAGCCACTTTTTGAAGAGCTCACGGTTCTGGGGGCCATAGGCGAGAATCGCAAACATGGCGGGGACGAGGAGGCAATCGATCCGCACATCCGTGTGGAGGTCGATCAGCACCCAGGCGCGGCCGTGGAGGGCGAAGACCCGGTGGATGGCTACGAGGAGAGCGAGAGCGGCAAGGATGGCAGCGCGATAACGACGCGCAATGAGAATGAGAAGAGCCGGAAGGAAGAGGTAGAACTGCTCTTCCAGCGCGAGCGACCAGAAATGGGAGGTGTACCAGTTATCCGGGCCACCATTGAAGCCGGTGAGGCGGGGATAATTTCGAAGGAAAAAGATGGATGCGACCACCTCATGCCAGCCAACTGTGATGAGTGCAAATGCGGCGAAGAGGCTGATGACGGCGAGGTACATGAGCGCCGGGGGAAGGATGCGGAAGGCTCGGCGGATGTAAAAGTCTTTGAGGTGGATGCGGCCGAAGATGGATTCTTCGTCCAGAAGCCGGAAGCAGATGAGAATGCCGCTGATGGCAAAGAAGACGTCGACGCCGTGGTTGCCGTACTCGTAGAGTGGGCGGGTGCTGAGTGGGCCTAACGTGTGGATCACGTCGTGATCGAAGATGACCGCGAGAATAGCTATGGCACGCCAACCGTCAAGGGTGGGGAGATAGGCGGAGCGTTTTTTAGCCGGGGTGATTGGGCTGGGTACGGTTTGTCCGTCGAATCTGGGCATGTCTTCCTTGGGGTTGAGCAACCGTTTCCTCTTCGTCCGATTATCTTTGGTGCCAGGGCTCAAAGTGGCTTGAGCTCTTGTTCTTGGACTTGCGTCGTGATCAGGAACCCCTATTTTAGCCGTGTACCGGCTCAAGCTCCTTGCGAATGTGAGTCTTGGAGTGGGTGGTGAGCGTGACGGCGGCGGCGAGGATCATGAGTCCTCCTACCCAGGCTGTGGGTCCGAGGGTCTCCTTGAGGACGACTACGCCCAGGATCGAGCCGAGGAGCGGTTCCATGTTTAGGAGGACTCCGGCCTGCGAGGCGGGGACCTGGGTGAGGCCCCAGTTCCAGAGGAGCGTTGTAGTTGCGGTGCAGAGAACCCCGCTGGCGATGAGGGCAAGCCAGGCCTTGACGGAGATGTGATGGATGGGTGGCAGGCCCCAGATGGGTGGGACGATGGCGAAGAGCATCACCGTGCCGAGCAGGAGGCCATACGAGGTCACGGCGATGGGGGAGTGCTTTTCCTCCGGGCTGACTCCGTCCATGAGGTGCTTGTTCATGAGAATCCAGAAGAGAGCGATGAGGAGCGAGACGACGACGATGAGGTCGCCGGTGAGCGTGGCCTGGTTGGGGCCGTGGGGGTGGGCGCTGAGCGCGATGAGGGCGGCTCCGAGGGTGGAGGGACTCAGGGCCAGCCAGCCAGTGCGGTCCATGCGCTCGTGAGCGTGGATGGCTGCTCCTACGGCCAGGATGACGGGCATGGTGCCGACCATGAGCGAGGCGTGACTGACGGTGGTGAGGGAGAGTCCGTAGAACTGCAGGAGGAACTGGACGGGGACGCCGAGGAAAGAGGCGGCGAGGAGGATGAGCCAGTCGCGGCGGGTGAAGCGGGGCTTGTGGGTGAAGAGGAGGGGTATGAGGACGACGGTGCCGAAGAGGAATCGGTAGAAGACCATTGCGCCTACGTTCATCTCGGCGAGTGCGATCTTTCCGAAGAAGAAGCCGCAGCCCCATAGGGAGCTGGCGAGGGCGCAGGCGGCGAAGCCTAAGGTGCGGTTGGGTGGTGCCTGGGGCATCTATTCAGGGTCGCACAGATAAAGATTGGTGCCGGGGTGAGGAACGGCCTGAGTTGATAAAGATTGATAAAAGCGATCAAGGCGGATTGGACCCTTGGTGGGTCAATCCGCCTTGACTCGGGTTGATATTGTTTTTTTGTGTTTACCAGACTCGGCAGCTTTTGGTGGGGGTCATGGGGGAGTTGGCTTTGCAGCTGAAGGCTGCTGCGAAGCCAGGTTGGTTGACGATGGGGCCGTTGGTGCGGAACTGGTCCGGGGAGTGGGGGTCGGTGAGGACCTGAGAGCGGATGGCCTCAGGGCGGTCGTTGGCGCACCAGTTCTGACCGAAGGAGATGTAGAAGCGCTGGATGGGAGTGTAGCCGTCTTTCTTCGCGGCGAGGTCTACGCCCTGCTTTTTGGCGCGGTCCAGGTAGGCCATGTACGCGAGAAGCAGGCCTCCGTTGTCTGCGGTGTTTTCGCCGAGGGTGAGCTTGCCGTTGACGTGTACGTCGTCTACTGCGACGAACTGGTTGTACTCGTTGACCTCGCAGTCGGTTTTGGCCTCAAACTTCTTGGTGTCTTCGGCGGTCCACCAGTCGCTGAGATTGCCGTTGCCGTCGAACTTCTTGCCTTCGTCGTCGAAGCCGTGGGTGAGCTCGTGGCCGATAACTGCGCCGATGTGGCCGTAGTTGACGGCGTCATCCTGCCTGGGGTCGTAGAAGTTAGGCTGCAGGATGCCGGCGGGGAAGTTGATGTCGTTCATGCTGGGGTTGTAGTAGGCGTTGACGGTGGGGGGCGTCATGCCCCACTCCTGATGATCGACGGGGTTGCCGATCTTGTTGAGCTGACGATCGTTCTCAAACTGAGTGGCGCGCATGTCATTGCCGATGGCGTCGGTGGGCTTGATGGTGACTGAGGAGTAGTCGCGGAAGTGATCCGGGTAGCCGATCTTGTTGGCGACGAGGTGGAGCTTCTCCTTGGCCCGGGTCTTGGTGGCGGGACTCATCCAGTCAAGCTGATCGATATCGCGATCCATGGCGTCTTCGATGTCCGTGACCATTTCAAGGGTCTTCTTCTTGCTGTCGCCGGCGAAGTACTGGTTTACATAGACCTTGCCGAGCGCTTCTCCGAGATCTCCGTCGACGGCTGCGCTGCAACGCTTCCAACGGGCGCGCTGAACCTCAGAGCCGGTGAGCTTGCGGCCGTAGAAGTCGAAGTTCTCCTGGTCGAAACTCTTGGGAAGGTTGTGGGCTTCCGCGGTGAGGAGGTGATAGCGGATGTAGGCACGCAGGGTTTCGAGGTCGGTATCGCGGATGAGGGCTACGGCGGCGGGGATGTAAGAGGGGTTGGCGTCGTTGATCTCCGTGACTCGCGGGGAGTGGACGGCGTCCTCAAACTGTCCGAAGAGACCGTAGGGGAACGATTTATTGATCTCCGAGATGGGGACGAGGTGGTAGGTCTTTTCGGGGTCGCGGCGCTCCGTAACGCCCATGCTGGCCTTGGCGAGGGCGGTCTCAAAGGCCATGACCGCAGTGGCATCCTTGAGGGCCTGCTGGGGGGTGGAACCGGCGAGGGTGAGCATTTTGGTCATGTGGGCGACGTAGTCCTTGCGGAGCTGCTCGTCTTTGGCCCCGGTGCGGAGATAGTAGTCTTTCTCGGGCATGCCGAGACCACCCTGGTCGATGTTGGCGATCTGCTTGGTGGCGTCCTTGAGGTCCTGCTGCTCGCCGAAACCGAAGAAGACGGTGACGTTGATGCGGGAGAGCTTGCCGGCGAGGGAGGGGAGGTTGCGGAGGGTCATGGAGTCGATTTCAGCGAGGAGACCGGCGATGGGGGTGAGGCCGGACTTCTCTATGGCGTCCGTGTCCATGCAGGCGTGGTAAAAGTCGCCGATCTTCTGCTGGTCAGGGGTGCGGGAGGGATCGGGCTTCTCGTACTTGGCGAGGATGCCGCTCAGCTCTTCCGTGTTGACGTTGTAGAGGGTGTAGAAGCCATCGGTGCTGGCCTGGTCGGCAGGGATGGGATGGTTTGCGGCATAGTTTCCGCAGGCGAACTTGTAGAAATCATTGCAGGGGTCTGCGGAGGGATTGATGGAGGCGATATCAAAGCTGGGCGTGGGGAGGTAGGTGGGCTTCGCGGCTGGAGCCTGGGCGGAGAGGGTGGTACAGGCGAGGGCCAGGGCGGGGAGGGCAAGGTGCTTCAGGGACATTCGAGTTCCTTCCTGATGTGGGCGCGGCTGTGGTCGTTTGTTCGGTAAGTGCGTCTATGAAACAGTAGATCAGCGGAGAGTTCCGCACAAACTACACCAGACGATACGAAGACAGGGCTATGACGGTTCGGGCGAAGTTCGGGATAGTTTTTGCGGCGGTGGCGATGCTGCTGGGTGGAGTGCGGGCGGGGGCGGCCAAGACGGCCGGGCCGGTGGTGTCGATTCCGCTGGACAGCATTGGGTTTCAGCCGATTGCGGCGCACTATCTGCTGGCCGGCGACACGATGTATACGCTGCACTTTGTCGACGATCAGCACCTGCTGGTGACGTTTACGACGCATGGGCTGATCAAGCGGATGGCGGACTCGGAGCCGCTGGACTACGACCGCAATGTGCAGGCGGTGCTGCTGGAGTTGCCGAGCGGGAAGGTGCTGGGGCGGACGGAGTGGCATCTGCGGGATCATGGGCAGTATCTTTGGCCGATCGGGCATGGGCGGTTTCTGCTGAGGATTCGGAACCGGCTCTCGCTGCTGAGCCCGATGCTGAACCTGGCCAAGGATAAGCCGTTTCAGGAAGAGCCGTTCGTTACGACAGAGCGGCACATTGGGCATATCTCTGTTTCGCCGATGAACGATTTGCTGACGATCGAGACGATTCCGAAGCCGGTGGAGAAGGCTACGGGGGCGGCCGCGGCGATGGCGTCGCTGGCGGCTGCACAGGGCAGGCCGATGGAGTTGCAGAAGCGGGACGCTCCGGATGTGCAGATTGCGTTCTTCCGGTTCTTTGTGGAGCCCGGAAAAGATCATGAGGAGAAGCTGGTGGCGCAGTCCTCCGGGCTGGTGCGGGCCCGGGATCTGATTGAGATTGCGGCTACATCAGAGGGATACCTGGATGTTTCGCAGGAATCGCCTGGGGTGTATGACTTTGACTTTCAGCCGCATGGCGGGGGGAAGAAGCTGGAGCTTTCACCGTATGACTCGACGTGCATTCCGCGGGCGAGATTTATCAGCGCGAGTGAGTTTGTGGCGTTTGGGTGCAGAGGGACCGAGGATAAGCAGCAGCTCTCGGGCTTCAATCTGAAGGGGGAACAGAACTGGATCGACGCATTTCCGACGCGGCATGTGTTTCCTTACGTGGTGCCGGCCCCGGCTACGGGGCGGTTCGCGCTGAGCCGGACGCTGGTGGCGGGAACGTACGTGGACCCGGATAACCTGACGGCGGATATGGTGTCGGCCACCGAGATTACGGTGCTGCAGAGCCATGATGGGCGGACGCTGCTGAAGACGCAGGCTGCGCCGATCCAGAAGGCGGGGCAGAACTTCGACCTCTCGCCGGATGGGACGGAGCTGACCGTGGTTCGGGCGGATGCGATTGAGGTCTACAAGTTGCCGGCGCTGAGCAAGAAGGATGAGCAGCAGATCAAGCTGGCGGGGGAGTATGCCCCTGCCCGGAATACGGCTCGGATCGACCTGGGGGCCAGGCGGGTGGCGGTTGAGGCGGAGGGGCCCAAGGAGACTCGGTCGGAGAAGGTGGAGGCCAAGGAAAAGGTGGTTGCGCCGGAGGGGGATTTAGGTGCGAAGCCGCAGGCGGCGGCGGAGGCTCTACCGGCACAGACGGCGAGTGAGACGGGGAAGGTCGCGCCTGCCTCCGCTCAACAGCAGCGGGTGATCATGAATGGGGATGAGGTTTACGAGCCGGAGACGATGGGGCATCGGAAGAAGCCATCGCTGTACGATGCGGAGCATCCAAAGGGGAATGACTAGGTACCCCCCACTCCCCCTCTCTTTGCGCAAAGTCTTCATTCCATTTGGGTTAGGTCTGGACTTGGGGTCGCATCAGGGCGCATTTTGAGTGCCAAAGCGGGGCTAAAGTCTTCAAAACAGAGACTTTAGGGGTAGGTCCAAAGGGCACTTTATTTTGGGGGAGTGCAATGGAAAAGGCCAGCCCGTCTGGGCTGGCCTTTTCTGAGACTGAAGCTGCTTAGGCGGCCTTTTTCGCGAGGATCGCGGTCTTGACGCGGGCGTTGAGACGGCTCTTATAGCGGCTGGCGGTGTTCTTGTGAAGGATACCCTTCTGAACGCTCTTATCGAGGATGGAGGCGGTGTTGCTGTAGACCTTCATGAGGTCGGTGGCATCGCCCTTGGCGAGGGCCTCGCGGAGAATGCGGAGGGTGCCGCGGAGCTTGCTCTTGTTGGCGCGGTTCAGGGAGGTTTTGACGATGGTCTGACGGGCGCGCTTGAGCGAGGATACGTGATTTGCCATGAGAACTCTTTTCTATTGGGCTCGAGCTTGAACTCTGAGCGGAATTTGGGTGCGGGCTTTTGGGCCGGGCCGTGAACACAGCCTGCCGCACTCCCTGCAATTTCTAAGTCTACGGAAGAATGGGGCGGAGGTCAACAGATTTGGGGCCGTGCCGCCGCAAGAAAGGCAAACGCAGATTCCCTGCGGGAATGACAACCAGGAGACAAAAAGGGAACCCGAGGTGGGTTCCCTTTCGGAACGACCTCTGCAGGCGGGTTAGTTGGCTAGGGAGTAGTTGACGGTGATGGTGGTATCGACCTCAGTGGGTTCACCGTTGAGGAGGTAGGGTTTGTAGACCCATTGGCGGACCGCGTCGAGGGCGGAGGTTTGCAGCTCCTGGGGGCCGGAGATGACGGTGAGGTTTTCAATGGTGCCATCCTTGCCGATGATGGCGTGGAGCAGGACGGCACCCTGGATGTGGTCTTTCTTGGCTTGCTCCGGGTATTTGGGCTGTGATTTGGTCAGGATATTGCCGGCCATGACGCCGCCTGCGATTTTGGCGGTTCCGGCCTGGTTGCTGTCTTTTCCGTTGAGAGTGGACGTGGAGGTGGGGGTTGCCACGTTGAGCCTGAGTGCAAGGGCGGAGCCGCAGGTGGCGAGGGCGAAGGCGGTGCAGGCAGCGAGGATGAGGGTGCGGCGTGTGCCGGCGAGGGGCTTTGTTTTTTCGGTGAGTTTCATGATTCTCCTCTCGAAGATGTTGGCATCCAGGATTCCGATGGCGTGAGGTGCGCGGGCTGAGCGCCCTGTGATCAGGAGGGAGGCGAGCCGAAGAAGAGACTGTCCGTAAGGGGTTGGGCCGACAAGTTGTGCGGCGAGGTGGTCGCAGCTCATCTCGCGGGTCTCGATGAGGCGCTCGCGGGTGAGCCAGAGGATGGGGTGAAAGCTGATGAGGAGGGACGCGGCCTCGTACAGGAGGTTGAGGGCGAAGTCCTTGCGGTAGAGGTGGGCGCACTCGTGGGCCATCACGGCTTCAAGCTGCGGAAGGGGCAGGCTGGGGATCATGCCGGAGGGAAAGAGTACGACGGGACGGCGGAGGCCAAAGGTTACGGGGCCGAGGACGGTCAGGGATAGGGCAACGGTTGGGGCATTGGGTGTGATGAGGTTGAAATGACGGCAGCACTGCTGCCAGACTGCCTCCGCCTCCGGGGTGAGCAGGGTGGGGACGGCGGTACGGCGGAGATGGAGGACGGTGCCGGCTCTGCGGATGAGACGGATGAGGAAGAAGGCGATGGCGAGGGTGTAGAGGACGGCGATGCCGGTCAGGAGGCTGGTTGAGAGTGTGACGTTGCCGGCGGCGAGGCCCGGGCCAACGGTGACCGAGACCTGACCGGGGGCTGTGGGCCCGGCTTGGCTGAACCATGGGGCCAGGCTGGTGAGCCACTGAAACGATGCGAGGGAGAGCGCGGGCAGGAGGCTTTGGAGCAGGAGAGCGATGGCCCAGACGCGATGCTCGACCGTGGGGCCAAAGGGGCGGAGCGCAAGGGCTGCGAGCCAGGCGGCGGCGAAGAGGAACGGGAGCTGCCAGAGGGAGTTGAGGAGATAGCCGAGGAGGAAAGATTCGAAGGAGTTCATGGCTTGGCCTTCTTTGCAATGGTGGGATCGGGGTCGGCTTTGGCGTTGAAACGTTCGGTGATCTCGGTGAGGCGGTCCGCGTCAATCTGGCGATTCTTGAGGAGGCTCATGACGAGCTCTTCACTGGAGCCGTCGAACATGCGGTCGATGAGATCGCGGAGGCCCTGGCCGGAGGCTCGGGCCTGGGTGACGACGGGGTTGTAGAGGAAGGCGCGGCCTTCGCGGCGGCGTTCCAGCTTGCCTTTACGCTCCAGGATGTTGAGCATGGTCTGGACGGTGGTGTAGGCGAGGGGTGGGTCGAGCGCCTGCTGGACGGAGGCGACGTTGCTTTCGCCAAGGGTCCAGAGGGCCTGCATGATGCGGAGTTCGAGGCGGGTTAGGTTGGTTTGTGGGTCGTCCGGCATGTGAATCTCCTAAGTGATTAGGAGGTTAGGACGGGGGTGGGATATTTGTCAACCTAAAAATTTAGGAGTTGGGGTGGACGATGTTTGGGCGGGCGGGCAGCGGCTTTGAACGAGGGTGGGGTAGGTGGGGAGCTGCCCGGGGCTAAAGCCCGGATCATTTTGTGGCCTTTGACGGTGGGCTGAAGCCCACCTCTAATCCGAACGGCAACTGCAGATTCCCTTCGGGAATGACAAAGAAGGGGGCCGTGGCGACGTTCAGAGCAGTGTCGCTGGGGGGAATCAAATGGGGAAGTGTGTACGAAGGTTGAATTTCGACCTAGATATCCACTCTTGACGTGTGGGTGGCGAAGTTCTAGTCTCCAACCATTATCGGCACCCGATTGGTAACTCTCACCATCCCGGTCTCAGCCAAGGCGCACCGTTTCTGGTGTCGCCGTTTCAGCCTCTCCGTTTCATCCTCCCCACGCAATGCAAACCTCCAGGTAACAAGTCTGTCCAAGTCTCAGGGCTTTGCTGTCCTGCGGCATAAGGCAACCCAGCTTTCAACCCAGCGCCACCCTGACGGAGGTCAGAGAAACACTTGATCAAAAAAGCATTGGACATCACTCCCGGAATCGAGCCCCTTTATGGCACCCGCGATGAGAACTTGCGGTTGCTGGAGGACAGTCTTCACGTCTCGATCGATCTGCGTTCGGATGCGATCCACGTCAGCGGCGAAGAGGCGCAGGTGGGCCGCGTGGCGCAGATTTTTGCTGATTTCGACGCGCTGCGACGAGGCGGCGTGACGCTCCAGAACGGGGAGCTTCATGCGCTGCTGAAGCTGGTGGTGGCCGATCCGGCCTCGACTTTGCGTGGGCTTGTGGACTCCGGTAAGCAACGCAGCGCGGGGGTGAAGCGGATGGTGCAGCCGCGGTCGCCCAATCAGAAGAAGTATGTGGAGGCGATCGAGACCTCCGACATGACGTTTGGACTGGGGCCTGCGGGAACCGGTAAGACTTACCTGGCTGTGGCGATGGCGGTGAGTGCGCTGATGGCGAAGAAGGTTTCGCGTATTATTCTGGTCCGGCCGGCGGTTGAAGCTGGGGAGCGGCTCGGGTTTTTGCCGGGTTCGCTGCAGGAGAAGGTCGATCCGTATCTGCGGCCGCTTTATGACGCTTTGTACGACCTGCTTGATCAGGAGAAGGTGGACAAGCTGTTGGAGCGGAACGTCATTGAAGTGGCTCCGCTGGCGTTCATGCGCGGCCGTACGTTGAGCGATGCGTTCATCATCATGGACGAGGCGCAGAATACGACGCAGGAGCAGATGAAGATGTTCGTAACGCGGCTTGGGAACAACTCCAAGGCGGTGATTACGGGCGATCTGACGCAGACCGATCTGCCCAATCCGAAGAAGAGTGGACTACTGGAAGCGCTGAAGGTGCTGGACGGCGTGGAGGGCATCAAGTTCTGTCACTTTGAGGATGTGGACGTGGTTCGGCATCACCTGGTGCAGCGGATTGTGCGGGCTTACGACACGTATGGACGCGCGCAACTGCCGTTGCCGATTGGCGACGCGGGTGTGGCGGACGTGTCTGCGCTGGGCGTTGTGACTCCGTCGACCATGGCGAAGCCGCAGTAGATTGATAACGATGCGGTACGATGATGCACAGGGGCTCGAGATGGCCCCTGTGCTTTTTGTTCCAGAGTTTTGTTTTACCCCTGACCGATGATCAACATCGACCCTCCAAGTAGTTCCCTCGACGTCAGCTCTCTGAGTAAGTCCGGTCTGGCGCGTTTTTTGAACCGGGCGCGCGAAGCCGTCGGTCTGGACGGCGAGGTTGAGGTGTTGCTGACCTCCGACGTGGAGATCAAGCGGCTGAACAAGGCGTTTCGGGGCAAGAACAAGGCGACCGATGTGCTGAGCTTTCCGGCTCCTGAGGAGTTTGAAGGTGTGGCGGGGGATCTTGCTGTTTCGCTCGACACAGCGGCGAAGCAGGCGGCGGAGCATGGGCATGGGCTGCGGGATGAGGTGAGGATTCTGCTGCTGCATGGGTTGCTGCACCTGGCGGGTGAGGATCATGAGACCGACTCCGGCGAGATGGCGGCTCGAGAGGCTGAGCTGAGAAAAGAGCTTGGGCTGCCGGTGGGGTTGATTGAGCGAGTGACAGCCAAAGGCGGGAGGACTAAGCGATGAGCTTTGTTCTGCTTGCGGCGCTGCTGCTTGTTTTGGCGATGGCGGCCTATATTGACCGGGTGTATGGGGAGATGGGGAAGTTCCTGGCGCGGAACTATCAGGACAATATCGACTCGTGGGAGGAGCGGGTTGAGCCGAAGCTGAAGCTGGGGCGGGAGAGTGTGGCGCAGTCTGCGAGCGTGCTGCGGCAGCTCTCGCTGGCTGGGGTTTCGGTGATCTTCGGGATGCAGCTTCTGGCGACGTTGCTTGCTATCCCGGGGGCTGGGTGGAAACAGGTCGCCGTTACGTTGTTCGAGTTGGTGCTGGTGATCCTGATCTTCGACCGGCTGGTGCCGCAGGTTTTGTTTGCGCGGACGCGTGGGATCTGGGTGGTGAAGATCCGGTACGTGCTGCAGGCGCTGTTCTACCTGATCCTGCCGATTACGCTGCTGCTGGGACTGCTGCTTTCGATTGCGGCGCTGGCAGAGCCGGAGGATACGGAGGAGGAGGATCATCCGTCGGAGGCGATGGATGCGCTGCTCGAAGCGGGCGAGGAAGAGGGGATTCTGGAGGAGAGCGACCGCGAACTGGTGCGGTCGGTGGTGGAGTTTGGGGATAAGGTGGTGCGCGAGGTGATGACGCCTCGGCCAGAGATCTTTGCGGTGCCGGCTACGTTGACGCTGAAGGAGTTTACGGAGCTGCTGGAGCAGCATGTCTTCTCGCGTGTGCCGGTGTATCGGGAGTCTCTGGATCATGTGACGGGGATTGCGTTTGCGCACGATCTGCTGCAGATTACGGATGCGGATGCGGTGACGCGGACGATTGCGCAGATGCAGAGGCCGGCGGCGTTTGTGCCGGAGACGAAGATGGTGGCGGAGCTGCTGCGGGAGATGCAGAGCGAGAAGCAGCATATGCGGATCGTGATTGACGAGTATGGCGCGGTGGCGGGAATTGTGACGATCGAAGATCTGCTGGAGGCGATTGTGGGGAACATCGCTGACGAGCATGACGAGACCGAAGAGGACGACGCTCCGGTGCGTGAGGCGGATGGGGCGTACGCGGTTTCGGGTGGATTTGAGCTATCGCGGCTGCGGGATTTGTTTGCGGATCAGTTTACGGAGCGGGCTGAGGGGGCGGCTGCGCCGGACGATGAGGATGGGGAGGATGATCGTGACGAGCCGACGGCGGTGCGGCTGCCGGAGCATTATGAATCGACCACGATTGGCGGGCTGGTGAGCGAGATTGCGGGGCATATTCCGCTGCCGGGTGAGGTGGTGGAGGGCGACGGGCTGCGGTTGGAGGTGCTGGCGAGTACGGATCGGCGAATCGACCGGGTACGGGTTTCGTTGAGTGCGGTGGAAGCGCCTTAGTTGGGGGAAGGGGGCTGGACGTGGTCGAGAACCATGACGTCTACGGTGACTTTTTGAGGCTCGATTTTCAGGCCTAGCTCGCCTTGCAGGGTGGCGTTGATGACGGCGGCTGCGTCGGGTCGTTCACCGTTTTCTTCGGTGGGTACGTAGTGGGTGAAGTCGATCTTGAAGTCATATTTGCCGGGCAGGCCGGATTGATCGACAGTGGGTTTTTCGAGGACGCCTGCGATGAAATCGGTGAAGTCATGCATTGTGAGGGACCTTGCCGTCATGCCGTTGACGGAGTTCTGGCGGAAGGATTCTTCTTCGACGGCTACGGGGTGGAGCTTGGTGCCGTTTTTCGCGGGCAGCAGGGCGAAGCCGCGGAGCTCCTTTTTTTCCTGGTGGAAGGTGAGCTTGAAGCGGTCGGCGAGGAGGGCGCGCATCATGAGTCTGGTCTGGGCTTCGGTGGCTGGGGCGTCGGAGCGGGCCTCGATGTCGAAGTGATCGGACTCGATCCATGGGGGGCCTGAGACCTGGCTGCGCTGGACACCGTAGGCCCACTTGATGCAGGTGCTGACGGTGACGTCGCGCATGTGGAGTGCGCCGGGCGTGAGTTTGGTGGAGCCATCGCGCTCAAACTCTACGGGGATGGTGGTGGGGCGGATGGAGGCTACGGCGAAGGTCTGGGCTCGGGCTGCGAGGGGGGCGAGCAGGACGAGGGTAAGGATGATGTTGCGCATGGGGGCTTGTACGGGGATTTGCGGGATCTGGTTCCGTAAGGGCAACGGCAAGTGCGCCCTGGCGCCGGGCGGGCGGTGCTTCGCACGGTTTTGGACGCTTCGCGTGTTTTACAGCGCATAATTGTAGGATGGCTTTTCGTTCGGGATTTGTATCGATTATTGGCCGGCCCAACGCCGGTAAGTCCACCTTGCTCAACGCGCTGCTGGGGCAGAAGCTCGCGATTGTGACGCATAAACCCCAGACCACGCGGACACGCATTCATGGCGTGCTGGAAGTTCCAGCGAAGAAGAAGACGAAGGTGGGGGCGATCGAGACGGCCGGGCATCCGGCGGCGCAGATCGTGCTGGTGGATACGCCGGGGATTCATAAGCCGGATACGCAACTGGATAAACGCATGATGCAGGAGGTGCATGACGCGCTGGAGTCGCGGAATGCGGTGCTGTTTATCGTGGACGTGACGCACCGGCTGCCGGTGGCGGAGGTCCCGGGGGAGAAGCCGAAGATTACGGGGCGCATGACGCTGAGCGCGGCGGAGGATGACTTTTCACTGCAACTGGTGAAGAAGCTGGACTGCCCGGTGATCCTGCTGCTGAACAAGATCGACCAGATCTCGCCCGCGGAGATTATGCCGCTGATTGCGCATTGGTCCGGGCTGTACAAGTTTGCGGAGATCATCCCGGTTTCTGCACGGAAGAAGATCAACCTGGATCTGCTGCTGGATAAGGTGGTGGCGCATCTGCCGGAGGGGCAGAGGTACTTCCCGAAGGAGCAGTTGACGGATCAGCCGGAGCGGTTCCTGGTGGCGGAGCTGATTCGGGAGAAGATTCTGCTGCTGACGGGCGAGGAGGTTCCTTACTCGACCGCGGTGGTGATCGAGCGGTTTGAGGAGCCGAAGTCCTTGAAGAAGCTGGCGGATGGGCGGCTGCCGGTGACGAAGATTGCAGCGGCTATCTTCTGCGAGCGGACGGGGCAGAAGGCGATCCTGATCGGCAAGCAGGGGGCGATGCTGAAGGAGATTGGGTCAGCGGCGCGGAAGGATATTGAAGGGCTGCTGGGAACCCGGGTGTTTCTGGAGCTGTTTGTGAAGGTGCAGGAGGAGTGGCGGTCCAAGCCCGGGTTCATCGAGGACCTGGACTGGCGGCGGCAGATGGAAGAGCTGGCGAAGAAGCAGGCCGGCGAGGAGTAGGCCGCTTCAGGCGCGGGGGTTAGCGGAGGCTGGCTCCGCCCTCCTGCCACTCGTAGAGGACGATGCCGAGGTCGTTGATGGTCTTCATGGCGACCTCCATGTTGCGGCGGACCTCAGGTTTGGCTGCGGCGGGGATGTCGTGGGCCTCCTCTACGGCGATGACACGGCCGTAGGGCCACGCGGTCGTGGGGACGGCGTTGAGGGCGGCGGCGAGGTCCGAGGTGCGGACGTTGAGGTCCTGGCGGCGGGCTCCCACGGGACGGAGTAGGCCGCCGTTGCCGAACTGGCTGGGGTTGGCGTCCGCGATGGTGACGTGGAGGGTGACCATCTGGCCCTGGATGGTGAGGTAGGGGTTCTCCCACGAGGTGAGGGTCTTGACGGCCATGTAGCGGGTCTTGCTGGGGGGCGGGATCTCGTCGAGCTGCTGGCGGATGTCGTTGAACTGCGCGCGCTGCTCGGCGGTGGCGTTGGGGGCCGAGGAGGCGTCGGGGATGGAGCGGCAGCCGGTGAGGAGGGGAAGCAGGGCCAGGGGGAGAAGAAACGATGTGGGGCGCACAGAATATAGGATAACGGGAAAAGGGACTGGGGGGTACGTAAAAGGGCCCAGGGATTAGAAAGTGCGTTAGCGGCCGGTCCAGGTGGGGGGGCGCTTGGCCAGGAAGGCGGCGGTGCCCTCTTTTTTGTCTTCTGTGGCGCTGAGTCGGCCGAAGAGGTGTGCTTCGAGGGCCAAGGCTTTGTTTAGGGGAAGATCCGCGCCTTGGTGGACGGCTTCGAGGCAGGCTTGTACGGCTAATGGGGCCTGGGCTGCGATCTTTTTAGCCAAGGCTAAGGCGGCTGGCAGGAGGTTAGCAGGGGGGTGAATATCGTCGACCAGGCCGAGACGTAGAGCTTCCGGGGCGGGAATCATGTCGCCGGTCAGAAGCAGTTTGAGGGCGGCGCTGGGGCCGATGAGGCGGGGAAGGCGCTGGCTGCCGCCGTAGCCGGGGAGGAGGCCTAGTTTGACCTCGGGCTGGCCGATGCGGGCGGTCTCTGAGGCTAGGCGGAGGGTACATGCAAGGGCGAGTTCGCAGCCGCCGCCCAGGGCGAAGCCGTTGATGGCGGCGATGACGGGCTTGCCGCAGGTTTCGATGTGGGTGAAGACGGCCTGGCCGCGAAGGGCGAGGGTCTCGCCGGTGGTGGCGTCGGTCTGGGCGAGTTCTGAGATGTCGGCTCCCGCTGCGAAGGCTTTTTCGCCCGCGCCGGTCAGGATGATGGCTCTTATCTCTGCATTGCTGGAGAGGGTGGTGATGGCCGCGTCGAGGTCGGTGAAGAGCTGGGCGTTGAGGGCGTTTAATACCTGCGGGCGGTTCAGGGTGATGGTGGCTATGGCTTCTTCGACTTCCAGGAGGAGGGTTTCGTAGGGCATGGGTGCTCCGTTATGAGTACGTGGAGATTCTACTTTCTTACCCTAACCGCGATGAGACTGCGGTCTGAGGATGGGGCACCCGGATTTGATCGATATCCCGGACTGCCGGATCGTGATGGTTGGGGCGATACAATCTAGGGATGATCAAGGGAATGACAGTGGTGCGGGCGGTTGGCGCGTCCGAGGAGTTTGTACGGCTTTCTGAGCTGTTCGCGGCGCTTGGGTTTGAGGCAGGTAAGGGGTGGGAGGATGACGGCGGCAAGGGAGCCGCGTTTCTCGCGCCGGTTGGCAATCTGGAGCTGGTGACGGGGCGTATGCCGGGCTCGCCGGAGATGCTGATCGAGGTTTCGGAGCTCGATCATGTTCACGCGGCTGTGACGAAGTGGATGGATGGGAAGGCGGGACTATCCGGTGTTGAGGCCACGCACTGGAACTCGCGGATGTTTACGGTGCACCTGGGCACGGGTCTGACGCTGGGGTTCTGGCAGTCGGAGAATCCGCTGCATGGCGTTGTGCCGGCGGTTGAGGGGGACCTCTCTGCCGTGGGGATGAAGTTTGCGATCGTGACGACGCGGTGGAATACCGTGATCACGAATCGGCTGCTGCAGGGGTCGCTTGATTGCTTGTACCGGAGTGGTGCCAAACGCGAGGATGTCACCGTGGTGCGGGTGCCGGGGGCGTGGGAGATTCCGAATGCGGCTCGGACGCTGGCTGAATCCGGCAAGCATGATGCGATTGTGACGCTGGGCTGTCTGCTGCGCGGCGAGACGGCGCACTATGAGGCGATCTACAACGAGGTGGCTCGGGGGATTGGGCAGTCGCAGCAGGAGACCGGCGTGCCGCACGCGTTTGGCGTGCTGACGTGCGAGACGCTGGAGCAGGCGCTGGACCGGGCTGGGTTGAAGGCGGGAAATAAGGGATTCGAGGCTGCTTCGGCGGCGATTGAGATGGTCAGTATTCAGAGGAAGTTGAAGGGTGGAGCGTAGTGGGTACAAGGCGTAAGAGCAGGGAGTTGACGATGCAGATGCTGTTTCAGGGGGACCTGGGCAAGCAGACGCCGGAGCAGGTGACGAAGCTGTTCTGGAGCTCGGTGACGGATGTGGATGAGGAGACGCGTGGGTTTGCGGAGGATCTTTACCGGATTGCGACGAGCCGGGGGACGGAGATCGACGCGCTGATCGAGGAGCATAGCCAGAACTGGCGGCTGGAGCGGATGCCGGTGGTTGATCGGAACCTGCTCCGGTCTGCGATTGCGGAGATGCTGGGCTTTCCGAAGACTCCTCATGCGATTGTGATCAATGAGAGTTTGGAGGTGGCGAGGCGGTATGCGGCTCCAGAGTCGATCCACTTTTTGAATGGGGTTCTGGATGCGGTTGCCAGGGATTTGTTGAAGGCTCGGTTGGGGTGAGGGTAGTGATTAGTTCTCAGTGATCCGTTTTCAGTAAAGGCAACTGCAGGTTCCTCCGCTGCGCTGCGGAATGACATATAAAGATGCGAATGACCAGCAACAGAAAGGCCCTCCATGCGGAGGGCCTTTCTGTTGCTGATGGAGCTGTTCTGGTTAGCTGGTCGCCTTGCGTGGGCGCTGGACCAGGAGGTTGGGGGTGGCGATGCCGGATCCGGTGATGGCAGGCAGGGCGGGGTTGAGCGGGGCTACCGTGTCAGAGAAGCCGGTGGTGTTGCGGGTCAACTGGTGGACCAGATTGTCGCCCGTGGTGCCGATGTAAGCGGTCTGGTTGTCCGTGCTGATGACGCCGGCGACGGGTGCGATGGGAGCGACAGCGGTGGTCTTCTGCAGGGCGATGTTGGTGAGGGTGGAGGTTCCGGGGACGTACTGCGGAACGACCGCTCCTGTGCCGGTGTAGGTGAAGAGCGCGTAGGTGGAGTCCGTGGTGGGGATGACGCCGGTGATGGCGGTTGGGACGGCGGTGGTGAAGGCCAAGGACTTGGTGCTGTGGGTGAAGACCTGGGCTGAAGCGCCGGGTTGTGGGCAGGCAGCGGGTACGACCTGGCCGGCGGTTGTGGTCGTACTGGGGAGGGTGATGGTGAAGTCGGTCAGGCGCGGGGTTGCGGCTGAGGTTGCGCCGATCATGTGCTTGCCGTCGGTGGTGGCGGTGAGGAGATCGGTGGTGGCTGCGTCGGCGTCAGACTGGGGGTAGTAGGTGTTGGTGACGATCTGGGAGCCGACGGCTCCGGAGACGGTGCCGACGGGGCAGGCGCTGACAGCCTCTGTGGTGGCTCCGGCGAGGTACGCGCCCTGCTGGGGGATGGTGATGGCGACGTCCGAGGCGACGGGCGAGATGTTCTTTGCGGTCCAGCCGTTGAAGGTGGAGTAGACGAGGAGACGGCTGTCGTTGGTGGTGATGTAGACGGTCTGGCTGTCAGGGGTCCACTGGGCACGGGTGGCCACGCCACCGTACTCGGTGGAGATGGCTCCGGCGGAGGTGTAGAGGTAGACGAGCTTGCGGACGGGGTCCGTGATGACGGCGGTGCCGCTATCGGGCGAGACGGAGATAACCGTGCCGGAGATGGTGGTGTCTTCCTTGAGGAGCTGGTTGGTTGCGGTGCTGAAGGTCATGATCTCGTTGGGCGTGCCCATGTAGATGGTGGAGAGATCGGTGCTCAGGACCAATGAGTTAGGCGCGTAAGGGAGGCGCACAGGCGCGTTCTGGAGGGCGGCGGTGAAGTCGTACGCCTGAATGAACTGGGAGTTGGTGCTGGCGACGTAAAGGACGGTGCTGTTGCCGGTGCCGGTGGCGTTAATGCGGACAGGGTTGGAGGTAACGGCACTGCCGTTACCGAAGAGGCCAATCTGCTGGATGGGCGAGCTGTTGCAGGTGGGAGGTTGGCAGACGGCGGTGACGGAGGCTGCGCCGTTGTAAGTGGGGGTCACGATACCGCCGGCGACGGGGACGGTGATGGGCGTGGTGGATTCATACTCCAGGGCGACGTTATTGATCTTCACGCCGTTCGTGTCGGTAACGGTTGCGACGAGGTCCTGCTGGATGTTCTGGGCGACGGTGATGGGAGCGGTCGGCACCGTGGTGGAGCCGGCTGGTGTAAGGACGATGGATGCCGGGGGGCAGGTGGCGAAGAAGCCTGCGGTGGAGGAGGAGTTGGAGATGTTGGCGTTGATGATGGTGGATCCGGGGGCCTGAGCGGTGGCGAGGCCGTTGGGATCTATGGTGACGACCGCGGTGTTCTGGGCGGAGAAGGTGAGCGGGCCGACCTGGCAACTGATGTTGTTGGCCGGGTTGGTGATGTCCGTACCCTGATAGGTGCGGGCAGTGAGCTGGCCGGCGGAGCCCTGCGAGAAGCAGGCGTTGCCGGTGTAAGCGGCGACGGCGGTGGGCACGCCGGTGATGCAGGTGGCCGCGACATTGGTGTTGATGCAGTTGCTGGCGGGGTCCGTCGTGCAGTTCACGGAGGGAGCGCCGAGGACGATGCTGGTGACGACGGGGTGGACGAAGACGGGGATGGAGTTCGAGACCGCGCCCTGGGCGCTGGCGGTAATCGTGGCGATGCCGCTTCCGCCGTTGCCGGTGCAGGTGGTGAAGTCCGGGACGCCGCCGCCAGTGTTGCGGTTCCAGACGCCGGCGCAGAGACGGCCGTTGGTGGGCTCAATGTCTACGAGGTTGAGGTTGGAGGAGCCGTAGGTAAAGGCTGTGACCGAGACGGAGCTGCTCTTGCAGTCCTTGGCGGTGGCGCCGCTGACGGAGCCGATCTGGCTCTCGTTGAGCGAGATGCCGGTGAGGCGGGGCTCAAGGTCAATGGTGGTTACCTGACCGATGACCGGGCCGGAGTCATTGCCGTCACAATACGTGACGACGGTTTTCTTTGAGCAGCCGGAGACTGAGACACCGAACGGGATAGCAAAGAGAAGAAGGACGGCCAACGAAACCAAACGACGCATGAAACCTCCCCGAATCCGCCGCGGGCGCAGGATGGGCGCGTGCCGGGCGAAGACGGTCGAACAAATTGCAGGGAATTTCCCAACCCTGAGTCTAAAAGCTCGCCCGAGCATAAGCAAATGCGACCGGACGCAGAACAGGCCGTCGTATGCAGGAAGCGGTCCTGTATAGACGGCCCATGGGGCAAAACGGTGTTTACGAAGCGTTATTTAGCAGGCATATTTTCTGCAAACCAGGCTACCTCGCGAGCTTCGAGGTCGCGAATGTGGGCCGGGTCGCGGAAGCCGTGGCCTTCGTTGGGGAAGACGACAAGCTGGGTTTTGACGCCTTCGGCGCGGAGAGCGTGCCAGAACTCGAAGGACTGGGGGGCGGGGCATTCGCCGTCACGATCTCCGACGACGACGAGGGTGGGGGTGGTGACCTGCTTGATGTACTCGATGGCAGAGGATTTGGCGTAGACGGCGGGATCATCGTATACGGTGTGGCCGAAGAAGGGGACCATCCACTGGTCGATGGAGTTTTCTCCATAGTAAGACTTCCAGTCTGAGATTCCCGCGCCGGCGACCGCAGCCTTGAAGCGATGGGTCTGGGTGACACCGAACATGGTCATGAAGCCGCCGTAGCTCCAACCCATGAGGCCTTCGCGGGATTTATCGATGGAGACCTTCTTTTCAATAGCATCCATGCCGGAGGTGATGTCGCGGAGGTCTCCATAGCCGAAGTCCTTGATGTTGGCGGCGGTGAACTTCTCACCCTGGCCGAAGGAGCCGCGGGGATTAGGCGAGAAGACGAAGTATCCGAGTTGTGCCCAGACGGAGCCTCCAAACGATGCTCCGGACGAGGCGGAGGGGCCGCCGTGGACGGTGACGATGAGCGGATACTTCTTGCTGGCGTCGTAGCTGGCGGGGTAGGTGAGCCAGCCCTGGACGCGGAAGCCTTCGTTCTCCCACTCGACGGACTCAGTGTGGGCTCCGGGCTTGGCTCCATCGTTGAGGTGGGTGATTTGCTTTTCGGCGTTGAAGGGACCGGCCCAGATCTCTGGGGCCAGGTCATGACCGGCCTTGGTGAAGGCCAGGGTGCCGTTGGTGGAGACGCTGATGGCATTCTTGATGGAGCCGCCGCCGATGGAGGTCTCGCCGAGATCCTGGGTGGCGTCCTGCTTGCGGGTGGAGACGGTGTAGTCGGTGAGCAGGGTATGGCCGCTGCGGTCTTCCACGAAGCCGATGCTGTCGTTACCGGTCCAGGAGAGGAAGGTGGGGGTGCCGTCGATGTTGGGGGTGATGTCGGTGGCTTCGCCGCCCTTGGCGTCGACGACCCAGACATCTCCGCCGGTGGAGCCTTGGTCGCTCATGAGGCCGCCGATGAAGGCGATGTGCTTGCCGTCAGGGGACCAGCGGGGGACGGCGATCTGGAGGCCGTGGAGGGCGGATTTGCTGGTGTTGGGGTCGAATACGCCGCGGGGTTGGGCGGGGACGTCGTTCTGGCCCATCTTGATGGGGGCGGCATAAAGCTGGGCGACCCACCAGTTGTTCTCGCCGGGTGCGTCTGCGGCGATGTAGGTGATTTCCTTGGAGGAAGGGGAGTAGCCGAACTCATAGACGTGCAAAGTGAGCGGGGACTGGAAGGAGCCTTTGCCGGTGGCGACGTCTACGGCGTAGATGCGCTGGACTTCCACGCCGTCCTCTCCAATGACGCCGGCCCAGGGCTTCATCGCGGCGAGTGCGCCGGCGGAGCGGGAGGCGTCCTGGACGAAGAGGAAGGCGAGGGATTTGCCGTCCGGCGCCCAGGCGACCTCCTGGAAGAGGCCGTTGAGGTGGGTGAGCTGCTTGGATTCGCCGGTGGCGCGGGAGTAGAGGAAGATCTGGTCCTGGCCGGGTTTGTCCTGGCTGGTCGTGCAGGAGGAGGTGTAGGCGAGCCACTGGCTATCGGGGGACCAGACGGGGGAGTAGTTGCCGCAGGTGGTAGAGGAACCGGGGGAGACCAGCTTTTCCTTGGCGGGGTCAGGGTTGACGGCGGAGGTCAGGTGGATGGGGCTGCCTTCGCTGCGGAGGGTGTAGGCGAGGGTGGAGGCGTCGGGCGAGATGGCGACCTGTCCGGGGGCCTTGGCGCGGCCCATCTGCGAGTGGATGGTGGCGAGGCGGGGATCAGGATGCGCGAGCGGGGTCATGAGGGCGGGGGTGCCGGACTGGGCGAAGGCGGAGAGGGCCAGGGCAGGGAGTGCGCCTGCGAGGAAGCGGTAAAAAGTCATGGAATAGAAGCTACCACGGGGTGGGCCGGGAGGCTGTGGGATTTCGTATATCAGCCTTCGTGGATTTTGAAGGCGGAAAAGCTGATTTGGTCCGCGGAATTGTTGACTTTGTGCGGGGTGCTTGTTACCTTTGAAAGGTTGCAATCGCAAGCGGAAGTTTCGTCCGCGTCGGCATCGACTGATGACGGGGATTGCGATAGAGTTGTACAAGAGCTTTACCGCAGGCCTCGGCAGGATGGAGGCGGTTTGTATGCGGCCCTTCGCAATCGTGCCTGCGCCACCCTCCGCCCCAGAGTTCTGGGACCCAATGCGGATGGGCTATGCGGGCCGGAACAGCGAAACGGAGCTGGCTGCGACTCCTTACCTCTGGGTTGAAGTTGCAAGCTCGGTCACCGTCGACTGTATTTCGTCTGAATAGATGTACAGACGTACACAGCAGGGACAATCTTCGCGCGAGGCGCTTCAGCGTCCTCATTTTTTCGCGTGTGGTGCGTTTTCTGCCGCGTGCGCATAAGTTTGGATTCACCGTGTACTTCAAGGAGCTTTACCGTGCCTACGTTTCATCAGCTCGTCAAGCAGGGCCGTACCCCGACCCGCTATAAGACTGCAAGCCCCGCACTCCAGGGCTCACCACAGCGCCGCGGCGTCTGCACTCGCGTTTACACTCAGACCCCCAAGAAGCCGAACTCCGCGCTGCGTAAAGTAGCCCGTGTTCGTTTGACCAACGGCATTGAAGTCACCACGTACATCCCGGGCATCGGCCACAACCTGCAGGAGCACTCGATTGTGCTCATCCGCGGCGGTCGTGTGAAGGATCTGCCGGGTGTTCGCTACCACGTTGTGCGTGGGACGCTGGACTCGGTTGGCGTGGCCAAGCGTATGCAGAGCCGCTCCAAGTATGGCGCGAAGCGTCCGAAGGCTGCCGCCGGCAAGTAACTCAGGTTTGCGGTGCGCGGAGGAGAAACAGGTTCCTCCGCTTCGCTGCGGAATGACAAGAAGAGTTTCACTAAGTTCAGCGGCTTGAGAAATCAACGGCCCTGAAGGAAGAAGAGAAGAGCAATGCCGAGAAAAGGCTATATCGCCAAGCGTGAAGTTGCACCGGACCCGATCTACGGTTCCACGCTCGTTACCAAGTTTGTGAACTCGATGATGTGGGGCGGCAAGAAGTCGACCGCGCAGGGCATCTTCTACACCGCCATGACCAACCTGGAGCAGAAGGGTGGAGATGAGGCGCTGAAGCTGTTCAAGAAGGCGATCGAGAACTGCAAGCCGTTGCTCGAAGTCAAGAGCCGGCGTGTGGGTGGTGCGAACTACCAGGTGCCGATCGAAGTTCTTCCCGAGCGCCGCACGTCGCTCGCGATCCGTTGGCTGGTCACGTATGGCCGCGCCCGCGGTGAGAAGGGCATGGTCGACAAGTTGACCGCTGAGTTGCTCGATGCGGCCAACGGCCGTGGCGCTGCGATGAAGAAGAAGGAAGACGTTCACCGCATGGCTGAGGCGAACAAGGCTTTCGCTCACTATCGCTGGTAGTTGCAAGGAGTAGGGAGCAGGCAGTCGGGGTCAACCCCGCTGCCTGATTTCCAGGTTCAGGCTTGAAGGTTTACCGCAGCGGAAGCTGCAGAGAAGAGATACGACCGTGGCACGCACTATACCTCTGAATCGTTGCCGGAATATCGGAATCATGGCGCACATTGACGCCGGTAAAACAACGACGACCGAGCGCATTCTTTTCTATACGGGCATCACGCACCGTATCGGCGAAGTGCACGAGGGGACTGCGACGATGGACTGGATGGAGCAGGAGCAGGAGCGCGGCATTACGATCACGTCCGCCGCAACAACCTGCACCTGGAAGAACCAGCGCATCAACATCATCGACACGCCTGGCCACGTAGACTTCACGGCCGAGGTGGAGCGTTCGCTCCGCGTGCTCGACGGTGCGGTTGCCTGCTTCGACGCGGTTGCCGGTGTGCAGCCTCAGTCTGAGACCGTATGGCGTCAGGCCGACAAGTACAAGGTTCCCCGGATCTGCTTCATCAACAAGATGGACAAGGCCGGCGCGGATGCCGTGTATGCGACGTCGACGATCGTCGACCGTCTGGGTGCGCGTGCGATTCCGATCAACATTCAGATTGGCGCCGAGGCGAAGTTCCTGGGCGTGATCGACCTGGTCACGATGAAGGCGATCCTGTGGCACGACGAGACGATGGGCGCGGAGTACTCGGTTGAAGAGATTCCGGCTGCCTTGCTTGAGACCGCACAGAAGGCTCGCGCTGTCCTGATCGAGGCTGTTGCCGACTCCGACGACGAGATCATGAACCTGTATCTCGAAGGTGAAGAGCCGACCGAGGCCCAGCTCAAGACGGGTATCCGCAAGGCGACCATCGCGATGAACATCTTCCCGGTGCTCTGCGGTTCTTCATTCAAGAACAAGGGCGTGCAGACGCTGCTCGATGCGGTTGTCGACTACCTGCCGAGCCCGCTGGACATTCCTCCGATGATCGGGCACAACCCCGACAACATGGAGCAGGAGATCATCCGCAAGGCTGACGATTCCGAGCCGCTTTCGGCTCTCGGCTTCAAGATCATGACCGACCCGTTCGTCGGCCAGTTGATCTTCATCCGTATCTACTCGGGTGTGTTGAAGACCGGCGATACGACGCTGAATCCGCGTACGGGCAAGACCGAGCGTATCGGCCGCCTGCTCAAGATGCACGCGAACAAGCGCGAAGAGATCACGGAGATCATGGCCGGCGATATCTGCGCTGCAGTCGGACTCAAGAACCTGATCACCGGCGATACGATCTGTTCTGAGAAGAACCCGGTTGTGCTCGAATCGATCGACTTCCCGAAGCCGGTTATCGAGGTTGCGGTAGAGCCGAAGACCAAGGCCGATCAGGAAAAGATGGGCGTTGCCCTCGCCAAGCTGGCGCAGGAAGACCCTACCTTCAACGTTCGTACGGACGTGGATTCGGGTCAGACGATCATCGCCGGAATGGGCGAGCTTCACCTTGAGATCATCGTGGATCGCATGATGCGCGAGTACAAGGTCGAGGCCAACGTCGGCAAGCCGCAGGTGAACTACCGCGAGACGATCCGCGGCAACGCCGATGCGGAAGGCAAGTACATCCGGCAGACGGGTGGTTCGGGTAACTACGGCCACGCCAAGATCCGCCTCTCGCCGAACGAGCCGGGCAAGGGTTACGAGTTCTCGAACGACACCAAGGGCGGCACGATTCCCAAGGAGTACATCAAGCCGATCGACCAGGGTATCCAGGAAGCCATGCAGGGCGGCGTCCTGGCCGGGTACGAGATGGTGGACATCAAGGTTTCGCTCTACGACGGCAGCTACCACGACGTCGACTCGAACGAAATGGCGTTCAAGATCGCCGGTTCGATGGCCTTCAAGGAAGCCGCACGCAAGGCCAAGCCGGTTCTGCTGGAGCCTGTGATGGCAGTCGAAGTGACCGTGCCCGAAGATTACATGGGTACGATCATCGGCGACCTGAACAGCCGCCGCGGGCGTATCGAGGGCATGGAGATGGTCGGCAACACCCAGGCGATTCGCGCCAGTGTGCCGCTTTCGACGATGTTCGGTTATGCCACGCACATGCGCGGCGCAACCCAGGGACGTGCGAACTACTCGATGCAGTTCAAGCAGTACGAAGAAGCGCCACGGTCCGTCAGCGAAGAGATTATTGCCAAGGTCCAGGGTAAGGACTCGAAGTAAGCGCAACAACAAAAGATTTTGTTAAGGAGATTCTGTTATGGGCAAGGAAAAGTTTGACCGGTCTAAACCTCACGTCAACATCGGCACTGTGGGTCACATCGACCATGGCAAGACCACGCTGACGGCTGCGATCACGAAGGTTCTGTCCAAGCACAACCCGAACAACACGTTCCGTTCGTTCGACACGATCGACAACGCACCGGAAGAGCGTGAGCGCGGTATCACGATCGCGACCTCGCACGTCGAGTACGAGACGGCGAACCGTCACTACGCGCACGTCGACTGCCCGGGCCACGCCGACTACATCAAGAACATGATCACCGGAGCCGCGCAGATGGACGGCGCGATCCTGGTGGTTGCCGCGACCGACGGCCCGATGCCCCAGACCAAGGAGCACGTTCTGCTCGCGCGTCAGGTTGGCGTTCCGTACATCGTCGTGTTCCTGAACAAGTGCGATGCCGTTGAAGACGAAGAGCTCATCGAGCTGGTTGAGATGGAAGTTCGCGAGCTTCTGTCGAAGTACGACTACCCCGGCGACGACACCCCGATCATCCGTGGTTCGGCTCTGGGCGCGCTCAACGGCGAGCCTCAGTGGGAGGCGAAGATCGACGAGCTCATGGCTGCTGTCGACCAGTACATCCCCCAGCCCGAGCGTGCGATCAACCTGCCGTTCCTGATGCCTATCGAGGATATCTTCTCGATCTCGGGTCGTGGAACTGTGGTCACGGGTCGTATCGAGCGCGGTAAGGTCAAGGTTGGCGAAGCATGCGAGATCGTCGGCTTTGGCGACACGCAGGCTACGGTCTGCACCGGCGTCGAGATGTTCAAGAAGCAGCTGGACGAAGGTCTGGCCGGCGACAACGCGGGTCTCCTGCTCCGCGGCGTTGCCAAGGAAGCGGTTCAGCGCGGCATGGTTCTGGCCAAGCCGGGTTCGATCAAGCCGCACACCGAGTTCAAGGGCGAGGTTTACGTTCTGAGCAAGGAAGAAGGCGGACGTCACACTCCGTTCTTCAACGGCTACCGCCCCCAGTTCTACTTCCGTACCACGGACGTAACGGGTTCGGCCAAGCTGCCGGAGGGCACCGAGATGTGCATGCCTGGAGATAACATCCAGCTTGAGATCACGCTGCACACGCCGGTCGCCATGGAGAAGGGTCTGCGCTTCGCCATCCGTGAGGGTGGAAGGACCGTAGGCGCTGGAACGATCTCGGAGATCATCAAGTAGTTGAAGGCAGTTCAAGAATAACGAGGGCCGCCGGTTGGTCGAGAAGTTGATCTCCGGCGGACTACTCCAAACGATCTTTGTAGCGAGAAAAGAGAAACACCATGGCAGGACAGAGAATCAGAATTCGCCTGAAGGCTTATGACTACCGCGTACTTGATACGTCCACCGGTGAGATCGTCGAGACGGCAAAGCGTACCGGAGCCCAGGTTGCGGGTCCCATTCCGCTCCCCACGATGAAGAACAAGTACTGCGTTTTGCGTTCGCCCCACGTCGACAAGAAGTCGCGCGAGGCCTTCGAGATCCGCACGCACAAGCGTCTGATCGACATCCTCGAGCCCACGCAGCAGACGGTCGATGCGTTGATGAAGCTTGACCTGCCCGCAGGCGTCGACGTCGAGATCAAGACGGTTCAGAAGTAAACTAAGTTTTGTAACAAAGTTGGTCCGGCAGTGCCCAGAGGGCATGATGAGGAAAGGAAAAGCAATATGTCAGTCGTTGGAATTCTCGGTAAGAAAATCGGTATGACGCAGATCTTCGATGAGCGCGGTGATGTTCACCCGGTCACGGTTCTGAAGGCGGGTCCCTGCGTAATCACGCAGCTCAAGACCATGGCGAAGGATGGCTACGACGCGGCACAGATCGGCTATGTCGATTTCGTGAAGGCTTCGAAGGTCACCAAGGCGATGAACGGTCACTTCGCGAAGGCGAATGTTCCCCCGGTCCGCATGATCAAGGAAGTCGCGATCCAGAAGGCGTCTGCAGAGGATGCAGAGGTTAAGGCCGGCGATCGTATCCTGGTCGACATCTTTGAGAACGAGCGCTTTGTCGATGTCATCGGCACCTCGAAGGGACGCGGCTTTGCCGGCGTCATTCGTCGCCACGGCTTCGGCGGCGGACCCAAGTCACACGGTCACATGTTCCAGGTGCAGGGCTCGATCGGTGCGTCTTCGTTCCCGTCGCGTGTATTTCCTGGTCAGCGTATGCCGGGTCACATGGGCGATGCACAGATCACGGTTCGCAACCTCCGCATTCGCGCCATCGACGTTGAGGATAACCTTATCCTCGTCGAGGGTGCGGTCCCCGGAGCGCGTGATGGTTATGTGCTGATCTCGAAGGCGAAGGCTCCGCCGCGTGAGCGTCGTGGATTCGCCGGTGCGGCCACGAAGGACGCGCTGAAGGCTTCCAAGAAGGCTGCTCCTTCCAAAAAGAAGTAGTTCGTAAAGATCAACAATGGCTTGCAGCTTGAGCCGTAAACAACGTTAGGGCCCGGGGCATCGACCCCGGGCAAGAAGAGAGATCAAGATGGCAAACATCAATGTAGTGAATCTCGGTGGCGAGAAGGTCGGGGAGTTCGATCTCCTGGACGAAGTCTTCAACGCCGAGATCAACGACGCGCTGCTCTGGGAGGCTGTGAAGCACTACCGCGCAGCCATGCGCCAGGGAACGGCCGCCACCAAGGTTCGCAAGAACGTCTCCGGTTCGGGTAAGAAGCTGTGGAAGCAGAAGGGCACAGGCCGCGCCCGCGTCGGTTCTATCCGTACACCCATCTGGCGCGGCGGCGGTACGGTCCACGGACCTCAGCCCCGCTCCTACGACTACCAGTTCCCCAAGAAGAAGCTGATGGGCGCGCTGCGTTCGGCTATCTCGGCCAAGATCCAGGACGGCAAGTTCACCATCGTCGACTCGTTCGAGGTTCCCGAGGCGAAGACCAAGCTGTACCGCCAGGCGCTGACTAAGCTCGAGACGGGCAAGACGACGCTTCTGGTTGAGTCCAGCCGCAAGCTCGAGGAGAAGCTTTACCTCGGCAGCCGCAATCTGCAGGGCGTTGAGCTGGTTCTCTCGTCCGAGGTCCACCCCTACGACCTCCTTCGCTACGAGCACGCCGTGTTCTCGAAGGATGCGATCGAAGCGATCCAGGAGACCTTGAAGAAGGCTATCTCCAAGCGCCAGCACGCAGCCAATGCTGAGAAGGAGGTTGCATAATGCCTACCCTCTATACTGTTATTCGTCGGCCTCTCATCACTGAGAAGGGCATGACCGTCAAAGAGACGCAGAACACCCTGGTGTTCGAGGTTGCGCTCAAGGCTACCAAGACCGAAGTCAAGCAGGCTGTTGAGAGCTTGTTCAAGGTCAAGGTCAACGGTGTTCGCACCGCTACGGTTGAAGGCAAGGAACGCCGCCGCGGCAAGTTCGCCGGCTACCGCCCCGACTGGAAGAAGGCTTATGTCCGTCTGCAAGAGGGCGAGAAGATGCCTGAGTACCTCAACAGCATTTAGTGCAGTGACGCTGCAGTTGTTATGCAGTGGAACAGCAGTGAAGATTCAGTAAGTACGAGTTACCTAACTGGCGGGTTCCGGCTTGAGAAATAGCCGGAACCGACGAGCCAGGAGAATGGAATTACGATGCCGATTAAATCATTTCGCCCCATCACACCGACGCTGCGCTTCCAGACGAAGCTCGTCAATGATGATCTGACGACGGACAAGCCGCATAAGCCTTTGCTTGCCGTCAAGCCTCGCACCGGTGGACGTAACAACACCGGTGGGATGAAGATCCGCCACCAGGGCGGCGGTCACAAACAGAAGCTTCGCTTGATCGACTTCAAGCGTGAGAAGTTCGGTATCCCGGGCACTGTCGCGACGATCGAGTACGATCCGAACCGCAGCTCGCGCATCGCGCTGATCCACTACGCAGACGGTGAGAAGCGTTACATCATTCAGCCAGTCGGCCTCAAGGTTGGACAGAAGATCATGAGCGGTCCAGACGCCGATATTCTCGTCGGCAACGCCCTGCCCCTGCGCCTGATCCCCACCGGTACGATCGTTCACAACATCGAGCTTCGTCCTGGTAAGGGCGCGCAGATGGCCCGCTCGGCTGGCGCTCAGGTCAACCTGATCGCAAAGGAAGGCGACTACGCCCTCCTGAAGCTGCCGTCTTCTGAGACGCGCCGCGTGCTCGTCGATTGCATGGCAACCATCGGCCAGGTAGGCAATACGGATCATGAGAATGTCACGATCGGTAAGGCCGGCCGTAACCGCTGGAAGGGCATCCGTCCTGCCAACCGTGGAGTCTCGATGAACCCTGTCGATCACCCGCACGGTGGTGGTGAAGGTAAGACTTCAGGCGGACGTCACCCCGTTACCCCCTGGGGCCAGCCGACGCGTGGATACAAGACCCGCAATAACAAGCGGACGGATGTATTCATCGTCAATCGTCGCCAGAAGTAATTGGATTTTTGTTGTTAGGGAAGTAAAGCTACACCAAGTCCAACGGGCGTACTTGCGGAAGACGGCAAAAGGCGCCCAGCGGATTCGTCGTATTCAGCCTGTAACAGATGGAGTTTCAGCATGTCACGTTCTACGAAAAAGGGTCCGTTTATTGACGCGCACCTGATGAACAAGATCACGGTGATGAACCAGACGAATGACAAGAAAGTCATTCGCACCTGGAGCCGCCGTTCCACTATCTTTCCTGACTTCGTTGGCCACACGGTAGCGGTCCACAACGGCCGCAAGTTCATTCCGGTGTATGTGACCGAGAACATGGTCGGACACAAGCTGGGCGAGTTCTCCGCGACGCGTACCTTCAAGGGTCACTCCGCGAAGACCGAAAGCTCCGCCAAGCCGCGCTAACTGCGGGCTTCGAGCAGAGAATCCAGCACGTCCGCTGCACAAGTAACAGCCGTATACGAGTTTGAAGGAAGATCATCATGGCGAAGTCAGAAGTAAAGATTCAAGAGTTCCGCGCTGAGGCAAAGTTCCAGCGCACCAGTCCGCAGAAGGCGAAGCTGGTCCTTGACATGATCAAGGGTCTGCGCGTCGAGCAGGCGATCAACACCATTCACTTCAGCACCAAGCGCATGGCGCCGGTGGTCGAGAAGGTACTGCGTTCCGCGATTCAGAACGCCAGCTACGTCTCCGACGAGAAGGGTCTGGATGTCGACGTCGATAACCTTTACGTCCGTACCGCGATTGCGAATGAAGGTCCTCGCATGAAGCGCATCCGCCCTGCTCCAATGGGCCGTGCGTTCCGCTACCAGCGTCGTCTTTGTCACATCATCGTGACCGTGGCTGAGAAGGGCAAGACGATCGAGGCGAAGGCCCCGGTGGTTCCCGAGACCAAGGCTGCGGGCAAGCCGAAGAAGGCTGCGACGAAGACCGCTGCCAAGAAGGCTCCGGCCAAGAAGGCTGCTGCCAAGAAGACCGCCAAAGCGTAGTTGCGAGCCCTGTTCGATTGGACAGAACCGCATTTGACGATAAACTAGAGTGTCGCAACATTATGCCGCCGGCTCAACCGGCCGGCTGGGAAGAGTAAAGGGAAGCTATGGGACAGAAAGTCCATCCGTATGGGTTTCGCCTCGGCATCAACAAGCCGTGGAAGTCGCGTTGGTTTGTAGAGCGTGGCTATGACAAGTTGCTGGTCGAGGACGTGAAGCTTAAGGCTGAACTCCGCGAGAAGCTCAAGGCTGCCGGCGTCAGCTCGGTTGAAGTCGAGCGTCCAGGCAACAAGCTGCGTCTGATCATCCGCACCGCGCGTCCGGGCATCATCATCGGCCGTAAGGGCGCAGAGATCGATAAGCTCAAGGCCGATATTCAGAAGCGCACCTCGCGCGAGGTCTTCATCGACATCCTCGAGGTCAACAAGCCTGAGCTCGATGCTCAGCTCGTCAGCGAGAACATCGCACTGCAGCTCGAGAAGCGCGTCAGCTTCCGCCGCGCCATGCGCAAGTCGGTTGATTCGGCTCTGCGTTTCGGTTGCAAGGGCATCAAGGTCCGCGTATCGGGCCGCTTGAACGGTAACGAGATTGCCCGTTCTGAGTGGTATCTCCAGGGCCGCCTGCCGCTGCACACGCTTCGCGCCGATATCGACTACGGCTTCTCTGAAGCGCACACCACCTACGGGATCATCGGCGTGAAGACCTGGGTCTACCGCGGCGATATCTACGAGCAGCGCAAGCGCCGCGATCAGGGTGCTTCGACGACCGCAACCGCCGGGGCATTCCAGGCTTAAGCAAAGTAAAAGACAAGGGCCAAGGCCTTTGTTCAGAGGATTTATATGCTCAGTCCCAAGAAGGTTAAATACCGCAAGCAACAGCGCGGACGCATGAAGGGCAAGGCCTGGCGCGGTTCGGATATCTCGTTCGGCGACTTCGGTCTCAAGGTAATGGAGTGCGGTTACATTACGGATCGCCAGATTGAGGCGAGCCGTATTGCAATGACGCGTTTCATCAAGCGTGGCGGCAAGGTCTGGCTGCGCATCTTCCCCGATAAGCCGATCACGAAGAAGCCAGCCGAAACCCGTATGGGTAAGGGTAAGGGCGCTCCGGATCATTGGGTTTGCGTCGTCCGTCCCGGCCGTATTCTCTTCGAGATGGAAGGCGTCACGCCTGAACTCGCGAAAGAGGCCATGCGTCTCGCTGCCCACAAACTTCCCCTCAAAACCAGCTTCGTCATGCGTCACGACGTGAAGGCAACCGTAGCTGCCAAGTAGTCCCTGCAATGCCGTTCAGGCAAGAAAGTAGATTCGTCATGGAACTTGAAAAGATCCGTACTCAGAGTGAAGAAGAGCTGAAGGCGACGCAGACCACCGCGGCCGAGCAGCTCTTCCGCCTGCGTTTCCAGAAGAGCCTCGGAAACCAGGAAGGCATCAAGAAGCTCCGCGTGCTGAAGCTCGATATCGCCCGCGCCAAAACCGTTCTTCGCGAGCGTGAGATCGAAGCCGAGAAGAAGGCCAACCCGGTCGTCAAGAACGAAGCCCCGGCGAAGAGCACGCGTACAGAGCGTAAGAAAGCGAAGGCATAACCATGGCAGATATCCAGAACACCCCCGCGACCACTGCACCGGCAACGACGGAGCAGGCTGCAACGCGCCGCAACGAGAAGGTCGGCATCGTGGTTTCGACCAAGATGCAGAAGACCATCGTGGTTGAGATCGAGATGCGCAAGGCGCACCCGAAGTACAAGCGCGTCATGAAGTCCAACAAGAAGTTCTACGCGCATGATGAGCAGAACTCAGCCCGCGTGGGCGATGTGGTTCGCATCCGCGAGGCACGTCCGCTCTCCAAGCTGAAGCGCTGGTCTCTCGAAGAGATCGTTCGCCGTTCCTCCCTGTCGGAGCCGGCTGCAGCCAAGACCGACACCGCCGTGGCCGCCAAGTAAGCATTAGCCAGGTAACAGCAAGATTCGGCCGAGGATTCGGCGAACATTCAGGAGATTCATCATGTCCGTACAAATGCGTACCATGCTCGAAGTTGCCGATAACTCCGGCGCCCGTAAGCTGCAGGTCATCCTGCCGCTGGGCGGCGGACTCGGCAAGAAGGCGGGCCTGGGCGACGTCGTCACCGCAGCCGTCAAGGAAGCATCCCCAGACGGCACCGTCAAGAAGGGTAAGGTCGTCAAGGCCGTCATCGTTCGCACCCGCAAGGAGTATCGCCGCCGCGATGGCACGTACATCCGCTTCGATTCGAATGCGGCTGTTGTCGTCAACGACGGTATGGAGCCCGTGGGAACCCGCGTCTTCGGACCGGTCGCACGCGAGCTTCGCGAGAAGAAGTTCCTTAAGATCGTCTCGCTTGCCCCTGAAGTTATCTAGTCTCAACTAACGCGGATTCCGGCTCCGACAGATGGCCGAGGAAGGGAAATACCATGCCAGTTCGTATTCACGAGAAGCCGAAGTTCAAGATCAAGATCAAGCGTAACGACCAGGTTGTTGTCATTGCCGGTAAGGACAAGGGCAAAAAGGGCCGCGTTCTGCGCGTGCTTGCGGATAAGAACCGCATCCTGGTTGAGGGCGTAATGATGATGAAGAAGCACGTCAAGCCTGATCCGCAGAAGAACATCAAGGGCGGCATTGCAGAGAAGGAGGCGACGATTCACCTCTCGAACGTGATGCTCGCCGACTCCGAAGGCAAGCCCACCCGCGTTGGAACGCGCATGGAAGGCGATAAGAAGGTCCGTTTTGCCAAGACCAACGACGCCGTTCTGCCGGTCAAGAACAAGAAGTAAACGGGGAGGTTGCCGGGCTTCTCTGAGGCTCAGGCAACCTTTCGCGTGACATTTGGGTGAATAACCCGATATACTAAACGACGGTTCACCCCACGAAACGGTACACGCCGAATCGCGTCATCTGGGCAGAGTCCAGGCGGCCAGATGGCACCCCGAAACCGTGGAGAAAGAGAAGTAAACATCATGGCATCACGTTTCCGTACCAAGTATGAGACCGAGATCAAGGATTCTTTGAAGAAGGAACTCGCGATCGAGAATCCGATGGCGATTCCGAAGCTCGAGAAGATCGTCATCAACATGGGTCTCGGCGAAGCCACCCAGAACGTCAAGATCATGGACCCGCTGGTTGCTGATCTGGCTGCGATTGCCGGACAGAAGCCCGTCACCACCCGCGCCAAGAAGTCCATCGCCCAGTTCAAGCTGCGCGAAGGCATGCCGATCGGCGCAATGGTCACCCTGCGCGGCGACAAGATGTACGAGTTCCTCGATCGTCTGATCACGATCGCTCTGCCCCGCGTCCGTGACTTCCGCGGCGTCTCGTCGAAGAGCTTCGATGGCCGTGGTAACTACACGCTCGGCCTGCGCGATCAGCTCATCTTCCCTGAGATCGACTACGCGAAGGTTGACAAGATGAAGGGTATGAACGTGACCATCGTTACGACGTCGCTGGACGATAACGGTGCCCGCACCCTG
Organism: Granulicella tundricola MP5ACTX9; assembly: GCF_000178975.2. Lineage (NCBI taxonomy): Bacteria > Pseudomonadati > Acidobacteriota > Terriglobia > Terriglobales > Acidobacteriaceae > Granulicella > Granulicella tundricola. The sequence continues at coordinate 3,419,801 of NC_015064.1, read as the reverse complement.
CTGAAGGCTTTCGGCATGCCGTTCCGCGTAGGCGCGTAAGGTTTTCAGAGCTCAAGAGACCGCCGGCACTCCAATGCCGGCATGGCTTCTGACCTCGTTCAGAATGCCCCCAAGGCAGCAAAGAAGATAGGAATCGTAGATCATGGCAACGACCGCGAAACGCGTCAAAGATGCAAAGACACCGAAGTTCAAGTCCCGTCAGCACAATCGCTGCCAGCTCTGCGGCCGCCCCCGGGCGTTCCTCCGCAAGTTCGGCTGCTGCCGTCTGTGCTTCCGTTCGCTTGCGCTCAAGGGCGAGATCCCGGGTGTCGTAAAGTCCAGCTGGTAGTTCCGGCTGCACCAGTTTTGTAGTACCGCAGCAAACATTCCCGCTGGTTCCCGGAGAGACACTCCGGGCGAACGGGGAATGAAGGAGAATGAATGAACCTCACTGATCCAGTAGCCGACTTCCTGACCCGCATCCGTAACTCCATGCGCGCCCGTCACCAGAAGCTCGACGTCCCCGCATCCAAGCTCAAGGCCGAGATTGCCCGCATCCTCAAAGAGGAAGGCTATATCGCCAACTACAAGCCGACCGAAGAGAACGGCATGAAGGTCATCCGCGTTTACCTGAAGTACGGCGTAAACAACGAGTCTGCCATCCGCGACCTTCAGCGTATTTCGCGCCCCGGCTGCCGCGTGTATCTCGGTAAGAATGAGATCCGCCGCGTACAGGGTGGCCTTGGCATCTCGATCATGACCACCCCCAAGGGTGTCATGACCGGCCGCCAGGCGCGTCGCGAGAACGTCGGCGGCGAGATCCTCTGCGAAGTCTGGTAGTTGTGACGGGGCTGCACACGTAGCCCCGCACTTTTCTGTTTTCTGCTTATTGTTTTCTGGCTGCAGTGGAATGGCTCGGGCCTTGGCTCGGACAGGACTCGCAAGCCCCTATAAGGATTTCGCATGTCACGTATTGGTAAGAAGCCGATTGCTCTACCCGCAGGCGTGAAGTACACCGTCGACGGCAACACTGTTTTGGTCGAAGGACCCAAGGGCAAGGTCACCGCCCTGGTTCCGACCGGCATCACGCTGGTCAAGAAGGATAACGAGCTGCTCGTCGAGCGCGAGAACGATTCCCTGGCAGGTTTTCACGGACTTGCCCGCGCCCTGGTCTTCAACGCCGTCACCGGCGTGACGACGGGCTGGACGAAGGAACTGGACATCGTCGGCATCGGCTACCGTGCTGAGCTGAAGGGCAAGGATATGGTCGTGTTCACGCTCGGCTACTCCCACCCCATCGAGTTCCCGCTCCCCACCGGCATTGAAGTCACGATCGACGCCAAGCAGCTTCACCTGACCGTTTCCGGTATCGACCGGCAGAAGGTCGGCCAGATTGCCGCCGATATGCGCTCGCTCCGCAAGCCCGATCCGTACAAAAACAAGGGCGTTCGCTATACCGGCGAGAAGCTCAAGAAGAAGGTCGGAAAGACCGGCGCCAAGTAACCTTTTCGCTGCTGGCTTTCATTGGCTTGATCGCTGGCAGCCCAGATTTTTACCGAACGTCCCCAGCATTCTGCGGACGCTACTAGGAAGGAAACAAAATGATCTCACCCCGTCAGCGTAATGTAATTCGTCAGCGCGTTCACACCCGTATCCGCGCCAAGATGGCCGGCACTGCTGAGCGTCCGCGCCTCAATGTGTACCGCTCACTCAACCACATCTACACCCAGCTGATCGATGACGCGAACGGCGTCACGCTCGCCTCTGCTTCCTCCAAGGGGAAGAAGGGCGAGGAGGCCAAGTCCGGCGGCAACGTCGAGGCGGCTCGCCTGGTCGGCAAGCTCATCGCGGAGCGCGGCGTGGAGAAGGGCATCAAGAAAGTCGTATTCGATCGCGGTGGATACCTCTACCACGGCCGCATCAAGGCCCTTGCGGATGCTGCACGTGAAGCCGGTCTGGACTTCTAATCAGACCGTGTTCCGGCGTCGAGGGCAAGCTCTCGTTGCGCCGGTAAAAAGTAGTTGACTGTAACCCAGTCGAAGAGAGAGAACATCATGGCAATGCGCAAGAAGATTGACGCCAACCGTCTCAACCTCAAGGATGAGGTTGTCTCCATCAACCGTGTGACCAAGGTCGTCAAGGGCGGTAAGAACATGTCCTTCGCCGCACTGGTTGTCATCGGCGATCCCGCTGAGGGTGTGGTTGGCTACGGTTCCGGCAAGGCGAAGGAAGTTCCGCAGGCGATCCGCAAAGGCATCGAAGCTGCCAAGAAGAACCTGTTCAAGATCAACATGACGGAGACGTCCATTCCTCACCAGGTACTCGGTCACTTCGGCGCAGGTTCGGTCATGCTGAAGCCGGCTCCTGAAGGAACCGGAATCATCGCCGGCAAGACGGTTCGCGCTGTCATGACCTCGTGCGGCGTGCAGAACGTCCTCACGAAGTCGCTCGGCACCAAGAACCCGCATAACGTGGTCAAGGCGACGTTCGACGCGCTGATCCAGCTGCGCGATCGTGCTGAAGTTGCTGCGCTGCGCGGCAAGCTTGTCGAAGAGCTCTAAGTTTTAGCTGTCCAGATTTATCGGAGAAGAATTATGGCAAACGCAACCATCAAGCTCCAGTACTTCCGTTCCATGATCTGCGCACCGACCAAGCAGAAGCTCACCATCAAGGGCCTCGGCTTCACGCGGTTGAACCAGATTGTCGTTCGCGAAGATACTCCCTCGATCCACGGCATGGTGAAGAAGGTTCCTCACCTCGTCCGTATCGTCGACTAACTAATCACCAGCTTCATCCACATGCGAGTCGGTCCGTGATTGAACGGGCCGGCGTTTAGCGAGGAAATAGATCATGGCAATTCGTAATCTCTCCAATCTCCGCGCCCCCAAGAAGGCGAATGAAAACAAGAAGCGCGTCGGCCGCGGTATGGGTTCCGGCATGGGTAAGACCTCGACCCGCGGACACAAGGGTCAGGGTTCGCGTTCGGGTTCGTCCCTGATGCGCGGTTTTGAAGGCGGTCAGATGCCCCTTCACCGCCGTCTCCCCAAGCGCGGTTTCACGAACATCTTCCGCGTGGAGTACACCGTCGTTGGACTCGATCGTCTGGCTGAGCTCAACGCCGCCAACAACGAGACCGAGTTCACCCTGGACAAGATCGTTGAGTTGGGTCTGCGTCGCCGCAAGAACTCCCTCATCAAGGTCCTGAACAACGGCGAAATCTCCGCTGCAATCACCGTGCATGCGCACAAGTTCTCGAAGACCGCGAAGGAAGCGATCGAGAAGGCGGGCGGCAAGGCAGTTGTGATCGGCGAAGGCGCTGACGAAGCTGCCGCTTAGTCATTGAAGTCCAGCCGTAGACGGGCTTCGGTCCGGCTGCGGCTGTTTCTCTTTAGGTTGTAGCTGGAACGGTTTAGAATAGCTCCATCCCACGGTCTCATCAGCTAGTTCAAGGACTCCGATGTTCGAGAAAATCGCAAACATCTTCCGTATTGAAGATCTTCGTAAGCGTGTGTTGTTTACGCTCGGCCTGCTCGCGATCTACCGCCTGGGCGCACATATCCCGACCCCAGGCATCGACGCCAAGCAGCTTGCGCAGTTCTTCAATAACAACTCCGGCTCAGCGCTCGGGTTGGTCGACCTGTTCTCCGGTGGAAACCTCCGCCGGCTGACGATCTTTGCGCTCGGCATCATGCCGTACATCACGGCTTCGATCATCTTCCAATTGCTCACAGTCATCTATGAGCCGCTCGCCAAGCTCCAGAAGGAAGGCGAGATGGGCCGGCGGAAGATCACGCAGTGGACCCGATACGTCACCGTCATGCTCGGTATCGTGCAGTCCACCGCCATCGCGTTGACCCTGACCAACACCCAGACCGGTCAGTCCATGGTCACGATCTCCAAGTGGGCCTTCATCCCCATGTGCGTTCTCACCCTGACCGCCGGCACAGCCTTCATCATGTGGCTGGGTGAGCAGATCACAGAACGCGGTATCGGCAACGGGATGAGCCTGCTGATCTTCACCGGTATCGTGGTTGGTCTGCCACGCGGCATTGAGGAGCTCTACACCAAGGCCACCACCAATGCATGGGGCGCCTTCACCCCTATTGCGCTGCTGATCCTCGTAGCCCTGATGGTCGCGGTCGTCGCCTTCATCATCTACGTCGAGCGCTCAGAGCGCCGCATCCCCGTCCAGTACGCCAAGCGCATTGTCGGCCGCCGCATGACCCAGGGTGGCGCGACCCACCTGCCGCTGAAGGTCAACTCCGGCGGCGTGATGCCGGTCATCTTCGCTAGCTCAATCCTCTCTGCCCCGCTCCTCTTCGCAGGCATGAGCTTCTTCGGCTCCGCCAAGCTGCAGGACACGACGTTTTTCGGACCCATCCTCCGCGCCATCGCGCCGGGCGAGCCACTCTACGAATTGCTCTACATCGTCGCTATCATCTTTTTCGCATACTTCTATATCTCCATCGTCTTCCGCCCGGATGACATTGCAGACAATATGCGCAAGTACGGCGGCTTCATTCCTGGCATTCGCCCAGGCCGCCGCACCTCTGACTTTATCAACGACGTCCTGACGCGCATCACGCTCGTTGGTGCGGTCTACCTCATCATTATCTCGATCATCCCGACGCTGCTCATCAGTGGTATCCACTTCAACCACATCCCCCTCATCGGCGCTGCGTTCGAGCATCTTCCGGTCTGGGTAACGCATGGTCTTGGCGTGAACTTCTACTTCGGTGGAACCTCACTCCTCATCGTGGTCGGCGTGGCCATGGACACCGTTCAGCAGATTGAGTCGCAGTTGATCATGCGTCATTACGATGGCTTCTCGCCGAAGTCGGGCCGCATCCGTGGCCGCCGGAGCTGGTAAGTGGCATCTGTGAGTGAGACCGTGGATTTAGACAGCACATCGAAGGCTCAGGTTGAGGATGGTTTTCAACCTGGGCCGGTTCTTCTGCTGGGCGCACCCGGCGTTGGCAAGGGAACCCAGGCCAAGATCCTCATGGGGAAGTTCGGCATCCCTCAGATCTCCACCGGAGACATCCTTCGCGATCATCGCGCACGCCATACGCAGCTTGGCTTGGCGGCTGATGAGTTGATGAGCAAAGGACAGCTTGTCCCGGACGACCTTGTTAACCAGATGGTCGAGGTTCGCCTCGCCGGCACAGATTGCGCCACAGGCTACATTCTCGACGGCTACCCGCGAACTCTGGCCCAGGCCAACGCACTGGACTCGTTTCTCCAGTCTGACGCGGGCGAGCCTGAGAACGCCACACCCGTCGTCGCCATCAGCATCATGGTCGATCAGGAGGGCCTGCTCAAGCGAATCACTGGCCGCCGTCTCTGCGCCCAGTGCAAGCACATCTACAACATCTATTCGAATCCTCCTAAGGTTGCCGGTATCTGCGATACCGACGGGTCTGTGCTGGAGCAGCGCAAGGACGATACGGAAGAGATCTTCGAGGAGCGCATGCGGGAGTTCCACACTCTGACCGCGCCGGTGATTCCTCACTACCGCGCACAGGGCCGGTTCCTGGAGATCAATGGAGACCGATCCGTTGGAGAAGTCACGGAATCGATTGAAGAAGCGCTGCGGATGCTGCGCGCGAGAGTGACAGGCTAAAGATTATGGCAATCATGTTGAAGACTCCGCAGGAGATTGAGAAGATGCGCCGTTCCGGGCGCGTGCTGCGGCAGGTGCACGACGCAATTAAGCCCCTGGTAGTCGCGGGCGCAACGACGATGGATCTGGAGATAGCAGCCAACGCAAAGATCGACTCCTTTGGCGCCAAGGCTGCCTTCAAGGGCTATCACGGCTTTCCGGCTGCACTCTGTACGTCGCTCAACCATCAGGTGGTTCATGGCATGCCCAACAAGGATACCGTGCTGAAGGATGGAGACATCCTCTCCATCGATTGCGGCGTGATTGTTGATGGATATTACTCCGATGCTGCGGTGACTTACGCGATCGGCACGCCCAGCGCGAAGACGAAGAAGCTGCTCGAAGTCACCGAGGCCTCGTTGGAGGCGGCGATTTTGGAAGCTGTGGTCGGTGGCCGGTTGGGAGACATTTCTGCCGCCGTTCAGGAGATGTGCGAGGCGCAGGGGTTCGGTGTGGTTCGGGAGTTCGTCGGCCACGGCATCGGTAAGGCCATGCATGAAGATCCTCAGGTCCCCAACTACGGTTCCCGCGGCAAAGGCCCGCGGCTGAAGGCAGGCATGGTCCTCGCCATTGAGCCGATGATCAATGCCGGTGCTGCAGAGGTGAAGGTGTTGAAGGATGGCTGGACGGCCGTCACCGTGGACGGAAGCTACAGCGCCCACTTTGAGCACACCGTAGCGATCACCAAGGACGGCCCCCAGGTTCTAACCCGGTAAGTCCCTCGGCACTGGGATTGCGTTTGGCACAACCCGGCCATCTGGGATAGTATTGAAGATGGTGCGAAAGCGGCACCAGTTTGTCTGTTTCAGCATTTCAGGAGATTCGTTTGTCGAAGGAAGATGCAATTGAAGTAATGGCGGTTGTCGTCGAGACACTTCCCAACGCGATGTTCAAGGTGGAGCTTGAGAATAAGCACCAGGCTCTCGCTCACGTCTCTGGGCGTATGCGTAAGAACTTCATTCGTATCCTCCCCGGCGACCGCGTCGCGATTGAGCTCAGCCCTTATGACCTCAACCGTGGCCGCATTGTGTATCGCTATAAATAACTAGCGTTCGCAGCAAGGCTCAACTCCAGCCAGCCCAGACTTTTACCCGGTCATGCGGTTATCCGCGTGACATCTGTAGCGATGTAAGCTTCATGGGTTCTACCCGGAAGTTTGCGAATAAGGAAGGAAATACTATGAAGGTTCGTGCTTCCGTCAAGAAGATCTGTGACAAATGCAAGGTCATCCACCGCCGCGGTGTGGTTCGCGTTATCTGTGAGAACGCAAAGCATAAGCAGCGCCAGGGCTAAGCAGTCACTCGTATACGGGCCCGTCCGGGCTAGTTAGCTTGCATCAAGGCTTGCGTTGAACCTGGACGACTTACCCCTCAACTTATCAACTGTTCTCCGGCGAAGCTGGGAGCCGAACTTGAAAAGGAAATTCTATGGCGCGTATTGCCGGCGTTGACGTACCCAACAATAAACAGGTGCGAATTGGTCTGACCTATATCTATGGAATTGGCGATTCTCGCGCTGCGAAGATTCTTACCGCAGCCGACATCGATCCCATTGCCAAGGTTGGAACGCTTGACGAAGATCAGCTCAACGCGATCCGTCAAGTCATTGAAAAGCAGGGCATGATCGAAGGCGACCTCCGCAAGGAGATCTCGCTCAACATCAAGCGCCTGATCGAGATTCAGTCCTACCGTGGCCTTCGCCACCGCCGTTCGCTGCCGGTTCGCGGCCAGCGCACCCACACCAACGCTCGCACGCGCAAGGGCCCCCGTAAGGGCACCGTTGCCGGCAAGAAGAAAGCGACGAAATAAATGGCGAAGACACAGAATCAGCAGAAGTCCGGCAAGGCAGCTTCCGGCAAGGGTAAGAAGTTCAAGAAGCGCGAACGGAAGAACGTTCCGTACGGCCTCGTGTTCATTCAGGCGTCGTTCAACAACACGATCGTCACCATCACCGACCAGACTGGCAACACGATCAGCTGGAAGAGCTCCGGCTCGCTCGGCTTCCGCGGCTCCCGCAAGGGCACCCCGTTTGCCGCGCAGCAGGCTGCTGTGGGCGCTGCCAATGCGGCTCGCGACCACGGTCTCCGCTCGGTCGATGTGCGCGTCTCCGGTCCCGGTTCGGGCCGTGAGTCGGCCATCCGTGCGCTGGCAACGGCGGGGATCGACGTTCGTTCGATCCGCGACGTTACGCCGATGCCGCACAATGGTTGCCGTCCTCCCAAGCGCCGCCGCGTTTGATCTTCAACAGCTTCTAGCCGCTAGCTCTTAGCCTTTAGCTAACAGCCAGCGGCTAAGAGCTAAATAGCTGTATCACGGATCGCGATGAAGGGCCTGCCGGCCTGTAAAGCGATCGACAACCGAAATCTGGTTCACTCCGGATCAATCAGGAGATTCAAATGGCACGTTACACAGGACCCGTCTGCCGCATGTGCCGCCGCGACGGCGTCAAGCTCTTCCTCAAAGGTTCCAAGTGCTTTACCGAGAAATGCCCCGTTGAGAAGCGTAACTTTCCCCCGGGCCAGCACGGCCAGTCCCGCAAGGTAAAGAAGGTTGTGGGCTACGGTCTGCAGCTCCGTGAGAAGCAGAAGGCCAAGCGCATCTACTTCACGCTCGAGACCCAGTTCCGCGCCTACTATCAGAAGGCTGCGAACAAGACCGGCGTCACCGGCGACCTGCTTCTGCAGCAGCTCGAGACGCGTCTGGATAACGTCTGCTACCGTCTCGGTCTCGCGACCAGCCGCCGCCAGGCTCGCCAGGTTGTCCGTCACGGACACATCCAGGTCAACGGCCGCAAGGTCAATATCCCCTCCTTCCAATGCAAGGTTGGCGATGAGATCGCAGTCCGCGAAGGTTCGAAGACGCTCAGCTTCTTCGAGACCGCGAAGGATTTTGCCGGTGGTCTGCAGTCTGTGACCTGGCTCGACATCAACCGCGATACGCTCTCCGGCAAGGTTGTCATGCTGCCGAAGCGCGAGGATGTCCAGCTGCCGGTGAACGAGCAGCTGATCGTCGAACTTTACTCCAAGTAAGCTTTGGAGTTGCAGTTTCGGGGAGACCCGCGTCCTTTGTGGACGTGGGTCTAAACCCGTTTGGTAGTACCGACAATGTGTTGGCAACCGTAACACTCCGCCCACCGCAAAATGCATCGCGATGTGTGCCGGAAAAGGAGAAACACCCATGCTTTGGAGAGGTTTTCAGAAGCCCAAGCGTCTCGCTGTCGATAACGAAACAATCACCCCGAAGTACGGCAAGTTCAGCGCGCAGCCGTTCGAGCGCGGGTTCGGTACGACCATTGGTAATGCGCTTCGGCGTACGTTGCTCTCGTCCATCGAAGGCGCGGCTGTCACGGCCGTCCGCATCGAGGGCGTGCTGCACGAGTTCCAGTCGATCACCGGCGTCGTCGAGGATGCGACCGACATCATCCTCAACCTGAAGCAGATTCCGTTCAAGCTGGCCGGCGACGGCCCCAAGGCGCTTTATCTGCGTTCTGACGCTGCTGGCGTCATCACCTCCGGCATGATTGAGGCTGATGCCGATGTTGAGATCCTCGATCCCAACGTCTACATCTGCACCATCTCCGAAGGTGGCAAGATCGACATGGAGATGCGGTTGAAGCGCGGCCGTGGCTACATCTCTGCCGACAAGAACTTCGATGGCGATCTCGGACTTGGCTTCATCCCTGTCGACAGCGTTCACTCGCCTGTCCGCAAGGTGAACTACGTTGTCGAGGCTGCACGTCTGGGTCAGATCACCGACTATGACAAGCTCTCGATCGAGATCTGGACGAACGGTACCGTTCTTCCGGCCGATGCACTCGGTCTCTCCGCAAAGCTGCTGAAGGATCACATGACGATCTTCATCAACTTCGAGGAGGAGATGGAGGCCGGTCATGATAACGGTCACGACGGTCCTGCAATGCGTAACGAGAACCTGAACCGTTCGGTTGAGGAGCTCGAGCTTTCCGTGCGCAGCTACAACTGCCTGAAGAATGCAAACATCGCGACCATCGGCGAGCTGATCCAGAAGACCGAAGCCGAGATGTTGAAGACGAAGAACTTCGGCCGTAAGAGCCTGAATGAGATCAAGGAAATCCTTGCTCAGATGGGCCTCTCGCTTGGCATGAAGATCGACGAGAATGGCAATCCTGTCCCCGGACCGACGTCTGTTCTTCCCGCCGCCACCCTCGCCGCCAGCTATGGCAGCTTCGATGACGACGATGAAGATGAGGATGAGGACGAGGAAGATGATCTCGACTTGGTCAACGAGCCTGAGAATTTCTAAGAGCAGGGAATAGGGCTCAGGGATCAGGGAACAGCTGACCTTGAGCCCCAGACGATCGAGGTAGATGTGGCTGGTTCCTACAAAGACCTTATCGTTTGGCAGAGAGCAATACAGATGACCCTAGCGGTCTATAAGCTTTCAGCTGCTTTTCCTAAAGATGAGACCTATGGCTTAACGAGTCAAATCCGTCGAGCTTCCGTCTCAGTAGCAAGTAATATCGCAGAAGGTTATGGTCGTGGGTCTCGTGGAGAATATAGACAGTTTCTCGGCATTGCCCGCGGCTCAAATTGTGAAGTACAAACTCAACTCTTCATCGCGAGGGAGTTGGGGTATGGAACTCCAGGGCTTCAAAAAGATGCGGACGATTTATCGGATCAGGTAGGCAAGATGCTTCATGCGCTACTCGACAAGCTAAACCGACCGTCAACCAATTGAACTGATCCCTGATCCCTAATCCCTGATCCCTCCTGTAGTCCGAGATGCCAGAAGGCACTCTCGAAGGAGATCATCATGCGTCATCGTAATGGCGGCTTTAAACTCGGCCGCAATACCTCTCATCGTCGCGCCATGCTGCGCAATCTTGTTACCTCCATCATCCTGAACGACCGCGTCGAGACGACCATTACGAAGTGCAAAGCTTCGCGTCCGATCGTCGAGAAGATGATTACGCTGGGCAAAAAGGGCGATGTTCACTCGCGCCGTCAGGCTCTGGCTTACCTGATGACGGACGAGTCTGTGACCCGTCTGTTCAACGTCGTTTCGCCTCGCTATGCGACGCGTCCGGGTGGTTATCTCCGGATTGTCCGTACTTATGCTCGCAAGGGCGATGCTGCCGAGATGGCTGTGATCGAACTGCTGGGCGCTGAGACGGAACTGAACGAGAAGGCTCAGAAGCGCGAGGAAGCTCGTGCGAAGAAGCGCGAAGAGCTGCAGAAGCAGATGGAAGAGTCGGCTCCTGGTGAGCAGGGCGATCCTAACGCTGAGGTGTAAGAACAGTTTTCAGGGATCAGTTTTCAGGGATCAGTAAAGGCGAAGAGCTCCACATCTTTCGGATGTGGAGCTTTTTCTTTAAGTGTGTGGTTTGGCCGATGAGCGAAAGTGGTCAGACCAAATACCGTCTACTTTGGGGTTTGTGGGGATTTGTGGTGAGTTTTACCTTTTGTTTCGGTGTTTGTGCTTGTTTCTTCGGGTCTGGTGGGCAAGATTGCTCAGATTTGCGCGTAAAACGTCACTGAAATCACCACACACTGACCACACTTCACCACGCACTGACCACGCTGAGAGCCATGTGGGATTTGTCTCGACAAAGAGCTAGCTCTTGATGAGGTACATGACCCAGCTGGCGGCTATGGTGCCTCCGACGAAGAGCAGCATGCAGAAGGCTCCGAAGCGGAGCATCATGCGGGGCTGGGCGCGCTGGGTGATGCCGAAGACGACGGAGGTGAAGAGCGAGAAGAGCAGAACGGAGCTGAAGTGGGAGAGCATGCTTAGGAGGCCTTTCTGCCGTTGGCCAGGGAGTGGGCGTCTACGGCGGAGATGACGTTGAGCAGGCCGGCGCAGACGATGAACTTGGTGCCGTAGTCGGCGAGGGCGATCTGGACGCTGGGGTGTCCCCAGTCCAGCATTCTGGCGAGGGCGTAGAGGATGCCGTTGCCGAGCTGGCCGACGAAGCCGAGGATGTCGAGCAGGTCGCCGGTGTTGGGGCTGTAGATCTTGCCCTGGAGCGCGATGCCGAGGGCGAACATGCTCACGATGGAGACGAAGAGGAGCAGGCCGCGGATGGGCTTCTTCAGCAAGACGTGGCCGAGGCCGGGGATTAGCCAGCCGGCGATGAGGACGACGACCGTCATGGCCGAGGAGGTGGTTTCGGGGCGTGCGAGGCGGACCGGCGTTTGTATGTTCGTGGTGGTCATTCAGCCTTTGATGATAGCAGTTTCAGTGCGTTCTCAGATTCTGAGGAGTTCGGTCTGGATGCGGCCGGTGACGACGGCGCTGCCTGGGCGGGTGATCATGTTGACCTCGGAGCGGATGCCGAACTCGCCGGGGAAGTAGAGGCCGGGTTCGACGGAGAAGCAGGTGTTGGGGAGGAGGAGGCGCTCGTCGTGGGTTTCGAGGTTGTCGAGGTGGGCGCCCGAGCCGTGGATTTCTATGGCGATGTTGTGGCCGGTGCGGTGGGTGAAGAAGTCGCCGAAGCCAGCGTCCGTGATGACCTTGCGGGCGGCTGCATCGGCCTGCCAGCCGGGGATGGGGGTGCCGGCGGCGTAGGCGGCCTGGACGGCGTGGATGGCGGCGTCGCGGGCGTCGCGGACGGTGGTGAAGACGAGTTGCTCGCGCTCGGTGGGCTCGCGGTCTACGACGCCGGTCCAGGTGATGTCGTAGTAGATGGAGTCGGCCTGGTCGAGGCGGCCCCAGATGTCGATGAGGACGAAGTCGCCGCGGCGGATGGGGCGGGAGGTGGCGGGGGTGGGGTCGTAGTGGGAGTCGGCGGCGTTGGGGCCGCAGGAGCAGTTGGGGCCGAACTGCCAGGTGAGGCCGTTGTCGCGGAGGGCCTGCTGGAGGTACTCGACCATCTCGTACTCACTGGTGCCGGTGGACCGGACGCGGCGGCCCATCTCGAGCCAGGCCTCGGCGAGGAGGGCGTCGATGCGCTGCTGGGCGGCGTAGTGGGTCTCGATCTGGGCCTCGGTGAGGACGGCCTCGAAGACACTGACGAGGTCGGCGGAGGAGACGATGGTCTTGCCCATCTCGCGGAGGAGCTCGATGGTGCCGGCGTCGACCATGGAGACGTACATGATGGCGTTGCGGGGGGAGTACTGCATGGCGAGCGTGGTGGTGCCGGAGAGCATGGCGGCGAGGCGGGCTTCGAGCTCCTGCCAGGAGGAGTATTCGTTTTTCTCGCCGGGGAGGGTGTCGAGGCGGCCGGTCTCGATGCGGTGGACGAGCTTGATGGGGGTGCCGGTGGCGGGGATGAGATAGAACCAGCGGCGGGTGACGTGGCCGTCGGGGGGTAGGCCGAGGATGCGGAGGGCGAGAGGGTCGCGGTTGTGGTGGTCGTAGAAGAGCCAGCCGTCTAGTTTTGCGTCGCGTAGGGCGGACTGGATGGCTTCGAGGTCAAAGGGCATGTGTGGCTGGCTCTCTTTCGGTATGGCGTCGGCTCACCCATCATATAAGTCTGGAATGTGATTTTCCTAGAAGCGGGGTGCGTGGGCTAAGGTCGGGCGGGAGTCGGACGATGAAGAGGGTATGGATAAGATCATTCCCGTGGTTCTATTTTCTGCGCTTGCCGCTTTTGTTGTGCTCTCTGGCATGTCCCTTCTGGGCTTTTGATATGAGAGGAGGCCCGACTGGTTAGTGCGGAGGTGGTTCGGGTTTCTTCCAGCTGTCAGCTCCCAGCCGTCAGCTCTCAGCTTTGTCTTGCGGAACTCCAGCTCTTATCCCTTGTTCGTGAAGTTTTTTTTGGGGTTTGAGTTGACTGGGAATAGGCTCGTACAATCAAAGCTATGGATCGGCGGATTGCCTGTCTTGCCTGTCCAGGAGCGATTGAGTGAAGAAGGTTGAAAATCAGCGAATCGACGGCGAGACCGTGGCGCTTGACGGCAAGGCTTTCGTGAACTGCGTTCTGATCGACTGTGTTGTGGAGTACAGCGGGAGCCCCTTCATGCTGGTGGATACGGAGTTGAAGGGGTGTCGGTATGTGTTCTTTGGGGCGGCGAAGGGGACGGTTCACCTGCTGCAAAGCGTGGGGATGATGCCGTTTGAGCCAGCGGACTGGGGAGAGTTTCCTGCGGTTGTGCAGTAACGCATCTTATGGGGGTGAGACTTCTGTCTTTGAACCACAAAAAAGGGTGAGGCTGAGGCCTCACCCTTACCTTAATCTGGGAGCATCCCGTCCCTAGCGCAAGCAGATTACCTTGTCGGCCTGGGGTTTTCCGGAGTCGCCGTCGATGATGTCAAACTCAACTTCGTCGCCTTCTTTGAGGCTTTTATAGCCGTCGGTCTGTACGGCGCTGTAGTGACAGAAGACATCCGAGCCCCCGTCTCTTCCCAGGAAGCCGTAGCCTTTCGCGTTGTTGAACCACTTCACTTGTCCTTTGTACTGGGCCACGTTCTTTCTCCTCTGAATAGTACTGATGAGGAAGATATGAAAAAAGGATGTTTCAGTTCTGTACCCTGGGCGACATAGTAGGCCGAGAATTTGTATGTTTCCTGTGGGATGGAAAGAATTTGTGGCTAAAGGGGTGTTTTTGGGTGGGCGGTGGGGAAGAGGCATGTGGCGGGCTTTCAGCGTGGGCAGAGATGGTCGGTTGGGTGTCGGCGGCAGGTAAGAGGGGCCCGGGGCTAAAGCCCCCTTCAAGTGATGCCCCTTGACGGGGGCCTAAAGGCCCCCTCTAATCCGAAGGGCAAGGGCAAGGGCAAGGGCAAGGGCAAGGGCAAGGGCAAGGGCAAGGGCAAGGGCAAGGGCAAGGGCAAGGGCAAGGGCAAGGGCAAGGGCAAGGGCAAGGGCAAGGGCAAGGACGAGGGCGAGGGCGAGGGCAAGAGCAACCGCTAAGGCCGATTCGGGGGTCCCTCCACTGCGGCGGCAAGTGCGCCGCCTTCGGTCGGGATGACCTGCTTTTTTACCGCAAACGTACGAAGGCCGGGATTTCTCCCGGCCTTCGTTTGAGTGATTGCTGCTTCGAGCGAACTACGGAGATTCTCCACCTTCGCCTCGCTCGGCGCAGAATGACACCGTTCGAGGGTCTAGACGCTGGCTTCTGCGGCTTCGACTTCCTTCTCGGTGGCCTTGGCTGCGGCGAGCTCTGCGAGCTGCTTGCGTTTGGACTCGGCGGTGTTGGCTCCGAGCTCATCGGCGAGCTTCTCCGTGGTGTAGGTTTCGATGACGTCGCCTGCACGCATGTCCTTCCAGCCGGCGAGATCGATACCGCACTCGACGCCTTCACGGACTTCAGAGACATCTTCCTTGATGCGCTTGAGGGAGCTGATCTTGCCCTTCCAGACCTCCACGCCTTCGCGCATGAGACGAGCCTGCGCGTTGCGCTTGATGGTGCCGTCTGTGACACGGCAACCGGCGATCTGGCCGACCTTGGTGATCTTGAAGACCTGCAGAATCTCTGCACGGCCTGCATAATTCTCCTTGAAGACGGGATCGAGGAGGCCGTACATGGCCTTTTCGATCTCGGTGCGGAGCTCGTAGATGATGGAGTGGAGACGAATCTCGACGTTCTCACGCTCGGCAACTTCCGAGGACTTGCGATCCGGACGGACGTTGAAGCCGATGATGATGGCGTTGGATGCGGATGCGAGGAGCACGTCGGACTCGGTGATGGCACCGACTCCGGAGTGCAGGACGCGTACGCGAACCTTCTCGGTGGACATGTGGGCGAGGTCTTCTGCGATGACTTCGACCGAACCCTGCACGTCGCCCTTGACGATGATGTTGAGGTCCTTGACTCCGGCCTGCTTGATCTGCTCTGCGAGGCCTTCGAGCGAGACGCGGCTGGACTTGGCCAACTGCGCTTCGCGCTCCTTCATCTTGCGATACTGCGCGATGCCCTTGGCCTTGTCGCGATCCGCCATGACGAGGAAGGTATCGCCGGCGTCCGGCATGCCTTCCAGCCCGAGGATCTCGACTGGTGTGGAGGGGCCGGCTTCTTCGATGGCCCTGCCGCGATCGTCGAACATAGCGCGGATCTTGCCGAAGGTGTTGCCGACGATGAAGCTGTCTCCCAGGCGCAGGGTTCCGTTCTGTACGAGGATGGAGGCGACGGCACCGCGGCCGCGATCGAGCTTGGCTTCAATGACCGTACCGACTGCGGGACGATCAGGCTGGGCCTTCTGCTCGTTGGTATCGGCGACGAGGCAGATCATCTCTTCGAGGGCGTCGAGGTTGAGACGCTTCTTGGCGGAGACTTCTACGAACTCGGTATCGCCACCCTGATTGGCCGGCTGGACGCCGCGAGCGGCGAGCTGCTGGATGACCTTGGTTGCGTTGGCCTCGGGCTTATCGATCTTGTTGACGGCGACGATGATCGGCACCTTGGCGGCGCGGGCGTGATCGATGGCCTCAAGGGTCTGGGGCATGACGCCGTCGTCTGCTGCAACGACGATGACGACGATGTCCGTAACCTTCGCTCCGCGAGCACGCATGCGGGTGAAGGCCTCGTGACCCGGGGTATCGAGGAAGACGATCTCACGGCCGAAGGCGGGAGAATCGGGCTTGGTGATTTTGACCTTGTACGCGCCGATGTGCTGGGTGATGCCGCCGGCTTCGCCGCCTGCGACGTCCGTGGAACGAATGGCGTCGAGGAGGGAGGTCTTACCGTGATCGACGTGACCCATGACGGTGACGACGGGCGAGCGTGTGACCTCCACCATGCCGGTGGTGTCTTCGAGGAAGCCTTCGATGGCCTCGTTCTCAAGCTGCTCTTCGACGGAGATGACGATGGCGTCTGCGCCGAACTGGCGTGCTACGTCCTTGACCAGCTCGCCCTCAAGCGACTGGTTGACGGTGACGAAGACACCCTTCATGAGCAGGCTGGCGATGAGGTCCTTGCCGCGAACGTCAAGCTTCTCTGCGAGATCCTTGACGGAGATGCCTTCCGTGACCGTGATGGTCTTGGTGATGGGGAGGGGCTCTCGCGACATGGGCTGGCCGCCGTAACGCGGTGGCGGCTGGAAGCCCTTCATCGGGCCTTCCTTGACCTTCTCGTAACGCTGACCGCCGCGGCGCTGGCCGGGACGTGCGGGACGGAGGCCGGTGGGGGTCTCGCCAGGTCCGGGAGCTACGCCGGGCGCACCGCCGGGCCGCGGCGGGAAGCCGGGACGGGCAGGGAAGCCAGGACGTGCGCCGGGGGTGAAGCCGGGACGCGGAGGACCACCGGGGCCGCCGGCAAAGCCGGGGCGGGTGGGGTGCATGGGACGGCGTGCGCCGGGAGCGCCCATGCCACCGCCCATGGGAGGACGGGAGCCTGCGCCGCCGGGACCTGCAAAGCCTGTTCCGGGGCCGGAGCCTGGGCCGGTACGGGGACGCTCAAAGATGGGACGGCGAGCGGCTGCGCCGGGAACCGGTGGGGGCGCGGTGTAGATGGGACGCGGACCGGTCTGCGGCATGATGATGCGGCGTGCCGGGGGACCGGGAGGCGGCGGCGGAGCGACCGGCGCTTCAGGAGCCTGAGCTTCCGGAGCGGGGGTGGCTGCTTCAACGACGGGTGCGGGAGCCTCTGCGACCGGTGCCGGAGCGGCGGGCGCGGGGGTTGCTGCAACCGGAACGGCTGACTTGGGCGGTGCAGCTACGGCGGCCACGGCTACCGGCGGCTTGCCCAGAACTGCGGGAGCTACGGGAGTGCCGGAGATGGGCGGACGGGCTGCGACGACGGGGCCTGCGGGCGGGCGGCTCGCAATGGCGGGGGCTGCGACGACCGGAGGAGCGATGATGCGGGCTCCCTGGCTGGGCAGAGGCACGATGCGGCGCGGCGCGGGGGCTGCCTGCGCGACGGGCATGACCGGGGCTGCAGCGACGGGCGCTGGGGCTACGGGTGCCGGGGTCGCCACCGGTGCAGCGGCGGCTGGAGTCACGGCGACGGGCGGTGCTGCTGCAACGACCGGACGGACCGGAGGTGCGACGGCGACTGCCGGACGGACGGGCGGCGCTACGGCCACAGCGGGCGGAGCGACGGTGACGGGGCGCGGTGGCGGGGCGTTGCGGGCTGCGTCCTGAGCCTGCTTGCGCTCCAGGATGGCGCGCATGGCGTCACCGGGCTTGGAGACGCCGGAGAGGTCAAACTTGGGAGCCTGCGGCTGGGCAGGGCGGGAGGGGCTGCTGGAGCGGCCACCGTTTTTGAAGTAGGCGCGGACCTTTTCTGCCTGGTCCTCCTCAATGGAGGACGAGTGGGTCTTTCCGCTGACGCCAATGGCTT
Source organism: Granulicella tundricola MP5ACTX9 (assembly GCF_000178975.2). Classification (NCBI taxonomy): domain Bacteria; kingdom Pseudomonadati; phylum Acidobacteriota; class Terriglobia; order Terriglobales; family Acidobacteriaceae; genus Granulicella; species Granulicella tundricola. The sequence continues at coordinate 3,401,964 of NC_015064.1, read as the reverse complement.
CGAGGGCGTCCAGAATAGGCCGGCTCTTTACTTCGAGTTCACGTGCAAGATCGTTGATTCTTACTTTGCTCATCCGTCCCTTTTTCGTTTCCCGCCCCAAGCGCCTTAGCTGGTCATACAAGCCTCTTTGGAGTTGGGATAGCGTGTACTGGTTATTATCTCTGAATTCTGTGAAAAAGCAGCAATTTCGTTGAAGGTACGGCCGTGGGGGTTAGCCACGGTCGTGCCCGTCCGTATCGATGCCTTCGTCTGAAACCTCCTGGCTTTCATCAACCAGGGTGTCTATGGTGTCGTTGTCGAGCTCGATGCCCTCTTCGCGGGCGTCGTTATCGGAGAAGGCATCGCTTTCGGACTCTTCGTCCTCTGCGGCTGCGATGTCTTCGGTGGAGATGTCGTCTAGCTCTACGGGAACCTCTGCGTTGGGGTCGGTTCCACGCTCGGCGGCGAGGATTTCTTCAGGGGTTTTGGACATGGAAGTGGTCTCCTCGGTGTCGGTTGGAGTTTCAATCACAGCCATCGGGACGGGACGTTCTTCGCCTTCTTCGTACTGGCCAAAGTAGTGGCGGACGGCGACGGAGATCTTTTCAATCGTCTTTTCGCCGATGCCGGGGATCTGTTCGAGCTCTTCCGCCGTCATGTCGGCGACAGCTTCCACCGTGGTGATGCCGGCTGCGATGAGCTTCTCGAGGATCTGCTCGCCGAGCTCGGTGACCTGCTCGATGGGGGTCGTGGGGCCGCCAGACATGGCCTGCATCTGCTGCTCGACCTCCTGGCGCTTCTCCTCTTCAGATTTGATGTCGATCTTCCACTGAAGAAGCTTGGCGGCGAGACGGACGTTCTGGCCCTTCTTGCCGATGGCCAAGGAGAGCTGGGTGTCGTCGACGATGACCTCGATCTGCTTCTCGGCGAGGTCGGTGATGGAGACGCGGGAGACCTTGGCGGGCTGCAGAGCCTTCTCGGCGAAGGTGGTGATCTCCTCCGAGTACTCGATGATGTCGATCTTTTCGCCGCGCAGCTCGCGGATGATGGACTGGACGCGCATGCCCTTCATGCCGACGCATGCGCCGACGGGATCGACGTCCTTATCACGGGACATGACGGCGATCTTGGTGCGCTCACCGGCCTCGCGGGCGATGGCGCGGATGCTGACGGTGCCGTCGTAGATCTCCGGAACTTCAGACTGGAAGAGGTTCTGGACGAGAGCAGGGGCGGCGCGGGAGACGATGACCTGTGGGCCCTTGGCGGCGCGGTCAACGCGGAGAAGGACGACACGGACGCGCTCGCCGACGGCAAACTGCTCCAGGCGGGACTGCTCGCGCTTGGGCATGCGGGCTTCTGCTTTGCCGAGGTCGAAGATGACGTCCATGGGCTCGAGGCGCTTGACGGTGGCGTTGAGAACCTCGCCGGCGCGGTGGTTGTACTCGTTGAAGACGGTGTCGCGCTCGGCTTCACGGACCTTCTGGAAGATGACCTGCTTGGCCATCTGGGCGGCGATGCGGCCGAGGGGCGTGGTGTCCTTATAGAAGCGGAGCTCGCCGCCGACTTCGACCTCAGGTGCGAGGGCGCGGGCGGGCTCGAGGGCGAGCTGGTTGATCTCGTCTACGATCTCTTCGGGGGTTTCTACGACGGTCTTGAAGACGTAGGCGCGAATCTCGCCGGTGTCCTTGTCCATCTCCGCGCGCATATTTTCCTGGGTTTTGTAGTACTTGCGCGTGGCGAGGGCGATGGCGTCCTCGATGGCGGAGACGACCACTGCGGGTTCGATGCCCTTTTCACGGCTCAATGCTTCGATCGACTGGTAAAGAACACTTGCCATTGCTCACTCGTCCTTTTACTGGGAACTGTTTACTGGTGCTGGGTGCGGGCGGGACGATCCGGAGATTAGATGTCTGGTCTAAATCTCGGGGATCAGGTTTGCCTTTTCGACGTTCTGGAAGGCGATTTCTACAGGCTGAGGCGCAGCCGCGGATTTCTTCGACTTGCCCTTCTGTTTGACGGCGGAAGGGTCCAGGGCGATGGTCTGGGCTTCAGGATTGAAGCCGGTGAGCCTTCCCTGGAAGTGCCGGTTGCCGTCTACAGCGGTGAAGGTCTGGAGCTTGATGAGGAAGCCGGAGAAACGGGCGAAGTCAGCCGGTTTGGCGAGCTTGCGCTCGAGGCCGGGGGAGGAGACTTCGAGGGTGTACTCGGCTCCGGGGATGGTGTCTTCCACGTCGAGTACGGTGCCGAAGTCACGGGCGAAGTCCGCGCAATCCTCATGGGTGACGCCGGAGAGGCTTTCGACCGGGACGCCGGAGGGGAGGACGGGAAGTTCGAAGCCGACTTCTACGGAATCCGAGGCTTCCTGCGCGGCTGTGAGCTGGGCTGCCAGTTTGGCGCGCGATTCTGCGTCCTTCTCAATGAAGACGCGGAGGGAGCGAAACTTTGCCCCGCCAGAGAATTCCACGTCCACGACCTCTAAGTGGTGCGAGGCGGCGACGCGTTCTGCGGTGGCCCGGATTGTGTCGATTTGGAGTGGCATGATGGTTATGCAGCTTGCAGGGCGAAAAGTGTTTAGAGCAAATAAAAAGTGGGCTTTGGCCCACTCGTCTCTTCCGCCACATCGCCGGTTCGTTCACGGCAGGTACTGCGGCAGAACGGATTCGTCTGCAGTAGCGAGTCTACTCCGTAAGTGTGCTGAGTTCAAGTAATGGCGCGGGGATGCCGTTATACTTGTCCTAATCGCATGATTATTGACCGGTTCCGGCGCAAGACAAGAGATGGTCGATGGGTGCCGGAGATCGATGGTCTGCGGTTCATTGCCATCTTTTCGGTGTTCGTCTTCCATATCATGGGCGAACTGCTGAACCGGTCCGGTCGCATTATTCCGATCGAGCCGCGCTTTGACACTCTGAGCCGGATCCTTGCGAACGGGGACCGCGGCGTGGTCATCTTCTTTGTGATCAGCGGGACGATCCTGGCGCTGCCGTATGCGCGGCAGTTTCTGCTGGGTGGGAAGCCGGTCTCGCTGCGGAAGTACTATATGCGGCGGCTGACGCGGCTGGAGCCACCCTACATCCTGGCGATGCTGCTGATCTTTGCGATGGAGACGGTGTATCAGCATGGCTCCTCGGTTCCGATGGGCGGGCACCTGCTGGCGAGCCTGCTGTACCAGCACAGCCTGATCTTTGGGCAGATGAGCCCGATCAACATGGTGACGTGGTCGCTGGAGGTGGAGATCCAGTTCTATGTGTTTGCACCGTTGCTGATGCAGCTGTTCCGGATCAAACATACGTTGAGCAGGCGGCTGGTGCTGCTGGGGGTGGTTCTCGCCATTGGACTGTGCCAGGGGCCCTTCAGCACGATCCCTCGGTTTGCGATGAGCATCCTTTACTATCTGCAATATTTTCTGGCGGGGCTGCTGGTGGCGGATATCTTTACGCTGGACCTGGAGACGATGCGGGCGTGGTGGGTGTGGGACGTGGTGGGGATCGGCGCGCTGGGGATTTTGTTCTGGGCCGGGCACGATGAGGCCAGGCCGCATGTGGTGCTGCCGGTGGTGATTGGAGCTCTTTGCGTGGCGGCGATGCGGAGCGTAGTCTTGCGGCGTTTTCTGGGCAATCACTGGATCGCGGTGCTGGGCGGGATGTGCTACTCGATCTATCTGCTGCATGACGCTTTCATCGCCGTACTGTTCAAGGTGACGCGGATGGCGATTCTTCCGGCGGCGAGCTTCCCGGTGAATCTGGCGATTCAGATGCTGGTGACCGGCGTGCCAGCGGTGGCGCTTTGCGTTGTGTTCTTTGTGCTGGTGGAGAGGCCGTGCATGGACCCGGACTGGCCCTCGAAGCTGTGGACGAAGATGACTGGACGGCCGGGTCGTGAGGCCAAGGCGCTGGATACGGCGGGGATTGCGGAATAGGAGGGCTGGCGGCACTCCTGAGGAGTAGTACTCCCAGGAGTGCCGGCATGGCCCATTTTTAGCCTCGCGACGGCGGCCAGGTTCCCAGGCGCTGAAACATTCCGAACCAGTCTTCCAGATGCCAGGTGTGGGTGATTCGTCCTTCTCGAACATGATGGAACTCGTGGAGACGGACTTCGATGGGCTGCTGCGAGGCGGCCACGCCGAAGAACTCTCCCTGATGCGTTCCTACGATGCGTGCACGTACTCCGGCCTTGCCGGATTCGCCGATGATCTCGTCGATTTCGATCCTGAGGTCCGGAAATGCCGCGAAGAAATAAGGCATCAGCTTCTTGAGCCCGTCCGGGCCCGGTTCCTGCCCCGGCGCGAGCGGGATGTCTTGCCAATCGGGCCAACATGCTTCGTCCAATAGATCCGGGTTGCGGTCATTGAACGCGCGGTAGAGCTTCTCGATTGCTTGCATTTCCACTGCAGTGAGTCCCGATGTGACGGCTGGCTGGTTTACTGACATGACGTTCTCCCTTTTGAGAGTGGCAGGGCCGGAAGCGACTGCTTTCGGCCCTGCTCCTGCTGAGTTACTTGAGGGCTTCGGCGACTGCCTGGGCGAGGGTGGTGGTGGGGCGGCCGATTAGGGTGCGGAGGTCGGTGGAGGTGGTGGCGAGCTCACCTTTGGCTGCGCCGAGGTCTGAATCGACGAGCATGGCGGCGACTGGGGCGGGGAGGCCGAAGCTGAGGTAGAGCTTTTCAAGGTCGGGGCCGGGGAGGTTGTTGTAGACGACGGGCTTGCCGGACTGCTTTGCGACCTCTGCGGCCAGTTCGGGGAGGGTATAGGGGGTGTCGCCGGCTAGCTCGTAGGTCTTGTTTTCGTGGCCTGGGGTGGTGAGGACGGCTGCTGCTGCTGCGGCGTAGTCGGCGCGTGACGCTGCTGAGAATTTGCCTTCACCGGCTGCGCCGAGGATGGCTCCGTGGGCGAGTGCGGGGGCTAGCTGCTCGGTGTGGTTTTCCAGGTACCAGCCGTTGCGGAGAAAGACGTAGGGGATGCCGGAGGCCTGGAGATACTGCTCTGTGGCGAGGTGCTCCGAGGCGAGGGTGAGGGTGGAGGTGCCGGCGCGGAGGAGGCTGGTGTAGGCGAGGAGCTTGATGCCTGCGGACCTGGCGGCGTCGATGACGGCTTTGTGCTGGGGGATGCGCTGGCCGAGCTCGTTGCCGGAGATGAGGAGGAGATTGTCTGCTCCGGCGAAGGCTGTGAGGAGGGTTGCGGGCTGGCTGTAGTCGGCCTGGCGGAGGGTGATGCCGAGAGCGGCGAGGTCCGAGGCCTTCTCCGGCGAGCGGACGGCGGCTACGATCTCCGCGGCGGGGGTGGTTTTGAGGAGGCTTTCGATTACGTGGCGGCCTAGTTTGCCGGTGGCACCTGTGACGACGATCATGTTGTATTCCTCTCGTTTGCTGCCCTCAATCAGGGCTGAGACAAGAGTAGGACACTCGCTAACTTTTTGTAAGTACGTACCTTGAGGTAAGCTACTTTCATGAATGTTCTGGATGCGATCAAACGGCCTTCCCGTGCCCAGAAGGGTTACAAGGGCGATCTGAGCAGTGCGGACTGTCCTTCACGGGGTGTGCTGGATCATGTGACTTCGCGGTGGGGGTCGCTGGTGCTGATGGTGCTGCTGGATGGGGCGCATCGGTTCAGTGAGTTGCGGCGGCGGATTGGCGGCGTGAGCGAGAAGATGCTGGCGCAATCGCTGCGAGCGCTGGAGGGCGATGGGTTCGTGCTGCGGACGGTGTACGCGACGGTGCCGCCGCAGGTGGAGTACAGCCTGACGCCGCTGGGGCTGGAGGTGGCGACGCATATCAGTGGGTTGACGTGCTGGATTGAGGACAATCTGCCGAAGGTGATGTCGGTGCGGGCGAAGCTCGAACTGCGGTGAGGCTTTAGTGATTACCGCGAAGGTGAGACTTCGATGGTCTGGCTTGTGGGCGTGGGGTTCTGGGCGGCTTTGAGACGGGCGGGACCGAGGACGGCGATGAAGACGGTTCCGGCCACGGTGAGAAGGATATAGATCACTGCGATGCAGAAGAAGGGGATCTTCGCTTTGGGCCAGACTCGGGCGGGCATCTGGTCTACGAGCTTGTCTGAAAATGTGGTGTTGAAGCGCTGGGGCATGAGGTCGGGATCGGGGTGCGCGGCCCATTTCGCGGCGATCCAGGTGCCTCGGATGTTGGCGAGCAGGAGCAGGGTGGCGAAGAGTTGGAGGATGCCTGGGGGTATGCCGGAGAAGGCGCTGGCGACGCCGTTCAGGATGTAGGCGACGGCGACGAGGATGGCGGATGGCTGGTCATGCTCCCGGACGCCGATGCCGCCGAGCGCGTAGAAGGCGAAGGTGAGCAGTGCGAGAAACCAATGCCCCTGCATGAGCATGACGAGCAGTGAGACAACGGCGACGCCGAGGCAGATCCAGAAGCCCTGCTTGCCGAGCTGGTCGGCTTCACCGCCGTGGTCGCTGGGCCAGAAGAGGCGCTGAAAGAGGTTGTCGTCTTTGATCGTGGTTTCGTCGAGGCCTAGATATCCCATGCGACGTTTTAGCACCTGGAGTGATCCATGCCTACAGAAAAATAATTCATGGGTTCTGAACTTGTGAAATTCGGCGACGGAGTTCGTGGCCCAGTTTTGGGAGGCTTTTCCTCTGGAAAATTTACACGCCTTTTTCTCAGGGGCGTGATACTGTCGTCACAAAGCAGACCTAACCCCTTTCTTTTATGACTCCTTTCGCAGTCATCGGCCCCCCTGTTTTTGTTTCCCTTTTTGTTTTTATCGAGCACTCGAATTCAGGAGCTGAATATGCTTTTGTCCGCACGGAAGTTTGCCTTTGGCGTGGTCCTGCTGTCCTGGATCGGTTTGGGATATGGGCCGCGCAGCATGATGGCCCAGGTGCAGATTACGAACGGCAGCATCCAGGGTGCGGTGACGGATGCGGCGGGGGCGATCATCCAGGGGGCGGCGGTTGAGGCCGATGAGGTGGATACGGATACCAAGCATGAGGCGGTGACGGATGGGTCGGGGCAGTTCTCGTTTCCATCGTTGAAGCCGGGGCCTTATGTGGTGAAGATCACGAAGGCGGGCTTTGCGACGGTGATCCAGGAAAACCTGGTGCTGACGGTGGGGCGGACGGTGAGCCTGAAGCTGATGCTGCCGGTGGCGAGTGGGAATGAATCGGTGACGGTGACCTCTGCGCCGCTGATCGACGTGACGACGGATTCGTCTACGACGACGCTGAACGAGGCGACGATTGCGACGACTCCGGTGCTGGGGCGGAAGTTCGAGGATCTGCTGACGCTGACGCCGGGGGTGAGCATCTCGCAGGGGCCGGATGGGGATGAGATCAATATCAATGGGCAGAGGGGGATTTTTAATAACATCTCGCTGGACGGCGGGGACTATAACAATGGGTTCTTCGGGGAGCAGTCCGGTGGGCAGCGGGCGGCGGTGGATATTACGCTGGAGGCGGTGAAGGAGTTCCAGGTAGTGGCGAGCGGCGCGAACGCTGAGTTTGGGCGTACGGGCGGCGGCGTGGTGAACGTGATTACGAAGTCGGGCACGAACAGGCTGCATGGGAGCGTGTTCGAGTATCAGAGGCTGGAGGCGCTGACCGCGGCTGCCTCCGATGGGACTCCGCTGACGAACTTCCATCGCGAGCAGGCGGGTGGGAGCATCGGCGGGGACATCATCAAGGACAAGCTGTTTTACTTTGGGGCGGTGGAGGGGATCGACGAGAATCTGCTAAGGGCGAACCTGAGTTCTTATAACGCGAGTGCGTTGGGGTCGGGGGCTTGCCCTATTACGAATCCGGTGTTTGGCTCGAATATCTCCGATGCGCAGATTGAGGCGAACGGCGACTGCCAACGGCAGGTGCTGATCAACTACTACAAGACGAACTTCAAGGAAGATGAAGGACAAGGGGTCGATCACGTCGTCCACAACGTTGCTGCGTTCGGGCGTGTGGACTACAACATCAATGCGAAGAACCTGCTGTATGGGTCTTACAACTTTGATTTTTCGAATAATCCCAACCAGACGTTCGATGTGTCGACGTATGGGACTTCTGCGAATGGGACGGAAGGGCCATCGCATGTGCAGACGTCGAACTTCAATTTGATTTCGACGTTGAGCGATCACATCTTGAATGAGGCGCATGCGACGTATGGGCATGAGACGAGGCCGAGGTCGCCGATCAATCCGAGTGCGGTGCCGGATACGGGGATTGGGTTCTTTCCTTCGTTCCGGTTTGGGCAGCCTTTCTTCCTGGGACCGGGAGCGAGTGAGACGTTCTATCACTACGACCTGAAGGACAACGTGTCGGTGGTGAAGGGCAAGCATACGGTCAAGATGGGTGGGGAGTTCCTTTATAGCCACAACGTGCAGGTGTTCGATGGGTTTGCGCTGGGGCGGTATATCTTTGGCGATGCGGTTGGGTTTCTGCACTATGCTTCGCCGGCTACGCTGGGTGTGGCGTACGGGCCCAATGTGCAGTCGTGCGGTGGCGTGGTTTATTCGACGGCGTGTACGGGTGGCAGTCCGTTGCTGCTTTACCTGCAGGATGCGGGTGTTCGTCCGGGTGTGACGGTGCAGCAGGCGGGCTATTCCAACATCAGCAACAAGGAGCCTGCGGTTTACGTGCAGGACACCTGGAAGGTGCTGCCTCGGCTGACGCTGAACTACGGGCTGCGGTGGGAGGCACAGTTCTTCCCGAAGCCGGTGATCGCTCCGAGCGCGACGGCGTATGGGCCGAACCTGACCGATCCGAAGTTTCCTTCTACTGGCTATCTGCCGAATCAGACGAAGCAGTTTCAACCTCGGTTTGGATTTGTGTATGACCTGGCGGGGAATGGGAGGACGGTGTTCAGGGGGAGCGCTGGGATCTTCAACGCTCGGCAGAATGGGCTAACACAGGTTGGGGCGATTACGACGAACGGGGTGCAGCAGCAGTCGGTGAGCGAGTTCAGCGGATATGGGAATCCGACGTATGCTGGGATTCTGCCGATCGCTCCACTGGCGAGCGGTTTTCCGTTTCAGCCGGGCGTGACGGTGTTCGACAAGAACTATCACAACCCTCGGATTGTGACGTTCAACCTGGGGTTCGAGCAGCAGGTGAAGGAAGACTATGTGGCGTTCGCGGACTTTACGGACTCCAAGGGTGTTTACCTGACGCGGTTTCTGAATCCGAATGTCGGGCCGGTCACTGTACCTGGGAATAACTCCGACACAGTGACGTATGGGGCTACGGGGCCTTTTCCGAACCTGGGTGCGATCACCGATACGGCGAGCAATGCGAAGTCTCTTTATCGTGGGCTGACGGTTGGGTTGCGGAAACGGATGAGCCACCACTACCAGTTTGAGGCGCAGTATACGTACTCGGTGGACCGGGACGACGACTCGAACGAGCGCGATCCGTTTACGTTCCGGTATGCGAATCTTTATAACCTGGGTGCGGAGTACTCGCTGGCGGACCGGGATGAGCGGCACAAGTTCAATGCGTTCGGGCTGGGGGAGCTGCCGTTCGGGTTCAAGGCGAATGTGAGGGTGCAGCAGCACTCGGCTGAGCCGGAGACGGATAATCCGAACCCGGTGACGGGGGCGAGTGGGCCGGCTTGCAGCATCAACAATTCAGCCACGCGGTTTGTGGGGACGGTGGACTGCGGTCGGAATCACCTGCGGAAGGACAATGCGTTCTTCGTGTTCGACTTTGGGGTGGCTCGGCCGATCCACTTCCACGACAGCAAGTTCGAGCTGATTCCGCGGGTTGAGGTGTTCAATACGTTCAACAATACCAACAACTTGAACCCGTTGAGCTCGCCGGCGCTGTTCGACTTCAGCGGGTTTCTGCGGGTGGGTGTGGGTGATCCCCGGCAGGCGCAGTTGTCGCTGCGATTTGCGTTCTAGAACGGCTTTTGTGGCTGAAATGGGCCGGGTTTGCGAGGGTCGGGATTTGCTCTGAAGCTGGGGGGTCTCTACAATCGAGCGAACCCGGCTGCCTTGCGGTCCCCCTGGACCCCGCGCCCTGAAAGACCTAAAAACTATGATTCTTGAATCGATTCCCGAAGCCCTTACCTTTGATGATGTTCTTCTTGTGCCTGCTTACTCGGACGTAGTTCCTACGCAGGTGAATACGCAGACGCGGCTGACCTCGCGGATCATGCTGAATACGCCGCTGATGTCGGCTGCGATGGATACGGTGACGGAGTCGCGGCTGGCGATTGCGATGGCGCAGCAGGGTGGATTGGGGATTATTCACCGTAATTTATCCATCGTGCAGCAGGCGGGCGAGGTGGATAAGGTGAAGCGGTCGGAGAGCGGGATGATCGTTGATCCGGTGACGATTTCGCCGGATGAATCGATTGCGGCGGCGCTGGACGTGATGCGGCGGTACAAGATCTCCGGCGTTCCGGTGACGAAGAACAAGAAGCTGGTGGGGATTCTGACGAATCGCGACCTGCGGTTTGTTTCTGTGACGGATGCGCCCATCGACACGGTCATGACCAAGACGAACCTGATCACGGTTCCGGTGGGCACGACGCTGGAAGAGGCGGAGCATATTCTGCATCAGCATCGGGTGGAGAAGCTGCTGGTGGTGAATGACGACTACGAGTTGAAGGGCCTGATCACGGTCAAGGACATCCAGAAGAAGCTGAAGTATCCGAACGCCTGCAAGGATGAGCAGGGGCGGCTGCGGGTTGGGGCTGCGATTGGGGCTACGGGCGACTACCTGGAGCGGGCTGCGGCGCTGGTGGAGAACCGGTGCGATGCTCTGGCGATCGACTCCGCGCATGGTCACTCTTCGCGGGTGCTGGAGAGCGTTCGCGAGGTGAAGAAGCACTTCCCGAACGTGAGTTTGCTGGCCGGGAATGTGGCGACTTACGAAGGCGCGATGGCGTTGATTGATGCCGGCGCGGATGCGATCAAGGTTGGGATTGGGCCGGGCTCGATCTGCACGACGCGCATGGTGACGGGGGCTGGAATGCCGCAGATTACGGCTATTTCAGAGGCGTTCCGGGCGGCTGGGCCGCGGGGGATTCCGATTATTGCGGACGGCGGAATCAAGTACTCGGGCGACGTGACGAAGGCGATTGCGGCGGGTGCGAGTGTGGTGATGATGGGGTCGCTGTTTGCGGGCGTGGATGAGTCGCCTGGGGAGACGATTCTGTATCAGGGGCGCAGCTTCAAGGCTTATCGCGGGATGGGGTCGCTGAGTGCGATGGCGCAGGGCTCGGGTGAGCGGTACTTCCAGGGTAAGGAAGATATGAACGAGATCTCGGTGGGCGAACGGCCGAATTTGACCGCTCGCGAGGGCTCGACGCAGAACCGGCTGGCGAAGTTTGTGCCGGAGGGGATCGAAGGGCGTGTGCCGCATCGTGGACCGCTGGAGGCGATGGTGTATCAGCTTGTGGGCGGGCTGCGGTCTGGCATGGGATATCTGGGGTGCGGGTCGATCGAGGAGCTGCAGCAGAAGGCTCGGTTTGTGAGGATCTCGAACGCCGGGCTGAAGGAGAGCCATGTGCATGATGTGGTGATTACGCGTGAGGCTCCGAATTATCACGTGGAGTAGGGAAGGGATCAGGGATTAGGGAACAGGGATCAGGGACTAGAGCCTAGGGCCTAGTGCCTAGCGGGCAGGCCATTGGACCAGGGAGCGGAGGTGAGGGCCCTGCGCTGGTAGGCTGAGCGTATGCGATCTATTTTTTTGGAGAAGCCTGATCCGCTGGAGTTGCGGATGCGGAACTCGTCTGTTTGGGGGCGGGTTTCGGTTTGGCTGCCTGTGGTGGTGGCTTGCCTGGTGATTGTGGCGGAGTCTACGGATACGTTTTCAGCGGATCATACGGGTGGGTGGCTGCGGCCGGTGCTGGAGCGGGTGTTCGGGCCGCTGCGGGATGAGACGGCTGGGGAGATCAATCACTATCTGCGGAAGACAGGTCATTTCTGCGGGTATGGGACGGTTTGCCTGACGTTTCTGCGGGCCTGGCTGCTGACGTTTGGGGCGTTGACGGACCTGGGGCGGAGGGCCTGGCGGTGGCGGGCGGTGATCGCTGCGGTGGCTTGCACGGCCTTTGTGGCGAGCATGGATGAGTGGCACCAGAGCTACATTCCGAGCAGGACGGGAACGGTGCATGACGCGCTTCTGGATACGACCGGGGCTGCGGTCAGTTGCGGGCTGGTGTGGCTTTTTTTCTGGAGAAAGCAGCGAAGAGGCCGGAGCCTTCGGTAGCGGGTTCGGCCTGGGTGGGGATTTTGAAGCGCTCGGGGTGAACGGTTTTATCGAGCACGAGGGCCTCAAAGCGCAGGCGCTGGTGGAAGCCGGCCGAGGTGTAGAGGCGCAGGGCTGGCTCGTTGGCTTCACTGACCGTGAGGGTGAGGGCGCGGTAGTGGCCTGAGGGCAGGCGGGACATGGTGTGCTGCAGGAGGAACTTGCCGAGGCCGTAGCCGCGGTAGGGGCCGGCGATGCAGAGCTGCGTGACGTGGGCGACGTCGGGCGCGACGCGCGAGCAAAGGATGACGGCGGCGAGGGCGTTGGTGGCGCGGTCACGGAGGAGCCAGGAGGCTTCGGGATCGAAGATGCCGCAGCCGGGGAAGCGGACGATGTTATGGAGGAAGCGCAGGGAGCCGTGGAGGCTGCGGTACTGGTCGTTGATGTCAGAGTCGAGGTGGCCGATGTAGGAGGCGTGGATGAGTTCGGCGGAGGCCTGGTAGAGGTTGGGGGACCAGGGGATGAGGTCAAGGTTGGCGGTGGCTAGGATGTCGTGCGACGGGGTGGGGATGGGGGTCGCGGGGAGGTCGCATTCCAGGAAGAGGCGTGGGTAGATGGTGAAGCCGGAGCTGGTGAAGGCGGGGGAGATCTGGCCTTCTTCAAAGAGGAGGAGCTGGGATTCGATTCGGTCGATTTCGGGGGAGGCTTCGAGGACCTCGAGGAGATGGCGGATGAGGGTGTGGGTGACGGCTAGGCGGGATGGGGCTTCGGCGAGGACGTAGATATCGCCGATGACGGCTTTGTTGCCTTCGTAGACACAGAAGCAGTAACCCAGGATGCGGCCGCGCAGGAGGGCGACGAAGCCGGGGAGGATCTGCTGGTCGAGGTACTTGAGGAGGAGCTCGGTGGAGGCTTCGTAGTTCCAGCGGAGGCGCTTCTTCCAGACCTGGGCTTGCTCTTCCAGCAGGGGGCGGAGCTGGCGGGCGTTGAAGTGCCGGAGGTCGAGGATTTCGATCTTGGTTTCGAGCTGCGGCGATGGGGTGGGGGAGGTCATAAGAGCAGGGCCTAGGGCCTAGGGAATAGCGAACGCAGGGCTCAGGGTTCAGGGAACAGGGCTTAGGGTTCAGGGCTTAGGGACTAGCGGGCGCAGGGTACAGCTTAGTCTAGTTTGCTGGGTTCGGGATCGTCTGAGGTGTCGGGGGGTGGTGTCGAGTCGGAGTCGGATGGGGTGGTGTCCGGGAGGGTGAGGGTTGGGATGGGTGCCGGGGGTGGGGTGGTGCGGGCGTAGACCTTGTAGACTTCGAGGCCCTGGGATTCGTAGAGGAAGAGCGGCTTATAGATGCGGCCGGTGAGGTAACGGTCCAGGTCTGCCTGGTCGTTGCTGCGGACGACGAGGATGTGCTCCTGGGCGGGGACGCCGTCCTGGCCGTAGTGGATGGGCTGCTGGTTGCGATAGAAGGCGAGGCCGTAGTCCATGTCTCGCTTGACTGCGAGGACGGCGAGGGTGGTGCCGGCGGGGGCATACTGGGCGATCTGCTGGGCGAGGGGTCGGGCGGAGTAGTTGAGGTCCAGCTCGTGGCCTTCAAAGCCGAGGAGGAAGATCAGGGAGCCGATGACCGGGACCAGCGTGACGTTGCGGACCTGCGCGATGCCGAAGCGGCGGATGGCCCAGGAGACGAGCATCGCGATGAGGACGGCAGAGAGGCCTGCGGCGATGAGCCACGGAGCCGAGGGGACCAGGGTCTCGTACTTCATGTGCTGGGGCGCGAGGGCGAGGATGAAGACGAGGATGGCGCAGAGCACGGCGTGGGACCAGCGGAGCCAGGGCGGGAGGCCGGTGCGGCGGATGCGGTAGAGGTAGTCGCCGGTGAGGATGGTGAGCGGCGGGATGGAGGGGAGGATGTATCCGGGGAGCTTGGAGCCGGAGAAGGAGAAGAAGACGATGGGGAAGATGGCCCAGAGGACGAGGAACTCAGGGAAGGCGTCGCCGGCACGGGAGTGGCCGAGGTAACGGACGCGTTTGCGGCGGACTCGCCATTCTGCGATGGAGATCTGGATGGCGTCGATGAGGGCGCGGATGCCGAGGATGGTCCAGGGCATGAGGCCGATGAGCAGGACGACGGCGTAGTACCAGACGGGCTGGTGGTGCTGGTAGCGGTTGGTGGCGAAGCGCTCCAGATTGTGTTCCAGGATGAACTGGCGGACGAAGGTGGGGTTTCGGCGCTGGACGGCGATGTACCAGGGCAGCACCATGACCAGGTAGAGGATGACGCCGGGGAGCCAGATGGTGCGGCGGAGGAGTGTCCACTCGCGGCGGAGGGCGACGAAGAGGAAGATGATGACGAGCGCGAGGAACGGCGCTACGGGGCCCTTGGCGAGGGTGGCTGCTGCTCCGAAGAAGTAGAGGTCGAAGAGCCAGAACTTCTTGCCGGTCTCATACCAGGCGTACCAGCCGAGCATACCGATGCAGAAGGGGGCGGCGAGCTGCATGTCGGTGGATGCGCCGCGAGAGAAGGAGATGATGGCGACGCAGGAGCAGGTGATGAGGGCCGCGTCGAGATGGCCGCCGGGTCGGAAGCGGCGCATGTGCAGGAAGATGAGCAGGACGAGGAAGCCTGCGCCGGAGAAGGAGGGCAGCCGGGCGGACCAGTCTGAGACACCGAACTCGCGGAAGAAGCTCATGGCTCGCCAGTAGTAAAGGGCGGGCTTTTCGAGCCAGGGCTGGCCGTAGAGGATCGGCGTCACGGTGCCGGAGGTCAGGCAGTGGTAGGAGTTTTCAAGATCCTGCAGGCGGAGGCTGCGCGGGAACATGGTGGCGTGGACGGCGCCGCAGGCCTGATCGTGCGCGGTGAGCATCTCCCGTGCGACCTGGGCGTAGCGTGGTTCGTCTGCGCCGACGAGGCCAATCTGGTCGCCGCCGAAGTGGGGGATGAGACCGAAGAGGAGGAGGAAGAGGCCTACGCCGAAGAGGACGATGATCTCGCCGGGAGCTTTGACGAAGGGGTGATCGAGGATGTGACGCAGCCATGCTGCGCGGGCTTGGTGCTGCGGCTCACCGGTTCCGGCTGGGTTCGGGTCTGGTGACTCTGCGGGTTGGGGGATTTCGTTCAATGCTTAGTTTTAGCTTGGACGCGAGTTTGTCCTGAGCGAGACAAGGCTAACAGACTCGCGTTCCGACAGATATATGACGAGTGGGTGAGATCGGCCGGACTCAGGCAGGGTCCGGGGTGGTTGGAGGGGTGGGTGGCTGCTCTGGCTGGGCGGTTGCGGCGCGTTTTTTCTCGCGCTTGCGGTTGCGGTCCAGCAGTTCTTCCATGCGGCCGGTCATCTTTTCCGAGCGGTCGATGGCGAAGGAGAGCTCGGGGACGTGGCGAACGCCCATGCGCTCACGGATCTGGGAGCGGATGAAGGCGCGGGCGGTGGTGAGGGCGGCGAGGGTGGAGGCTTCCTCTTCTTCACCGCCGGTGACGGCGACGAAGACGCGGGCGGACTTGCCGCCGGGGGCAAGGACGACCTCGGTGACGACGGAGGGGAAGATGCGAGGGTCGGAGAGCTCGCCTTCCAGCATGGCGCCGATCTCCTCCGAGAAGGACTGGGCGACGCGGTTGCGGTGGTAGGTTCTGGCGCGATGTTCGGGCATGGTGTTCTTCTTCCGTAAAACGTTAGTCTGACAGGATCTCCGCGTAGGAGTCCGCGATCTCAGCACTGAGGGTGGACGCGATGCGGGAGGCTGCCTTGTCGATGGACTCCAGGTGCTGCGCGACGGACTGGGTGGAGCTCGAGATGACGGCGACGCAGAGGGTGGCCTGGTTCCAGAGGGTGCCGCCTTCGTTCATCTCGGCGACCGAGGCGTTGAAGGCGTGGCGAAGCTTGTCCTTGAGCGATCGAACGACCTGCCGGCGGTCCTTGAGCGACTGGGCGTGCGGGATGGAGAGTTCGATCGTCAGCTTTCCGATAGGCATTGTTGCGGGCGAGGCTCTTTGGAACAGCGCGGGCTTGGCGGCCGGCGCGAGTTCGCCTGCACCTATTGTAGCGGGTTTACTTGGTGATGTTGACGGTGAGGGTGGTGGAGATGGATGCGGTGGGGGTTCGGACGGTGAGGAGGATGGCGTTGGAGCCGAGGGGGATATCGAAGAAGGTGCCGGGGGCGCAGGCGGTGATCGACAGGGAGAGGAAGGTCAGGGCGAGGAGGCAGAGGTGTTTTTTTCGGCGGAAGAAGATGGGGGCCAGGAGGGCCAGGGTGATGGTGAAGGGTGTTTTGAGGGTGAGGCTTGCGGTTTTGGGTGGGAGGATGTTGGCGGCGACGGCGAGATGGATGACGGCGATGGATGGGGTGGAGTTGGCGAGGGGGGCGGGGGCGTCGATGGTGCAGGTGAAGTAGGGCTGGGGGACGGCGCAGGTTGTGGTGATGGGGCCGGAGTAGCCGGAGAGTGGCGTGATGATGAGGGTGGAGGTGGCGGAGGATGGGGCTGTCTGGGTGAGGGTGGTGGGGGTCAGGGCGAGCGAGAACGGTGGGGTGACGGTGAGGAACTGGGGGGTGGCGGTGGCGGCGGCGAAGAGGCCGGTGGGGGTGTAGGTGGCGGTGAAGAGCTCGGTGCCGAGGGCTTGGGGGGTGAGGGTGGTGGAGGCGGTGGCGTTGGTTGTGGGGATGGTGGCGATGGCCAGGCCGTCTTTATAGAAGGTGATGGTGCCTGTAGGGGGCTGAGCCGGGGAGGTCAGGGCGGCGGTGAGGGTGATGGGGGTGCCGATGGGGATCTGGTTGGACGAGAGGGTCAGGGTGGCGGCGACGGGGGTGGGGATGATCTGGAAGGTGGTGGGGGTGGAGGTTGAGGGGGAGTCGTCCGGGTCTCCGGCGTAGGAGGCGGTGACGGCGGTGAAGGTACCGAGGCCGAGGGGGGTGGAATCGATCGAGACCGTGGCGTAGGCGTGGGCGGCGGAGGCATTGGTGAGGGTGGTCGTGGCGAAGGTGATGGGGCCGGTGGGGGCGATGCCTCGGATGACGATCTGGCCCGAGGGGTTTGCTGCGGGGACGGAGGTGACCTGGATGTTGAAGGTTACGGGGACTCCGGCGGGGATGTTGCTCTGGGCTAGGGACAGGGTGGTGGTGCTGGCGGCGGGGAGGACGGTGAGGGTGATTGGGGGGGCGGTGGAGGGCGAGTCGGCGGGGTCGCCGGAGTAGGTGGCGGTGAGGATGTGTCTGCCGGGTTGCAGGATGGGGAGGCGAGTGGTGGCTGTTCCGTTTGCCAGGAGGGCGGGGGGGATTGGGCCGGTGGTTGAATCGGTGAAGGTGATGAGGCCGGTTGCGGTGGTGGGGGTCACGGTTGCGGTGATGGTGGGGGTGTCGCCGAAGGTGATGGTTGTGGGGGCGGCGAGGGCGAGGATGGTGGGGTTAAGAGGGACCTGGGTGGTGAGCGACGGACTGGTTGAGGTTGTGTCGTCTGTGTCCCCGCTGTAGATGGCGGTGATGGTGTGGGGGCCGGGGTTGAGGGGTGGGAGGGGCAGGGTGGCGCTGCCGTTGGTGAGGGTGGACTGGCCCAGGAGGCCGGAGTTTGCGTCGAGGAAGGAGACGATGCCGGTTGCGGAGGTGGGGGCGATGGTTGCGGTGAGGATCGGCTGAGCGCCTTGGGGGATGGTGGCGGGGAGGCCGGTGAGGAGGGTGGAGGTGGGGATGCGGTTGACCTGGATGGCGATTGAGGGGCTGGAGGATGGGGCGTGGGTTGCGTCGCCGGAGTATGCGGCGGTGAAGACGTGGGTGCCGGGGGGGAGCGATGTGGGGGTGTAGGTGGCAGTGCCGCTGTTGAGGGGGAGTTGGATGGTGGTGCCGGTGAGGGAGTCTGTGAGGGTGATGGTGCCTGTGGAGGCTGCGGGGGTGATGGAGGCTGCGAGGGTGACGGGGGTGCCGTAGGTGGTGGTGGTTGGGGTGGCGGACAGGGATGATGTGGTGGCGATGCCGGTGACGATGGTGGTGACGGGCGCGCTGATGGAGGGGAGGTCTTCGGTGTCGCCGGGGTAGCTGGCGGTGATGGTGTGGGTACCTACGGAGAGGTTGGTGATGTTGGTGAGGGTGGCTTTGCCTTGCGAGACGGGGGCCTGACCTAGTTGGGTCTGGGTGGTGGTGTCGCGGAAGGTGATGAGGCCGGGTGCGTCGGCGGGCAGGATGTTGGCGGTGAGGGTGAGGGGTGTGCCGTAGGGCTGGCCGGTGGTGAGGGGCGTGAGGGCGGTGATGGTGGGGTTGGGGTCGATCTGGATGGGGAGGTCCGGGCTCTGGGCGGGGGTGTCTGAGGTGTCGCCGGGGTACGTTGCGTTGATGGTGTGGGGACCGACCGTGAGGGCGCTGGTGGTGGTGGTGGCGACGCCTTGCGAGAGGGGGGATTGGGCTAGTGGGGTGGCGGTGTCGGTGAAGGTGATGCTGCCTGTGGCGGTGGGTTGATCGAGCGTTGCGGTGAAGGTGATGGGGGCGCGGGCGTAGACGGTGGTGCCGGTGGCTTCGAGGGTCATCTGTGGGACGACGATGGTGACGGAGCCGAAGGAGAGGTTGGCGTCGGGGTAGAAGGCGGTGAGGTGGTGGGTGCCGATTGCGGGGGGAGGGATGGTGAGTTGGGCGAGGGTGTCGCTGATGGAGGCTGTGCCGAGCTGGATGGGGCCATCGTAGAAGACGACCTGCGAGCCGGGTGCTGCGATGGGGAAGGTGGGATCGGGTGGGATGAGGACTGCGCTGAGGGTGATGGGACTCTTGGTGGTGAGGGCTTCGGCGGGGCTGGTGGTGGGATCGGTGGCGTAGAGTTCGCCGGTCATGGTGGGGAGGTTTGCTGCGGTTGAGATGGTGGAGTGGAGGATTTCGACTTTGGCTGCGTCCGGGGCGAGAACGATGGCTTGCGTTCCGGCGATTTTTGCCCCTTCAATGTGGAGGCCGGAGATGGAGGCGTAACGCACGGTGATGCCGGGTGCGTTGCGGAGGGTGAGCTTAAAGATGGTGAGTGCGCCTTGCGCGTCGATGAGGGTGGGGGAGGCTCCGCGTGCGTCGAGGATGCCGAAGCCCATCAGGCCGGCGGGGATGGGGGATGGGGCGATTGTGATGATTGGGCGGGCTTCGTCTGGTTTGGGAGCGGCGTAGACGGTGACGCCTGCGTCGATGAGCAGCGTTACGCCGGGCGGCAGGGTGAGTGGGCCGGTGAGGAAGGTGTTCTGCCGCCCGCCCGCGTTCGGACCGGGTGCGGGGGTGAGCTCGACGGACTGACCTGCGGGACACGCATCGAGTGCGGACTGGATCAGGGCCGTCTCTTCATAGGGCTGGGCTGTGAAGACTCCGTCGACGGAGCGCTGGGTTGCCTGGAGCGGGACGCAGGTCTTTGGGAAGAGAGGGTGGGAGGTTTGTGCCTGGCAGACGAGTGCGCCGCACGCTACCGGCAGGAGCAGGAGGCGAGTTCGAAGGGTTCTGCGGAGGACAAGGATCGGGCACAGGCGAAACACGGGAGGCGCTCCTTGCGAAAGGTCGCAGCGAGAGGTCGTAGAGACTTTAGTCGATGCAGTTGAAGGACCAGAGTGGAGCCGGGATTGCCTAGCGTTTTCTTATCAAAGAGATGGAGCCGGCAGCGTGCGTTGGTGTGAGGCTCTTCGTTCTTATCGGCGCATGCGCGCAGGAGATGAGAGCGGCGCGTGCGGCGTTGGTATGTGAAATATGCGTGACATTGAGGGCGTATTACGATAAAGTTCCTGACAACGGCTCCACAATTTGCCTTGGTTTTTTGATGTTCGAAGCGAACCCGCTTTGAACGGTGAGCCACAGGTGTATCCCGCGTACGCCGCTTCATCAACTGCTTCAGCACTGGTTATTGGCTACAGGTTCCAGCTCCCGGACGCGACGCTTTTGCGCGTGTGCGCGGAGACGTGTGTTCGATCGAGACTCAGACGATCGGCATAGTGATGTCTTCAACAGGTTGCAGGAGGATAGACGGAATGGGAATCACGAGACGAGGGTTTCTGACGCGGGTTGGTCAGGCGGGTGGATACAGCGCAACGATGATCGCGATGCAGTCGTTGGGACTGATGCCGGCCAAGGCGTTGGAGGCACCGAACTTTGCCGCGGCTCCGGGCACCGGGAATGGCGTGAAGGTGGTCATTCTGGGCGGCGGAATCGCCGGGCTGGTGGCTGCGTATGAGATGAAGGCGCTGGGGTACGAGTGTACGGTGCTGGAGGCGCGGGAGCGTCCGGGTGGACGCAACTGGAGCGTGCGTGGAGGCGACAAGATCACCTTCACCGATGGCACGACGCAGACGTGCGAGTTCGATGCGGGACACTACCAGAACGTCGGGCCGGCTCGTCTGCCGTCCGTGCATAAGACGATTCTGGGCTATTGCAAGAAGCTGGGAGTTGAGCTTCAGGTTGAGGTGAATACCTCCCGGTCAAGCTTCCTGCAGAACGATGCGGCTAACGGCGGCAAGCCGGTGATTCAGCGGCAGGCGATCAACGATACGCGCGGCCATGTGAGCGAACTGCTGATGAAGTGCATGAAGCAGGGTGCGCTGGATCAGGAGATGGACAAGACGGACCGCGACAAGATGTTGAGCTTCCTGCGGACGTATGGGTCGCTGGACGACGCGGGTAAGTACAAGGGCGGCGACCGTGCGGGCTACAAGGTTCTGCCGGGCGCCGGCGATCAGGTGGGTGAGCCCAGCGATCCGATCGATATGCATACGCTGCTGGATGAATCGTTCTGGAACGGCATGCTGTTTGAAGAGACGTTCGATATGCAGGCGACGATGTTCCAGCCTGTGGGCGGCATGGATCGTATTCCGTATGCGTTTGCGAAGGCGCTGGGCGATACGGTGCAGTACAGCAGCCCGGTGACCGAGATCCGCAAGAGCGGCAAAGGCGTGAAGATCGGCTATAAGCAGACGGGTGTGGCCAAGTTCATCGAAGCCGACTACTGCATCTGCGCGATGCCGTTGACGATCCTGAAGAAGACGCCGAATGACTTTGCGGCACCGTACAAGAAGGTCATCGAGGAGTGTACTTACGCGAGCGCGTACAAGGTGGCTTGGGAGAGCCGGCGGTTCTGGGAGCAGGACTACAACATCTATGGCGGCCTGGAGTTTGTGAATACCGGTTGCAGCCCGATCTGGTTCCCGAGCGCGAATATGTTCTCTGAGCGTGGCGTTGTGGTGAGCGGTTATACGGATGAATCGAACTCGCCGTTTGGCAAGCTGGCGATGCCGGAGAAACTGGTCGAAAGCCGCAAGAGCATCGAGCGGCTGCACCCGGGACATGGCAAGGAGCTCGAGAAGCCGATCTATGTTGGCTGGGGCAAGATCCCGTACAACGAAGGCTCGTGGATTCGCGCGTATGGCCCTGGCCAGGGACGTGGACCGGCCGCGACGATTACTCGCACCGGTACACCGACTGAGACGAAGCGGGCTGCGACTGCAACCAACGAAGGCTATGAGACGCTGATCCAGCCGGATGGGCCGATCTACTTCGCGGGCTGCCATGTGAGCCACATCGTGGCGTGGCAGGAAGGCGCTGCTCTCAGCAGCCTGCGGGCTGTGGGTCTGATCAACGATAAGGTAAAGGCTGCTCGCGCTTAGGCGACGAAAGAGAGAGGGTATGACGATGAAGATTGGAATGAGTTTTGCTGCGGCGCTGCTGGCTGGCGCTGCGTGTGTTGGAGCAGGAGCGCAGGTTACGGTGAAGCATCTGCAGCCAAACGAGAAGTCTGCGATTGCCGATGGTGTCTGGGCTGGTGACACGCTTTACCTGAGCGGACAGCTTGCGAGCCCGGTGACCCCGGCGGACGCTGCGACGGGCAAGGCTGCTGTCTATGGCGATACCAAGACGCAGGCGCTCAGCGCGTTGAACAAGATTCAGGCGCTGCTGAAGGCACAGGGGCTCGATATGAAGGATGTGGTGAAGATGAGCGTGTTCCTGGGGGGCGATCCGGAGAAGGGCGGCAAGCTCGACTTTGCAGGACTTCAGGCGAGCTATCTGCAGTTCTTCGGGACCAAAGATCAGCCCAACAAGCCTGCACGCAGCGCGTTCCAGGTGGCTGCGCTTGCGGCACCGTGGGCGCTGGTTGAGATTGAAGTGATTGCCGTCAAAGGTAAGTAACTACGGACGATACAAATAGAAAAGCCCCACTCAATGAGTGGGGCTTCTCTATTTTGCTGCTTGCTCTCGATTAAGAGAGGTAGCGGGTGTTGAGATCGTTGGCGTGATCGTGCATGACGTTCGCTGCGGTTGCGGGTGCGTCCATGACCTTCTTGAAGGCGACCTTGAACTTTGCCATCTCGGCGGGTGTGCCGACGGAGACGCGAACCGTGTTGGGCCAGACGGGCCAGGTGCGGCCGATCCATACCTTCTCCTGCTGCATGGCGGTGATGACGCTCTTGCCGTTGCGGCCGGTGTTGATCATGAAGCAGTTGGACTGCGAGGGGATGAAGTCGTACTTGTTGGCGGTGAGCCAGGCGAAGGTATCGTTGCGCGTGGAGGCGATGATCTTCTTGCGTGTGGGGACGAGGTCCGTGTCCAGCAGGCTGACGTTGGCCGCGGCTGAGCCGGTGATGGGCATGGCGTTCTGGCCATAGGGCTGCATCTTGGCGAGCAGGTCAGGACGGCCCAGCGCAAGCCCGCAGCGGATGCCGGCCATGCCGTAGATCTTCGAGAAGGTGCGGAGGATGATGACGTCCTTGCCGGCCGCGACGTGCTCCATGGCGGACTGTCCATCCGAGAGATGGATGTAGGCTTCGTCGATCAAGAGGATCGAGCCGGCGGGCTTGTTGGCGAGGATGTAGTCGATGTCTTCACGCGAGGTGATGGTGCCGGTGGGGTTGTTGGGGTTGCAGATGTAGATGACGCCGGCGTTGGGATCGGCCGTGGCCATGTCGCGGGAGTGTGCGTAGGTCTTGGTCAGGGGCACCTTGACGACCTTGGCCTTGGTGACCATGGCGGCGCGCATGCCGGCCTCATAGGACGGGTCTGCGGTGACGAAGCTCTTGGATGGCGAGGTGAAGGCGAGGACAGAGAAGTGAAGGGGCTCAGACGATCCGGCGTAGACCATGATGTGGTCTTCCGGGATGTTGTTCTGCTCGGCGAAGGTCTTGGTGAGCTTGCCGGTCTCGCCGTCGATGTCATAGCGTCCGCCCTTGGGAGCGATGGCGGCGATGATGTCGCATGCGGCCTTACAGGGGCCGAGGGGGTTCTCGTTGGCGTTGATGAGCACCGCATCAGCAGGCATGGCGGCGCGTGGGTGATGGACCGTGGTGACGGTCTGGTTGGCTGCCTGCTGCAGCATAGCGGCACGCGCGAAATGAGCTTCGGTGAAGACCGGGACGGCTGCGGCGATCGAGGCCATGCGCATGAAGGAACGGCGGGAAACTCCGGGGAGGCTGAGGGGCGAGGACATGAGGAACTCCTGTTGAATTTGGATCGCGGTTAGGATGCAGTGCTGGTCTTGGGATGGGACGGCTCGGTCTAGATCAGGATTCCATTGAAGGAGAGCAGGGCGATTACAAATTTTGCAGAGTCTGTGAAATCAGGAGAACACAAGTATTACTGGAAAATAAACTTATTTCTCCTGATTTCGCCTCTGCGGGAAGTTAGAAGGTCAGGCGGCCTCCAAGCTGGATGAGGCGGGGGAAGCCGAGCGTGCCGGTGATCTGGCCTGCGCTGCTGCTGTCTACGGCAACGTTGGGTGCGTTGAACTCTGGTGTGTTGAATGCGTTGAGCGCTTCAGCACGGAACTCTGCGTGGATGCGTTCGGTCAGCTTGAAGTCCTTGTTGAGGGAGAGGTCCGAGTTGAGATAGCCAGGACCGTAGCAGTTGCTGGTACGCGGCTGATTGCCGTAAGCGTAGGCGGGGGTTGTTGTGAATCCTTTGGGGTTGAAGTAGGGCCTGTTGACCGAGCTGCTGATGCGGCTCTCCGGCGAGCCCGTGTAGCAGGCAGAGATAATGCCTGGATTGATTGTGGGCCGCTGCGTCAGATTTCCCAGCGAGGAGTTGAAGTTGGTGGATTGGGTCAGAGGGAGAGGAGACCCGTTCTGAACGATGGTGATGTCATTGAAGCGCCATCCGCCTACGACCGCATCGACAAGCCGGTTAGCGCCGGAGAGGAACTGTTTGCCTTTGCCGAACGGAAGCTCGTAGGTGAGGGCGACTGTAAAGCGCTGGGGGATGTCATTGATGGAACGGGAGTATTCGTTGGAGATGTTGTAGACGTCCTGTGGGCCGTTGTTGCCGGGGTTGAGCGTGCTGCTGCTGGAGCCGCCCCAGATGTTGTCCCAGTTGGAGGACCAGGTATAGGCAGCGAGGATGGTGACACCCTTGCTGAAGTTCTTCTGAATCTTGACGTCGAGTGAGTTGTAGTCGGAGCGGGCGTTGCTGATCGAGTCTGTGATCGACTGGAACTGGGGAAATGGCAGAAGGGTCTGATAGGTATTGACCAGACCGGTCCCGAAGCTGCCGAGGC
This sequence comes from Granulicella tundricola MP5ACTX9, assembly GCF_000178975.2. Lineage (NCBI taxonomy): Bacteria > Pseudomonadati > Acidobacteriota > Terriglobia > Terriglobales > Acidobacteriaceae > Granulicella > Granulicella tundricola. The sequence continues at coordinate 3,377,368 of NC_015064.1, read as the reverse complement.
CTGCATATTTGTTGGTGACCTTGGTGGAAAGCGCGGTGCCAAGTGCGTATTGGCTATCGGGGAGCTGGTTGATGTTCTCGCCGTTATAGAAGTTCCGCGCGTGACCGCCAACGTACGCGATCTTCAAAGCGATACCACCGGCAAACTGCTGCTCGAGAGCCAGGGAATAGGACTCATAGAGCGGAGCCCTGCGGCTTTGGTCGATTACGTTGAGCGTGCTTCCGATGCCTGTGCTCAGCCCGTTCGAGTTGCCGGTTGCCTTGGTCTGAAGGTTGGGAAACGGATTGCTGAGGCTGATGGTTGGAACGCCTGTCTGCGAGGCGATGGAGTTCGTCACGACGTAACCAGGTGCCAAAGCCGGGGTGCTGCTATAGACGATCGGCGCGTAGAAGACGCCGGCACCGCCTTTGATGACGGTCATGGGGGTGAGACCATAAGCGAAGCCGGCGCGAGGCGACCACTTGCTGCCCATGTTGCCGGTGCTGGTTGGGTAGCCGTTCTGTCCGGCAAATTCAACGCCCCCCTTGGCTGTGACGCCGGAGTTGAAGGCGTTATAGGTTGCGTTGCGGTCAAATCCAACCGAGTAGTGGTTGCTGCGCTCGTGGACGCCGGGCTCGTACTCATAACGAATGCCGAGATTGAGCGTCAGCTTGGGAGTGACACGATAGTCGTCCTGAAGGTAGGTTGCCTGATAGGCGGTCGTGATGGCGAGTGGAGCCGGGATGACGAGAGAGCCGCTTGTGGGGTAGCCAAGGAGCATGTCAGCGGCGGTTGCACCGGAGAGCGTCTTATCGAAGGCGAAGACACCGTTTCCATTGGCGATATTGGTGAAGCTCAAGCTGATGGCACGGTAGACATAGCCGGTCTTCAGGCTGTGCTTGCCAAGGCTCTTGGAGAGGCCAACGACGAAGTTACGGGAGAAGTAGACGGCAGGGCCGGAGTTTGCAGTGCCTTCCTGGGAGAGTCCGGAGTCGGTCGTGATCTCAGGGAATGCAGGCTTGGAGATGGCCGCTGCGTAGTTGGCCGGAAAGCCAAGCGTGGACTGGTTGAATCCGTTGCTGATATCCAAAGTGTTGTTGGGGAAGCGATTGAAACCAAAGCCTACCGTGAGCAGCGTCGTTGGCGTAATCGTGATCGTGTTCTGGATGCCGATGGCGTCGACTTTGCGGTAGAGGAGATAGGAACTGGAGCTTCCTGCAGCAGTCGTCAGTGCATTGCCGCCTGGCTCCTTGCTGCCATAGTGGAGGTAATAAAACTCTGCAAGCCAGCGTGTGCTGAACTCGTGAGATACCTTGCCGTCGAACTCATCGGCGCGATCGCCAAGGGTGTCCTGGCCGTTGAAGTTAGGTGTTCCATAGGCTGTTATGGAAGTGTTGGGCTGAGGATAGGCATTGACGAGTGCCTGCCCAACTGGATTGATGCGGCTTGCAGTGATTGTGTTGTTGGTGAAGTACTGACCGGTGAGTGGATCCTTGATGCAGATGCCAGAGGCGCAGACGGCCGCGGCCCCAGAGCCGGTCACCGTTCCGATCTCAGAGAAGTTTCCACTGCGCTGAAGAACGGTCGGGACGATGAAGGCGTTTGAAGCCGTCAACGGAGAACGCTGGCGGTAACCCTCTTCTGCGATCCAGAAGAAGGTTTTATTGTTGCCGCCCAGGATGTGCGGGAGCGGGATCGGACCGCCGATGGCGCCTACGTAGCTGTAGAACTCTGCCGCGCCGCGTGGGGTCTGCGGTAGAAGGACACCGTTGACCGTCGTGGGCGTGCGGTTGTTGAAGAAGAGGTTAGCACCCCAGTTGGTCTGGCGGGTCTCGCCCTGGAGAACGCCGTGCAGTGTGCTGGAGCCGGCGCGGAGGGAAGTGTTGAACATACCGCCGCTGGTGCGGCCGATCTCGGCGTCGTAGGTGTTGGCCTGGACCTTGACCTCTTCCACCGCTTCGATGGATGGGATGATGACGGCGCGATTGCTGAAGTCGGTGATGGGCACGCCGTCGATCGAGTAGTTGTTCGAGCTTAGCGGTGCGCCGGCGATGGAGATGGTCGAAGAGCCGCTCTGGTCTTGGAAGCGGACGAAGCGGGGGTCACCCACGGCGGTTACGTTGTTATCAAGCTTTGAGAAGAGGAACGGGTTGCGGCCGGGGTTGGGTAGATTCTGGAGCTTCTGCGCATCGATCAACTGACCGTTGTAGGACGTGCCGTTGTCTACGATCGGCGTTGCGCCTGAGACCTCGATGCTGTCGTTCGCGGAACCGATGCGCAGCTTAAGGTCCAGTGCGATCGTATTGCCGGAGTCAACAACCACGCCTGTCTCATCCGTCTTCATGAAGCCGGAGCCACTGACGGAGACTGTGTATTTACCTGGGTCGACGGCGTTGAAGACATACTCGCCGGAGCCGTTTGCAGTCGTTGTGCGGGTGAGCTTGGTCGCTTCAGAGGTGATCGTGACCTCTGCCTTGCTCACGATGGAGCCGGAGACGTCGGTGACGATTCCGCGCACCGCGCCGTAGTTGGACTGGGCCATCATGCTGGATACTGCGATGATCGGGGTCGATGCGAGGAAGAGAAGTCGTGAGCGGCGGTCGTTCAGAATCATTAAGCCTCCAGCGTGGGTGAGGATCAATCGGTTTTGAAGCGAGATGGGCTGAAGCACCCCATCTCAGGGTTCCGCGACGACAGCTTTCAGAAAGCAGGTGATGAGAAAATTTCCGACTACGGGTGCACTGCGACAGATCGAAGCAAAGCTCGTATCTGACTGCTGACAAGTTCCAGGTAAAGGCCGTTCCGCTTCTCTACAACCGTTTGAGGTTAGGTAGGACTACACATCCGCAACACCGCTGGGAGCGCGGTTCGGAACGAGTGGCAATAGCTTTTTCGGCAATGTCTGAACACTAGTGCGAGGAAAACTTCATGTCAATAGTTTTTCTTCTTGTCCGCATGCCGTTCCCAAAGCATGGATTGCCGTCAGATCTCTTGGAGAGATCTATGTAAATCTACGGAATTGCTGGAGATTTATTGATTTATCGCTTGGCCGGGCAGCGTAAATTTAAATGTACTTATAGCCAAGGTCTATGCTCCGCATAGACTGTGGCAGGGCACATCAGCGCCTGCGACACATCGACGGCAGGCTTCAAGCGCCTTGACTGGAACGAAGATCTGCCGTGGAGGCGCGGCCGCGCTTCATGCGATACATGGCGATGTCAGCCTGGACGAGTAGGGCTTCAGGCGTAGCTCCGTCGCCCGGGTAGTTTGCAACGCCGATGCTGGCGCTTATGTTCAGCGCCTGATCTTCCCAGGGGATAGGCGGGAGGAGGCTGACGAAGATCTTGCGGGTGAAGTCGACGATGGGGCCCTTCGTCGCGAGATCGCCGAGGACGATGACGAACTCATCGCCGCCGAGGCGGAAGACGGAGTCGGTGGCTCGCACTGCGCTGCGAAGGCGGGCGGCGACGGTCTTCAGGACCTCGTCGCCGGCAGCGTGGCCGTAGGTATCGTTGATGGACTTGAAGGTGTCGAGATCGAGCAGCAGGACCGCTGCGTTCTGGCGATAGCGGATGGCACGTTCGATGGCCTGCTGGATACGATCGTCGAGCAGCGTGCGGTTAGGCAGGCCGGTGAGCGGGTCATGCTGGGCCATGTGGCGGATCTTATTCTCCGCCTCCTTCTGGCTTGTGAGGTCGGATGCGGCAACGGCTATTCCGTCCGCCAGCTTGACGATCGAGTAGCGAAGCCAGGTGGCGTTAATCTGCGCATCCTTGATGGAGAACTCGGATGTGCTTGGCTTGCCGGTGAGGACGACCTGCTTGTACTGATCGAAGAAGCCTTCGCTGCGGTAGCTGGGCAGAAGCTCGCAGAGCTTCGCTCCTACGACGACATCGTTGTTCGGGATATTGAACAGTTGCTGCGCGCGCTGATTGAGATAGGTAAAGCGAAAGTCTTCAATTTCGCCAGCCGGATCGCGGACTGCGTCGAGCAGGAAGACGGCGTCCATGCTGCTTTCGGCGGTGGCGAGGAAGCGAGCCTCGTTCTGCTGACTGTGGCCGGCGGAGCGGAAGAGCTCGATGAAATCGCGAACCATGCGGGGCAGAAGCAGGATGATGCAAAGCGCCAGCGCAGTTGTGAGAATCTCGATGGTGCCGATCATCCAGGAGAGCGGATGCAGCACGATCAGAAGCTGCATTGCCTGACTCAAGGCGCAGGCCAGGACAAACAGGCCGAAGGTCCCGACAACCCAGGGGTGCGGGAGATTCTTGCCGGAGCGCTTCCAGAGGACCAGCATGATGACGGAGAGTGCCAGGAAGCTGACAGAGATCAGAGCGTTGGAGGCAAGATTTATCTGCAGCAGTCCAGCGGCCAAGGTTGACGTCTTCGGCTGGGGAGGGGCTTGGGCGCTCATGGTGCGGATCGCTGAAACGAGATAGAGCGCGCCTGAAGCGCACAGGGTGCGCCACTTGCCGGGGGGGCGGGATGTGAAGACAGGAGAGGAAATCATTCGGGGCACCCAGTTTAAGTCAACTGGCTGCCCCGAATGTATCAGATTAGAGTTACGTCTCCGGAGCCGAGTCGGCTGGATCATCTGCCTTGTCAACAGGAAGCCGTATCAGGTGAAGGTGCGTTAGTTTTCGTACGGTGCGGTTGCACCCCAGAGAGCGGTGGATCCGTTGACGGTCGAAGCGCCCCAGAGAGCGGTCGAGCCGTTGCTCTCATCGGTGGTTGCGCCCCAGAGAGCGGTCTGTGCGGCAGGTGACGAAGCGCCCCAGAGAGCCGTCGCGCCCCAGAGAGCGGTGAAGGCTGCCGGATCGTTCGCGCCCCAGAGAGCGGTTGCGCCCCAGAGAGCCGTCTGGCCGCCTACGGGAGCGGCAAATGCACTGGCTCCGTAGACATTGGAAGCGCCCCAGAGAGCGGTTGCGCCCCAGAGGGCCGTCTGATCCGTCACCAGGGTGACCGTGTTGGTGTCAGGGTTGTAGGTGGCCACGGGCGACATTGCGTTGCCCGTGGGGATGCGCTTGAGGTTGGCCTTGACGTCCGCCAGGGTGGCCTGGATATCGAGGTAACCTGCGCCGATAGTGAGCGCGTCGTTATGTGCGGTGTAGGTGGTGCCGGTGGTGGGATCCGTGACCTTGCTGGTCACGGGCATGTAGGTGCGGTTGGCGTTCCGCATCATGAACGCCTTGACCTGATCCGGTGTCATGTTCGGCTGTGCGTCAAGCAGGAGAGCGACTGCTCCGCTGGTGACGCCCGTCGCCATGCTGGTACCGCTGAGGGGGAAGTAGTCCTTGGAGGACTTGCTGTTGCCGTTGGTGATGTAGGAGGAGTTCAGCGTGACGAAGGTGGGGTTGTTGACGGCCAGGGGATCGTTGCTGAACTTGAGGCTGCTGACCAGGTTGCCCGGAGCGATGAGGTCAGGCTTGCTGAAGTGGTCGATGAACGTGGGGCCCTTGGAGCTGTAGCTGGCCATGACGTCGTCCTGGATGCTGGCCGAGCCGTTGGTGTTGACGGCGCCGACGGTGAGCACGTAGGGATCGTTGCCTGGGGCTTCGATCGTGCCGTAGCCTTCGCTGTTCAGAGCAAGATCACGTCCGTCGTTGCCTGCGGCTACGACGACGGTGATGCCGGCGCGGTAGGCCTGCTCGACGGCCTGGCAGAGAGGATCGAGCTTGTAGCTCTCATAGATGGGACGGCCGAGCGAGAGGTTGATGACCTTGATGTTGAGCAGGTTCTTGAGCTTGATGGCAGTCTGGATGGCGTTGATCACGGACGTGTCTGAGCCCTGGCCGTTCTCGTCGAGCACGCGCAGGTTGATCAGGTAAGAGTTGGGCGCGACGCCGGAGAAGGTGCGGTAGTACTTCTTGCCGGTGGAGTCGCTGCCGTTGCCTGCGATGAGGCCGGCGACGTGCGTGCCGTGACCGTAGTAGTCGTTGGCGTCATACGGAGCGGTGGGAACGAAGCTCTGGCTCCAGACCACGCGGGAGAAGAGGTTGAGAATGAAGCCGTTGCCGGCGAGATCGTCGACCTGCGAATTGATGCCGCTATCGATGACTGCAACGCCGATACCTGTGCCGTTGTAACCCTGCGCCCAGACTGCGTTCGCGTTGATGGGCTCCGTCGTGTACTGGGCCACGGAGGTGCCGGACTGACGTGCGCCCAGCGGACGGTTGGGGGTGATGTAGGTCACGTTGGCCTGGCTGGTCAGCGTGGTGAGCGAGGAAAGCGGTAGCGTCGCCGCAAGCGCATTGATCGACGTCAACTGGGTGACATCGGTGCCGAGCAGCGTGCTGATGAGCGCGGTATCCGTTGCCGTGGGGCTGGCCTTGTACTGAATGATCAACGGCATGCTGGAAGGCTTGGCGCTGACTGCCGCAGCGGCAGGGACAGCCAGCCTGGAGACGGCAGCCGAGGGAGTAGGTGCGGGAGCCAGGAGAGCCTGCAGGTCAGAAGACAGCTTTGGGTTTTGGGCAAGGGCGAGAGCCGGCACGGAAAAGAGGCCGGCGAGAGGAATCAAAGAAGTAAAAAATTTAGGCAGACGTGTCATGACGAAAGTGCTCCAGAAATTCCAGATAAGAGATCTATGTTTAGCAACCGGCGCCCTTACCGCTCGGGTGGCTGCACGGAAGCAGAAGGATTCTTGGCACGGGGCGAGTGGCCCGGATCTTGAAGGCTTTGTCTCGCTGACTCATCGGGGCTTGATCGTGATCAAGTGCACTGCCCCTGACCCTCTGAGCGTAGTGGTAACCACCAAAGGTCACTAGTACGCGGAAGTTGTACTACGACGCACGGATTGGGGAGAGAAAGGAATTATTTCGCTGGGCTGTCCTGAAGGATTGGTGCCGCCGGAAGGCTTATCAGGCGAAACCGAAGCCTGTGTGGCAGCACCTTGAGGAGCTTGAAACTGGAGCAATCCCTGACTTGTGGACGGACTGGCAACCCTGCGCTCCGCATACTTCCGAAGGACGCTGGGTGGGACCGGCAGAGTACGCAAGAGGGCCAGCGTCGCGGGATGGCGGGCCAGTTCCTCGATGCGGTCGACCGGCAGACACTCCACGATTCGCCCCTCCTGCAGGACCGCCATGCGGTCGCACAGTTGGAGGACCGAGAGCAGGTCATGAGAGATGTAGAGCACGGTTGTGCCGTCTTCGCGATTGCTCTGCCGCAGCAGCTCAAGGATCTCGACCTGGGTGGAAGGATCGAGCGCACTGGTGGGCTCGTCGGCAATCAGGACGGAGGGCCGGTGCAACAGAGCCAGAGCCAGCACCACGCGCTGTGCCTGGCCGACACTGATCTCGCCCGGCTTGCGGCTGAGGAAGTGTCCTTCGGCGGGAAGGCGGACCTTCTGCAGCAGCTCCTTGATGCGTGCTCTGAAACGATTGCCACCGCCCTCTTCATGAGCGCGCCAGGCCTCCTCAAAATGCGCCTGGAGACTCAATGCGCTGTTCAGGGCGCTGAGCGGACTTTGCGGCACGAGCGCGATGCGTTTGCCCCGGACCTGGCGGGCCTGACGCTCATTGAGCGCCAACAGGTTGACGCCTTCCAGCACGACCTCGCCTTTGATCCAGCCGCGCCGCCAGGGCAGCAGGCCCATCAGGGCGAGGACCAGCGTGCTCTTGCCCGCGCCACTGGTTCCGACCAGGCCTAGCCGCTCGCCCTGCTGCAGGTCAAACTGTACGTCTTCCAGAATGGGCTCGGTGCCATAACCGGCCTTGATCCGGACGTTGAGTATGTCGTTCAATGCTTGCCCCTTGCGTTGTCCGTTACGTTGCTGTCTTTCCAGCGGATCTGGTCGATGTTGGAGACGACTCCGGGTTGCAGTACCGAGAACTCAACTCCGGACAGCGAGGACGAGACTGCGTAGAGCGCGTTGGGATAGACGAGATAGATAAAGGGCAGTTGGTCGTACACGATCTGCTGCACACGATCGACCGCCAGCTTGCGCGCCTTTTGATTGGGTGCCTCAGCTTGCAGCTTCATCTGCTGATCGAGCTCCGCCTCCCAGTCCGTCGCAGGCTTCTTCTCGGACGGGTTCCATTGGTGGTTAGGGGATGAGCTGAGCCACACGTTCATCATGGAGCTGGGATCGGGCTCCACGTTGGAGAGACCGAGGAGGGCAGCCTCGTAGCTCTGCGTGTGCATCAGGCGCTCGATCAGGGCAGGGAAGTCCAGCGTGACGACGTTCACTGTCATCCCGAGCGAGGATAGATCCTGCTGGATCAACTGCGCCATCTTCTCGCGGGAACGATTGCCGGTGTTGGTGAGGATGGAGAACTTCACGGGGTGGCCGGTGCGGTCGACGAGCTGGCCTGCTGTCTTGTGGAAGCCTTCGCTTGCCAGCATCTGAAGGGCTGCATTGGTGTCTTCGTGGATGGGCTTCAGTTGGTTGTTGTGCCACATCGTGTTTGCGGGCGAGACGAAGCCATTGGCCGGCGTTGCATGGCCGTCATACGCGATGCGAGCCATGTCCGCGCGATGAATGGACAACGAGACCGCCGTCCGGAAGCTGCGGCTCTGGAACCACGCCTTCTCGTAATCAGGGATCGGTGCGGATGCCGCCTGATTGAACCACATCTGCTCCGTGTTCAGCGAAGGGCCCAGGTCATGCATGTTGGCGGCATTGCCCTGGGAGAGGAGCTTGAAGTTCTCCGCGGCCAGGCCGTCGATCAATTGATATTGACCGCGCACAAAGCGCATCTGGTCCTGTTCTCGGTTGGCAAGGATGTCCAGGTGAAGAGTGGAGAGGTAGGGGAGCTGGGCTCCTGCTGCATCGCGCTTGTAGTAGTAGGGGTTCCGCTGTAGCCGGAGTGACTCGCCGCGTTTGTATTCCGCGAGTGTGTAAGGTCCGGCTGTGATGCGGCTGGCGGATGGATGATTGGCTGGCTCGATGGCGATCTCGTCGAAGATCTTGCCGAGCGCTACGATGCGCGTTGGAAGATGGATACGGATCGTCAATGGATCGACCGCCTCCACTGTGACCTGCGCGGGTGTCAGAAACTCTTCAGCGACCGGCGCGGCGGTTGCGGGATCGAGAACGCGCTTCAATGTGGAGACGACGTCAGCAGACGTCAGTGCGGAGCCATCGGAGAAGCGTAGTCCTGCACGGAGGTGGAAGGTTGCGGTGCGGCCGTCTGGCGAGACGCTCCAGCTTGCAGCGAGCGCGGGTTGAATCTCCTGGGTCTGGCGGTTCATGCGCAGGAGCACGCCGCCGGTGAGAAAGCGCAGCGTCTCTGAGGCTTGATCGTCTACCTTCGCGGGATCGAGTGTTTTGGGATCGTACTTCAGAGACCATGCCAGCTCAGCGTGATTGGGAGGCTGGCCATAAGAAGGCTGGAGGCCGGCGAGCAAGACTAAGGGCAAAGACCATATCGTTTTGAGAGGACGTTTCATGAGACCTCGAAGACCAGCAGTTCAAGCAACAGCAGCACAATGACCAGTAGTACGATCGGAAGGTAGACCCAGTGCGAGCTTGCAAGTACGGCGGAGTTTTGCAGTGAGAGAAGCATCGAGCCCCAGGAAGGCAAAGGCTCGCTGATGCCCAATCCGAGCGTGCCCAGATTGGCCTCCGCTACGAGGCAGGCGGGGATGCAGACGAGAAACTGTGACAGCAGAAGAGGCCGCAGATGCGGAAGCAGATGCCGCGTTGCAAGCTGGCTCGTTCGCAGCCCGGACGCTCGGCCCTGCAGCATCCACTCCGCGTTGCGAACGTTTCGCGCACCCGCGTAACTCACGCGCACATAAGCCGGCCAACCCAGTAGCGCCAGCAGCAGAAACGTCACGCCCGCCGATTGCAGCGGAGGCATCGTGAGCGGCAGGGAGGAGCGCACCATCATCAGCAGAAACAGCCAGGGGAGCGTAAGGAAAAGATCGCTTGCGTACATCAACAGGCTGGCGATACCTTCCGGCGCAAAGGCTGCGGTTACGCCAACCCCAACCGCAATGGTTGTCGCCAGCGCCGATGCCAGCAGCGCCCCGGCGAGCCCCAGCAAGAGCGCTGCGGCAACCCGAACGGTGCGATCGCGTCCGAGATCATCCGTGCCCGTCCAGTGCATTGCGGAGGTGCCGGTGGAGATAGAGTCACGATCCTGTATGGCGTACCCGCCATGCGCGTGGAGAACGACGCCTGCCGAAAGCAGGGCAAGCCCGCATAGCAATCCAAGGACGATCATGCGCATGGTATCGCCTCGGCTCTTTGGATTGGCTCGGCCAACATCGTTGCCACGCCGATGCACGCGGCCATCAGCAACGTCACTGCCAACAGCACCGGCATATCGCGGTTCATTGCAGCCGACCATGCGAGCTGGCCGAGCCCCGGAACGTCGAAGATGACCTCAACCGGGACGATTGCGCTGAGCGCGAGAACGAACGACATGGTCGCAAGCGCAACGAGTTCGTTGGTCAGCCTGGGTAGGAGGTGAACCCGCATGATCCGCGGCGTAGAGACTCCCAACGCGCGGGCGTATAGAAAGTGTGGTGATCTCCAGGTTTGCCGGAGCAGACGGTAGATGAGCTTGAAGTCGCGCACTGCGATCAATGTGCTCAGGACGAGCACGGGTCCGCCGAAGTCAGCGAGCAGGCATCCCGTGGCCAGCGCGCCGACCGGCATGGCCAGCAAGAGCGCGGTCGGCGCGGCGATCGCTCCTTCTCCTGAAGCCGTGCGGCGCGCACTCAGGGGCAACGCCAACGTCAAAGCCAGCAGCCAACCGCCTGCGACACCGCAGAACAGCAGCTTGCCCGTCACGCGAAGCCGCGGAGTCATTAGCTCGGTCACCGGCACATCGAAGTGACGTGAGCGTCCGAGATCTCTATGCATCCATCCGCCCAGCAGCTCGCGGGTCAACTGCGCGAACGTTCCGTGTTGCGCCTGCTCAAGCTGCAATTCTGTTCTGGCGCTGCCGGCGTACTGTGCGTCCATCTCGCGAGCATCCGTGAAGTAACCCGGCGCGTAGCGCATCAACGCAATCGTGCCCAGCGCTGCTAGAACCATCAGCGAGACTAGTCGACCCACGCGGCTCACAAGACGTCTTACTAATGGGTTCATGCGGCGAAGGCCTTACCGCGATGTTCTGAGGTAGTTCCTTCAAGGGTCTTGTAGTGGGCCTGCTTGTCCAGGTACATCCGCCGGTCCGCAAGCGCCAGCAACTCTTCGGCGGATTCGCCGTCAGCAGGGTAGAAGGCCGCGCCAAGGCTGGCCGAGACGCGCGTGTCGAAGCCCAGCGTGTGGGCTACCTGTGTGACGGTCTCGGCGATCTCGCGCAGACGTGCTTCAGAGCCTTCGGCGCTCATGGTCGGCAGCAGAAAGACGAACTCGTCTCCGCCCATGCGCGCCACGGTGTCCACATTGGTGCAACCCCTGCGGAAGCCGTCGGCGATGGAGCTCAGCAGCATGTTTCCAGCCAGATGACCGCGGCGGTCGTTCACTTCCTTGAACGCGTTAAGGTCGCAGACGATGACCGCAAGGTCTTGTCCGACTGTGCGGCAGCGTTCCAACTCACTCTCAAGCTGCAGGAAGAGACGCCGCGCATTGGGCAGGTTGGTGAGGAAGTCGGTCTCGGCATCCTTCTCCGCGCGCTTGAACTGGATGGCGTTCTGGAGCGAGAGAGAGAGCTTGGACTCCATCGCTTGCAGAATGCGGAGGTGGTCTCTTGAAAACGATTCAGCTTCAATGGCATACAAGGTCAGCACGCCCAGCAGTTGCCGTTGCAGGTTATAGAGAGGGATAGAGAGTGCCGAACGCAGTTCGCCCGGCTCGCCGGCTTTGCCGCGATAGGTGGGCTCCACCGTCGCATTGCCGTTGAGGATCGCCTTGCCACTCTGCGCGACCCACCCGGAGATTCCCTCGCCCATCGGGATTGGCTCCGCTGCGAAGGACTTCGCGCATTCTCCATCGATATGCTGCGCCACCAGGGTTTCACCCGCCGGCAGATAGAGCGCACAGCAGTCAAATGGAATCAATCGCCGCATGCGTGAAGCCATCACGGAGATCGTCTCTTTCAGGCTCAGCGAACCACCCAGGCCCTGGCTCATCTCGTACAGGGTCTGTGCTTCCTGGCTCGCAGCGGCGATCAGGTTGAGTGACGCAAACGCCGCGGTCTGGTCGAGCTCCGCGGTATCGGAATTATCTGAAAGTGAAAGCGTCTGGAGGTCGTCGTCGGATCGCTCAAAGCCTGCACCCGGAGCCTCTCCACGCCAGACCTCGATATCCGTATTCAGCGGAATGAAGTTCCTCTCGTGCTCGGTATCGGCCTGCTGCTTCAGGAGCGTATATCGCTGCTCCAGCACCGCGACCACGCCTGGATCGAACTGGATGCCAGCCATCTTCTTAACGATCGCCATCGCCTCATCGGGCGGGAGGCTCTTGCGATACGGACGGTCCGATGCCAACGCGTCGAAGCAGTCCACAACAGTCAGGATGCGTGCGCCGATCGGGATATCTTCACCCTTGAGTCCGTCCGGATAGCCGGTCCCGTTCCACCACTCGTGGTGTGATCGCACGATCGGTACAACCGGGTAAGGGAAGCGTACACGCTCCAGGATCTCCGCACCCACCACCGGATGAATCTTGACCTTCTCAAACTCCTCAGGAGTCAGCTTGCCGGGTTTGTTGAGGATGTGCTCGGGAACAGCCAGCTTGCCGATGTCGTGCAGGAAAGCAGCCGTCTGCAGCGCCTTCATCTCCAGCTTGCTTAGTTGCAGAGCCACACCAATCTCATTGACGTAGCTGCGCACGCGGAAGAGATGGTCGTGCGTGTTCTGGTCCTTGGCCTCGATGGCCATGGCCAGTCCTTCAATGGTGCGCAGGTGCAACGCCTCGGTCTGCTCGTAGTGCTGCTCGCGTTCCTTGATTCGGTTCATCTGGCCCTGGTAGGAGCGATAGACCGTGTAGACCATCGGGATCAGCAGAAGTGAGGTGGCCCAGCCGAAGTTTGCCGTAACGTGCTGCGCGATCGCCGCCAGCGCAGCGCCCACGATGTAAAACGGCAGATACCAGGGGAACTCGGCGCGCCAGAAGGGAATTGCCCGCTCTGCCTTGCACCATGCGATGACCATGGCGACGGTCGCGGTGCTGCAGAAGAAGTAGACCAGCGCGGCAATCGCCAATGCAGGCGCAGGCGGTCCATGATGCCGAATCTGAAACGCGTATGTTGCGGAGGCCGCCGCTGTGGCGCACATGGAGTTAGCGACGTTGAACGTCGTCTGCACCAGCGTGAAGAACTTCTTGACCTTGATCCGGCCCAGGACCACCACGGACAAGGCTGCCAGGATGATGGCCTGCAGCGGGGAAAGCTGCATGATTGCCAGAAGAATGAAGGGGAAGTTCAGCGACATGCTTCCGTCGCCCTTGGGCAATTGGACCTTGAGGCCAGAACTCAACAGCACTGCGACCAGCAGCAGTCCGAACTGTGGCCAGGAGTGACTGGGTTGACGCGCTGCCAGCACCGTCGCCGCAACGGCGGACAGGATAGTCAACGTGATCAGGAGTCTGACTCGGAGTGGCATAGTTGAATTCAAGACCCGCTGCGGCCGAGCCCAAACACAAGGCTGAAGCCGCACATTCAGGTGAATTCAACGTTAGAAGTTCCATCCGTGCGGAGCCATAGTTCCAAAGTTGTAACAAAGAAATGACGCATTCGCTGAACTGTCAATCACTTACGGGGCACGCGCCACATTGGAGTTGTGAGAATGGGGTGAAGCCCCGGGAAGTGACGGACAGCCTGGCAATGCGTGTGCTAGGGTCTAGCTCGGAGACTCAACCAGATTGTTTTCTCAGGCCCCTCGTCCCGCCCGCTTCGATCTCAACCTCGCCCTCACCTTCGCCGGGGACGAAGGTGTCTTGGAAGGGCACTGCGTCAACGTGAGTGCCTCGGGAATGCTTGCGGCATTCGCCAGGCCTGTTGAACTCTTTACGAACGGCGAACTCTCTTTGCTGGTGGGAGAGTTCTACGTGAACGTCAAAGCCAGGGTTGCCCGCACCCAGGGTTTCGATGCCGGGCTTGCCTTTATCATCGAAACCGAGAATGACCGGCACGCGGTCAGATTGTTAGTTGAATTTGCCACTGCCCAGCATCAACCCGAACGTCAACCCGATGCAGCTTGAGGCTGCGCCTTTTTTGGGCTGAGCCTGCCCCCTGCCATAGCATTCAGGCCAAGGTGGGAAACCCCGTAAGTCATTGATTTTGGAAATGGTCGGAATGGAGAGATTCGAACTCTCGACCCCCTGCTCCCGAAGCAGGTGCGCTACCAGGCTGCGCTACATTCCGAAATTGACCAGGCGATACGTCGATTGGAAGGTGCTTACCCTGCTGCCTGGGCTGATGGGAATAGCCCGCTGGTTCGCAATCTCGACTTTTTGAGTCTAGCAGAGTTGGGGGCGAAACCGCTAGACCTCCGCCCTGGCGATTCCCGGGCGGCAGAAGATTGTCCGGACTGCATCTACTGGTGAGAGGATTGGAAATATAGTGATTGAGCGTCGACAGATCGTGGCGTTGTGGCAGGCGGGCCGCGCGGATGTGCTCATCACCCTCGTTCGCGTTGAAGGCTCGTCCTACCGTAAGGCCGGAGCTCGACTTCTGACGGATGGTTCCGGCGGCTACGCAGGCACCGTCAGCGGAGGATGCCTGGAGACGGATCTCGTACGCAAGGCGGCCTGGATGGTTCGCAATGGACCCATCGTGGAACGCTATGCCATGACCTTTGACGACACCGCCGAGATCCCGTTCGGGCTGGGTTGTGGCGGGACCGTCGACCTCCTGCTGGAGCCGCTGGACACGCCGGAGGCGCAAGCCCTGGGCCACGCCATGGCCGCATCCTTGATAGGAGTTGAGAGCACCGTCGTCAGTTTTCTTCCTGGGAATGGCCGTGGCCTCCGGAGGCTGATCCTCGCGGCTGATGGCTCCATTATTTTTGCAAGCCCAGGCCTCAGCCCGGAGAAGATCGCATGCGCCAGCAGACTGAGTCCCGGCGAGCCATACGACGGCCGCTTCGTCGAGCGCCTGGCCGCTCCGCAGCGCCTCTTCGTTCTGGGGGCGGGGGACGATGCAAAGTCCGTCGTTCGTCTCGCCTCGCTGCTTGGCTGGAGTGTCATCGTAGCGGACGGTCGTTCTCAACTCGCTCGCCAAGAGCGCTTCCCGGAGGCGGAACGGGTGCTGACAGCCTCATCGGCCGGCTCGCTTGGGATTCGGCCGGAGGACGCGGTCGTTCTCATGACTCACAGCTACGAGCAGGATCGTGCGCTCCTTACGTCCACGTTGCCGTTTCGCCCGCGTTACCTCGGTCTTCTGGGTGCGAGACACCGCAGCAGCCTGTTGATCAGTGAGGCTGCGCTGGAGCTCGGACGTTCGGTGGAGTCGTGCTGCGCTGACGTCTTTGCACCTGTCGGTATGGATCTGGGGGGCGATGGACCAGAGGCGATTGCGCTCTCGATCGTTAGTGAGATCCAGGCCCTCTGCCATGGCAGGCGCGGGCCATCGCGTCGATTGACCTCGCTTGAAGTTGCGGAACACATTCAGAGGGGTGGGGCTTCCAGGTACCTGCAGGTTGAGTGCAGCCTGGGCGCATGAACGGCGTCGTGGCCATCATCCTGGCGGCGGGGGCGTCTACCCGTATGGGCTCGCCAAAGCAGATCGCTTTGCTCAACGGGGAACCGCTGCTCTCCCGCGCCGTGCGTACCGCGCTTGAGGCTGAGTGCACCCCGCTGGTGGTTTTGGGTGCGAATGCGGAGGAAGTAGCGGCGGTCTGTGATCTCGCGTCTGCTCAGACCGTCTTCAATCCGCAGTGGGAGTCTGGAATGGCCGCTTCAATTGCTGTCGGGATACGGAAGGCTTCGGAGACGTATTATGCGGCGATCATCATGACCTGTGACCAGCCGTCCGTTACGCCTGCCCATCTGCGGCAGTTGATCCATAAGGGCGAACGTCTGGGCAGGCCGATTGCGTCCGCGTATGCGGGAAGAAAGGGCGTGCCTGCATTCTTTCCGGCAGATCACTTTGCGCTGCTAGCGTGTCTGAGCGGCGATCTTGGTGCCCGTGACCTGCTTGCCGAGGCTCAAGCTATCGATCTGCCGCTCGGCGAGCTCGACATCGATACACCGGAAAAATTAATTCAAGCTCAAAGAGTATTTGTTACTGCCAGAACCTAAATCTCTTCAATCAGGCTTTCATCCAGAACGCTGGGTTTCATTGTGAGGAGACAGGGAAAAAGCACCATAAGCAGAAAAGCGGCGGCCACAACAAGGAAGTGCATGGTTGGAAGCTCTCTTTCATAGGTCGGCGGGCTCATGCCCTCCTGACAAGTATGAGAATCTCCTAATACAAGTGGTACGACCACCACCCATAAGCGGGTTAACCACGAACGCAGGTTGCAGCCGCTAATCCCTCGATAGTTGCAGATCCGAACCCATCCAGGTTCATCGGAGAGGTGAGGCAGCCTCGTGACGAGAGGCTACCGGCCCTGCGCTGCGACCTTCTGCGAGATGATATTCACCAGGTGGCCTACAGAGTTCATGGACTCGAGTTCCGCCGTCTGGAACTTGATCTTGAATCGGGATTCCACCGCCACGATCAGGTTGATGTGGTTGAACGAATCCCACTCCGGCACCTCGGCCGCAGTCAATTCGGGGGTCAGAACCAGGCTGTCATCATCGAAGAGATCGTGAAAGATGGACGTGAGTTGGGTGTAGATCTCCTGCTGCTGCATGGGTGCTTATAGTTTCCTTCGTCCGCGAAATCTCGTGGTTGGCCTGATTATAGCGTTCAGAAATGACGCAGACTTTCGCTCGCGGCTGCGGGGTCGGCCGTGGGGGACGGAACCTTATCCACGCGATCCTGGTTGCGCTCCAGTGAGCGCGTCACCAGGTCTCGTGAGCCGAGCCCCACAGCTAATGCGAGCGTCAGCACAATCCCGCCGAAGAGGATTCCAAACGCAAGCTCCACGATTCCGCTGCCAATCTGTAGATGGTCGAGGACCATCGCAGCCGTCAGCACCAGCACCAGCCACTTCACGCCCATGGAGAGGAATCGCGCGTACTGAAGCTGATTATTGACTGCGCCGATCAGCACAGTGCGCGCCAGGTAGCGGGCGATCAGGTTGCCGGCAAACAGGATCAGGATCGCGCCCACACTGTGAGTGACGTAAGGCAGAAGCGAGATCGACACTGCGGCTGAACCGGTCGCGTAAGACGCATCGAATGCCTGAATCCCGATGATTAGACCCAGCAGTACACAACCCCAGAAGACTATGCGTCCGACCAAGGCAGTCGGACTGTGCGAGGGAGACCAGTCGGCGATACCGCTCGCCTGCCGCCGGGCTGCTCTCTCGTCGAACTTCAGCGCGGTCAGGATGCGCCGGAAGGCCCAGCTCAGGAACACCCCGAGCGCGGTCAGCAGCACAAAGGCCAGGATGAAAGCGAGCAGACCTGGCAGGATGCTGATCAGAAGGGAGAGAACTCGATCCACAGACGATCTCAGGGCATCGGACATGTGATCGAAGATGGAAGGGTTCTGAACGTAAACGGGCTGCGTGGTGGGATAGCTCTGGTACTGGTCGGGCTGGAGTGCGGTTTGCATCGACAAACTCCTTCAAACGATTGCGTTGCTGCGTAACTTTGAGATTTCTGACCTTGGGTTGCGTATGTTTCTGGACTAGGGATTAAACCGGTCCGGCCAGCGCCAGCGAGAGACGAGGTAGGGCTTGTCGGCCTCAAACGCCGCTGCCACCGCCTCGATATGCCGTTCCGGATCTGTGCCAGCCTCCGTCATCAAAATGTGTGAAGCCGCCCATGCGAGGTACAGCGGCGTCAGCGCACCCAGCAGGTGTCCGCGGTTGATGGTGCGCAGCCGATACGCAAGCAGAAAGTCATACACAATCCGTGCCCAGAGCGAATCGCTCATGCGAAACTCTGCCGGCTGCATCACCGACAGCCGCTTCAAGCCAAGCAGGGACTGCGGCGGCAAGACCAGCGACCAGATCTCGTGCAGATTCGTATAGGCCAGCCGGAACGTATCCAGCATCCCTTGAACCTCGTCGCTGCCGGTGGGCGTCGCAGCCGGGATCACGGGAATCCGCTCCGTCTGTACCGGCCGGGCTCGCTGCCAGAACGAAGCCTTGGCATCCACATCCGAGAATAAAGACCCGGCGACCTGCGCGAGCACACTGTTCAGATCGACTCCCTGCGGTGCGGGCAGAGTACGGGTCCCAACCTCCACCTGCGCGATCGAAAATCCTGCCACGGCAGCTTCAGAGATCGGCCATACCATCGCATCCGTCTGCCCCGCCGCTGTAAACCGCTGGGCTGCCGTCGCCAGCCGCTCCGCCATCCGCGCTGAGAGCGCCATGTCGATCGCCAATGGAAAGCGTGGACGCGCCGCGAACAGGGCTCGTGTGACCGGATAAAGAATTGCGGAATTGACCAGTCCAGCCCGCGGGGGCAGGGTGTACCGAGCCATGGCAAGGTCGCAGCCGTTGCTTACGACGGAGTCAGCAAGCCCACGCAATGCGCTCGGCGCCAGCGATTGCGCCTCCGTTCCGAGGACCAGCACCGCGGGAGCCTGATACCTGGCAGCCAGTTCGTGGGCGTTCAGAAAGTCCGCCGCAGTCAGCGTCCAGGAACCGGGGGAAGGGGCGGAAGGCGTATAACCAACCACCCTCAGCCCCCCGTGATTGGCTTCGGCATCTCCGCCCACCGCGTTATCCGGCGTCGCAACGACGACCGCCTCGCCGGGAAACGCGGCACCAAGGTTTGTGAGCAAATGCTCAAAGGCATCGTGCGAGAGCGAAGCAAGACTTACCAGCAGGCTGGGTGCGCCTGCTGCGCTTGTCGCGGGTTCATTGATCGTTTGAGTCGTGGCCATCTATTCTCTCGCGTGGCGCTGTCGGTTCAGGCAACAGGTTTAGGCAGTGCAAGGATGCCCGCAAGCGGAATACGCACCCAGGTTGGCCGATTGTTCAGTTCATACAAAAGCTCGTAAAGCGCCTTCTCCAGAAGGTACGCGCTCAGCAGCGAATCCGCTTGCGCCGCATCCGGCAGCAGCGTCGCGTCCGTCTCCATCGTCTGCCGGTAAGCACGCAGGAACTCGGTGGCAACCGAGTTCTCCCACAGCCTCGCCCAGGGCTCAAACGATCGTGCCTGGTCCGGGTGACGTAGCGCATACTGGTCCAGCCCGGACCAGGCCGCATAGGAGAAGCTCCGCATCATGCCCGCCACATCCTTCAGCGGCGACTGCTTGCGCCTGCGTTCCTCAAGCGTGCGTGCAGGCTCACCCTCAAAGTCCAGGATGACGAAGTCGTTCTTCGCCCGCAGGATCTGACCCAGGTGGTAGTCGCCATGAATCCGGATACGCTTGCCGGCCGGCGTGCCTGCAGCAATTGCATGAGCGCGTGAGAACAGCTCGATCCGCCGACTCAGGATCGTAGCCGCATCATCCGCGGTCAGATCCTTCAGAGCCTGCATCCCGTGCTTCAAAGCCTCCAGCGTCTGGCTGATCTGCGTATCGATCCGCTTCGCATCCAGAGCCAGATCCTCGCTTGTAAACGCCTCGGCCGCAAACGCTGCGTTGTCCGTTGCGGTCGCGAGAGCCAGATGCATCTCCGCCGTTCTGCGTCCCAGCAGTGCAGCCGCTTCAAGGTACAGCCCAAGATGCTGTTTCGCATCCTCCGGCGTCACGCCCTCATTGCCGTAGCGGGGCAGCTTGCCTTGATTTGCGGGAATCGGACATGCGGACACCGATTCATAAAACCGGGCCAGTTCCTCCAGCGTCCACTGCCAGCCATCTCCTTCGTTGCTGACCATTCCCTGCAGCATGGCCAGCGTGGTCGTCTCGCCCTGGCTGTCGACCATCGTCAACTCACCCAGGAACGGTGCGATGCGCGGGAAGTGGGCCACCTCCGTCAGGAAACGGCCAATCTCCACATCCGGATTCAGCCCCGGCTGGAGGCGGCGAAACAGCTTCATCAGCAGCGTCTGGTCGTAAAGGAAGTTCGTGTTCGATTGCTCCGCGGAACCCGTCCGCGAAGGCAGCGCAGCAGTCCCTCGAGCGGCATCGAACGCGCTCGACTTATAAGCCTTCAACTGCCCAGCCGCGCCGTTCGCAGCAGAGGCAGACTCAGCGCCGCCAAACACCTGCGTCATGGAGGGATTCTCCGCGCCTGGCATGGCCCCGATAAACTCCGGAGCCACATCCGCAACCTCGATGCTGTGCTCCTGTGCGATCTTGCCCGCGATCTCCTGAACCTCGGTATCCTTCGCGCCAATCTCATGCGCAGGCCGGCCCGTATGCGCCGCGATCAACGTCGTCGCAATCTCGCGGCCAGCGGAAGCAGCGTTGCCCAGCGCCAGCGTAGCTTCATCACCGATCATCGTCAGCAATGCCTGCCGCAGATCCTCACGCGTGGAAGCATCATGCAGCATGGCGCTACCGGTCGGCGTACTCAACGTTGCAATCACGCTCAATGGCGCGGCAGCGCGAAGCTCCTCAGCCGCATGGCCCGTTGTGTAGGAGATCGGTAGCTGATACGTATCCTTCGAGCTGTCCGCATAAACGATGTCGAGGAACAGCAGCGCATCCCCCAGCGTGTTCGCAGCGGGCA
The DNA here is from genome assembly GCF_000178975.2 of Granulicella tundricola MP5ACTX9. Taxonomy (NCBI): domain Bacteria; kingdom Pseudomonadati; phylum Acidobacteriota; class Terriglobia; order Terriglobales; family Acidobacteriaceae; genus Granulicella; species Granulicella tundricola. Next base: position 3,356,803 of record NC_015064.1, on the reverse strand, counting down.
GCTTGGACGTTGGCAAAATTTCTCCAGCGCCAGCAGGAATCTGCACCCACTCCGCAATCCTCACCGTCTGAATCGTCCGCGTCTTCGCACCGAACCAACGTTGCCGGCTCAACCATCCCGGCAGCGCCGTCTCGAGCAGCGTGGCACCTGGCCCGGACACCAGCCCAGCCCAACCCTTCGTCAACAGATCCAGCGCCACCTGCTCGCCCTCTTCGCGAGCGCCTGGCGTCACATCCATCGGCTCTTCGATCTCAACGGGTGCAGGCTGCAGCTCAAACCACAGGAACGAGTACGGAGCTACGGTCAACGCATACGGAGTCTTCCCAATCTGCGGGAACGATACGTAGCCCAGCATCTCCACCGGCATCATGCCCGCGTAGGTTGTCAGGTCCAGCGCCACAGGCTGCGCAAAGCGTGAGAGATTCGCAACGCACAGGACTGTCTCATGCGTGCCATCGTCGCGCTTCAGATCACGCAGGTAGGCCAGTACCTTTCTGTTCTCCGGGTGCAGGAACTCCAGCGTCCCGCGCCCGAATACCTGGAATAACTTGCGCAGCGCGATCATGTTCCGCGTCCAGTGCAGCAGCGACGATTGATCGCTCAACTGCGCCTCGACGTTCACCACCTGGTACCCATAGATCGGGTCCATCACGACAGGAAAGTACAGCCGCGCTGGATCGCATTTGGAGAAGCCCGCATTGCGGTCGGAGTTCCACTGCATCGGCGTACGTACACCGTTGCGGTCGCCCAGGTAGATGTTGTCGCCCATGCCGATCTCATCGCCGTAGTACATGATCGGCGTCCCCGGGAACGAGAGCAGCAGGGAGTTCAGCAACTCGATACGCCGACGGTTGTTATCGACTAGTGGAGCCAGACGACGCCTGATGCCGACGTTGATCCGCATGCGCGGGTCGGCCGAGTAAGCCAGGTACATGTAGTCCCGCTCATCGTCCGTCACCATCTCCAGCGTCAACTCGTCGTGGTTGCGCAGGAACAGGCCCCACTGGCAGCTCTCGGGAATATCCGGCGTCTGCGCCATGATGTCCGTGATGGGCAGACGATCCTCCTGCCGGAGCGCCATGTAGATGCGCGGCATCAGCGGAAAGTGGAACGCCATGTGGCACTCGTCGCCATCGCCGAAGTAAGGCCGCACATCGGCTGGCCACATGTTCGCCTCGGCGAGGATCAAGCGGTTGCCATACTCGACATCGAGCGCAGCGCGGATCTCCTTGATCTTGACGTGTGTCTCCGGCACGTTCTCGCAGTTAGTGCCGTCGCGTTCGATGAGATAGGGAATCGCGTCCAGCCGCAGCGCGTCGACTCCCAGATCCAGCCAGAAGCGCATCGCCTTCAGCACCTCTTCCATGACGCGTGGGTTATCGAAGTTCAGGTCGGGCTGGTGGGAGAAGAAGCGATGCCAATAGAAGGCCTTGGCCTGGTCGTCCCACGTCCAATTCGACTTCTCCGTATCCGTGAAGATGATGCGAACGCCCTGATAAAGCAGGTCCGTCTCGGACCAGACATACATCTCGCGCTCAGGCGAGCCCGGCGGCGCAAGCCGGGCAGCCTTGAACCACGGATGCTGATCGCTGGTGTGGTTGATGACCAGCTCGATCATCACCTGCATCCCGCGTTTATGGGCCGCGTCGATGAACAGCTTGAAGTCGTTCAACGTCCCGTATGAGGGGTTCACATCGACATAGTTCGCAATGTCGTATCCATCATCCCGCAGCGGAGAAGGGAAGAACGGCAGCAGCCAAAGGCATGTCACTCCAAGGTCCTGGAGATAGTCCAGCTTGGACATCAACCCCGGAAAGTCACCGATGCCGTCGTTATTGGAATCCGCAAAGGCGCGGACGTGAATCTCATAGATGATCGCGTCTTTATACCAGAGCGGATCGCTTGCGCTTCCGAGCTTCTTCACTTGGCCTGCCTCGTAATCCGGAAGATGTGCGCCGGCTGAACCTCAGGCCTCAACGCGACATAGTTGCTGCGGTCGTGCCACTGGTAATGCACGCCCGTCAGTAGATCTTCAATATCGAAGTTCTCGTTATGTGGAATATTCAACCGCTTCAGATCGAGATCGATCCAGCCTGCCTGCTCCTGCGTGACATCCAGGTTGATCGCTACAAGAATTGTGTTCTCGCCGCCCGTGCCATCAGGAGCCGACTTCGAATAGCACATCAGGTTAGGGTTATCGACCTTGTGAAAGCACAGGGAGTTATTCGACTGCAGCGCTGGATTGGCCCGGCGAATATGGTTCAGCCTCGTGATCAAAGGCACCAACGTTCCCGGCGCATTTCGGTCGCGTTGCCTGATCTCATACTTCTCGCTGTCCAGGTACTCTTCGGTCTCCGTCTTGCCCGGACCGGGCTTCATGGGCGCATTCTCGGAGAGCTCATAGGCCGGTCCGTAGATTCCATAGTTAGCAGTCAGCGTGGCAGCCAGGATGACCCTCTGCATGTGAGCCGCGCGGCCTCCAACCTGCAGACTGCGATGCAGAATATCCGGCGTATTCGGCCAGAAGTTCGGCTGAAAGAAGTCGCTCACCGGGGGCTGCGTGATCTCTTCAAGATACGTCTCGATCTCCGCCTTCGCCGTCCTCCAGGTGAAGTAGGTATAGGACTGCGTAAACCCGCCCTTGGCCAGTGAGTACATGACGTGCGGACGCGTGAACGCCTCAGCCAGGAAGATCACATCCGGATGCTTCTCGCGGACTGTCCCAATGCACCACTCCCAGAAATGAAGCGATTTGGTATGCGGATTGTCCACGCGGAAGATCTTCACGCCGCGCTTGATCCAGAACTCGAACACTGAGCACAACTCATCCCAGAGATCGCGCCAGTCAGGCGATTCGAAGTTTAGAGGATAGATGTCCTGATACTTCTTCGGGGGATTCTCAGCGTATTGGATCGTGCCATCCGGGCGGATCGTGAACCACGTCGGATGCTGCTTCACCCACGGATGATCGGGCGAGCATTGGAACGCAATATCCAGTGCAAGTTCCATGTCATGTGCCTTGGCGGCATGCACCAGTTCATCGAAGTCCTTGAAGTTCCCAAGCAGGGGATGGATCGCCTTGTGGCCGCCGTCATTGTCCTTCGTAGGTGCCGCGCCAATCGCCCATGGGCTTCCGTAGTCGCCCGGCTCAGCGGTCGTGGAGTTGTTCTTGCCCTTCCGGAACGCCGTGCCGATCGGATGAATCGGCGGCATGTACAGAACGTTGAACCCCATTGCCGAAACCTCCGGCAACTGTCCGATCACATCCTGCAACGTTCCATGTGCCCCCGGGGTCTTCGCCATCGAGCGAGGGAACAACTCGTACCATGAAGAAAATCTTGCTCGATCCCGATTCACCCAGATCTCGGCTTCCTTCTCCAGCTTGGTCGCCAGCGTCAGATCCGGATAACGCGCCGCCAGCGCTTCAAACTCCGGAGTCAACGGATATTCATACAAGGCAGCATCCTGCTCCGCCATCCAGCGCAGGGATGTCACCATCTCCGTCAGCGCACGCGCGTCCGCACCCTTCGCCCGGCCAATCATCGCTTCAACCAGGAGCGCTCCGGTTCTCAGGGCTAGCGGAATATCCTGCGGCACTCCAATCTGCGTTGGCTGCTGCGGATCGGGCTGCGCGGCCAGCCTCTTCTTCAGATCGCTCGTCCACGTATCAAAGTGATCCACCCAGGCCTGGATCGTAAAACTCCAGCTTCCAAGCTTGTCCACCTCAAACGATGCGCTCCAAAGATCGTTCCCCAACTCCCTCATCGCAGCCGACCGCCAGCGTTTTTCGCCCTTCTGCCGGTAAAGCAGCCGGGCCGACAGATGATCATGCCCATCGCCGAAGATCGCAGCAGAAACATCGACCGTATCGCCCACGATCCGGCACACCGGATACCGGCCGCCATCCACCTGCGGCTTTACCTCTTCAATCACAACACGGGCCCGGCCTTCGACAGGTTTCATCCAATCCAGCTTTCCAGGTAAATATTCACTTGCTCAACATCTTAAGACCATCGCCACCACTCAGTTGCATCTCATCAGGAGTTGGCTTCGGCATAGTCGGTCCTGTGTAGAGAGATGCAGAGATAGGCACTTAGGCTTTCTCGCCCAACTCTTTTGCCCGGAGTCACGAAAGGTAAGCAAGCTTTGTCCGATATTCAGAAGAAATCCAAGCTCCCGCTCCACGCCGCAAAGATTGAAGACTATGCCCTGATCGGCGACTGCGAAACCGCAGCCCTCGTGTCAAAGTCAGGCTCCATCGATTGGCTCTGCTGGCCCTCGTTTTCCTCAGCCGCCTGCTTCTCCGCGCTCCTGGGCACGGCAGACCACGGCTTCTGGCGCATCGCCCCCACTCGCGAGCCCAAGTCCATCACCCGCCGCTATCTCCCCGGCACCCTCATCGTCGAAACCACCTTCACCACCCCGGACGGCGTGGTCGCCCTCATCGATTTCATGCCTCCCCGCGGCAACAACTCCGACGTCGTCCGTATCCTCCGGGGCGTCTCGGGCAAGGTCAAGATGCACATGGACCTCGCCGTCCGCTTCGACTTCGGCCGCACCATCCCGTGGGTCACCCACACCGACTTCGGCCTACGCGCCATCGCCGGAATGGATCTCGTCGTCCTCCGCACCAAGGTCTCGCTCAAAGGCGAAGAGATGAAGACCGTCTCCGACTTCACCATCAAAGCCGGCGACGAGATCCCCTTCACCCTCACCTACGGCTCCGCCATGGGCAAAGACGGCAACTCCCCCACCGAAGATCCCAGATCCTTCTCCGCCTTCACTGCCTTCGATCAGACGGTCGAGTTCTGGAAGGAGTGGACGGCCCGCAACACCTTTCAGGGCGAGTACGCCGAAGCCGTCGAGCGCTCCTTGATCACTCTCAAAGCACTGACCTATAAACCCTCCGGAGGCATCGTAGCCGCACCCACTGCCTCGCTGCCGGAGAAGATAGGCGGCCAGCGCAACTGGGACTACCGCTTCTGCTGGCTGCGCGATACCTCCTTCACCCTGCTCGTCCTCCTCCAGGCCGGATATGCCGAGGAGGCCGCCGCCTGGCGTCGCTGGCTCATCCGCGCCATCGCCGGCGCACCCGCCCAGATTCAGACCATCTACGGCATCTGCGGCGAGCGCCAACTCACCGAGTACAAAGCCGACTGGCTGCCCGGCTACGAGAACTCCTCCCCGGTCAACATCGGCAACGCGGCCTCCACCCAGTTCCAGCTTGACGTCTTCGGTGAGGTCGCAGCCGCCCTCACCCGCACTCCAGCCGCCGAAGACGATATCAAGGTCTCCGCCTCTGCGGTCCAGGCCCAGCTTATCGACCACCTCTGCAAGATCTGGGAGGAGCCGGACGACGGCATCTGGGAGACTCGCGGCGGTCGCAAGCACTTCACCCACTCCAAGGTCATGGCCTGGGTCGCGTTGGACCGCTCCATCAAGCACTACGAGCAGTTCAACGGTAAAGGCGACATCAAGCGCTGGAAGAAGAACCGCGACCTCATCCATAAGCAGGTCTGCGAGAAAGGCTTCAACAAAAAGCTCAACGCCTTCACCCAGTCCTACGGCTCAAAGGAGCTCGACGCCTCCTGCCTCCGCATCGGCCTCGTCGGCTTCCTCCCCATGGACGATCCACGCATCATCGGCACCGTCGACGCCATCCAGAAGCGCCTGATGAAGAACGGCCTGGTCGAGCGCTACGACACCAAGACCTCCCCGGACGGCCTGCCCCCGGGCGAAGGCACCTTCCTCGCCTGTAGCTTCTGGCTCGTTACTAACCTCTGGCTCATCGGCCGTCATGACGAAGCCCGCGCCCTCTACGACCGGCTTCTCGCCCTCCGCAATGACGTCGGCCTCCTCAGCGAGGAGTACGACACCATCGGCAATCGCATGGTCGGCAACTTTCCCCAGGCTCTCTCGCACATCGCCCTGACCCACGCCGCCTTCGCCATCTCCGGAGCCTGGCACCCGGACCTGCCCTTGGGCTCAAAGATCTAGCCGTTTACCCTCAGTCACTTAGCGCGGAGCCTTCGCCAACGAACAACCCCACCCCCACTGCCCGCACCTAACCAGTCAATAAGCCAAGACAGATTAGCAAGGACAGCGCAGAAGATGACGAAGGTTCCAGCCTCCACGTATAGGCTCCAGCTTCACAAAGGTTTCAAGTTCGACGACGCTGCGGCGATCGCCCAGTATCTCTACGATCTGGGCGTCACACACGTCTATAGCTCCCCGTACCTGCAGGCCGCGCCGGACAGCATGCACGGCTACGACGTCGTCGATCATCAGCGCGTCAATGAAGAGCTCGGCGGAGCGGAGGCCCATAAGCGCTTCTCCAAGACCCTCGGTGAAAACGGTCTCGGCCAGGTTCTCGATATCGTCCCCAACCATATGGCCATCGGGCGCGAAAACCGCTTCTGGTGGGATGTCCTGGAAAACGGTGCCTCCAGCCGTTACGCCTCCTTCTTTGACATCGATTGGCAGCCCCAGGAAGAGCGCCTCCGCGATAAGGTCCTCGTCCCCATCCTGGCTGATCAGTATGGCCGCGTCCTTGAAGCCGGCGATATCAAGGTCATCCGCAACGGCCCACTCTTCCTCGTGGAGGCAGCTGGGCAGACCTTCCCCGTTGCCCCTACGTCTCTCCCGGCCATCCTTGCTCGCGCCGCCGACTACTCCAACTCAGACACCCTCCGTTTCATCGCCGCCTCCTTTGGCCGCCTGCCGCAGCCGTCGTTTGAGGATCGCCGCACCGTCCTCGCGCGTCATCGCGATAAAGCCGTCCTCAACACCCTGCTGGAGCGGCTCTGCGCGGAGGATCACCCCGCCTGCACCGCCATCGATCGCGCCATCGACGACCTCAACGCCCGCCACGACGCACTGGACGACTTCCTCAACCAGCAGAACTACCGCCTCGCTTATTGGAAGACCGCGGACCAGCAACTGGGCTATCGCCGCTTCTTTGACGTCAACAGCCTCATCGGCCTGCGCATGGAGCGCGCCCACGTCTTTGAGGAGACCCACGCGCTCATCCTGGAGTGGCTCCGCCAAGGCGTCCTGGATGGCGTTCGCGTCGATCACCCCGACGGCCTCCGCGATCCGCTCGAGTACTTCCAGCGTCTCCGCGCCGCAGCACCCGACGCCTGGATCATCGGGGAAAAGATCCTGGAACCGGGCGAGTTCCTCCGCGAGAACTGGCCCATCGAAGGCACCAGCGGCTATGACTTCCTCAATGTAGCCCTGGGCGTTCTCGTCTCCCCGGACGGTCTTGAAAAACTCACCCAGGTGTACGCAGACTTCACCGCACAGCCCGTCGATTTCCACGTCATCGCGCACGACAAGAAGATCGCCGTCTCCCAGGAAGCGCTCGGCTCTGACGTCAATCGCATCACGTCTCTCCTGATCGAGATCTGCGAGAACAATCGCAACTACCGCGATACCACCCGCGCTGAAGCTCGCCGCGCCCTCCGCGAACTCGCCGGCTGCTTCGCCATCTATCGCACCTACGTCGTGCCCTCGCGCAACGAGATCAACGACGAAGACCGCAGCTATATCCATCGTGCCATCGAGTGTGCCAAGTCCAACCGCGCCGACTTGCCTCCGACCCTCTTCGACTTCCTCGAAGACATCCTCACCCTCAAGGTCACTGGCCGCCTTGAAACCGAGTTCACCCTACGCTTCCAGCAGTTCACCTCACCCGTCATGGCCAAGGGCGTGGAGGACACGGCGTTCTATTGCTTCAACCGCCTCACCGGCATGTGTGAGGTCGGCGGTGACCCCGGCCGCAACGGCCTCACCATCGACCAGTTTCACGAATACCAATCGAAGATGCAGCAGACTCATCCCTCCACGATGACGACGCTCTCCACCCATGACACCAAGCGCGCCGACGACGTACGCGCCCGCCTCTCCGTCCTCTCGGAGCTTCCGGAGGAGTTCGCCTCCGCCATTCAAAGCTGGACCGCCGCCAACGAGCAGTTCAAGGCCAACACCTTCCCGGACCCCAACACCGAGTACTTCCTCTACCAGACCCTCATCGGTGCTTGGCCCATCGACGCAGAACGCACCAAGACCTACATGCTCAAGGCCATGCGGGAGGCCAAGCAGCAGACCTCCTGGGTCGCCAACAACAAGCCCTTTGAAGACGCGCTCTTCGCCTTTATCGACGCCATCCTCACCCACGCGCCCTTCGTCGACTCACTCTCGGAGTTCGTCGCAAAGCTCTTGGTTCCAGGCCGCGTCAACTCCCTCACCCAGTCGCTCCTGAAGTACACCGCTCCCGGTGTTCCTGATCTTTACCAGGGTGGCGAGCTCTGGGATCACTCGCTCGTCGATCCCGACAATCGCCGCCCCGTCGACTACGACCTCCGCCGCAAGCTTCTTGCCCAGATCGCCGTCCTGCCCATCGACAAGATCTCCGCCAGCATCAACGACCCGGAGGACAAAGGTGTGGCGAAGCTCTTCTTAGTCCACCGCGCCTTGCAACTCCGCCGCCAGCAGCCTACGTGGTTCGGCCCGGAGGCCGCCTACACTCCCGTAAAGCTCACTGGCCCCGCCGCGTCTCACGCCTTGGCGTACTTACGTGGCGATCACGTCCTCACCATCGTCCCGCTCCACACCGCTGCTCTCACTGACGGTTGGGATGACACCGCCGTCCAACTTCCGGAAGGCCGCTGGTCCAATCAACTGGCAGAAGAACCTCACCGCTCCGGCAAAGTCCTTCTCGCCGATCTGTTCACATCCTTCGCGGTTGCCCTTCTCACTCGCGATGATAACGACGCTCCCACGGCGGCGTAGACCTGCACTGTAGACCGTCGGGATACCTTCGGTTATCACCCTTTTCCCTGTTTGGTTGTCATTCCGCAGCGCAGCGGAGGAACCTGCAGCTCAGATCTGCAACACCGCAAAGGAGTAGCAACACATGCATGAATTCAAACTATGGGCGCCCACACCCCAAAAAGTAGCCGTCAAGATCGCAGACAAGACCTACCCCATGGCTGGCCCCAGCGACAAGGGCATCTGGAAGACCACGGTAGAGGACGCCGCTCCCGGCACCGAATACGCCTTCCTCCTCGACGACGACACTACCCCGTATCCTGACCCGCGCAGCCTCTCCCAGCCCCACGGCGTGCATGGCCCGTCTGTTATTTACGACCAGAAGGCGTTCAACTGGGACGACCACACCTGGCAGGGTCCGCCGCTCACCGGCGCCATTCTCTACGAGCTTCACATCGGCACCTTCACCGGGTCCGGCTGTTTTGACTCCGCCATTGAGCGCCTTGGGTACCTTCAGGACCTCGGCATCACCCACGTTGAGATCATGCCCGTAGCCGAGTGGGCCGGCGATCGCGGCTGGGGATACGACGGTGTAGACCTCTATGCCACAACCGAGCACTACGGCGGTCCGGAAGCCTTCAAGCGCTTCGTCAACGCCTGCCACGGCCACGGCATCGCCGTCATCCTTGACGTCGTCTATAACCACTTCGGCCCTGTCGGCAACTACACCGGAAAGTTCGGACCCTACATCACGGATCGCCACCGCACCCCCTGGGGCGACGCCATGAACATGGAGCAGGAGGGTTCGGACCAGGTCCGCCGCTTCTTCATCGATAACGCCATCATGTGGATGCGCGACTTCCACGTTGACGGCCTCCGCCTGGACGCCATCCACGAGATCATCGACCGCTCCGCCATCCACTTCCTGGAGCAGCTCTCCGCCGAGGTCGATAACCTCTCCGCAGCCGTAGGCCGCCGCCTCGTTCTCATCGCGGAGTCTGATCTCAACGACCCCAAGATCGTCAAACCCATTGAAGCCGGCGGCTACGGCATGGACGCCCAGTGGTCGGATGACTTCCACCACTCGCTCGCCACCCTCCTCTTCACGGAGCCCGGCCACAAGGGTTACTACGACGATTTCGGCGCATTTGAGTGCCTCGCCAAGAGCCTCAAGAGCGTCTTCGTCTTCGACGGCCAGTACAGCACCTATCGCGGCCGCAGCCACGGCCGTCCCGTCGACGCCCTCTCTGCCCATCACTTCGTCGGCTTCATTCAGAACCACGACCAGATTGGCAATCGCGCCCTCGGCGACCGCATCGACCAGACCATCGGCCTGGCCAAAACCAAGGTCGCCCTCGGCATTGTCCTCACCGCGCCCTTCATCCCGCTCCTCTTCATGGGGGAAGAGTTCGCCGCCTCCACACCATTCCTCTACTTCGCCGACCATGATGACGAGGAGATGGCCCGGCTCGTCTCCGCCGGACGCAAGAAGGAGTTCGCCGCCTTCGGTTTTGACCAGGCTGAGATCCCCAACCCGGAAGACCCTGCCACCTTCACCAACTCCAAACTCAACTGGTCTGAGATCGGCTCCGGTAGACACGCGGAGATGCACCAGTGGGTCCGCAGCCTGATCCACCTTCGCCGTGAATCCGTCTGCCTCAACGACGGCGACCGCGGCCACCTCAACGTCACTTTCAACGAAGACAAGCGCTGGCTCCGCATGGACCGCCGCCTCGTCACCGTCCTCTGCAACCTCGGCCCTGATCCCGCCCAGTTCAACGTCACCTCGGACCACCGCCTCATCCTGTCCTCTGAACCCACCACCGTACTCTCCAACTGCTGCGTCGTCGTCCAGCCCAACACCTTGGCGATCCTCTCCGCGGAGGCTGAATAAAAGTGTGGGCCATGATCGGCCCGGAGCGGGAAGTTAAGACCTAAGTCGCATGGTTTGAAGACTTTGGGTACTTTTACCGGGGCAGGGGTCAAGGGGTCGATTTCCCTCCGATGTAGAATCCACTCATCCCCTGCACGAAAGGCCGTCCATGCCCTTCCGCCCCACCCGAGCCCTCATCCTGGCTCTCCTCTGCACGCCCCTCTACGCCCAGCGCCCCTCCCTCTCTGACCCCACCATCTCCCCCGATGGCCACGAGATAGCCTTCGTCTCCGGCGGCGACATCTGGTCCGTCCCCGCAGCAGGCGGGGAGGCCCACCTCCTGGTCACCCACCCCGCCACGGAGTCCCGCCCCCTCTACTCCCCCGACGGCAAGAAGCTCGCCTTCATCTCCACCCGCACCGGTAACGGCAACATCTACATCCTGACTCTGGCCAGCGGCCAGCTCCAGCGCCTTACCTACTCGGACGTCCCCGACCGCCTGGACGCCTGGTCCAAGGACGGCCAGTGGATCTACTTCACCTCCGCCATCGACGACGTAGCCGGCCAGGGGGACATCTTCCGCGTCCGCACCACCGGTGGCACCCCGCTCGAGGTCACCCACGAGCGCTACATGAATGAATTTGAGTCCTCCCCTTCGCCAGACGGCAGCCAGATCGCCTTCATGGCCAAGGGAATCTCCGCCTCGCAGTGGTGGCGCAACGGCCACGCCCACATCGACGAGACCGAGCTCTGGCTCAAGCCCGTAGGCGACTCCGCACCCTACAAGAAGCTCCTCCCCGCCGACTCCAAGCACGCGTGGCCCATGTGGTCCGCCGACGGCAAATCCCTCTTCTATATGTCCGATGCATCGGGAGCCGAGAACATCTGGGAGACCCCCGCAGGCTCTGCCTCGCCCAAGGCTCTGACCCATTTCAAGGAAGGCCGCGTCCTCTGGCCATCCATCGGCGACTCCGGCCACACCATCGTCTTCGAGCGTAACTTCGCCATCTGGCGCATGGACACGGCCTCCGGCAAGGCCGAGCCCGTCAGGATCGAGCTCCGCGGCTCCGCCGGCACACCCGGCATCACCCGCGTCACCGAGACCTCCTTCCGCACGCTCGCCCTCTCACCCGACGGCAAGAAGGTGGTCGTCCTCGCCCATGGCCAGCTCTTCGCCGCCTCCGCCAAGGACGGGGGCGACGGCCAGCGCGTCAAGTCCGAGGCCGTCTCCATGTCGGACCCCCAGTGGTCCCCCGACTCCACCTCCGTCGCTTACATCGCGGAGCGCATGGACGGCTCGCACCAGCTTGAGCTCTTCAGCTTCGACACCCTCAAAGCACGCCCCCTCACCATCATTCCCGGCGAATCTCAGGCCCCCAGCTGGTCCCCCAACGGCAAGCTGCTGGCCTACGTCCACGACAACAAGGACCTGCACGTCATCACCATGCCGGACCCCAAGGCAAAGGCCCCGTCCACCGTCCCCCTGCCTGACAAGATCATCACCTCCGGAGCTCTCGCCCAGCCCTCACTTGCATGGTCGCCCGATAACCAATGGGTCGCCTTCACCTCTGTCGATGCCCGCAGCTTCCGCAACCTCAACGTCATCCAGGCCGCCGGCGGCGAGCCCCATCCCATCACCTTCCTCGGCAACGGCGAGACCGCCTACTCCCGCATCGCCTGGTCGCCTGACGGCAAGTACATCCTCTTCGAGACCGCCCAGCGCTCCGAGAACATCCAGATCGCGCGCGTCGACCTGCTCCCCCACGTCCCACGCTTCCGTGAGGATGAGTTCCGCGACCTCTTCCGCACCACTCGTCCCCCAGGCACCCCGGCAACCCCAGCCACCCCTACGACGCCCGCCGAAACGCCGGCCTCTGAGCCCAAGGCTGATGCCACCGACACCCCAGACAAGCCCAAGCCTGCCGCCCCTGAGAAGAAGCAGCCGGAACCCGTCAAGATCGTCTTCGAAGGCATCCGTCGCCGCCTGACCATCCTTCCCCTTGGTCTCTCGGCCGAGCGCCCCGTTATCAGCCCGGACGGCAAGGTCCTGCTCTTCTCCGCTGAGACCGCACGCCAGGAGAGCCTCTACACTTACTCGCTCGATGAACTCGCACGCGAGCCCGCCGTGGCTCGCCAGCTCACCTCCACCCCCGGCTCAAAGGGCGCGTATGCCTTCTCGCCGGACTCCAAGGAGGTCTTCTTCCTGGAGAACGGCACCGTCAAGACCATCGCGCTCGAGTCCCGCACGCCCAAGACCGTAGCCATCTCCGGCCGCCTCCAGATCGACTTCGACCAGGAAAAGAAGGTCGTCTTTGAAGAGGCGTGGGGAACCCTCAACCGCCGCTTCTATGACGGCAAGTTCAACGGTCAGGACTGGCGCAAACTGCATGACGAGTGGCAGCCCTACATCGACGGCGCTCAGACCGGAGACGAACTTCGCCGCGACATCAATCTCCTCATCGGCGAGCTCAACAGCTCCCACTCCGGCATCAACCGCCCCATGCCCGGTCCCGGTGGAGCAGAACCCCGCACCACCCAGGTCGGGAATCTTGGTCTCCGCTTCGATCGTGAAAAGTATGAAGCCGGCCAAGGCCTCATTGTCCGCGAGGTCATCCAACTCGGCCCCGCCTTCATCGAAGGCTCCATCAAGCCTGGCGACAAGCTCATCTCCATCAACGGAGACGCCATCGAAGGCTATGACCTTGACCAGCTCCTCGAAGACACCGTCAATCACCGCACGGTGCTTTCAGTTGAGACAGCTGGCAAGAGCAGGGAAGTCATCGTTCGTCCTATCCCTTCCGCCGCAGCAGTAGGCCTCGTCTATCGCCAGTGGGTTGAGGAGCGCCGCGCCTACGTCGATCGCATCTCCGGCGGCAAGATCGGCTACGTGCATCTCGCCGCGATGGGCGATGGTGACCTCCAGCAGCTCTATCTCGATATCGACGCCCAGAACGAGTCAAAGCAGGGCGTTATCGTCGATGTCCGCAACAACAACGGCGGTTACATCAACGGCTATGCGCTCGACGTCTTCACCCGCAAGAACTACCTCGAAATGACTCCGCGCAATATGGGCACTGTCCCCAGCCGCCAGGATCTCGGCCAGCGAGCCCTTGGCCTGCCCACGATTCTCGTCACCAACGAGTCCACCCTCTCTGACGGCGAGGACTTCACCGAAGGCTACCGCAGCCTGCAACTCGGCAAGGTCGTCGGCGAACCCACCGCCGGATGGATCATCTTCACCGGAGCACAGCAGCTCATCGATGGCTCCTCCGTACGCCTCCCCTTCACCCGCGTGCAGGATCTGCGTGGACAGACCATGGAGATGCATCCCCGCCCGGTGGATATCGAGGTCGATCGCGAAGAGGGAGAAACCTCAGCCGGCACCGACGGCCAACTCGACCGTGCGGTGAAGGAGCTCCTCACCGCGCGGTAATTGATCCCACAAAAAACACAATCTTTTGTATGCGAAAGCTGAGTCTCAGCTTCACTCTTGGCCGTCATACTGGTGCCCGGATCACATCCTCTGGCGTGTACCGAAAATTATCGGTTCCACGTTCTATTTCATAGCTTTACAGAAACTTTTCCCCTCTTGAAGCCGTATTGCCTGAAGAGTTGCCCGCCACTTGTCAGAAAGTTGTCTTTTTCGCAGTCGCGACGTCTCGCTATCAGCCGCCCTCAACCCGTTCAGAGGTCTCTATGTTCACCCGCTCCATCGCCACCCGCCTGATGTTCCTCTGCACCGTCGCCGCCGCGCCTGTTCTCTTCGCGCCCGCAGCCCTCTACGCCCAGGCCCCGGCCAACACCTCGCAGCGCGGTACCGTAAAGGCCATCTCTGGCACATCCATTACCGTGACCACGGAGGCCAACTCGGAGATCACCGTCACCCCAGCTGACAACGCGAAGATTCTTCAACTCGCTCCCGGTTCCACGGACCTCAAGTCCGCCGCACCCATCACCCTCACGGATATCGCACCTGGCGACCGCATTCTCATCAGCGGTCATGCTGGCGATGCACCCACCAGCATCGTCGCCGTCCGCGTCATCCTCATGAAGTCCACGGACATCGCCAGCCTCCACGCCTCGCAGTCCGCCGACTGGCAGCGCCGTGGCACCGGCGGTCTGGTCCGCGCAATCGACGCCTCAACGATCACCGTAGCCGCCGGGGCCAAGACCCTCAACGTCAACGTCACCCCCAACACTACCTATCGCCGCTATGCGGGCGACTCCGTGAAGTTTGAAGACGCCAAACCCGGCACTCTCTCTGACATCCACACTGGGGATCAGCTCCGAGTGCGGGGCGCAAAGTCAGAGGACGGTTCCTCCATTACTGCGGAAGAGATCGTATCCGGCAGCTTTGAGAACCTCGCCGGAGCCATCTCCGCCGTCGATCAGAAGATGGGCACGGTGACGCTTAAGGATCTCGCGACCAAGAAGACGGTCGTCGTCACCGTCACGCCGAACTCCGTCGTCAAGCATCTCCCGGAGCAGGCCGCCGCAGCCTATGCGCGCAGCCACGCTCCCGGCGCAGCCGTTCCCGCTGGTACGACGCCCTCGCCTGAAGGCGGAGGCCGCCGTGCCGGAATGGACCTTTCTCAAATGGTCGGCCGTCTGCCGGCTCAGTCTCTCACTGAGATCAAGGCAGGCGATGCTGTTCTGATCGTAGCCTCGCGGACGGGATCGTCAGCCACCGCCATCACCATGCTTTCCGGAGTCGAACAGCTTCTCTCCGCGCCCGGCGCCGCTGCTCCGACCCTCTCCCCCTGGAGTCTCGGTGGCGGCGGAGCGGAAGCCGGCGGCGGACCACAGTAGTCAGCCGCTCAATCCAAGTTTGCTTCACCTTTGCATCGTCTTTGAAAGATTCGAGGAGTCACTATGCCTTCACCAGCCCCATTGCAATCTGAAAATCTCGGACGCAGTCGACATTCAAGCCGCATTTTGAACGCCGCTTTGATCGTCCTGTCCTCCCTCTCCCTGGTCTGCCCAGCCGCTGTTCTGGCCCAGGCTCCCGCAGCCAGCACCCAGACGGCTCCGGCCGCGGGTGGGGTCACTGTGCGTGGAACGATCGCAGACCCTGACGCAGCCGTCATCCCCGGTGCCACTGTCACCTTGACGCCGGCCGCCGGAAAAGCCTTCACCACGACCACTGGCTCCGACGGCTCCTATGCCTTGCGCGGCGTGCCCTCCGGCAGCTATTCGCTGACCGTTACCATGCCCGGCTTCGCCACCTATGTCCGCCAGGGCGTGCGTGTCTCCTCCGGTCAGGCTCTTGCGCTCGATGCCAAGCTCGCCATTCAGAATCAGCAGACGGAGGTCACCGTCACCGCCAACCCCAATGCCGTCTCGGTCGATCCCGACTCCAATGCCAGTTCCACGATCATCAAGGGCGCTGACCTCGACGCCCTCTCGGACGACCCCGACGATCTATCGGCAGAACTCACCGCCCTCGCCGGTCCCGCAGCCGGCCCCAACGGCGGACAGATTTACATCGACGGCTTCACCGGCGGCCAGCTTCCGCCGAAGTCCTCCATCCGTGAAATCCGCATCAACCAGAATCCCTTCTCAGCTCAGTATGACAAGGTCGGCTACGGCCGGATCGAGGTCTTCACCAAGCCGGGAACCGACAAGTTCCACGGCAACCTCTCCGTTCAGGGAAATGACTCTGTCCTCAATACCTCCAGCCCTTTCCTCGGCACCGCCAACAAGCAGCCCAACTACTACACCCTCTTCACCGTCGGCTCGCTGACCGGTCCCATCAACAAGTACTCGTCCTTCACCCTCTCTGGATCGCACCGCAGCATCCAGACCAACACCCTCATCAACCCCACGGGCTTCTTCGCCAACTCGGCCACGTCGACGACACTCTGCGCTCCGCTTGACATCACCTGCACCAACCAGGGCAGCTACCCGCAGTCTTCTCGTGCCGTCCCCGCTCCCCAGTCGCGTTCTGATATCAGCCCGCGCGTGGATATCGCTCTCGGTGAAAAGAACACCCTGACCGCTCGCTATCAGTATGAGACCAATACCCTCAACAATCAGGGCCTCAACAGCGGACTCGCTTTGCCGTCCACTGCCTACAGCTCCGGCAACACTGAAAACACCATCCAGATCTCCGACACCCAGCTCCTGAGTGCGAAGATCGTCAACGAAACTCGCTTCGAGTATCAGCGCACCACGGCTACCGAAAACCCGCTCTCCACCCTCCCCACGCTCACCGTGCAGGGCACCTTCACCGGCGGCGGCAGTGCAGCCGGCATCTCGAACAGCACAAGCACGCACATTGAGATTCAGAACTACACCTCGGTCGCCCTGGCCAAGAACTTTATCCGCTTCGGCGGGCGCCTTCGCACCACCAGTGAAGTCCTGACCTCCACCGCCGGGACCAACGGCATCTTCACCTACAACTACCTCCTTGACCCATGCGTCTACGGCGACTCCACTGGAGCCAAGCCGAGCGGCTGCGTCGCCACCACGACGCCTTGTCTGCCAGCCAACAATACGGTCAACAATGGCGGCTATTACTCCTCCTACCAGTGCGGACTGGCCAGCCAGTACAACATCACCAAGATCAACAATCTCAACGTCGGCACCCGCACCACGGACGTCGGCCTTTACGTTGAAGACGACTGGAAGCCGCGCCCCAACCTCACCGTCAGTTACGGTATGCGATTGGAAGCCCAAAACAACATCGCCAGCGGCCATGACTTCGCTCCGCGCTTCGCCGTCTCCTACGGACTGCCGCATAAGGGTGGTGGCACGCCGACCGTCCTGCGCGGCGGCTATGGAATTTTCTACGACCGCTTCGCACTCGCCGATACCCTCACGAACATCCGTCTCAACGGTCTCAACCAGACCCAGCTCACCTATAACTCTCCGGGCGCAGCCTGCCAGCCAAGCACAACGACCGGCACCGGCGCGACACTGGGTTGCACAACCGGAGCGACCACGGCCGGTCTAACCACCGTCTATACCGCCAACCCGACCCTCCGCAGCTCGTATAACCTTCAGACCGGTATCGGCGTCGATCAGCAGCTTGGCCGCATCGGCACCGTCTCGGTCAACTACATCAACACCCGCGGCGTACATCAGTTCCTCTCGCGTGCCTACGTCCAGCCCACCGCGTATGACTACCAGTACGATTCGGGCGGTATCTATAAACAGAATCAGCTTGCTTTCAACGCCCGCATCAATACAAAGCGCGTCTCTCTTTTTGGCTACTACGTCCTCGGCTTCGCCAACGGCAACACCAACGGCGCGGATACGTTCCTGACCAACGTGAACGCCACCACAACCGACTACGGTCGCTCCTCCTTCAACCACCGGAATCAGGCCTTCGTCGGCGGCAGCGTCACTGCGCCCTTCAAGATCGCTCTCTCGCCGTTTATCACCGCGCAGAGCGGGCAGCCGTACAACATCACCACCGGAACCGACGTCAACAAAGACTCCAACTTCAACGACCGTCCTGCCTTCCTACCCGGTGCGGACTCGGCCAGCTGCTCCAACGCCAACTCCTTCTCTACGCCATCGCAGGGAAGCGTCTATACCCCCATCCCGATCAACTACTGCACCGGCCCCGCGCAGTTCACCTTCAACCTCCGCATCGGACGCACCTTCGGCTTCGGTCCTCTGACGGATAAAGCTGCAGCCGCTAAGGCAGCTGCACAAAACAATGGTGGTCCGGGTGGACCAGGAGGTCCTGGTGGCCCTGGCGGCGGACGTCCCGGCGGCGGCGGTGGTCGTGGCGGTGGAGGCGGCGGTCGCGGAGGCCCCGGTGGTGGTGGCCCAGGCGGCGGCTTCGGCGGTGCCTCAAACACCGGCCACAAGTACAACCTCAGCCTCGGTGCTCAGGCCTTCAACCTCTTCAACGTCATTCCATATGGCAACCCGGTCGGCACCTTGACCTCGTCACGCTTCGGCCAGTTCAATACCCTCGCGGGTGGCCAAAGCTCGGCAGGAACCGCAGTGCGCCGCTTCTTCCTACAGGCCAACCTCACCTTCTAACCGAACTACAGCAAAAGGTCCGAGGCTCATGCGAGCCTCGGACCTTTTTTTTGTTCTCCAGCAAGACTCAGGTCAGCAGCAGAAGTGCACACAACATCAGCACCAGCACACCCTGCTGCGTCTTATTCTCCAATGCCTTCTCCAGCATCTGCTTGAAGTCATGCTCAGTCGGTTCAGGCGTAAACGAGCGGAACAGAGCCTTCTCTTCGACCTTCTCCTGCACCATCACTGGGACGGCACGAAAGCTCACCGAGTCCTCAATCTCCGGCTCTTCGATCTCCGGCTGCTCAAGCTTTTCTTCGCTGATCTTCTCTTCGGCAATCTTCTCCACCGCAATCGGCTCGTACACCCGGCGCACAGGCTCAACTGCCTCCGCGATCACCACCGTCTTGGCATTCATGAACTCCCGCATCCCCGCCACGGAAAGTTCACGCCCATACCCTGACCGCTTCGTGCCGCCAAACGGAAGCCGCGCGTCGCTGACTACCGGCGTATTCACAAACACGCCGCCGCACTGCAGCTCCGCGACAAACCGTCCGCGCTCGTCTGCATCCTTGGTCCAGACGGAAGCCCCCAGCCCAAACGGTGTGTCGTTCGCAATCTCAATCGCCTCATCCAGGGACTTCGCCCGGAACAGCATCGCCACCGGCCCAAAGATCTCGTCGCGATACACCGCTGCAGCCCGTGGCAGATCCGCAATCACCGTGGGCTCAAAGAAATTGCCCGCACCCAACATGCGTTCGCCGCCTGTCGTGATGCGGCCTCCGGCCTTCACTGCCGCCGCAACCTGTGCTTCGATATCCAGCAGCCCCTGCTCGGTTGCCAGCGGCCCAACCTCGGTATCTTCCTTCATCGGATCGCCGACGCGCAGCGTCTCCATGGCGGCGGAGAACAGCATCTCGAATTCCTCGTACACCGCTTCATGAATCACAAAACGCTTGGCAGCAATGCACGACTGCCCATTGTTCATCGTCCGAGCCTTCACACCCGCGTTGATCGCCGCCTCCATGTTTGCGGACGGCATCACGATGAACGGGTCAGACCCGCCCAGCTCCAGCACAGACTTCTTGACCAGCCAACCTGCCTGCGCCGCAATCGCGCGACCTGCAGCCTCGGACCCGGTGACGGTCACAGCAGCCACGCGAGCATCGCCCAGCACCGCCTCAACCTGACCGGACTCGATCAGCAACGCCTGAAACGTGCCCCGCGGAAACCCCGCGCGCCGCACCAACGACTCGATCGCCAGCGCGCACTGCGGCACGTTTGAAGCATGTTTCAGTAACCCAACATTCCCGGCCATCAGAGCCGGTGCCAGAAACCGGAAGACCTGCCAGAACGGGAAGTTCCACGGCATCACCGCCAGTACGACGCCCATTGGCTCCCAGCGGACATAACTCTCGTTCCCGCCCGTCTCAATCGTCTCGGGTGCCAGCATTCGTTCCGCGTTCTCGGCATAGTAGCGGCAGCACGCCGCGCACTTGAGAATCTCCTGCCGCGCGGACACGATGGTCTTGCCCATCTCTGTCGTCAGCAGCGTCGCAAGCTCTTCTGTCTCGTGCTCCAGAATCCCTGCGAGCTTCCGCATCCACAGCGCACGGTAGTCCAGCGGAACTCCGCGATCCTCACGCAGCGCAAGTTGCGCCAGCGCCAGCTTGCCGGAGATGGCAGCCTGCGTCAGCGGCTCGAAGCTGCGGAGCACCATGCCGTTCGTCGGGTTGGTCGTCTGGATAGGCATCGGCTGATGCCATGAGTTTACTCCGAAGACAACACCGTAAGTACCTCAGTAAGTAACTGTGTACCGTGCGAGATACCCTCTACCGTCGCAAACTCGTCCGGTCGATGACTCACCCCACCCCGGCACGGAATGAAGATCATGCCCACCGGACAGATCTGCGCCATGAACAGCGTGTCGTGATAAGCCCGGCTTACCATCATGCGGCTTGACATCCCAGCCGCGACCGCTGCCCCTGAAATCGCCCCCACGATCCGCTCTCCGCAAGCCGCCGGCACATCCTCATTCACCAGCGTCTCCGTGATCCTAACTCCGCGCTTAGTCTCAATCGCCGCGATCTCGCTTCGAATCGCATCCATCACGCGCCCCCGCCGCCTTGGGTCGGTATCGCGCAGATCCAGTTCCAGTGCCACCTTGCTCGGCACCGAGTTCACCGCACCCGGATACACCCCACACGTCCCCACTGTAGCCACGGTATCGATCGTCCCCAGGGTGAGCGCACTCCGCTCCACAGCCAGGATCACCTCGGAGGCCGCACACAGTGCGTCCCGCCGATCCGGCATCAGCAGCGCACCCGCATGACCGCCAAACCCCTCGATCACAAACCGGTAGCTCGCAGGCGCGGCAATCGAAGTCACAATCCCAACATCCTGCCCATCCCGCTCCAGCAGTGGCCCCTGCTCGATATGCAACTCTACAAACTCGGCATAGTGACCGGGTAAAAGCCGCGTAGAAGTAAGAGCTCCGGTGAACCCCGCAGCCGTCCTCACCTCATCCAGCGTCTTCGCAGCCTCACCTTTGGCCGCCGTCAAATCGATCAGCCCACCCGCCTTGACGTCACTCAACGTCCCCGCCATCAGCCGAGACCCAAGGCACCCGATCCCAAATCGCGTAGGCTCCTCAGACGTAAAGAGGATCAATTCGACTGCCCGCTTCGGCTGCACGCCGGAAGTCTTGATCGCCCGCAGCGCCTCCAGACCCCCGATCACTCCGACTGTCCCGTCGTACATTCCTGCATGGGGAATCGCGTCGATATGCGATCCCGTCGCGACCGCAGCCAGCGAGGGATCAGCCCCCTCAAGCCTGATGAACGTGTTTCCAACCGCATCCACCCGAACCGCAAACCCCTCAGCCTCAGCCAGCCCAATCAGCCAAGTCCGAGCCGCAAGGTCATCGTCCGTAAACACTACCCGAGTCACCGCTGTGCCTTCGCTTGAAGGCTCTACGTGCGTGAACCGAGCCAGCTCCTCCAACTCCCGCTGCACCCTCGCCCCATCCACATGCGCGCTCACCGCGCACCTCCAGCCAGAGGATGCCGATTCCAATCCTTATAGATCAGATACTTCGCCGGCACCTTTCCCAGCGCCCCAAACCACTGCGGACAGTACGGAGCCATCCAGATAAAATCACCGGCTGTCACTGGATACCAGTCATCTCCCAGCCGGTAGATCCCGCCACCCTCCAGCATCAGCAGCCCGTGCTCCATCACATGAATCTCCACCATGGAGAGAGCCGCACCCGGCTGATAGGTCATCGTGTTCACCGCAAAGTCATGCCACGGCGCATCAGGGATCATCACCCGCACTCGTAGATCCTCATCCCCACCCAGAGCCATAGCGGTCAACTCAGACTCATGCCCCACAAAGGCCTTCGGGCTCTCGACTCCTTCCAGAGGCACGTAGGTCTTCTCGATCACCGCAAGCCGCGCAGCCTCACTCGCCGTAACGTCATGGGCCTGTCCCTGCGGCAGATAAGCGAAGCTCCCAGCGCGCAAAGAGTATGTAACCGAATCGATCACAATCTCCGCGGCCCCGGTAAGCACATAAAAAAAGCGCTGCGCCGTGATATTTCCGAGCTGCCCACCAGCCTCCAGCTCCGCCGTGTACTGCGCAAACCCCGCACCTGCAGCGGGAGCGATATGCACGATCCCCACCCCACCCTGCATCCCCGGCAGCGCCGCCCGAACAAACGTATCCGGCGTCTGCAAAAGATGGTCCTGCCTCAGCTTGCTGCGTGTCTCGCCCAGCTTATGCATTGTTCCTCTCGATCGTCTCCGGCTTCAGTCTACGCAGGAACTCCACTGTAGTCTTCAGTGCCGCATCCACATCCTCAACGGACACACTTTCGCTTGGATGATGACTCACCCCACCCGGCGTCCGCACAAACAGCATCGTCGCCGGCACATGCGGAGCCACGATCATTGCATCATGACCCGCGCCGCTCACCAGCGCACCACCGCCATACCCACAAGCCTCTGCCGCATCGCGCACCAACCCTGTCAGCCGAGTATCCATCCCCACTGCCGCCTGATCCAGCAGCAGCACCTGGCTCATCGCAACACCGCGCCGAGCTGCCACGTCATCAGCCGCGCCAAGCAACTGAGCTACCGCCGTCACTCTCACTGAATCCACCGCATGACGCACATCCAACGAAGCCGTCACCACTCCCGGCACCACATTCCCCAGCCCAGGCTCCGCGATGATCGCCCCCACCGTAGCCACCAAACCCTCCACCTTCAAGCCCTCAGCCTCCACCAGCCCGATCCATTCAGCCGCCGTCGCCAGCGCATCCTTCCGCAGCCTCATGGGCGTAGTCCCCGCATGATTCGCCTGCCCCTCAAACCGCACTCGCAGCCGAGTCTGCCCCGCAATTGCCGTCACCGCAGCCACCGCACGTCCCTCGGCCTCGAGCACCGGTCCCTGCTCGATATGTACCTCAAAGTAAGCGAACGCCTCCTTCGCCAGCCGAGCCTCACTCAATCGCTCTACCTCCAGCCCGTAACCACGAATCGCCTGAGCCACACTCACGCCGCCAGCGTCCGTAAGCCCCAGCGCGGCCTCATCCAGCGTCTCCACAACCGCCCTCGACCCCAAAAAAGGCGTACTGAATCGAACCCCTTCTTCCTCCGAAAAAGCAATCACTTCCACGGCAAAAGAAAGCGCCACAGCTCGCAACTCTTCCACGGCTGCCACAGCGACCATCACCCCCAGCGGCCCATCGAATGCTCCCGCGTTCACCACCGTATCCAGGTGCGAGGCCATCACCACCCGCGGCCCGCTCCCCATCACCCCACGCAGATTCCCCACAGCGTCCATCGACACCGCAAGCCCAGCCTCCCGCATCCACTTCGCAACCAGATCGTTTGCAGCATGCATCGCCGGAGAAAGAAACGTCCGCGTCGTCTCGCCAGGCACATCGCTGATCAGCGCCAGCTCCCGGCACCGAGCCACCACTCGCTCAGCCGCCGCACTCACTTGCGCCGTACCCGGGCTTCGATGTACCCATGCGGCTCATCGGTCGGCACAAAGATCTGGTTCGGATTGTCCTGCCCAAACTTCGATAGATCCACCAGCAGGCAATGCTTGTTCGGCATCGCCAGCTCGATCTCCGTGATCTCCGCCACAGCCTCCAGCGCCGCATCCGCCATCGCATACAGCGTATGCTGCACGCTCTCGCTCATATGGTCCGCAAACACCTTCAGCATCACCTCACGCGCTGCCTTGCGCATTGCAGCAAACTCCACCGGACCGCTGTAGGTCCACTTCGCATCCACCGCCGTCCCAAACACCCGGTCCCGCGTCTCCGGCAGCGTCGTCAACTCATCCCGCTGAAAGCCGCTGAACGCCGAGTTCGCCGTCTTCAGCAACTGCAGATTCGCAAAGCCCGCAATGAACTTCTTTTCCCCAGCCCGAGCCTGTTCCACCGTTGCTGTCTGCACCTCGTTGCTGCCGCGCATGAACGTATCCGGATGTTCTTTCCCATCCACTGTCAGCCGCTTCCACAGCGCAGCCTCAATATGCACCCGCACTGAACTCACCTGCTCATTGCGCCGCAGCAGATGCTCAATCAGCTCCTCCGCAAACTCCTCCATCGTCGTCGCAGAGGACCACCGCGCCAGCGAGTACACCGTGTTCTTCATCGTGTCCGTCGTCACGATCTTCGAGTTATCTCCAACCGTATGCGCCGTCTCAAAGTCCCCGCGCAGCAGCACCTGCACCGTCCACTCATGAACGTCGCTGCGCCCCTCTGCACGTGTCACCTTCAGCAGCCGAACCTTCGACTTCCCATACCGGTTCGCCACAATTTCAAACTTCGCATCCGTCAACTCAGCCATCAGGAACCTCGATAAGTCGTATAGCCGTTCGCAGTCAGCAGCAGTGGAATATGGAAGTGCTGCCCCGCATCCCGTACCTCAAAAGCAATCTCAACGAAAGGGTAGAGCCCGCTCAACCCCTGTGCCTCATAATAAGTCGCCGTCGCGAACCGCAGACGATACACCCCCACCGTCAGCGCCTCACCCTCCGCCAGCATCGCTTTGCACCGCCCGTCCGCGTCCGTCGTCTCGGTCCGCAGTGTGCGCCATTCTTCACCCTCAAGGAGCGACAAGCCCACCGCCACTCCACTCGCAGGCCGTCCCACGGCCGTATCCAGAATATGCGTCGAGATCCCCATCACTCTCCCCTCAGCCAGCGCTGCAGCCGCAGCCGCGTAATCTGCTTCTGCTGCTCCGCCGCCTCATTCATCTCTTCCTCTTCCGTCGAACTCATCCGCGCCTTCAGCATTTCAAGAATCTCGCGCTTCGACCGCCCACTCGCACAGATCAAAAACGTTCGCCCGAACTTGGCCTCGTACTCGCGGTTACCCTCAGCCAGTAACTCAGCCTCATACGCCTCGCCCGCCATCGCCTCACGCTGCTCAGAGCTTGACCATGCAAGAGCCTTCGCTGAGGCCGCCGCATGCTTCTCCCCAATCCGGGGATGCGTCGCAAACGCTGCGAGCCAATCATCCTGCGTCAACCCCAGCCAGACCTTTTCTGAAGCCGCATACACCGCAGTCTCGTCCGCATAAGGCCGCCCATGCGCCAGCCCCTGGGCCCACGCCGTAGACCCATTGCACGGCAGCACCTCGGCCTCAGCCGAGACCTCATCCATCTCGTTCCATCTCGCCAGAATCTCATTCATCGCAGGTCCGTTCAGCATAGCCGCAACTCCCGTCCTGTGCGACCCTCCGCAAAGCCCGCACCATACTCAAACACCCTCTGCCCCCGCACCCACGTCTCCATCACGCGCCCCTTCACCCGTTCGCCAAGATAAGGCGAAACCTTGTGCCGAAAATAAAGATCGTTCACGCCGATCAACCACTCGGCCTCCATGTCGAACACCACGAACGTCGCCTCACGCCCTGCACCCAGCGACCCCACCCGATCCTCCAGCCCCGCCAGCTTCGCCGGAGCCGTACCCATCCAACGCATCACGTCGCCCAGCCCAAAGCCTCGCCGCACAGCCTCCGTAAACATCACCGGCAGCGCCACGCTCAGGCTTGCAATCCCACCCCACGCCAGATCGAACCGCCCCACATCCATCCGCTTCATCTCCGCCGGACAAGGCGAGTGATCCGTTGCCACCAAGTCGATCACCCCATCCCGCAACCCCTGCCAAAGTAACTCCCTGTTCCGCTCACTCCGGATCGGCGGCGCACACTTGTGCACCGTGCTCCCGTAAGGCACTCGCTCCGCAGAAAAATACAGATAGTGCGGACAGGTCTCGACCGTCACCGGCAGTCCTTCCGCCTTGGCCTCCCGCAGCATCTCCAGCGCCAGCCCAGTAGCCAGATGCACGATATGCAGCCTGAACCCATACTTCCTGCAGAGCCCAATCAACATCCGCACCGCCGCCACCTCCGCCTCATCCGGCCGGCTCGCCAGGTAAGTCGAGTAGCTCCGCCAGTCTTTATCCTTCAACCCCTCCGCGGCCTCATCGATCGGCCCCTGCAGCTCCGCATGCACCAGCAGCGGCAACCCCGTCCTCGCAATCGCCGGCAACGCGGCCTCCAGTTGCGCCTGATCCACCATCGTGAACCCCTCGCATCCGGGATAAACCAGAAAGCATTTGAACCCGCAGACCCCAGCGGCTGCCAGCCCCTCAAGCTCCCCCTGGTTATCCGCAACACATCCACCCCACGCCGCCCAATCCACCACACAGTGACCCTCAGCCGCAGCTCTCTTCGCCTCCAGCGCCGGAACGTTCGTCGTCTCCGGCAGCCCATTCAGAGGCATATCGACCAGCGTCGTATACCCACCCGCCGCCGCCGCCTGCGTAGCCGTCTCAAACCCTTCCCAATCCCCACGCCCCGGCTCATTGATATGCACATGCGAGTCCACCAGCCCTGGCAGCAGCGCCATCTTGCCATGCTCCACCCGCATGACATCTCCCGGAATCTCATCGATCCCGCATCCGCCCACAATCCGTCCATCCTCAACCAGCAGAGCCCCCGCCTTGATTCCACCCGCCGTCACAATCGCTTCCGACACATGAGCCTGTACCATAATCGAAAGTCTATGACACTGCCCCCCGATCACGACAAGTTCATGCAGCAGGCCATCGATCTCGCCACCCAGAACGTCCTCTCCGGACGCGGCGGACCCTTCGGCGCAGTCATCGTCCGCGCCGGCGAGGTCATCGCCACCGGAATCAATCTCGTCACCGCCACCAACGACCCCACCGCCCACGCTGAAGTCACCGCCATTCGCAACGCCTGCGCCCATCTCTCCACCTTCGAGCTCCGCGGCGCAACCCTCTACTCCAGCTGCGAGCCCTGCCCCATGTGCCTCACCGCCATCCTTTGGTCCCGCATTGACACCCTCTACTTTGGCAGCACCGCCACAGACGCCGCCGAAGCCGGCTTCGACGACTCCTTCTTCTACCAGCAGGTCCGCCTCCCCACCTTCGACCGCGACCTCCCCACCACCAACATCCTCCGCACGGAAGCCCTGGCCCCCTTCAACGCGTGGCGCACCTTTACCGCCAGAATCGACTACTGATGACCACACAGAACATCACCAAAATCGCACTCGTAGGCTTCGGCACCGTAGGCAGCAGCGTAGCCAAGCTCCTCCACACCCTGAACCTCCCCAACCTCCGGCTCACCCACATCTATAACCGCGGCATAGCCGGTAAGCGGGGAAGCGCGGAGGCCGCCTTCGTCCCTGCCGACGCTATCTGGACCGAAGACATAGAAGACCTCCTCACGTCCGATGCAGACGTCATCGTCGAACTCATGGGCGGCCTCGACCCTGCGGGCCCCTGGATCGAACGCGCCCTTGCCTCCGGCAAATCTGTCGTTACCGCCAACAAACAGCTCATCGCGTACCAAGGCCCCGCGCTCCTGGCGAAGGCCGCCGCCACCAACGTCCATCTCCTCCACGGAGCGGCCGTAGCCGGCGGAGTCCCCGTCATCCCCGGCATCACCCAGGGCCTCGGCGGCGACCAGATCACCCGCATCTCCGGCATCCTCAACGGCACCTGCAACTTCATCCTCTCCAAGATGGAAGCCGGCGCACGCTACTCGGAGGTCCTCGCCGAAGCCCAGTCCCTTGGCTACGCAGAGTCCGACCCCACCGCGGACGTAGGCGGCTTCGACGCCCGCGCCAAGCTCTGCATCCTCGCCCGCATCGGCATGCACGTCGAGCTCGACCCCGAGCAGGTCGCCACCCAGACCATCGCCCTCGTCGACGCGGTAGACTTCGCATACGCCAAAGAACTCGGCTGCACCATCCGCCAGGTCTCCCGCGTCCAGCTCTCCAGCACCAGCCCGGACTCCATGTACGCCCGCGTAGCCCCCATGCTCGTGCCGCGCGAGTCCCCCATCGCCTGGTCCCACGGCACGCAGAACATGGTCGTCACCACCGGCCGCTTCGGCGGAGACGTCGTCTTCTCCGGCCACGGCGCAGGCGGCGAAGCCACCGCGGTCGCCGTCCTCTCGGACCTCCTGGCCGTCTCGCAGAACTCCCGCCCCGTAGCCTTCCCGGTCACCCCACGTCCCGTCACCGGAGACTCGGTAGCCCCGCACTACCTGCGCTTCATCGTGGACGACAAACCCGGCATCGTCTCCGCCATCGCCGGAGCCCTGTCCAAGGTCGGAGCCAACATAGACTCCATCATCCAACGCCCCGGCTACCCTAAAAACCGCCTCGCCTTCGTCGTCACCACCGAGCCTTGTCTCACCAGCACCATCGCCGAAGCCGTCGAGTCCATGGGCAAAATGGACTGCATGTTGGAGCCCCCGCTAAGCCTCCAAATCCTGGTCATAGACGATAAGGACGAACCCACCGCCTGAGCACCTGGACTGGTTACTTGCTCCTGTTTCCCTCAGCCCGCATATCCCGCAGCACTTCGATAAACTTCCCCGCCACCGCCTCATGCAGGGCGAACGATTCATCCAGATCGTTCGCCTTGATCAGCTCAATCACATCCGCCAGATCACGCAGCCGCGACACCGGCGAACCCAGGTAACTGGAGAGCTTGATCTCAATCAACGTCCGCAGAGTCGCAATCGTAGGCTCCTCAGACACTACCGCAGGCAAGGGAAGCATCAGCGGCCCGGGACCGACCGCTCCATCCCCTGGAAGCAGATCAATCTCAACCTTGCTCACCCGGTCCGTCAACGTCATACTCGACCCCGGATTTACGCGGAAACCTGAGATCGAGAGTCTCTCCATCGCAGCGGCAACGTCAGGCACCACGATATCTACGTCGGAAGTAAACCGCGCATAGCCATGTTCCTGCACCGCGTAGCCCCCCACCACGAGCGAGGGAATCCCATGCTCTGCAAGCACTCGCACAGCTTTCCTCATCGTTCGGCTTAACGCAGTTGAGCCCGACACCTTCCTCAGGAGCCGGGCTCGAACACCGTGCGACGCGATCTTTGCGGCAACCTGCCTCATTGCCGCATTCTACAGTTCATCAGTACTTCGCCATCGTCGTATCCACCTTGTCCGCCCAATCCAGAATCCCACCAGCCAGATTCTGAACATTGATGAACCCGGCATTCTTCAGCACGATAGCCGCCTTCTGGCTCCGAGCACCAGACCGGCAATGCACCACGATCTCCGCATCCTTAGCCACAGGAATCTCAGAGATCCGCGCCTCCAGCGACCCCACCGGAATTAGCGGAGCCCCCAAATTAGCAATCGGGTACTCATGCGGCTCACGCACATCGAGCAGGAAGAAATCCTCCCCCGCATCGCGCTTCGCCTTCAGATCCAGCACGGAGATCTGCGGAATCCCATCGACCACAGCGCCGGAAACATCCTTGTTCTGAGCCACCTCAAGCGGTCCCACGGACGTAGGCTTTTCGATCCCGCAGAACTGGTCATAGTCGATCAGTTCCTTGATCTCATGCGTCCCGCAGGCGGGGCAATCAGGATTCTTCCGCAGCTTCAACGTGCGAAAGTTCATCCCCAGCGCGTCTACAAGCAGCAACCGGCCAGCCAGAGTCTCGCCAATTCCAAGGATCAGCTTGATGACTTCAGTCGCCTGAATGATGCCGACCAGCCCCGGCAGAATCCCCAGTACACCACCTTCGGCGCAGGAGGGAACCAGCCCCGGCGGTGGCGGCTCAGGATAGAGGCAGCGGTAGCAAGGCCCCGTCTCCGTCGCAAACACGCTCGCCTGACCTTCAAACCGGAAGATCGACCCATACGCATTCGGCTTGCCCGTCAGCACGCACGCATCGTTCACCAGGTACCGTGTCTGAAAGTTATCCGTTCCGTCTGCAATGACGTCGTAGTCCTTGAAGATCTCGAGCGCATTCTCGCTCGTCAGCATGGTGTTGTACTTGACCACGTTCAGGTTCGGGTTCAGGCCCTTCAGCATGATCTCCGCTGAATCCACCTTCAACATCCCCACCGTCTTGGTGGAGTGGATCACCTGCCGCTGCAGGTTGCTCGCATCCACGGTATCGAAGTCCACCAGCCCCAGCGTCCCAACACCAGCCGCAGCCAGGTAGAGCGCCAGCGGAGCACCCAGCCCGCCGGTCCCGACGCAAAGCACCTTCGCAGCCTTCAGCTTCTGCTGCCCTTCATACCCCACCTCCGGCAGAATCAAATGCCGCGAGTAGCGTGCCACTTCCTCATTCGTCAACTTCGGTAAAGCCTGTACTTGCTCTTCCACTAAAACCATCTCAAAACTCCTCACCCCGACACGGCCGTCATTCTGAGCTTTCGCTCAGAACCTCCGTATTGGCTTTTGCTTTTGTATTTGCTTGTTCTTGGAACTCACACAAGAAGGGGAGAAAGGTCTAGAGACAACAACAGCAACAACAACCACCTGCGATCGAGGGGATGATCGTCAGTTCATCGGCGTCCGTGACAGCCGTCTGGTCCTTCTGCGGCAGGTACCGCAGGTCTTCATCATTGAGGTAAACATTCACAAACGAGCGCAGATTGCCGTCCGCCGCAAACAGGTTGGTCTTCAACCCCGGATGCGCCTCGACCAGCGCGTGCAAAGCCCCCGCGACGTTCGTCGCATTGACCTCCACACTCTCCTTCTGGTCCGTATAAGCGCGCAACGGCGTGGGTACATGAATCTTCATTTCAAAACTTCCTTTCGGCACCTCTGTATAAAAAGTATCAGGCCGTAGCTTCAGCCATCAAAATCTCAATCGCCTCATCGGCAAAACTCTTGTCGTCCTCACCCGTCCCCTGCAGCAGAAACGAGTTCGTGATTTCGGCATTCCCACCCGCTACGCGGGTAATGACATACGAGCAGCCAATCCAATGGGCCTCTGCGATATCCGTCGCAGACCACATCGCCGGATGGTCCGGGTGCGAGTGATAGAACCCCACAATATCCAGCCCGGCATTCCGGGCCTGCCGCTGAATCTTGATCAGCTCGCCCGGTGCGATGTTGTATCGATTATGCGCTGAATCCGTCCGCGTATTGCCAGCTCGCACAACCTCCCGCACCTCGTTTGCGCCGTCCGCAGCCTTGCCCAGCAGAACCCCGCAGCACTCATGCGGATAGGTCTCCTGCCCATGCGCTCGCAGCGCCTCGTACTCCTTGAAATTGATCTTCAGCACGTTACCCTTCCTGCCAGAACCGCTCGGACATGTACTTCTCAGCCGAGTCGCACAAAATCGTCACCACCACAGCCTCACGCCCGGCCTTGTACTCGCGCTCCGCAATCTCCAGCGCCGCAGCCACAGCACCGCCGGCCGAGACTCCAACCAGCAGTCCGCTCTTCCGCGCCAGCCGCAGGCACATCTTGTAAGCCCGCTCCGTCTCCAGGTCGATGTTCGCATCCGCCAGCGCTGGGTCATAGATCTTCGGCACGATGGCGGTCGCCATATGCTTCAGACCCTCAAGCCCGTTGAACGCAGAGTCCGGCTGCATGGAGATGCACTCGATCTCAGGATTCAGCTCCTTCAGCCGCCGGGTCGTTCCCATGAACGTACCGCTCGTCCCAAGTCCTGCTACGAAGTGCGTAATCTGTCCTTCCGTCTGCTTCCAGATCTCGTTCGCGGTGGTATGGTAGTGGCTCTTCCAGTTGTTCTCGTTGGAATACTGGTCCGCGTAAAAATACCGCTCAGGCTCAGCCGCCACCATCTCCCTGGCCTTCCGGATCGCGCCATCCGACCCGTCCGCCGGGTTCGTCCAGACAATCTCCGCTCCGTAAGCCGCAAGGTACTTCTTCCGCTCCTGGCTCACGTTGGAAGGCATGCAGAGCGTCACCGGAAACCCCAGCGCCGCGCCCAGCATGGCATACGCAATCCCTGTATTGCCGCTCGTAGCATCGAGCAGCCCCTGCACTGAGCCATCAGCCCTGCGCCCCAGGACGCCACGCCGCATCGCATCGCCCACAATCGCGGATGCCGCCCGATCCTTTACGCTACCGCCGGGATTGGCCCACTCCGCCTTGCCCAGGATCTGGACCCCCGGCATATCGAGCGTCAGCTCATCCAGCCGCACCAGCGGCGTATTCCCGATGCGCTCCAGCAGCCCGGTCCCCAATGTCGTTGTTGCGGTCATCGTCGGCATCAAAATCCTTGTGTCCACTCCATCCGCGTCTCGTTGAGCTTCCTCGGCGGATGTGCGACAGTTATCTCAGAGTCTAACTTATGGCAAAAAAATCGCAGTCCAGAACCTTCAACGACGTCCTCGCCCTGCTCGGCAGCCAGAAATTTGATGTTGCAGCCGCCCACGAAGGTGCACGCAGAACCGCAGGTGCCGTTCGTATCTCCAAATACGGCTGCGCCGCAGAGATCGCCGCAGCAACCATCGCCCCCGCGGCCTTCGACGGAGCCGCCTCCATGAGCGCTTCGTCCAAGCCCAGCGGCTCGTCCGCCATGATGCTCGCTCGACCGGGCTGGCTCCTCAACGGCGAAATTACCCGCCTCGTCGACAAGGGCTACCAGAAGTTTCTCAAATCCACCAAGCTTGAGATCCCGGCCACCGCCGACCATCTCCGCGCCCTCCACGACTTCACCACGGAGCTCAACGCCGCCACCGGCGAGATGAACCTCTTCAACGAAAGCCTCGGCACCACCAGCGACAAGTACGAGTACGACCGTGTCCTGGGCCGCCCCGACCAGCCCGTCCACTAGTCGCGCACCCTCCAAAATAAGTGACCGCTCGTTGCAACTCGGTAAACAGGTCTGGACCAAGTCCAGACCTAAGCCCTTTCAATTGAAGACTTTAGATACTTGGCCCGGTAGGGTCCAATCCTCGAGCTACAATCCCGCCGGAGTTCCCGATCCAAACTCAGCCAGCGTCATCCGCAGATACTTGTGCGGATTCACCGCCGTCCCGTTGATCCGGACCTCGTAGTGCACATGGTTGCCCGTCGTCCGGCCCGTGTGTCCGATGTAGCCAATCACATCTCCACGCGACACGGTCTGCCCCGCAGTCACGGCAAACCCGCTCATATGCCCGTACCGCGTTCTAACCCCATGTCCATGGTCGACCTCCACTAGCCGCCCATACCCATTCACCCAGTCCACCGACGTCACCACCCCGTCCGCCGTCACATGGATCGGAGTCCCCAGCGGCCCGGAGATATCCAGACCGGGGTGGAACTCGCCATCCCCATTGCCCAGGATCGGATCTTCCCGTTCCCCGAAGCTGCTTGTGATGGGTCCCGTCACCGGCCAAAGCGTAGGAGCAAACGCCGCTGCGGTCAGGGCATTGCCCTCAAACAGATCATGCCCCGGCATCAGTGGGTTGCGAATCCGCCCGACGTCGCTCGGTCCCGTCAGAAACCGGGCCGTATCCCCGCTCATTGCATTCGTCCTCAGCGCATAGAACGAGTCCAGCGACTTGTAGTAAGCGTCATACGTCATCGCTGCCGGTGCATCCTTCAGCGGAGCAGTCCCCGGTGCCGGAGCCTTGGCCGCCACATCCTTGATCTTGCCCCCGCCACCCCGAACCGCCGTCAGCTTGTTCGCCGTCATCCCGTACAAAGAAGAGATCTCTGTCGCCAGCGCACCCAGCGACGCAGCCTGCACATCCTTCTGCTTCGCCTGGATCTCCAGGCTCGCATAGTCCTTCCGCAGCGTGTCCTGATCGTGCCGGAGCTGGTTGAAACGGGCCGTCTTGATCAGCATCCGCGAGTACGACCCGGCCATCCCCGTGATCGTAAACATACCGATCGCCGCCGCCGCCACAAACACGTACGCGTACCTCAGCGGGACGGGAACCTTCTGGATCGTCCCATCTTCATCGCGACTGACAAACAGGATGTAGAAGCGCTTCTTTGAACTCAAAACCAAACCTTGTGCCCTGATTTAGCCACGCAACCGCCTGGGCTGACGCAACATAAGCAGAGACGATGTCGGCGGCCAGGACGTTTCACTCAATCCCGCTATTCAAATGACATTCGCAAAATGCCATTCCCGATTCTCGCAACTGCATGGGCTTACTACACCAAGGTAACAACATCCGTAACCGACAGCAACCAACTTCCGTCCCAGGGCATCCCCTTTCCGCGCCATCCCCTGTGAGTAAATGGGAACAGACTCCATGCCACCTCCCTCAGAACTCAACATCATCGACCGCATCCGCCGTCTAGCCGGCCCCACCACCTCTCGCACCCTGCGTCTCGGCATCGGCGACGACTGCGCCATCCTCACCCCGCCCCCCGGTCACGAGATCCTCGTCACCACGGATTTTTCGCTTGAAAATCGCCACTTCCGCCGCGACTGGCACACCCCCCAATCCGCCGGCCACCGGACCCTCGCCCGCGGCCTGTCCGACCTCGCGGCCATGGGTGCCACTCCCCTGGCTGCGTTCCTCTCCATAGCCCTCCCCGTGGACTACGACCCCAAGTGGCTCGATGGCTATCTCAAAGGCCTCCTTGCCCTCGCCAAAGCCCACAAAGTCCCCCTCGCCGGCGGCGACACCGCCCAGGCTCCCGGCCCTCACATCCTCGCCGACATCGTCCTTCTGGGCCACGCCCCCCGGGGCCGCTCCCTGCGCCGCAGCACCGCCCGCCCCGGCGACAAGATCTACGTCACCGGCCCCCTGGGTGGCTCCGCAGCCCAGCTAGCCAATCTTGACTTTTCATCAGGTCCCCAAACCTTCCCTCAACCCCGCCTCAATCTCGGCCAGACCCTACTCCGCCGCAAGCTAGCCACCGCCTGCATCGACCTATCCGACGGCCTCTCCACCGATCTCACCCATCTCTGCAAAGCCTCCGGCGTCGGCGCAGCCATTCACTCCGAACTTATCCCCATCCACCCCACAGCCACCCTCACCCAAGCCCTCCACGGCGGCGAGGACTACGAACTCCTGTTCACCTCTGCCCAAAAAATCCCCCAAAGCCTAGCCACTCAAATTGGCGAAATCACTGACAGAAAAATCCTCCTCGACAACAAAACCCTAAAACCCCAGGGCTGGCAGCACTTCACGAACAACTAAACTGCAGATGCTGAACTGCTTTTACCGTTTCCCCGGACAGGTAAACATCACATCTACCTCATGCGTCTTTTGATCTTTCTGCAATCCCATCCGCAGCGGTGAGCCATTACATATGGTCCGCATCGCAGTCGTGCCCAACGCGCCAATGGCACTCCTGTCGTAAAGCGACCCCGGAACCAGCGTAAAGCTCTTCCGCACCTCTGCATCCTGTTGCTCCGTCAGCCCCGGAGTCTTAAGCGCGTGGAACCGGTATGACTCACCGGCCACAGTGCGGAAGACATAGCTCACCGTGTGCGCCGCATCGTTCTTCGTCGCGTCCACGGATGTCTTCTCATCCAGATATCCGTGTCCCTCAAACACCTGTCCCAGCCTGGCCACCGTGCTCATCACCTCAATCCGTGACGCTGGTGCTCCCGCCTTCAATTGATTTGCCTTTTTCAGATCCCCTCGGTCGACCCGGGGCTCAGCCGCCGGAGCCGTCACCTGCCCAACGATATACAGCGCTCCAACCTGCGCCTCCCCCGTTAGATCGACAGAAATCCTTTCGGCCGACACCACAGGCGCGCCATGACCGATTGTGCCCATCGAGAAATTCACATAGCCCAGGTCCTGATACGTATCCATCAGGTTCGTCCGGAGTGCCTCCCCTGACTGTCCTTCCGTATACGGCGACCCCAGAATCCGATCGCGGACGGTCGCCAACTTCGCATCCTTCCCCAGATCGACTCCTGCCACCGCAATCTTCCCCACTACGACCTCCGGACTCGCAATGCTGTACTTCAAATCGCCTTCAGCCCCTCCGATTGAGGTGACCGTCGCATGAATCCCACGCTCCTGCAAAATCCCCTCAAGCGCACGCGCCACTTGCTGCTCCATCTCCCCCGTATTCGGCACTGTGCCGTTGAAGGCCGGCAGCCGCTGATGAACCTTCGTGTTCAAATCTTCCGGCGTGTCGATGACGAAGTTCGTATACGTCACCTTCCTCGCCTGCGAGCCCGCAATCGCCTCCAACGTAATGTGCAGGACCTGTCCATCTGTCTTGTAATTGATCTTAGAAAAGAAGCCTGTATCGTCCAGCTTATGCAGCGCCGTCTGCAGGTCGCCGTTTGTAACTGCTTTACTTGTACTTAACCCGCTCATTGCCAGCAACTCCGCCTGGCTATACTGCGAGGCTCCTTCAAACATGATGGTCTTGAACGTGTAAGTCTGCGCCATCAGAGGCGCGCACCAAAGCAGGAGAACCAGCAAAAATTTCATGCGGGCAGGATAACAGTTACGGATACGAAAACTAGTAACCCTTGAGTGCCGAGCCTCCTCAACCGCTCCAAGTTATCCTGAACATCCATGCACCCCGAAACAAAACTCCTCCACGCCGCCCTAACCCCCGCAACCGCCGGCGAGCCCCTCCACGCCGGCCCCGTGTTCGCCACCGCCTTCCACACCCCCGGCGACCCGGCCCAGGCCCCCTATACCTACGCCCGTTCCCACAATCCCACCTGGACCCATCTGGAATCCGCCATCAGCGGTCTTGAGCACCCAGAAGCCCAGACTCGCATCTTCGCCTCCGGTCTGGCAGCCGTCCACGCCGCGTTCGCCTCCACGCTCCGCCCGGGCGACACCATCGTCTTCCCCGACAACTGCTACTTCACCGCCCGCCAGCTCCTCCAGGAGCACTTCGCTCCCATTGGCGTATACCTTCGGCCAGTCCCGACCGCCCTCCTCACAGATCCCGCCACCCTCTCAGGAGCCCGCCTCCTTTGGCTTGAAACCCCTTCCAACCCCAACCTTGAGATCACCGACATACGAGCCGCTGTAGCCGTGGCTCATGCCGCCGGAGTTCTGGTCGCTGTCGATAACACCACCGCCACGCCCTACGCCCAGCAACCCCTGGCCCTCGGCGCAGACCTCTCTGTCTCCTCCGACTCCAAATCCCTTACCGGCCACTCCGATCTCCTCCTCGGCCACGTTTCTACGAGGGATTCGGCGCTAGCCGAGCGCATTGACCGCCACCGCACCCTCACCGGAGCCATCGCCGGCCCCATGGAGGCGTGGCTCGCGCTCCGCTCCCTTGCCACCCTCCCCCTGCGCCTCGACCGCACCTGCGCCAACGCCCAGGCGATAGCAGAGTTCCTGCAGACCCGCTTCGAGGTAACCGAGGTTCTTTACCCTGGCCTACCCACCCATCCCGGCCACTCCATAGCCGCCGCCCAGATGACCCACTTTGGCACGGTAGTCTGCTTCACTCTGCCGTCCGAACAGGCCGCCAACCAGTTCCTGACGAACTCAGCTCTCATCACGCAAGCCACCAGCTTTGGCGGCCAGGTCACCACCGCCGAACGCCGAGCCCGCTGGGGCCACGACCGCATCGCCCCCGGCTTCATCCGCCTCTCCGCCGGAGCCGAGCACCTAGCAGATCTCGTCGCCGACCTGTCACGGGCGTTGGATTCCATCAAATGACCTCTCCATCCACCTGGACCGCCCAAATTCTCACCACCCCACCCCTCATCGCTCCCGCCCGCCACTTCATCTACCCGCAGCAGATCCCCGGCGAAGAAGACGCCTTGGCACGAGGAGCTCTCAACCTCCTGATCCAGCCCGTCCAGGGCGGAACTTACCTCATCACCTGCGCTCTCGGATTCAAGGACCCGTCGCTCCCCACGGCCATCCACCCCTGTCCCAATCCAGACGAGATCTGCGCCATCGCCGGTGGCTATGCCTACCTCTCGAACACTCTGCACCCTGAAACCTGCACCCTGCTCCCCCTCAAGCCGGTTGTGGAGTTCCACCAAACCCCCGAAGCCCTGATCTTCATCGGCTTTCACACCATCATCGCCTGGGGAAGGGAAGGCCTACTTTGGCAGACGTTTCGCCTGAGCTACGAAGGCCTCAAGGTAACCGCCGTCACAGAAACCCTTATCGAAGGGCTTGGCTGGGACCTCATGACCGACAAAGAAATCCCCTTCGCGGTTGACCTAGCCACGGGCCATCACTCCGGAGGAGCATTTCCTCCATCAGCCACATCATCCACAGCAGGAAAGCCGTAAAACGCCAGCGAAGTCTCCCCCTGCTTATAAACCCTCGTCTGCACCAGCGCTCCATACCGCTCCGCCAGCTTGAACTTGCCTTTCGTCGCAAACTCGACGATCACCAGCCCGCCCGCAGCCAGCAAATTTCCGCGCCCAAGCGCTCCCAGCGTCTGCGAGTACTCCCCCTCCGCTTCATACGGTGGATCGATAAAAACCAGATCCATCGCCAACCCCAGCTTCTGAAAACGCCCCAGCAACCCCCCAGCGCCCTTCTCTTCGACCGTAAATTCCGTCCCCGAGACGCCTAGCTTGGCAAGGTTTCCCCGGAGCGACTTCAACGCCGGCGCAGCCTTCTCCCCGAACCAGCAATGCGTGGCACCCCGGCTGATCGCCTCGATCCCAACCGCACCCGTCCCTGCATACAGATCCGCAAACCGGCAGCCCCGCAGCTCCATCCGAGCCGCCAGAATGTTGAACATCGTCTCCCGCAGCCTGTCGCTCGTAGGCCTAATCTCCAGCCCCTCGGGAGCCGTCAAAGCTCTCGACCGATACTTTCCCGCAATAACCCTCATCCCCCCATCCTACCCAAACGCATACAATCGCAAGATGCTCGCGTGGTCCATCTCAATCGGCAGGGTCTTCGGCGTGCACATCCGCCTTCACGCCTTCTTCCTCCTCCTGCTCTTCCTTTGCCTGACCTGGTCCAGCTACATCGAGGCTAATATCCTTCGTGGCTTCGCCCTCTGGCTCCTTCTCATCCTCGCCGTCGTCCTCCGGGAGATCGCCCGCGCCCTGGCGGCTGCCTGGTTCTCGCTCGATCTCCGCGGTGTCCTGCTTCTCCCCACGGGCGGTATCCTCTCCTTCGCCGGTGCCGGTCCATCCCCCCGCATCCAGCGCCGCATGGCCCTCGTCGGCCCCATCACCAACGCCGTGGCCGGTCTCCTTTTCGCTGCCATCATCCTCACTATCTCCCCTCATCTCCAACTCATTGAGCCCCGCTGGGTCACCCCGCAGCACCTCCTCCGCACCCTCGTCTGGCTTAACATCCTGCTCGCCGCCGTCAATCTCCTGCCCGCCTGGCCGCTCGACGCAGGGCGCGCTCTCCGCACCCGCACCCCCCGTCCGGAATCGAGCCAAAACCTCGACCCCTCCTCCCCAAAGCCGCAGCCCACACGCCTCGCCCGCATTCGCCCTTCGGCCTTTCTGCCCCAGAATGCTTCCACCCGTCTCTTTGCCAGCCTCGGCTCCAGCATCGCCATCTTCCTGCTTCTCATGGGTGCCTTCAACCGCAATCCATGGCTCATCATGGCCGGCGTCGCAATCTTCATCGGCGCGCAGATCGAGCGTCAAGGCGTCCTCCTCCAGACTGGTCTCGACCAGGTCCTCGTCAAGGACGTCATGCTGACGGACTTCTCCGTCCTATCCGCCTCGGCCACACTCGAAGACGCACTTGAGCACGCCCGCCACTCCCTTCAGGACGTCTTTCCCGTGGTCCGCGGCGTTACCTTCGTCGGTGCCATCTCCCGCCAGACCATCCTTGACGCCCTCGACTCCGGTCCCAACTCCTACATCCAGGGGCTCATGTCCCGCACCTTCCAGATCGCCGCACCCACTGAGCCGCTGCCCGCCGCCATCAGCCGCATCTCCGGTCAGAACGCACAACTGGTACCGATCCTCGAAGGCGACCGCATCGTGGGCATTCTGACACCCCAGAACCTGAGCCGGGCCATGTCCATCCTCCCTCGTAAGCCGCTAACCTCCGCCCGCCAGTCCGAAAGCTAGTCCTGATCCCTATGGCCCTAGTCCCAGACGCCCCCATTGCCCCCGGCCTGTACCTCGTAGCCACCCCCATCGGCAACCTGGAGGACATCACCCTCAGAGCCCTTCGAGTCCTGCGCCAAGCCGATCGCATCGCCTGTGAAGACACGCGCACCACCTCCAAGCTTCTCCACCACTACGCCATCGAAACCCCCACCATCAGCTATCACCTCTTCAACGAGCAGTCGCGCACCGCAGAGCTTATCGCCGACCTCCAAGCCGGAGCCAAAATCGCGATCGTCTCCGACGCCGGAACCCCTGGCATAGCAGACCCAGGTGCACCCCTCGTCGTTGCCGCCGTCGCCGCCGGAATCGACGTCTTTCCCATCCCCGGCCCTAACGCCGCCCTCTCGGCTCTCATCGCCTCCGGCCTGCCCGCCGAATCCTTCACCTTCCACGGTTTCCTCCCGTCAAAATCCGGCCAACGCCGCAGCCAGCTTGAGAGCCTTCCCCGCGGTCCCATTACTCACATTTTTTACGAGTCCCCCCACCGCATTCTGGAAACCCTCGCCGATATCTCCAGCATCTTCACCCCATCTCAACCCGTAGTCCTCGCTCGCGAACTCACCAAGCTCCACGAAGAGTTCCTGCGCCTCCCCGTTTCGGAAGCCCTGGCTAGTCTGGCCGCCCGCCCTCAGGTCCGTGGAGAGTTCGTCCTCCTCCTGCATCTCCCCATCGCCGTCGGAACGGCAGAAGTTCGCCCCCAGACCATCGCCCAGGCCGTCAAAGCCCTTATGAAGTTGGAATCCATTCCCGAAATGGACGCCCTCAAGCGCGTCGCCCGCGACCGCGGCATAGGAAAATCCGAAGCCTATCGAGAATTTCAGCGAGAAACCTCCCGCCCCCGCAAATAAAGTGCCGATAAGTTCCAGTATGAGGAACGGACAAGACAATTCCATCCTGAGCCACTCCCCCAAAAGTCTCACGTCCGATATCCTCACATTTGCATCCAAGTTTTCTAACCAGATGACAGGCCCCGACCACAATCATGCACACCAGCACCTAAACGGCATGGTGACTCCCGCCGCCCGCATCATGGGCACCGGGGAGATGGCCGCACTCATCCGTGACTTTAACTGGGCCGCCACTCCCCTTGGCCCCATCGAGAGCTGGTCCCCCACCCTCCTCTCCACCGTCAACCTCATGCTCTCCACCCGGGTCCCCATGCAACTCCTCTGGGGCCCGGACATGGTCCTCCTCTACAACGATGAGTTCAAGGGCTTCTACGCAGACCGCCATCCTGCCGCTCTCGGCCAGATCGGCCGCGTCTTCTGGAAAGAGGTCTGGTTCAGCGTCGCCGATGAGCTCCTTGATGTCATGCAGAACGGAACCGCCCACGTCCACGATCAGACTCTCCTCCCCATCCTCCGCAACGGCCGAATGGAGGATGTCTACTGGAGCTACAGCTACAATCCCATCTTCCTCCCCGACGGCTCCGTAGGCGGCGTCCTCAACGTCAGCCAGGACATCACCCAGCAAGTCCTCGTAGAGCGTCACCTCCGCGACTCCGAGGCTCGAGCTCTCCGCATCCTCCAGAGCATCGGGGACGCCGTGGTCGTCACCGATGCCAACGGCTGCGTCCAGCGCATGAACCCAGTCGCGGAAGACCTCACGGGCTGGCCCATCCATGAAGCCATCGGCATGCCACTCGCCCAGGTCTTTTACATCGTCAGTCAGTCCACTCGCAAGAAAGTCGAATCCCCCATCGACAA
Organism: Granulicella tundricola MP5ACTX9; assembly: GCF_000178975.2. Taxonomy (NCBI): domain Bacteria; kingdom Pseudomonadati; phylum Acidobacteriota; class Terriglobia; order Terriglobales; family Acidobacteriaceae; genus Granulicella; species Granulicella tundricola. Next base: position 3,315,179 of record NC_015064.1, on the reverse strand, counting down.
GGTCAAGCGTCTCGGCACCGTGGTTGGCCTTGCCAACCACACCATCCTCATCCGCCGCGATGGCTCCGAGATACATATCGACGACTCCGGTGCACCGATACGCGATGAATCCGGCACCCTCACCGGCATGGTCCTCGTCTTCCGCAACATTGATGAGCGTTACGCAGCCGAGCAGGAGCGCGAAGCCCTCTCCGCCCGCCTCACTCAGGTCCTTGAAGCCACCACTGATGGCGTCGTAACTATCGACCGCAACTGGATCGTCACCTACATCAACGCCCAGGGGGCCCGCAGCGTTGCCAACAAAGGCAACGTCATCGGCACCAATCACTGGAAGACGTTCCCCGAAGCCGTCTATGAAGGTTCCCCGTACGTCTATCACTACCATCGTGCTATGGAGCAGGGAATTCCTGCCGAGTTTGAGGCCTACTATCCAGACCCGCTCGACATCTTCGCCCACGTCACGGTTCGCCCCAGCCCTGACGGCATCGTCCTCTTCTTTCGGGACGTCACCGCAGAAAGACGTGCCGAGCGCTCTCTCAAGGAAAGCCAACTCTCCCTCGCCCGCAGCGAATCCGAACTCCGCCTCATCACCGATACCGTCCCAGCTTTCATTGCTTACGTTGGCCTGGACGGACGTTATCTCCGCGTTAACCGAACCTTTGAAGACTCCTTCGGCCATCCCGCCGCCTACTTCGTCGGTAAGACCCTTGCAGAGATCATCGGCCCGGATGCACCGGAGATCCTCCGCTCCCGCGGCCAGGCCGCCCTTGCCGGCCATCCCCAGCACTTTGAGACTGTCATCCCGACCCTCAACGGTCCGCGCACCGTCTCTATCAACCAGATTCCTGACTTTGACGAGCAGGGAAGTGTCCGCGGTGTTGTCGTCCAGGCTATGGACATCACGGACCGCAAACGCTCGGATGAAGCCCTTATCCAGAGTGAAAAACTAGCCGCTGTCGGCCGTCTGGCTGCCTCCATCGCGCACGAGATCAACAACCCTCTCGAGTCCGTCACGAACCTCATCTATCTCGCACGCACTACCGACGATCACGACACCGCCAACGAGTTTCTCGAAACCGCCGACCGCGAACTCCGCCGCGCCGCCGCCATCACCAACCAGACTCTGCGTTTCCATCGCCAGTCCACCAGCCCCGCCGAGGCCACCTGTCTGGAGCTCTTTGAGAGTGTTCTCTCCATTCAGCAGGGCCGCATCGTCAACTCGAATATCACCCTTGAAAAACGCAAGCGCGCCCACACTCCTGTCCGCTGCTTCGTCGGAGAGATTCGCCAGGTCCTCAACAATCTCGTCGGCAACGCCATCGACGCTATGCACCCTGAAGGCGGCCGTCTCCTCCTTCGCAGCCGCGAAGCGATCCATCATCCCACTGGCCGTCGCGGCCTGGTCCTGACTGTAGCCGACAGCGGCCCCGGCATGTCCTCTCACACCTTCGCTCGCGCCTTCGAGCCTTTCTACACCACCAAGGACATAGGAGGCACCGGCCTCGGCCTCTGGATTAGCAAGGAGATCATTGCCCGTCATAGCGGCATCATCTCGCTCCGCACCAGCCAGCGCCTGGGCCACTCCGGCACCGTCTTCACCGTCTTCCTCCCCTTTGAAGCCGCATCTCGCTAGGCCCTCGCAGAGTTTTCTACGCTGGACGCACCCAGGTTGAATGCACTAGCTCCCCAGACTTCGTCCGAGCTGCAACGAAGATAATGCTGTGATCAACGGACATGCGATTGGCGAGATTGCATCTTATCTGATCAGGGGTGCACGTTCATGAGCTTGTTTCGGTTGCAGATCACTTTGTCTGGGGACGATGCGGGCAAGTTGGAGCGGCTGAGGACAGTGCTCGAAGGGTGCAGGGCGGTGGGAAGTACCATGACCAGCGAAAGCCCTGTCGATTCCCTCGTGTTCTATACCGAAGCGGCGGACTCCGAGACCAATGTGAGCCAGTTTTATACGGATCTGATCCATACGGCGGTGGATGAAGACGCCACGGTCGAGATACTTGAAATGGGTCTAGAGCAGGGCGCGGCTTGACTGCCTAGCCCATGTACATGCCACCGTTGACGTCGAGGGTGTGGCCGGTAATGTAGGAGGCTCCTTCGGAGGCAAGGAAGGCTACGGCGTGAGCGATGTCTGCGTCCGTGCCCGCGCGTGCGAGGGGAATGTGCTGGGTCATGGCGGCGCGCTGAGCGTCGGTGAGGACGGCGGTCATGGCGGTTTCGATGTAACCGGGGGCTACTGCGTTCACGGTGATCGTGCGGCTGGCTAACTCTCTGGCCAAAGATTTTGTGAGGCCGATGAGGCCGGCTTTGGAGGCGGCGTAGTTGGCCTGGCCTGCGGCTCCGACCTCTCCGACGACCGAGGTGATGTTGATGACGCGGCCCCAGCGCTGCTTCAGCATGGACTGCATGCAGGCCTGGGTGAGGAGGAAGGCTCCGGTAAGGTTGGTTCCGAGGACTTCGTCCCAGTCTGAGCGCTTCATGCGGAGGGTGAGCATGTCGCGGGTGATTCCGGCGTTATTGACGAGGATTTCTACGCGGCCGAAGTGCTCCTGGACGGCTTTGGCGCAGGACTTGATGGAGGTCTCGTCGGAGACGTCCAGGGCGAAGGCGTGCGCGGTGCCGCCGAGTGCGGTGATTTCGGCTGCCACTTCTTCAAGCTTTGAGAGGGTTCGGGCGGCGAGGGCGACGTGTGCGCCCTGGGCGGCGAGTGCGAGGGCGCAGGCTCGGCCTATGCCTTGCGAGGCTCCGGTGACGAGGGCGATGCGGGGGGAGAGGTCAGACAACGGTGAGGCTCCTTGCGCGCTTTATGAATGTGCTTGTTGCGGCTAGGAGAAATTATACGGAGGGTTTACGTGGTGAGGTGAAAGTTTGGTGGAACCCACGTCTCAGAGTCGAGACGTGGGGCACCCATCCTTATGGTGGTCCTTACATGCCGGGTTTGGCTGGGACGGGTATGTTCATCTTCTGGGCGATGCCGTCGATCATGACGGTGTGCTGGAGGATGACCTCGCGGCCCTTGGCGACGGTGGCCTTGAGGTCGGGGTTGGCGGTGGTGTCGCGTTCTTTGGTGAAGTCTGCGAGATCCTTGTGGTGGTCGTCGACCATGGTCGTGATGTAGTCCTTATCGAAGGATTGGCCCTTCTTGCCGGAGAGGCGGTCGTACTCGTCCTTTTCGGCGCGGTCGAGCTTGGACGGCGGGGGGACGCCCATCTTGTCTGCGAAGGGCTTCATGGTCTGGATGAGCATGGAGTGGTCGTCAATCATCTTCTGGGCGAAGTGGCGGACCTCTGGGTTCTGGGAGTTCTGGAGGGCGAGTTTGCCCATCTGGACCTCGGCGAGGGAACCTGCGCCGGAGTCTTCTACGAACTTTTTGTCCTGGTGGGATGTATCGGCGGCGTGGGCGGCGAGGGGGAGGATTGTGGCCAGGGCGAGGGATGCGATGGTGAGTTTCATGTGGGGCTCCTTGTGAGTTTCAGGGCTCCGGGTCTGGTCGTGCGAGGCCTGCGGGGCTTTCGTGGTGTATGGAGTGGTGGATGGGGGGATTTAGTTGTATTTGGGGAGGTTATAGATCGGGTTGGAGGGACCAGATGTAGACGTCGAGGGAGCTGGAGAAGTGGAGGATAGGTGGGGTGTCGTGGGGGAGCGTCAGGTTATGGGCTTGGGGGAGTTCATCGGTGCGGATGTCGGCTTCGGCGGATTGGAGGGGCCAGGGGAGGTGGTGGATGTCGCCGCGTAGGACGCAGTTGCGGAAGGTGGTGAAGAGGCAGTACCGCTCGGTGAGAAAGGCAGCCAAGGAGCCGGGGGTGCTGAGGGTGACGGGGCCGGTGGGTCTGAAGGTGGCTTCAAAGCGGGGGTTGCTGGAGGTGAGTTGGCGGCGGCTGACGTAGTGGGTTTGATCGGGGATGGTGATGCTGGGGGTGCGGTTGATATCGGCGAAATAGTAAGGGAGGTGGAAGAGGGTACGGGCGCCGATGACGGCGAGGGGGCTGGAGCAATCGAGTGAGAAGAAGTAGATGCCGCAGAGGCCGGTGCGGGGAGAGCGGACGTAGGTGCGGAGATTGAGCTCTGAGAAGATGCGGGTGGTGGGGATGGAGAGGGTGCTGTCGCCGATGGTGCGGTTTTCTACCTGGTCCATCCAGAAGGGGACTACTCCGAGCCAGGCTTGACCGTCGAAGGTGTCAAGTTCGAGGCCGGTGGGGATGAGGGGGGCCATCTGGGACGGCGGGATGGGGTAGTGGGCGAAGAGGAGATCGTTCCAGCGCTGCTTCATGCGCCAGGGGCGGGTGGGCAGGGGATACGGGCGGTGTGCCATGTGGTCGAGCGAGTTTTCGGGCGAGTCTTCCACTTAAGGGTCTGATGCCGAGTTATATGCTGGTGGGACGATGAGTGCGACGAAGAATGAGACAGATGTTTATGCGATACACGGGGCTGACCCTGAGGTTCTGGCGTATGCCATGGCGAAGTACTCGCGGTCCGGGCTGACGATGAAGGAGTCGCTGGCGGAGATCAGCGCGCAGCGGGCGGAACAGTTTCTGAACACGTTTTATTTTCAGTACGGGCATCGGTCGATTGCAGACCTGGCGCATATTCCGATGGCGATCGAACGGTTGAGTCTGCTGGCAGCGATTGCGCTGGTGGACGAGCAGCGGTGGGATGGGCAGGAACGATCGACTCGGTATCAGGACTTCAGGAAGAGCGGTTGGTATACGCCTGCGGTGGGGGACCAGACGGCAAGCTATACGGCTGCGATTGAGGCTTTGTTTGGGGCGTATGAGCGGATTGGAGCGGGGATGCTCGAAGCGCTGCAAGGGGCGATTGCGCGGCCGGCGGAGATGAAGGAAGAGGCCTATGTGCGTACGCTGAAGGCCAGGGCGTTCGATGTGGCGCGGTATTTGTTGCCGTTGGCTACGAATACCTCTTTAGGGCAGATTGTGAATGCGCGGACGCTGGAGACGCAGGTTTCTCGGCTGCTGACGAGTGAGTTTGGAGAGATACGGGGGCTGGGCGAGAGGCTGAGGGCGGCGGCAAGCGAGGCGGCCTGGAATCCGAACGAGGGGGCTCGTGAGGTCAAGGTTGCGCCTACGCTGGTGAAGTATGCGGTGCCGAATGCATACCAGGCGGAGACCGCGGGGCTGCTGCGGGCGGCGGTGGCGGAGTTAATGGGTGGGGCTGCGATTGCCAAGGCGCCGGTGGTGGATCTGGTGGAGGAAGGCAAGAGTCTGGAGGTGGAGCTGGCGACCTCGCTGCTTTATCCGCATTGCCACTATAGCTATCGGCAGGTGAGGGATCGGGTGGCGGGGCTGAGCGGTTCCGGGGTGATGGAGGTGATCGAGATGGGGACGCGGCTCAGGGGGCGGCATGATGAGCTGCTGCGGGCTTATAGCTCGGGGGGCGGGCTGCGGTTCGATATCTTGATGGATGTGGGTGGGTTCAGGGATATGCATCGGCACCGGCGTTGTGTGCAGCTTTTGCAGGGGTTCACGGACGTGCATGGATATGAAGATCCTGGGTGCCCGGGGCAGCCGACGCTTGAGGAAGCCGGGCTGGCGGGAGTCTATAAGGGGGCGATGGATGCGGCGTTTGGGGCTTATGAGGATCTGAAGGTGAGCGGGTGCGAGGAGGCTGGGGAGTCGGCTCAGTATCTGCTGCCGCTGGGGACTCGGTGCAGGGCTATGTTCAAGATGGACTTTGCGGAGGCGCTGTATATCTCGGAGTTGAGGAGTGGGGTGGCGGGGCATTTCAGCTATCGGCGAGTGGCTTGGGAGATGTACCTTGCGGTGAAGAAGGCGCATCCGGGGCTTGCGGGCTTGTTTCGGATTGAGGATGTGTGGGAGCCGGTGGATCTTTTGCGGCGGTAGTTAGGGCTGGTTTGCGGGCTGCGGTTCCAGTTTGGGAATCTTTCGCTTTTTCTTTGCTTTGGGGGTTGCCCCGATGCTAGACTTCGGATTGACTGAACGATAGAGGAGATTGACTTGGCAGACGAGCGTGGGAAGGCGATAGAAGCTGCGATGTCGCAGCTGGAGAAGCAGTTTGGCAAGGGCTCGATCATGCGGCTGGGATCGAAGGAAGCGATCGTGCCGATTGCGGTGATCTCGACGGGATCGATTTCGTTTGACGCGGCGCTGGGCGTGGGCGGCGTGCCGCGTGGACGCGTGGTGGAGATCTTTGGGCCTGAGAGCTCGGGCAAGACGACGATTACGCTGCAGATCATTGCGGAGGCCCAGAAAGCGGGCGGGCTGGCGGCTTTTGTGGACGCGGAACACGCGCTGGACCCGGGGTATGCCAAAAAGCTGGGCGTGGATATCGATAACCTGCTGGTGAGCCAGCCGGATTATGGCGAGCAGGCGCTGGAGATTGTTGAGGCGCTGGTGAAGTCGGGCGCGATCGATGTGCTGGTCGTCGACTCGGTGGCTGCTCTGGTGCCGAAGGCGGAGCTCGACGGTGAGATGGGCGACTCGCACATGGGACTACAGGCACGGCTGATGAGCCAGGCGCTGCGGAAGCTGACCGGGACGGTTTCAAAGTCGCGTACGTGCCTGATCTTCATCAACCAGATTCGCGACAAGATCGGTGTGATGTTTGGCAATCCGGAGACGACGACGGGCGGTAAGGCGCTGAAGTTCTACTCGTCCATGCGTATCGATATCCGGCGCATTGGCGCGGTGAAGGAAGGCGATGTTGTTGTGGGGTCGCGGACGAAGGTGAAGATCGTCAAGAACAAGGTGGCTGCGCCGTTCCGGGATGCGGAGTTCGACATTCTGTATGGTGAGGGCATCTCGCGTGAGGGCGATACGCTGGATCTGGCGGTGCTGCACAACATCGTGGATAAGAGCGGCGCGTGGTATAGCTTCCAGGGTGAGCGGATTGGGCAGGGCCGTGAGAACGTGCGGAACTTCCTGAAGACGAACCGGGATGTATTCGGGCGGATCGACGGGGAGCTAAGAAAGAAGCTGGGGATTGGAGCTTCGAGTGTGCCGATTCCGATTCCGGAGATGGATGAGGATGGTGTGGAGCAGGCTGTTGCGGTGGTGAAGGGCAAGAAGTAAGTTCTTCTTCACTGTTTAGGAACGCAAAGAGGAGGTCCTTTCGGACCTCCTCTTTGCGTTGGGGGAACAAGCAGCAACAAGTGCCAATACTGGGGTTCTGGCTTCGCCAGAATGACGGCACTTATGGCTGATCTAGGCTCCGGTGGGTGGGGTGGGGGGCTGCTGGGGGCGGCCCTCCGGGCGCTCGGGCCGTTCCGGGCGTTCGGGCCGCTCTGGGCGATCGTGATTGAACTGCATGCGGTGATGCTGCTCGGCCTGGAGCTGCGTCCATTGCTGGGCGGTGAGGACGCCGCGGATGCTGAGGAGCATCTTGGCGTTGGCCTTCTCGAGGTTGGCGCGGGTGTCTGCGATGTGGTCGATCTGGGCCATGGCCTTGGTGGTGTCGGGCGGGTTGGCGTTGAGGAGCGGCTCAAGGCGAAGCTCCTGCTCTTCAAGGCTGGCCTTCATCTGGACGAGCTGGATGCGGCTTTCGAGGATGATCGAGTCCATGTGCTTCTGCTGATCGGCGGTGATGTTGAGCTTCTGGGCGAGCTCGGGGTTTTTCCACCACATGCCGGGGGGTACGATGCGGCCTTCATGGCCGTCGTGGCGTCCGCCGAAGCCTTCGGGGCCGCCGTGGCCCATGTCCTGGCCGCCGGGGCCGCCCATCTGGCCTCCGAACATGGGGCCATCGAGCGGACCTTCCATCTGGAGGGCCAGGATAGCGGGGTTGGAGCGGAGGTTTGCAGTTGTCCTCTCAACGAGTGCCTGAAGAGCCGCCTGATTGATGAGCTTGCTGCCATCGATCTGCGGGATCTTCACGTCGCGAAGCTGAGACTGAAGCTGGGCGAGGGCCTTCTGGTCGACGAGCTTGGTGGTGTCGATCTGGGGGATCTTCATATCGCGGAGCTCGGTTTTGAACTGATCGAGGGCATGCTGGTTGATGATCTGGTCGGGCATGGGGCCGGAGGGCTGGGTAGAGGTCTGAGCGGCTGCGCAGGCGAACGGGAGCAGGGTGGCGGCGGCAAGATAGAGGGGAAGGCGCATGGCTAGTTGGTCCTTTCGGGTTGAACTTTTTGAACTGAAGAGGTGGGCTGGCTCTGGGTTGAGGGCTCGGCCAGGATGCTGAGAGAGGTGGGGACGGGCTGGTCGATCGCGTCAGAGACGGATTGGAGCAGGGCTTCGTCGGAGGTGTTGGGCTCTGCCACGGCCATGGCTACAGGGGTGTTTACGGCAACGGGTGCGGCGGGGTGGTGGAGGTTGGCCAGACCGACGGCACCTGCGGCGAGGAGGACTGCGGCCGAGGCCCAGCCGGCGAGGGCGGGGCGGAGGTTGAAGAGCGGCTGGTGCCGGGTGGCGACCGCCGACGGCATCGCGCGTGGGGCGTTGCTGGCGGCGTAGTGCGTGGTGGTCTCACGGAGGAGGGTGAAGGTGGCGCGGAGACTATCGAGTTCAGCGCGGCAGTGACTGCAGGCGGCCAGATGGCTGTTGGCCGGGGCTCCTGCTTCGGGGTCGAGTAGGGTGTAGAGCTCGGGTTCGGTGAGGTGGGTCATTTTGCTTCCTTCGTGTTCAGGGGGTGGGCCTTGCGGATGACTGCGAGGGCCCGGTAGAGGTGGGTCTTGACGGTGGGTAAAGGCATGGCGGTGATCTCGGCGATGTGGGCGAGCTCAAACTCCTCGACGAAGCGGAGGAGGAAGACGGTACGCTGGCGCTCGGAGAGAGTGGATACGGTGGCCCAGATGAGGGTGAGCTGCTGGGAGGCGATGAGGCGGGACTCGTTGGTGGAGTCCGGGTGGGCGAGGGCGTGGGAGAGGTCTGAGGCCTCGATTGCCGTGGCGGAGACGCTGCGCCAGAAGCGGAAGCGGTTGGTGCGGGTGTGGTCGCGGACGAGATTGAGGGCGATGCGGGTGAGCCAGGTTGCCTCTGAGGACTCGCCGCGGAACTGCGCGTCCGAGTTCATGGAGGACCAGGCGCGGAGGAAGGTGTCCTGGGTGAGGGTCTGGGCGAGATCGCGATCATGCACGGAGGCGAGGATGAAACGGAAGATGCGCGGGCTGTACTGCGCGTGTAAGGCGTCGATCGAGATAGGGGCTGGGGTATCCAAAGTAGCTGCTGCGGCTTCGGGTTGGAGGGTGGCGGAGATCATTCTAAGTGGGTGATTGCTTGCTTGTTATCGGGATGGACGCGGTTGCGGTTGGGAGGACTACAGAGAGTTTCGGATTTTCGTGGGGCGGAGCAGGTATGCTCTTGTTTGTCATGCATACCGTTAAAGCGATCTATCCGGGGACGTTCGATCCCCTTACCAATGGGCATCTGGACCTGATTGCGCGGGGCGCGAAGATCGTGGATGAGCTGGTGGTGGCGATTCTGCGGAACTCGGAGAAGGGGACACCCCTGTTTACTGTGCCGGAGCGGCTGGAGATGATCGCCGAGGCGGTGAGCGGGATGCCGAATGTGTCGGTGACGACGTTCGATGGGCTGCTGGTGGACTTTGCGCGGCAGCAGGGCGCCCGGGCGGTGCTGCGGGGGATTCGGGCGATCTCCGACTATGAGTATGAGTTTCAGATGGCGATGATGAACCGGAAGCTCGATCCGGAGCTGGAGACGCTGTTCATGATGCCGGCGGAGAAGTACACGTATGTGAGTTCGCGGCTAATCAAGGGCGTATTCCGGCTGGGCGGGGATGTGACGTCTTTGGTGCCTCCCCTAGTGGTGGAAAGGCTGAAGGCCAAGGGGCCCTTGGGGGAGTAGCGGGGTACCCCCCTTACCCCCGGATGTTTAAGTCTAAAGTCTTCATTCCATGTGTTTTAGGTCTGGACTTCTCCTGTCCGAAGTCCGGACAGGGGGCGTAAAGTCTTCATTCTGCTGGAGTTGTTCCCACCATGGGACGGGGTCGAAACTGGGTGCCCCATGTCTCAGAATCGAGACATGGGGCACCCAGTTAGCCGATGAAGCTGATGGTGCAGGTGTCGGAGCCGGTGGTGACCTTGGTGAGGACCTTGCCGCTGGAGGTGGTGATGTTGAGGGTGTCGCCTGTGGCTGGGTTGGTCGAGGTATTGTTTGGGCCGCAGGCGAGGGCGGTGGTGAAGACGACCGGAGTGAATTTGGGCAGGGAGGATTTAGGCTCTCCGCCGTCCGGGGCTTCCATGATCCATTCGCAGGAGCCTCCGCTGTTGGTTGCTCCGGGTGGCGGAGCAAGGGTGATGGTGAAGTGCTGGCCGGTGGTCTGATTGCTGAAGGAGATCGACCCGGCGTGATTGGCGACGTACTGGACGGAGCAGGAGACGGTCTGGCCAGGGCTGACGGGGAAGTTGGTGATGTTGGTCTGGTAGACGTAGCTGGGGGAGCCAGCCTGGATGGGGGCGTACCACTCGTACCAGGCGACGTAGTTGGCTACGCCGGCGGCGTTGACGTGCTGCTGAATGCCGGCCTGGAGGACATCGTTGGTGTAAAAGAAGCCGTCAAGTCCGACCCATGAGGAGGAGTTCCAGCCGCCTTCTGTACCCTGAGCTTCCGACGGTTTGGAGACGGTGGGGATGACCCAGGTGCCGATGCAGGTGGTCCAGGTTCCTGTCTTGGTGCCAGCGCCGGACCAGACGGTGCCGTTATAGCTGGTGTTGGAGACCTGGGTGGGCGGTGTTTTGAGATTGTGGGTGACGCCGACCTGGGGTGCCATCTCTGGGATGATGCGCTTGGCGGGATCGAAGTGCTGGGAGGTGAAGGCCTTCCAGGCGGCCTGGACTCCGGGAGGGTCCTGCGCGGTGGGTTGGCGGAACATGATGCCGGCCTTGATGAGATCGGACTGGCTGGCGGTGGCGAGGATGAGGGTTGAGGGTGGGGCGGGTACGGTGAAGACGCCGGGCAGCGGTGTGGGGTGGGCCTGGAAGGGAAGCTTCTGGAGGAAGGCACCCTGATCAAGGATGAACTTGCCAGGCTGAGGCGTGATCGGCACGGGCGTGGCGACGGGGGTTTGAGGGATGTTGACTTTCACGGTGTCGGACATGGGTGTTACCTCTCTTGGCTGAAAGGAAGAGAGAACAGGTGGCCCCTAAAGAATTTCCCTCTTCAGGATCAGTGCGTTTTGGAATGCGGGGATGTTAGCACGCTCATGGATGCAAAGCTATGGGAATGAATGTGTTAGAACGTGGATGATCGGTGAAGTGAGGGAAGCGTGACGATTCAGGAGCAGTTTGGGCAGATTGATATCTATGTTTTTGATCAGATCTTGCGTGGAAATATTGGGCGTGGGATGCGGGTGCTAGATGCGGGGTGCGGATATGGGCGGAATTTGGTCTACCTGCTGCGTGAGGGCTGCGAGGTGTTTGGGGTGGACGCGAATCCGGAGGGCGTGGAGCATGTGAGGGCGCTCGCCAGCCAGTTGGCTCCGGGGTTACCGCCGGAGAACTTTCAGGTGGCGGCGATCGAGACGATGCCGTTTCCGGATGGGTTTGCGGATGTGGTGATCTGTAATTCGGTGCTGCATTTTGCACAGGATGACGGGCACTTTGTGGGGATGGTGAAGGAGATGTGGCGGGTGTTGCGGCCGGGTGGGTTGCTGTTTGTGCGGGTGGGATCTCGGATTGGGATGAGCTTCCCGAGGGTCAGGGGAAATGTATATGAGATTGGGGATGGGTCGGAGTGGTTCTTGGTGGATGAAGGGATGTTGATGAAGCTGACGGAGGATCTGGGTGGAGTGATGGTCGATCCGCTGAAGACTACGGTGGTGCAGGATTACCGGTGTATGACGACGTGGGTTTTGCGGAAGAAGCGGTAGAGCAAGGCGTAACGAAGATAAGAAGGGATCAAGGCGGGATAAGAAGAGACAAGGGCAAGAACGATCTAACTTTCAAGAGACGAAATGGCGAGCAAAAGGGGCGAATAGGGTTATTCCCTTATTCGCCCCTTTTGCTTCTTTTCATCCGTTCCAGTAGGTCCGGTCGGTCAGGCGGCGGAGAGGGCCTGGCCTAGTTCCTTGATGTGGGTGGCGGTGGCGGTTTCTTCATCGCCGGCTACGGCTACTGTGTCTTTGCCTAGTTTGTGGATGAGGGTTTTGATGGCTTCGCCGTCGAGTTCCGGGGCGTGGAGGAGCTTTTTGAGCTTGCCGAGGTCCTGGACTACCTTCTTGACGCCTTCATGGTCGTGCTTGGAGAGGTACTCTTCCCAGCCTTCGATGTTGGCGGTGGCCTTTTCTACGGTGAAGGACTTTGCACCCTCCTTGAGGGCATTGAGGGTGGTGGTGAAACGGGTGGTCGACATATTTGCTGCTCCCTGTGGGTCGTTTGCGTGCTTCGTACGGGGCTTGGGATGCGGGATGTGTGGCGGGGTTTGGGTGCGGTGAGATGAGGAGTTTGATGAAGTGAAAATGCGTGCGGGTGGTTGGAAGGGAGGTAAGGGCAAGGGCGAGAGCGTGAAGCAAACAACGATAAAGGCAAAAGCAACTACGGAGATTCCCCGCTTCGCGCAGAATGACGGCCAGAACGAACAACGGCAACTGCAACTACGGGGATTCTTCGCTTCGCTCAGAATGACTGTTGAGGTGGGGTGATGACTGAGGAGTGGTGACGGCTGCGGTGGGCGACGGTTGCGGTGGGGTGATGGCTACGGTGGGGGGAGGGGTTGAGGTGGGGTCAGGGTTGGAGGTGGACGATGAGGAGGGAGGCGTCGTCGTGGAAGTTGCCTGCGGCGAAGGTGGTGACGGCGGTCATGATGTTGGTGCGGATGGCGTGGGCGGTTTGTTGGCCGGATTGGGCGGCGGCTATGACGCGTGACTCGCCAAACTCTTCTTCTCCCCCTTCGTCGTTCGTCGGGTTGAAGGCTTCGGTGATGCCGTCTGTCGTGAGGAGGAGACGGTCGCCGGGTTGTAAATGGATGGTGTGGTCCTCGAAGGTGGCGTTGGGGAGGATGCCGAGGACGGGGCCGGTGCCTTCGAGGGTGATGACTTCCTTTCCTCGGAGGAGGATGGGGGAGTTGTGGCCGGCCAACTCGTAGGTGAGGGTCATGTGGCGGCGGTCGAGGATGCCGTAGGCCATGGTGACGAAACGGCCAGTGGGGAGTGAGGCGCAAAGGGCCTGGTTTAGGCGGCGGCAGAGGTTGGCGGGGCTGGGTTCTTCGGGTGCGAAGGCGCGAAGGGTGGCCTGGAGGTTGGCGGTGATGAGGGCGGCTGAGATGCCTTTGCCGGAGACGTCGGCGAGGCAGATGGCGATGCGGGTTTCTGAGAGGGGGAGGACGTCATAGTAGTCGCCGGAGACGGTGCGTGCGGGCTGCCAGGCGCAGGAGATCTCGACGCCGGCAATCTGGGGGATGGTGCGGGGGAGGAGGTTGGACTGGATCTCGAAGGCGGCTTTGAGCTCGGAGGCTTGGGCTTCGAGCTCGCGGCGGCCGTGGTGGACCTCCTGCGAGAGCTGGGAGTTGGCGGCCTCCAGGTTGGAACGGGTGCTGGCGTAGGCGTGGATGCTAAGGCCGATGACGATGGAGACGAGGGTGCCGAAGGGGATGTCGCCGTTGCGGAGGTTGGTGAGCGATGCAAGGGGCATTCCGAGGACGAGGCGGTCAATGACGCCACCGGCGGTGCTGGCTAGGACGGCTACGGGGAGCAGGAGGGCTGTGTAGACGATCCAGTCGCGGGGGAAGGGCTGGTCATAGAGCGGGCCGGCGAGGGCGAGGACGATGGTGATGACGTTCCCGGCGACGAAGGTGTAGATGATGGTGCTGAGAAGGCTGGCATGATCGGCGAGGAACCACTGGATGGCCGAGATGGCGAGGGCCACGACGAAGAGCAGGTACTGGGTGTTGAGGAGGCTGCCGCCGGAGTAATGCTTGTAGGTGGCGAGCTTTTGCTGGAGCCATGGGGACAAGCGGGAGCCTCTTGGGTGGAGTGAGGCAAGAGTATCAGGACTAGTTGGTGGTGAGGGGGACGTCTACGGTGTCGGTGTGCGGCGGGAGGCAGACGCGGTCGTTGCAGGACTGGTAGCGGATGAGGATCTGGATGGGGTGGGCGGAGGCGGATTTGTCGAGCTGGAGGTGGAGGGTGAAGTTGGCGGACTGCTCGAAGAAGCCGGTGGGGAGCTGGTAGATGGGGTCCGGGACGATCTTGGGTTTTTGCTCTTCGACGCGGATGAGATCGGCGGGGGAGCCTTCGGCGAGGTTGATCTCGGTGGCGATGGGGCCGCCCTGGGGCTCTTCGAGCGCGTAGAGGTGCCAGCCGGGGTCGATCTGGCCGGTGAGGGTGAGGTTGAGCTTTGTGCCGCGTTTGAGGGCTTTGGCGGGCGGGTTGGTGACCTGCCAGTGGACGACGGGTTTGGGGGCTGCGAAGGCGGGGGCGGCGAGGAGAAACAGGGCCAGGGATTTGCGCATGAGCTAGGGCTTTCCGGTGGTGGCGGTGAGGTTGGATGCAGTGAGGGGGATGTAGGCGGACTGGAGGACGCGGTGGGTGGTGGCGTCCTGGACCCAGGCGACGATGGCGAGGTGGGTGGGCTGGATCTTGGTGTCGGTGCTGAGGAATTCGACGTGCTCGAAGCGGTCGTTGTGCTTGGCGTAGGCGGTGAGGTAGTCACTGTTGGTGTGGGCGATCTGCTGGAGGTCGAAGGTGGCGTCGAGGGTGGCGGTGGCGGAGGGGTCGATGGGGAAGGCTGCGTCCGAGGGCTTGGCGAGGGAGCGGACGACCATGCGGTGGAAGCGGACGCCGTTCTCGCCGGGGTAGCGGATGTCGTCTTCGACGAGGGCGAAGTTGAGGGTGAGTTTGGGGTCGGCGGGGACTACGGGAGCGGCGACGGGTGTGGGCGGCGGTGGTGGTGGTGCGGCTGCATTCTTTTCAGGCTTCTTTTTGCTGTCGGGGGCCTTCGCGGCGGCGGCGGTTGCGGTCGTTTCGGCTGGTTTCTTGGGTGGGGCTGGGGCGGGATCGATGGCGATCTGCTCGGCCAAGGCCTTCAGGTCCGGGAGGGTGACGGTGGCATGGGCTTCGATCTGGCCTGCCGCAGTGCGGTCCGCGGTGAGCTTCAGGGCGATGGGGCTGGGTGCGGCGGTGAGGGGATCGAGCTTGGTGACGAACGTTTTGTAGAACTTCTCGCTGGTCGAGCGGGGGCCGCCGGAGGGTTCGAGGGGCTTGCCGTCGAGGACGACGGTGGGGGTGCTGGCGATGCCGTAAAGACTGGCGCGGGCGATGGAGTCGGGGTTCGATAGGGGGTCGGGGTCGGGGATGTGCTGGTCGAAGGCCAGGGCGATGAACTCGTCGCGCGGGTAGGTTTCGAGGAGGCCTTCTACGGCGAGGTCCATGCCGACGCAGGGGCCGCAGGCGGAGCCGGTGAAGAGCTCAAGGAGGACGGTGTGACCACCGGGGGTGGGTTTGTGGGCTGTGGGCTCGAAGGGCGCCGGGAAAAGCTGCTTGTAGCGGGTGTCCTGAGCGGTGAGGAAGGTGGCATCCGAGCCGTTGTTGGCCTGGCGGTAGAGGGTCATCATCTGCTGCTGGAGGGAGGGTTTGAGGCCGCCGAAGAGCTGGGCGCGCTCAAAGTCGTCGAGGGCCTCCGCGTCCTTGTGCTGGGCGAAGGCGATTTGGCCCATGAGGGAGTTGACGGCGTCGTCCTTGGGATTGAGGGCGTAGGCCTCGGCGAGGGTTTTGTTGGCTTCAGGGAGCTTGCCTTCGTGGAAGTAGACGTCGGCAAGGGTCTGGAGGGAGCCGGCGTGCTGGTGGGCGAAGTAGTCGTGGATCTCTGCGGGTTTGGGGACGGGGACCTTATACTTGACGTAATCGGCGGTGAGGCTGGCGATGAAGAGGGGTTCGGTCTGGTGCTTGACGGAGTCTTTGGCCCACTTTTCCGCGAGGGGGAGATCGATGCCGTTGGGTTCGGCTTCGGCGAGGTCGAAGGCGACTTCATTCTCCTTGGACCACCTGGAGTCGCCTTTGCCGGCGTGCTTGACCTGGGATTTGGCTTCAGCTTTGATTTCGGGTTCGTGCTGGGGGCCGCTGAGGAGGAGGAGGGTGAAGATGGTGCTGTTGGCGCGGGCGACGCGATTGCTCTTGGGGTAGTCGTGGGTGAACTGGCGGAGCGCGGCGAGCTTTTGGGTGGGGTCGGTGAGGGCGCGGGCGGCTTTGTAGGCGCGCTGGTCGGCGGGAGCCTGGGCTTTGGGGACGGGGGCATCTTGCGCGAAGGCGGGGATGGCGAGGAAGCAGGTGAGAGCGAGTGCGGGAAGGGAGTTGAGTGCGGTGCGCTTTGGTGCCATTTGCAAGGGCCTCCGGGGGGCTTCTCGGGTTCTGAGGTCAGGATACATACGGATGGATGGTATGACGTTGGAGATTGATTTGGGTTACGAGGGGTTTGATGGTTTTCAATGCGACTGGTTTCTGAAAGACTAAAGGGTATGAGCACAGCGACGGCAGTGAAGGTTCTTTCAGACAGGATTGGGCGGATTGAGGTTTCAGCGACGATGGCCATTACGGCCGAGGCGCTGCGGCTGAAGGCAACAGGGATCAACCTGAGCGACTTTGGTGCGGGCGAGCCGCACTTTGAGACGCCGCGGCACATCAAGGATGCGGCGATCGAGGCGATCAACAAGGGCTTTACGCGCTATACGGCTGTGGCCGGTGTGCCTGAGGTTCGGAAGGCGATCGTGGATCGCCACAAGGCCGACTTTGGGACCGACTACGCGGTGGACGAGTGCGTGTTCACGACGGGCGGCAAGCTGGCGCTGTTCAACGCGCTGCAGGTTCTGGTGGACCACGGCGACGAGGTGATTCTGCCGGTGCCGTATTGGGTCAGCTTCAAGGACATCATCCAGTATGCGGGCGGCGTGCCGGTGTTCGTGGAGTCCAAGGAGAGCGAGAACTTCCGGGTGACGGCGAGCATGATCGAAGCCGCGATCACCGAGAAGACGAAGTGCATCATCCTGAATACGCCGAGCAATCCTTCGGGCGCGGTGGTTTCCAAGGCGGATCTCGAAGGCATTGTGCGGCTGGCGCATGAGCGCGGGATCTACGTGCTGCTGGATGAGTGCTATGTGTACCTGAGCTTCGATGGCGAGCTGTTCAGCGGGGCTTCGTTTACGGATTGCAAGGAGCATGTGGTCGTGCTGGGCTCGCTATCCAAGACGTATGCGATGACGGGCTGGCGTGCGGGATTTGCGCTGGGGCCGAAGCAGATCATCGGTGCGATGAGCAAGCTGCAGTCGCAGTCGACCAGCAATGCGGCGAGCATGGTGCAGAAGGCCTCGATCGCTGCGCTGATGGGAAGCCAGGAGTGCGTGAGCGAGATGCGGGCGGACTACATCAAGCTGCGCGACCGGATTCTTGAAGGCTTCAAGAGCATTCCGGGGCTGACGTGTACGGTGCCGCAGGGTGCGTTTTATGTGTACCCGAATATTTCGGCGTTCATTGGTAAGGGCGGCATCAAGAGCGCGTCCGACCTGGCGGCGAAGCTGCTGAGCGAGGCCCATGTGGTCGTGGTTCCGGGCGAGGCGTTTGGAACGGACGAGCATATTCGGCTGTCGTATGCGGTTTCGGCGGATGTGATCGACGAAGGCGTGAAGCGCATCCGCGAGTTCCTGGCGGGGCTGAAGTAACCAGATTGCGATGTGACTTGCGGGTGAGGGCTGTGCCTATTGTGTCAGGGGCACAGCCTTTGCTTTGAGCTAGGATAAGTCTATGAGTATTGAGGGTTTGGCAGGGGTGCGGTTTGCGCCGGTGATTCTGGCGGGTGGTAGCGGGACTCGGTTCTGGCCGCGGAGCAGGCGGGCAAGGGCGAAGCAGGTGTTGGCGCTGGATGGCGAGAGCACGATGATTCAGCAGACGCTGGAGCGGTTGCTGCCGGTGGCCGCCGAGAGCGATGTATGGGTGATCACGAACAAGTGGCTGCATGACGTGATCTCAGCACAACTGCCGGGGATCAAGGCAGGGCATATTGTGAGTGAGCCGATTGCGCGGAATACGGCTCCGGCGTGTGCGCTGACAGCGTTCCTGCTGGAGAAGCAGGGCGAGGCGGATACGGTGATCGGGATCTTTCCGAGCGATCACGTGGTGGCGGATGTGCCGCGCTTTTCAGAGGTGATCAAGGCGGGCGTTAGGCTGGCTGCGGCGGGTGAGAACATCGTCGTGCTGGGTGTGCCGCCGACGAGGCCTGAGACGGGATATGGGTATATCGAGCAGGGACAGGGTGTGGCGCTGGGTGAGGGTTCTACCGTCAGTGCGCGGCGCGTGAAGCGCTTCCGCGAGAAGCCGGACAAGCATACGGCCGAGCGGTTTCTGACGGCGGGGAACTTTGCATGGAACGGCGGAATCTTTCTCTGGAGCGCGAAGACGCTGGCTGCGCTGGTCAGAGAGCATGTGCCGGATATGGCGCCAATCCTGGAGACGATTGCGGCGGCGTTTGGCACGGCGGATTTTGAGCGGGTGTTCGCGGAGGAGTATCCGAAGTGCGAGAACATCTCAATCGACTATGCGGTGCTGGAGCCGCGGTCGAGCAAGGGTGAGGCTCGGTCGAACATCTACTGCCTGCCGGCTGACTTTGGCTGGAACGACTTGGGGTCATGGGCTTCATTGCATGAGCATCTGGGTGAGAGCGATAGCTCGAATGTGCTGGATGGACCTACGAATGGATTAGTGGCAATCGAGAGCGAAGGGAACTACGTGTATGCGCCGGGGCGGATGGTTGCGCTGCTGGGTGTGGATGGATTGGTTGTCGTCGAGACCGAAGATGCGCTGCTGATTACTACACGGGAACGCAGCCAGGATGTGAGTAAGGTTGTGCGACAGGTGCATGAGGGGCTTGGCCGGGAAGATCTGATTTAGCGAGGGCGTAACGATGGGTGTGGTTAAGTTTGGGACGGATGGCTGGCGCGGGATTATCGCGGACGATTTCACGTATGAGAATGTGCGGGTTGCGGCTCGGGCGATTGCTCACTATGTGATCGAGCAGGAGGATGCGAGCAAGGGTGTTTGCATCGGGTGGGATACGCGCTTTGCTTCGCAGGCGTTTGCGCGCGTGGTGGCAGAGGTGCTGACGGCGGCGGGGATTCCGGTGGCGTTGGCTTCCATCGTCACGCCTACTCCGGCGTTGAGCTATGCGGTGCGGGAGCGTGGGGCTGCGGGTGGCATCATGATTACGTCCAGCCATAATCCTGCGCAGTGGAATGGTGTGAAGTACAAGGCCAGCTATGGTGGGTCGGGTAAGCCTTCGATCATCTCTGCGATTGAGACGTATTTGGAGAAGCCACTGGCTGCGGCTGCGGAGCCGGCGAAGCTTGAGGAGGTCAACTTCAATCCGCCTTATGTGGAGGCGATTGCGAAGTTTGTGGATCTTCCGGCGATCAAGGCTTCCGGTAAGAGGTTTCTGATCGACTGCATGTATGGTGCGGGGCGGGGGATCATCTCCGGGATCTTTGCCGAGGCAGGGGTGCCGTATGTGGAGATGCGGGCGGAGATCAATCCTGATTTTCCGGGGATCAATCCGGAGCCGATTCTGCCGCATATCGCGGAGACGCAGAAGCGCGTTGTCGCCGATGCGTGCGATGCGGGTCTGGTGACGGATGGCGATGCGGACCGTATCGGCGCTGTGGATGAGCACGGCAACGTGGTGGATGCGCACAAGATCTTTGCGATCCTGTTGCAATGGCTGCTGGAGCGCAAGGGCTGGCCGGGCGATGTGACGCGGGCGTTCAACACGACGAAGATGCTGGACCGCATTGCGGCCAAGCACGGGCGCAAGCTGCATGAGCATGGGATCGGCTTCAAGTATGTATGCGACCTGATGCTGACGGAAAATATTCTGATTGGCGGCGAGGAGTCAGGCGGGATCGGCATCAGTAAACATCTGCCGGAGCGCGATGGGCTGCTGAACAGCCTGCTGCTGTGCCAGGTGATGGCGGATGAGGGCAAGACGCTGGGTGAGCTTGTGGCCGCGCTGCAGGCAGAGTACGGCGAGCATCAGTACAACCGGATCGACATGCATATCAACGATGAGTTGAAGCAGAGTGCGATCAAGCGTGCGAGTGCGATCAAGGCGGGCGATGACTTTGCGGGGATGAAGGTCAATCGGGTGGAGACGCTGGATGGGATCAAGTTCTACCTCGAGAATTCACATTGCACGGATAAGGTGAATGCAGCTGAAACCTGGCTGCTGCTGCGAGCATCAGGTACAGAACCACTGCTGAGGGTTTACTGCGAGAGTTGCTCGGTTGAGAGCGTGAACGCGGTGCTGAAGGTTGCGGAAAAATTTGTGCTTGAAGGACGTGCTTGAGTGAGTGAAGTTGCGATCGAGATCAAGGGTCTGCTGTTCGACATGGATGGGGTGCTGATCAGCTCGATTGCGAGCGTGAACCGTTGCTGGAAGCTGTGGGCTGCGCACTATGGCGTGGCCGATGCGCAGAACGTGCAGATTGCGCACGGGGTTCGTGCGGTGGATCTGATCAAGGGTTATAAGCCCGGTTTTACTGAGGCAGAGGTCACGGAGGGGCTGCGGTATATCGAGGATCTGGAGATTGCGGATACTGAGGGCCTGAAGGTGCTTGCAGGGGTTCGGGAGTTGCTGGCTTCATTGCCTCCGGAGCGCTGGACGATTGTGACTTCGGCGACGCGCCGGCTGCTGCTGGGGCGGTTGAAGGCTGCGGGGCTGCCGTATCCGGATCGTCTGATCGCTGCGGATGACGTGGTGAATGGAAAGCCGCATCCGGAGCCTTATATGAAGGGGGCGGAGATACTCGGGTTCTCAACGAAGGGGTGCGTGGTTGTTGAGGATGCTCCGTCTGGCGTGGGGGCGGGTGTGGCTGCGGGTGCGCGGGTGCTAGGGGTGCTGGGGACGCATACTGCGGAGGAGATCTATGCTGCTGGGGCGACGTGGGTGGCGCGGTCGCTTGAGAGCGTGAAGGTGACTGTGGTGGAGGGTGGGCTGCGTGTGGAGTTTGAGGCTGTTTAGCGACTGCTGAGAAGATGCTCCACGGCTGCCAGATCTTCTTCTGTGTCTACGCCGATTGTGTCGTGCTCTGTGAGGGCTACGTGGACGGGGATTCCGTTTTCGAGGAAACGTAGTTGCTCAAGGCGCTCGGCTTGCTCTAGGGGGCTCGGGGCGAGGGCGTGGAAGCGGTTGAGGGCGGCGGCTCGGTACCCGTAGAGGCCTATGTGCTTGTAGATGGGTGGATGGGCCTGGTCGCGGTCGTAGGGGATGGTGGCTCGGGAGAAGTAGAGGGCGCGGTGGTCGAGTGCGGTCACTACTTTTACTGCGTTGGGGTTGGTGAGGTTTTCTGGTGTGCAGAGGACTTTGAGGGTGGTGACCTCGACGCTCGGGTCTGCGAATGGGGTGAGTAGGGCGGTGATGTGGCTGGGGTGGAGGAGGGGTTCGTCTGCCTGGATGTTGACGTAGATATCTGCTGTATGGACCTGGGCTGCGGCGTGGACGCGGTCTGAGCCGCTGGGGAGCTCGGGCGAGGTCATGAGGACTGGCCAGGAGTGCTTGTGGCAGAGGGCGGCGACCTCTTCGGAGTCAGTGGCGATGAGGACTTCATCGAGCTGCGGGCAGGCACGGGCGGCGTCGTAGACCCACGCGAGCATGGGTCGGCCGGCGATCTCGCGGAGAACCTTGCGGGGAAGACGGGTGGAGGCGAGGCGGGCGGGAATGACGGCGAGGGTGCGTGACATGCGGGGGTGGTTTGACCTCGGTTGCAATGGCTCGTATCATCATATCTGGCGGCACCGGCGCGTAAGCGCGATCCGGGTGGAGGGTGCGGCCAACCCAGACACACCTTGGCGGTGTAGCTCAGATGGTTAGAGCGACGGACTCATAACCCGTAGGTCGGCAGTTCGATTCTGCCCACCGCCACCAAGTACTCTTGGACAAGTGAGGTGTGTGCTGTGCAGCAGATTATCGATTTCATCCTGGAACTGGACAAGCTGAAGGCTGTGACGCGGAAGGTGAAGCCCCTGGGGCTGGACCGGTATGAGAACTCCGCGGAGCATAGCTGGCAGATCACGCTGCTGGCGGTTTGTCTGGCTCCATACGCTGAGGCCGGGGTGGACCTGAATCATGTGGTGCGGATGCTGCTGGTACACGATATTGGGGAGATCGATACAGGGGACACGATGGTGTTCGTCGAAGGCGGCTGGGCGGAACGGAAGGCGGACGAACTGGAGGCGGTGAAGCGGATCTTTGCGCTGCTGCCGGAGGCAACCGGGGCGGAGTTTCTGAAGCTTTGGATAGAGTTTGAGGCGGGGGAGACGGCGGAGGCCAGGTTTGCGCATGTGGCGGACCGGGCGATGCCGGTGCTGCTGAACCTATCCAACAGAGGGCAGAGCTGGCGGGAGAACGGGATCAGCTATGAGCGGGTGGTGAAGCGGGTGAGGCCTGAGGTCGAGGCGGGATGTCCGGAGCTTTGGCAGTACTTGGAAGGCCGGTTGGAAGAGGCCAGGGCGAAGGGTTTGTTTGGGACCTGAGATGGTTGGGAGTATCATTTCGCTACTGGTGTCGTCTAACTAGTTGCATCGTAACTTGCCTGGAGACTGTTTCCGACTATGCCGAAGAGTTCAAAGATCCTGCTGCTTGCTGTCTCCGTCGTGTTTGTGCTGACGGTCTTCTTTGGTGTGCATGCGAGCGGCGTGAGTGCTGCCTCTGAGCCGCAGGAGGGGGCGTACCGGCAGATCAACGTGTACAGCGAGGTACTGCGGCATATCCAGTCCGACTACGTCTCCGAGCCGAACATTCCGCAGGTGACGAATGGCGCGTTGCGCGGGCTGCTGGAGTCGCTGGATGCGGATTCGAGCTATCTTGCTCCGGCGGACTATGCGGCTTACAAGAAGGCGATTGCCGTCGACAAGGGTGCGCGGGCGCAGGTTGGGATGGTGATCTCGAAGCGGTTTGGGTATGCGACCGTGGTTTCTGTTGTGCCGGGCAGCCCGGCGGATAAGGCTAACTTCAACGATGGCGACATCATCGAGGCGATCAGCGGCGTGGATACACGGGATCTTTCACTGGCGATGCTTGGGACGATGCTCGAAGGCAAGCCTGGGTCTGAGCTTACGGTGTCCGTCGTGAGGCCGCGCAAGACGGTGCCGGATAAGGTGACGATGACGCGGACGATCACGATCGAGCCGCCGGTTGCCGAGACGATGTATGAGAACTCGACCATTGTGTATCTGAAGCCGGTGATCCTGGACCACGACCATGTGGCGGCGCTCGAAGGCAAGCTGAAGGCGAGCCAGAAGAACGGCGGCAAGAAGGTTTTGCTCGACCTGCGGGATGTGTCTGCGGGCGATATGGCTGACGCCACGCTGCTGGCGAACTTCTTCCTGAAGAGCGGGACGATTGCGACTCTCGAAGGACAGAAGGTTGCGAAGGTTACGTTTACGGCGGATGGGGCTAAGGCTATCGATCCGACCGGAGCGGTGGTGGTGCTGGTGAATCGTGGGACTGCGGGGCCGGGCGAGCTTGTTGCGGGTGCGCTGCTTGATAACAAGCGGGCGGAGCTGGTGGGAGAGAAGACGTTTGGTGAAGGCGCTCAGCAGAAGACGTTCGAGCTGCCGGATGGCGCTGCTTTGATCCTTTCGGTTGCGAAGTATGAGACGCCCTCCGGCAAGAAGCTACAGGATGATGCGGTGACTCCGGGTGTACTCGTGGCGGGGAACACGCCGAACGATGATGGCGAGTCGGACGACGATACGGTGGCTGTCGAAGGTGCGGCTTCCGCTGCTACCGTGCCGGTGGTCAAGCCTACCGTGACCGTGGACGATCAGTTGACCAAGGCGCTCGATCTGCTGAAAGCTAAGGCGGCGTAACGCAAACGGTTGTGAGACGGCCTCAGCGGCTTATGTCGCTGGGGCCTTTTCTTTTGTCAGAGTGGTGCAGAGAGCGAAGTAGCGTTGTGCTTTCTTCACGTCGAGGCCGATCTGGGTGCGGAGGGCTTCGGGGTTGGGCCAGCGGATCTCCGGGCGGAGGCGTTGGAGGAAGGTCAGTTCCAGCGGTGTCTGCTCGTTGAGATCGACAGCGTGGAAGTTGAGGAGGTGGGACTCGACCGCGAAGGAGTCGGCTCCGAAGGTGGGGCGGTCGCCTATGTTGGTGACGGCGTTGAAGGTTTCGGCATGGGGGCCTGTGCCTACCTTCAGGGTGGTGACGTAGACGCCCTTGGCGGGGAGGAGCTCCGGGTAGGGGGCCAGGTTGATGGTGGGGACGGTGTAGCGGGTGCCGTAGCCGCGGCCGGAGGCGGGGGTGCTCTGGATGGCGAAGGGGCGGCCAGTGAGGGCTCGGGCGTGGTGGAGAGCGCCGGCGGCGATGAGGTTCCGGATGCGCGACGAGGAGACGGGGGCGGCGCGGAGGATGTGCGGGGAGTAGGTCTGGGCGGTGAAGCCGAGTTCGTGGCCTAGCTGCTCGAGGCCTTCCATGCCGGCTTCTGCCTTGTGGCCGAAGCGGAAGTTCTCGCCCTCGTGGACCTCACGGACGTGGATGTCATTGGCTAGGATCTCGGCGAACTGGCGGGCGGTGAGGCGGGAGAGCTCTGGGGTGAAGGGGAGGATGAGTGCTGCGTCGATGCCGGTCTCGCCGAGGAGGGCTAGTTTTTGCTCGAGGGGGGTGATGAGGGAGTGGGGGGCGTCGGGGCGGAGGACGCGGACGGGATGGGGGTCGAAGGTGATCAGGAGAGACGGGAGGCAGAGGGTGCGGGCGCGGGCATTGACCTGGTCGATGACCCAGCGGTGGCCGCGGTGGACTCCGTCGAAGTTACCGATGGTGGCTACTACGGGGCCGAGGTCTGCGGGGAGTTCTGAGAGGCTGCGGTAGATCTTCATGAGGCGGTTTCTTCTGGGGCTATGTCGAAGGTGAGTTGGAGGCCGTCGTAGGCCAGGTGGATTCCCTGGGGGAGGGTGGCTTCGGTGGCGTTGTGGTCCAGTTCGTGGCCCATGTGGGTAAAGTAGGCTCGTTTGGGCTTGAGCTGCTCTACGAAGGCGATGGACTTGGCTACGTGGGAGTGGCTGGGGTGGGGGGCGGGGCGGAGGGCGTCAAGGATGAGGATGTCTAGTCCCTGGAGCAGGGCCAGGCTTTCAGGAGGGATGTCGCTCATGTCGGTAAGGTAGGCGGCGGAGCCGAAGCGGTAGCCGGTGATGCGCTCCCGGCCGTGGATGACGGGGATGCGCTGGAAGTTTGCGCCGAAGATCCGGGTGGTGCTGCCGGGGGTGGGGTCGAGACGGTGGATTTGGACGCGGGCGCTGGTGGGGTAGCGGTTTTCGGTGCGGAAGGTGTAGCCGAAGACGCGCTCGAGGGCGTCGGCGGTGGGGTCGTCGGCGTAGAGGGGCAGGGGGGTGGTGTTGCGGAAGCTGAGGGGGCGGAGGTCGTCCATGCCGAGGATGTGGTCGGCGTGGTGGTGGGTGTAGAAGACGGCGTCTACGCGGGAGATGTTCTCGCGGATGGCCTGGGCGTGGAAGTCGGGGCCGGTGTCGATCAAAACGGTGTGACCTTCCCATTCCAGGCGGAGGGATGGGCGGGTGCGGCGGTTGCGGGAGCCGGGGATGCGGGCGTCGGCGCAGACGGCGCAGGGGCATCCGAGCGTGGGGACGCCCATGGAGGTGCCGCTGCCGAGGAAGGTCATGGTGGCCTGGATTTGGGTCTTTCCTTTCCGGTGCAGGGTACCCCTCCACCCCCGGCTATTTGTGCAAAGTCTTCAGAACATTAGAGTTAGGTTCGGACATGGGCTTCGGACCCGATCTAAAGTCTTTGTTTTGTTCACCCAAGGCTGTAAAGTCTTCCATCCATTGGGTTTAGCTCAAAAAGTACGGCACCGGCGGGTTTTCCGTCGGTGCCGAGGTTTTACTTCTCCTTCAATTGTATCTGGTTAGCCGGGGTAAATACGCCATCTATTTTTCGCTTCTAAGTTGTTTAGATTGAGCAGGTTGAACGAATTTTTGAGCTCGTGGGGGCTTGACAAGAAAGTTTGGGGTTGTTTTTGAAGAAAATAGTTGTAAGTAGCTCATTCCATGAGTGTTGAAAGCAATGCCGAGCGGTGAGCAAATGTTCCTGGGACAAATGCCCTATAGCTCAAACGCGACTCTGAGAGATTATGGATCAACATCCATTCAGCAGACTACGTTGAGGAGGATCAGTAAACGGGAGGATTCCTTTCAATCCCCTGTATCGCTGGTTCTTAGGATTTTTAGAAGTCCTTTCATCTTTGTGCCCAATTGACGATTCGATGGGCTGGTACGTCTTTCTCAACTGCCTTAGCTCAACTTATTTCACACAGACATTGCCTGAACGACCAAAGGCGGGCTGTAATCCATTCACCCGAATCTGTTTTCACGAGAGCCAGGAGACCAAGCGTATGAGGAAGCACACCTATAGGAATTTTGGAGCGGCAGTCGTTTGTATGAGCGTGGCGGCATCCGTTGCAGCCCATGCGCAGACCATCACGGGTTCGGTCAACGGCGTCGTCACCGATTCGACGGGCGCGATCGTGCGGGATGCACAGGTCGTCGTACACAATGTGGATACCGGAGTGGATACCGCCGCAACGACGAATGGTGCTGGCCAGTACAGCCTGCGCTTCCTGCAGATTGGTCACTACACTCTGACGATCACCGGGGCAGGGTTCAAGACGTTCAAGTCCAACACGTTCACGCTGGAGGTTGACCAGACCGCGAAGATCGACGGCACGCTCCAGACCGGCGCGGCAAGCGACACGGTGACCGTGACGAGCGAACTGGCTCCGATTCTCGATACCGACAACTCAACTATTGCGTCAACCTTCAGTGCGAATACGGTGGAGAATCTTCCGCTGAACGGCCGTAACTTTTCAGCCGTGACGCAGTTCATTCCGGGCGCTGTGACGACTGAGCCAAGCTCGATGAGCAACCAGAATGCGATTGAGCGCGATACGAACCAGGGCGGCCAGGTTTCGATTAACGGAAACCGGAACCAGACGAACAACTACATGCTGGACGGCGTGGAGATGAACGAGACGATCAACAACGTGATCGGGTACAACCCTGCTCCGGAGGCGATCGAGAATCTTACGACCATTACTTCCAACGCCACGGCTGAGTACGGAAATGTGAATGGCGGCGACGTCATCACGGTCATGAAGAGCGGTACCAACAGCCTGCATGGCGGAGCCTATTTCTATCTGCAAGATGCGAATATGAACGCCAATAGCTGGAGCAATAACTTCTCAGGAACGGCCAGACAGCCCTTTACGCAGAGCATCTTTGGCGGGACCATTGGTGGCCCGATCAAGAAGGATAAGCTGTTCTTCTTTGCCGATTACGAGGCAGCCCGCTGGCACACCGGCGGCACTCAGGTCGACAGCGTGATTCCTACCGCATGGCGCACCGGTGACTTCTCCGCTATTCCGACGCAGCTATACCACTTTGTCAACGGTGTGCGGACTCCGTATGTGAACAACCAGGTTCCGATTACGAACCCTGTGGCCACGTACCTCTTTGCTCATCCACAGTACTATCCGCAGCCGAACAGGACGGGTACCGGTCTGCTGGGTTCGCAGAACAACTACACGGGCACTTACAAGAAGTATGAACGGAACGACCAGGGCGACGTAAAGATCGACTACACGCTCAGCCGCAAGGACAGCATCATGGCTCGCTACTCACAGGGTGAGGCGTCCGACGCTCAGCCGCAGGCGGCGCTGGCGATCACCTTTCCCACCGGGAACAGCTATCCCTTCAAAGGCATAGCGATCAATGAGGTCCACACGTTCAACTCAGCGATTGTGAACGAGTTCCGTGCTGGCTGGTCTCGTGTGCGCTGGGTGCAGGGCATTCTCAACGACACGACGGGCGCCTTCGCAAGCGGCAACTCCGTGGTCGGGATCAATGCTCCGCAGGCTATTGCGGGCTTCGCTTCCCAGGACTTCTCCGGGGGAGGCCAGGGAACAACAAATACCACTTACTTCACGACAGTAGGAAATTCTCCGGCCAGTCAAAACCTGATCGACAACACGTTTACTTATGGCGACGATCTCACATGGCAGCTTTCTAAGCACACGCTGAAGCTGGGTGTCGAAATCCTGCGCTATCAGCAGCAGAATGCGTATGCCGGCAATGACGGCTTGCTGGGCCACGAGCAGTACACGGGGGCGTTTACGGGGTCGACCGTTCCCGACTTCGTCACCGGTCAGGTCTACTACGCCGGCATCGGAGCGAACAGCGGCCGGTCCGGCCAGCGCCAGTATCGTGATGCAGCCTTTGTTCAGGACGACTGGAAGCCCACCGCCAAGCTGACCGTGAATATCGGGTTGCGCTATGAGTACGACCAGCCGATCTACGAGGTCAACAACAAGCAGGCCAATCTGGACCTGACCACAGGTCTGTACTGGCTAGCCGGTACCGCAGGAGCGGCCAATGCGTTTGGCGATGCTCGTGCGCTCTACCATCCGACCTACACTAACTTCATGCCGCGGTTTGGTTTTGCCTACAATCCGAAGGCGCGCATGGTGATTCGTGGCGGTTACGGCATTACGAACTACCTGGAAGGCACGGGTGCGAACCTTCGCCTGAACTTCAACCCACCGTTCCAGTCTGCCTATCAGTACCAGGCGGTTGCGGCGACGGCGACGAGCCCTGGTACTCCTCTGCCGACCGCAACGGCGCTGCCATCTAGCTTCGCTGCGGCGACGTCCAGCAATACGATTCGTGCGTGGGACAAGAACATTAAGCCCGCGTTCATTCAGGAGTACTCGCTCTCCGGTGAGTACCAGGTGAACAACACGACATCCGTGGTGGCGAGCTATTTGGGGCAGACGGGTCAGCACCTGATCGACGCCCGCGCCGGTAATCAGTTGACTGCTCCGGGCGCCGTGGCTCCGTATGTCGCTACCGTCGGTCAGACGGGTGCGGTGGTCGTGACGGAGACGGAATCGATGATGAACTACAACGCACTGCAGTTGCAGCTTCGTCGCCGGCAGCATAACGGGCTGGAGTACACCATTAACTACACGCTTTCCAAGGCAATGACGAATAACCCGGGCTTCTTTGGGACGGCGAGCGTCAGCGGCGCGAGTGCGTACTGGCAGAACGGATACAACGGGCATGCAGACTACGGCCCAAGCGGTTTTGACTCCCGTCATAACCTTTCGGGGACCATGGTCTATGCCCTGCCATTTGGCCGTGGCAAGCAGTACGGTGGCGGCATGAACCATTATCTGGATCTAGCAGCCGGCGGCTGGAAGATTTCCGGAACGGTGATGGCTTTCTCCGGGCTGCCGGTCACGATCAACGCACCCGATACGACAAGCGTCAACAATCGTGCGTCGCGCGCTAACCATTACCGTCACCTGAAGATCACAGGCCGCACGCTGAACAACTGGTTTGGCACCGATCTCTCAGCTCAACCCTGCATTGCGGCAAACGGCCAGAACAACGGTAATTGCGCGTACGGCACGCCGAATACGAATCAGTTTGGAACCGCCAGTCCTGGGAGCGAACGCGCGCCTGGCTATGAGGACGTCGACCTCACGGCTGGTAAATCATTCACTCTCTATCACGAGAATGCGCTGGAGTTCCGGGCCGACGCGTTCAACATCGCCAACATTGCGAGCTACCTGAACCCAGATAACGGGATCTCGGATAGCAACTTTGGCCAGATCAACAACACTCGTTCGATTCCGCGTACGCTGCAACTGTCACTGCATTACAAGTTCTAGCTGCCTGTTTGGGATTAGAGCTGCCGGAGAGATCAGTGATGATCTCTCCGGTTTTTTATGTCTCGGACTAGGCGATTGATCTTCCGGGAGAAGATTGCCAATGTATCCCGAACGGTAGTTTGCCGCGGGAGATGAGTGGTGACGGTTGAGACTCGGTATACGTTTGGGGCGGCGGTTTTTATGGTTTCGACTTCAGCTGTCTACCGGGTGTTTTGGGGGCAGTGAGTTGTCGCCTGATGATGGCTTTGTTTGACGGCTTAGGCGAAAAACCCCATGTCTCAGGTTCGAGACATGGGGCACCCGCATTTGTGGGGATATGAGCTTTGGGTTAGCGGATGAGGCTGGGGCCGGGGCGGCCTCCGGGGGTAGGTGCGCCTCCGGGGGGTGGGCCCTGGGTGGCTCTGGCCTGGGCGCTGCGGGCGAGGGCCTGGGTGATTTCGAGGAAGGCGAGGCGGAGCTCGAAGAGGGCGCTGTCGATGAGGTGCTGCTCGGACTCTGCGAGGTTGCCGGCGGTTTTGGCGGAGAGGACGGCGAGCATGTCGATGCTTTGCTTGGCTCCGAGGATGTCGACCTGGGGCTGCTGGCCCTCCTGCGCGCCGCCGCCGAGCTGCATGATGGACTGCATATAGACGGACTGGACGATCTGCTCGAAGGACATGGCGGGGGGGTGATCCATGCCGGGATTGGCGGAGCGGATGGCGATTTCCAGGCGCTCGGCGGTGGCCTCAAAGGCGAGGCGGGCCTGCTCCATCTGCTCGGCGGTGGGGGGCGGGGGGAGGTTGGGGTCTTCTGCTTCTTCTGCGGTTACTTCTGTGGTTTCTTCCGAGGTCTCGGTGACGAGGTGCGGGGCGGGGTGCTGCTCGGGTTCCGAGATGGGTGTGGGGGCTTTGGGGGTGGGTTCGGGATCAGGTGCGCGCTCGGATTCGGGGCGGAGTTCGCCTTCGGAGTTGAACTTGCGGCGGTCGTTGATGACGAACGGGAGGGGCTTGTCGGACATGGTCACACTCGATTCAGGACTTGGATCTCAAGGATATCCGATGCAGGGGGGATGCGTCAGGCTGGCTGGGTGCGGGCGGCTTCCGTGGGGAGCTTGACCGCGATGGCGGTGCCGCCGGGGTAGGTGATGGTGGCGGCGCGGTCGAGGGCTTCGCGGCGGATGTAGCCGAGGGCCAGCTGGATGTCGCCGGTGGGGAGGGGGATGCGGGCGGCGCTGGTGATCTCGCCTACGGGTTTTTCGTCGGCGGTGAGGGGGGTGCCTGCGGGCGGGAGGTCGCCGGTGAGGAGGAAGCCGGCGAAGGTGCGGTGGACTGCGCCGCGGGAGTTGATGCGCTCTACGATTTCCTGGCCGAGGTAACAGCCTTTGGAGAAGTGGAGGGCTCGGAGCTGGGCGGTCTCCTGCGGGAGTTCCTTGTCGCGGATGTCGGTGCCGTAGAGGGGGGTGCCTTCGAGGAGGCGGAGGTGTTCCAGGTCATCTTCAGCGGCCTGGGGGATGTTTGCTGCTTCGAGGGCTGCGGTGAGGAGGGCTATGGTTTTGGGGTCTGACCAGAGTTCGAAGCGCGGGATCAGGGGGCTGTGGGCGTGGATGAAGGTGACTTCTGCACCGTTCCAGGTGATCTGGGAGGTTTCGAGGGGGAGGAGGGCCAACGGGGTTAGGCCCAGGTCGAGCAGGGGGCGAAGGGCGGCGGGGCCGATGAGAGTTAGGCCTGCTCGGGTGGGGGAGATGTCTTCGAGTTCGACGTCGTCCATGATGATGAAGCGGTCAAACAAGGCCGTTAGCGCGGGAATTCTGGTCAGGTCGGTTTCGAGGAGGATGGCGTCTTCCGTGGGGAAGGCGGTGAGGTCTGCCTGGATGCGGCCCTGGTTGGAGAGGACGAAGTTGTAACAGCCCTGGCCGGGCGTGAGGGCGGTGATGTTGTTGGTGACCATGCCGTTGAGCCAGCGGGTTCGGTCGGAGCCGGTGACCTTGATCCAGCCTAGATTGGTGATGGGGGCGAAGGACGCGGATTGTAGTAGGGCGGTAAGGGACATAGATGGCCGTGCGTACACTTAGAGTATAGAGATGCGGCGGAGGTAGGGATTGATTCTGGGGATGAGCGGTGGGAAGACAACTGCAAGTGCAAGGGCAACTACGGGGATTCTCCGCTTCGCGCAGAATGACTGCTTGAAACAGACAACTGCAACCGCCAATACTGAGGTTCTGAGCTTCGCTCAGAATGACGACCTAGAACAAGCAACCGCAACAGCCGCTACTGAGGTTCTTCGCTTCGCTCAGAATGACCCGTCGAGTGGTACGAGCGGTTTGGGTTGGGGTAGCCGGGTTTTCCTGCTTGGGTTGATGGTGGGGTGTGCGGTTGGTGCGGGGGCGCAGGCGGCAGCTCCGGATAAGTTGATGACGAAGGAGCAGACGCGAGAGCTGTTCGATTCTGTGGATTCTGTGATGGGGTTTGTGAGTAAGGACTCCGGACTGGCGCCGGTGGAGCATGTGAAGCGGCGGTTGCTGGCGCGGGCGGAGGTGACCCGGTATCTCGAGAAGAACTTTGATGAGGATGAGAGCTCCAAGCGGCTGCAGCGGTCTGAGATCGTGTTGAAGAAGTTTGGGCTGCTGAGCCGGGACTTCAGCTTGCGGCCGTTCCTGTTGAGTCTGCTGACGGAGCAGGTGGCGGGCTTCTACGACTCGCGCACGAAGGTGGTGAACCTGCTGAACTGGGTGGACCCGGAGGACCAGAAGCCGGTGCTGGCGCATGAGCTGACGCACGCCTGCCAGGACCAGAAGGTGGGGCTGGAGAAGTGGTCGAGCAATGGTTTGAAGGGGATCTCCAAGACTGCGAGCGAGGATAATTCACGCGTGCAGGTGGATGAACTGGAGACGGCGCGGCAGGCAGTGACCGAGGGGCAGGCGATGGTGGTGTTCGTCGACTACAGCCTCAAGGACACGGGGCGGACGCTGAAGGATGCGCCGGATGTGGGGCAGAAGATCCGGGAGAGTGCGAGCGATGCGAGCAGCTCGCCGATGCTGGCGCGGGCTCCTTTGCTTCTGCAGCGGTCGCTGCTGTTTCCTTATGGGGATGGGCTGGGGTTTGAGCAGGCGGTGCTGGTGAAGAAGGGTAAGGACGCGGCGTTTGCAGGGGTGCTGGCTGACCCGCCCAGCTCTACGTTCCAGATCATGAATCCGGATGCGTATATGGCGCATGTGCCGGTGCCGGTGTTGCGGATGCCGGATGTTCATGCGGTGCTGGATGCGGAGTATGAGCCGTATGACGTTGGGGTGATGGGTGAGCTCGACGTGGAGATGCTGGTGACGCTGTTTGGCGGGCGCGAGTTGGGGACAGCGTTGGCGGCGGAGTGGGATGGCGGGGTCTACTATGCGGGGCAGCGGAAGAGTGCATCCGTTGCGGACAAGGCGAGTACGGGCTCTGTGGGGTTGGTTTACTTTTCGCGTTGGAAGAGCGAGGAGGCGGCGCAGACGTTTCTGCGCGTGTACGGCGAGCAGCTTCCACGTAAGTACAGCGGGTTGAAGGAACGGAACGCCGACGAGCAGGTGGATGAGCAGGTGTTCTCGACGAGCGAAGGGGATGTGGTGCTTTCGGTTTCGGGGGAGACGGTGTTTGTGTCTGAGGGGATTGGGCTGGCGGCGGCGCGGAAGCTGCACTCCGGGTTTCTGGAGGTGCAGGGGCGTGGGCCTATGAAGATGGCTATGCAGCCAACGCGGGAGCTGACGTATGGGTTGGTGAAGGGGATGGCGGGCTTTGGCGTGATGAAGGCTGGGCTGATGGAACGATATACTGGTGGGCGGTAGTTGTTGAAATGCAAGTGCCAATACGGAGGTTCTGAGCTTCGCTCAGAATGACGACCGTGGATAGATTAGGAGATTGGTTTGGATAAGGTTGAGATTGGGATTATCGGGGGCAGCGGGCTGTATGCGATGCCGGGATTGAGCGGGCTGCAGGAAGTGGCGATCGAGACTCCGTTTGGTGCGCCCTCTGATGCTTATATGGTCGGCGAACTGGATGGGCGCAAGGTTGCGTTTTTGGCGCGACATGGGCGTGGACATCGGATTACGCCGACGGAGCTGAACTTCCGCGCGAATATCTGGGGGATGAAGAAGCTGGGGGTAGAGTACATTCTTTCCGTGTCCGCGGTGGGTAGCCTGAAGGAAGAACATAAGCCTACGGACTTCGTGATTCCGGATCAGTTTATCGATCGTACGTTTGCGCGTATCGGGACGTTCTTTGGCGATGGCGTGGTGGCGCATGTGGGGTTTGGGGACCCGATCTGCTCGGTTGTGGCGAAGGCTTTTGAGACGGCTTGTAAAGAGGTTGGCGTCGTCGGCAAGCTGGGCGGGTCTTATGTGTGCATTGAAGGGCCGCAGTTCTCTACGCGGGCTGAATCG
Organism: Granulicella tundricola MP5ACTX9; assembly: GCF_000178975.2. Taxonomy (NCBI): domain Bacteria; kingdom Pseudomonadati; phylum Acidobacteriota; class Terriglobia; order Terriglobales; family Acidobacteriaceae; genus Granulicella; species Granulicella tundricola. The sequence goes on along the minus strand of NC_015064.1, from coordinate 3,281,138 downwards.
AATCTGTATCGGAGCTGGGGTGCGGATGTGATTGGGATGACCAATCTGCAGGAGGCGAAGCTGGCTCGCGAGGCGGAGATGAGCTACGCGACGATGGCGATGGTGACGGACTATGACTGCTGGCGCGAAGGGCATGACGATGTGACCGTCGAGCAGGTGGTCGCGGTGATGCACCAGAACTCCGGGAATGCGGCTAAGGTTGTGCGGGCTGCTGTGGCTGCTCTGCCTAAGGGCGAGAAGAGCCCTTTTGCTGAGGCTATGAAGTTCGCGATTATGACGGATAAGACGATGATTCCGGATGCTACTAAGAAGAAGCTGGATTTGTTGATTGGGAAATATTTGTAAGAGCAGGGACTAGAGCCTAGGGACTAGCGAGCAAGCAACAACAACAAAAGCAACAGCAAAAGCAAAGACCAATACGGGGGTTCTTCGCTTCGCTCAGAATGACGGGAATTTTTAGTTAGGGAGAGTTGATGTCGATATTGGTTGTGGGTTCTGTGGCGTTCGATACTTTGGAGACGCCGTCTGGTAAGGCGAATAAGATTCTGGGTGGTGCGGCGACTTACTTTTCGCTGGCTGCGAGTTACTTTACCGACGTGCGTGTGATTGGCGTCGTCGGCGAGGACTTTACGGCGGAGCATGAGGCGGTGCTGACGAAGCGCGGCATCGATACTCGGGGCATTGAGCATGCGGATGGGTTGAGCTTTCACTGGACGGGATCGTACTCGGGGAGTTTGAACGAGGCGAAGACGCTGGGGACGGATCTGAATGTGTTCGCTACGTTCTCACCCAAGATCCCCGATGCTTACAAGGACAGCGAGTATCTCTTTCTGGCGAACATCGATCCGGTGCTGCAGGCGGAGGTTCGCAAGCAGATGCCGGAGGTGAAGATGGTTTGCGGCGATACGATGAACTACTGGATCGCAGACCATAACGAAAACCTGAAGAAGGTGCTGAAGGAACTGGATGTGCTGCTGATCAACGACGGCGAGGCTCGTATGCTGGCCGGTGAGCAGAACATGGTGAAGGCGGCCGAGGCCGTGATGGCGATGGGGCCGAAGGCGCTGGTGATCAAGCATGGCGAGTATGGTGCTTCGGCTTTCTTCTGTGACAGGTCGTTCGCAGGAACCGATGGAATTGCGAAGCCTTTCCGTGCGCCTGCGCTGCCTTTGAGTGAGGTCGTCGATCCTACGGGGGCGGGTGACTCGTTTGCGGGTGGGTTCTATGGGTACATCGCTTCGCAGCCGAAGCTGACGCCCGGTGTGTTTCGTCGCGCACTGTTTTATGGCAGCGTAATGGGTTCGTTTGCGGTGGAGAAGTTTGGGACCGAGCGGATGCAGGAGTTGAGCCGCGAGGAGATTGAGAAGCGCTTCGGACTGTTCATGGAGATCTCGCACCTTGAGCACGCGCGGGCGTAGGGGGAGGCGCGGTGGGCCGCTGGTACAAGGGCCGCCGCGTGATCCGGATGCGGTGACGCCGGCGCTGCGGGAGGATATGCTTCCCATCTCCATGGGCGCGGTGGTGCTGGGGTTTATTGCGATTGCGATCTCCGCGATGCGCGGCACGATGATGCTGTATGGCGATGCGGTGGCGCATCTTGGGATCGCAAGACGGATTGTGGATACGAAGTATCCGGGGCTGGCGCAGCTTGGCGGCGTGTGGCTTCCGCTGCCGCATCTGCTGATGACTCCGTTTATCTGGAAGATGGAGTGGTGGCAGGATGGGATGGCGGGAGCGTGGCCTTCGCTGATCTGCTATGTGGTTGGGGTGCTGGGGTTCTACAGGCTGGCGCGGCGGGTGCTGGTGCCGCGTTGGGCGCTGGTGGCCACGGCATTTCTGGCGATGAATGCCAACCTGCTTTATCTGACTTCGACTGCGATGACGGAGCCGTTGTTCCTGGCGTTGATGATCTGGATCACGCTGGTGACGTTGGAGTGTGTGGAGGCGATTGAGGCTGCTCGTCCGCTGGGTGCAGGGCGCAGAATGTTGGGGCTGGGCGTACTGATCTTTTGTGCGGTGATGACGCGGTATGACGGGTGGGTGTTGGGTGCTGCTGTCTGGTGCGTGATCGCATGGACGCTTTGGAAAGAGCCTGCGATGCGGGCTAAGCTTGCGGGCGTGTTTGTTGGGTTCACTCTGATTACGGTTGCGGGGCCGCTGAGCTGGTTCGCTTACAACCATGTGTATGGGCATGACTGGCTGGACTTTATGCGCGGGCCTTACTCGGCGAAGGAGATTGATAGGAAGACGTCGCCGCCGGGGTCCCATCATTACTTTGGCTGGCATGATCCGGCTTGGTCGCTGATGCTTTATGCGCGGACGGCGCAGGTGGATGCTGCGGCGTGGGAGACGGGGTGGCTGGTTGCGGCTGCATCCTTGGCGGGGCTTTGGTTGACGATCAAAAGCAAGGTGCGGTGGAGTGCGCTGCTGCTTTGGATGCCGTTGCCGTTTTATGTTTACTCGATCTCCTATGGGTCTGTGCCGATCTTTATTCCGCAGCTCTATCCGCACTCGTACTACAACTCGCGGTATGGGATGGAGATGCTGCCTTGCTTCGCGTTGTTTGGGGCGGTGGGGCTGAGTGCGCTGGCTGTTTGGCTGAAGCCGCGGCAGCCGCTGGTGGTGCGGTTTATGCAGCCGGTGATGCTGATGCTGATTGTGCTGAACACGATCTGGATGCTGCATAAGACGCCGCTGGTGTTGAAGGAGGCGCAGGTGAACTCGATGGGGCGTATATCGCTCGAGACCGCGCTGGCGAACCAGTTGGTGACGTTTGCGCCGGGTGCGCCGATCATGATGGAGACAGGAAGCTTTGTTGGCGCACTGCAGAAGGCGGGGATTCCGCTGAAGCAGACGTTGACGCCGAGCGACTACTACAAGGGCCTGACGACGCCGGCGGAGAAGGCTGCGTATGTGATCTCGTTTGCCGGCGACGATGTGGCGAAGGCGGTGACGGCGCATCCGGAGGGGCTGACGGAGATGACGATTCTCTGCTCGACCGGGCAGCCTTGTGCAAGGGTGTATCGGTCAGACAGGTTCCTGGGTGCTGGAAACCGGCCTTGAGCATGGGTGCGGTGCTAACATCGCGTGCAGAGCCATGATGATTCCTTCGTCCTTTCATTTCTCTCAGCTCGATCAGTTGCGGCTTTCAAGCGGCACGGCGACGCGTCTGCTGACGTCGATTCTGTTGGGTGGCGCGATTGGATTGGAGCGGGAATGGAGGCATAAAGCCTCCGGGCTGCGGACGAATATGCTGCTGTGCCTGGGGTGCGCTTTCTTCACGCTGCTCTCCGCGAACCTGGCGGGCGAGGGCAATCCAAACAAGGGGCAGGTGGCTTCGAATATCGTTCAGGGCGTGGGGTTCCTGGGCGCGGGGCTGATCCTGCATACACGGTCCAGGGTGCTGGGGTTGACGAGCGCGGCGACGGTGTTTGTGGTGGCTTCGATCGGGATGGCGTGCGGGGCGGGGCTGTATATCGAGGCGGTGATGGCGACCGTGATGGTGCTGGTGGCGCTGCAGTTGATCGGTGTGATGGAGTACAGGATGCCGTGGAAGCAATCCGTGCTGTTGTACGAGGTGCGCGGTCTGCATGAGAGTGTGATGTATCCGGCGATCCTGGACGTGATGGACAAGGCGGGGCTGCGGATGAATGTGGTGGACCGCGACTCGTTTGGGAGCTTGGAACGGGTGACGTTTATGGTGACCGCAACGCGGCATCGTCATGCGGTGCTGCTGAAGGATCTGCGGGACAGCGACGCGACCGACCATGTGACGGCGTATCCGGATGCGGAGCAGGATTAGTAGCAATGATGGTTACAAATTAGGAGAACGATGATTTCTTTTGTGAAGGCTCATGCTTGCGGGAATGATTTCTTGATTATCGAAGAGGCTGTTGCAGGACGCCGTCATGCGGAGTTGGCTCAGAAGCTTTGCTCGAGGAATACGAGTGTTGGTGCGGATGGGATTGAGTTCCTGGAACGTCGGGCGGATGGGTCTTTCTTTCTGCGGCTGTTCAATGCGGATGGCAGTGAGGCGGAGTTATCTGGGAATGGGACCAGGTGTGTGGCGGCGTGGCTCGCGCAGAGTGAGGGGTTGAACGAGGTTGCTCTGGGGACGCATGGCGGGGTGCGGACGTGCCGCGTGATCTCGAGCGATGGGCCGGTGTTTCAGATTGAGAGTGGGATGGGTGTGCCGCGGGTGATGCGACGTGCGATCGAGTTGGAGGGTGTGGGGGTGGTTGAGGGGGCGATGGTGAATGTGGGGAATCCGCATTATGTGCTCTTCGTTGATACAGATGATTTTGGCTCGCATGGCATGACGTGGCAGGAGTTGGGTGGAAAGATTGCAGTGAGCCCGCTGTTTCCGCATGGGACGAATGTGGAGTTTGTGAAGGTGAAGAGCGCGGACGAGATCGAGTTTCGGATCTTCGAGCGCGGGTGTGGGCCTACGACTTCTTCGGGGACGGGGACGTGTGCTTCTTCGAGCGCGGCGATTGCGCTGCGGGATTGCGCGCGGAGTCTGACGGCGGTGGCTGAGGGTGGGGCGCAGAGTGTGGTTTGGCCGTCGAATGGCGAAGCGATGATGTTGACGGGGCCGGCGGAGTTTGTTTGTGTCGGTGAGGTGTTTGCTTGATCAAACCCAAAGCTCTGAAGAAGGGATCGCTGTTGGCCGTGGTTTCTCCGGCTAGTACTCCCAAGGCTGAGTTGGTGGCGGCGGGCGTGGCTCGGCTTGAGGGGTTGGGGTATCGGGTGCGGGTTTCGGCTCATGCGCTGGATAAGGGGCCGCTTTACTATGCGGGGACGGTGGAGGATCGGCTGGCGGATCTTCATGCGGCGTTCGCCGATCCGGAGGTGGATGGGATCGTGTGTGCTCGCGGGGGATGGGGTTCTGCGGAGTTGCTGCCGGGGCTCGATAAGGAGCTGATCCGGACGAATCCGAAGGTGTTTGTTGGGTATAGCGATCTGACTTCGTTCCAGACCTGGCTTTGGAATGAGATTGGATTGGTGAGCTTTTATGCGCCGATGGTGGCGGCGGATTTCTCTCGCTTGGATGCCGCGGAGATGGGATCGTGGGAGTCGGCTTTGGGTGGAGCGGAGGAGTGGAGTGTAGGGGCTGCTGAAGGGCTGCGGGTGCTGAGGCCGGGGAAGGCTGAGGGGGTGCTGACGGGTGGGTGTTTGTCGATCTATGCGGAGGCTTTGGGAACGCCCTATGCCGCTAAGGCTGAGGGCGGCATTTTGTTTCTGGAGGATATCGGGACGAAGCCTTATCAGTGGGATCGGATGCTGGTGCATCTGCGCTATGCGGGGATGCTGAAGGACGTGACGGGAATTGTGTTTGGGGATATGGAGCAGAATGGAGCGGATGCGGAGATTGAGGCTTCGATCCTTCATGCGCTGCGGGAGTTTGAGGGGCCAATCGGGTTCGGGCTGCGGAGTGGGCATGTGTCGGTGGCGAATGTGACGCTGCCGCTGGGGGTGAAGGTGCGGCTTGATCTGACGGGTGAGCCGGAGTTGCGATTTGTTGAGGCTGCGGTGACACGGTAGGCTACAGGTTTGGGAGTTTCGATGACGTTGATGACGGGCAAGAAGCACATACATTTGATTGGGATTTGTGGGACGGCGATGGCGTCGCTGGCAGGGATGCTGCAGGCGCAGGGTCACACGGTGACGGGGTCCGATGCGGCGGCTTATCCGCCGATGAGCGATCAACTGGCGGCGATGGGGATTGCGGTGATGCAGCCTTATGCGGAGCGCAACCTGGATGTGACGCCGGACCTGGTGGTGGTGGGGAATGCGATCTCGCGTGGCAATGTGGAGCTGGAGCGGGTGCTGGATGAGCGGATTCCGTTCAGCTCCATGGCGGCGCTGCTGCATGATGAGTTCCTGGTGGGGCGTGAGTCGCTGGTGGTGGCGGGGACGCACGGCAAGACGACGACCACGTCCATGCTGGCGTGGATCTATGAGACTGCAGCGAAGTATGACGCGAAGTTTGCGCCTTCGTTCCTGATTGGGGGCGTAGCGGAGAACTTTGGCGCGAGCTTTATGGTTCGTGCGACTCGTCCGTTTTTGCTTGAGGGGGATGAGTACGATACGGCGTTCTTCGATAAAGGGCCGAAGTTTCTGCACTACTTTCCGGACGCTGCCATCCTCACTCACGTTGAGTTCGACCATGCAGATATCTACGACGATCTGAATGCGGTGAAGACGGCGTTCAAGCGATTTGTGAACCTGATTCCGCGGCGGGGCCGGCTGGTCGCATACGACGGCAATGTGAATGTGACGGAGTGCGTGGCGAAGGCGTTCTGCGCGGTGGAGCGGTACGGGCTGGCACCGGGATCTTACTGGCGGGTGACGGGGTTGACGGCGGATGAGGGTGGGACGCGGTGGACGTTGGAGCGGGATGGCGAGTTTTTCGCGGAGCTCAAGCTGCCCATGCCGGGCGAGCATAATGCGCTGAATGCTACGGCTGCAGCGGGGCTGGCTGCGGGACAAGGTGTGGCGGTCGAGGCGATCAAGGAGGCTCTGGCGACCTTCCGCAGCGTGAAGCGGCGGCTGGAGGTTCGGGCGGAGGTCAATGGGATTACCGTGATCGAGGACTTTGCGCATCATCCTACGGCGATCCGGGAGACGCTGCGTGCGCTGAAGGCGAGCTATGCTGGGCGGAGGCTGGTGGCGATTCTGGAGCCTCGGTCGAACACGCTGCGGCGCAATGTGTTTGAGGAGGCGCTGGTGGATAGCCTGCTGATTGCGGACCAGGTGGTAATTGCGGGGGTGTTCAAGTCTGAGAGCATTCCAGAGCATGAGCGGCTGGAGCCGGAGGCTGTGGCTGCGGGGCTTCGGGTGCGCGGAACACCGGCTCAGGTGCTCGCGGATGCGGGTGCGATCGTGAAGGTGCTGGCACCGGAGTTGAAGAGCGGGGATGTAGTGGCGATCCTGTCAAACGGCGGGTTTGGGGATATCTATACGCTGCTGCCGGCGGAGCTCGAAAGGCTCGCGGGGTAGACGGTGCGTTAGTCTGGTAAGCGGTATGTTTGCTACGTTCAAGATGCTTTTCGTGTTCTCGTTCTTTGGGTCGATTGCCGGGGTGATCGGGATTCCGATCTCGTTTGTGCTGGGCAACGTTCGGCGGCTGTACAAGATTTCGATGTGGATTGTGCGGACCGGGGTGAGGGCCGCGGGGATCAGGGTGGAGGTCTCGGGCACGGAGCATGTGCCGGCGGGGCAGAGCTGCATCTTCATGTGCAATCACGTCTCAAACCTGGATCCGCCGGTGGTGCTGCCAGCGATTCCGGGGCAGAGTTCCGTGCTGCTGAAGCAGGAGTTGATGAAGATTCCCATCCTGGGGACGGCGATGCGCATGGCGAAGTTTGTGCCGGTGGAGCGTGGGGCGAAGCGGGATGCTGCGGCGGCGAGCGTCACTGCGGCTGGGGAGGCGCTGCGGTCAGGGCTGCATATTCTGGTGTTTCCGGAGGGGACTCGGGCGGTAGATGGGCGGCTGAGCAAGTTCAAGAAAGGCCCGTTCTTTCTGGCGCAGCAGACCGGGGCTCCGGTGATTCCAGTGGCTGTCTCGGGGACTCAGACGATGATGCGGAAGGGCAGTGCGGCGATTACGCCGGGGGTGGCGAAGGTGGAGATGCTGACGCCGATTTTTCCGGGGGAGTATGGGAGCCGCGAGGAGATGTTGCGGGCGGTGTATGAGGCGATTGCAGAGGCTTTGCCGGTGGGGATGAAGCCGGTGGAGTAGAGGTGGTCCAGACCCACGTCCCAGAAGCGGGACATGGGGCACCCGGATTGTGCAGCTATTTGACGATGGCGTTGAAGCCGTCTGCTAGGAGGCGCTGGCGCATGGCGTCGGCGTCCTTCTTGTTCGTGAAGGGGCCTACCTGGACGTGGAGGAGCTTGTCCTGGGGCTCCTGGTGGACGGCTACGCCGTAGCTGCGGCGTTTGAGCGTGGTGACGAGTAGGTCTGCGTCCTCCTGGTGGGAGACGGCGGCGACCTGAACCATGAACTGGCCAACTGCGGCGGGGGAAGCGGTGACCGGGACGGGGGTGGAGACGGCGAGGACACGGGCGGCCTTCGGCTGTTCTACGGGCGCGGGTGCAGGGGCTTCCGTCGTCTCAACGACGCGCTGGACGGCTGCGGGGCGCGTGGGCGGGGCGGAGGATGCCTCGGCGTCCTGGTCGGCAGGCTGCGTGTTGTAGGAGGGTACGGGGCCGGTCTTAATGGGCTGCTGCTGGATGTTCTGGGGCGGGTTGTTGATGGGGCCGAACATGCTGCCGGCACCAGGCTTGAGGATGCCATTGGAGTTAGCGTTGGCCGCGCCGGCGGGGCCTGCGGCGGTCAGGGCGGAGTGGCGGCCGGTGGAGTAGCCGAAGCCGAAGAAGGCCGCGCACAGGACGGCGAGCGCGAAGAAGATGCCGAGAACCATGGTGGTTCCGAGGGTGATTTCGCGGTCACGCTGGCGGTCTTGGACGCGGTCTGGCCGGCTCTGGCGGTGCTGGAGTTCGTCGATGTCTTCGTCGCGGTCGTTGAGCAAGGTGTTCACAGTAATGATGCTCTCGGATTTCCCAGCGAAAGGGAAGTATCTGAGTCGATTCCGTTTTTTGATTTAAGGGTTTGCGATTTCGGAATTGGCATTCGCGACTGGCTTTGCGGGCTCGGTGAAGGTGCGGTTGAGCAGGTTCATGAGCTCCATGGGGAGCGGGAAGACAATGGTGGTGTTCTTTTCGACGCCGATCTCGGTGAGGGTCTGGAGGTAGCGGAGCTGGAGGGTCATGGGCTGGGTGGCCATGAGGGCGGCCGCTTCGACGAGCTTGGCGGCGGCGTTGAATTCTCCCTCTGCGTGGATGATCTTGGCGCGGCGCTCGCGTTCGGCTTCAGCCTGCTTGGCCATGGCGCGGAGCATGTTTTCGGGCATGTCGACCTGCTTGACCTCAACCGAGACGACCTTGAGGCCGAAGGGCGCGGTGTGGCCGTCGATGATGGTCTGGATGCGCTGGTTGAGGCGGTCGCGGTGGGCGAGAAGCTCGTCGAGATCGACCTCGCCGAGGACGGAACGGAGCGTCGTCTGCGCGAACTGGGAGGTCTGGTAGATGTAGTTGGAGACGTTGATGACCGCGTCGATGGGATTGACGACGCGGAGGGTGATGACGGCGTTGACCTTCAGGGTGACGTTGTCACGCGTGATGATGTCCTGCGGCGGAACCTCCATGGCCTCCTGGCGCAGGCTGACGCGGACGATGGTCTGGATGGGCGCAAAGACGAAGATGAGGCCGGGGCCGGCGGCCTCTTTGCCGACGCGTCCGAGCTGGAAGACGACGGCGCGCTCATACTCCTTGAGGATCTTGATGGAGTTGAGGAGGTACAGAATGATGATGACCGGGACAATGAGGAGGGGAAGCGACATGGGATGGGCTTTCTTGAGGGCAGGCGTGCGTCAGCGATGCCTTATGGGGGAAGTGTAGATCAAACGGGGAGAGTGAAGGCGGGAAGTTTTGATGAGAAAAGAAAAGGGCGGGACTGAGCGTCCCGCCCTTCACAGCCAAATCCGGCTGGCTAGAAGCGGATGAAGAATCCGGCGTAGGGCTGGATGGTATAGGAGTGGTTTGAATTGCGGAGGAAGTTCTGGAAGAAGTCAGGCTGCAGGTAGAAGGTCTGACGAATGCCGCCGCGAAGGCCGAAGTGAGTCGTGACGAGCTCTTCTCCGCCTACGGTGTAGTAGAAGGAGCGGACGCCCTCATGCGGGAGGCCCTGTCCACCGCCGGGGGTGGGGCGGAAGTCCATTGCGCCGAGACCGGCCGAGGCATACGGCTGGATGCCGTAGAAGGTGTGGGCTGGGCGGATGAGGTAACCGGCGCTGAGCTCGATGACGTTGGTCTGAATGGCGATGTTCTGGCTGTTCTGGTTGGCGGGCGTGGTCGCGGTGTTGGCGAGGGTGAAGTTATCCGTATAACGGATGTTCTGGAAGTTGAACTCGCCGCCGACCCAGGGTGATTTGCTGTAGCCGACGGTGCCCATGTAGCCGAGCGTGTTGCTGGGCTTGAGGGTCACGGTCTGGTTGAGGTAGTTGGGGCCGTTGGTGGTCTTGGAGAACTCGCCGACGCCGGTGATACCGAGGTCGAGGCGGGCGAGCTGCTTATCGAGAAAGGTGGGGGGCTCGGTGTCCTGAGCGTGTGCGGCGGATGTGAAGGAGGCGGCGCAGGCGGCTCCGAAGAGCAGGGCGGCGATCATGCCTGGGCGGCGAATTGCAATGGTCATGCGAAAGAGACTCCCTTGGGTCGTAAAGGTTGCTTGTTTAGTCTATCCTGCCGGGGTGTTTGGGGTGTTTTTTGAGGCCTCGACGAGGAGCTGAAGGCCGTGGGCTTCGCGGATGAGGACACTCTCGCCCAGGGCGACGAAGGCGGCCGGATCGCGCAGGATGGCCTGCCAGATCTCGCCGCGAACCTCGACCTGGCCGGCCGGTTGAAGGTTCGTGAGCGCGATGGCCAGTCTGCCGATCATGGCGTCCGGGCCCAGGAGAACCTTGTTGCGGCGGGCGCGGAGGGCGATCCACGCCAGCCACAACGTGATGGCCCCCAGGGCGAAGCCCGCGGAGACGGCGGTGGAGGTGTGGACCCGGAGCTCCTGGATGGGGGCGTCGACAAGCGTGGCCAGACCGGCGACAAGGGCAGCCACGCCGGTGAAGGCGAGGATGCCGTGGCTGGCTATCTTGAACTCCAGCAGCATCAGGGCGAGGCCGGCGAGGACCAGCGCGGCGGAGGTATGGCGGACGGGCAGCAGGTTGAGGCCGAAGAGTGCGAGCAGCACCATGAAGGTGCCGAGCGCGCCAGGGATGACCGTGCCGGGGACGTTGAACTCGAGATAGATAAGCAGGACACCGGCGAAGAGCAGGAGGATTGCGAGGTCGGGGTTAGTGAGGGTGGTGAGGAAGCGCTCGCGGGGGGATGGGGGGATGGTCTGGATGGTGGCGGCGGTGAGGTTGAGGGTGATGGGAGTGCCGTCAAAGCGATGGATCGTTTGGCCGTTGAGGGCGGTGAGGAGGGCTGCGTCGTCGGGGGCGACGAGGTCGATGAGATGGAGGTTGAGGGCTTCGGTGTCGCTGAAGGATTTTGAGTCGCGGACGGCTGATTCTGCGGCTTCTACATTGCGGTTGCGGCGGGTGGTGAAGGAGCGGAGAAAGGCGGAGGCGTCGTTTTCCAGCTTCTGCTTCAGGATGGGGTCCAGAGTACGGCCTTCGATGATCGGGTGGGAGGCTCCGGCGTTGGTGCCGGGGGCCATGGCGGCGATGTCGGCGGATTCGAGCAGGAAGAAGCCTGCCGAGCCTGCGCGTGCGCCGGTGGGCGAGATGAAGACGGCGACGGGGATGGGGGAGCGCTCGATGTCATCGACCATGGTGCGGGTGGAGTCGAGCAGGCCGCCGGGAGTGTCGAGGGATAAAAGAACAAGCGATGCATGTAAAGCCGCGGCTTCAGCGAGGCCGCGATGAAGATACTGGGCGGAAACGGGCTGGATGGTGTCGTGGAGGGTGAGCTTTACGACAAGCGGCTGCGGCTGGGCGCGGGCTGCCGGTGCGAGGAGCAGCACCAGCAGGGCGGGCCAGAGGCGCAGGAGGCTGCTCACGGGTGGGCCTGGGGCGTCGCGGCGGGTGCCTGGGATTTGGCCTGAATGGCCTGCTGGAGCTGCAGGACGGCGGCGTTGCGGGGCTCGAGCTTCAGGGCGTTCTGGACGTCCGTGGAGGCGGCGGCGAGCTCGTTCTTCTGGAGGTCAACCTTGGCGAGAACGATGTAAGCGTTGACGCTGGGGGCGAGGCGAATGGAGGCCATGGCCTCCTTGCGTGCGTCGTCCGGGCTGTCACTGAGCTGGCGGACCTGCGCGAGGCCGGTGTGGGCGGTGGCGTTGGAGGGATCGGCTTGGATGGCGGAGAGGAACTGCTCTTCTGCCTCCGGGACCAGGCCCTGGGCCATGTAGTCCTGACCGAGCTGCGTGTACTCCGCGCCCTGCTGTTTGGGCGGCAGGGTGGCGAGCCGCATGGAGCGCATCTGGTCGAGCTGGAAGGCGGCCTGGCGGAAGCTGGCCTCGGAGTAGGTGCGGCGGAGGCGGGTGGTGGGGTCGAAGCCGTCGCCCACGGGTTTGGTGGCGCGGCCGGCGGAGATGAGGGTCTGGAGCTGCTTGAACTCGTTGTCGTTGGGACGGAGCTTGAGGGCGGCCTGGATCTCACGGGAGGCGGTGGCGAAGTCGCCGCGTTTGTAGGTGGCGACGGCGAGGTTGAAGTGGTAGTCCGGGTCGCCGGGGTCCGCGGTGACGGCGCGCTGGAAGAGCGCGGAGGCATCCTTGTTTTGGCGGCTCTGAGCTACGCCCTGATCGTTCACGACCTCAGGCAGCGGCAACCGGGAGGCGACGAATGCGAAGGCAGTCTCGGCCTCGGCGTACTTGGCTGCGTTGAAGCGCGATAGGCCTAGGTAAAAACCGGCCTCAAGCGACAGGCGGTCCGAGGAGGGGACGTGCGCGAGCGTGGCGGCGGCCTTGTCGTAGCTGCGGTCTGCGTAGTACTGCTTGCCCAGGGCGAGCTGCGCGGCGGCGTACGTCGGAGCGTCGAGCGTGGCGACTTCCAGGCGCTTGGTGCGCTCGTCTGAGGCAGTGGCGGAGGTGCCGCGGATGTAGTTCTCAAACGCGCTGAGGCGGATGCCTGCCGAGGCGGAGAGAAAGGTCTGCTCGGCGACCGTGAAGCCGGGCTCGATCTGGCGTGCGACCTTCCAGGCGATGGCGTTTTCGATGTCGAAGAGGCGGGGGAGCTCAGACGAGTCCTGGAGCGGCTGGGAGAGGTGAAGCTTGTTGACCTCAAGCACCTGGGCCTGCACGAGGATGCGGATATTGGTGCCGGTGCCCTGGGTGTTGAAGCTGCCGACGATGACGTAGTCGGCGTCAAGCGTCTGGGCGATGCGGATGGTGGTAGCGCGGGTGGGGCGGAAGTCGACGGGCAGACCGAGATGGTCGAGGGCGAACTGGCGGTCGTCGCGGCTGATGGTGAGGAAGCCGGCCGAGCCCAGGCGCTGATTGAGGGTGTCGGGGAAGGAGTCGCCGATCCAGTTGAGGTTGGGGTTGCCGGAGCGGTTGTCGAACGGCAGGACGAGGACGACGTGGCCGCCGGGCTGCTTTTCGTCGGCTGCGCTGGGCGAGGCCTGGGCCTGGCTCCGAAGCGGGGCCGCCAGGGCGGTGATGAGGAGCGCGGAGGAGGCAAGCAGGCGGGAGAAGGAAGGCTTCAGCACAGGGCGATTATAGTGCTTTGGGCTCAGCGCTGGGGTGGCGTGAGGGATGCTTCTACCACTCGAGGGAAGTGCAGGACGGCGGCCCACTCGCCGTTGCGGCTGGCCTGCCAGACGATCTCGCCATGCAGGATGATGGCGGCCTGGGCGGGGGTGACGTCGTTATGGAAGTCGAAGAAGCGCGTGTCCGAGCCCTGGCTGGAGCGGCTGAGGTTGAAGTGGCCAGGCGGCGGGGTCCACTTGGTGGAGAAGATCAGGGCAGTGTCGTAGGTGCCGGGATCGGTGGCAGCCTTCTCCATCTCGGCGGGGGAGAAGTTGTCGACCGGCGCGATCTTGAGGGGGTGATGGACGTAGCCGAGTTCGGGGTGCTCGAGCTCCGTGGTGGCGGGCCACGCGGTGAGGACCGTCGCGCCGGGGAAGCGGGTTTCGAGGATGTGGATGGCCTGCTGGTGCAGGACGATCATGTCGCGGTAAGTAAGGTTGTCCTCCGGCGCGAAGGCGTAGGGCGGGTTGATGTGCTGGGCGGCGAAGAACGCGACGCCAGTGAGGACGGCCAGCCAGACCCAGCGCTGCAGGCGTTCCTTCCAGATGCAGACGCAGACCAGCAGGATCAGAGGATAGACCGGGAGCAGGTAGCGGGTGAGGAGCGCCCCGCCGAGGATCGAGAAGGCGAAGGCGTTACCCAGGACGATGACCAGCAGCGTGGGCAGCAGAGGCTTGCGGATAGGGGGCAGGGTTTCGTCCGGCCGTCGTGGCATGAGCAGGACGGCCACCGTGCAGAGGACGGGGACGTACATGTTCATGTGCAGGGTCAGGTGTACGGCGCGGTGCCACAGGCTGAGGAGGACTCGCAACGGGGTGAAGTTAGCGGAGGCGTTGTAGCGGAGGAACTCGGGATTGCCGAAGATGAAGCCGGTCTGGTGGTAGTGGTAGGCATACCACAGGGCGAGTGGCAGGATCGGGGTAAGGAGTGCGGTGATCCATCGCCAGGACGGGGCGCCGGGAAATTCTTTGCTTGCTTTTCCTTCGGTCAGCAGACGGACGAACTCCCACAGCGCAAGCGCGCCGGGGGTGATGATCGCGGTCTCTTTGGAGAGCGCCGCGAGCGAGAAGAGGACCGCCACGGCAATGTAGTTGCGGCGCTCGCTGCTTCCGTATGGCTCAAGGTAGAAGGACAGAGCCCAAAGCGTGAAGGCAGCGGCGAAGATGTCGGCGTGCGCCAGTGTGCTTTGCGTAAACCAGATGGGATAGAGCGCGGTGAGAATCGTCACGGCGGCTGCCACGGCATTTCCCGCGACCGACCGAGCCAGCCGGAAGAGGCCCAGCAACGCAGCCGCGGAGACCATGCAGATGAAGGTGCGGGTGGTCCAGGGGGTAAAGCCTGAGATCCACCACCACGCCGCCAGCAGGATCGATGGCAGCGGCGGGTGGGCGTTCGTCAGGGTGGAGTGCGGGATCAGCGAGCCGGTGTGCAGGAAGTCCAGCGCCGCCGGAATATAGTATCCGGCCTCATCCCAGAAGTAGGGCAGGCGCAGCAGCGTCCCGTGCGGAAGGTAGATCCACATGAAGAAGAGCGGGTAGAGAATCCAGAGCGGAAGCGGGTGGCTGACGGGCGCGACGAACTCTGAGAACTTCGGAGCGGGCTTACCGGCGGCCTGAGGTTGGGATTTCAAGACGCGGCTTAGTTGACGGGTCCGCCCGGCTGCGGGATGGGGATGATCTGGATCTTGCCCGGGGGCTGGGGCTCGAGCGTCAGCTGACCGAAGGTGGCCTCGTACTGGGCAAGGTTGTTGCCGAGCACGTTCCAGAGAGCCTTGGCCTGCTGCGGGCTCAGATAGACGCCCTGGAAGTTCTGCAGGGTGACCGCATCAGCCGAATCCTGACGCATGGTGCCGAAGACAAGCTGAAAGTCCCACACGCTCATCCGCACCTGGACGCTGTTGGCGTAGCCATCGCGGTAGGCTTCGGTGTTCGAGATATGGATGGTGGTCTGCGCGTTCGCCTGGTCAGGCTGGTTCGGCTGGTCAGGATTGGACTGGCTCATGAGCTCCCTTGGGTATTGAGACTGGCGCGAGAGGGCTTTGGCCGTCGCTGGATACAGTTTACAGGCAAACGCCCGCAGCCCTGGGGAGACGCTGCAACGTGCCGAGGAACGTGGTCTGTTAGAGCCGTGCCGCAGCCTCGCGTGCTCGCCGCGAACCGAAGTTGCCAAAGACGAGGTTGCTAGGCATCGGAATCCAGTCCGTATGTCCGGGTTCGATGGACCACCAGAGAACGTCGCGGCTGAAGGGCCGGTTCTCGTTGGCGCGATAGTTATCCGTGATGTGGACCTTGATGCGGACGTCGCACTCCAGCAGATCGACCCAGTGGTTCTCGAACTTCAGGTAGCTGCCGCCGGTGCCGCCCAGAGCGTCCTGGTCTCGCTTCCAGGCGTAGCTGTTCATGCTGGCGTTCTGGAGACCGAGGTTACGCGCGTCACCGGGTGCGCCAAAACTGTGTGCCGATGAGGTGGCCCGCGTGCTCGCCTGTACCGGCTGACATGGCTCGCTGTGCAGCCAGATCTCTCTGGGTCAGGGCGATGCTGGGTTTGCGGAGCTCGCCGGTGGCGCTCTTGAAGTAAGGGCCGCTGTTGAACTCGAACTCAGGATAGGGCTGGTTCGTCAGGGGGTTGATGAGGGTCGGAAGGTTCGAGGTGCTCTGGCTCACGATGGGAGGCCTCCGGAGAAACAGGCCGATGATACCACTGGAGATAGCAGAGTTTTGTTTCAGGCAGGAGCCGGGATTCGGAGGCCGGGATTCTGAGGCCTAAGGCAGAGGACGGTCTGGCCGTCCCTGCCGGAGTGCGCTGAAACCCTTGAGGGATTTGGTGCGAAAGGGGGGACTTGAACCCCCACGGATTGCTCCGCCAGATCCTAAGTCTGGTGCGTCTGCCAATTTCGCCACTTTCGCAGTGGTTGAAACGATTGCCTTGAACCCGAAACCCTCGGGGAAGAGGGTGCGAGTACATCCTTATTGTACTTCGTCCGGTTGGCGATTCAACGGGCGGCATGCAGGTGACGAAAGGTTGCCTGGTAACCGGGTCTGTTGATACATCCGCCAAGGTCGATCAGGCGTCACATAGGACATGAGCGAGTCTATTTTGATTGCAGCCGCAGTCGCTGCCTATTGTGTCCTTGCCGCCTGCGACAAGTACCAGCAGCGCCGGCGTCCCAGGCAAGTCGTGTCCCGTATTCACATCAAGGACAGCAAGAACGATCCATCCCTCAAAGGTTGAACAGCCGGTGTGCTGAATGGAACAGCTCCGATGACCGATAAAGGTGTATCGGAGGCAATACCATGGACCCTATCTTCACCCTCAGCTGCTTTGCCGGAATGATCCTTATCCCCTGCCTGCTTGCCGTTCGTCCCTTCTCTGCCGAGTAGTCCAACCGCCGTCACTTTGCCGGCTCAACCGCGTAAAGCTTGAGCTGCTGCTTGATGGCAGCGATCGTGAACGTCTTGAGATCGTTCTCCAGGCGTTGCGAGATAGTCGCATTCCCCACATAGCGATTCGCGCCTGCATTCCAGTCCAGCACCATCGGTTCATTGACGGAGGCATTGGGGGATGCGGCATCCCACAACAGGACGATGCGCGGTGGCATCTTGCCGCCGCCATCCACAAATCCAACTCCCTTGATGCCCTCGCACTGCTCCACCTCCGTCCAGTCATAGCCGACTGTGCGGAGGAATACTGGCGACTGTTGCGCGGGCAGAAAGACCACGCCGCAGCGGTAGACCGTTCCACCCCAGTCCGTGCGGGAGTAGAAGCGCACCGGCAGCATGGTGAAGCTGATGAAGCCTGCGCCGCTTACCTCAAAGCCCTGCTTATCTTGAAAGAGCAATGGTCCGGTGATGCCGGCGACCAGCGAAGGCTTGATCCGTGCATGGGCAGTCAAGGCCTCCTGCCCCGTCAGCGGACGCGCGGAAATCTGGGCTGAGGCAATTCCGCCTCCCAGCAGCAACAGCGCAGCAAACCTGCATAACCGCTCCTCCGCAATAGTCCTGACCTGTAGCTTCATCCCCACCCCTTCGAGCGTCTTTGTGACAGCTGTTAGGATGCCATCTTCCGGCCGCCGGCCCAGGCAGCCCTTTTCTTCGCAGCCGGATTGCCTTTGGCAGAGATAGTTGCCGGGTAAAACGACCTAAACCTTCACAAACTTCAGAGCAGCCGAGTTCATGCAATATCTCAGCCCCGTAGGCTGAGGCCCGTCGTCGAACACATGTCCCAGGTGCCCCGCGCACCGCCGGCAGGAGATCGCCGTCCGCACCATCCCCAGCGTCGAGTCCCGTTTCTCCACTACATTCTCCTTCGCGATCGGCGCCCAGAAGCTGGGCCAACCCGTCCCCGACTCAAACTTGGTCTCTGACGAGAATGCCGCAGTTCCACAACAGACACACTGGAAGATCCCCTTCCCATGCTCATCCCAGCTCTCCCCGGAGTAAGGCCTTTCCGTTCCTTCCGTCCGAGCTACGTCGTAGGAAATAGAAGAAAGCTGCTGCTTCCACTCACCCTCCGTCTTCACCACACGCGCCACGGAGCGAGGCCCAATCCGCTTCCCATCCGCACCAAACTCCACGACCGTCACCATCGGCGGCAACTCCGCATCGCTCGCCGCCAGCGCAGGCTTGCTCCGCATCGACCATGCCACCGCACCACCCACCGCCAAAGCTGCAGTCGCCAGAAACGCACGCCGATCCCGAATCTCGCTCATCGCCATACCCTCACTGATAGGACGCTCCCCACTGCCATTCGGATACATTCCACTTCCGCCGCACAAACGTTGTAGACCCCTTGTTCTAAACCGAACATCCTCGGTTGTGACGCAGTGAAAAGATCAGAAAGTATTTGAAGCAGCTACGGCTCTATCGATAGCCAGCCAAACCCCAAACTCTTACGAGCAACGGAGGACAGACATGAAACGTATTCTCGAACAGGAACAAGGCTCCAGCCTTCTGGAAGCTGCCATCCTCATGCCGGTCCTTCTCTTCGCGCTCGCCGGTTCGGTTGACTTCGGTCACCTCTTCTATCTCCGCATGGCCTTGTCCTCTGCGGCCGCCGCCGGCGCAGCGTATGGCACGCAGCATCCGTCGGATACCGCCGGGATGATCTCCGCCGTGCAGCTTGACGGCTCGGACGTTCCAAACCTCACCGCCGCCGCAAGCTATGGCTGTGAGTGCGCGGACGGAACCCTGGCCAGCGCCGCCTGCACCACGGTCCCCACCTGCCCGGTCAACGTCATCAACTACGTGGATATCCAGGCCTCGTACAACTACAGCCCACTGATCGCCTTCGTCGGCATCCCTTCCACCTTTCCTCTCCAGGAGCGGGCCCGTATGAGGACCGCGCACTAAGCGGTCGTCACCCTTGCGTCCCTCACCAATCAGAGTTCTTCGGATGAGTGAACCCCATGCAGAGCAAAAATCCCGACAGCACCAGCCTTCAATCGAGCAAACAAGCACCCACGCCCAACCATGCGCCACACGTCGCCCGCCTGTCGGATGAAAGTGGAAGCGCCCTCGTCGATTTCTCGCTCAGCATCATCCTCTTCCTGCTCGTCGTCTTCGGCATCATGGATTGCTCCCGCGCCCTCTTCGTCGATCACTTCATCGCCGTATCCGCCCGCCAGGCCACCCGTTACGCCATGGTCCGCGGCTCCTCCTGGAACGGAATCGCCTGCTCCAGCAAGCCATATGCCTGCACCGCGACCAGCGCGGACATCGCCGCCTATGTCATGACGCTGGTCCCCATGGGTGTGGATCCCAGCCGCCTCGTCGTCAACGTCACCTGGCCCGGAACCATGTCATCGGGCACCCAGTGTACCGGCGGCGGGGCTGCCGTCAATCAGTCCGGCTGCATCGTCGTTGTCAACGTCTCGTATCCCTTCAGCTTTGTGCTTCCGTTCATGCCTCGCTCCGCCTGGGCCTTCGGAAGCCGGTCGTCCATGACCATCGCCTACTGAGGAGACATTATGGAAAGAACCTTCGCCATCGTGAGCAAGATCAGGCCCTTTCGACCCAAGCCCTCCAGGCCAAGGCGACGGGCCAATCGCATCCTCCGCATTGCATCCCTGCTCAATCGCACCCCACCCCGGTGCCCCATGTCCCGCCTCTGAGGCAGGGGCGACCGTGTACTCACCCCGGTCGCCGCCCCACACGCCGTCTTACCCTTCCCACCCCTTCGGATTCGCATCCTCCGGCAAGGTGTACAGTGCCAGGATGCAGGGTGCCAAAACCATCAACAGGAAACAAACGATAACAAACATGGTCCTCATAGACGTTACTCCCGGGGTCATTTACAGCTCGAAACTGACACAGCGGAATCAATAGCCGAGGCTACGATCTCAAGACTTGATGCTGCCTCGGTGAAGACGGCAGTGCAGCCAGGCGATGAAACTTCCAGGTATATTCCAGGTACAAACGATCAGAGACGCTTAGGGTGATCCGCAGCCTTTAAGGCTTGAGCAGCACGTCCAGCAATCCACGCTTCACCCGGATTCGAATATTGCTTTCATATTCGATATACCCGAGTCGTCGGAAGCTGTTCATGAAACCGTTGACCCGCGAACGCGTACACCCCACCATCGCAGCCAGAACATCCTGGCTGATCAGCGGCACCAGCCGTTCGCTGCCGTCCGTGTTCCCGTAGTTCGAGAGCAACAGCAACGTACGCGCCAGGCGTTTCTCGCTGGAGTTGGAAAGTTGATCGATCAGGTCCGCCTGGATTCGGTCCGCACGCGCCAGCAGATAGGCCACAAAGATCCGTGCCATCTCACTCTCGTCCTGCAACAGGCGAAACATCTCGGTGCGTGAGATCCTCAGAAGCGTTGCATCGGTCAGGGCGCTCGCGGTCGTCATGCGCGTCTGGCGCACGGAGGATAGGCATTCCTCGCCTACAAAATCCCCTCGCCCCAGCAGCGCAATCGTCGCCTGCTTGCCCACCGCGGTCACTGCGCTTAGTGTCAGGTCGCCGTCCTGCACATAATAAAGGCAGTCGGCTTGATCCCCCTGAACGTAGAGGTTTTCACCTCTGCGCAATGTTGTTAGACTTCGGCCCGTGTTCGTCTTCGATAAAAACTGTTCTGTGTTAAAACTGTGGTCGACCCGAGAAAACTGCTGCATCCTTGACCCACTTTCATATAAAACTCAAGTTGAAAGCGCTCAGTGTTTTGCCAATACGAACAAAACTACAGTCATTTATGAATACCAAAAACGTAGGAAGACTTATGTTCTCTATTACACACTTTTCTGAAATAGATGCAAAATCTTTTTGCCCTGATACCCTAATCTTTGGAGATTCAATGGCAAACCGGTACGGCGAAGCAGCATTAATGGCAGTCCGCATGGAAACCTACGGCAAAAACCCCAGCCCGCTGGAGCGTTGGGACGATGCCGTCAAAAAGCTCTACCCCACCACCCCCGCCGGTCAGAAGAAGGGTGGACCCCGCACCGCCTTCCTCGGTCTCTGTGAGGCCGGCCTCGTCAAGGGCATCCACGGCGACGCCTTCGCCTCGCAGCACAACCGAAACAAGACCTACGCCGTAGAGGCCGTTAAGCTTCTCCAGGCCGGAACACACAAATCCGTCACCCAGCTTTGGGCCGCCGTCACGGAAGGCGATGAAGTAGCCCATGCCGCCCAGATGGACGTAGTCCTCGCCCTCTGGAAGAACGGCCTCATCCTCCCCGTCCCACCGCCCGAATAAAAGCAGACACCCGATAGAACAGCGGCGAAGCAATAGCCTCGCCGCCAGTTCTGTCCGTTCTGATCTTGCTTTTATCTATCGTGTCCGCGCTGCGCCTTGTCCTACCCCTGCGTCTTGGGCGGAAACCCATTCAGCATGTGGTCGATATCCTTATCCAGCTTCTTCGTATTCTTGTCACCCTTATTCGATAGCTGCGAGTCAGCCTTCCCACGCCAGATCAACTGGTGCGTATGGGCGTCGTACATATCCATCATCAGCGTGCCAACTGTAATCTTCTCTACGCTCGTGGACGAGTACCCCGGCCCTCCCCAGCGTCCGCCACCCCAGCCACCCCACCCGCCCCAGCCAAAACCACCGCCGCCCAACCCGTCATAGAACGTGTTGTACTGCTTCTCATCCTTAGAGTTTTCTACCGCCGTGATCATCACATCGCCGCCTGAAGGCACCATCGTCCATCCCGCCTGTGCCAGGTCCTTGGTCACCTCAGCCTGAATGCGCGTGTCGAAGAACGGGTCCGAAGACTGAACCTTGTAAAACGAGAACGTCTTATAGCTCCGAAAGTTCGCATTGTGGTCATAGTCCGTACTCACATCGGCCGCAAACGCCGCAGCCGCACAACCCATCACGCAGCCCAAAGCCGCCATCCGTACTGTCTTGATCGAAAACATGGGGAAACCTCCTGTTGCAACCAGGTAAGACGGCATCTTCCCCGGAAAGGGTTCCAGCCGGATGCCACCTTCCCCAGTGCAACCTTCTCAGGTCATCTCCCGTCCGAAATCCAACCATTCTGCCGCATCCAGTTCTCCAGTAGCAACGGCCAGACTGCCAGTTCCTTCAACTCCGGCTTCAAAGTCTGCGCCATTCCCGTCCCATGCGGCCCAAGCTGAAAGATATGCAACTCCACCGGCACGCCAGCCCTCTTCAAAGCCTCATAAAACACTGAAGCATTCAACGGATCCACCGACATATCCCCACCCGTCGAGTAGATAAAGCTGGGCGAAGCATCCTTCGTCACATGCTTCCCCGGATCGATAGCATCGATAATCTCCTGCGTAGGCTTAGGCCCAATCAGGTCCTCCATAGACCCATTTCGAGGCACATCCGCGCTCATTGTCAGCCGCGCATAGCTCAAAATCGCAAAGTCCGGCCGAGAACTCACCCGCTCCACCGCTTCGCCAGCCGCAGCCTTGCCCGCATCGTGAATCGCCGCCAGATACCCCGCCATATGGCCACCAGCCGAGAACCCCCAAACCCCAATCGCATCCGCCTTCACGCCCAGCTTCGAAGCGTTCGCCCGCACATACCGAACCGCCCGGGCCCCATCCAGCAAAGGTGCGGGGTACAGATACTTAGGAAACAGTCGATACTCCAGAACGTAAGCAGAAACCCCACGTTCATTGAGCCACCGAGCCTCCACCGCTCCTTCCTTCTCCATCACCAGGTGGTTATACCCACCGCCCGGCATCACGATCACCGCCGCATGAGGACCCGCCCCCGGCGCAGGATAGCTGAACAGCTCCGGCACATCCCCTTCATCCGTCCCACGAGCCAGCGGAGCCCCACCCGGCCACAGCACGATCGCCTCCGCAAACCCCTTTGGCGGCTCCGTCGCCACAGCCTTCATCTCAGCCTGACCCGCGCTGAATCTCCACCCGCAAACCATCGTCAAACCAGCCAGAACGAGCGTACGAACCTGAATCTTCATAGGCCAGAATCTTACCGTTGCGCAGGTGAGTCTGTCCTCGCGAACGCTCGTCTAATCGCACATGAGCATCTCTCGCACCTCTGGCGCACTGGCCCTCTTCGCACTCTCCTGCGTCCTCTCCGCCCAGCAGCCAGACGCCAAAATCCCTGATAAATCAGACAAATCAGACAAATCGATAGAAAAGCCCACCACCCTGACCATGGGCACGAACCTCGTCAACCTCCCCGTCGTCGTCCGCGATAAGAAGGGAGCGCTCATCCAGACCCTCACCAAGGACGACTTCGTCCTCCAGGTTGACGGCAAGCCCCAGCAGATCCGCTACTTCGACCGCGACGCCGACCTTCCCCTCACCCTCGGCCTCCTCGTCGACACCAGCCAGAGCCAGCGCGCCGCCCTTGACGACGAACGCGCCGCCAGCACCACCTTCCTCGACCAGATGCTCAAAGGCAAGCAGGACAAAGCCTTCGTCATCCAATTCGCCCACGAGACCGAACTCCTCCAGGACCTCACCGACTCCCGCCCCAAGCTCCAGGCCGCCCTCAAGGATCTCGATTCCAGCCCCCAGCGCTCCTCAGACTCAAGCGACTCTGACGGACACCGTGATCGTGGCGGCACCGTCCTCTACGACGCCGCCTTCCTGGCCGCGGATGAGATCCTCAGCAAGCCCAAGGGCCGCAAAGCCATCATCCTCCTCACTGATGGCGACGACCGCGGCAGCAAGGAAACCATCACCAAGGCCATTGAAGCCGCCCAGCGCGCCGACACCACCGTCTACGCAATCTACTTCAAGGGCGAAGAGCACCACGACAACAACAACAACGGGGGCAACAATCGCGGTGGCCGAGGCGGCGGCTTTCCCGGCGGTGGTGGCGGCGGAATGGGCTGGCCCGGCGGTGGAGGAGGAGGTCGTGGCGGCGGCAACGGCGGCGGCCAGCAAGGCGGCGGACGCGGTGGAGAGCAGCACCAGGACGGCAAAAAGATCCTCGCCCGCATGACCTCAGAGACCGGAGGCCGCCTATTCGAGGTCTCCAAAAAAGACACCGTCGCCGACATCTACAAGCAGATCGGCGAGGAACTTCGCGCCCAGTACCGTCTCGGCTACACCCCGGACGCGGACCACTCCGCGGAGGGCTACCACCAGATCGACCTCACCCTCAAAGACCCCAAGGCTAAACTCACCATCCAGACCCGCGATGGCTACTACACCGGCAAGTAACCTTTCCGCCTCTGCTGAATCGAACT
Organism: Granulicella tundricola MP5ACTX9; assembly: GCF_000178975.2. Lineage (NCBI taxonomy): Bacteria > Pseudomonadati > Acidobacteriota > Terriglobia > Terriglobales > Acidobacteriaceae > Granulicella > Granulicella tundricola. The sequence continues at coordinate 3,257,189 of NC_015064.1, read as the reverse complement.
CCCAGCGCGCTCATCTAGAATGAATACGCCGCTTTTATTTCGTTTGGCAGAGGACGCCCTCCATGAAGCACCTGAGCACATTCGCATCCCTCGCACTCGCCCTGACCCTTACCGCGATCCCCACCTTCCGCGCGCAGGCCCAGGCACCCGGCCGCCGGCACATCTACTCTGAGACCGCAAACCCCGTCGCCGACGTCAACGCCGCCATCGCCAAGGCCAAAGCCGAGCACAAGCGCGTCCTCATCGACGCAGGTGGCGACTGGTGCGGCGACTGCCAGGTTCTCGACATCTACTTCCGCCAGCAGCCCAACGAGGCCCTGCTCGATAAGAACTTCGTCGTCGTCCACATCTACACGGACAGCGAGCTCGGCGTGAACAAGGCCGCCGCCGCCAAATACGGCATCCCCATCAACAAAGGAGTGCCCGCCCTCTCCGTCCTGGACGGCAACGGCAAGATCATCCACTCCCAGCAGACCGGCGAGTTCAACGATATGCGCCACATGGATTCGCCCTCCGTCACCGAGTTTCTGAACCATTGGAAGGGCTGACCCTGTAAGCTGGGCAGACCATGCACGATACGCTCTCCGGGGCCATCAACCGAGCTAAACCGGCAGTCCGCATCCCGGGAATGATCCAGCGCGCACTCTTTGACGCGCTGGCGCATGACTGTCTCAACCTCGGCCAGTCCGCCGCCTACTCGGCCATGGTCTCGCTCTTCCCGGCGATGATCGTCACCGCGGCCATCATCGCTCTGCTGCCGGACACCGCCCCGCTCCGCTCCCAGGTCGGCGATTTCTTCGACCAGGTCCTCCCCGCCGACGTCCTCCCCCTGCTCACCAGCTACTTCGTCGCCTCCCCAGGCGCGAGCCCCCACACCATCCGGGCCCTCATCCTGGCCGCCTTCGTCAGCTTCACCGGAGCCTCCAGCGTCATCGCCACGCTCATGGAAGGCATCGCCCGAGCCAACGGCCTTCCCCGAGATTGCTGGACCTTCGGGCAGCGCCGTATGCGCGCCTTCCTCCTCGTCCCCATCTCGCTGATTCCCCTCGTTCTGGCCACGATCCTCGTCGTCTTCGGCCAGTTCTTCAGCATCTGGCTCGCCCTGCATCTCGCACCCTTCATCCGGCCCACCTTCTACGCCATCGCACTCGCCGTCCGCTGGATCGTCTCGCTCGCCGGCGTCGTCGGCCTCACCGCCCTGATCTACCACCTGGGCACCCCGCTCAAGCAGCACTGGCGCAGAACCCTTCCCGGAGCCATCGCCGCCACCGCCATCTGGTTCGTCTCCACCCTCGCCTTCGGCTGGTACGTCACCCGCTTCGCCAACTACGGACAGGTCTACGGCTCCCTCGGCGCAGGCATCGCGCTCCTCTTCTGGCTTTACATCGTCTTCCTCAGCGTGCTCGTCGGGGCGGAGTTCAACTCGCACTTTTACCAGCACTTCCCACCGCCCGACGCACCCCTCCCCCCAGCACCATCCAGGTGACATACGCGTGATTCACATAGCGATGAAGGCAAACGTTCTTCCAGCCATTTAGAATGACCTTCGCGACTCATTTCAATTGGTAAAGCGGCCCCCGGCCTCATCGCCGGCACGGCCGTAGAAAGATCCTGGCATCCGACTCATGACGACATCGACTTCAAAGACCTCTCCGGAAGCATTCTTCTCCTCCATGGATCGCATTCGCCGCGCCAAGATCGTCGCCACCCTCGGACCTGCTTCCAGCACCCCAGAAACCTTCCGCGCCCTCGTCCGCGCCGGCCTCGACGTCGCCCGCCTCAACTTCTCCCACGGCTCCCACGCCCAGAAGTCTGAACTCATCAAGATGGTTCGCCAGGTCGCCCGCGAAGAAAACAAACCCATCTGCATCCTCGCCGACCTCCAGGGCCCCAAGATCCGCACCGGCAAGCTCGTCGATCACAAGCCCGTCCAACTCGTCGCCGGCGAGCGCCTCATCATCACCCCGCACGAGATGCAGGGCACCGCAGCCAAGGTCAGCACCACCTTCACCACCCTCGCTGAAAACCTCGAGCCCGGCTCCCGCATCCTCCTCTCGGACGGCCTCATCGAACTCCGCGTCGAACGCGTAGACGGTGTAGACGTCGTCTGCGAGATCGTCAACGGCGGCACCCTCGGTGAAAACAAGGGCATCAACCTCCCCGGAATCGCCGTCAACGTCCCCTCCCTGACTGAAAAGGACGAGGAAGACCTCATCTTCTGTATCGGAGAAAACGTCGACACCGTCGCCGTCTCCTTCGTGCGCACCGCAGACGACGTCCGCCACGTCAAATCCCGCCTCGTCGCCCTCAACTCCGACGCATGGATCATCGCCAAGCTGGAAAAGCCCCAGGCCATCGAGCACCTCGACTCCATCCTCGAAGTCGCCGACTGCATCATGGTCGCGCGCGGAGATCTCGGCGTCGAAGTCCCGCCCGAGAAGGTCCCCGCCATCCAGAAGCACATCATCAAGCGTGCAGCCGAGTACCGCAAGCCCGTCATCACCGCCACCCAGATGCTGGAGTCGATGATCGACAACCCCCGCCCCACCCGCGCCGAAGCCTCAGACGTCGCCAACGCCATCTACGACGGCTCTGACGCCGTCATGCTCTCAGCCGAGTCCGCCGCCGGCAAGTACCCCGTCGAATCCGTCGCCATGATGGCCAAGATCGTCATTGAGACCGAGCACCAGATCCGCATGGACCCACCTCCCCGCCAGCACGGCCGCCGCGCCGCCAAGCTCTCCGTCGCCGAAACCATCTGCGAGTCCATGGCCCACGCCGCCGAGGACCTCGACATCGCCGCCATCGCCATCTTCACCGAGTCCGGCCAGACCGCACGCCTGCTCTCCAAGTACCGCCCCGAGCCCCCCATCTTCGCCCTCTCGCCCTTTGAGAAGGTCATCAACCGCACCATGCTCCTCTGGGGCACCTACCCCATCCTCTGCGAGCGCTTCGAAGACTCCGACGCCCTCGTCACCATGGCTGAGCAGGTACTCGAAAAGCGCGGCTACGTTCAGTCCCGCAACATCCTCGGCGTAGTAGCCGGCACCCGCATCTCCTCCGGAGCCACCAACTTCATGCGCCTCCACACCGTAGGAGACACCGGAGCCGAAAAGCTTTAGACCACCCGGGTGCCCCCCATGATCACCGAACGGAGCGCAAGCGAAGGAAGGTTATCGTGGGGTTCGTCTCTACAATGCTTTTAGGGCCTAACCTTTGCTCTGATCCAGCCGAGCAAACAACTCCTTCAGCTCCACATAAATCGGCGTCCCCGCCACCTCAAGCCGCTCCGCACCGATCCACTCCTCACCCCGGCAAACCCGCCCACTCCGCGTCTTCGGGTCGACGATCCAGACCGTCTCCACACCCATCGCCTGGTAGTCCCGAGACCGCTCCTGCAGATCCCAATAGCTATCCCCGGGCGAAAGAATCTCAATCACCAGCAGCGGCGGCTCCGTGAGAATATCCGGTTGCACCCTTGGCCTAAGCACGACCAAATCCGGCACCCGAACCCTGCTTGAGGAAGTTTTCACTCGGAGCGAGATGCAGCCGATAACATTCCACTCGTTTTCATGGCCACCAATCCATGAAGCCATCAGTGCCAGCGACCTCGCATGCAGCCACTCTCCCACGTTCCGTCCTCGAAGCTCGCCATCCACATACTCACAATCGGGACGATAGCTTGTAGCCAGGTATTCGGACATTGAGACTTGTGCCGCACTTGCCATGCACAAGAGTGTACGCCTTATCCGCCCTGATCCATTCCGATCCCTCTTATCCTCGTTACGCCGTTTTCCTCCCCATCTACAATCGTCCTCATGGGCCGCATCCGCATCCTCTCAGACCAGGTCGCCAATCAGATCGCCGCTGGTGAGGTCGTCGAGCGTCCCGCATCCGTCGTAAAAGAACTCCTTGAAAACTCCCTGGACGCCGGAGCCACCCGCATCCGCATTGAGGTCGAAGCCGGCGGCCGCAAGCTCATCCGCATCGTCGATAACGGTCACGGCATGGGCAAGGACGACGCACTCCTCGCCTTCGAGCGGCACGCCACCTCCAAGCTCCGCACCTCGGACGACCTCCTCTCCATCGCCACCCTCGGCTTCCGCGGCGAAGCCCTGCCATCCATCGCCTCAGTCGCCCGCCTGAGCCTCGAAACCCGCGCAGCAGAAGACGACTCCGGCACCCACATAGAAATAGCCGGCGGCAACATCCTCACCGTCGAAGACGCGGGTCTCCCCATCGGCACCACCATCGCCATCCGCGATCTCTTCTTCAACACCCCCGCCCGCCGCAAATTCCTCAAGTCCGAGTCCACCGAGCTCTCCCACATCGCAGCCCTCGTCACCCACTACGCCTTGGCCCACTTCAACCGCCACTTTGAGCTCCACAGCACCACCCAAGCCTTACTGGTAGCCCCCGCCGTAGCCTCCGCCGGCGACCGTCTCTTCCAGATCTTCGGCCGCGACACCGCCGCCCTCATGATCCCCACCACCGCCGAGATGGACTTCACCCGCGCCGGCCTCCCCGAGCCCCCGCCCTGGAAGCGTGAACTCGACTACGAAGCCCCCGACCCCGGCTTCCTCCGCATCAGCGGCTTCGTCTCCAAACCGGAGCTCCAAAAGCTCAACCGCAACTCCGTCTACGTCTTCGTCAACCAGCGCCTCATCCGTGACCGCCTCGTCCTCCACGCCCTCACCGAGGCCTACCGCAACATCATCCCGCCATCCAGCTTCCCCGTCGTCCTCCTCTTCCTGGAGATGCCTCCGCATGAGGTCGACGTCAACGTCCACCCCGCCAAGACCGAGGTCCGCTTCCGCCAGCCCGCCTTCGTCCATGACTTCATCCGCGATACCGTCCGCACCACCCTCATGCAGGCCCGCCCCGCGGCGTCCTTTGCCTCAGCACTAAACGGCGCCCCCTATAACGACGCCCACTCCAGCCTCCTCATCGACGTAAGCCCACTCCCCGGCGCACCTTCAGACCCCGTCTTCGATCCCCGCCGCGCCCCCGAAGGCTTCCCCCAGTCCGACCACGACCCCAGCCACGAAGATTCCGCCCCATTCTTCCTCGCACCCATCCCCGTCCCTGAATCCCCCGGCCGCCTGGACTTCTCCGCCGCCGCAACCCTCGCCGTAGGCTACGAGCAGGAAGCCGCACATGCTCCTGAGCAAGTCGACTACGGCAAAGACCGAGTCATCGAAAACCCGTCCCTCTACTCCCTCTCCACTCTCAAGCCCCTCGGCCAGATCCGCGACTCCTTCATCCTCGCCGTCAACGACGAAGGCCTCTGGATCGTCGATCAGCACGTAGCCCACGAGCGCATTCTCTTTGAAAAGATCCTCCGCGAGCGCAACACAGAGCAGATCCAGCGCCAGCGCCTCCTCATGCCTCTCCTCATAGACCTCATGCCGGACCAGATGGTCGCCTTCGCCCGCATCGCGGAGGAGCTAGAACGCCAGGGCTTTGAAGCCGAGCCCTTCGGCCCCCGCACCCTCGCCGTCAAGTCCGCGCCCGTAGGCCTTGAAGGCCGAGAGCTCGAACAAATGATCGAAGACCTCCTCTCGGTAGAAGACCGCATCGGCCAGACAGAAAACGCCGACACCCGCGCCCGCCGAATCGCCGCCAGCATGGCCTGCCACGCCGCCGTCAAGATCAACATGCCGCTCGAGCGCTCCAAAATCGACTGGCTCCTCGCCGAACTAGGCAAAACCGAATACCCCACCAGCTGCCCCCACGGCCGCCCCATAGCCCTCCGTTACTCCCACAAAGAGATCGAAAAAGCCTTCCAGCGCACCTGATCTTTCCTCTTAGTTCGTCATTTCCTTCAAGTTTCCTCATTCCCTTTTAGTCTCGTCATTTCCTCATAGTTCGTCATTCTGAGCGAAGCTCAGAACCTCCGTATTGGTTCTTGCCTTTGCTGTTGCCGTTGTACGTTGTACGCCGTCATTCTGAGCGAAGTGAAGAACCCCTGTATTGGCTGTCGCTTTTGCCGTTGTTTGTTCTTGCCGTTGTTTGTTTCAAGTCGTCATTCTGAGCGAAGCTCAGAACCTCCGTATTGGCTTCTGTCGTTGCCGTGCCTTTTGTTTGTCATTCCCAAACAGAATCTCTCTTACCTTGCCAAGCCATCAGGTAAACTCATAACAGAACCAAAAAGACACTCTCCCAAAAGATGTCTCTCTTTGAAAATCTAACGTCCCACCCCAGACGCATCCAAGCTAAACAGCCGGATCGCTCTCCAGAAAGGCACCACCTTGAATCCCACCAACACCGCTCCCACGGCCGACCAACTCTCCGCCGCCCGCCTCACCCACTGGCACCAGGACGCCACCCCCCTCCTCACCATCGAAGGTCTCCGTGAGTGGATCACACGCTCCGGCCTCGTCCTCTACGCCTCCCGCGCCGCCCAGCTTCCATCGCCCGCGCCCTCATTGGTTGAAGCCACCCTCGGCATCCCCAGCACCGACCCCACCTTAGAAGCACAGACCTCAGCAAAATCCCTCCTCGCCCGCCTCATCGCGGAGGGCTCAGCCGTGCCCCTCAACCTCCTCGGAGCCACCGGCGGCGTCGGAACCGACACCCCGGACTTCGTCTGCTCGGCCGCAGTCTTCTCCTTCATCTTCACCCTCCGTGGCAACAAGGCCTGGAAGCAGTCGCCCGTCACCTCCGGCCCCGTCAAGGTCTCGCCCCTCGCCCTCGCGGCGTATGAGATCCTCGCCGCCAAAGTAACGCTCAACGTCTCGGAGCTCACCGCGCAGCTCGGCAAGGAAGTCACAGAATCCGCTGTCCTGCGGTCGCTCACGGAACTCTGGTCGCAACTCCGCGTTCTCCCCGTACCCCAGCAGGACGGCTCACCCACCCTCTGGGAGCTCGCCAGCGCACGCTTCACCAAGCAGATCAAAGCCGGCGCGAACGCAGGACAGCCAACCGCTCTCAGCGCCCTCATCAGCCTCTATCTCGGCCAGGCCGTCTGCGCCACGGAAGAAGAGGTTGAGACCTTCCTCTCGCCCCTCGCGCCCCGTTCGCGCCTCCGCGATGTCACCCACGCCCTGCTCGCCGCACGTCAGCTTGAGTCCCTCGTCATCGACGGCAAGACCCTCCTCCACGTCATGGGCGATTCACCCGCCTTCGTCGCAGTAGCCGTCCCCGAAGAATCGGAAGAGGCCACCGACTCCGAAGCCGCAGTCGAAGGCGATCCGGACGCACCCCGCATCCGCAAGTTCACCCCTAATCCCGCCAGCAAGATCGGCACCGGCCTGCGCTCACGCCCCAGCTTCGGCGACCGCAAGCCCGCCTTCGGCGCACGCTCCGGCAAACCCTCCTTCGGCAGCAAGCCCGCCTTCGGCTCCGGCGACCGCGAACGCCGCCCCTTCGTCAAACGCGATGACGACCGTGGCGCACGCCCCACCTTCAACAAGCCCTGGGACGAGGATCGTTCCGCACGCACCCCCCGCCCCGATTCCGGTTCAGCCGATCAGGGAACTGACGCCCCCCGCACCTTCACCCCCCGTCCCTCGCGCCCCTTCGGCGACCGCCCCAGCGCAGGCGCAGGCCGTCCCGGCGGCTTCCAGAAGCGCAGCTTCGGCGGAGATCGTGAAGGCGGCCCGCGCAAAACCTTCTCCAAGCCCGGCACCTTCGGCCGCAAGCGTGAAGGCGGCTTCGACAGCAAGCCCAGCTTCGGCGGCGACTCCCGCCCCCCGCGCCGCGACTTCGGCGACAGCCCCCGCCCCTCCTTCTCGGATCGCCCATCGTTCTCTGACCGTGGCGATCGTGGCGAGCGTCCTGCAGCAGGCGGCTTCAAACGCCCCGGCTCCTACTCCCCCCGCCCATCCTTCGGCGGCAAACCCAGCTTCGGCGGCCCCCGTGAGGATCGCGGCGAGCGTCCATCCGGCGGAGGCTTCGCTCCCCGCAAGCCCTTCACCCCACGCGAAGGCGGCGGCGGCAGCTTCGACCGCCCATCCCGCCCCAGCTTCGGTGACCGCCCCAGCTACGACCGCAAGCCGTCCTTCCCCCGCAACGAGCAGTCCGGCGGCGGCAGCGGCGAAGCCCCCCGCAAGGTCTTCCGCAAGTTCGATGCCCCCCGCACGCCCAAACCCTTCGGCTCCAAGCCCGCCTTCGGCGCACGCCCCAGCTTCGGCTCGAAGCCCGCATTCGGTGGCCCTCGCCCGGATCGTGGTGACCGCGGAGACCGTGGTGATCGCGGCGAACGCCCATCCTCAGGCGGCTTCGCTCGCAAGCCCTTCACCCCGCGCGAAGGTGGCAGCTCCGACCGCCCATACACCCCACGCCCCGCGGGCACCTTTGACCGTCCCCGCCCCAGCTTCGGCGACCGCAAACCCAGCTTCGGCGGCGGTGGCGGCAGACCGAGCGGCGGCAAGTCCTTCGGCGACCGCAAACCATCCTCCTTCGCAGGCAAAGGCGGCCCCTTCGCCAAGTTCGCTGACGGCAAGAAGCCCTTCCGCAAGCCCGGCCCCGGCAAACCGTCCTCCGGCGGTTTCAACCCCACCCGCCGCCAGCGCCCAGACAGCAACTAACTAAATGACTACCCCCCCACCCAACCCAACCCCCCGCCAGCAGCCCGTCATCGCAATCGACGGGCCTGCTGGCGCCGGCAAGTCCACCCTCGCCGCCCATCTCGCGCGCCGTTTCGGCTTCCTCAACCTGGAAACCGGAGCCATGTACCGCGCCCTGGCCTACAAAGCCATCGACTCCGACCTCGATCTCGACGACGAAGTCCAGCTCCTCGCCCTCACCCCCCACACCACCATCGCCCTCGAGCCCACCCGCGAAGGAAACCGCGTCCTCCTCGACGGCCGCGACGTCTCCCGCCGCATCCGTGACGCCGACGTCACCGCAGCCGCCTCCCGCCTCTCCGTCCACCCGCGCGTCCGCGTCTGGATGGTCGCCCAGCAGCGAGCCCTCGGCATCCAGGGCGGAGTCGTCATGGAAGGCCGCGACATCGGCACCGCCGTCTTCCCCGACGCAGAGGTCAAGATCTTCCTCGACGCCGACCCCAACGTCCGCGGCACCCGCCGCTTCCGCCAAGTCGCACCCGACCAGCACGAAGTCGCCCCCGTCACCGAGGCCGCCGTCCTTGCCGAGATGCGCGCCCGCGACGACCGCGACCGCAACCGCGCCGAGTCTCCCCTCAAGCCCGCGCCCGACGCCATTCTCCTCGACTCCACCAGCATGAGCCTCGACGAGGTCCTCGCACGCTCAGAAGAGATCGTCCGCGCCCACCTCCCCCCCACCGAAAACATCTAGCTGCACCACTTCCTGTGCAGTCAAAAGAAAACCCTCTTTTTCCACAAATCCACTTGATTTTCGTGCTAACCTTTGGTCATCCTTTGAAACAGATTGGTTTTTCTGAAGCTGTACGGTCGAACCCCAGTTTGTTTTAGCGGCAAATTCAACAAAGCACCAAAAGGGAAAGAACTAACATGGAACAGGGAACAGTGAAGTGGTTTAACGATGCCAAGGGGTTTGGCTTCATCAGCCGTCAGAACGGCGAGGATGTATTCGTACACTACTCGGCGATCAACTCGAACGGCTTCAAGAGCCTCCAAGAGGGTCAGGCTGTGCAGTTCAACGTGGTCAAGGGACCGAAGGGCTGGCAGGCGTCTGACGTTCAGCCTCTCTAATCGATAACCACCCGCTCCCGCCGCAACACCCAAGCGAGACGCACAAACAAGATCTAGGATGGGGACGGCTCAGGCTGTCCCCATTCCACGTTAGCCCCAGCTACTGCGGCGACGGCACCGCAGGAACCTCCGCAACCCCAGGCAATATCGTAGAAGTCGCCTTGAACTTCCGATACCCATCATCCTCCACCGCCAGCCGCCCCTTCAAACTGAACAGCAGCATCGCCCGAGCCTCGCCATCTCCGGTAATCCTCTTCGGCAGCCAGACCTCGTCGTTCACCTTCACGTTCGTCACGGAAAACTTCGTGTCCTTCTTGACGTTGAAAAGCAGCCCTCCACCCACCTTGAAGTTATTCACAAAATGCCCGTCAATCCTCACGATCGCGCGATCCGCCTCATCCACCCAGATCGTCCCCACCATCTCGTGAATCGCGTTCTCCCCCACGTTCCGCGTCTTCGCCTTCGGGTTCCCCACAAAGTCCACCATGATCGTATCCCGCCCGTTCACGCTCTCCCGCCGTTCATTGCCAAAGCTCCCCAGCTCCAGCATCCGTGACACCGTCACCTCCTCATTCCCATGCGAGTCGGTCTCTTTCCCACTTGCATCCCCCTTAGCCCGCCGCTCCTTCGCCTTCGCCACCTCCTTATCGATCCGTTCACTCTCCTTCTTCGCCTGGTCCCCCGTCAGCTCCTTCCCATCCTTGCTCACCACCCGCCGCACCCGAACCCCCTCCAGCCAGAAGATATCCGCAACCTCCGCCTGCGTCTTCTTCACCCCGCCATGCCCGTCCAGGTCGTCCATCCGTACACTCTGCCGATACAGATAGTCCTTCTCCCGCAGCTCCGCCGCCCTCTGCTGCACCTCCACCGCATGCATCAGCCCTGTAATCTCCGGTAGATCAGGCGTTGCCTTGGCCGCACCCACATCCTGCCCAAGCCCCACACCCACGGCCAACCCCGCCGCCAACCCCACCTCACCAACCCATCCCAGCCTGCCGATACTAACCATGCAGATGCACCCTTGTTACGCTTGTGCGGTTATCGTTCACGAAAGATGCAGACCGTCTATCAATGGGTCTAGCATACCAAGTGACGCGAACTTCACCTTCGCCCCGCACCATCCGGCATCGAGCGCCCGCCCCAGGCGCACATTCAGGACTGAGGATTCAATGGCCACCAAGCTGAAAAAAGCCCCCGAACCGACCCAACCCAACACCACTGCAAACCCAGAGCGCCGCGAGTACACCTTCGACATCTTCCGCCGCTGGGGTTATCTCCAGACCTCCCTCGACCCCCTCGGCCAGTACCTCCCCGGCGAGCCCTTCCCGGTCCCCGTCCCGGAAGACCCAGACTCCGTCCAGGCCGCCGCAGAGGCCCGCAAGTTCTATTGCGGCACCATCGCAGCCGAGTTCATGCACATCCCCAGCCCGGAAAAGCGCCAGTGGATTCAGGACCAGTTAGAGCGCGAAGCTCCGCCCGTAGACCAGAAGGGCATGCTCACAGACCTCATCAAGGCAGACTTGTTTGAGCAGGTCATCCAGTCCCGATACCTCGGCACCAAGCGCTTCTCGCTCGAAGGCCTCACCGTCCTCATCCCCTTCCTTAATCACACGTTCGAAATCTCCGCCAACCACGGCGTAACCCGCAGCGTCTTCGGCATGAGCCATCGCGGCCGCCTCAACGTCATGACCAACATCGTCGGACGCAACGCCACCGATATCTTCGCGCGCTTTGAAGACGTCGATCCCCGCTCCACCATGGGCGGCGGAGACGTCAAGTACCACCAGGGAGCCACCGGAGAGTTCATCTCGCCCAACGGCAAAAAGGTAGCCCTCCACCTCGTCTCAAACCCCAGCCACCTTGAGGCCGTCGATCCCGTAGCCCTCGGCCGCGCCCGCGCCCGTCAGGCCCGTCTCCTCGCGGAAGGCGCAGCCAACGCCAAAGAGCAGATTCTCCCCCTCATCATCCACGGCGACGCAGCCTTCGCCGGTCAGGGCATCCTTGCCGAGTCCCTCAACATGGCCGTCCTCCACGGTTACAACGTCGGTGGCACCATCCACGTCATCGTCAATAACCTCCTCGGCTTCACCGCCGTCCCGGAGGAATCCAACTCCTCCCGCTTCGCCACGGACATCGCCAAGCGCCTGCCCATCCCCATCTTCCACGTCAACGCGGAAGATCCTGACGCCGTCCTGCGCGTAGCCGCCATCGCAGCCGAGTACCGCCACAAATTCAAGTCGGACGTCGTCGTCGATCTCATCGGCTACCGCCGCCACGGCCACTCTGAAGTCGATGACCCCACCGTCACCTCGCCCAAGCGCTACGCCCTCATCAAGGATCTGCCGGAGCTCTACAAGACCTACGCCAAGCGCATTGGAGTCGATCCCACGGAAGAAGCCGCAAAGATCCAGCAGCACTTCCTGGAAGAGCAGAAGCTAGCCACCAAGGCTGAAAGCAAGACCGATCTCGCCGTCCTCCCCCACTACTGGGACAACTACAAGGGCGGCAGCCTCTCGGAAGCGGACGCCGCTCTCAAGACCGGGATCGACGCAGCCCAGGTGACCTCGCTCACCAAGGCTCTCTGCGCCTACCCGGAGACCTTCCACATCCATCCCAAGGTCAAAAAGCTCTATGAGCAGCGCCTTGAGATGGCAGAGGATAAGCGCCAGTTTGACTACGGCATGGCGGAGCTCCTCGCCTTCGCATCCCTCGTCTCCGCAGGTACGCCCGTAAGACTCACCGGCCAGGACTCCCAGCGCGGCACCTTCAACCAGCGCCACTCCGCCCTCACGGACACAGAGACGGAAACCAAGTACATCCCGCTGGAGCACATCACCCCCAACCAGGCTCGCTTTGAGGTCTATAACACCCTCCTCTCAGAAGCCGCGGTCCTCGGATACGAGTACGGCTACTCCCGCGACTACCCCGAAGCTCTCGTCCTCTGGGAGGCCCAGTTCGGCGACTTCGCCAACGGCGCCCAGATCATCGTCGACCAGTTCATCTCCGCCGGCGAAGCCAAATGGCATCTCCTCTCTGGCCTCGTCATGCTCCTCCCCCACGGCTATGAAGGTCAGGGCCCGGAGCACTCCAGCGCCCGTATCGAGCGTTACCTCCAGCTCTGCGCCCAGGACAACATGGTCATCGCCCAGCCCAGCACCGCCGCGCAGCACTTCCACCTGCTTCGCCGCCAGGCCCTGCGCTCATGGCGCAAGCCGTTGATCGTCTTCACGCCCAAGTCCATGCTCCGCCACCCGGACGCATCCTCCACGGTCGCGGACTTCGGCGGAACCTTCCAGAACGTCCTTCCGGACAATGGGGTCCAGAACCCCCGCCGCATCCTCCTCTGCTCCGGCAAGATCGGCCACAACCTCCGTGTAGAGCGTGAGAAGCGCCAAAAAGCAGGACACGACGCCAACGTAGCCATCGTATTCCTGGAGCAGCTCTACCCCTGGCCTGAGGCCGAAGTCCAGGCCGCCCTGGACCAGCATCGCAACGCCGAAGTCGTCTACGTCCAGGAGGAGCCCGCCAACATGGGAGCCCGTTCCTACGTCATGCCCCACCTCCGCCGCATGTCCCGCGACCGCGCCATCGTCAACGTAACCCGCTCCGCCGGAGCCAGCCCCGCCACCGGCAGCGCCAAAGCCCACGACCTCGAAGAGCGCGCCCTGATAGACATGGCCTTCGGCGTCTAGCAAACTCCACCCACCCCTCCCCTCTTCGGTAGAAGCACGACCGGGTGCCCCACGTCCCGCCTCTGGGACGTGGGTAGGACCACCTCGAACCCTCACGGGAGTTTCGTGTGCACCATCCTCATCGCGGCTTCATGCGATTAGGGTGGGCCTCGTTTGCGGAAGCAAACGACCGCCTTCTTCCAACCCACCAATCATCTTCAAAGGGCCAAAGGCCCGAAACATATCAGCCTGGGCCGAAGGCCCAGGTCAACGCTTTTCCCACTACCGGCAACCCCAATCCCAACAACCACTTACAACTACTTTTCTAAAAAGCACCAGCAAACTCACGTGTCAAGCCCCCTGCGCCCAAAAAATCCGCCTAACCCTAACCAGATCAACAACATACCCTCAAAAAATAAATGGCGTATTCACCCCCGCCACCTTGGTAAAATAGAACTAGAAGAAACATCCGGAACACTCCTCAACCCCAAAACCCACTAACCCCAATATTTTGAATACTTTGCGGACATCTTCCGCGAAATATGGGACTTTTCCGATCACCTCGAGCCCATGTCCAAACCTAACCTCAATCGAATGAAGACTTTGGACCGAATCGGGTGGGGTGGGGGAGGGAATTCCCGCAGCTGCATCCAATACCTATGAAGATCCTCACCGCAGCAGAAATGAAGCAGGCAGACGACTCCTCCGTCGCCGCCGGAATTCCCATCGCAGACCTCATGGAGGCCGCCGGTGAAGCCGTCGCTGCCTTCTGTCTCCGCCAGTACCCCCAGGCCGCCCACGTCATGGTCCTCTGCGGCAAAGGCAACAACGGTGGAGACGGCTTCGTAGCCGCCCGCCTCCTCGCCGGTGAGGGAGTAGGCGTAAGAGTCCTCCTCGCCGGCCGCCAGGACGACGTGAAGGGCGACGCGGCCGAGGCCCTCGCCCTCCTCAAAGAGGCCACCTCGGACGAGATCGTAGAAGAGTTCGTCGACGAGACCGACGAGCATCTCGAAGCCATCATCGAGCTCCTCTCCGAGGCCGACCTCATCCTCGATGCCGTCGTAGGCACCGGCTTCAAGCCGCCCCTCCGCGGCCCCGCCGCCATCCTCCGCGACGCGCTGGCAAAGTCGGCCATCCCGGTCGTCGCCGTAGACCTCCCCAGCGGCTGGGACGCAGACTCGCAGCAACAGACGGCAGAGGGAGCCTTCCGCGCAGACGCGGTCGTCACCTTCACCGCCCCCAAGCACGCCCACATCTTCGGCCACCTCACCGCCGCCACCTTCGGCCCGGTGGTCGTCGCGGACATCGGCTCGCCGGAAGACACCATCCAGTCCAGCCAGAACCTCAACTGGGCCGGCACCGCAAAATCCGTAACCGAGCGCCCCCGCGACATCAACTCCAACAAGGGCAAGTTCGGCCACATCCTCATCATCGGCGGAAGCTTCGGCACCGCCGGCGCACCCAGCATGGCCTCCCTCGCCGCCCTCAGAGCCGGAGCCGGCCTGGTCACCGCCGCAGTCCCCCGCGAGATCGTCAACCTCGTCGGCAGCGTCACCCCGGAACTGATGGTCCGCCCCCTGCTCCACGACGCAGAAGGCACCGCCACCGCGGCCAACCTCACCAACCTTGAAACCCTCACCAAGGGCATCAAGGTCATCGCCATAGGCCCCGGCCTCTCCACCCAGGGCGAAGCATCGGAGTTTGCTCGCGGCGTAGTCGCGCAGACCAAGCTGCCCATCGTCATAGACGCCGATGCCCTCAACGCCTTCGACGCCGATCACGTCCACCTCCTCGACGGAGCCAACCGCACCATGGTCCTCACCCCCCACCCCGGGGAGATGGCCCGCCTCCTCGGCAAAACAGTCAAAGAAGTAGAAGCCGACCGCATCAACCTGGCCCGCAAGTTCGCCACCGAGCACCACCTGACCCTCGTCCTCAAGGGCTGGCGAACCCTCATCGCCCACCCCGATGGCTCGATAGCCGTCAATACGACCGGCAACCCCGGCCTCGCCAAGGGCGGTAGTGGAGACATCCTCACCGGCATCGTAGCCGCCCTGCTCGGCCAGTACCCGGACAACGTGGCGGAGGCGGTGGAAGCCGCCGTCTACCTCCATGGCCTCGCCGCCGACCTGGTGGCACGCCACCTCGACGAAAAATCCATCCTCGCCACGGATGTTATCAGCCACCTGACGCAAGCCTTCCGGTACCGCAACGTGGACGCAGACGGCCTCACTTGGTTCTGCGGCATCCAGCCCAAGCCCAAGGAGCCCGCCGATGCCTGAGTTCAACCGCGAGAAGCGATTCAAGACCCGCTCTGAGCGCGGCACCCTCGCCATCGCCGAAACCATCGCCGAAATGCTTCCGGCTCCGCGGGTGATCATCCTCCGCGGTGACCTCGGAGCCGGCAAGACCACGTTGGTCAAAGGCTGGGTGCAGGCGTTGGGTGCAGGGTCGCCGGAGGACGTGACCAGCCCGACATTCACGCTGGTGCATGAGTATCAGGGGCGCAAGACCCACATCTATCACCTGGACCTGTACCGGCTGGAGACGGAGCGGGAACTGGCCACACTGGGCTTGGAAGAGATGGCGGCAGACCCGGCGGCCCTCGTCCTGATCGAGTGGGGAGAAAAGTTTGAAAGTGTCGTCGCACTGGCGAGGGCGGAGGTCGCAATGGCGCATCTTGAGGGAGATGAACGAAGTCTGGACATTCGTTGGCAAGAATAAAACCAAGATGATTGACGCCTGACCTTGTTCCCAACTGGGCTTGAGATCGGTTTAGCGTTGAATCAGAACAGGTTGAGCAGAGCACGATGACCTGAGAGGAGAAAGGCCGAGTCCCTTGCGCTCAGCCTCACACACCAATGAATGAATCCGCAAAAGTTTTGCTGATCGGGAACGACAAGGCTCACCTTGAGGCTCGCGCCGAGGTGTTGACTTACTTCTGGTCCGTGGCCACCGCCGCCCTCGACCAGTCAGAGGCTCCCGTCCTCGAGACAGATCTGGTTGTACTCTGTCATACGCTGCCGGAAGCCGAGCGTCAGGAGTGGGTTACCCGGATACGCCACGAGGTCCCGCACATGCTGATCGTCAAGATGAACGGCTATGACTCCGGACCTCACGCCGGAGCGGACGCTACAGTAGACGTCGAGAATGGACCGGGGGCACTGGTCTCAACGATCTATGAGCTTCTGACGGAACGCGGCCTCTCTAGCCGGGCATGGCCGGAGAATCAGCGCGAACGATTTCTTGTGGGAGTCCACTAGAATAGAGGTGAAGCGGCTGCGCTAACGTACGCGCATGCCGCCGATGGCACCGATGATGCCGAAAAGCTGCAAGAGCCAAAGCACGACAAAGATGACCACAATGCCGTTGATGATGGACTTGATGCTCGAGGCCATGGGTATGAAGCGGTTGATCAGCCCGAGCAAAACGCCCACAACGACGAGCACGATCACGATGTGGATCAGTTGATTGACGTCCATTGAGTTGTCCTTTGTAGATCTATTCAACTGTGACGCGTAGCCCGGAAGCATAGTTGGCTGAAACTCTGGTAACCAGGCAGAGACTAGATTAACCCCGCCATCTCCAACTCCAGCAGTTCATCTTCCGCAAAGACGCGTGAGCGAATCAGGAACCTGACGCCCTCTCCGTTCTCAAGCGAGAACATGCCACCTCGGCCCGGAACAACATCGAGGATGAGTTGGGTGTGCTTCCAGTACTCAAACTGCGATTTGCTCATGTAGAACGGAGTTTCGGCTATGGTCCCCAGAAAGTGATCGCTATCGCCCAGCATGAACTCGCCGAGCGCGAAGCACATAGGCGAGGAGCCGTCACAGCATCCGCCGGACTGATGGAACATGAGCTTGCCGTGCTTCTCCCGCAGCCGATGAATCAGCTCATCGGCTGCGGGCGTGGTGAGAACCTGCGCTGGAGCCATCATGGTGCCCCCTTGGGTCTAGAAGAAGCCCATCGCATTCGGGCTGTAGCTGATGAGTTGGTTCTTCGTCTGCTGATAGTGATCGAGCATCATCTTATGGTTCTCACGTCCGATGCCTGATTGCTTGTAACCACCGAACGCCGCATGCGCCGGATAGAGGTGATAGCAGTTCGTCCAGACACGCCCGGCCTGGATGCCGCGGCCGAACTTGTAGGCACGATTGATATCACGCGTCCATACGCCGGAGCCAAGGCCGTAGAGCGTATCGTTCGCGATCGCCATGGCGTCGTCTTCGTCCCTGAAGGTTGTAACCGAGACCACTGGCCCGAAGATCTCTTCCTGAAAGACGCGCATCTTGTTGTGGCCTTCAAAGATGGTGGGCTCGACGTAGAAGCCGCCCGCCGGACCGGCTTCGGACCGCTTGCCCCCAGTAAGGATCTTCGCGCCCTCCTGCTTGCCAATGTCGAAGTAGGAAAGGATCTTCTCCAACTGCTCACTCGAGGCCTGGGCTCCGATCATCGTGGCTGAATCGAGCGGATTGCCGCCCTTGATCGCCTTGACCCGGGCGGTCGCACGCTCCATGAAGCGCTCGTAAATGGACTCCTGCACCAGCGCACGGGAGGGGCAGGTGCAGACCTCACCCTGGTTCAACGCGAACATGGTGAAGCCTTCAAGGCATTTATCGAAGAAGGCGTCATCCTCGTTCATCACGTCGGCGAAAAAGATGTTGGGGCTCTTGCCGCCAAGCTCGAGCGTGACCGGAATGATGTTCTGTGAGGCGTACTGCATGATGAGTCGACCGGTGGTCGTCTCACCCGTGAAGGCCACCTTGTTGATACGCGGTGAGGATGCGAGCGGCTTGCCGGCTTCAAGACCGAAGCCGTTGACGACGTTGAGGACGCCCGGCGGCAGAAGGTCGCCGATCAACTCCATCAGCAGCAGGATGGACATGGGTGTTTGCTCGGCGGGCTTCAGGATGACGGCGTTGCCCGCGGCCAGAGCCGGTGCAAGCTTCCACGTCGCCATGAGCAGCGGGAAGTTCCACGGGATGATCATGCCGATGACGCCGAGCGGCTCATGGAAGTGGTAGGCGATGGTCTCGTGATCGATCTCCGAGATGCCGCCCTCCTGGGCGCGAATGCAGCCTGCGAAGTAGCGGAAGTGGTCGACGCAGAGCGGCAGGTCGGCGGCCATGGTCTCGCGGATGGGCTTGCCGTTGTCCCAGGTCTCTGCGGTAGCAAGGTATTCCAGGTTGTCTTCGATGCGCTGCGCGATCTGCTCCAGGATGCGTGCGCGAACGGTGGTGGAGGTGCGGCCCCAGGCGCCCTTGGCGGCGTGTGCTGCGTCGATGGCCTTGTTGACGTCCTCGGCCTTGGAGCGTGCGATCTGGCAGAGGGGCTCGCCGGTGACGGGCGTGACGTTCTCGAAATACTCGCCTGCCACCGGCGCGATCCACTGACCGTTGATGAAGTTGTCGTAGCGTGCCTTGAGCTGGAGCTTGCGCCCGTAGGTCTCGGGTGTGATCTGGTGAACCGGTGCTGCTGTAGCCATACTTCGCTCCCTGGAGCGCGGTCCGCGTGCGTCGCGCTCAACGGAAGCAAGATACACCCGCGCTACATGCTCTGGCCAGAGGCGCCGCTAAGTGGTTGGCCCGGTGAATCGGTAGATGCCGCAGATCTCGTCGCCGGTGGACCCATACTCTGTCTGTTCGGCGATCTCAGCGAGGTCCGCCAGGTGATCGACGGAACTCATGGGGACGAGGCCATGGAAGAGCCGCTTGAACCAGGTGTTCTGGTCGAGCACGGAAGCGTGCTCCGCGTTGACGTAGATCAGATCGAAGGGCAGATCAAGAACCGAGTAGTGTGCTTGAATTTTGCCTATCAGCTTGCGCAGGACCGGAGCTTCGAAGGGATGGAACATGAAGGCGAGTGTAGGGGTCAGCGGCAGGTTCGCGGCGAGGGCGTCGCCTTCGATGAGGCGGGTGGGCGCAAGCGGGTTTGCATAGTTGGGGAAGGTCTGCAGGTTAGTGCGGGCGATGCTTGCAAGCGTCGGATTCAGTTCAATTCCTACGGCTTCGAAGAAGGGGTGGAGGGAGGCGGTCATGACGGCGCGGCCCTTGCCTGCGCCGATGTCCACGAAGGTGTAGCGGTCGATGGGATACTTGGGGCGCGTCCCCTGCCAGAGGTCGATCACGGCGTCGAGGATGGAAGGGGCGATGCCGTAGTAAGCGGTGACGTGTGCGTCGTTGGCGTGGCCGGTGATGAGTTGTGTGCGCTCGATGAGGCCGCCGGTGTCGGTGTGATGAACTCTGTCGAACGGATGCGTGGGAGGGAGTTTGGGCGTGTGGATTGGGACGACTTTTCTTCTGGCTCGTTTGGTGGGTGCATTCACTGGGGACGCACCTTGTTGTTGAGGATAGGGAACTGCGGCTTGTCCAGGCCGAGGGTTCGTCTCCCGGCGGGGGTGATTCTTTCCGGTGTCCAGACGGGTTGATCTACGATGCTGACTTCGACGGACCAGAGCTCAAAGAAGGCAGCGAGACGATTGCTCACCTGGGCTTTGAGCTGAGCTTCCGGGGCGTCATCGCGCGTGGTCGGGATCAGAACGATCTTTGCCAGATAGCGGGCGGGGACGCCTTCAATTCCTGATCCGGGGGCGTCTGGGGCTTCGTGCAGCGAGATGTATTCGACGAGGCCGAGTTCCACGATGTTGAGTGGGATTTCGGGGTCGTAACAGTCGCGCAGGGCGTCTCGAATGTGGGCTTCAGTCAACATCGTTTCAACTCTATGATACGTTTCTTCTTCTCAACGGCAGCGGCCCTAGAGGCCCATCATGCGGATGATGGCGAGGGCGTTGGAGCTGGTGTTGACCCCGGGCTTCAACCTGTAGTCGAAGCCGAGTGGGTCTTCGGGATCAGGGCTGGCCATGTGAACGTTGAGGCCGCAGTTCTCCTCGTTCGCGAGTTCGGCCAGCGCGAGATCATGCGTTGACAAGGCCCCGATAGCTCCGTTTACGAGCAGGCTACGCAGGACCGCGCCGGCGGCGGCCTGGCGATCGACTGAGTTGGTGCCGCTGAAGATCTCATCGACCAGGAAGAGTACTGGCGACCCTGCGCTGGTTTGTACGATCTTCTGCAGGCGCTCGACCTCTGCGAGGAACTTGCTCTTGCCCTCAGCGAGCGAGTCCGTCAGGGCGAGCGATGCGCCGAGGGTGAGCGGCGTCAGTTGCATGGAGTGTGCTCTCACCGGTGCGCCGGCGTATGCGAGGACGGCGTTGATGCCGATGGATCGCATGAGGGTGGACTTGCCGGACATGTTCGAGCCGCTGATCAGGAAGAAGCGTGTCGCGTCTCCGAGTGATACATCGTTGCGGACGCACGCGGTGAGCAGCGGGTGTCCGAGTTCTATGGCCTCAAACGTAGGTTGCGCGGAGGCTGGCAGCAGCTCCGGCCATGCGTCTTCGGGATGCTCGAAGGCGTAGGCTGCGAGTGCGTTCAGGGCCTCGAACTCGGCCCAGGCGGCGAGCCAGCTTTTCATCGCGGCACCGTTTGCTCGCTTCCATGCGGCGATGGTGATGGCCGCCTGGGTGCCGGCTGCGAGCAGCAGGGAGAAGATGAAGAAGTACTCCTTGGTGCGCTGTTGCACGATCGTGATCTGGCTTTGCAGCTTGGCGAGCAGGGGAACGGCGTTGGCCGGTTGCCTTGCGGCCGCCTGGATGGCCTGAAGCTTTAGTGCTTGAAAGCTTTGTGTCTCAAGGATGGCCAGGCCGTCCGAGAACATCTGTACGTGATTCGAGAGCCTTGTTACGCGCTCCAGAAGAGGCAGCACGCGGGAGCGCAGGGACATCGAGATGCCGGCCTGAAGTACGGCCGCCAGGGCCAGATTCGGCAGCAGGACGGGCCATGCGACGGCGTGCGTCAAACCGAGCAGAAGCATCACCACCAGCGCCAGTGCTGTGACGACCAGAACGTAGCGAAAGGCCGGATGGAAGACGGGTGCTTCTTCGTCGAGCCATGTGTCGAAGAACCTTGCTTCGACCTGCTGGAACTTGCTGGTGCCGAGGAGGGCGATCTCTTCTCGTAACTCTGTTTTCGCTGCCAGCTCCTTAACGGCTTGCTGGCGTTCCAGGGTCTCGGCGTGGATGGCCGGGGCCTGGAGGTAGTCGGCTAGTCCGCGCTGGCCTATGCCGGTGCGTACGGTGTCGAGCAGGCCGAAGAGCGAGTCCTCACCGAGGAGGTTGAGGTCGCGCTCGTAGAGATGACCGGGCTGGTGGAGGGTCTCTCCGGTGTTGCCGGACTGCCAGGCTTCGGAGCGGACGCGTGCAAGGTTCCTGTCGTAGAGGCCCAGCAGGCGCTCTGTGCGGGAGATCCTGGTCTGCAGGCCGAGGTGGACCGGCACCAGGGAGGCCAGGACGGCGAAGGCTGCCAGCAGAGGCCAGGGTGAGGTCTGGTGATGGGCCTGCGTCGCCAGCGCGACGATGATGCCAAGGCAGACGATCAGGGCCCAGCCAATGCGGGTCTTGCGGGCGGCGAAGCCATCCTGTCGGGTCTGGTGCTGTTTGCGAAGCTCGATGTAGTGGGCCTCCACCTCACCTTGTGTCTGTGGGCGGTTGTTGGCGTGAGGGCTCAGGCTGGAGTTCTGCATCCCTCCAATGGTAGACTCGTTCTTGTGCCGGGTCCTACGCGACGTAATCCCGCCAACCCCGCCAGGTCCGGAAGGAAGCAACGGTAACGGGCTAGTATGGGCGCAGTAGGCCGCCCGGTGCACTGAAACGCCTCTGTCGGACGAGTTTCAGATTCCCGCGATGGCGCAGTAGGTCGCCCGGTGCATTAGGATTCCAGCCGCTTGCTGTCACGCGCTGGAGGCCGTCCGGGTATATCAAACTCCCCTCCGGCACCTGATTGATCATCATCCGCTCCAAAGTTTTGTATGCTTGGGAGCGCAAGCTGTTGAGGTGAGTCATTGAGTTTGTCCCTGAAGCCGCAAGTCTCCGTTCGAGCCAAAATCACATCCGTCGGTAGCTACGTTCCGCCCAAGCTTCTGACCAATCAAGACCTTGAAAAGATGGTCGCGACCAACGACCAGTGGATCACCGAGCGTACCGGTATCCGGGAGCGCCATATCGTCGAGCCGGGCGTGGCGACGAGTGACCTTGCCGTCGAGGCGGCCAAGGCGTGTCTGGCCAAGCGTGGTGTCTCCGCCGACGAGGTGGAGGTGATTATCGTGGCGACCGTCACTCCTGACATGATGTTTCCGGCTACGGCCTGCCTGGTGCAGGACAAACTGGGCGCGCATCATGCGTGGGGCTTCGATCTCTCGGCTGCATGCTCGGGGTTTCCGTATGCGCTGCAGGTTGGGGCTAAGCTGATCGAGTCCGGCGTTCACAAGAAGATCCTGGTGATCGGCGCGGATGTGATGAGCTCTGTGATCGATTACACCGACCGGACGACCTGCGTCATCTTCGGCGACGGGGCGGGGGCGGTGCTGCTGGAGCCTTGTGAGCCGGGTGAGGTCGGGCTGGTGGACTACTTCCACGAGATCGACGGGTCGGGTGGGGTTTCGTTGAACATGCCGGGTGGTGGGAGTCTGCATCCGGCGACCGCCGAGACGGTCGCGGCAAAGATGCATTACGTCCACCAGGACGGCGGTGCGGTGTACAAGTTTGCCGTGCGCAAGATGTCCGAGGCGGCGGAGACGGTGCTGACTCGAAACGGGATTACGGGCAAGGATCTGAAGTGCTTCATTCCGCACCAGGCGAACAAGCGGATTATCCTTTCTACCGCTGAGCGGTTGGGCATGGATGAGGAGTGCGTAGTGATCAACATCGACCGGTTTGGGAATACGACGGCGGCGACGATTCCGCTGGCGATGCAGACTGCGCTCGATGAAGGCCGGTTGCAGAAGGGCGATCTGGTTTTGCTGGCGAGTGTCGGGGCCGGGTTTACGGTTGGGGCTACCTTGTTGCAGTGGGAGTTTTAGGGGTACCCCCCTCCCCCCACTGAAGTACCTAAAGTCTTCAAAGGATTTGACTTAGGTCCGGACTTCGGACTTCGGGTGAGCTGCGTCTTGACTCGGTGGACTTTGCGATTTGGGTGAAGCGGCCTGCGACTTTGCACGCCTTTTTCTTCTATTTCTATTTTACCAAGGTGGAATGGGTAAATACGCCATTTATTTTTTGGGTGTAAGTGGTTTGTAGTGACTCAGTTGCTGGGTTTTTCTGAGTGCTGGGGGCTTGACACGCGATTTTGCTGGTGTTTCTAGAGAAAATAATTGTAAGTGGCTCTGCGGCTTTGGGTTACGGCGGGTGAATTTACGGATACTTGGCGAAAGTCAGGCGGGTATGGCGGTCTTGCCGCGATAACGACAACTACGGAGGTTCTGCGCTCCGCGCAGAATGACGGTTGCGGTGAGGGGACGGTTGTGGCGAGGGGACGGTTGTGGTGAGGGGACGGTTGTGGTGAGGGGACGGTTGTGGTGTGGGCCGGTGGTTGTGGTGTGGGCTGGCCGTTGTTTGCTCTAGGTGGTGGTGGCGTTTAGGGGTTTGGTTTGCTTCAGGCCCACTTCGTGGCTGGTCTTCCAGAGGCGCCAGAAGGCGAAGGCTACCGAGCCGAGGATGGCGACCCAGAGGATGATCAGGACGGGGGCGCCCCAGCGGCGGATGAATGCGTTCCAGAGGACCAGGACTGCTTTGCCGTAGTGGACGCCCAGCCAGGCGGCGAAGGCGTGGCGGATGAGGCGGCTGAGGGTGAAGGCCCACATAAACTTCTTGCGGGACATCTTGAGGGCTCCGGCGGCGAGGACGAAGGGGCTGAGAGGCATCGGCGGGGGGAGCAGGGCGGGGACGGCTACGGCAAGGATGGCGTGGGACTCCATCCAGCCGGTAACTCGTTTGAAGATGCGGGGCGGGGTGCGTTTTTCAATGAAGTCGAGGCCGCCGGACTGGCCGACCTGATAGGAGAAGAGGCCGCCGAGGGCGGAGCCGATGGTGGCGGCGGCGATGAGGAGGAAGAGGTTGGCGTGCTGGGCGGCGAAGAGGATCACCATGATGTCGGTGATGCCGGGGAGGGGGAGCGGGACGAAAGAGGAGTCGACGATGGAGACGAGGAAGAGGCCGAACAGGCCGAAGGAGAGGACGAGATGCAGGAGGTGGCTGCTGGAACCGGCGAGGGTGGCCAGGGACAGGAGTGCTAATGCGCGAGAGATTGGGATGCCTGCCAGCATGGAACCCATATTGTCATGAGACGCGGGATGTGGGGGATTCGACGCGGGGGATTTGTTGCGTGACTGGTGGAGGCTGTGGTTGGGATGTTTCGGTGGAACCCACGTCCGAGAATCCGGACGTGGGGCACCCTGTTTACTGCTGGAGGAAGTTGAGGGGGCCTAGTGGGGGGAGGGCATTTATTTCTGCGGCTAGGTGGCGGAAGAGCTCTATGGCTTCTATGCAGGCGGGGTCCAGGGTGTAGTGGATGTTTTGTGTGAGGTAGTGGCGGATGGTCTGGGCGGGGAGGTGGATGCGGGGTTGCCACTCTGTGACCAGGTCTTCTGTGTGGAGCTGGCCGTGGAGGCGGGACTGGTTGAGATCTTCTATGAGCTCGGTGCGGGCGGCGGCGGTGGGGAGGGCCTCCGGGCGGACGGCCCAGACGGCTGCGACCCAAGGGAGGTTGGTGCGGGTGTTCCACTCGGTGGCTACGTCGAACCACTGGCAGGGGCCTACGGCGGCTTCGATCTGGGTGCGGTGCTCGAGGGCGTGGAGGGCGGGGTCGCCGATGAGGAGGGCGGCGTCCGCGGATTGGAGCATGGGGATGGGGTCGGCTTTGGCAGGGAGGTAGGTGGGGTCTGTCTTGAGGAAGTGGCGGAAGAGGACCTGGGTGTAGGCGACGGAGCTGCGAGAGGCCGTGTCGGCTGCGATGGTGCGGACGGAGGCCAGGCCGGCGGTGCCTTTGACGACTAGTTGGATGGAGCGGACCTGGCGGAGGCTGGCTATGGTGCAGCCGGGGACGATGGCTAGCTCTGGCGTGAGGGCGGCGACGGGGATGAGGCCTAGGTCGGCGCGGCCGGCGAGGAGCTCACGGGCGCACTGGGAGGGCTCGGTGAGGTGGACGTCGTAACGCTGGGAGAGACGGGGGCCGTGGTCGAAGTCCCACATGAGGGGGGCTGGGTTGAGGAAGTCGATTGCTGCTACTCGTAGGGCCACATGGCTAGTTTAGCGGATTCGGCTGGGAAGGTGTTGTAACAGCTTAAGGGGATAAAAATTGATAAAAGCGATAAGGGCTGATTGTTCTGGGGCGGGTGTGGGGTTAGTTGCAGTGATGAAGGCCTAAGAACGGGCAACGGCAAATGATTTGAAGGGCAAGAGCCGCCGCAACAGCAGCTACGGAGATTCTTCGCTGCGCTCAGAATGACGGTTGTGGGGGATGGAGGCGTGCTAATCTCTAGCGCATTGCGTCTACATGGAGATTTATATGGCGTTGAGCGGGAATACTGCGGATTTTGGTGCTTCTGAGGGGCGGCTGGGGTGGCTGGCTATGGCGCTTACGCCGGGGTTGGGGCCTACCCGGATTGGGCGGGCGGTGGCGCTGATGGATGGGGATGCGGGGCGGATTTTTGATATGCCGCTGACTGAGTTGGAGGGGTTTAGATTGCCGGCTAAGTCAGCGCAGTTCATTGCGGATGGGCGAGCTCGGGCGGAGGCGGAGAAAGAGTGGAAGCGGGTGCAGGAGGCAGGGGCTACTTTGCTCACGCCCGATGATGAGGCTTATCCGGAGCGGCTGCGGGAGATCTACGATCCGCCGGCGGTGCTTTGGGTGCGGGGGGATGTGGGGCTGCTGGGGAGGGCGGGGATTGCGGTGGTGGGGACTCGGTCCCCGAGTCCGTATGGGGCGGGGATGGCGGAGATGCTTTCGCGGGATCTGGCGAATCGAGGTGTGGTGATTCTTTCCGGGATGGCGAGGGGGGTGGATACGGCGGCGCATAAGGGGGCGCTGGCGGCGAAGGGAAAGACGGTGGCGGTTTGGGGGACGGGGCTGGATGTGGTTTATCCGAAGGAGAATAAGCGGCTGGCGGAGGAGATTGTGACAGGCGGTGGGGCGATCGTGAGCGAGTATCCGCTGGGCACGTTTCCGGCTCCGCAGAACTTTCCGATCCGGAACCGGATTCTGAGCGGGATGAGCGTGGGGGTGCTGGTGATTGAGGCTGCTGAATATAGTGGGACTCGAATTACGGCCAGGTGTGCGATGGAGCAGAACCGGGATGTCTATGCGGTGCCGGGGAATGTGACGAATAAGAATGCGTGGGGTCCAAACACTCTGATCAAGCAGGGCGCGAAGCTGACGGCGACGTGGGAGGACGTTTGGGAGGATCTGCCGTCGCAGACACGGCTGGAGCTGGAGGATGCGATGGGGGCGGGGAGGGCGAATGAATCGAATGTGGGGCAGTCAGCATCTTTATTCACCGGGCCGAATGAGTCTGGAATTGGGCAGACGGGGCAGGCGATGGCCGAGCATGAGCGGCTGGTGTTTGCGAGGATTCGGCACGATGAGGCAATTCAACTGGATGAGTTGATGGAGCAGATGGAGGCCGAACTGGCCTCTGCCGAGATCTTCACGGCGCTGTTCGAGCTGGAACTGGCGGGCCGGGTGAAGGCGCTTCCGGGCAAAAATTACGTTCGTTGTTTTTAGATGTTTTTTTGTGGTCCTGCTGGAATTGGCAAACGTGCTGATTCTAAAGGGCGTTTGGTGCCGTGGATGAGGCGCGGTTTGGTTTCGATTTCCTCGGCTTTGGGATGGGCTGGATTGGCGCGATCCCGGCAAGTCGTGTTAGGTTCGCAATGAAACATGGCAGTTGAAGGGAATCCGGGAGCCAACCCCCCACGGATTCGGTGGAATGAAGGAAAGAGCGTTATGAGCAAGTCCCTGGTTATCGTTGAATCGCCTGCGAAGGCGAAGACTATTAATAAGTACCTCGGAGCGGATTACACGGTTGAGGCGAGCCTTGGCCACATTATGGATCTGCCGAAGTCGGATATTGGTGTGGAGCTGCTGAACCGGACGTTTGCGCCGACGCTGATCGTGTCTCCGGGCAAGGAAAAGATTGTGGACCGGCTGAAGAAGCTGGCGGCGAAGGCAGACCATATCTTCCTGGCGCCTGACCCTGACCGCGAAGGCGAGGCGATTGCCGCGCACCTGGCGATGCAGTTGCGGCCGGTGATCAAGGCGGGCGCGGATATACGGCGGGTGACGTTTAACGAGATCACGCAGAAGGCGGTGAAGGCTGCGTTTCTGAAGGCTCGGGATGTAAACGAGAACCTGGTGGACGCGCAGCAGACGCGGCGTGTGCTGGACCGGCTGGTGGGGTATCAGATCTCGCCGCTGCTGTGGGATAAGGTGCGGCGCGGGCTTTCGGCGGGGCGGGTGCAGACGGTTGCGCTGAGGCTGATCGTGGAACGCGAACGGGAGATCAATGCGTTTGTGCCGGTGGAGTACTGGACTGTCGATGCGGTGCTGCAGGCGGAGAAGACCTCGTTTACGGCTCGGCTGACCGGGATTGATGGGGCTCGGATTACGGTTCCGAACGGCTTCGACAAGGACGGTAAGGCGCAGGTGCTGGCGAATGCGCTGCCGGATCATGCGACGACGGATCAGGTTGTCGCGGACCTGGCGAACGCTACGTTTGCGGTGAAGACTGTCGAGAAGAAGGAACGGAAGCAGAATCCGAAGGCTCCGTTTACGACTTCGAAGCTGCAGCAGGAGGCGGCGGGGCGGCTTGGGTTCAATGTACGGCGGACGATGGGCGTGGCGCAGCGGCTGTATGAGGGGATCGAGATCGGCGGCGAGACCGTGGGTCTGATCACTTATATGAGAACCGACTCGACGCGTGTTTCTGACGATGCGGTGGCGGAGGCTCGGACTTATATTGGTGCGCTGGGCGAGCGGTATCTGCCGGCCAAGCCGAACGAGTACAAGAAGAAGAATGAGGCGCAGGACGCGCACGAAGCGATTCGTCCGACGAATGTGGCGTATCACCCGGATGAGATTCGGGCTTCGCTTTCCGATGAGCAGTACAAGCTTTATCGGCTGATATGGATGCGATTTGTCGCGAGCCAGATGATGCCGGCGATCTTCGATCAGACGACGGTGGAGATTGGGGCGAAGGCCGCCCGCAGCTATGACTTCCGGGTTTCTGGATCGGTGCTGAAGTTTGATGGATTTTTGAAGGTGTATGAGACTGCTCCGGCTGCTTCGACCGCTGAGGCTTCTGATGAGGACGGCGAGGAAGAAGATAAGCGGCTGCCGGCTTTGGCGGATGGGCAGGGGCTTGTGCGGCAGGCGATCGAGCATGAGCAGAAGTTTACGGACCCGCCGCCGCGGTTCAATGAAGCCTCGCTGGTGAAGACGCTCGAAGAGAAGGGGATTGGGCGGCCTTCGACCTATGCTTCGATCATCAATACGATTCAGGATCGGGACTACGTCAAGAAGATTGGGAACAAGTTTGTGCCGACGGAGATCGGCATGGTGGTGACAGAGCTGCTGGTTAAGAACTTCCCGTACATCTTCGAGACGGGATACACGGCGACGCTCGAAGGCGAGCTGGACGCGGTGGAGGCGGGGACGGAGAAGTGGACGGACCTGCTGGATGGGTTCTACAGCCACCTGGAGAAGGAGCTTGCGGTCGCCGAGACGACGATGGAGGACATCAAGCGCAAGGAAGAGGCGACGGATGAGGTCTGCGATAACTGCGGGTCGCCGCTGATCCTGAAGTGGGGTAAGTTTGGGAGCTTCTTTGCCTGCTCGGCTTTCTCCAAGGCCAAGGCTGTGACGATTGCTGCTGCGCCGTGGAAGAAGGACCCGAAGGCGGTGCTGAAGAAGATTCTGGGGTCGTTCCACTTCCCGATGATTGTGAAGGCGGTGACGTTCGACGAGACGAACTTCTCGAAGGAAGTGGCGGATGCGAAGGAGTTTGCGGAGGCGGTGAAGAGTGCTGCCGGGAAGGGCAAAAAGATTACGGCTGAGCCGGTCTCGTGCGACTTCACGAAGGAGAACTTTGCGGCCAAGCCGGACCTGAACGCCCCGGGCGCTGATGAGGCTCCGGAGGAGGAGTTCTGTGATAACTGCGGGCGGTTAATGGTGCTGAAGAATGGGCCCTGGGGGCCGTTCATGTCTTGCCCTGGGTATTCGGATGATCCTCCTTGCAAGACGATCCGTAAGCTGACGCAGAAGGTGCAGTCGAAGCCTCCGATCACGCTGGATGAGCCTTGCCCGAAGTGCGGGAAGCCGCTGTTGCAGCGGGATGGGGCTTATGGCGAGTTCATCGCGTGCTCCGGCTATCCGAAGTGCAAGTACGTCAAGCAGGAGTTGCTGGACGTGAAGTGTCCGAAGGATGGCGGCGACCTGGCGGTTCGGAAGACGAAGCGCGGGGACGTGTTCTACGGCTGCGTGAATTATCCGAAGTGCGACTTTGCCTCGAACCTGAAGCTGGTGAACGAGACGTGTCCGAAGTGCCACTCGGCCTACCTGCTGGAGTACGGGAACAAGGAAGGGACGTACCTGGTCTGCCCGAACAACCGGGAGTTTCTGCCGAAGCGGCGGCCCAAGAAGGGGCAGCCGGTGGAGGTTCCGACGACGCCGGAGTGTACGTATGAGCGGCTGATTGGGCCGCCGAAGACGGTAGAAGCGGAGCCTGAGATGGCGGTCAGCGCGGCCTGAGGGCTGCGTTACCGCTTCCCAACCGAGCTCAGGTCTGCTATGCTCCCGGAGGAACTGCAAAGGGCTCCAGAGCCCGCGGCTTGGACTTCAGGCCGTAACTTGTTCGAACAGATAAGCGAGTCTTCAGCAGATGGCGAAAGCGATGTGGAACGGTCAGGTCCTGGCAGAGAGCGAAACGACGCAGCTGGTTGAAGGCAATGTGTACTTTCCCGATGAATCGGTGAAGCGGGAGTTTTTTCGGCCAAGTTCCACAACTTCTTCATGCCCGTTCAAGGGGCAGGCCCGGTACTACAGCCTGATTGTGGATGGGCAGGAGAACCCGGATGCGGCCTGGTACTACCCTGATCCGAAGCCTGCGGCGCGGGCGATCAAGCACCATATCGCGTTCTGGCGTGGGGTTGAAGTAACGAAGTAACAGTGGAAGAGCAGTTTTTAAGCAGTGGTGAGGCAGTGATGGAGCAGCTCAAGCTGCTTTTCACTGCCTCTTTTGGTTTAGTAGGCTTGAGCCTGGTCCAGGGGGAGGCGGACCTGGAAGCAGGTTTCGCCGGGCTTGGAGACTACGGTGAGGAAGCCGGAGTGCTTGCTGACGACGCGCTGGGCCTGGTCGAGGCCGAGGCCCAGGCCGCTGCCGGGGGCCTTGGTGGTGAAGAAGGGCTCGAAGACGCGGGTTTGGAGGTCTGGTTCGATGCCGGCTCCTGAGTCCCAGACTTCGACTACTGCCATGAGGCCGGCGAGTTTAGTCTTGAGGTTGAGGCGGCCGCCGTTGGGCATGGCATCCAGTGCGTTTTCGATCAGGGCTGTCCAGACCTGGCTGAGCTCGCTGCCGTAGGCGCTGATGGGGGGCAGGGCGGGGTCGAAGTCGGTGAGGACGGTGATGCCCTGCAGGCGCGAGCGGAACATGCTGAGGGTGTTCTCCAGCGACTGGGCCAAGTCGACCTCCTGGATGGGGGCCTGGTCCATGTAGGAGTAGTCCTTGATGGCCGAGATGAGGTCGAAGATGCGGACCGTTGAGCCTACGATGGTCTCTGCCATGCGCTCCACGCGGAGGGAGCTGGCGAAGTTGTCCATGGCTGCGGCGAGGATCTCACCGTCAAACTCCTCGGCGAACTCCTCCAGAACGCGGAGAGGCAGGCCGGTCTCCGCGAGGGCCGGGGCGATGTTCCAGGCGTTGGGGATGTTGTGGGCGTCCAGCCATGTGGTGACCTCGGCTTCGCGGTCGGCCAAGGCCAGGGGGCCGTCTTCCGAGGGGCGGCGGTAGGCGGACATCTCAGCACGGGTGCGTTCTACCCACTGCTGCATCTTTTGGGACTGTTCTCTGTCGAGACAGAGGGTGCCCATGCGGTACTTGCGGTCGCCGTACTCGCGTAGCTCTGTGAAGAGGGAGGCTGCGCTGCGCTGGGCGGCGGAGGCCGGGTTGTTGAGCTCGTGGGCGAGGTTGGCGGCGAGTTTGCCGAGGGCGGCGAGCTTTTCCGACTGCTGCTCCATGCGCGTGACTTCACGGACTCGGTCCAGCAGAACGGTAACGCTGCGCTGGCCCATGGAAGGGATGGCCTCGAGCATCGCCGGGAACTGGCGGGAATGGATGTCCAGGACCCAAACGGGGCCGCTGGTGTAACCCTCTCCGCCGTAGGTCTTCATGCGCGAGAAGGGAAGCAGGCCGGTCATGGCGCCGGCGCGGCCGACGAAGAAGGCCATGGGGCCGGAGTGCCGGCGGCGGACGTGAATCTCACCTTTGAGGATGAAGTTCATGTTGCAGGCGGGTTCGCCTTCGCGGAAGACGATGGCGCCGCTTTCGCCGGTGCGCTCGGTTCCGTTATCGGCGAGCCAGGCGTACTCCTCGTCGGAGAGGCCTTCAAGGGGTGTGATGGTTTTGAGGGCCGCGATGATCTCGCAGCGCGGGGTTGGCTTCGCGGGTGCGAAGGCTTCCGTGTATAAAGCGGCTGGAGTTTCGATTTCGGTCACCATATCACCATCCTAAACCCGACTGGAGAGGTCCGCTATAGGGGGCGGACCCCTCATTCGAGTTATTACGGCTACTACGGTTACAGCTTGACTACAGTTCCGTCTTTGACGATGACCGGTTCCAGGAAGGGCATGCCGGCGCGAAGGGTCTTTCCGACGATCTCGATCTGATCGTCCGCTTCCGCCTTGCGGAACTTGGCGAACTCGTGACGGCCGGTCTCGTTCTCTTCGATGAACTTCTTGGCGAAGCTGCCGTCGGTGATGTCGGACAGGATGGCCTTCATGTTCTTCTTGATGTCTTCCGTGACGATGCGGTTCTGAGCGAGGTAACCGCCCCACTCCGCGGTGTCTGAGATGCTGTGGTTCATGTACTCGATGCCGCCGCGGTACATGAGGTCGACGATGAGTTTGAGCTCGTGGAGGCACTCGAAGTAGGCGAGTTCGGGCTGGTAACCTGCGTCGACGAGGGTGTGGAAGCCGGCTTTGACGAGGGCGACGGCTCCGCCGCAGAGAACGGCCTGCTCGCCGAAGAGGTCGGTTTCGGTCTCTTCGGTGAAGGTGGTCTCGAGAACTCCGGCGCGGGTGCAGCCGATGCCCTTGGCGTAGGAGAGTGCCAGGGCCATGGCGGTGCCGCTGGCATCCTGCTCGACTGCGACGAGGGCGGGCACGCCGCCGCCTTCCGTGAAGACCTCACGGACGCGGTGGCCGGGGGCCTTGGGTGCGGCCATGGAGACGTCCACGCCGGCGGGCGGAGTGATGGTGCGGAAGCGGATGTTGAAGCCGTGCGCGAACATGAGGGTGCAGTTGGGCTTCATGTTGGGGGCGATTTCGGCGTGGTAGACCTTGGCGGCGGTCTGGTCGGGCGTGAGGTTCATGATGACGTCAGCCCACTTGGAGACTTCGGCTACGGTGTCGACGACGAGGCCGGCATTCTTGGCGCGCTCGGCGTTCTTGGAGCCGGGGCGGAGGCCTACACGGACGTCGACGCCGGAGTCCTTGAGGTTGAGTGCGTGGGCGTGGCCCTGGGAGCCGTAGCCGATGATCGCGACCTTTTTGGCCTGGATGAGGGAGAGGTCTGCGTCTGCGTCGTGGTAGGTCTTTGCCATGGTGTTTGTTCGATCCTTTTCAGTAGTTTACTTGGTGTTTTCGTGGCGCCTGGAGGAGAACGGCGTAACGCGGATAAAAGTGATAGCGACGAATAAGAGCGGATGTACTACTGCTCTTCTTCGTGGACGTCTTCGAACTCGTTGGGGATGATCTCTGTGGCCGAGAGGTTCTGGTCGAAGTCTTCGTCGTGGTGGCCGGTGAAGTTGTCCTGGCTGGGGGTGCCGAGGGCTTTGAGGACTCGGCTGGTGTGGTGGCCGCGGCGCATGGCCATGCGGCCGGTGCGGGAGACCTCCAGGATGGTGTAGCCGGACTCCGTGATGACCTGGACCAGGCCTTCTATTTTGGACGAGCTGCCGGTCATCTCGAGCATGATGGACTCGGGGGCCAGGTCTACGACGCGGGCGCGGAAGACGGTGGCCAATTCAAAGATCTGGGAGCGGGAGGCCTGGCCTAACGGGCTGGTGGGACCGGCGGCTACCTTGATGAGGCAGAGCTCTCGAATGACGGCTTCCGAGCGGCCGACCTCGTCTACGTCTACTGTGATTTCAAGCTTATAGAGGGAGGCCTTGATGCGGTGGGCGGCGTGCTCGGGGGCCTCGCAGACGATGGTCATGCGGGAGGTGTCGGGGCGCTCGGATTCGCCTACCGTCAAGGAGACGATGTTGATGTTGAGGCGGCGGAAGAGGGAGGCTACGCGGGTGAGGACACCGGGTTTGTCCTGGACTAGGGCTACGAAGGTATGGAGCATTTGGGCCTTTCTGGCGGCTAAGGTTTGGGTGGTGCTTCGGGGTTCCAGAGGGCGGTTTCGGAGCCGTCGGCGTGGCGTAGGGCGGCTTCTTCGTAGTTGGGATTGTTGAGGCTGCCGAGGGTGTAGTCGCCTGCACCGTTGTACTTTGCTCCGCAGGGATATTTACCGTGCGTGAACTTTTCATTGGCGCACTTTGGGCCTCGGTAGATGTGGAACCAGATCTTGGGGTGGCGGGCGTCGATGAAGGTCTGGGGAAGATGCAGGGCGGCGAAGGTGTGGGCGCGGAAGGTGTCGTGAAGCTGCCAGAGGATGGCTGCGACCTGGTCGTCCGTGGCGTTGGGGATGGTGGTGAGGGTCAGGGTGTCTTCATCCTGATGGAAGAGCTTGATGGGAGGCGCGGGGACGGTGGGGCGTGGGGGGTAGTGGTAGGTCTCGGTGGCTTCCTGCGCGGGTGCGGGGGTGGGTGCGGGTTTAGTGCAGCCGGCCAGGAAGGCTAAGGGGATCAGGGCGAAGGTCAGGCGCATGGGGCCTCCTCGGCGTTTGGGTTTTGAAGGCTGTAGAGGACGTGTTGGTTGTGGGGGTGATCGGCCGGGACCATGGGGTGGTTGAAGGTGAGCTCCGGGCGGTGGGTCATGCCGAGCTTTTCCATGACGTGGCGTGAGGGCTGGTTGGAGGTGGCGGTGATGGCTACGAGCTCAGGGAGATGCAGGGTATTGAAGGCGTGGCCGACGAAGGCGCGGGCGGCCTCTGTGGCGTAGCCGTGACCGTGGGCGGCGCGGGTGAGACGCCAGCCGATCTCGACTGCGGGCTGCGGGAGGTTGGGGACGATGGTGGACATGACCTGCATGCCGACGATGCCGACGTATGCGCCGGTCTGGGCGTGCTCGGCGGTGAGGAAGGTGAAGCCGTCACGGAGGAGCTGGCGATGGTAACGGGCGATGCTCTCTTCTGACCGCTCCGGGGTGAAGGGGGCGGCGAAGAATTGCATGACCTCGGGATCAAGGTTCATGGCGATGAAGGGGGCGCGGTCCCGGTCCTCGAAGGGGCGGAGGATGAGGCGCGGGGTTACGAATTGGAAGGGCTGAGGCAACGGGTTACTCATCCTCCGCGGTTTCGAGGAGAGGGTCGTGGAGGGGGCGGCGGACCATCTCGTGGAGGGCTGCGCCGGGGGCGATCATGGGGTAGACGCCGTCTTCTTTTTCTACCTGGAAGTTGATCAGGAAGGGCTTGCCGGAGGTGCGGGCTTTTGTAACCGTGGGTGTTACATCCTTGCGCTGGAACACGTGGGCGCCGGAGATTCCGTGGGCGGCGGCCAGCATGACGAAGTCTGGCGAGAGGATGGGGGAGGCGGAGTAGTTCTTGTCGTAGAAGGTCTCCTGCCACTGGCGGACCATGCCGAGGAAGCCGTTGTTGATGACGGCGATGTTGATGGCGAGACCCTCCTGCATGATGGTGGAGAGCTCGGATGCGGTCATCTGGAAGCCTCCGTCGCCGGCGATGACCCATACATCTTTATCCGGGCAGGCGGACTTGGCTCCGATGGCTGCGGGGAGGGCGAAGCCCATGGTGCCGAGGCCGCCGCTGGTCACGAGGGAGCGGGGGGCTTCGTGCTTGAAGTACTGGGCCTCCCACATTTGGTGCTGGCCTACATCTGTAACGATGATGGTATCTTTTTCGCGGCCGGCGGCTACGGCCTCTCGCCAGATGTCGTTGATGACGTGGGCGGCGTAGAGGTGGCCGTTGTCTGGGAGAGATAAGATGTCGCGGACGGCGGCGGTGCCTTTGCTGGTGTTGATGTGTTGCAGCCAAGGGTTCTTGGGCGCTTCAGATGAAGACAGATACGGAGGTTCTGAGCTTCGCTCAGAATGACGACCTTCTAACAATGGGAGGAGAGTGTTGAGGACTTCCTTGAGGTCGCCTATGAGGGCTACGTCGGCTTTAACGTTTTTGCTGATTTCGCTGGGGTCGATCTCTATGTGAATCTTTTTGGCGTTGGGGGCGTAGCTGGCGAGGTTGCCGGTGACGCGGTCGTCGAACCGCATGCCGAAGGCAAGGAGGAGGTCGGACTCCTGGATGGCTTGGTTGACCCACGACTCGCCGTGCATGCCCATCATGCCGAGGGACAAGGGGTGGCCTGCGGGGATGGAGCCGAGGCCGAGCAGGGTGCTGGCGATGGGGATCTGGAGGCGCTCGGCGAAGGTGATGACTTCTGCTTCGGCTCCGGATTGGGTAATGCCGTGACCGCCGAGGATGACGGGGCGCTTGGCCGATGTGATGAGCGCGATGGCTTCACGGATGGCGTTGGACGTTGCGCGTAGCATGGGGTGCGGGCGATGGATGGGCGGGGCTGCGGAGTCGAAGTCGAAGGGGGCGGAGGCTTGCTGGGCGTCCTTGGTGATGTCGACGAGGACGGGGCCGGGGCGGCCTTGCTGGGCGATCTGGAAGGCCAGGCGCACGGTGGGTGCGATGTCTTCGGCTCGGGTGACGAGGAAGTTGTGCTTGGTGATGGGGAGGGTGATGCCGGTGATGTCGACTTCCTGGAAGGCGTCGGAGCCGAGGACCTTTGAGGAGACCTGTCCGGTGATGGCGACCATGGGGATGGAGTCGAGCATGGCGGTGGCGATGCCGGTGACGAGGTTGGTTGCGCCGGGGCCGGAGGTGGCCATGCAGACGCCGACGCGGCCGCTGGCACGGGCGTAGCCGTCGGCCATGTGCGAGGCCCCTTGTTCGTGCCGAACAAGGACATGATGAATGGTGGGGAACTTGCGGAGGGCGTCGTAGATGGGGAGGATGGCTCCGCCGGGGTAGCCGAAGACGGTGGTGGTGCCTTCGCCGGCGAGGGTGGCCCAGAGGATTTCAGAGCCGGTGAGTTGGGGGTGTTGATTGTTCGTCATTGCGGTTCCTCAGTTGATGCTTCTTGCGTTGCTGCAGAGTTGTTCTGTTGCGCGTTTCTCTTTTGGCTGCGCCATTGCACTACGGCCAATTCAACGAGTGCTAATCTCTTACGTTGATCTTCTGTGAGTGGCGCTTTACGTGCCTTGCGCAGGATGTCTTTGAACATGAATCCAGAGCGAAAAAAGAACGGTCTTAGTTCGAGAAAACAGATACTTGCTTCCATTGCCAGTGCATCGCCGTTCAAGAGCCGCTCCAAAGCGCCGTTGTAGCCGCCGGGAAATGCAAGCTCGTTATAGCGACCACAAAAGAGTCCGGCGGCCTCTTTCCAAGCGTCTACTGCTTCAGGCCCATCCGCACGAAGTTTATGTTTTTTGTGCAGATCAACATCGAGAAGTTTTAGCTCAATCGCATTCCTCGTGATCATGTCGCAAATGGTTTGAGTGTCCATACCGTTCACTAAGTGGTGATGGCTCCTTCGCTGGCGCTGCTTACTGAGGCGGCGTATTTGGCGAAGACTCCTCGTTTGTAGCGCGGTTGCGGGGCCTTCCATTTGGCCAGGCGGGTGGCGATCTCTTCTTCGGAGACGTTGAGGGTTAGTTGGCGGTTGGGGATGTCGAAGGTGATGGTGTCGCCTTCGTGGACGGCGGCAATGGGGCCTCCGAGGAAGGCTTCGGGGGCTACGTGGCCGCACATCAACCCACGCGTAGCACCAGAGAAACGCCCGTCGGTGATGAGGGCTACGGTTTCGGAGAGCTCGGGGATGCCCTTGATGGCGGCGGTGACGGCGAGCATCTCGCGCATTCCGGGGCCGCCCTTGGGGCCTTCGTAGCGGATGACGCAGACGTCGCCGGGGTTGATCTGGCCGGCTTGTACGGCGGCGAAGCAGAGGTCCTCGGAGTCGAAGACTCGGGCGGTGCCGGTGTGGTGGATGCGCTCGTGTCCGGCGACCTTGATGACCGAGCCTTCAGGCGAGAGGTTGCCCTTCATGATGACGAGGCCGCCGGTCTGCTTGAGGGGATCGGACCATTCGCGGATGACGGGCTGGCCAGGTGTTTCGATGGCCAGGGCGGCTTCCTCGAAGATGGTCTTGCCGGAGACTGTGGGGATGTCGTGAAGCTGGCCGCGCTGCTTGAGGCGTGCGGCGAGGACTCGGCTGCCGCCGGCGTCTTGATAGTCTTTCGCCACGTATTTGCCGCCGGGGCTGAGGTCGCAGATGAAGGGGGTCTGTTCGGAGATGCGGTCGAAGTCGGCCATGTCGAGGGGGATGTTCATCTCGCGTGCGATGGCGATGAGATGGAGGACGGCGTTGGTGCTGCCGCCTGAGGCGCAGACGGCGGCGATGGCGTTCTCAAGCGAGTTGCGGGTGAGGATGTGGCTGGGGCGGATGTCGTTGCGGCAGAGGTCCATGATCATGCGGCCTGCTGCGCGGCTGGCTTCGGCCTTCTCCAGCGACATGGCGGGAACGCCGGTGAGGTTGAAGGGGGAGATGCCGAGGAACTCGCCGGCCATGGCCATGGTGTTGGCGGTGAACTGGCCTCCGCAGGCTCCGGGGCCGGGGCATGCGGCGGCTTCTACGGCTTCGAGCTGGTCGTCTGTGATGCGGCCTGCGGCGTGACTGCCGATAGCTTCGAAGACGTTGAGGATGGTGATGTCTTTGTGGGTGCCGTCGGGCTGCGCGAGGCGGCCGGGGGCGATGGAGCCGCCGTAGAGCATGATGCCGGGGATGTCGAGGCGGGCGAGGGCCATGATGGTGCCGGGCATGTTTTTGTCGCAGCCGGCGATGCAGACGATGCCGTCGAAGAGGTTGCCGCGGGCTACTAGCTCGATGCTATCTGCGATGACCTCTCTGGAGATCAAAGACGCTTTCATGCCCTCGGTCCCCATGGTGATGCCGTCCGAGATGGTGACGGTGTTGAACTCCATGGGGGTTCCGCCGGCGTCGCGGATGCCTTGTTTTACGGCTGCGGCTACGTCGCGCAGATGGAAGTTGCAGGGGCCGATCTCGGTCCAGGTGTTGGCTACGCCGATGATGGGCTTGTGGAGGTCTTCTTTGCTGAAGCCTACGCCGCGGAGGTAGGAGCGGGCTGCGGCACGGGATGGGCCTTCGGTGAGGGGGATGGAGTATTTCTTCGGGTTGTGATCGTTGCTCAACGTGCTTACCTCGTATGCCGGTTACTTAGTTTGTTTGTTTGGGCGTGGTGATGATTTGAAGATAGTCAAAGATGTTATCGAGAACGTCGTGCTGATTCTTCTTGCCGTTCGAACCATAGATTGCTTTGGTCTGGCCTGAATCGCTGACGGACCAAAGGACGATGCGTGTTTTGCCGTCCAAAATTCTCAAGGTGACGAACTGATCGTTGTCGCCCGTTGTGATGAGACTGAATTCGAGAATGAGGTCGGCGGCTTCAGGGCTTGCGAGAACCGTGAAGCGATTGAGCTGCTTGACGCCAGCATAGATTTCGTCGAAGACCTTATCGCTGTTAGCCAACGGGGCGGCAGTGTTGTTTGAGATGAACACGGACTTTGCAGTCGTCAGTTGCAAGGGCTTAGGTGCCGATGGATTGTAGGCACCTTGTGCGTGGAGATTAGGCACAGCAATGCAACTGAGTAGAAGAGTCATCACTGAGCAAGCGATTTTTGTCGATTTATGGATCATCACGAAGGGCCAACCTCTGTTGAACTACTCGGCTGTTAGAGGGACAAGGATTTAGCGCGGGGTTTTAGCCAGAAGGCCTGGTCGTGGGTGCGTTCGTAGGTGTTGAGTTGGGCTTCGTGGCGGAGGGTCAGGCCTATGTCGTCGAGGCCGTTCAGGAGGCAGTATTTGCGGAAGGGGTCGATTTCGAATGTGGCGCTGAAGCCTTCATCGTCGGTGATGGTTTGGGCCTCGAGATTGATGGTGATGCTGTGCTTTGGGTTTACGGTGCTGCGGTGGGTGAGGAGGTTGACGTCTTCCTCTGACAGGCGGACGAGGATCATGCCGTTCTTGCCGGCGTTCGAGAAGAAGATGTCGGCGAAGCTGGGGGCGATGACGGCGAGGAAGCCGAAGTCGGTGAGGGCCCATGCGGCGTGCTCGCGGGAGCTGCCGCAGCCGAAGTTCTTGCCTGCGATGAGGATCTTTGCGCCGGCGTACTCGGGGCGGTTGAGGGCGAAGGATGGGTCTTCGGCTCCGGTATTGGGGCCTTCCTGGAAGCGGCGCCAGTCGAAGAAGAGAAACTCGCCGTAGCCGGTGCGCTCGATGCGCTTGAGGAACTGCTTGGGGATGATCTGGTCGGTGTCGATGTTGGAGATGTCGAGTGGGGCGGCGGTGCTGGTGAGGACGTTGATGGCGATCATGGGGTGCTCCTCCGGAGCTAGGGATCAGGGATCAGTTGTCAGGGATCAGTGTGCTTAGCTTTTGAATTCCCAGGTGCGGATGTCTGTGAGGTGGCCTGTGATGGCTGCTGCTGCGGCCATGACGGGGCTGAGGAGATGGGTGCGGCCTCCGCGGCCCTGGCGGCCTTCGAAGTTGCGGTTGCTGGTGCTGGCGCAGCGCTCGCCGGGGGCGAGGATGTCCGGGTTCATGCCGAGGCACATGCTGCAGCCGGGCTCTCGCCAGTCAAAGCCGGCGGTGGTGAAGATGTGGTCGAGGCCTTCTTCTTCTGCTTGCGCTTTGACGGACTGGGAGCCGGGGACGACCATCGCCTTGACCGTCGTGGCGACGTGATAGCCGCGGACGAGGGCGGCGGCGGCGCGAAGGTCTTCAATGCGGGCGTTGGTGCAGGAGCCTATGAAGACACGATCGACTGCGATCTCCTGCATGGGTGTGCCGGACTTGAGGTCCATGTATTCCAGGGCGCGCTCGAAGCCTTTTTGATCGGCCTCTGAGGCTCCGGCTGGGAGGGTGGGAACGTTGGAGTCGATGCCGGTGACCATCCCTGGGGACGTCCCCCAGGTTACTGTGGGGGTGAGTCTGGTCGCGTCGATGAAGAGCTCGCGGTCGAAGGTTGCGCCTTCGTCCGTAACGAAGGTGGACCATTGGGCTACGGCTTCGTTCCAGGGTGAGGTGGCTCCCTTCATGGCTTTGCCGAACTGGGCGGGGTCCATGGGGATGTTGGGGATGGTGAGGGCGGGGGAGAAGCGGCGGCCACGGAGGTAGTCGAAGGTGGTCTGGTCCGGGGCGATCATGCCTGCGCGTGCGCCCGCCTCAATGCTCATGTTGCAGACGGTCATGCGGCCTTCCATGGAGAGGGCGCGGATGGCGGAGCCGGCGTATTCGACGACGTGGCCTGTGGCTCCGGCGGTGCCTATTTCACCGATGATGTGAAGGACGATGTCCTTGGCGGTGACGCCGTAGGGGAGTTCGCCATCGACGGTGATGCGGAAGGTTTTGGGCTTGTCCTGAGGCAATGTTTGCGTTGCCATGACGTGCTCGACTTCACTGGTGCCGATGCCGAAGGCGAGGGCTCCGAAGGCTCCGTGGGTGCTGGTGTGTGAGTCGCCGCAGACGATGGTCATGCCGGGCTTGGTTGCGCCGAGCTCGGGTCCGATCATGTGGACGATGCCTTGCTCGGGGGCCTGGACGTCGAAGAGCTGGACGCCGAAGTCGGCGCAGTTTTGGCGGAGGGCTTCGATCTGGCGGTTGGCGATGGGATCGAGGATGTGGAGGCGATCCTGGATGCTGGAGGTGGGGACGTTGTGGTCGACCGTTGCGAGGGTGCGGTCTGGGCGGCGGAGCTTGCGGTTCGCCATTCTCAGGCCGTCGAAGGCCTGGGGGCTGGTGACCTCGTGGACGAGGTGGAGATCGATGTAGAGGATGCTGGGCTCGTTGGCGGGGGCTACGACGAGGTGCTGCTGCCAGACTTTTTCGAAGAGGGTGCGGGGTGTGGTGATGTTCGTCTGCATTACTTGCTCCTGGCTAAAAGCTCGGGTTCGGGCTGATTGCTACTTGCGTTTCGGAAGCGTCGGGCCTTCGGGCTGGACTGCTTCGGTGGGGACTGCGATCTGGTGTGGGGTGCCGTCGGGGTCTACGACGATGGCGGCGGTGATCTTCTGGACGATGCCGGTTCCGGGGACGGGCTCGGCCATCCAGCGGGTGAGGGAGTGGATGAGTGGGCCGGGGAGGTATGCGGGGTTAGCCGAGGTGGCGGTGCTGTGGTTGGGGAAGAGCCAGAGGGTGTACTCGGCGTCGGGCTGGTCGGTTGTTTTGCTGTCGCGAATCCAGTCGATGGCGGCGAAGACGGCGAGGGGGTGATCGCCGTTGAGGTCCACGAAGAGGAGGCCGCGCGAGGTGCGGAGATGGAAGACGCTGCCGGTGGCGGTGATGTAACGGTTGTTGTCTGCCCAGACCTTGCCGGGGACGGTGAGGAAGTCGTAGGCGGTTTCGGCGAGGGACTTGCGGCGGCCTGTGCGGCCGGAGGAATCAGTGCCCCAGAAGGATTGGGGGGCGGTGAAGTACTGATCGAGGAAGGGGAGGAAGTTGGGGTCCTGGATGAGGTCGTGCTCGCGGCCGTCCGCGGGCGGGGGGCTGTACTGCCAGAGCCACTCGACGTTTTCTTTGGACTTGGCTTTCTTGTCTCGCTTGATGCGGTTGATGTCCTGAGCTGCGTCGTGCTGGACGAGCGGCGGCTGGCCGAGGAGCTGGGCTTGCGCGCAGGGCGTCAGGGCGAGTGCAAGGGCCGAGATGTAAAGGGGGCGGATCATTCTTTGGTGTCCCGGAGGCCTGCGTAGTAGTCGCGCTTACGCTGTTGCTGGATAGCTCGTTGTTTTGAGCCGGCGAGGTAGACGGTAAGGTTGCCGATGAAGATGAAGGCGATGGCCCCAATGATGACGATGTATGGCTTGTAACCGCGGACAAGCTGGATGACGCTCGCGGTAAGGATGGCGGCGGTGACCAGGAGGTACTGCGATTTGTGGGAGATCGTCATGACGGGGTTACATTCCCTCAGCGGCTAAAGCCGGCTTTGTTGCGGGCGCTGAGGGCGGGGCTGAAGCCCCGCCCTTTCAAGGCGAAGTGCTTCAACCTTAGACGGCGTGCATGGACTGGCTGCGGTCGAGCGACTGGGTTAGGGCTTCGTGGACGAGGCGGCCCATCTGGGTGGTGGTGACGCGGACGTGGGCGGGGTCCGTGCCGCGGGCT
Organism: Granulicella tundricola MP5ACTX9; assembly: GCF_000178975.2. Lineage (NCBI taxonomy): Bacteria > Pseudomonadati > Acidobacteriota > Terriglobia > Terriglobales > Acidobacteriaceae > Granulicella > Granulicella tundricola. Next base: position 3,214,416 of record NC_015064.1, on the reverse strand, counting down.
ATGTCCGCGGTGCGGTGGCCGGCGAGGAGGACGTGCTGGACTGCGGCTTCTACGGCGGCGGCTTCAGCCTCCAGCTTGCCGGAGTGGCGGAGGACCATGGCGGCGGTGAGGATGGCGCCGAGGGGGTTGGCCTTGCCCGTGCCTGCGATGTCCGGGGCGGAGCCGTGGACGGGCTCGTAAAGGTTGACCTTGCCGCCGATGGTGGCGGAGGGCAGCATGCCGAGCGAGCCGGTGATGACGCCGGCTTCGTCGGAGAGGATGTCGCCGAAGAGGTTCTCGGTGAGGACGACGTCGAAGCTGCGGGGGGTATTCATGATGTGCATGGCCATGGAGTCGACGAGCTGGTGCTCGAGGGTGATCTCGGGGTAGTCCTTGGCGACCTCCGTGACGGTGGCTCGCCAGAGTTGGGAGACTTCGAGGACGTTGGCCTTGTCTACGCTGGTGACCTTCTTCTTGCGCTTTCCGGCGAGTTCAAAGGCGACTTTGGCAACGCGGACTACTTCGTCGCGGGTGTAGCGCATGGTGTTGATGGCTTCGTTGGTGTCGTGGTTCCACCAGCGGGGGGCTCCGAAGTAGAGGCCGCCGAGGAGCTCGCGGACGAAGAGGATGTCGGCGTCCTTGGTGACCTCGGGGCGGAGGGGGGAGTTCTCGGATAGGGCAGCGTAAGCGACGGAAGGGCGGAGGTTGGCGAAGCCGCCGAGGTGCTGGCGAATCTGCAGCAGGCCTGCCTCCGGGCGCTTGTCGGGAGTGAGGTGGTTGAACTTGTTATCGCCGACTGCGCCGAGGAGGACTGCGTCGGACGCCAAGGAGATTTTGAGGGTTTCTTCGGGCAGGGGGGTGCCTGCGGCGGTGATGGCGACTCCGCCGAGCAGGGCGGGGGTGAAGGTGAAGTCGTGGCCGCCGAGGTCGGCGACGGCGCGGAGGATGTTAGTGGCTTCTGCGGTGACTTCAGGGCCGATGCCGTCTCCGGCGAGGACTGCAATGTTGAGCTTCAAGGTGGATCTCCAAATAGTTGCCGGGTGAAGGAAGGCTTACCACGGATAAAAGACGGATCAAGGCCGGATCTTCAGGCTTCGATCAGACGGTCATGATGGAGTCTTCGGGTTTCAAGAGGCCTATAAGGTCCTGGTCGTAGATGGATTTCTTGCGGTCGGCGAGGGTGGTGAAGCGGGCGTAGACCTCGTCGAGCTCAGGGCGGGTGAGGGGGTGGCCTAGTTCGGCGAGGCGCTGCTCCAACAGGCGGCGGCCGGAGTGCTTGCCGAGGACCATGTTGTTGGCGGGGACGCCGACGGATTCGGGCGTCATGATCTCGTAGGTGAGGGGGTTGGCGAGGACGCCGTGCTGGTGGATGCCGGACTCGTGCGCGAAGGCGTTGGCTCCGACGACGGCCTTGTTGGGCGAGCAGCCGAAGCTGATGAACTCGGCGAGAAGCTTGCTGGTGGGGTAGAGCTGCTTCATCTTGAGGTTGTGGCGGTAAGGGAACTTGTCGTGGCGGGTGGCGAGGGCGGCGGCGATCTCTTCGAGGGCTGCGTTGCCGGCGCGCTCGCCGATGCCGTTGATGGTGCATTCGATCTGGCGTGCTCCGCCTTCAACGCCGGCGAGAGAGTTGGCGACGGCCATGCCGAGGTCGTTGTGGCAGTGGGTGGAGAAGATGATGTTTTCAGAGTTGGGCACCTCTGCCTTCATGCGGGCGAAGAGGGCCTTGTACTCGTCCGGCGTGGTGTAACCGACGGTGTCCGGGAGGTTGATTGTTGTGGCTCCGGCGGAGACGGCGTGGATGACGAGCTTGAGGAGGAAGGCGGGGTTGGAGCGGGTGGCGTCCTCGGCGGAGAACTCAACGTTATCGGTGTAGCGGAGGGCGTGGGTGATGGACTCGGCGGCCTGCTCGAGGGCCTGGTCGCGGGTGATGCGGAGCTTGGCTTCGAGATGAAGGTCTGAGCTGGCGAGGAAAACGTGGATGCGGTTGTGATGGGCGGGCTCGATGGCACGGGCGGCGGCTTCGATGTCAGCGGCCTTGCAGCGGGCGAGCGAGGTGATGCGGGGGCCTTTGACCTCTTTGGCGATGGCGCGGATGGATTCGAGATCGCCGTCGGAGGCGATGGCGAAACCGGCTTCGAGGACGTCGACGCCGAGGGCTGCGAGCTGATGGGCCATGCGGAGCTTCTCGTCATGGTGCATGGTGCAGCCGGGCGATTGCTCGCCGTCGCGGAGGGTGGTGTCGAAGAAGACGATTTGGTCGTTTACGGCGGGGTCGGTCATGTTGGCTCACTCTGGAACGGCTTACTACAGACATTGGTTAGCATAACGGATGGTTATGCTGGATGCTCGGAGTATTATTATTTCTTATTGCTTTATTGTTTTGGACGATGGTTGGTTTCGCCCCCGGGGTTGAGGTGAGTTTAGACCTGTGAGGGGGTGGGGGCAATGGTTGGCTCCGTGGCTGAGGGAAATTCGCAGAGCACGGCGTAACGGGGAAAAGATGGATAAAGGCGGGATTAAGAGGGATACGGCAAAGACAACGGCTCCAGGGCTTGAAGAGCAAGGGCAACTGCAGGTTCCTCCGCTGCGCTACGGAATGACAAGAAAAAAGCTGCGGAGTGACAAAAAGAACTGGATGCGGGACCGCTTGATTGGTTGAGCAGAGATTTGGGAGGGTTGGATGGATTTGTTTCAGTTGGAGACGTTTTTGGCGGTGGCTGAGGAGCGGAGTTTTTCGCGGGCGGCGGCGCGGCTGCATCGGACGCAGCCGGCGGTGAGTCAGGCGATTGCGAAGCTTGAAGGGGAGCTTGGGGAGGTGCTGCTGGAGCGGTCTTCTCGGGATGGGACGCTGACGGATGCCGGAGAGGTGCTGCGGGAGTATGCACTGAAGCTGCTGAACCTGCGCAATGAGGCTGCGGGGGCGCTGACGGAGCTGCGGGAGCTGCATCGGGGGCGGTTGAACCTGGCGGCGAATGAGTACACCTGTCTTTATCTGCTGCCGCTGCTGGATGAGTTCAGGCGGCAGAATCCGCAGATCAAGGTGGCGGTGCAGAGGACGCTGGCGAGCAGGATTGCGGATGAGGTGCTGATGCACTCGGTTGAGATTGGGGTGCTGTCGTTCAAGCCGGATGATGTGCAGGTGCATTCTGTGATGGTTTACCGGGATGAATTGGCGCTGGTGGTGAATCCGAAGCATCCGCTGGCGAAGGAGGGTGAGGTTTCGATCCGGCAACTGGGGGCGCTGAACTTTGTGGCGCACAACATTCCTTCGCCGCAGAGGCAGAAGGTAATCCAGACGTTTCGGCGGCATAAGACACCGCTGAATATGGGGGTGGAGCTGCCGTCGCTGGAGGCGATCAAGCGGTTTGTGGAGCTGGGGAACGGGGTGGCGCTGGTGCCGGCGCTGGTAGCGCAGACGGAGCTGGCGAGCGGTGCGCTGGTTCGGGTGAGGGTGAAGGAGCTGCAACTGGAGCGGAAGCTGCGGCTGGTTTATCGGAAGCAGGCGAGCCTTTCGCACGCGGCGCTGGCGTTTCTGCGGGTGGTGGAGGCTTATGCGGCGGCGCATGGCGATCCCTATGCGTACCAGTCCAGTTGATTACGGGAAGATAAATCCGGCGGGGACCGGAACAAATGGTGATGGGTTCGCGTCTGAAGGTGATAGACGACGCCCGCATCCGATGTTTGGGCGCGACGCAGGATGAAGGTGAGAGTGCCATGAAGATTGCAAAGATAACGTGTACCGGTGCGATGGTCGGGATGCTGATGCTGGGAGTGGGGAGTGTGCCGATGCTGGCGCAGGCCTCGACGGCACCGGTGGCGCAGCAGCCTGCGGAGAATCAGCCCTCTTTGCCTACGGAGGCTCGTCAGGGCGGACGTGGCGGGCAGATGGGTGGACCGCGGCAGGTGGAGATGCTGACGAAGCAGCTCAGCCTGACGGACGACCAGGTGACGAAGCTGAAGGCGATCGACGCGGACGGCATGCAGCAGATGCAGGCGCTGCGGGCCGATACGGCGACTCCGCAGGAGGAGAAGCGGCCGAAGATGATGGCGATTCGTCAGGCGCAGGAGACGAAGATCAAGGCCATGCTGACGGACGAGCAGAAGACCAAGTACGACGCGATGATTGCGCGGATGCGGGAGCGCAGGGCCGAGGGTGACGGGCCGGGTGGGTCACCGCCGACTGTACCTCCTCCGAGCACGCCTCCGCAGCCTTAGGCTTCGGTTTCAAGGCAGGGCCGGCGCGCCACTGCGGTATGGGTGCGCCGGCCCTTTGGTGCGTCTGGATGAGGTGAGGAAAGCTGGAGATTTTGCGAGGTGTGTGTCCTTTTTGCTACCGGTGGTGTGTGGGGTGAGTCCAACGGGTACAATTGTGAGAGCGAAGAGACTGTTTGGGGCTGCGTGGCGATCATGCGGACTTAGTGTTTCAAGGCAGCGTCGCTCGACATCGAGAGGGTTTGAGGAAGAATGAAGAAGACGATCTTTTTGGGCGCGCTGATGTTGTCAGCAGCCGCCGGATACGCGCAGGAGAGCCGGCAGGACGTCAGCATCAGCGGGTTTGAGACGATCAACCCGACCGTGCACGGAAACTCGGTTACATTGACCCCGACGCACACGACCGGAGTTCTGGCGAGCTACCGGTTTCTGTTGACCCCGAAGAGTGCACTGGAGGTGAACTACTCGTTTGCCCAGTACACGAACTACTACCAGTACTCGGGCAACCTGACGTACAACCCGATTCACACACGGCAGCAGGAGTTTTCTGCGGCTTATGTGTTCGGGCTGAACTTTAAGAACTTCAATCCGTTTGTAGAAGCGGGTCCTGGCGTGATGTTCTTCTCGCCGATCCGGGACAACGGTACGGACCGGCTGGACGCGAAGCGTGCGACGGGTGTGGGTGGCTTGTTTGGCGCGGGTCTGGCGTACGAGATCAGCCCCAGCTTCGACATTCGCGCGGAGTATCGCGGGTTTTTCGTGAAGGCACCGAGCTTCATCGACGACTTCAAGACCGGGCGTTATGAAGTTTTGAGCATGCCGACGATCGGCGTGGCGTTCCACTTCTAAGATTGACCGCGGGCGGCAAGAAGAGGCCTGCCACGGATAAGACGAGCAAGGACGGATCAAGGCAGGATAGAGCTATGGCTCTGCTTCTGGCTTGATCCGTTTTTGTTTGCGACAACAGAAGAGGCGCGGATCGTGTCCGCGCCTCTTCTGTTTGTTTCAGGGAGGGCTATTTACCGTAGTGCTGGCCACGACCGAGGCCGCCGGGGAAGTGATAGGCGACGCCGACGTTGAAGACCTGGGGGTTGAGGCCGTTGGCAGGGAAGCCGAACCAGTCCTGGTACTCGTAGTTGGCGCGGACATTGATGTAGCGGAGGACGCGCACGTCCACACCGGCTCCGATGACGGCTTCGTTATAGGCGAGGTTGGCGTTCACGGGACCCAGCGGGGCAAAGTTGAAGACCCCACGGCCGTACATGATCTTGGCATATGGGGAGTAGCGGCCGTAGGTGCGGAAGTAGCGAGCACCAAGCTCATAGGTTCGCTCGTAGTCCTTATTGGGCGATGAGGCGCTTCCCTGATTGAAGTCAAACTCAGCGCCGAGGTGATTGGTGAGGTCGAAGGTGGTGTAGAGGCCATAGCCCTTGTAGAGCTTGGGATCGTAGTCGGAGTGAATGCCGGCGAAGTCGACCCCGACCTGGAAGTCTCCGGTGCGGGCGGCGGTGTACTTCGCTTGCGCGTGCAGCATCGGTACGGAGCATGCGAAGAGGGTCAGTGCGGCGAGGAACCGTGTCAGCAAGGGTAGATCTCCCATTCCGGCGCGTCGACGAGGGTCGAGACGTTTTCGTTCATGAAGTTTGACGTCCCCTGGTGAAGCGGGATTACTGCTGAGTGCCGCTTATTATGTGGGTCGTCGTCGATAAGGTTACGCCGTAAGGGACGATTAGTGAATGATATAAGCGATACCGGCGCTGATGGCGATGGGGGAGAGGGTGTGTGGCTCGAAGTTAGGCCATTTCTGGAGTTCTACGTCGATGGCGCGGATGTTGAAGCGGCGCGTGGCGCGGTACTCTACTCCACCGCCGTACCCGAAGACGTTGAAGGCGCTAGAGTTCTTGGTGATCTGATTGGTGATGATGCCGCGGCCGAGGGTGACCTTGCCGAGACGTTGAGGCGACCGCGGCGGTAGGTGGCACGGGGGCCGATGGAGTAGCTGTTTTCCCCGATGTCGCTGGCGGAGATGAGACCTCCGAGGCGGGCGTCTGCTTCTACGCCGACCCACCGGTTGAAGTCATAGTCGCCGAAGAAGAGCAGGCCCTTATTTCCATCATCTGTGTAGTCGCTATTGAGGTACATTACGGCGACCCCGGCTTGGATGCGGGAGGAACGGGTAGCGGTGTAGGCGGCCTGAGCGAAGAGGGTGGGAGCGAATGAAAGGAGTGCAGCGAAGACCAGAACAGAGCGGGACCGGAGGTTCATTCAATCTCCTGAGCGACTGGTGTACGTGTGCAGGCCCGGCACGATTCGTGTGGGAGATGGAGCGAGGCAGCGCTGGTTGGCGCTGCCTCGGGTCCGGTTACTGGGGAGTTGCGGTGGGTGTCGGTGTGGGGGTCGGCGCGGTGGGCTGAGCCGGGACGGTGTTATCGGTTGGGGCTGGTGCCGGCGCTGGAGCGGTGTTATCTGCCGGTGCCGGGCCTGCGGGGGATGGGACGGGCTCCGCGGGTGCCTTGTAGTAGCCGAGCTTCAGGTAGACCGGCGCGACTTCGAAGGGCATCTTGTCGCTGGCGCTGAGGATCGGCTCCAGGGCGGTGTGCATGGTGATGACCTGATCGGTCCAGGGGTCGAAGCGGAGGAAGCTCGAAAGAGGCTCGGCTGCCTGCTGCTTGAGATCCTTGACGTTGAGCTTGTCGCCCTTGGGCATCATGGCTGCGAGCCAGAAGGTGGGGTCGGTTTCGCTCTTGACCAGGCCGTCTCCGATGGCAGGCGTGTTGAGAGCCTTCAGGCCCTTGACGCGCTGCTGGAGCTGCTGGAGGTAGAGGCCGAAGTACTTCTGACCGCCCTCAAGCTCCTTGACGCTGAGGAGTTCCATGGTCTTCTTGGCGGCTTCGATGTTGTCGGCATCCGTGTGGTGCATGGGGATGCGCTTGAACGAGGAATCCGAGGGGAAGAGGAGGCGATCGTTGAAGGCGTACTTGGTGTCCAGCTTGTGGCCGGCCAGGATGTGGGCGAGCTGGAAGGCGACGATGGCGTAGAGATTGCCTTCCTGCTGTGCGCCGTCGGTGGACTGAACGGCGGTGGTGTCGATGAGGCTCTTGGAGAGGATGATGGTGTTTCCGACCGAGAGGGACTCAAGCGGCTCCGTGAGCAGGGTGCGGACGTGGATCGTGCCCGCGACCGGGATGTTGTTGTACGCGAGGATGTTGTTGGCGAGGGCTTCGAGGGTCTTGTCGAAGTCGCTGGGCGCGTCGATGAGGCCGGCTTCGAAGAGCTTCTCAACCACGTTGTCCTCAGCCTGCTTGGAGAAGGCGCGCTGTGCGCCGAGCGGGCTGACATCCTGTGCATCATTGGAGACGTCCTGAGCGCCGACGACTTCAAGCGAGGTGTTCTCCGCCTGAACCGGCGGAACCTTCAACTGGTAGCCCCAGACGTGATTGATGGCCTTGAACTTGAGGGTGCTGGTGCGGCTCTTGGGATCGGACTCCTCAACGTAGAAGGAGGTGGGGAGCCAGAGGTCAGGCTGCACGTTGGTACGCCAGGAATCGAAGTGGTAGTAGTCCTGGTACTCCTTGTCGGAGCCAGCGAAGTCACCGTTGAAGCGGACGACGTTGCCGTTGCGGGTCTCGACCCAGATGCGCCCGAAGAAACGGCCGCGGTCGTTGTTCTTGGCGGGAGTTACGTCGAAGACGGCGGTGGGAACGTTGCCGAGAAAATCGTTGCGGACGAAGCCGAAGTTGTAGTGCTGCTTATCGAACTCATAGGAGTCCATGAGGAGCATGGAGACGAAACCTGCCTCGTGAAACTGGAGGTGAAGCGAGCCGCCGAGACCGCCGAGGAAGCCTGCGGAGTTCTTGAAGAAGCCGAGCTTGCTACCCTTTTCGCCGGAGCCGGCCTTTGGACCCTGCTTGAAGGCATCGTCGCCGATGACCTTGCCGAAGTCGACGCGACCGAGAAAGTGTTGGTCGGAGTCGGGGACCTGGCGCATGACTGGGTCCTGCTTCATGTTCTGGATGTAGGTCTCGACGAGGGGAGTGCGCTCCTTGACGACTTTGATGACCTCTTTTTCGCGAAGCACGGCCTTATCGATCAGCGCGCTCTGGCCCGGGGTAAGCTTCTTGCCGGCGTTCGCGTCCTTGGGTTTCTTGCTTCCGAAGACGGGAAATGCTTTGGCCTGGGTGGCCGAAGCAACGATCAGTGCAAGAGAAAGTCCGGCAATTTTCTGGTTCCGAGAAATCATGTCTTACGGCTCCTGTGGTGTGCAGCGAGGAATGGGTACCTGATGTGATGCTAGCCGATGCAGCCTGCGAACGGCTAATTCGTTCCAGATGAGACGTTTGAACTAGCTTGCGAGCTGGAAGGAGATGTTGACGACACCCTCCCAGTCAACGGGGTTTCCGGAGGCATCGACCGCCGGCTTGAACCGGGTGGCCTGGATGGCGTGAACGGCAGACTCATCCAGCCCGTGACCGAGACCATTGGTGACGCCGATGACCGAGACGGCAGCGTTGGAGGAGACCCGGATACGAACCGAAACCGTGCCTTCCAGATGCATGGAGGTGGCCTCCGCGGTGTAGACAGGGCGCGGCTTGAAGAGGACCTGGGGGCCGGTGCGGACGGGCGGGTGCTCGGCGCGTGCCTGCTGGGTCTGTGGGGTCTCCGGAGCGTGACCGAGGGCGACGACCGCGGGACGATTGCCGACGCCGTTACCGGTGCCACCGGGGGTTCCGTTGGTGACGCCGAACTTCACGCCCTGGACGCCGCGTGAGCCGGTGCCGTTCATGGCGCCGCCGGGCTGTCCGCTGCCAAGGTTGACGGAGCTGGCCGGGGGACCGCCGCCGGTGGTGCGGGCGGGCATGCCGGCGAGACCGCGGCTGCCGAGATCGACGGCTGCGACCGCAGGACGGTCCGAGTGCAGGGGATTGTTGGCCGTGCCGAGCGAGACGGCCGCGGGGTGGGGATCGTTGTTGGCGACCGAGGCGGAGCGCGCGAGGTTCACGGCGACCGGCTTGGGCGCGGCGGCGGCCACGACGACTTTGGGCGGCGCGGGGGCCACTGCGGGGAGCGGCTTTTCGACCGGCTTCATCTCCAGCGGCTTGGGTACGTCAGGCAGCTTGACCTCAGGCTTGAGGATCTTGGGCTCGATCGTCTTGACCGGCGGGAGCTTGGGCGGAGGAGGAGGCGGGATGATCTTGACGATCGGTTTGGGCTCCGGCACAGGCACGGGCGCAACGTAGGTCAGGTTTTCCTTGGCGCGGAGCGCAATGGTCTTCTTGGCGGCCGCGCCGATGATGATGGCGACGATGGCCAGAACGATGTTGAGCGTGACCGAGGTGAAGAGCGACGACTTGCTCTGGCCACCGGTGTTCATGACACCGAAGTGCTTGAACTGTTGTTCCTGGGGCTGTGGCTGGGTGACGGTTTCGCTGCGCAGAGGAGTCGACATAAAAGGTCCTTTTGAGGGCCTCGGTGCGAGGAGGCGACGAGGAGGTTGATTTGAGATGCTGTAGATGGAGCCTGGTTCAACCGTCTGCGCGGCCTAAGTAACGTAAAACGAGGACAAACCCGTACTGTTGCCCTTTGAAAGATCAACCCGATATCGGTGAGATGCCGATAATGGGTTTTGAAGTCTGCTGATGCTGAACTGCGATAGTCACGGAGCAAGGTTGAGGACAATCAAAGAGTCCGGTAGATGGTTTGGATCGTTCGACTTCCGAGTTCGAAGTGAGACGCCCACTACAGTCATCGGTAAACTTAAGTAACTCTTTAACAGTGTGCCAGAGAGTCGTAGTCGACGCACTGATACTTTTGTTGCAGCGCATACTAAAAGGTTTCATTGTGAAGAATTTAGGGGAGATGGGACAGATGAAGATTCTGGTAACTGGAGGCGCGGGCTACATCGGCGGAACGGTGAGCCGACTGCTCCTGGAGCGGGGCCATGAGGTCACGGTTTTCGACAGTCTTTGCCATAGCCGCCGGTCGGCGATTGCAGAGGGTGTGACGTTTGTGGAGGGCGATCTGGCAGATAGCGCTCTGCTCGAAAAGACGTTGAATGCCGGGAAGTTCGATGGCGTGCTGCACTTTGCGGCGCTGATCGAGGCCGGCGAGAGCATGAAGCAGCCGGAGGTTTACTTCCGCAACAACACGGCGGGAACGCTGACGCTGCTGGAGGCGATGCTGGCGACCGGGCACAACAAGCTGGTGTTCAGCTCCACCGCTGCCTGCTACGGCGAGCCGGAGAAGACGCCGATCACCGAAGAGGCCAGGCTGGCGCCGACGAACGCGTACGGAGAGAGCAAGCTGCTCTCTGAGCATATGATGCGCTGGATGCACCACTCCCACGGGCTGCGGTATGCGGCGCTGCGGTACTTCAACGTAGCCGGCGCGATTCCCGGATATGGCGAGAATCATGAGCCTGAGTCTCACCTGATTCCGCTGGTGCTGGATGTGGCGCTGGGACGGCGGGCGAGTATCAAGATCTTTGGGCAGGACTATCCCACGCCCGATGGGACATGCGTGCGCGACTATGTGCATGTGCAGGACCTGGCGGATGCGCATCTGCTGGCGCTGGCGGCTCTCGAAGACAAGGCTCCGCTGATCTATAACCTGGGCAGCGGAACGGGTTTCACGGTGCTGGAGGTGATCGAGTCTGTGCGGCGGGTGACGGGCAAGGAGATTCCGGTGGAACTATGTCCTCGCCGTCCGGGCGATCCTGCGGTGCTGGTGGCAAGCTCTGAGAAGATCCAGCAGGAGTTGGGTTGGAAGCCTCAGTTTGCGAAGCTGGACAGCATCATCGAGAGCGCATGGATCTGGCATCAGCAGCTGCATCGCTAGTTTTAGTCACGAGGAGGGAGAGTTCGCTTGATCGAGAGTATGTTTCACATGCACCTGCCGCTGCTGGAGAAGATTCTGCGGCCGATGATCGTGTACCTGGTGCTGATCGTGTTTCTGCGTCTGTTCGGCAAGCGTGAGCTGGCGCAGTTGAACCCGTTCGACCTGGTGGTTCTGCTGAGCTTGTCGAATACGGTGCAGAACGCGATCATTGGGGACGATAACTCGGTGACGGGCGGCGTGGTGGGTGCGTTTGCGCTGCTGGCGATCAACTGGGTGTTGATGCGGATCCTGTTCAAGGTTCCGAAGCTGAACGATGCGTTGGAGGGAACGGAGACGCTCTTGATCCTGGACGGTATCGTCGACTATGAAGCGTTGAAGCGGGAGACGCTGACCGAGGTCGAACTCCTGTCCGTGCTGCACAAGCAGAGCTTCGACAGCGTGAGTCAGGTAAGGAAGTGCGTGCTCGAGCCGAATGGGACGTTCTATGTCGAGGGCATGACGCCGAGCGCGGAGGATGTTCACTCCAGCGATCTGATGAAGGCGGTGGAGACGCTGACGCGCGAGGTGAGGGAGCTGCGATCGGAACTGAACCGGCGAGCCGATGCCTAAGCCGGCTTGAGCTTGGCAAGAGCCTTGGTGAGGCGCTCGGGCTGCGTGGGCAGGATGGAGTCGCGAACCGCGGCGCGGTAGCCGCCCATGTAGATGGAGTACATCACCGCAAGCGCGCAGCCCACTCCAAAGACGAAGCCCAGGAAGAATCCGATGCAGACTGAGAGCGGGAAGGTCACAGGCTCAGTCTAGCAGCGGGGTCTAAGGCCGGAGGTGACTAGCGGTTGCGGGTGGGTGCCGGCTCTGACTTTTCGACCGAGGTCATCGCGACGAGGCAAGGGATAAGGATGATGAGGATGAAGCTGGCTGCGATGGCGATATCGGGCATAGTGTGTGACCTCAGGGGACGTTGAAACAACCTGTCTGTGTTTACCCTATCGTCAATTTGCGCCTCGCTACAAGGTTATGGTTGTACAACTAATGACCCACGAAAATTACTCCCGATAAAGGGAATAAGCTTCGTGGGTCGTGGGTAGTTTTGTCCTTGTTTTCAAGCCTTTGCGACGGCAGGCGGTCTGACGACGAGAGGCAGCAGAGCAGAGACGGCCATGATCATCGCGATGATGTGCAGACCGCTCGCGTAGGTGCCGCTGGACTGCCGCAGATGCGCGATGAGCAGAGGACCGAAGGCGCTGGCGAAGCCCCATGCGGTGAGCATCAGGCCATAGATCGAACCCACGTTGGCCGGCCCGAAGTAGTCTGCTGCAAACGCCGGCATGGTGCCGAAGCCGCCGCCGTAGCACATGAGGATGATGAAGCTGATGGCGGTGACGATGGGAACGGCATGCAGGCTCGGCAGGAGCCAGAAGAGCAGGATCTGAATGACGAACATGGAGACGAAGGTCATACGTCGACCGAGCGTGTCCGACACCCAGGCCCAGAAGACTCGTCCAAGCGCGTTGCCGATACTGACGATGCCGACCATGCCTGCCGCGATGATGGCGGTGGCACGGGCAAACTCCTGGAACATGGGAGCTTCCTGGGAGATGATCGAGATACCCGCAGACGTATTGAGGAAGAGCAGGAGCCAGAGCGCCCACCACTGCCAGGTCTTGAGCGCCTCGCCGAGGGTGAAGCTGCGTGCGTGCTCCTGGACGAGCTGCTTCTGGGTGGGGGTCCAGCCTTCCGGCTGCCAGCCTTCGGGCGGGTTCTGCATGAAGGTGGCTGCGGCCACGGTGACGATGAGGAAGGCGATGCCGAGATAGGCGAAGGTATGCAGGACGCCGATGCTCTGAATGAGGCGCGTGGCGATGGGCGCGGTGACCAGGGCTCCGGCCCCGAAGCCGCCGACGGCGATGCCGGTCATGAGGCCGCGCTTATCCGGGAACCACTTGAGGAGGACGGCTACGGGAACGATATAGGCGAAGCCCAGGCCGATACCGCCGATGACGCCGTAGGTCAAATAGAGCCACCACAGGCCGATGGAAGAGAAGCTGGCGAGGAAGACGCCGATCCCGTAGAGTGCGCCGCCAGTGAGCGCTACGACACGGGGGCCGACTTTCTTGAGCCAGAGGCCGCCGAAGAAGGAGGCGAAGCCGAGCACCATGATGGCGATGGTGAAGGTGAGGGTGACCTCAGAGATGGACCAGTGAAACTGCTTGGCGAGAGGCGCGCGAAAGACGCTCCAGGCATAGACGGCTCCGAGAGCCATTTGCAACAGAATGCCGGCAAGGGCGATCCACCACCGATTCAACGTGCTCATCGTAAAACTCCTGGAAGGCAAAATGTGGGTGCGCGACGCCGATGGCTAGCGAGTGATCTCGTCAAAGCGGTCGCCGGACCAGTGTACGAGTACATATGTACATGAGTTAATAGACGTTTGAACAGCGGTCTATGATCTCATTTCTTTGTTTGGTGTATGGAATTGGGACAAATTGCTCTTGGTATGGCGCATAGCGTACCTTTTCGAGGATGGTCTCAAGGGGGAATTCAAGCGTGTCCAGCTCCAGCAACAGCGCCACGGAAAGCACCACCGTTCACACGAATATGCACTCGTTTCTGCGGGAAGACCGCGTCTTTGCACCGCCTGCGGAGTTTGCGGCGAAGGCCCATGTAACGTCGCTGGACGACTATGAGGCGATGTACAAGCGGAGCGTCGACGATCCTGAAGGCTTCTGGAGCGACGCTGCGAACGAACTGGAGTGGTTTACGCCGTTTACCTCCGTGGTTCAAGGTGAGATGGGGTCGGCGCGTTGGTTTGAGGGTGGGCGGCTGAATCTTTGCCACAACTGTGTGGATCGTCATGCGTTGGGGGTGCGGCGGGATAAGGTCGCCATCGTGTGGGAGGGTGAGCCGGGTGAGGTAAAACGGCTGACGTATGGCGACCTGCTGGAGCAGGTACAGGTGTTCGGGAATGTGCTGAAGTCGCTGGGTGTGAAGAAGGGCGACCGCGTGGCGATCTACATGGGGATGTGCCCGGAGCTTGCGATTGCGCTGCTGGCCTGTGCGCGTGTGGGGGCGGTGCATAACGTGATCTTCGGTGGGTTTGCGGCGCATGCGCTGGTAGACCGGATCAACGACTCGGAGTGCAAGGTGGTGCTGACGCAGGATACGTCGTACCGGCGCGGGGGCGAGGTCAAGCTGAAGGCCATCGTGGATGAGGCGCTGGAGAAGTGCCCGGGTGTGGAGAGCGTGCTGGTGCATCGGCGCAGCGGGACCGCGGTGGCGATGAAGGAAGGGCGCGACCTCTGGCTGGATGAGGAGAGTGCGAAGTTTGCGGGGCAGGCTTGCGTGGCGGAGGCGATGGAGTCGGAAGATCCGCTCTACATCCTCTACACGTCCGGGACGACGGGCAAGCCGAAGGGGCTGGTGCATACGACGGGTGGGTACTCCGTGGGGACGTATCTGACGAGCAAGTACAACTTCGACCTGCGGGAAGAGGATGTGTACTGGTGTACGGCGGATATCGGATGGGTGACGGGGCATAGCTACGTGGTCTATGGGCCGCTGCAGAATGGCGCTACGGTGCTGATGTATGAGGGTGCGCCAAATCATCCGCAGCCGGACCGGTTCTGGAAGCTGATCGACGATCACAAGGTGACGGTGTTCTACACGGCTCCGACGGCGATCCGGTCGTTCATCAAGTGGGGCGGCGAGTGGTTGAAGCCGTACTCACTGGCTTCGCTGCGGCTGCTGGGGACGGTGGGTGAGCCGATCAATCCTGAGTCTTGGATGTGGTATTACCGGGAGATTGGGCATGAGAAATGCCCCATCGTCGATACATGGTGGCAGACGGAGACGGGTGCTCACATGATCGCGCCGGTGCCGGGCGCGGTGGCGACGAAGCCGGGATCGGCGACGCGGCCTTTCTTTGGGATTGTGCCTGAGATTGTTACAAAAGAAGGCGAGCCGGTGCCTGCGGGGCAGGGCGGGTTGCTGGTGATCCGCAAGCCTTGGCCCTCGATGGCACGGACGATCTATGGAGATGCGGAGCGGTACAAGCAGGCTTACTTCTCTGAGATTCCGGGGGCGTACTTCACCGGCGACGGCGCGCGATGCGATGCGGATGGATACTACTGGCTGATGGGGCGCGTGGACGACGTGATCAACGTCAGCGGGCATCGGCTGGGGACGATGGAGATCGAGTCCGCGCTGGTGGCACATCCCAAGGTGGCCGAGGCTGCGGTCGTCGGGCGGCCGGATGAGATGAAGGGGCAGGCGATCTCTGCGTTCGTGTCGCTTGAGGAGGGCCATGAGCCATCGGATGAGTTGAAGAACGAACTGCGGCAGTGGGTGGCGAAGGAGATCGGTGCGCTGGCGCGGCCGGATGACCTGCGGTTCACGCAGTCGCTGCCGAAGACGCGGTCCGGCAAGATCATGCGGCGTCTGCTGCGGGAGCTTGCGACGACCGGGACGGTGACGGGGGATACGACGACGCTGGAAGACTTCAATGTAATTGCTAGTCTTCGGGGGAACGAGGAGTAAGGGTGGTCCAACCCACGTCTCAGAATCGAGACGTGGGGCACCCAGTTTTAGCGGAGATGGGCGACGGCCTTGGTGGGCAAGGTGAAGTGGAAGGTTGCGCCCTTGCCCGGGGGGCTGGAGGCCCAGATGCGGCCGCCGTGCTGGGCGATGATGCTGCGGCAGATGGCGAGCCCGAGGCCGGTGCCGCCCATGGCGCGGGTGTCTGAGGCGTCGACCTGCTGGAAGCGCTCGAAGATATTTTCAAGCCGATCCTGCGGGATGCCCGGACCCTGGTCGCTGATGTCGAACTGGGCTTCCTGTTCGTCGAGGTAGCGGGCGGTGAGGGTGATCTCGCCTTCGGGCGGCGAAAACTTGATGGCGTTGGAGATGAGGTTAGAGAGCGCCTGCAGGATGCGGTCGGGATCTGCCCAGACGCGGACATCGTTGCTTTCCACGCGGAAGCGCACGTTGTGCTTGAAGGTGGCGCCCTGGTGGATCTTGGTGGCGCGTTCCAGCAGGTCTTCTGCGGCGGACATGACGGGACGCAGTTCAGAACTCCCGCTGCCGATGCGCTCGATATCCAGGATGTCGTTGACGAGGCGGACGAGTCGATCGGTGTTGGCGATGGCGATCTGAAGCATCTGCTTCATCTTGTCCGGACGCGTGGCTAAAGCACCACCGGTGACGAGGCCCAGGGCTGCGCGCAGGGAGGTGAGCGGCGTGCGCAGTTCATGAGAGACGGTTGAGATGAACTCGTCCTTCATGCGGTCGAGCTGGCGGCGCTCCGTGGTATCGGCGAAGGCGACGACGACACCGACGGCGCGGCCGGGGCGGATGCCGTCTTCGGAGGCCTCGATCTGCGGACGAGCGACGTACTCGACCGGGAAGCAGGTGCCGTCCTTGCGCCAGAAGACCTCGTCCGAGACGCGCATGGTGTCAAGCGCATCGATGGCACGCATGACGGCGCAGTCATGGAAGTCGTGCGCGGAGCCGTCGGCGCGGGTGTGGTGGATGACCTCATGCATGTTGCGGCCCAGAAGCTCATGGGGCTTGTAGCCGAGCATCTGCGCGGCTGCGGGATTGACGACGGTGACCCGGCCTTCAAGATCGAGTCCGTAGATGCCGTCGCCGACCGATTCCAGGATGGAGTTGGACTGGTCGATGAGGTTGCGCAGCTTGCCTTCCGCCTGAACCTGCTCGGAGATATCGACGCCGAAGCCGAGGACGTAAGGCTCGCGCCCCGCGATCTCGATGAGCTTGTTGCGGTAGGCGATGATGCGTTCGCTTCCGTTGCGATGCGTGAGGTAAAGGCGGCCCTGGGCTTCGCCGGTCTGCTGGACCTGGCGGAGATAGTCCTGGAAATGTGGTCTGCGTGACGGTGCGAGTAGCAGAGCGAGGTTGCGGCCGATCAGCTCCTCGACCTCATACCCGACGCTTTGAGCACCGTGCAGGTTGACGGAGAGCAGCTTGCCTTCCAGGTCGTGCGTGCAGACCATGCCCAGCGAGCCTTCGATCAGCTGGCGGTAGCGTGCTTCGCTTTCGCGTAGGGTGTCTTCCGCCTCGCGCTGCTCGGTGACGTCAATGCCGGTGGAGATGATGAAGTTGGTCTGCCCCTGGGGATCGACGAGCGCGGTGGCGGACCAGGCGATGCGGCGGAGGCTGCCATCCCGGCGGAGCCAGTGGTTTTCAAAGCTGGTAGGGGACGAGCCGTTGACGATGCGCTCAAAGGTCGAGACGGATTCCGCGACCTCGTTTTCCGGGATGAGTTTCTCCCAGACGTAACGGCCGACCATGGATTGCAGATCGTAACCGGAAACGGCTTCGCAGGTGCGGTTGAAGCGCACGATGCGGCCGGCGGTATCGCGCACGAGGACCAGCGCACCTACAGTATCGAGCATGGCGGAGACGAAGTTGCGTTCGACGCTGAGGGCGCTTTCGACGCGCAGCCGCGATCGACCGGCGCGGTCCATGTGACGGACGCGGGCATTGAGTTCAAAGCGTGTGGTGACCTGGCGGGCAAGCACCTGGAGCGCGCTTTTCTGGGTCTCCGATAGGGTGCGCGGTGCGGAGTCCTGCACGAAGAGACAGCCGATGTTGATGCCCGCACCCCCGGCGAGGGGCGCACCGGCGTAGAAACGGGTGACTCGGCCGGCGACCATGATGCCGTCCGGACGGTAGTCGCGATGGTAACGCGCGTCCGGGATCTCATAGACCGAATCGCCCAGGATCGCGGTCTCGCAGGGGACGCTTCCGCGCGGCAGTCGTGGTGGACCCGGTCCGAAACGGGATTGAAAGTAAACGGCATCTGCCCCCACGAGCGAGATGCCCGCCATGGAGGTGCCGCAGATCTGCGCGGCGAGCTGCGTAAGGTCGTCGATTCCAGAATCAGGCGCGGTTCCGATGACCTCGTATTCCTCGAGGGCTTCAAGCCGTAGCGCTTCGTCTCTGGAGAGAGTTTTCATCGCTTAGTTGCCATGGTAAGGAGGGCGGGCGAGATTGGCTGTAATACTTACGGGGGATGATGCAATCAAGAGCTTCGATCCTGCAGGCGCACGGATCGCTCAGGGTTTGGGGAGCGAGCAGCAATCTCCGGCTCCAGGTGGCTCGTTCGCACTGGCGTCCAGGATGACCTTCCAGACGCCATCCTTGGATTTTCTCCACACCGTAAAATAACGTCCTGAAGTCACGGTTGGATGTCCGTCCGGGTTGATTGATTTGCCGTCGTAGTGCCCCCAGGTGAAGCCCATGTCGTTGGACGGGCCCATCTGCGCGCCTTGGGGGTTCCAGGTGAGCTGGTAGCTTTTGGGGTCCCACTGGGCCTGGGCCGTGATGGCGCCGCGACCCAGGATGGCGGGTTTGCCGTTATTGAGAACGACGGCATCGTCTGCAAACCACTCTGAAAAGACCTTGCCCCCGCCTGCGGCGACCGCTTCCTGGAAGCGTCCTTCCAGCTCCATCAACTCCACCACTCCGGGGGTGAGGACAGGCAGCGTGAGCGGACTGATGATGCGGTAGCCTGAATTGCCGGATGGCACAGTCTGGCCTGGAATAGTGCCGGGGAGCTGCTGGGCCATGCCCTCCCCGACCGCAACGATGACAAACAAGGCCCTAAGACTGGTCCGGAACATGGTAGATCGTAGCATTCCGGCCCATTCCGGGGTTAACGATTATGGTAGTCCGGGAACGGAGGACGCTTGGGTGCCGGAACGGGACTCTTCTCCAACCCTTCAAGAGCCAGGGCTACAGCTTTTTCCAGTTGCGGGTCATGGCCTTCGCTGACGGCCTTGGGGTCCTGGTCGACGGGGAAGTCCGGCTCTACGCCCTTGTTTTCCACATCCCAGACGCCGGATGGGGAAAACTGGCCGAAACTGGGCGAGGTGACGTTGCCGCCATCCATCAGGACCGGAATGCCGCCGATGCCGACGAGGCCGCCCCAGGTGCGCTTGCCGACGAGCGGACCGATCTTCTGCTGGCGGAAGAGGTACGGCATGGCGTCGCCACCGGAGCCGGAGAACTCGTTGGTGATCATGACCTTGGCCCCCAGGATGGCGGCGGTGGGGGTGCGGTCGATCGCTCCGTAACGCGGCTGCCAGAAGCTGAGCAGCGGGCGCTTCATGGCTTCGATGATGTAGTCGGCGACCTGGCCGCCGGCGTTGAAGCGCTCGTCGATGATGGCGCCCTGTTTGTTGTCCTGGGCGAAGTAGTAGCGGTTGAAGTTGGTGAAGCCGCCTTCTCCGGTATCGGGCAGGTAGACGTAGGCGAGCTTGCCGCCGGAGAGTTGATCGACCTTCTTCTGGTTGCTCTCGATCCAGTCGACATTGCGGAGGGAAGCTTCGCTGCGGATGGGGATGATGGTGATATCGCGTGCGGGAGCGCTGCCGGTGGCGAGGCGCAGCGTGACGGCGTGGCCGGCGGTGCCTTCGAGCGGGCGCTGGATGTCCTCGGCTGCGGTGAGCGGTTTGCCGCCGATGGCGGTGATGCAGTCGCCGACATGGACGTTGAGGCCGGGCTGGGTGAGCGGGCCGGTCATATTGGGGTTCCAGTGGCCGCCGTCGTAGAGTTTGGCGATGCAGTACTGGTTGTTGACGATGGTGTAGTCCGCGCCGAGCAGACCGCCGGGGACGCGCTTGGCCTCCGGGATCGCGCCGCCGTTACCGCGCAGGTGGCCGACGGAGAAGGGTCCGAGCATCTCCTGGAAGATGTAGTTGAGGTCTGTGCGCGAGGCGATGGAGCGGACGTAGGGCTCAAACTTCTTCTCATCGGCGACGGTGTCCACGCCGTGGAAGTGGGGGTCGTAGAAGTAGGCACGCTCGACGCGCCAGACCTCGTGGTACATCTGACGCCACTCGGCGGCGGGGTCTGTGCGGATCTGCATGTCGGCCAGGTTGAGGACGCCGCTGTCTCCACCGGGCTTACCGCCTGCGGGGGCGGGGGTTGCGGGGACGATGGAGTAGTTCGGGGTGCCACCGTCGCCGCCGTGAGGCTGCTCCAGCAGAACCTTCTCTCCGTTGGCGGAGAGGGAGTAGGACTCGACGCGGTCGGAGATGGTCTCGGCCTTGCGGGATTCAAGCGAAAAACGCTTCAGGGTGCCGGGGCCACCGCCTTCGCTGTGCTCGACGAAGAAGAAGCCGCCGGCCTTGCCGCTGTCGAGATCGGTGTAGCGGCGGGACGGGAGCGGCAGGGCGACGACGCGGGTCTCGATGCCTGCGAGATCGATCTTGGTCGGCTTGGTGGTGGGGACTGCGGGCATGGAAGCTTTGGCCTCGGCGGCTTCGTCGGGCTTCTGACCTGCTGGTTTTGCAGGAGTCGTGGTGGGCTCGTCGCCCATGTCCTTGTTGTGTTCCTTGGCTTCGGCGAGGGTCTTCTCGTCATCGCTCTCAGGTGCAACGGGGCTGGGGGCATCCGCGGCGAGCACCAGCGCGTAGAGGTTGCGCGTGGTGCGGAGAAGATCGCTGGTCATGTCCAGGCCGAAGGCTGTGCCGCCCTGGTTTGTGCTGGCGGTGAAGTAGAGATACTTGCCGTTGCGGTCGAAGGCGGGGTTGCCGGAGTCGGCCATCTTGTCCGTGAAGACCGTGCTCGTGCCGGTCTCGGTGGAGTAGAGATAGAGGCAGCTCAGGTGGTTGTCTTCGGTGCGCGAGTAGGCGAGCCACCTGGAGTCGGGCGACCAGGCGTAGTCGCGGTCGATGCCGGAGAAGAAGTTGTTCTCTCCTACGTGCGAGAGCTTGCCGGTGACGATGTCGAGCATCCAGAGGTTGAGGCGATTGTCGTAGAAGGCGATCTTCTTGGAATCGGGTGACCACTTGGGCTGGAAGTAGTAGGCGGCTTCAGCGGCCAGGGGGAACTTCTTGACGGGGCCGTCGTCGTTCTGGCTGGCGACGTGAAGGGCATAGAGGCCGCTTTCGTCGGAGAAATAAGCGATGGACTGGCCATCGGGTGCCCAGGCGGGCCAGCGCTCCATCGCGCCGGGGGTGTTCGTGAGGTCGCGGGTAGGACCGTGCTTGACGGGGACGGTAAGGATCTCGCCGTGCGCTTCAAAGACGGCTCGGATGCCGGTGGGCGAGATGCCGGCGTGTTCGATCTCGGCGCTGACGTTCTCGATGCGCTCGCGAACCTCGGGGAGGTCGCCGGTGACGTCGATCTCGATCATGTGGGACTTGCCGGAGGCGGGATCGAAGAGATAGATCTCGCCGAGCTGGTCGTAGACCAGGCCGCCGGGGCCGGCGGAGAGGGAGTGCATGTCTGATCCGGTGTTGTGGAGGGCTTCCGTGACGGCCTTGGTGGCGGGGTCGTAAGAGAAGAGGCTGACGGAGCCCTTGCGGTCTGAGAGGAAGTAGACCTTGTTGCCGAACCAGACGGGCGAGAAGTCCGACGCCTTCTCATGCGGGATGGCGGTGGTGGTCAGGTCAGGCAGGCTGGTGATGTTGACCGTACCCGCGCGGCCGCCGCGGTAGTTGCCCCACGAGACGTAGCTGGTGTAGTTGAAGCCGAAGGCCGGCGCGAGCGGGGAGTAGGCGATCATCTTGCCGTCGGCTGAGATCTGGCCCTGGTAGGCGAGGGGCAGTGGCAGCAGCTTGGCTACGCCGCCGGTGGGCGCGACCTCAAAGAGCTGGGCAAAGCGGCTGGTGGCCTGACGGTCGGAGCGGAAGATGATCTGCTTGCCGTCCGGTGTCCAGGCTACGGGGACGTCGATGGAGGGGTGATAGGTGACGCGTTTAGGGATGCCGCCTGCGATGGGAATGGTGAAGACGTCGGTGTTGCCGTCGTACTCGCCTGAGAAGGCGATGGTACTGCCGTCCGGCGAGACGACGGGTGCGGTCTCGATGCCGACGCCAGCGGTGAGGCGCGTGGCTTTGCCGCCCTTGCGGTCAACCGTCCACAGGTCTCCGGCGTAGTTGAAGACGATCTGGGTCTGGGTCAGTGCGGGCCGCTGCAGGAGATGTGGATTGGCGGGCGGCGGGGCGGCAATCGCGAAGGGCGCTACGGCAAACGAGGCGGCGAGCACGGACAGAACTTTGCGCAAAGAGACATCTCCTGAAAACTGCCTGGAACTAAATTCGCTGTTCGTTCATCTTACGATTTTCAGCGGCGAATAGTTCCTGTTTCATCATCCGGGCGACCCATTCGCGCTCGCGTCACTCTAACGAACAGCTCCAGAACGACATTCGAGGTCTTCTCTCTTTGCGCATCTTTCTGCGTTCCCTGAAGGACCAGCCCGCTGGACCATGGATGATCGCCGTCATCCTGATGCTGTTTGCCGTGCTCTCCTTTGCGGAATATCGCGACTACGACGGGGATGACCTGGGCTCCTCCTATGTGGGCTGCAGGCTGGTTGCGGCGGGGCAGGTCTCTCACCTGTACGCGCATGACCCCAAGGACTTCGCGGCGATCGGGCCCGATAAACCGTGGCAGGATGCGGCAGACTCCGGGGAGTTCACCGCGTTTCTTCATCCTTATGTGCAGACGCCGCTATGGGCGTGGGTGCTGCAGCCGCTTTGCACCGGCACGGAGTTTCAGACCTTTCAAGAGATCTTCACGGTTCTGACGATGTTGAGTTTTGTGGGGTGCCTCTGGCTGACGGCGCGGTTCTGGGCTCCTTCCATGTTCAATTCCTATGCGATGGCGCTGGTGGTGACGTGTCTCTGGTTCTCTGAACCGTTCGGCTATGCGATGGCCTTGATGCAGACGCATATGCTGCTTCTGGTGATGACGATTGCGGCGCTCATCCTCGCTGAGCGCGAGCGTCCCGTGGCGGCTGGATTGCTGCTGGCGTGCGCGACTGCGGTCAAGGTAACGCCGGGGATGCTGCTGATCTATTGGCTGCTGACGAGACGGTTCAGGGCAGCGGCGAGCATGGTGGCCTGGTCGGCGGTGCTGGTCGTGATCACGCTGCTCACTACAGGGCCGCAGGTCTTTGCGACCTACCTTGCCTGCCTGCATCGGGTGTCACGAGTTCTGTTGCTCTCCATGAATAACCAGTCCTTTGTGGCCTGGTTCATGGAAGGCGGTTATAACGTTCGAGAGATCTACGGCTTCAGGATTCTGGGGCTGCCTGACAGCGTGCGGATCGGTTCGACGGCTCTGATGGTCGGCTTTACCGTCCTCGGCGGCGTGATTGACCGGCGGAATGCGGCGCGCGGTCTGAGTGCTGCTCCTTTGGGCGCGATGATCGCGCTGATGGCCGCCACGATCTTTGCGCCGATTGCCTGGACGCACTACTTCGTTCTGCTGATGGTGCCGCTCATGGTCATCGTGGAAGAGAACCAACGGCTGACTGCGGCGTGGTCGCGATGGTGTGTCGCAGGATTTGCGTTGCTGATCGTGGCGCTGAACTTTCAGCCCCTTGCGACAGACATCCAGAACAGCATGGTCGGCAGCTTCTCTCTGATTCGGAGCGAGTTTTATGCCGGTGGGCTTTGTATTGCGTTGCTCGGTGTACTTGCCTGGTGCAGAAGGGCGCGGGAGCAGGTGAGAAGCGTTGCCGATGAAGAGGCAAAGGACGAAGCCGCTGAGAGGCCGATGCAGGCGGCTTGAGCGGGGGTGACCTGCTATTCTTCCTCCCAATGTCAAAACCCCAGACGGAACGAATTCTTCTTGGCGCAGCCGCGCTCTTTTTTCTGCTTGGCTGTGTGATTCTGCACGCGCAGCAAGGTCATGCGGTGGCGGCGATTGCGCTGCGGTGGGTGGCGATTGGGATTTTGGCGGTGTTTGCCGCGCGGCGGCGGACCCTGACGCCGTGGATCTTTGTGGCGATGGTGGCCGGTGCGGAGCTGGGGTTCGATGCGCCTGCGTTTGCCGTGAATCTGCGCGTCTTCTCCGACATCTTTCTGCGGCTGATCAAGACGATTGTGGCTCCGCTGATCTTTGCGACGTTGGTTGTGGGGATCGCGGGGCATGGGGATCTGAAGTCCGTGGGACGGATGGGGATCAAGTCGCTCTTTTACTTTGAGGTACTTACGACGATCGCGCTGGTGATCGGGCTGTTGGCGATCAATATCTCGAAGGCGGGTGTTGGACTTTCAATCCCTGTGGCCGCTGGCGCGACGGAGACGTTGGCGAAGGTTGCGCCGACCCACTGGGATGACTTTCTGCTGCACGTGTTTCCAGAGAATATTGCGAAGTCGGTTGCAGACGGTCAGATCCTGCAAGTGGCTGTGTTTGCCGTGTTTTTCGCCATTGCGCTGGCTGGTTTGAGCGAAGAAAAGCGCGGGCCGGTGATGCGGCTTTGCGAGAGTTTGAGTGAGGTGATGTTCAAATTCACCAACGTCGTCATGTACTTTGCGCCCATCGGGGTGGGGGCGGCGATGGCATTCACCGTCGGGCACATGGGGCTGGGGGTTCTCGTCAACCTGGGTAAGTTGTTGATGACGTTTTATTTAGCGTTGATCGCGTTTGTGTTGTTCGTGCTGTTGCCGGTGGCTCTGCTGGCTCGGGTGCCGATCCTCGGATTCGTGAAGGCGGTGACGGAGGCGGCTACGATTGCGTTCGCTACGGCTACGAGCGAGGCGGCGCTGCCGCGGGCCATGGAATCGATGGAAGCCTTCGGTGTACCCCGTAGGATCGTTTCTTTTGTTATACCTGCGGGCTACAGCTTCAATTTGGACGGCTCCACGTTGTACCTGGCGATGGCCAGTATCTTTGTGGCGCAGGCGGCGGGTATCCACATGGGGTGGGGTCAGCAGCTTGTGATGATGGGAACGCTGGTTTTGACGAGCAAGGGGGTGGCTGGAGTGCCGCGTGCGGTGCTGGTGGTGCTGCTGGCGACGGCGGCTACGTTTAGGTTGCCGACCGAGCCTATCTTTGTAATTCTAGGCATCGATGCGTTGATGGATATGGGGCGGACGATGCTGAATGTCGTAGGGAATTGTCTGGCCAGCGCGGTGATTGCGCGGTGGGAGGGAGCGTTCCGGACGGAGCCGGTTTCGAGCGTTGTGCATGAAGGAATGCTGGAATAAGGGCGTAAGAACGGGACCACAAATCACCACAAGCGCACCACAAATTGAAGTCGCAAATTGCGAGGGCTGGGCGAGGGCGGCAGATGTTCCAGGTTTGGATCGTTTTGTAGTCGTGCGTGACCAGTTGCACGTCTTTTCCAGCAGCGCTGGGTCCGAGTTATGGAGAGTCGTATACTTGTCGTTTGGGCGTCGATAACCGTGGGCGGATGGTGATGGCCGCGGATGAGACGCTTCCGGGAATGGGTAGCGAAGACTGATGAGCAGAATTCTTGAGACGATCAACTCGCCGGCGGATGTGAAGAAGCTCTCCGTGGCGGAGCTGACGATGCTTGCGGCGGAGATTCGCGAGCGGTTGATTCAGAGTGTGGCGAAGACGGGCGGGCACATTGGGCCCAACCTGGGTGTGGTGGAGCTGACGATTGCAATGCACTACGTCTTCGACACGCCGACGGACAGCTTTGTCTTCGACGTGAGCCACCAGGCTTATGTCCATAAGCTGCTGACGGGGCGCGAGAAGACCTTCCATACGATCCGGCAGCCGGAGGGGTTGAACGGCTTCATGCTCCGGACGGAGAGCGAGCATGACAGCTACGGCGCAGGCCATGCGGGTACGGCGTTGAGCGCTGCGCTGGGGATGGCGGTGGCTCGGGATATGTCCGGTGGCAGTGAGCATATCGTCGCGCTGGCCGGGGATGCGGCGTTCACGAACGGCATCAGCTTTGAGGCGTTGAACAACATTGCCGCGCAGACGAAGCGGATGATCATCATCCTGAACGATAACGAGTGGTCGATCGACAAGAACGTCGGGGCCATTGCGGAGTACTTCCACAAGATTGCGACGAACTCCACTTATGTGACCCTGCATGACAAGGCGGCGGGGCTGGTGGAGCGGTTCGGCGGCAAGGCTGCGCTGCATGTGGCGAAGCGTGCTGAGGAGGCGGCGAAGGGGCTGGTGGGCCGCGGCATGATCTTCGAGGAGTTCGGGATCAGCTACTTTGGGCCGATCGACGGGCATAACCTGCAGTTGTTGATTGAGACCTTCCAGTTTTTGAAGCAGCAGAACAAGCCCGTGGTGCTGCACGCCATTACGCAGAAGGGCCGTGGGTTTCAGCCGGCGATCGAAGGGCAGAAGAAGTTTCATGGTCTGGGACCGTACGACCCAGAGACGGGCGAGACGAAGGTGCCGGGGCAGAAGACATACTCGGAGATCTTTGCGGAGACGCTGACGAAGCTCGCGAACGGGAACGACAAGGTGGTGGCAATTACTGCCGCCATGCCAAATGGGACCGCGCTCGATCTGTTCCGGCCGCATCATCCGAAGCGGTACTTCGATGTTGGGATCGCTGAGGAGCATGCCGTGTTGTTTGCTGCTGGAATGGCGACGAAGGGGTATCGGCCTTTCTGTGCGATCTACTCGACGTTTCTGCAACGGTCGTTCGACCAGATTGTGCATGATGTTGCGTTGCAGAATCTGCCGGTCGTGTTCTGCATGGATCGCGGCGGGTTGAGCGGGGACGACGGGCCGACGCATCATGGGCTGTTCGACATCAGCTACCTGCGCGGGGTTCCGGGGCTGATCCACATGGACCCGATGGATGAGGACGAGCTCGCCGACATGATGTACACGGCGATGCTGCATGACGGGCCGAGTGCGATTCGGTATCCGCGTGGAACGGGACCTGCTTCGGTGGTGAAGGATCAGCCTGTGGCGCTTGAGATTGGCAAGGCTGAGGTGCTGCAGGACGGGTCCGATGTGGCGGTGTTTGCGCTGGGCGCGATGATGGGCGAAGGACGCCGCTTGGTGGGTCTGCTTGAGGCTCAGGGATTGTCTGTGGCGCTGGTGAATCCGCGCTTTGCCAAGCCGGTGGATGCGGAGTGCGTTGCGCTCTACGGACGGCGTTGCGGGCTGCTGATCACGCTGGAGGATCATGTGCTGGACGGTGGGTTTGGGTCTGCGCTGCTGGAGCGGGTGAACGAGCAGGAGCTCGCCGTGCCGGTGGTGCGGGTGGGCTGGCCGGATCAGTTCATCGAGCATGGCAAGCAGGATGATCTGCGGAAGAAGTATGGGCTGACCGCTGAGGGTGCTATGAGCAAGGCGGCGGGTTTTGTGGGAAAGATTGTGGGGGAGCGGCTGGCTGTGCAGTAGGGCGCCCACAGCCACCGTAGCTCTGATACGTTTCGGGTGATCCACCCAACGAATGTCAGCCACCTAATTAGAAGCTGCGCCTACATTGAATTTTGTAAACTTCTGTTTTAGGCGATCTACTGTGAACCGCCACTTGGTGTAGTGGGTTTGCATACCGTATTTTGGTTGCCGAATAGACCAATCTCCCAGACGGCTTCTCGGACTGGTAAGGTCTGCAGCCAATCCACTGGGATAAAGTATTCGCACTTCTCCAGATCATCGGCAAACTCACGGTGGTACATACCTTTCTTTGCGACATCGAGGATAGGTACCACAATGCCGTTAGAATCCTTCACAGTAAAAGCGGCGGCTGGGGAAGCTTGTCCCGTAACCCTTCCCACGCCGACGAATCCCATATTGGGAACTTTTACCCAAATTCTGTCTCCCGGCTTTACTAGACCAAGCGTTCTGCTATACCAAACGCCTCCGCCAGCGCACAGAAATCCATATTGAGTCGCGTCTTCCCATGAACGCGATTCTCCTTCGCCAAAGGAGCAATAAAATTCGCCGTTCCATGGTTCCGATTCGCTATATGTTGTGGCAGCACTGCTGACCTGTGAACGAACTGGATCAAGTAACCACGACCTACTGAGTAATTGTTCGCCGCTATGAGAGAAGATCTGAAAGCAGAGAATGTTAATCGATATATTTCGCTCGTTTAGATAGTTCACTATCCGTTCGCTGCTTTGATCTAATGAAGCGGCCACGATGACAATCTCGTGGCTTTGATTCAGCATGTCCTCGTCTAAGTTCAGGGCAAAACGTGCTTTGAAGTCTGCTTCCAAACTCCTGTTTGGCGCAAAACGATCATAGATTTCAGCAATTTCATCTGCACGAAGGTTGCTGAGCCAACTTGCGTAATCAAGAGCCTGTGCAACCACCTCGCGAGGGGTCCGGTCACGTTTGAGTTCAATGAGTACCAGGGAGCCATCTGGCGAGATAGCCAATAAGTCTATCCTTCCGCCGAATCCCGTGTCCTCCTGTCTTCCGATCAACATCCACTCATCTGAGAGTATTTGCGGAGCGGCGACAATCATATCTTCAAGTATTTGTTCTCTGGCAAGAAGCGATTCAGTCAACGGTTCTGGTTTTGCTCCGACCTTCCAAATTGCACTGCGTATTGGCAAGTGAATCTCTCCTGCATAGCCGCTTCATCCTACACGACCGAGACCAGCAGGCCGCCGACGGAAAACTTCTCTTAGTCGCTGTAAGCTTATATCTGTTGTATATACAATAGATATATGGCTATGCATTCGATGCTCGATGGGCAGCGCTTTGTCTGGGATAGCGATAAGGCTGCTCGCAATCTGGCATGGCATGGCGTTCGCTTCGAGCAGGCTCGGGAGGTCTTTCTGGATCAACTGGCTCGGTATGAGGATGCCAGTCCTGACGAAGAGGCGCGGCAGGCGTGTATCGGTCTTACAAGCGAGTACAGATTGCTGTACGTCGTTCATGTAGTTCGGGAAGGTGATGTGCTCCGCCTTATCTCCGCGCGTCTTGCGGAACGGGCGGAAAGGAGACGCTATGAAAATGACTGAACGCATCAAGCGCAATATGCAGGCTGATAAACCGATGACCCTGATCTCACTGCGTTTGCCGGATCATGTGATCGAAGATCTCAAGGAGGTTGCGCCTACGCTTGGATTTGGCGGATACCAGGCGCTGATTCGGGCTTATATCTCGAATGGGCTGCGGAAGCATCTGGCCGAGAGGGAGGCACTGCGGGTGAAGGAGAGTGCCGTGGAGGAGTTCAGTCAGAGGTTGCTGGCTCATGGGGTGCCGGAGCAGGCTATCAAGGACGCGGCGGCGGAGATGACAGAAAACTAGAACTAGGAGTCAGCTAGTGACAGGAGCAGGCCGGCTCCGTCCTTGCGGCGTAGGAGCTTGTCGCAGCTTTCGCTGAGGCCGTGGAGGTGGAGGCGTTTGCCCTGTTCGCGGTAACGCGTGGCGAGGGCCTCGACTGCTTCCAGTGCGGAGGAGTCCATGATGCGGGCTTCGTGGAATTCGAGGAAGACCTCTGCGGGGTCGAACTTGGGTTGGAAGAAGCTTGTGAACTGGGCTGCGGAGGCGAAGAAGAGGCTGCCCTTCAGACGGTAGGTCTTGCTGCCGGGCTCTTCCGTGATGGTGACTTCAAGCTCCTGTGCGTGGTCCCAGGCGAAGACCAGGGCTGCGATGACGATGCCTGCGACAACGGCGACTGCGAGGTTGGCGAGCACGGTCACAGCCGTTACGACGAGCATGACCATGGTGTCGTGGCGGGGGATGCGGGCGAAGCCTTTGAGGCTCTTCCAACTGAAGGTTTCGGCTGAGACGACGAACATGACGCCGACGAGCGCGGCGAGGGGAATGCGCTCGATGAGGCGCGAACCGAAGAGGATAAAGGCGAGCAGGAAGGTGCCGGCGCAGATGCCGGAGAGCCGGCGTCGGCCGCCTGCGTTGAGGTTGATCATGCTCTGGCCGATCATGGCGCAGCCGCCCATGCCGCCGAAGAGGGCGCCGATGAGGTTGCCGAGGCCCTGGGCCATGGACTCGCGATTGGGCTGGCTGTTGGTGCCGGTGAGTTCGTCGATGAGGTTGAGGGTGAGAAGGGTCTCGACGAGGCCGATGGTGGCGAGGATGAGGGCGTAGGGCAGGATGATGCGCAGGGTGTGGAGATCGTATGGGACGGCGGGGAGATGGAAGGTGGGGAGGGTGCCTTTGATGGAGGCGAGATCGCCCACCGTGCGGGTGTGGATGCCGAAGGCGAAGGCGCAGGCAGTGGCGGCGAGGATGCCGGCGAGAGCGGATGGGAACGCCTTGGTGAGGCGGGGCAGGAGGACGGTGACCAGGATCGTCACGGCTACCAGGCCGAGCATGATGAGGAGGGCGGGGGTGGCCATCCAGCCTTCGGAGCCGGTCTGGGTGCGGGTGTGGAAGTGCTGCAGCTGGGCAGATGCGATGACGATGGCGAGACCGTTGACGAAGCCGATCATGACCGGGTGAGGCACCATCCGGATGAGCTTGCCGAGGCGGAACCAGGCGAAGAGCAGTTGGAGGATGCCGGTGAGGATGATGGTGGCGAAGAGGTACTCGACGCCATGCTGGAGGACCAGTCCGGCGGAGACGACGGCCATGGAGCCGGCGGCACCGGAGATCATGCCGGGACGGCCGCCGAAGATTGCCGCGATGAGGCAGATGATGAAGGCGGCGTAGAGGCCTGTCAGTGGGTTGACATGCGCTACGAGAGCGAAGCCGACGACCTCCGGAACGAGGGAAAGGGCGGAGGTGAGGCCGGCGAGGAGTTCAATCCGAACGTCAGCGAGACGCATTCACGGCCTTGATGGAGCGGGTTTTGTGCATCCCCCTATCTTCTCTGAAAAGCGGGCAGCCGCCTAATGGGTGTTCAGAGGCTATGGCTGACCCAAATGTGTTACCTTGAGCGCATTCACGTTCGTACATCTTTCTATTTTTGTGAGGCCCTTTGATGAGCACTTCTGTTCGTTTTCGTGCAGCTATCTTTCAAACAGTGATTGCAGGCGCGTTTTGCGCTCAGGGCATCGCAGGGGCGCAGGTGGTTACGGTTCCAACAACGCCTGTGGTGGGCTCCTCCAACCCGGCAACGGCTGAGCCGCCGGTGACTCGGCCTACGACCAAGCCTTGCACCGTCTCGCTTTACAGCAATGAGGCGTTCAACGACTACTCCGCGCATCCGGTGTCGTATACGCCTCCAGCAGGCTGCAAAGGACCTTGGGCGAAGGTGGTGCTGAGCCTGGACTTTACCGTGACGGCGGGGCGTCAGTTCGACCGTACGGCGAGCCTGTACCTGGGCAATGCAAATATCTTCTACGGCACGACGGCGGAGCCTCGCACGGCGCTGAGCCCGTCCTGGCATGTGGAGCGTGATGTGACGGATCTGTCGGCATTGTTCAAGACCGCACAGACCGGCAACGCCATCGTCTACAACATCTTCAACAGCACGTATAACGGCGGCATCTACGGCAATGCGACGCTGCAGTTCTATCCGGCCGACCTGCGCAACCTCCCGCCGGAGGTGCCGGATATGGTGGTGCCGGTGAGCGGAACGAACAGCCCATATGAGCTGGATTCGACGAGCAGCGAGCTCAAGACGACGGTGACTCTGCCGCGCAACCTGACCAAGGCTTACCTGGATGTGATGGCGCAGAGCCAGAGCAATGACGAGTTCTGGTATCTGGGTGTGCCGAACGATGTCTCCAGTGAGCTGGAGACTGGCGGCGGGACTGCGTTCCGTGAGACGGAGGTGACGATCGACGGCAAGGCCGCGGGCGTGGCGCCGGTGTCTCCATGGATCTTTACGGGCGGCATCGATCCTTATCTATGGGAGCCGATCACGGGCGTGGAGACGTTGAACTTCAAGCCTTATCGCGTGGATTTGACACCGTTTGCGGGGATGCTGAGCGACGGCAAGCCGCACGTTGTGGGCATCAGCGTCTACAACGCCAACAGCTACTTCCTGGCGACGGCAAACCTGCTGCTCTACCGCGACAAGCTTCGCGCGGAGACGGGGGGCGACGTGATTGAGAACACGCTGTTCTCCGCACCTGTGCCTTCTGTAGTGGAGAACCTGACCACGGCGAACGGTGCGGTGACGGGAACCGTCGACGTGGCCTCCAAGCGCACGTTTGTGGTGAAGGGATACGTCAATACGGGCCTGGGACGCGTGGAGACGACGGTCGAGTCTACGGTGAACTTCGACAGCAACCAGAAGTTCAACGTAGCGACCTCTGGTGTGCCGGAGATTCAGAACATCAACCAGACGAGTACGGTGGATTCGAAGACCACGACGCGGCTGGGCTTCCTGGCGGAGCAGACGGCCACGCACTGGGCGTTCCCGCTGAAGCTGGACTACTCGTTCGTGCAGAACACGGATGGGACGTACACGCAGGTGGTCAGCTCCGACCAGCAGCATGAGGTGAGTGAGAGCAAGGGCATCAATGGCTTCTCGCTGGCGAGCTCCAGCACGGTGGAAGAGGTAAAGACAAGCGATGCGCTGGTCTATAACTCATCCCTGTCCGCGGTGGACTCGGTCGGCCCGACGGCCAGCTCGGCGAGCTATGTGTCGAAGGACTCCACGGGGAACTGCTTCAGCCGTGAGCTGACCTCGGCGGCACGCGTGCTGACTGCCGTGCAGGACGGCAAGGGATGCCCGGCGAAACGCTGGTAGGTCAAGCGATGACAGGGAAGGACCGGGCTTCGGCTCGGTCCTTTTTTATTGGAGCCTATATTGTGCCTGCATCCAGCCTTCCAGGATGAGGACGGCGGCTACCTGGTCGATGATGAACTTACGATCCTTGCCGCGCGCGTGGCCGGCTTCGTCGAGGATCTCGTTGGCGGCGACGGAGCTGAGACGCTCGTCCCAGAGCTGGATGGGGATCTCGGTGCGTTCGCGGAGGTATTCGGCGAACTCGTGGACCTTGGCGGCGAAGGGGCTGAGGTCGCCGGAGAGATGGAGTGGATTGCCGACGACGAGGTGGGTGACCTCGTGCTTG
Source organism: Granulicella tundricola MP5ACTX9 (assembly GCF_000178975.2). NCBI lineage: Bacteria > Pseudomonadati > Acidobacteriota > Terriglobia > Terriglobales > Acidobacteriaceae > Granulicella > Granulicella tundricola. The sequence goes on along the minus strand of NC_015064.1, from coordinate 3,181,735 downwards.
CGGATGAGGCGCAGGAGGCTGCGGGCGTCTTCGTTGCGAGTCTTGCGCCATAGCGTCAGGAGCGGCTGGGCGGTATAGCCCAGCGGGTCTGTGAGGGCTATGCCGATGCGTGCCTTGCCTACGTCCAGTGCCATGATGCGGCCGATTGCCATACGGCTAGTTTAGCGGGCGCGCGGCGTTTCTCTCACCCGTAGCAGGGGCATGAGCTCCGCGGTGCGCTTGTGGCGGAAGTCGAAGATGGACTTGAACTGCGCGGGGGCGAAGAGCTTTGCGGCTAGCTCGCCGAGTGGGCCGAGGGGGAGTTCGTATTCGACCTCGTCCCGTATCAGCGTGCCCTGGACCTCACGTCCGGTGTTGGCGCGGGGCTCCGGCGTGAGGCGATGGCAGTGCCGCCAGAACTTGAACGGGCCGCGGTGCTGCACGTCGCAGAAGTGCTCGTTCCAGGTGAACTCCGTAATCTCCGCATCCCAGGGTACGCGGATGGGTGAGAAGGGAATCGGCCGGAAGCTGATGGTCATGCGGGTGCCCGCTCCGGCTACGATGCCGGGAAAGATAGGCAGGCCTGCAGGGCGCGGAGGCGGCGGTGCGAAGGCGGCCTCCTCGATGCGGGCCTTCTGCCATGCGGGCATGAGGCGCGGAAGATTCTCCGGGTTGGAGAAGAAGGCGAAGACGTGCTCGATGGGATAGGGGAGCCATTGCTCGGCCTGAAAGTGATGACGCATACAGGGTGAGATGTCGATTCCATGCGTGGACGCGGCAGTTTGTTGGTGGGAAGCAGTGAAGATGAAAAAGACTGCATAAAAATTCAATGAACGTGGACTGGATCAGTCCTAGATCGTGTAAATTAGACATATCGGACCGGATCTGTCGGAGTTCGGAGGCTGCCTGGAGAAGACGCGCACCAGGTCAGCGAGAACGTGCGCCTGAAGGAAACTGAAATGGCTGAAAAGACTGGATTGAATAGCGTTGGCAATATGGCCGTAGTAGCGATGGTTGCGGCATGGACAGCGGTGAGTGCGCCCGCGGTGAGCTTCGCGCAGGTGCCGAACAATGGTTCGGCAACGACTGCGGCGAGCCAACAGAAGAGCTTCGATATTCCGGCGGGACGGTTGCCGGAGGCGCTTGAGGCGTACAAAAAGGCGACCGGCGTAACGGTTGCGGTGAAGGTGGGAAATACGGCTGGGGAAGACTTCCAGACCTCCGCCGTTACGGGTGTTTATACCAATGAGGCTGCGCTGCGGGCGATGCTGAATGGGACCGGGTTGAGCTCGCGTTTCACGGCTGGTGGGACGGCGGTGGTTTCGATTGAGAACGCGGAGTCGGTGGATGTCTCCGCGCCGCTGCCAAATGAAGTCGCGATGACGAAGTTTACGTCTCCGCTGCTGGATACGGCTGCGTCCGTGACGGTGATCCCGCAGTTCGTGCTGAAGGATGAGGGCGTGTCTACGCTGAGGGATGCGCTGCGCAACGTTCCGGGCATCAGCCTGGCGGCCGGTGAGTCCGGCGCGCAGGGCGACAATCTGACGATCCGTGGCTTTACGGCTCGGAACGATATCTTCATGGACGGTATCCGCGACTTCGGCAGCTACTTCCGTGACTCCTTCAACTATGAGCAGGTGGAGGCGCTGGAAGGGCCGGCGGGCATCGCATTTGGACGCGGTGCGACCGGCGGCGTCATCAACCAGGAGAACAAGGTTCCAGGGGTCACTCCGCTGATCAACGTGCAGGCGCAGTTCGGCACGAACCTCACCCGGCGTGTGACGGCTGACATCAATGAGCCGATTCCGGACGTGGCCAACGGCGCAGCCTTCCGGCTGAACCTGATGGTGAACGACAGCGGCGTGGCGGGACGGCCATTCGATGCGATCCACCGGCTGGGTGTGGCGCCTTCGATCTCGTTCGGCTTGAACACGGCGACCCGATTCACGCTGAGCTACATCCACCTGAATGAGAACGATACGCCGGACTATGGTCTGCCTTGGTTCTATAACAAGCTTGCGCCGGGCGTCAGCCGTTACGCTTACTTCGGCTTTGCGGACCAGAACTTCCTGAAGACGAACGACGACATCATCACGGCGAAGGTGGATCACGACTTCAACTCGCATGTGACGGTCCACTCGATTGCGCGTGCTGCGAACTATCCAAGGAACGCGCAGATTACCGAGCCGCAGATCTGTACCAATGCGAGCATTCCCGCTCCGGTGGGTGGTTGGGTTCCGTCACGGCCCACGTCCTCTGTGACGGGCGCGAACTGCCCGTACATTCCAGGCGCCGTGAACCCGAGCACGATCCTGGTGAACCGCAATCAAATCCAGATCAAAAGTGTTGAAGGCGATCTGTGGGATCAGACGGAGGTCAACGCACGCTTCAAGGTGCTGGGGCTGAAACATGAGTTCGTGGGCGGCGTTGAGGGTGGCCAGGAGATCTCAAACCCGATCCGCTACGGCTACACGATCAGCGGCTTGAACACCGTTCCTTCCACGACGCTGGTCAATCCGAATACGTCGCAGGTGTTTGGCGGCACGGGATATATCTCGTCGATCGTGCATACGAAGGCGGAGAGCGTTGGGCTTTACTTCGTCGACACGGTTCACCTGGGACGGCTGTTTGAGTTGAGCGGCGGCGTGCGCTGGGATCGGTTCGACACGGGTTACAACGGCTACCAGCCTACGGCGCCTACGGGCGGAACGGCGCTGGCGGCGAGCTCGGCTGGAACGTTCTCGCGAGTCGATGCGCAGCCTTCGTATCGTGCGGCGTTTGTGTATAAGCCGACCTCGCATGGCAGCGTGTACTTCGACTATGGAACGAGCTTCAATCCATCGGCTGAATCGCTGGCGCTGACCTCGATTACGCAGAACGTCGCTCCGGAGCAGAACGAGACGTATGAGGCCGGAGCGAAGTACAGCTTCCTGAACGAGCACCTGATGATGGAAGGCGCATGGTTTCGGACGGAGAAGGACAACGCTCGTGAGACGGACCCGAACAACTCCAACAACATCGTGGTGGCGGGTAACCAGGCAGTGAAGGGTGTGCAGGTCAGCGCTGTCGGCCGCCTGCCGCAGGGGATGGATATCGTCGCGGGCTATGCGTATCTGAGCAGCAAGGTGCTGTACTCACCGTTCTATCCGACGTCGGTTGGATACCAGTTGGCGAACGTGCCGAAGCAGACGTTCAATGCGTTCATCACGCATCGCCTGCCGGGCCACTTCAACGCGGGTGTCGGCGGCAACTATGTGGCGAGCAGGACGGCTAGCTCGACGACTCCGTTTGTGCCGTTGACGTTCGGTGCCGCTACGACCTTCGCGGCTGGATCAGCCCCTTGCGGAACCGCTACGACGACGACCTGCTACCAGGTGCTATCGACCGGAATGAAGCAGGTTCCGGGTTACTGGGTCTTCAACCTGATGCTGAAGCGTTCCATCAGCGAGCATCTTGAGGTGCAGGCGAACGTGAACAATGTGCTGAACCGGTTCTTCATCGACCTGCCGCATCCGAGCCACTTGATTCCCGGTGAAGGCGCGAATGCTTTGATGGGCTTGAACTATAAGTTCTAAGAACGAATTTTGTGCCCGAGCTTTCAGCGTAGGCTGAGGCTCGGTTTTTTATTCGGAGAGAGAAATGCTGCTTGCGATTGAAGATGTGTTGACCAAGGAGTTAGTGAACGAGGCGCGCCGTGTGCTTGCCGGGGCCGAGTGGGTGGATGGGCGCGTGACCGCCGGCTACCAGGCCAGTGAAGTGAAGCGCAATGCTCAGGTGAAGGAAGGGACGGCTGAGGCGAACGCCGTCGGCGAGATGGTGCTGACAGGACTGGCAAGGAGTCCGCGCTTCATGTCTGCCGCACTGCCGTTGCGGGTGTTTCCTCCGATGTTCAATAGCTACGCGGGCGGCCAAACGTTCGGGACGCATGTGGATACGGCGATCCGGCAGGTTTCGACTACGGGCCAGAGGATCAGGACGGATCTCTCCGCGACGCTGTTTCTGACGGAGCCGGATGAGTATGACGGTGGGGAGCTTGTTGTTGAAGACTCTTATGGCGAGCACAAGGTGAAGCTGCCTGCAGGTCACATGGTGTTGTATCCGGCGACGAGTCTGCATCGCGTTGAGCCTGTCACGCGCGGCAACCGGGTGAGCAGCTTCTTCTGGATTCAGAGCATGGTGCGCCATGACGCGCAGAGGACTCTGCTGTTCGATCTGGATAGCTCAATCCAGAGGCTTGCGGGGGTTGAAGGTGATGAAGTCAAGGCTTCTGCGGTGCAGTTGACGGGGGTTTATCACAACCTGCTGAGGCAGTGGTCGGAGATGTAATGCAGTCAGCCGACTAGCTGATGGTAGAGGCGGTCGAGGAGGGCTTCTGTTTCTGTGCAGAGGCCGGTATGGACGGGTGAGGTCTGCATGACGGTGCTGCGCGGGGAGGTGAGCCAGTGGAAGCGCTCGCTCTGCGAGAGCTTTGCGATGGGGCCGGCTGACTCGTCGCCCGTGCAGATGCGGTTGACGGCTTCGATATGCTCGCGGATGGCGTCGAGATCGAGCTGTGGCCAGAGGGCGCGGAGACGCTGCTCATCGACGTGAACCTTTGCGCCGAGGAAGCGTTTCTCACGGCAGAGGAGGATGACTCCTACGTTGATGAACTCGCCACGTTCCACGCGCGGGACCACACGCAGGACGGCGTAATCAAAGGAGGCGTTGGTGTGCATGGATCGCCTCCTCTTCAAAGATGCTTGCGGCCTGCAGGCGGCGGGTGAGGTATTCGACGTATGCTGTGCGGCGCTCACTGGCGGTGGCTTCTTCAGACTCGAGCCATGCATCCGGCACGAAGCTGAGGATGTTTTGCAGTAGCTCAGACGTGATGATGCCGCGGGCTTTGGTGCCTGCGGCTCCTATCTCCGTGGCCCAGGGCAGGAGGACGTGGTGTTGCGACTCAGCGAATAGCGACTCAGCCTTGGCTGGAGCGGTGGGCCAGTTGTGATGGAAGAAGAGGGCCGCGCCGTGGTCGATGAAGTGGAGCTTGCGGTGCCAGAGCAACAGGTTGGCGTTGCGCGCCGTGCGATCGACATTCTGCACGAAGGCGTCGAACCATACGGCCATGGACGCGATCTCCGCGGAGGCGGTGTTGCCTGCGGCGGGATCGAACATCATGGAGCCGGGCAGGTAGTCGAGCGCGAGGTTCAGGCCTGCGCTGGCCTTGAGGAGATAACGTATCTCCGCATCGGGATCGTTGCGCCCGAGGATGGGATCGACCTCGATGAAGACGAGCTCCGGCACCGTAAGTCCGAGAGCGCGTGCAATCTCTCCCGCCACAAGTTCAGCAACGAGCGCCAATGCTCCCTGGCCTGCACCGCGAAACTTGACGACGTACAGGCCCTGGTCGTCCGCTTCCACGATGGCGGGCAGGGAGCCGCCCTCCCGGAGTGGGAGCACGTAGCGCGTGGCTTGGACGGTACGAAGCATCAACGTCAGTGTATGGGTTTCGGGCAAAAAAGAACGCCTCCCGCTCGGATCGGGAGGCGTTTGATGATGCGGGGAGTGAAGCGTGCTTAGTTGGGCATCAGAACGGTGTCGATGACGTGAATGACGCCGTTCGACTGGTACACGTCTGCGGTGGTGATGTTGGAGACGCCGCCCTTGGCATCGGTGATGGTGATCATGCCAGGCGAAGGCATCATGAACGTGAGCTCTTCACCCTGAACGGTCTTCAGCATGGTCTTGCCGCCGCCCTTTTTGATGTCCTTGGCGAGCTTCTTGGAGTCGATCTTGCCGGGGACGACGTGGTAGGTCAGGATCTTGACCAGCGTGTCCTTGTTCTCAGGCTTGACGAGCGTATCGACGGTGCCGGCAGGCAGCTTGGCGAAGGCATCATCGGTGGGTGCGAAGACGGTGAAGGGACCGGGGCCGCTGAGGGTATCGACCAGGCCTGCGGCCTTGACGGCTGCGACGAGGGTGGTGTGAATGGGGGAGGCGATCGCATTCTGAACGATGGTCTTGTTGGCGTACATGGCCGCGCCGCCAACGGTGGGGTCAGCCTTCTGGGCAACTGCGCTGAAGGAGGTTGCGGCGAGAACGGCTGCTGCCATAGAGGCGAGGAAGGTCTTCTTGAGATTCATAGTCGTGTTCGTCCTTTGAGTGCGTGTGTTCTAAACTTCGCCTCGATCTCCGTCGTTCCATCAAGGCGTTCAATCATCTCTACGAGGTCTGTAAGAAGATGGATTGCGATACAGGAAGTGTGATGTAGAAAAAAATTGCGCGGCGGACGGGTTGCCTACACTATTTATGAATTGATGCCGATATGAAACTTGATCCCACCCTTCTGTGGTTGCGTTGACAATTGGCGGGTGAGACCGTCAACTGGACTAGGTGGATATGTCGAACAGAATGAGTGAAGAGGTCCTACAAAACGAGCGGGAGACCGAGGCAGCCGCGACGGAAGATCGTCCCAGCCTGCATGACAACGGTCTGCTGCTGATTGGCCTGTTCAAACTCAGCAAGGCGCTGTTCTTCTTCTGCGCCGGCCTGGGCGTCATCCACTTCATGAACAAGAACCTCAGCGATGAGGTCATCCGGCTGGCTATGGCGCTGAAACGCGACCCGGAAGGCCGTATTGTGCAACTCCTGCTGGAGAAGGTGGACCTGGTCGACGCACACACCATGCGGCGGATTGAGTTCTTCACCTTCGGCTACTCGGGCCTGGCTTTGACGGAAGGCATCGGGCTGCTGCTGAAGAAGGTCTGGGCGGAGTACCTGACGCTGCTCCTGACCATCTCGTTCCTGCCGTGGGAGCTGTTTGAGCTGGTGCGCCGTGCCAGCCTGTTCCGCTTCGGCCTGCTGGCGACCAACCTGGCCGTTCTCGGATACCTCATCTGGCTTCTGCAACGCAAGAAGCAAAGCCGGGTTGAGGCTGCGGACAGGGAATAGGCAATACCGGAGTTGACGCCCGCTTTGCTCTTTCCCAATGGCGATTGGCTCACCCGATTCCAGCAATGACAGACTGAAATCGACTAACACCAATGTGGGATTGCGTCGGCGACTTTCGCTTTTACTTCGCTTATCAGATCGGTTTCAGCCAAACAAGTAACCAATTCGCCCTGAACCAACCGAGCTAACACTACCTGTAGTGCTTTGCACAGGCATCCACCCTGCCGGCTGTTTTTTCCACAATTCGCCCACGTTATTCTTCCGGATTCCCCAACTTAGTCCTTTACACCGCGCAAGCCACAAGTAACTATGTGGATGGCAGTGGAACAAAGTGGAGCAAAAGGGAGCGACTTCAAGCTGAACTGAGCAAAGTCTACCCCTCCCAGGCAACTCTGGGAAGAACCCACCAAGGTTCACCGCCAAACGGGGTTAGAAAACGATGTTTCGGGGAAACCACCCAGCGCGCGTGGACGAGAAGGGCCGGTTGAAGATTCCGGCTGACTTCAAGCGCGAGTTTCCCGAAAAGCAGGAGTTTTACGTGACCAGCCTGGACGGCAAGCGGGCGCAGCTTTACCCGATCGCCGAATGGGAGAAGAAGGAGGAGGTTCTGGCGAAGATGCCTTCGACCTCCGTGGCAAAGATCAAGTTTCTGGACGTGACGAGCTACTACGGCCAGATGGTGGAGATGGACACGCAGGGCCGGGTGCTGTTGCCGCAGATTCTGCGGGAGTCGGCCCGGGTGGATGGCGAAGTGGTTGTGCTGGGTAAGCAGGGAATCCTGGAGGTCGTGAACCATGACGACTTCAAGGCCGAGATGGTGAAGGCGCCGCTTTCGATGCAAGACATGGCAGCACTCGCAGAGTTTGGACTTTAGCAGTTGAACGAGCACGAAACACCCTCAGGGGAGCGCATGACGCCACAGCAGCATGTGCCGGTTCTTTTAGAAGAAGCTTTGGAGTACCTGAATGTGCGGCCTGGCGGCGTGTATGTAGACGCCACGCTGGGACTGGGCGGCCACTCTTCCGCGATTGCGAAGAAGTTGGGCGGGCAGGGCAAGCTGATTGCCTTCGACCGTGACCCGGATGCGATGAGCAAGGCGCAGGCCCGGTTGGAAGCCCTGAAGGAAGAGCTTGGGGCGGAGATGCCGACGGTGCAGTTTGAGCCGAGAGCGTTCTCGGAGGCCGGCGACGCGATCGCCAAGGGCAGCCTGGACGGTTTGCTGGCGGACTTTGGCGTCAGCAGCATGCAGTTGGATGAGGCGCACAGAGGGTTTAGTTTTCGGTCGGATGGACCGCTCGACATGCGGATGGACACGCGGAGCGGGGAGACGGCCGGTCAAGTGGTAAATGAGGAAGACGAAAACGAGCTCGCCGACCTTATTTACGAATTCGGAGAGGAAAGGAGGTCGCGGAGAATCGCCAGAGCCATTGTCAGGGCCCGGCCGATATCGACGACAGCGGAACTGGCTCGAATCATATCGGCCGCGGCCCCTCCAATGAAAGGCGACAAGATTCATCCCGCAACGCGCACCTTTCAGGCAATCCGAATGAGGGTTAATGACGAACTGGGAGAGATTCAATCGCTGCTGAAGAGCGCGGGATCTCTGCTGAAGCCGGGCGGCAGGCTGGTGATGATCAGCTTCCACAGCCTGGAGGACCGATTGGTCAAGGATGCGTTCCGTGAGCTGGGCCGGGACAAGAAGTTTACGGTGCTGACCAAAAAGCCGGTCATCGCCGCGGAGCAGGAATCGCTTCGGAATCCAAGGTCGCGCAGCGCGAAGCTGAGGGCTCTGGAAAAAGTTTAGAACGGCCTTGAAATGCGGTTTCATTGCACAGTTATTAGTGCAATGATTAACACACAATTCAAGGATGACATGAGATCGGGCCGGGGTTGTCCCACCGTGCTTTCAGGCGAAAGACAACTTGCTCCAAACAGTCCCCTCCTCCACTAACGATCCCGGCCCGGATCGTACTGAGAAGGGGCAAGAGTTCAGAAAGAAGACGTACACGAGGGTAGGACAATGGCGACGATGACGGTGGGGATCGAGGCGATGGGAACCAGGGCGGCACGGGGGCGTGCCCAGTCCGTGGCGGAGCGCAATGCAGAGCGCTTTGAGGCGCAGCGCCGCGCTCGCCGTGGACCGACGCCTGAGGTCTTCTTCACCAAGCACATCGATAACAGCCGCATCGTGAAGGCGGACGACCCGGAGCGCCGGCGTGAGATGCGCCTGTTCACCGTGGCCATGACCGTACTCTTTTCGCTCTGCATGGTTTATGTGTACCAGCACTTCTCGTCGATCGAGGTTGGCTACAAGATTGAGGCGCAGAAGACGCAGGTGGCCGTGCTGCAGGAGAAGAATCGCGATCTCCGTCTGAACGAGGCGCAGCTCACGCAGCCGGGCCGGATCGTTACGATCGCCAAGCAGCTTGGTCTGGACGCACCCGCGCCCGGACAGATCATCCGCAACGACGGCTTCACCGGGCAGGAAGTTAACGCCCCGGCCTACGCTGAGGTTGCGGTTCCGGCATCGGGCGTTCTCTCTCGTTAGTGTTTTAGAAATCAGAAGCAGGCAGGGTGGGGATGCAACCGAATAACGCGCCAAGGCAGCCGAGGCAGACACTCACCGCTCCCATTCAACGGAAGCGGTTTGCCTATGTTGCCCTGGCCTTTATCGTCTGGATGTTGGCGATTGCGCTGCGGCTGGTCTGGCTGCAGGTCTACCAGAATCACAAGTGGGTGAGCCTGGCGGCACGGCAGCAGCAGGGATCGTTTGAGGTGGCTCCGCGCCGCGGTGTGCTGTATGACCGCAACCTCAAAGAGCTTGCGCTGACCGTGCAGGTGGACAGCATCTACGCGGTGCCCAGTGAGCTTGGCGAGAATCGCGAGGAGGCGTCGCAGATGCTCGCACGCCTGGTCCACACGGACCCCACCGATAACTTCACCTCGCAGCACCAGATGAACGCGCGCTTCAATGCCTCGCATGGCTTTGCGTGGGTCGCACGCCGCGTCAGTGCGGAGACGGCGCAGCGCGTGCGTGAGCTGAACCTGAAGGGCGTCTACTTCCAGAAGGAGTTCAAGCGCTTCTATCCCAACAACGAGCTGGCCGCGCACGTCCTTGGTTATGTGGGGACGGACGACGCCGGGCTCGGCGGGCTGGAGCTTCAGTTCGACGATGATATGCACGGCGTCTCCGGGCACATGCTGACCGCGCTCGACGCCAAGCGCCACGCGCTGGGCAGCACGGAGAACGAGCCGCAGCCGGGTGAGAATCTGGTGCTCTCAATCGACGCCAACATCCAGTACATGGCGGAGAAGGCACTGGATGAGCAGATGGCGAAGGTCAAGGCCGCGCACGGTACGGTCGTCGTGCAGGACCCGCATACGGGCCAGATTCTGGCACTTGCGGTCTCGCCGCGCTTCAATCCGAACGACGCCAAGCACATGGACGCCAGTGTGCTGCAGAACCTTGCAGTGAGCGATATCTATGAGCCGGGTTCGACCTTCAAGCTGGTGACCTACTCGGCCGCGATGGACGGCGCGGGTGTGGAGCCCACCGATATCGTTGACTGCATGGGCGGCGCGATGACCATGATGGGCCGCACGCTGCATGACGATAAATCGGACGGCCGCATGGGCCGCGTGACGGTGCAGTACGCGCTGGAGCGCTCAAGCGACGTGGGCGCGGCCAAGATGGCCATGAAGCTCGGCAACCAGAAGTTCTACGACTATATGAAGTCGTACGGCTTCGGCGACCGCACCGGTATTGAGCTGCCCAGCGAGACGCGCGGCCTGCTGCGTGCCCCCAAGAAATGGGACGCCACCAGCTTCATGTCGCTTGCCATTGGGCAGGAGATCGGCGTGACGCCGATTCAGCTTGCGACCATGGTTTCCACCATCGCGAACGGTGGCATGTACATGCCGCCACACGTTCTGCTGCAGTCCACCGACGAGATGAAGGGCGATCCGCGGCTCAAGCCCGCGGCCTTCCATCCAGCCAATCAGCTTCCAACCGTACTGCCCGATGGCGCACACCGCGTCATCAAGGAGATCACCTCCGCCAAGATGCGCGAGATGATGCGCGGCATCGTCGTTGAGGGCACGGGTAAGGCTGCCGCGCTGAACGGCTACAGCTCCGGCGGCAAGACCGGGACGGCCAACAAGATTGATCCGGCGACCCACACGTACAGCCACACCAAGCTGGTCGCCAGCTTCGCGGGAATGGCTCCCATCTCGAATCCTGCAATCACGGTCGCGGTGATCATCGATACGCCGACCGTGGGCAGCCTGTACGGCGCGGCTGTGAGCGCTCCTGTGTTTGCAAGCGTCGCGCAGCAGGTGCTTGAGTATCTGGGTGTGCCGCACGATCAGCCGCTCAAGACGCAGAAGGAGATGCAGGTCGCCGCAGCGCAGGCGAAGGATGACTTCGACGGCGACGCAGCCGATAACGGCGCTGACCTGAACGCGATGTTCGCGGATGTGAACAGCCTGCCCGCCGACGATCCGCTGCGTGGCGGGACGGAGAAGCCGGTGCTGGCTGTGGCTGCGCCCGTTGAGACTGAAGAAGAGAAGCGCTCCAGCGGTCTGAAGAGCCTGCTTCCAAAGAGTGTGCTGGAAGCGTTCCATGCCAACGGCAGCACGACCTCTGTAATCGCCGATGAGAGCGCCAATGCGGATCGTCCGTTGGCCGCGCCCAAGGTCGTTCCTGTGGTGCAGGCACTGACCAATGGTGGTGTGCGAGTCGATGCAGGGCAGCGTGTGGCCGTGCCGGAGTTCAGCGGCATTCCGCTTCGCGCGGTCGTTGAAAGGGCTGGTGCTGCTGGCCTGCGCGTGCAGCCTGTAGGCAGCGGTCTCGCAACGGAGCAAGTTCCCCTGCCGGGGACGATGGTGCCCGTGGGGACAGAGATCGTCGTCCGTTTCGTCCGATAGGTCGTGGTGTTTCTATGTTGATTGATGAAGCGCTTGCGGGTATCGACGTACTGGAGCGGGGCTCCGGCTCCGCTGACGTAACGGGCGTGCAGTACGATTCGCGCCGTGTGGTGGCCGGTGATGTCTTCGTCGCAATGAAGGGCGAAAGCTCTGACGGCAATCGCTTCATCGAGACCGCAATTGCGCATGGTGCGCGAGCCATCGTGACGGACTCGCGCGAGGCCTGGGCAGCGGGCGGTGCAGTCCCGTTCTATCTTGTAGGCAACGGTCGCCGAGCCCTTGCAGGCGTAGCAGCAAACGTCTTTGGACATCCCGAGCATGTGCTGAAGATAAGCGCGGTCACGGGGACCAATGGCAAGACGACCACAGCCTTTCTCCTGGAGCAGATGCTCAAGAGCGTCAACCGCAAGTGCCTGCTGATCGGAACGATCGAAACCCACATCGGCGATGAGGTCCGAGTCAGCGAGCACACCACGCCGGAGTCCCGCGACCTGCTCGCTCTCTTTGCGGATGGTGTGAAGGCAGGTTGCACGGAAGCCGTCATGGAGATGAGCAGCCACGCACTGGCGCAGGAGCGTGTGTGGGGCGTGCCGGTCGATGTGGCGATGTTTACGAACCTCACGCAAGATCACCTGGACTATCACGGCACGATGGAGCGTTACTTTCAGGCGAAGGCGAGGCTCTTTGAGGGAGTCGGCGCGGAGGCACCACGCGTGGCGGTGGTCAATGAAGATAGCCCGGCGGGCGTGTGGCTGCTGACGCGAGATCTCGGCCCCGAAGTCATGAGCTACGGCATCAACGCCGGCGAGTTCAGAGCGAGCAAGGTGGCTTTGAGCGCGGGCCGGACGCAGTTTCTCTGGGAAACACCATACGGTGCCGTTCAGATCGACTCGCCACTAACGGGCAAGGTCAACGTCTACAACCTCCTGGCCGCAAGCTGCGCGGCGATGGGCCGTGGGCTGACGCTCGAAGAGATCGCTAAAGCCGCTCAAGGCTTGCACCAGGTTCCAGGCCGCTTCCAGACTGTACCGAATGACCTCGGCATCACAGTCGTCGTGGACTACGCCCACACGGATGATGCACTGCGAAATCTCATCGGCCTCGCGCGTGAGTTGGTCGGCAAGGGCCGCGTCATCACGCTCTTCGGTTGCGGCGGCGATCGCGACAAAACCAAGCGGCCAAAGATGGGCCGCGCAGCCGGTGAAGGCAGCGATCTGGTCGTCCTGACCAATGACAATCCTCGTACGGAGGAGCCGGGCGCGATCCTTGATGAGGCACTGGCAGGTGTTCGCGAGACATCCGTCGAGTGTGTAGTCGAGCCGGACAGGGCGACAGCGATAGCCCTCGCGATCAAGGCTGTGAAAGGTGGAGACATCGTGCTGCTCGCAGGCAAGGGACATGAGAAGGTGCAGATCCTGAAGACCGGCACGGTGCCGTTCGATGATGCAGAGGTTGCGGCGCGTGTGCTGCGGGAGATTCGATGAAGTTGACGTTGGGACAGGTTGCGGATTGGATTCACGCGGAGGGGGACTTCACCACCTCCAGCGAAGCCGTTGGTTATTCGATCGACTCGCGGACGATCGGCGCGGGGGAGTTGTTCTTTGCCGTGACCGGCGACCGTGTGGACGGGCATGACTACGTGGAGGCGGCGCTCGCCAACGGTGCGGTGGCAGCGGTGGTCAGCAATCGCTGGCTGGCCTCTGACGAGCCGCGTGAGGTGGACCCGTGCAAGCTGCTCTGGGTCCCGGAGGGCGAAGAGTGTGTGCTGCGTGCGATGCAGTTGCTGGCCCTGCGCGTCAGGCAGAGCTGGGGCGGACGCGTCATTGGAGTCACAGGCTCGGCAGGGAAGACGACGACCAAGGAGATGGTGGCCACGGTTCTCAGTTCTCAGTTCTCAGTTCTCAAGTCGGCCGGTAATTTGAACAATCACTTTGGTGTGCCGCTGCAACTGCTGAGGTTGGAGGCGGAGCATGAGGTTGCCGTCATCGAGATGGGCATGAACCACTCCGGCGAGATCAAACGCTTGGCAGAGATCGCAGAGCCGCAGTGGGGCGTCGTCTCGAACGTAGCAGCCGTCCATCTGGAGTTCTTTCCAGCCGGTATCGCGGGGATTGCGGCGGCGAAGCGGGAGCTGATTGAGGCTTTGCCTTCGGATGGACTTGCAATTTTGAATGGCGATGATGAGTGGGTACGCGGCTTTGGAGTTGGCGTCGACTCCGTCTTGTACGGTTTGGGCGATGAAGCCCAGGTGCGCGCCACGAATGTAGTTGAGGCTGGACTCGACGGCGTCAGCTTCACCGTCCACGCTGGCGGAGACACGGCTGAGGTCCACCTCGCGCTCCTGGGCAAGCACAACGTCTCCAACGCTCTCGCTGCCATTGCCGTGGGGTGGAAGAGCGGGATGACATTGACCGCATGTGCGGCTGCGCTTGCGGAGATGCGAGCTACGGACAAGCGCGGTGCCGTGATCGAGTGGCGCGGTGCAAAGCTGCTCAATGACTCGTACAACTCGAATCCGAAGGCACTGGACGCAATGGTGGATGCCTTGATCTCTACCCCAGCCACACGACGGATTGTGGTGGCAGGAGAAATGTTGGAGCTTGGGCCGGAAGGGCCGGCGCTCCATAAAGCTTGCGGTCGCCGAATGGCGGAGCAAGGCGTGGACCTCATCGTCGGCGTGAGAGGCCTCGCCGCTGACCTCGTGAGCGGCGCAGGTGAAAAGGCCGTCTTCGTGGAGACGCCTGAGGCCGCAGGCAACTGGCTCACAGCAAACGTCAAAGCAGGCGATGTGGTCTTGCTGAAGGCCTCACGCGGCGTCCGCCTGGAGCGGGCTTTGGAGAAGTTGGGTTAGACACTGCTGTTAAGATTGAGAGATTCACGCGGAGAACTCCTTTGCTCTATTGGCTGCTGTACCAGAAGCTGTTTCCTTATTTTCGGTTCTTTCGCATCTTCCGCTACCTGACCTTCCGGTGCGTCTTTGCGAGCCTCACGGCCTTGCTGATCGGGCTGCTGATCGGGCCGTTTGTGATTCAGCGGCTGCGCGAGTTTCAGATCGGCCAGTACATCCGTGAGGAGGGGCCGCAGAGCCATCAGAAGAAGGGCGGCACGCCCACCATGGGCGGCGTGCTGATCTGCATCTCCATCCTGGTCCCCACGCTGCTGTGGTCGGATCTCTCGAACCCCTTCGTCTGGGTGGTCATGCTGTCCACCCTGGCCTTCGGAGCCATCGGCTTTGCGGATGACTATATCAAGGTGGTGAACCGCCGCAATCTTGGCCTGACGAGCAGGCAGAAGCTGCTGGCGCAGTTCGTGGTCAGCGGCGCGGTGGCGGTGACGTTGATCAAGCTGCAGGGCGTCGGGAGCTACTCCACGCGGCTGGTGGTTCCGTTTGCCAAGCGGCTGCGGCCGGACCTGGTCTGGGAGTGGATGGGCCACATCCCGCACCTGCACTGGATTGCGTTCCTGCCCTTCGTCTTCTTCGTGATGATCGTGATTGCAGGCGCATCCAATGCTGTCAATTTGACGGACGGGCTGGATGGCCTTGCCATCGGCTGCACGATCATCGCCGCCGGCGCGTTGACGGTGCTGACTTACATCAGCGGCCACGTCGTCTTCTCTGACTATCTCGAGCTCCAGCGCATGCCGCTGGTGAGCGAGCTGACGGTCTTCTGCGGAGCCATGGTGGGCGGCTCCATCGGCTTCCTCTGGTACAACGCGCACCCGGCTGAGATCTTCATGGGCGACGTCGGATCGCTCGCGCTGGGCGGCGCAATCGGCACGGTCGCCGTGGTCATCAAGCAGGAGTTACTGCTGCCGTTCATCGGCGGCGTCTTCATTCTGGAGCTGATGAGCGTCGTCTTGCAGGTCGGCAGTTACAAGCTCAGGAACGGCAAACGCATCTTCAAGATGGCTCCGCTGCACCATCACTTTGAGCTGCTGGGCTGGAGCGAGAGCAAGGTCATCGCACGCTTCTGGATTCTGGCGCTGGTCTTCGCATTGCTGGCTCTGACGACGTTGAAGCTGCGGTAAGGTACCCACGACAAAAGACGATCCCGTTTATTTTGCCTGGAGCAGGATCCAGGTTGCAGGTATCGTAGCGGGATGCTTGCTTCCACCTCCAATCTGTCCTACTGGTTCCCGCTGATCACGGCGGGTGTCGCATTGCTGACTGCGCTTTTGACCGTAGTCTCCTCCCAGACGCTGGAGTGGTTGAAGGAGAGACGCAGCTATCGGCGCGAGGTGGAGACGCGGCTTCTGACGCGGCGTGAGGCGCTGCGGGAGAGGCGCAACGACTTCCAACGGCAGACGCTGCTCGATCTGCAGGACGCGATCCTCGAGTACGTCTCCGTGAAGCTGGAGACACAGCGGCTGCAGCCTTCGAACGAGCTCGCGTCCAAGGTCTTGCTTGCGAACGCCCGCATCACCAAGCTGATGACGCGGGTGGAGGATGAAGAGGTCAGGAGGCTAATCGATCGCGCGCAGGAGGCGACTCGGGTCACGCGGCCTGGTGAGAGTCCGGCGGCCGCGGAACGGCCTCTCGGCCTGATCCTTGAGGAGATCAACAACCGCATTGGCGGGCTTCTGCGGAAGCTGGACTCTGAAGAGTCACTGTAAGGATCGTATAGAGCCGAGGCGGCTAGATGCTGCTGACGCGCAGCGCCTCTTCGCGCCGAATCTCAGCCGGGGTGATCCGCACGCGGGAGCCTATGAAGGCGAACCAGGCTACGACGAGGTAGCTCACAAGCGGCACGACGAATCCCCAGGCCGTGCTGTGCATGCGCTCGGCCACAAATCCCACGGCAGGCGTGACCACCGCGCCGCCAACGATGGACATCACCAGCACGGATGCACCCAGGGTCGTATCGGGGCCAAGCTGCTTCAAGCCCAGCGCGAAGATGGTGGGGTACATCAGCGACATGCACAAGCTCGTCAGCATCAGCGCCCAGAGACCGATCCATCCCGGAAAGCCGATTGCGACGGTGAGGAGCAAGACGTTGACCAGCGCGAGGAAGCCCATCAGACGGTTGGGGCGGACATACTTCATCAGCGCCGTGGCGACGAAGCGGCCCAGCGCGAAGAGCAGCAACGTCCCGCTGAGGAAGTAGCCTGCAATCTTCTCCGGCTGGTGAGTATAGTCCAGCACGTACTGGATGAGGAAGCTCCACGTACCCACCTGTGCGCCGACATAGAAGAACTGGGCGACGACCGCGGAGACGAAGTGCGGGATGCGGAAGAGGCTGGTGACGGGGCCGCGCGGCTCATGCGGAAACTGCTCCTGGCTCAGCGTGGGTGAAGGGAACTTGACGCGGAAGAGCGCGAGCGCAAACAGAAAGACGACCGTACCGAGCACGAGGTACGGCGTGATGACGCGCAGGGTCTCGCTGTGCAGGAAGCTGGCGTAGGTGCCTGCGGACTTCATGGTCTGCACGTCGGCGGGGCCGGGCTCCACGCCGGAAAAGATGAAGACCGTGCCGATGAGCGCCCCTGCGATGGTTCCGGGGGGATTGAAGGCCTGCGCAAGGTTCAGGCGGCGCTCGGAGGTGGCGGGGTCGCCAAGCTGCGTGATGAACGAGCCCGCGCCCGTCTCCAGAAAGGCGAGCCCGGCGGCGATGACGAAGAGTGCGAAGAGGAAGAAGTTGTAGCTGTTGGCCTGGGCCGCCGGCCAGAAGAGCAGGCAGCCGATCGCATACAGCAGCAGCCCGGTGACCAGTCCAATGCGATATCCAAAGCGGCGCAGCACCAGCGCCGCCGGCAGCGAGATGCAGAAGTAGCCAAAGTAGAACGCGGACTGCACCAGCCCGGCCTGCAGGCGGCTGATCTGGAAGGACTTCATAAACTGCCGGATCAGCACGTCGTTGAGGTTGTTCGGCATCGCCCAAAGGAAGAAGAGCGCGGTCACCATGAAGAAGGGAACGGCGTAGCGCCGATCGAAGAGCGGCAGTTCTTCGCCGGGCCTGACGGTTCGGGGCGCTGTGGAGGGCGACAGATGCACGGATAACTTGTATCAGAAGGGCACGAGGGTTGGCACGAGAGCCCCGGCGATTATAGATTCAGGTCCGAGAATGGGAAGGGAAGGAGAACTACTTCGCCGGCTGTAAGTGAGCCCATGCGGCGTCCTCTTCCGGTCCCAGCCAGTTTTCGGCTAAGGCAGTCTCAGAAAGCAGCATGGTCTCGTGTTCTGGGGCTGTCTGCCAGGTGAGAATGGCGCGGCCTTCCGGAAGAGTGGAGAGTGGATCGACGGGATGAACCTTGCCGAGGGAATCGATTTCTACTTCGATCGCATGCGTCATGGCCGGTTTCCTCCTCACCTGCAGTCTGTCTAAGATATCAAAGTCAGTGCACGCATTCATGCACTAAGCTGGACCCATGGAGTGGATTTCAGAATGGAACTGAAGAACAAACGGGTGTTGGTGGTTGGGTTGGGCCGGAGCGGGTTGTCGGCGGCGATGTTTCTGCGGGATCGCGGGGCCCGGGTGACGGTGAGCGATACGCGCTCCGCAACGGCGCTGGCCAAGGAGATTCCCGCGCTGATGGAGGCCGGAATCATGGTCGAATCCGGCGGCCATGGGCTGCTGACCTTCCGGCGGCAGGATCTGATCGTCGTCAGCCCGGGCGTGCCGCTGGAGACGCCGGAGATCGCGCAGGCGGCGGCGTTTGGCACGGCGGTCATCGGAGAGCTGGAGCTGGCGAGCCGCTTTCTGGACGGCTCCGTCATCGCGATCACGGGGTCCAATGGCAAGACGACAACGACCACACTGACCGGCAAGATCTTTGCGGATGCAGCGTTGCCGACCCTCGTCGGCGGCAACATCGGGCTGCCGGTGATCGATCTCATCGCAGAGAGCCGGCCGGAGACCTGGAGCGTGCTGGAGGTCTCTAGCTTTCAATTGGAGACCGCGACCACCTTCAAGCCGCGCATCGCGATGGTGCTGAACGTGACGCCGGATCACCTGGATCGGCATAAGACGTTTGAGCGGTACTGGGAGGCGAAGGCTCGCATCACGGCCTGCCAGGAGTCCGAGGACTTCCTGATATTGAATGCGGAGGATGTGAACGCACAGAAGATGGCCGCGAAGACTCGCGCCCAGATCTACTGGTTCAGCGGACGGCGGCAGGTCAAGCAGGGAGCCTTCGTGCATGGGGAGAGCGTGTTCTTCCTTGGCAAAGAGGGCGGCAAGCCGGAGCCCGTGTTGCCGGTGAGCGAGATTGCGTTGAAGGGCGCGCATAACGTGGAGAACGTGCTGGCGGCAGTCTGCGCGGCGCGGCTGGCGGGGATCGATGCGGAGACGATCCGTGCGGCGGTGAAGGGATTCCGCGCGGTCGAGCATCGGCTGGAGCTCGTCCGGGTGCGGAACGGCGTGGAGTTCTACAACGACTCCAAGGCCACCAACGTGGATGCAACCGTGAAGGCGGTGGAGTCGTTTGCGGGTGGCATTCACCTGATCCTGGGGGGCAAGGACAAGGATTCCGACTACGCGACCCTGTCAGCCCTCCTGAAGGAACGCGTCCGGGTTGTTTATACGATTGGTTCAGCGGCCGAAAAGATTGAGCGGCAACTGGATGGAGTAGTGAAGATAGTGCAGGCGGGGACTTTGGACAAGGCTGTGAAGCTTGCGGCTGAGGCTGCTGTTTCTGACGAGATTGTTTTATTGGCTCCGGCTTGCTCGAGTTTTGATCAGTTTACGAACTACGAGGAGCGCGGGCGGGTCTTTCGGGACGTTGTGTTGGGTCTGGATTAGAGGTTTTGGATGGCGAAGCGCGTAGGGGTCGATAAGTGGCTGTTCGGGGTGGTGCTGCTGCTGACTCTGTTTGGGTTGGTGATGGTCTTCTCTGCGAGCGCGGTGGTGGCGAAGTCGCAGTATGGCTCTCCGTATTACTTCGTCGTGAAGGAGTTTGGCTTTGCGGTGGCCGGGCTGGTGGCGCTGGCGGTGCTGATGCAGGTGGACTATCGCCGCTATAACAGCCCCAGGGTCGTCTTCCCCGCAATGGCCGTCACCACGCTGCTTCTGGTCAGCGTCTTCGCGATGCATGCGTTGAACAACACGCATCGCTGGGTCAAATTTGGCGTCTTCACCTTTCAGCCGTCGGAGCTTGCGAAGCCGATGAGCGTGCTGTTTCTCGCGTACTTTTTGCAGACCCGCATCCACAAGATGGACGACTGGAAGGGCACCGTGATGCGGGCGGCGCTGCCTCCGCTGGTGTTCGTTGGGCTGATCCTGAAGGAGCCGGACCTGGGGACGGCGCTGGTTTGTGCAGGTGTGACGGTAGCGATGCTTTATCTGGCGGGGTTGCAGATGAAGTGGATTGGGCTGGCAGCTGCTGCGGCTTCGCCGGTGATGTTTTATATGCTTTGGATGGTGAAGTGGCGGCGGGATCGTCTGATTGCCTTCACCAACCCGGAGGCCGATCCGCTGGGCAAGGGCTTTCACATCATGCAGTCGCTGATTGCCGTGGGCACGGGCGGTGTGCGCGGACTGGGCTTGATGGAAGGCCGGCAGAAGCTCTACTACCTGCCGGAGGCCTGGACCGACTTCATCTTCGCCAACATCTCGGAGGAGCTTGGGCTGCTCGGCGCATTGGCGCTGGTCGCGCTGTTCGTCACCTTCGGCTATCGCGGCCTGCGCGCGGCGTATCTTTCCACCGATCCCTTTGCGCGCTTCCTCGCCTTCGGCCTCACCACCGCGATCCTGATCCAGGCGTTCTTCAACATGAGCGTCGCGCTCGCGCTCGTTCCGACCAAAGGAATCACCCTGCCGTTCGTCTCCTTCGGCGGAACGTCCCTCTTCTTCACGCTGGCAGGCATGGGCGTGCTGCTGAACATCACACGGGAGATCGATTAGCCGGTGAAGGTTTTGATTGCGGGTGGGGGAACCGGTGGGCACGTCATCCCCGGGTTGGCGATTGCGCGTGAGCTACGAGACACCGCCGGGGCCGAGGTGCGGTTCGTGGGCACTGCACGCGGGCTTGAAACCAAGCTGGTCCCTGAGGCCGGCTTCTCTCTGGAACTCATCCATGTAGGACAGTTGAAGGGCGTCAGCCTCGCGACACGCCTGCGCACCCTCGGCGATCTGCCACTGGGCATCGCAAAATGCGTGGCGATGCTGCGGGAGTTCAAGCCGGACGTGGTCGTAGGCGTAGGCGGATACGCGTCAGGCCCTGCGATGATGGCGGCACTCCTGCTGCGCGTGCCGACCGTCGCCTACGAGCCCAACGCCGTCCCGGGCCTGACGAACAAGCTGGTCGGAAAGTTCGTAAGCGCGGCCGCAGTGAGCTACGCGCAGACGACGAAGTACTTCAGGAACGCCACAGTGACGGGCGTGCCGGTCCGCGCGACGATCTTCGACGTCGCTCCCCTCACCGAGGCTCAAACTCCCAGGCTCCTCATCACCGCAGGGAGCCAGGGCGCAAAGATCTTCAACGACACCATGCCGCTGATCCTCTCGCGACTGCTGGAGGCGGTCCCCGGCCTGACGATCCTCCATCAAGCCGGAGCACGGCACATCGAGGCAACCACCGCCGCCTTCGCAGCCAGCGGAGCCGACCCCTCCCGCTGGGAGGTCAGGGCGTTCATCGACGACATGCCCCACCAGTACGCCGCCTGTACCCTGGTCCTCGCACGCAGCGGAAGCACCGTAGCGGAGCTCGCGGCGAGCGGACGGCCATCACTCCTGGTGCCGTTCCCCCAGGCCGCCGACGACCACCAGAGAAAGAACGCTGAAGTGTTGGTGCAGGCTGGCGCAGCCACGATGATGATCCAGGCAGGCCTGACGCCGGAGGGTCTGCTGGAAGAGCTCACGCGGATGTTGAACGATGCGCCGGGCCTCGTGGAGATGGGCGCGAACGCCAGAACACTGGCACATCCAGGCGCACTGGAGCGCATCGCCGGGATGGCTTTGCGGGTTTCAAGGAAGACGCCAAACTAAGTTCGCAGTGGTCCGTTCTCAGTGGTCACGAAAAGCAAAAAGGCGAGCCGCTGAACTGGCTCGCCTTTGTCATTCTGTTTAGCGTCTAGGGATTAGCGATGACCGCCGCCCCCACCGCCGTGGGAGCCTCCGCCACCGCCGCCACCACCATGAAAGCCGCCGCCTCCTCCGCCAGCAGGTGCGCCGCCTCCACCGTGGAAGCCGCCGCCCCCACCGCCCGGGTTGCCCCCGCCGCTGGGAGCCGTGCGAACACCCCCACCACCGCCGAAGTTGCCTCCGCCGCTGGGAGCCGTGTGAACACCCCCGCCAGCGTTGCTTCCGGGATTACCGGAGAAGCCGCGTGCGCCGCCGCCCTGGAACGGTGTTCCCGTGGCTCCACGAACGTTGTTGCCAGCTGCAGGCGTACCGCCACCAAAGCCGCCGCGGTTCCCCGCGTAGCCCTGGTACCCGATCCCGCCACGGTTGCCCGCGTTGTTATTGCCGTTGAAGCCCTGGCTGCGGAAGCTGTTGCCCTGCTGATTGAACGTTCCGGCACGATTATTGATCCCAAAACCGCGTCCGCGATTGATCGAAGCAAAGCTGCTGCCGCCCGGGTGGATTCCGCCTACACCGGCATAGTGCTGGCTGTAGAAGTGACCACCAAAGGCACGGCCGAAATGGCCATACTCGCGGTTATAGAAGAAGCGCCCGCCATTCCAGTAGCCGCCGTAGAAGCCTACGCCAAAGTAGCCGAAGCCGTAGTCAATGCCGCCGTAGTAGCCGACGGTTGGTCCCCAGTAACCAGCGTTCCAGAAGTAGCCGTTGTCGCCATCGCCCCAGTAGCCGGGGGTATAGAGCGCGCCGGTATAGGGCGGCTCAACCCAGGCGCCGGGAACCCAGACATAGCCGTTGCCGCCCCACTGCCAGTAGCCGGGGGTCCAGATATCGCCGTCGGCCGGAGCCTCAGGCTGGTCATAGTCCGGAAGCGGCGGCGGAGCCTGCTGGACGAAGTCCTGCGGATCGGTCGGGGGACCCTGCTGGCCGTACTGCTGCTGCTGGGGATCACCGTAGGGCTGCTGCCCCTGATACTGCTGCGCCTGACCCTGATATTGGGGGTTAGCCTGGTTGCCGTACGTCTGAACGCCATAGGCATTGTTGCCGTAGGGCTGGTTGACGTAAGGCTGCTGCTGGCCGTACTGCTGCTGGGCCGGAGCAGCGTAGTTCTGGGGATCCTGGTTGTTATAGGGCTGCACGCCCTGGTTGTACTGGGCGGACGCGGCCTGCGGGGAGAAGGCCAGCGCACCGGCGAAGGCGAGAGTCGTAAGCGAAAGCTTGAGAGCGTTGCGTGCGTCCATGAGGTCCCCTACCGCCGGGGAATCCTTCGTTTGTCCCTGATGCTCCGGGAGTGCGAGGAGTTCGGCTTGAGTCATCCGTGTTTCCGGATTCAGGCTCCCTTGTTTAGACACAAATGCCGGAAATAGGTTGCGGCAAAGGGTACGGCACTCTAGTAACCGCACCCTTTTGGCCTATTTCGTGCTTGTAAACATGTTTTTCGGGCACATCACGTGGACTCCCACGCGCGGCAGGTCCACAAGTTGCGTGATATCAACGTCGCACGAGACTGAGATCAGCGAATACGCATCCTCGCGAGACAGGTGCGGATGATCCGGATTCTGCTCGCTCAGGAACGTAATCATGTTCCTGACCGCCATCTCGGTCGCGCGCTTGAGGTCCTCATGAAAGCCCATCGCGATGTACTGCGTCGGGGTCTCGCCGCGCGGCCACACCAGCCGCGTGGGGTCCGTCAGCGAGCCCTTGTGCAGGATGAACTCAAAAGTCCCCGTCAGCTGCGTCTCCATGGCCGTGATATCGACTTCGCCGTTCCCCTGCCCGGCATGCCCGTCGCCCACCTCAAAGTTCGCCCCCGGCGTATTGATCGGGATGTAGAGGACGGTTCCCGCCACCATCTCCTTGTTATCCATGTTGCCGGCGTTCATCCACGGTGGCGCGGAGTCGGACTTACCGCCCGGCGTCGCGATCCCCATGGACCCAAAGAACGGATGCAGCGGGATATCGACCCCCGGAGCGAAGTGTCCAATCATCTTCTCCCGATCCAGCGGAATGATCTTCGTACGGCTGTACGGAAAGTCATCCGGCAGGAATCCCCGTCCCGCGCCGAACGAGTTGCACGCCCACGGCACGTCGATATCGATCTTCTGAATCCGCACCTCCAGCACGTCGCCCGCCTTCGCGCCTTCAATGGCAACCGGACCAGTCAGAATGTGGCCGCCGGGACCCTTCTCCGTGGCAGGGAAGTTGCTGTAAATATCGTCGACGTAAGTCGGAATGTCCTTGCGATCGACCCCTGCTGCCATCAGCCTCGCAGCCGGTCCGCAGGTGGAAAGCGTCTGGATCGCGACCGTATCGCCCGATTTGACCGTCAGCGCGGGCTTGGCCATGCCGTTGTAGTTGCCCCAGACGATCGTCTGCGGCGTGGCGAGAAGCTTTTGGGGCTGCTGGGCTGAAGCAAAGGGCGCGAGAGCAAAGAGCGTGGCGGCGGCGACGATGAGGCGGCTACAGACGGGCATGGGGCTCCTTGGTTGGGGCGGAGAAAGACGAATCTCCCGGCATGGGGCAGGACAGGGGTTTGGGCTGTTGGGTTACTGCGCTGATTGTACGGATTTCGTACGCACGGAACTATGCGTACATCTACGGAGGCCATTCCTTTACAGGATCAGCTTCACCCTCATGCCCAGCAGCGCGGTCACGTAGGCGTTGGGGCTGTTGGTCGGGTGGATGGAAATCTCCAGATCCGGCCCTGCCTCAAAGCTGCGCGTCACACGCACCCGGTAGAAGGTCTCGAACAAGCTCTCGTGGTGCTTCGCGCCGTGGCTGGGATCGGTGATGTTGATGGACGCACCAAACATATCGCCGCGCCGTCCGAACGGCCGTATGTGGGCCACTCCCGCGTCGAAGACCCGCTTGATGGAAGTCCCTGAGTCGGTCGCAACGCCCAGCCTCCCAAACGGCACCCATCCGCTCTTCAGCTCGTAGTCTGATCCAAAGCCCGCACCCGCTCCGCTCCCCAGGTGTGCGGTGTCGTCCCGCCACAGGGCCAGCCGGAACAGATGCTCCTGCCGGGTCGGCGCACCGCTCTTCCACCCGAACTCCACCGCGTTCATATACTTCTTATCCGCCAGGCTCCTCAGGTTGCGCTGCTCCCCGCCCTCCGTATCGACAGTGACGGTGTGGATGTAGAAGTGCTGCGTCACCTGGTACTCCAGCGCCGCACCGCCGGCATAGGTTCCATCCGATGCAATCGTGAGGTTGCCGTCGTTCTGCGCGTTGAGGAACTGGCTGCGCTCGTCGTTGTTGTAAAGGCTCAGCGAGATGAACTCATTCGGGTGCAGCTTGCCGATATAGAACGCAAACTTCCTCTTATAGAAGTCCTGCCGGTAGTACAGGATGTTCAGCGAGATCGTATCCTGCGCCGCCCCGCCCTGCAGGCAGTTCAGCACCAGTCCCGAGCCCAGCGCATTGCTCAGGTTGAACTGCTCGCTGACGCCGATGTTGGTGCCCGACCGCACCAGCATACTGAACGAGCCCGCATTGCCACCATGATCGTAAGCCTTCCACCCACCCACCAGGTCGAACCGTCCCGTTCCCGCATTGTGGCGCACACCATCCGGGGTCTTGGTCGCGTACTGATCCAGCAGCGTATAGCTCCCGGCAAAGGTAATCCCTTCCTTCCTCTGGAGCCCGTTGAACGTCGCATCGAACGGCACCATGCCCCAGCGCAGCGGGTCTCTGTGGAAGAGCGGATCCGGCGGCACCGTGGACAGCACGGCGGCATCCTGGTCGAGCGCCTGCCCCCGCATCTTCGAGAGGTCGTCAGTCTGCGCATTCTCCGGCGTGGCCGTGCTGGACTTGCTCAATCGCTGTGCGGGCCCGGAGGCATCCGGAGCGCCGGAACCCACCTGCCCGGAGGCCGCCGCTGCCAGTCCCAGGCACAGCAGCGCCGGCAACACGCGCGTCAAACAGAAAGGCATCATGCCCTGGCCCACATCGTCGATCGTTCCGTGCTGTGTGGGGGGCATGATGCCTGGCCTTGCGGATTGCGATAAGGGTTAGTTGCGGCGGCGGCCGCCGCCCATCAGTTGCAGCACCGCCAGGAAGATGTTGATGGCGTCCAGATAAATGGAGAGCGATAGCGAGACAGCCGACTGTCCATCGCCACCCGCGCGAATGCGGGCAAAGTCACCCACCGTCAGCAGCGTAAACACCCCCAGCGTCAGCCACGAGTACGTATCCGGCTGCAGGAAGTGGAAGAACATGCTCGCAATCCCCATCAGGACCAGCAGCAGCAGCGCGGCGGATGCAATACCCGTTACCCGGCGGTAGTTGATGTTGAACAGATACGCGACGATGCCCATCGCAGCCATGCCCAGCCCAGTCGTCGCTGCCGCCTTGAAGACGATCGCCGGCCCAACCGTCTGCATATACCGGTGAATTAGCGGCCCGATCTCCCAGCCCATGAAGTAGGTCAGCAGCAGAAACAGCCCCAGCGCAAGTGAGGCGTTCGCCTTACGCGCGGCAGAGATAGCGAAGATCAGCGCAAAGACCGCGATCAGCCCAGGCAGGGTGCTCCAGACCGGAGCCGTGCGAACGCCGAAGGCGGTGATCAGGAAGCCCAGCGAAGTGATCGCCAGGACCTTGGAAAGCAGAGACGCGGTCTCCTCGCGCGGTACGTCGATGAGGGTGGACCAGGTGCCGGTGCGGGGATCGAGGCTGCGATTGACGTCGTAAGACATGGGGAGTACTCCAGTAAAACAAGCTGCGGTGCTACCTGACTTCTACCTGTTAGACGCGTAAAAACCTGTGTTGATTCTAGCCCTTACCCGGCCCCCCACAAGGAAAAGGGGCGAACGCCGAAGCGTCCACCCCTCAAGGGCCCAGGCAACCGCTGCTTACTGGTTGTGCGTAATGTTGTACTTAAGCGTCACAGGAACTGCAGTGGGAACACCGCTGACCTTCGCGGGCTCGTAGCGGAACTGGGAGACGGCTTCCAGAACCTCTGCGTTCGTGATGGGGTCTGCAACCTTGGTCAGCTTCAGGTTCTCCGGCTTGCCGGTCTCGTCGACGATCATTTCGATCACAACGCTGCGGTCGCCGTTGAAGCCGTGGGCCGAGTAGGAGCGGGTCTGGCCAAGCTCGACCGAGTGAACCAGCTTCAGCGGGGTCACGCCGGTTGAAACGCGCCGGGTGGTCGTCGTGGCTGCAGCCGCGGCAGACGCTGCGGAGTTGGCGGCCAACAGGCCGGCGGACTGGACGAGGGTGGACTGGAGGGCAGGCGTAGAGCTGGGCTGAGCAGGTGCATTCGTCTGCGCGAAAACGGACGCCGACGAAAGCGCGAGGATGGCCACGATAGTACGCATAATGATTGCTCCAAATGGGTAAGAGTACCCGTCACCACAGTAAAAGGTAATCCACACGATTGTCAAAGGAATTGTTTCGATTGAGAATTTGCCTTTGTTTTCCACATTCCGTTACGCCATGAAAACAGCGTCCTCAAGCCCGGTCCGAAAATCGCCCATGCGATCTCGACTTTCAAAACTCCAACAGAAAGAAGCGAACCGCCGTCGCTGATAGAGTGGGGAACTGAGGTAAGGTCAGCGATGTTTGTGCCGGGGCATATTCTTTTTGCGGCGACGCAGCGGGTTCATTTCATCGGAATCGGCGGAATCGGAATGAGCGGGATCGCAGAGATCCTCGTCACCATGGGGTACAGCGTCTCCGGCTCAGACCTTCGTGGCTCCGCCGTCACGGAGCGCCTTGAAAAGATGGGCGCGACGATCTACATCGGCCACGCCGCCGCCAACGCCGCCGCCAGCGACGTCGTCGTCACCAGCTCCGCCGTCAGCAAGGACAATCCGGAGGTCCTCGAGGCCCGCGCCCGCAAGATCCCCGTCATCCAGCGCGCGGAGATGCTCGCTGAGCTCATGCGCCTGAAGTACGGCATCGCCGTCGCAGGCATGCACGGCAAGACCACCACCACCAGCATGATCGCCGCGGTCCTCGCAGGCGGAGGTCTGGACCCGACCGTCGTAGTAGGCGGAAG
Organism: Granulicella tundricola MP5ACTX9; assembly: GCF_000178975.2. Taxonomy (NCBI): domain Bacteria; kingdom Pseudomonadati; phylum Acidobacteriota; class Terriglobia; order Terriglobales; family Acidobacteriaceae; genus Granulicella; species Granulicella tundricola. Next base: position 3,153,880 of record NC_015064.1, on the reverse strand, counting down.
AGTAGACGCCCTCGGCTCGAACGCACGCCTCGGGACGTCACAATACCTCGTCGCGGAGGCAGACGAGAGCGACCGTTCCTTCCTCAAGCTCTCCCCCATCCTCGCCGTCGTCACCAACCTCGACCGCGAGCACACCGACTGCTACCCCACCATGGACGACGTAGACGCCGCCTTCCTTCAGTTCATGGACGCACTCCCGTTCTACGGCGCAACCACCGCCTGCATCGATAACGAGCGTCTGCGCGGCATCCTCCCCCGCGTCCGCCGCAAGGTCTACACCTACGGCGAATCGCACGACGCCGACTTCCGCCTCGAAATGCTCCCTGGCGTAGATGGGGTTCGTTCCACCTTCGAGGTCAACTACCGCGGCCTGCTCCTCGGCCCCTTTGAGCTCCACGTCCCCGGCCGCCACAACGTCCTCAACGCCACCGCCGCCATCGCCGTCGGCGTGCAGCTCGGCATCGATCCAGCGTCCATCGCCAAAGGTCTAGCCACCTTCCGCGGCGTAGACCGCCGCTTCCAGCTCAAGGGCACCGTAGGCGGCATCGCAGTCGTAGACGACTACGGCCACCACCCCACCGAAATCACCGCCACCCTCAAAGCCGCACGCGACTGCGGCTACGGCAGGGTCCTGGTCGTCTTCCAGCCCCACCGCTACACCCGCACCCGCGACCTCATGCCGGAGTTCGCCGCAGCCTTCGGCGACGCCGACGCCATCCAGATCCTGGACATCTACGCCGCCAGCGAGCAGCCCATCCCCGGCATCACCGGCGAAGCCCTCGCCCAGCAGATCGCCCAACAAACCGACGGCCGCGCCACCTACGCCCCATCCGTAGCCGCCGCAATCGCCGCCCTCACAGCCCAGGCCCGTCCCGGCGACGTCATCATGACCCTCGGAGCCGGAAACGTCTCCGCCATAGCCCCCCAACTCCTGGAAGCCCTGAAGTAGAACCGAGCCGTTGCCCGCTAGGCCCTAGTCCCTAGGCTCTAGGCCCTGGTCTCTAGGCCCTGGTCTCTAGGCTCTAGGCCCTGCCTCACAAGAGTTCCGAGGCAGATACTCCCCCCGCATCCCCGCGAAGAACAGGCGATAACCGCGATATATTGAGATCGGCGATTCTCGCGGCCTTGCTCGGGTTTGCGGATAGTTTGTTTCATGTGTGAAGGGTGGGTCCCCGGTGCTTGAAGTGCCAGAGAAGACGTATGCGTCCAAAAGCGCCGGCCAGACCGTGACTCCGCGGCGGGTGTCCAAGCCCCCAGCCGCCGGGCGCGATACCAGCGACGACTTCGCACGGCCCGCAAGCAAGCAGACCCGCCGTTCCGCCGCCGCCGGAGACGACGACGGATACACCCGCGCCCACGGCCAGCGCTTCACCGGCCTCCGCTTCCGCCTCAAAGGCGGCGTCCCCAGCAGCGTCGCCGGGCGCATCGCAGCCGGGGTCGTCGTACTGACCGGCCTGGTCGGCTTCACCGCCGTCCTCTGGGCCGCGCGCAGCTCGCTCCTGCACGATCCGCGCCTCACCATCGCCTCCTCCGCCTCAATCCAGATCGTAGGCAACCGTCGCCTCACCCGGCCGCAGCTCCTCAGCGTCTTCGGCGAGGACGTCGACCGCAACATCCTCACCGTCGATCTCGCAGACCGCAAAGCAGAGCTCGAGCAGCTCCCCTGGGTCGAGCACGCCACCGTCATGCGCCTGCTCCCCAACCACGTCCGCGTAGCCATCATCGAACGCGTGCCCGTCGCATTCGTCCGCCAGGGCGGCCACATCGGCCTCGTAGACAAGACCGGCGTCCTCCTCGATCTCTCCCCGGAAGCAGCCTCGGACAATCACTACTCCTTCCCGGTCGTAACCGGCGTAACGGCGGACATGCCGATCTCCACCCGCGCGGCCCGCATGAAGCTCTACCAGGGCTTCCTGGACGCGCTCGATGCAGGCAAAGACAAGATCTCCGACAAGCTCAGCGAGGTCGATCTCTCCAGCCCCGAAGACATCAAGGCCCTCATCCCCAGCGGCACCGGCCCCGATACCCGCGACATCCTCGTCCACTTCGGCGACGACGACTTCCTCGCCCGCTACCAGCGCTTTGAGCAGCGCCTCCCGGAGTGGAAGCAGCAGTACCCCAAGCTCGCCTCAGCCGACATGCGCTATGAGCGCGAGGTCGTCCTCGAGATGGCACCTGGCAACGCCGTCCCCGTCTCTGAGGAAGAGAAGAAGCGCGTAGCCGGAGCGCAGGCGGTTGCTGAACGAGGCATTCTCGGCGGCAAGAATAAGAACCTGCCCAAGCCCACAGCCCTGAAGCCCACAGTCAAACCAGCCACCAAGGCCCCCACGCCCGCCGCGCATAAGCCATGGGTGAAGCCCACGGTCGCTAAGCCCGCAGTCGCCCACAAGCCGGCCGCAACCAAACCCGCTGCGACGCCCGCCCCCAAGCCTTACGTCTCGCCCATGCACATTCATAATCCGATGGCGGTTGAACCCCAATGACACCCAAGCCTGAAAACCTGATCACCGTTCTCGACGCCGGAAGCCACAAGAGCTGCGTGCTGGTGGCTGAGGTGGCCGATGGCGTCCTGCGTTATCGCGGCCACGGCATCGAAGCCTCGCGCGGCATGCGCAAGGGCCTGATCGCGGAGCTTGGTCCGGCAGCCGAGGCCATCAACCAGGCCGCCCTCACCGCGGAGCGCGTCGCCAAGGCCACCATTGAAAACGCCGTCGTCGGCATAGGCGGAACCCACGTCCGTGGCATCAACTCACGCGGCGGCATCTCCATGGGCAGCCGCATGCGGGAGATCACACGCGAGGAGGTCCGCGCCGCAGTAGACCGCGCCCGCAGCGTGCCCCTCCCGCCAGACCGTGAGGTCCTCCACCTCCTCCCACAGGAGTTCATCCTGGACGATCAGGCTGGCATCCACGACCCCGTCGGCATGGTCGGCAACCGCCTTGAGGTCAACCTCCATCTCTCCACCTGCTCCGGCGGCATCGCGCAGAGCGTCATCACCTGCGCCAACCGCGCCGGCCTTGAAGTCGAAGACACCGTCTTTGAAGGCATCGCCTCCGCAGAGGCCGTCCTCTCAGCCGACGAGCGCGAACTAGGCGTCTGCCTCGCAGACATCGGCGCATCCACCACGGAACTGGCCATCTACTTTGAAGGCTCCATCGCCCACACCGCCGTCCTGCCCATCGGCGGAGACCACTTCACGAACGACCTGGCGGTCGGGCTGCATGTGAGTGTAGAAGAAGCCGAGCAGATCAAGCAGCTCTACGGCAACTGCGTCGTCACCAGCGTCCCCACGCTCGCAGAGATTGAAGTAGGCGGCCAGCTCGCAGGCATCGGCGGCGGCGGCCAGCCCGCACGCCTCGTCCGCCAGCGCTTCGTCGCGGAGATTCTTGAGCCACGCGCCCGTGAGCTCTTCACCATGCTGCGCGATAACCTCCGCCAGGGCGGCGTCCTGGAAGCCCTCGGCGCAGGCTGCGTCCTCACCGGCGGCGGCGCAAACCTCGTCGGCCTGCTGGATAACGCAGAATCCCTCCTCCGCGTCCCCGCCCGCATCGGCATCCCGGTCCCCCTCTCGCGCATGCCGCAGGAGCTGGTCAAGCCGGAGTTCGCCGCAGCCATCGGCATGCTGCTTTACACCCACCGCACCCAGATCCGCCGCGCCGGGGAAGAGCAGGGCCTCAAAGCCAAGCTCCGCTCCATCTTTGCCGGCAGCTTCTAGTCAGAACTTCCGGCTAAACCAAAGTGTTACGAAGCTGTGACTCACAGACGTGAGTCTTGAGGGTATGCTCTGTGCATACTCTTTTGTTTCACTTGGTGGGATATGTCACGGTTCATTGGTTTGGATGAACTCGCGGCGAGAGCGTCTGTTCTCTCGCGCGGGGCAGTAGCTTCTTTGTTTCTGGCAGCGACGCTGTGTCTCGGCATCGCTCCCTCGCACGCGCAGACCGTACAGCTAAGCCGCACAGAGCTGCCCGACTCCCCGGGCCATCTCCGCGACCTCGAACTCCAGGCGACCGCAGCCCAGCAGACCCCCAACGCCCCCCAGACCGGCACGGCCAGCATTCGCGGCGTCGTCCTCGACGTCAACCAGGGCATCGTCCCGGACGCCAAGCTCACCCTCACCGAGCACGGCGTCTCAGGCGACCGCACCGCCATCTCCGGCCCCGACGGCATCTTCACCTTCGCCGACCTCCCCGCCGGCCGCTATAACTTCATCGTCACCTCCGCCGGCCTCGAAACCTTCGTCTCCTCTGAGATCACCCTCAAGGAAGGCCAGCACTACGAAGAACCCAAGATCGCCCTGCCCATCGCCACCGCCTCCAGCGACGTCACCGTCCGCGTCACCGAGCGCGAACTCGCCGAAGAGCAGATCAAGGCAGAGATGCAGCAGCGCGTCCTCGGCATCTTCCCCAACTTCTACAGCAGCTTCATCTGGGACGCCGCACCGCTGGAGCCCAAGCAGAAGTTTGAGATGGCCCTCCGCGCCCGCAGCGATCCATTCGTCTTCCTCGTAACCGGCATCGTCGCCGGCGTCCAGCAGGCACGCGATAAGCCCAGCGCCTGGGGCCAGGACCTTCCCGGCTACGCCCAGCGTTACGGCGCGGCCTTTACCACCGGCACCGTGAGCCGCTTCTTCGGCAGCGCCATCTACCCCGTGGTCTTCCACCAGGACCCGCGTTACTTCTACAAGGGCTCAGGCAGCGTAAGCTCACGCGCCTGGTACGCGATGACGCGTTCTGTCGTGGCTCGCGGAGACAACGGCAAGTGGCAGCCCAACTACTCCCACATCCTCGGCGGCATGACCGCCGGAGCCATCTCCAACCTCTACCATCCCGCCAGCAGCCGCGGCGCAGCCCTCACCTTTGAGAACGCCGGCCTGGGCATCGGCTTCACCGCAGCCGGCAACCTCGTCCGAGAGTTCGTCCTCCGCGGAGTCACCCACAAGGTCCCCACCTACGAGCAGGGCGATAAGTCGTCCGGCAAGTCCGCCATCAAGTAAGGCGATCAAGATTTGAGCCACACGCTTTGAAAGGGCGGGACTTCAGTCCCGCCATCCCCACCCCGCCACGACCCGGCTTTAGCCGCTGAGGGAGTTCCACCCAGACTCCCTCAACGGCAACGCCCACCCCAGCTCCAGCCTACGGAACCGGGTCCATCAATACCTCGATATCCAGGTGCCGTGTACTTCCCGGAATATCCATCGACCCAATCGTCACGGCCTTGCCAGGCACCAGAACCGCTGAACCTTCCGTGACGCTCTGGCGAATGACAGGCTCGGTCACCTCAGCGATCGTCTTCGTCTCAACGGCGCTCGACTGTTCGATCTTGGAGCGAAGGCGAGCACCATTGCCCAGAGCGTCCAGCGACGCATCGATGTTCAATCCCACGTCGATATAAGTGAACTGCGTGTCCCCGCCCTTGGATGAGCCTGTCGCCAGCGGGATCTTGCTGCCGTTCTTCACCGTCGTCCGTCCACCCTCCAGCACCACCAGCGAGGTGTGCTGCACGCCCACACGCTTGCCGTTATCAAGCTCGATGACGGTGTACGTCAAACGCCACGCCTTCCGCGGACGGTCAAGCTCTTTGATCAACCTTGCAATCAGTTCAAGATCGTCCGCGCTCGCGCGGGCAATGATCGCGTTCAGAGACGGATCGAGGTAAAGCTTATCTAAAGGGTCCACCATGATGCGAACCCCGGTCAGAATCTCGTTGCCGTCATTCGCTTGAGCCGCATGAGCCAGGTAGAACGTCTGGGTCGGACGCGTATCGTGATGCGGGTTCGGAGTATCTGCCTTCGGTGGATCAGCCTTAGGCCCATCCTGCGCCTGCAGCGTGACAAACGTAAGGCTGAACAATGCGGCGGTGGCAAGCACTCTCATTTTGCTGGAGCCTGTTCTGCGACGATGCGTTTCCATTGGTTCTCTCCTGTGGTTGGATCTTGAAAAAACTTGTCGCTGTCAGCCCGAAGCTCGGCGATCTCGGTCCCCCGTGCGATGGACGGAGGCGGCGTCACCGGCACTTCGTCACCGTGATGCGCAACCCGAATTAGCAGCTTCTCCTGCTGCGTCAACGGCAACGGCGGGGCAGGGAAGCTCTCCGCCATCGCATCCGGTTGCGTCGTCGCAACGTCGGCCTGCACAGCCCGCACACGTCCAGTCCGAGGCTGTCTCATTCCCTCCACTATCAGCGCAGGTGCAACCGGCACGCTGTGCAAGCGAGTCACTGCAATCGGAGCAACGGCATGTGCCACAACATCAGGAGCAGCGGCACGCTGGCCCGAGTGTTGCACCGCAAACGCAATCGCAACAACCGCCACAGCCAAACCACCACCCCAAGCCAAACGAAACATCCACAGCGACGCAGCCTTCGCCTCCGCACGCTCCTCGAGCCGCCGCAAAACACGCGCTTCCATCCCGGTCCCCGGCTCAACCTGCCTCAACCCCGCCAGTACCCGGTCAATCTCCCGCTCGTAGTTATCGTTAGGTTCAATCATCCGCGACCTCCTTTCTCCAGCCGCTCCCGCAGCCGCGTCCTTGCCCGAAACAACAACGCCCGTACCGCCGATTCGCTCTTCCCCAGCACCTCCGCCATCTCACTCGTGCCCATCTCTTCCACTGCAGAAAGCAGCAGCACATGTTTCTCCGCCTTGGGCAGCCTCTCCATCTCGGCCAGCACGACCTTCATCCGTTGCGCGTCATGCAGCGCCCGATCCGCAGGCACATTCCGCGCCGCCAGGCTCTCCGCAAACACACCATCCAGTTGCTCCGGCCTGATCTTCCTTCGCCGGTCGAGCGCCAGATTCCATGCAATCCGAATCAGCCACACCCGCACATCCCTCACCCCCGGCAGCTCCCGCCGATGCTCCAGCACCCGCACAAACGTATCCTGCACCACTTCCTCAGCCTCATGCCGGCTCCGCAGCACCGAGTGCGCGATCCGAAACAGCAGCCCGGAGTATGTGCCGACAAGCGCCGCAAGATCGGCCTGCTCCGATCGTGCGCGTTCGACCACCGGCAACTCCAAGCTGTATCCCTCAACCGACGCCATAGCTTCCTTCTAACAAGACAGACGGGCGCATCCCCATTCCGCTCGGAAATATTTCGCATCCCTACGCCCTGTACCCCATGATCCCGCTCCCAGAGCAGTGTAGGCTTTGGTGCATGACTGAACAGGCTCTCGGAGACATCCAACGCCCCAGCCGCCTCCTCTCCATCGACCTCCTCCGCGGCCTCACCATCGGCTTCATGATCCTCGTCAACGACGCAGGCAGTGAGCGCGACGCCTACGCGCCCCTCCAGCACGCCTGGTGGAACGGCTTCACCCCCACCGACCTCGTCTTCCCCACCTTCCTCTTCCTCGTCGGCATCACCACGGTCCTCTCGCTCGGCTCGCGCATGGACCGCAACGTCCCCCGCATGACCCTCTTCTGGAGCGTCCTCCGCCGCGCAGTCCTCATCTACGTAGTCGGCATCCTGGCCAGCACCTTCCCCTTCACGCACCTGGCTGGCATGCGCTTCGTCGGCGTACTCCCCCGCATCGCCCTCTGCTACCTCATCGTCGGCTCCCTCCTCCTCATCAGCAAGAGCTGGAAGGATAAGGTCGTGATCCTCGCCGCCTGCCTCATCGGCTACTGGGCTCTGCTCCGCTTCGTCCCCGTCCCTGGCTACGGAGTCCCCACCCATGACGTCCCGCTCCTGGATCGCGACGGCAACCTGGCCGCCTGGCTCGACCGCTGGATGTTCGCCCCCCAGCACCTCTATGAGCGCACCCGAGACCCAGAAGGCCTTCTCAGCACCATCCCCGCCGTCGGCACCGCCCTCCTGGGCCTCCTCACCGGCCTCTTCCTCCGCTCGCAGCACGCCCTCCGCACCAAGATCATGGGCATCGCCGGAGCAGCCACCGTCAGCATCCTCCTAGGCTTGTTGTGGAACATCACCCTCCCCATCAACAAGAAGATGTGGACCAGCTCCTACGTCCTCTTCGCAGGCGGCCTCAGCATGTTGCTCCTCGCCGCCTGCATGACCCTCATCGACATTCCCGCCGAAAGGGAGTCGAAGCTCCAGCGCTCCGCCCGCTCGCGCTTCTTCACGCCATTCCTGGTCTTCGGCACCAACGCCATCGCGGCTTACGTCCTCGCGGACCTGCTGGAAGAAATCCTCTCCACCATCCACATCGCCGGCCACAGCCTCCACCACGTCCTCTGGTATGCCCTCCGCAACGCCATCCCTGACATAGCCTTCGCCTCGCTCCTTTACGCCCTGGCCTACGTCTTCGTCTGCTGGCTCATCATCTACCAGCTCTATCGCCGCAAGATCTTCCTCAAGCTCTAGTTTTCCGCGTCTTTTCCGCCGTCCTTCCACCATTTGCGAACCACACAAGATACGTGCTGAGGAAATCAGCCCAAATCCGGGGTGCGCCATTTTGCTGTTGATGGGAGAATTAACACGTAACCCTGAGGAGCTCACCCGCCCATGTCCGATATGCATGAAAACGACCTTCGTATCCAGTATCACGATCAGATGCCCCGCGGCGCGCGCATCAAGGTCATCGGCGTAGGCGGAGGCGGAAACAACGCCGTAAACCGCATGATCGCGGCCCACGTGGAAGGCGTCGAGTTCATCGCAGCCAACACCGACGTCCAGGCCCTCCAGGTCTCGAACGCCCCCGTCAAGCTTCAGCTCGGCGTCAAGCTCACCAGCGGTCTCGGCGCAGGAGCCAACCCCGACGTAGGCCGCCGCGCCGCCCTGGAAGATTCAGACAAGATCATCGAAGCCCTTGAAGGCGCGGACATGGTCTTCGTCACCGCCGGCCTCGGCGGCGGCACCGGCACCGGCGCAGCCCCGGTCATTGCTTCGCTCGCGTCTGAGATGGGCGCACTCACCGTCGCCGTCGTCACCCGCCCCTTCGCCTTTGAGGGCAAGCGCCGCATGATGCAGGCCGAGCGCGGCATGCAGGAGCTACTCGAGTCAGTCGACACCGTCATCGTCATCCCCAACGAAAAACTCCTCGCCGTCGCCAAGGACGCAGGCTTCTTTGAGTCCTTCCGCATCGCGGACGACGTACTCCGCCTCGGCGTCCAAGGCATCTCAGACATCATCACCATCCCCGGCGTCATCAACCGCGACTTCGCCGACGTCAAAACCACCATGGCCGGCATGGGCTACGCCGTCATGGGCACCGCCTCGCGCACCGGCGAAAACCGCGCTCGTGAAGCAGCCGTCGCCGCCATGGCCTCGCCGCTCCTTGAAGACGGTGCCATCGACGGAGCACGCGGCATCCTCATCAACATCACCGGCTCCAGCTCGCTCAAGCTCTCAGAGGTCAACGAAGCCTCCAGCATCATCCAGAGTGCCGCCCACGAAGACGCCAACATCATCTTCGGCGCAGTCCTCGACGAATCCATGGGCGACGAGGTCAAGATCACCGTCATCGCCACCGGCTTCAAGCCCCAGGGCCAAGACGGCCTCAGCGACCGCCGCGAGCGCATGCTCGCCGGCACCACCCTCCCCACCGCACGCTGGGACGTCCCCATCGCCCCCCGCGTCAACACCCCCCGCGTTGAGGTAGGCAGCGCCCCGGAGCCCGTGCCGGTCATCTTCCCGGCAGCCGAGCCCCAGAAGCCCGCTGAGCCCCAGCAGACCGCCACCCCGGCCGAGCCTGAAGCTGCCCCCGCCCAAATGGAAGTCCAGGCCGAAACCCAGACCGAAGTCCAGCCCCAGGCCGAAACCCCCGCTCAGCCCGAGATCAAGGCCCACTCCCCGGAGCTCATCCCCGTACCACGCAGTGTCTTTGACGACGATTTCTTCCGCATCTCCGCCCGTGAACGTGCCGCAGAGCACGATATCGCCCCGGAGTCCAACCGCGTCCGTGGCAGTGACGGTAGCGACTTTGCCCGCCCCGGCCGCGTCCAATACGTGGAAGGCGGGCAGGATACCCATTCCCACCAGGCCTTCGGCGTCCCGGAACCCGTCGTCCGCGTACCTTCATTCTCAGGCGCAATGGCCCCGGAGCCCGTCGAATCGGACGAACTGGACATCCCAGCCTTCCTGCGGCGCGGAAATTAGCTCGTCCGTCGTTCGGAGCTTTTGCCGTTACCGTTCGAGGTCTTTGCCGTTGCCGTTCGGATTAGAGTGGGGCTTTAGCCCCACGTCCCGGGCACCCACAACAACCGGGCTTTAGCCCCGGGCCTTTCGCCGGGGAGACGCACAGAAGCACGAAATAAGAAAACGGCAACATTGTAGAAGTCGCACATGGCCTCAAATGTGCATAGATAGAAACCGGCCGAACGAAAGTGTAATAGTCGGCACGATTTGTTTCATTACCTTGGAAGTAGGGGTCTAGGCATGGTTGGAAGTTGGGTCAGGTTTTTCGGTGGGGTCTCGGTCAGTTTGGCAATGGCATGCGTCGCAGTGGTCCCGGCGGCAGCCCTGCACCCCAAAGCCAAGGTCGTCTCCGCGCATCCCACCGCCCACAAAGCCACCGCCTCCAAACACGCAGCTAAAGCCGAGCACGGCCGCGCCGTAAAAACCACCCCCATCATCACCCGCAGCGGAAAGCACGGCCACGCCGCCGTGGAAAAGGTCACCGTCAAGGGCCGCCACGGCAAGGTCGCCGTCATTGAGCGCGAAGTCGTCGCCACCAGGCTCGTCCGTGGCCGCCACGGCCGCCTCATCCGCGTCGCCGCCACTCCCGCCCGCCCCCGCTTCGTCGGCGAGCGCTTCTACGCCAGCTCCTTCGCAGACTCCTCCCAGTACACCGGAGACATCACCACCGGAGAAGATCCGCTCGTCCGCGCCGCCGCCATTGAGGCCCTCGGCAACATGAACGGCACCGCCCTCGCCATCGACCCCGCCACCGGCCGCATCCTCGCCATGGTCAACCAGAAGCTCGCCCTCTCCTCCGGAGCCGAGCCCTGCTCTACCATCAAGCTCACCGTAGCCCTCGCCGCGCTTGAGGAAGGCCTCATCAAGCACGACACCCTCGTCAGCCTCGGCGGCGGTTACAAGATGGACCTGACCTACGCCCTCGCCAAGTCCGTCAATCCTTTCTTCGAGACCCTCGGCCGCTCCCTCGGCTTTGAGCGCGTCAAGCACTACGCCAACCAGTTCGGCCTCGGCGAGCTCGCCGGCTACAACATCCAGGGCGAGCAGCTCGGCGTCTACCCAGACCAGGAGCTCCCCGCGGCCCTCGGCGGCGTAGGCCGCATGTGCTCCTTCGGCGAGTCGGTCTCCATGACCCCGCTCCAGCTCGGAGCCATCGTCGCCGCCATCGCCAATGGGGGCACCCTCTACTACCTCCAGCACCCCACCACCACGGAAGAGGTCTCGGCCTTCCAGCCCAGGATCAAGCGCACCCTGGACATCGGCCCCCTCATCCCGGAGATGCTCCCCGGCATGCAGGGCGCGGTCGCCGCCCCCTGGGGCACGGCACGCCGCCTCCAGGCCAGCTTCACCCAGTTTCCCGTCATGGGCAAGACCGGCACCTGCTCCAACAACGGCACGCGCTTCGGCTGGTTCGGCTCCTTCGCCAACACACCCAACGGCCGCATCGTCACGGTCTTCTTCCTCGAAGGCGGCCGCCCCACCTTCGGCCCCAAAGCAGCCGAGCTCACCGGCCTCTTCTACCGCAGCCTCTACGACAAAAACTACTTCGCCCCCAAGGTCCAATCCATGTCGGCTGAAGGCGTAGTGGGCACCAGGTAACGCAGTAGCACCCGCCGCGACCGTTGCCGCTGCCCCTTTGCTTGTCATCCCCAAAGGGGACCTGCAGTTGCCGCTGCCGTTGCTCTTGCCGCTGCCGCTGCCGTTGCTCTTGCCGCTGCCGTTGCCGTTGCCGCCGCCGTTGCCGCCGCCGTTGCCGCCGCCGTTGCCGCCGCCGTTGCCGCCGCCGTTGCCATTCGGATTAGAGGTGGGCTTCAGCCCACCGTAAACGGCCAAAAAACAAAGTGGGCTTTAGCCCCGGGCCCTCCTGAACCAGCCCAAACCCTATCCGTGCCCCATTCATCGCAAGCTTCATCGCGATGAATGGGAAGTACTCGCTCAAGCTGGAGTCTTTGCACTCTAGGTACCCCGAGGCTCCCCCCGCAAAACGGGCTGCAGGCTGCAACCCAAAATCCCTTACCCCCGCCCCCGAGTCCCCCGCCAATAAACCCCCATCCCCACCAGATTCAAAAACAAAGCCGCCCCCACCACCTTCCCCGCAAAAACCCACGCATTCGCCACCGCAACGATCGGCACCAGATTGAACCCCATAGCCAGCAGCGAAACCAGAAACCCACTCACCGCCGCCACCTTCATCCAAAACCGAGCCCCAACAAACAGCGGAATCGCAAACATCATCAAGTAATAAACCCCATAAAGCAGGTTCCCAGAAGTCACAATCAACTGAAACGCCTCCTGCTTCCCAGCTCCGGAGGTCGCCAGCAGCGCCGCCACCATCGACGCCCCCACGATCACCACAATCGCCCGCGTAGGCGTCCCCCACCGCGGATGCAGCCGTGTAAACCACGCAGGCAGAATCCCATCCCAACCCGCCACCAGCGGCAACCGGCTCGTCTCCGCCACGATCACCGCATACTGCGCCACCAGCGCCACCGCCAGCGCCAGAATAGCCCCCCGCCCCAGCAGTAGACCCACATCCAGCCCGCTTGAACTCCCACCAGAGAACGCCGCCGAAAGAATCTGCGGAACCGGCCCCGTCAGGTCCACCTGGTCCATCGGAATATACGTCAGGATCGACCCCGTCATCAGCACATAGATCAGCACGATCAGCGGCGCAGCAATCCACGCCGAGCGCAGAATCGCCCGCGCCGGGTCCTTCGTCTCTCCTGCAAACACCGCCACCTGCTCCAGCCCCGTTAGCGCATTAAAGGAAATCTTCGAAAACAAATTCAAACTCAGCAGCGTGAGCAGCGGCAGCCCAAACAGAAACGGCTTCTGTGGCGACACATGCGGATGCGCCGCCGTCGCATGGGGATGAAAGAACAGCAGCAGGATCAGCAAAAACGTCACCAGCACCATGACGGCGGTCCCAAAGTGCGAGACCCACTTCCCAATCCCGAATCCAAACAAATTGATGATCAGAATCAGCCCAAACAGCCCCGCACTCAGCCACACCACCAGCGCATGGCTATCGGTCATCCACGCCGCGCTCGGCCCCAGCCCGTAGCTCAAACTCGTCGCTGTGATAATGCCGATGTTCGAGACCGTCAGCAGCGCCCAAAGCGCAAAGTTCCACCCGCTCATAAACCCGGCAAACGGTCCAAAAGCATTCCGAGTCCACGAGTAGACCCCACCCTCCTCCGGCCACAGCCGCACACAGAACATCACCACCGCAGCCGTGGGAATGAACAGCGTCAGCACCGCCACCACCCAGAAGAAGACGTGCGTCCCGCCCTGCCGCGCGGCGATCCCGGCCCACGTAATCCCCACAACCAGCAGAATCTGCATCGGGACAAGGTCCCACAGGCGAAGCTCACGTTTGAGCTCATGGTTGGCAGGTGCAACAGGGTCCATCAGGGCCTCGGGCAGGGAATCGTTTGTTGCAGCCTAACATCCAAGCCTCAGCCTCCGGGAGTAAACTCCTCTCTGACGAGGTGCTACATGGATCGCCGCGATCTACTCAAGGTCATGGGAGCAATGGCAACAATCACGATGTTGAAGGGAACCGCAATGTCTGAAGTCACCAGCGAAACCGTCTACGAACTCCGCATCTACCACCTCAACGAGGGCAAACTCCCCCTCATCCTCAACCGCTTCCGCACCAAGGAGGTCGCCATCTTCAAGCGCCTCGGCATGGAGGAGGTCGGCTACTGGACCCCCACCGACGAGCCCCTCGCCAACCGCACCCTCATCTACATGCTCAAGCACAAGAGCCGCGCCGCAGCCACCGAGAGCTGGGCCAAATTCAAGGTCGATCCCGAGTGGGTCGCCCTCAAGGCCGAGACCGAAAAAGACGGCACCTTCGTCATCAAGAACGAGTCCACCTTCATGAAGCTCACCGACTTCAGCCCCAAGGTTTAGCCCTTCGACCTCGGAAATTGTCGAGACATTTCCGCCTCCACGCGTTTGTGGTGCAATCACCATCATGTGTGGTGATTTGCACCACGCATTTGCACCACAAATCGCGCTCTCAAGCCGTAAGAAACCCGCACAAAAGCCAGCAAAACCACCATCTCCAGCGGAAATCAACCACAACTCACCACAATCGCAGGTAAACCCCAAAGATCCAAAACTGAGGGGTCGAATTGGTCCAACCTATTTACCATCCGTAGGAGCCGCCTGCGTCACCGCAAACGTAGGAACAATCGACTTACCAGCAGCCTCCCCCACAACATCCGGCCCCAACTCCACCTGCGTTCGCACCAGATTATCCGCCACAATCCGCCCAAAGACCGCCTGCCCATGCGGATTCAAATGCGTCCGGTCGATGGTCGATTTCCCGCTCTCGGCCCGCTGATCCGCATGACCCACAGCATTGAACTCATCAGCCTGGGCCTGGGTCATATGATTGAGCAAAGCAGTGGAGATGCTATTCAAATCCACAACAGTAATGCCTTCCTCAGCCCCCACCTTCTTCGTAGCCGCAGCATAATCCTTAAGATCCTCAACAATCTTCCCATCCTTCATCGTCCGCCGGGACAGCGACGTCACCAGCACCGGAACCCCGCCCACCGAGCGCACGCCCCGGATGTAAAGCCGCAAGTAGTCCTGAAACGAGCCATTCGCATCCGTATGCCTCGCCACATCCGGCTTCTGATCGTTGTGCCCAAACTGGATCAGGTAGTAGTCGCCATGCTCGTCGAGCGCCTTCTTCCAAGCCCCCTCATCCACAAAGCTCTTCGTGCTCCGGCCATTCAGCGCCACGTCCACGCACGTCACATTCGGCGTCATCACCGCGCAGAACCCCGGCCCCCATCCGCCCCCAGTCGCCACAGTCGAGTCACCCACCAGCACAATCTTCACCGGTCCGCCCTCGATGATCTTCATCGCCTTCAGCCCCTCAGGCGGCAGCTTGGCAGCCGTGGGTAGCACATACTTGTGCAGCGCCGGAACCTCCTCGCCCAGGTCCTTCGCCACAATCCGCCCAAAGATATAGCTCCCCGCCCAGTTTAGATGGGTCTTGTCGAAGATCGTCTTACCCTCATCGTCCTTCTTCGTAATAGCCAGCTTATTGCCTTGTGTCTCCCCGGTTTTATCCAGCAGCGCAATGCTCTCCCCCTGCAGGTCGATCAGCGGAACCTGCATGTCTTTTGCCACCCGCTTCATGGTCGCGGCATGCCCCAGCAGGTCGGAGTGGATCTTGCCGTCAGCCTCAAAGTACCGGCGCGTCAGCGGCGTGCAAAGCACAGGCTTGATTCCCGCCGCGCGAGCCTCGGTGACAAACCGCCGCAGATTCGCCTCGTAATCCGCCATCGAGACCTGCCGATCCGCAGTCGCAACCCCGTCCACCTTCTCCATATCGTTGTGACCGAACTGAATCACCATGTAGTCGGGCTTCGTCGCCAGCGACCGGTCCCACAGCCCCTGTTCCCGGAACGTCTTCGTACTCGCTCCACCCTTCGCCATATTCACGCAGTCCACCTCCGGCGTGAAGTTCGCACAGAACCCTCGGCCATAGCCTGCGTTATCCGTCTGGGTCGAATCGCCGATCAGGTCGATCCGAACCTTCGTGCCGGGCCCGCGCGTCGCCGCGGTAGCACTGTTGAACGTCTTCGGTGGATCGCCCTGGGCGCGGGCTGCGGGGCTGAGGGCAGTGAACGTGGCGAGAAGCGCGGCGACAAGGATCGTTTGCATTCGAGTGTGGGCCTCGGTGAAAAGCTTACTGCATCCACGGCTGCGACTCATATGCCGATGGATCACAACAGCGTGCGCCGCCTGTAAAACGCTTCCAAAACACTTTCGGAAATTCTTAAGCTCAAATTTCGCACACTCGTGCCGATAATCGCACTCTTGGGTTGACACGCTGAATCCCGAAGAGAAAACTTGTTGCTCAGGTGACCCAATGACCCCTCAGACATCCGCAACTCGCTCGACAGTGTTGGACCCGACCGCCACGCCTCCCACCACCAACAAGCACCTGATCCGCTGGGTGGAGAAGATGGCCGATCTATGCCAGCCCGCGCGTGTGCATTGGCTGGATGGCTCGCAGGCCGAGTACGACTGGCTCTGCAATCAACTGGTGGAAGGTGGAACCTTCACACGGCTGTCGGAAGAGAAATGGCCCGGATGCTTCTACGCCCGCTCGTCGCCGAACGATGTGGCACGCGTGGAAGACCGCACCTTCATCTGCTCGCTCAGCAAGGAGAACGCAGGACCGACGAACAACTGGGAAGACCCCTTCGTGATGCGTAAGAAGCTCAAGGGCCTCTTCAAAGGCTCCATGCGCGGCCGCACCATGTACGTCATGCCGTTCTCCATGGGACCCATCGGCTCGCCCATGTCGCAGATCGGCGTGCAGCTTACGGACTCCGCATACGCAGTGGTCAACATGCGCATCATGGCCCGCATCGGCGCACCCGTCTATAAGGAGATCGATAAGGACGAGAAGCGCGTCGTACCTTGCCTCCACAGCGTAGGCGCACCGCTGCTGCCGGGCCAGAAGGACGTCTCCTGGCCTCAGAACGACACCAAGTACATCGTTCACTTCCCGGAGACGCGTGAGATCTGGAGCTACGGCTCGGGCTACGGCGGCAACGCTCTACTCGGCAAGAAATGCTTCGCCCTCCGCATCGCCTCCAACATCGCGCGCGACGAAGGCTGGATGGCCGAGCACATGCTCATCGTCGGCGTCGAATCCCCCACCAAGGAAAAGACCTACGTCGCAGCCGCCTTCCCATCCGCCTGCGGTAAGACCAACTTCGCCATGATGATCCCCCCCGCCGGCTTCGACGGCTGGAAGGTCTGGACCGTCGGCGACGACATCGCCTGGATCAAACCGGACGCCACCGGCGAGTTGCGCGCCATCAACCCGGAGAGCGGCTTCTTCGGCGTAGCCCCGGGCACCAGCGCCAGGACGAATCCCAACGCCATGGCCACCCTCCGCGCCAACTCCATCTTCACCAACGTTGCCCTGACCACCACCAACGGCGTGCCCGATGGCGGCATCTGGTGGGAGGGAATGACGGACGAGCCACCTGCAGAGGCGATCGACTGGCGCGGCAACCCCTGGACCCCCGCGAGCCCCACCCCCGCCGCCCATCCCAACGGCCGCTTCACCGCACCCGCCTCGCAGTGCCCCACCATCGATCCATCCTGGGAAGATCCCAACGGCGTCCCCATCTCCGCCTTCCTCTTCGGCGGACGCCGCCCCACCACCATGCCGCTCGTCTTCCAGGCCTTCAACTGGAGCTCCGGCGTCTACATTGGTGCGACCATGGGTTCGGAGACCACGGCAGCCGCCGGAGGAGCCATCGGCAAAGTCCGCCGCGATCCCATGGCCATGCTGCCCTTCTGCGGATACCACATGGGCGACTACTTCCGGCACTGGCTCCGCATGCAGCGCAACCTCAACTCCACCCCCCGCGTCTTCCACGTCAACTGGTTCCGCAAGGGCGCCGACGGCAAGTTCCTCTGGCCCGGTTACAGCGAAAACATGCGCGTCCTCAAGTGGGTCGTAGACCGCGTCCGCGGACGCGTACGCGGCAAGGAAACCCCCATCGGCTGGACCCCAAAGTTCAACGACATGCACTGGGAAGGAATGGACTTCACCTACGACCAGTTTAAGGAACTGCAAACGGTCGATCGGGAGAGCTGGAAGGTGGAGGTCATGGGCCATGAAGAACTGTTCCTGGCCCTGCACGACCACCTCCCCCCGGAGATGATCTACGAGCGGGAACTTCTCATCTGCCGCCTGTAGTTTTTGTTGATAAGACTTGACTATGGGCGGAAATCGACGTAGAGTCTCTTTAGGACATGGCTCCCCTTGTGGTTGAGCCGGTCTTAACGAAGTCCACCCACTTCGTTGCTTTACCGGAATAGCCACGCATCAGCCCCCACCGCGCTGCGTGGCTTTCCTTTTTAAGCTAATCCCTAAGACGACCAAAAGCGGCACAACATTCGCCGCCGCGCTGCGTGGCTTTCCTTTTTAAGCTAATCCCTAAGACGACCAAAAGCGGCACAACATTCGCCGCCGCGCTGCGTGGCTTTCCTTTTTAAGTTAGCCACCTCAGACGATCAAAAGCGGCACAACATTCGCCGCCGCGCTGCGTGGCTTTCCTCTTTTAAATCGACCCTTTTTAGCGATGCGTTCAGGCGTTTAGACTGAAGGAGCCGATGCCACTCGAACAGCCCAACGCTTCTCCTGCCGAGTCCTCAGTCAATCCAGCTTCGAGCGGCTTCGCGCCGCTTCATATCCCTCTCTTCCGCGATCGCTGGATCGCTTCAACGGTGTCCTCCCTGGGAACGTGGATGCAGGACACGGCAGGCACCTGGCTGATGACGCTGCTGACGTCGTCCCCACTGCTCATCGCGCTCATGCAGACGGCGGCCTCATTGCCCGTGTTGCTGCTGGGCCTGCTGGCGGGCGCAACGGCGGATATCTTTGACAGGCGCAAGCTGCTTATCTTCTGGCAGGCCTGGATGCTGGGAGCGGTTGGCTTGCTGGCCGTGCTGACCTTTCTGGGGCACATCTCGCCCTGGGGGCTGCTCGCGTTTACCTTCCTGCTGAACATCGGGTCGGCGATGAATAATCCCGCCTGGCAGGCCATCGTGCCGGAGCTGGTGCCTCGCGAACTGATCCCCGATACCGTTTCGCTCAACGCCGCTTCCAATAACCTCGCTCGAGCCGTGGGTCCCGCTTTGGGTGGCTTGATGGTAGCTGCCTTCCAGCGAGCCACGATGGGAGCAGGGTCGGTCTTCGCGCTGAATGCAGTCTCGTTTGCGGGCGTCATCTGGGTGCTGGTGAACTGGAAGCGCATGCCGCTCTTCAAGTCGGCCCTGCCGAGCGAACGGATTGCCGCTTCGATCCGCAGCGGCCTGCGCTATGTGCGCTACTCGCCGCCTCTGCAGGCATCGCTGCTCCGCGCGTTCACCTATACCTTCTTCGTCTCCGCCATCTGGTCTTTGCTGGCGGTCGTCGCGAAACGGGACCTCCACCAGGGAGCCCTGGGCTACGGAATCCTGAACGGCTCGCTCGGACTGGGCGCAGTCATTGCAGCCACGCAACTGCCGAAGGTCCGGCGCCGCTTCTCCGCGGACAGGATCATCGCGGCCTCGACCCTCTACAGCGTCTTCACGATGGTCATGCTGGCGTATGTGCGCTCGCCGTGGATCATCATTCCCGTACTGATCGTGTCGGGCTCCGCCTGGACGAGCACCATGTCGACCATCAATACCTCCGTCCAGCTTGGCGCGCCCGCCTGGGTTACGGCCCGCGCCCTGGGCACCTACCTGATGATCTTCCAGGGTGGGATGGCCCTCGGATCGGTCACTTGGGGCTTCCTGGCGGAGCACACCACCACCCCGACCGCCCTCGCATCCTCCGCCTGCGGCCTCCTCGTCACCCTGCCTCTGGTCTACCGCTTCCACATCCTCCAGGGCCCGCTACCAGACCACACACCCTACCAGTGGAAGCGCCCCGCGCCGGAGCTTGTGAGCCCCTTCGGTGTAGATGGCGCGACGACGGGCCTGGGCCTGGACGCCGAATACCACGAGGGTCCGGTGCGGATCTCGGTGGAGTACAGGATCGAGCCGGAGCGGTATGTGGAGTTTACTCATGCGATTCACCAGTTGCGTGGGGTCCGGCTACGCGATGGTGCGCTGCGGTGGGGCATCTTCCGCGAGGCCGCTGACCCATCACACCTGAACGAGACGTTCGTG
Organism: Granulicella tundricola MP5ACTX9; assembly: GCF_000178975.2. Taxonomy (NCBI): domain Bacteria; kingdom Pseudomonadati; phylum Acidobacteriota; class Terriglobia; order Terriglobales; family Acidobacteriaceae; genus Granulicella; species Granulicella tundricola. Next base: position 3,134,066 of record NC_015064.1, on the reverse strand, counting down.
ATGGAGTCCTGGCTGGACTACCTGCGTTCCCGCGAGCGGATGACGGCCGCCGACCAGACCATTCGAGACCGCGTGCATGCCCTACATGCGAGTGACGAGCGTCCGCGGGTGACTCATCAGATATACGTCCGTGAGATCACACCAGAGCTGAAAAGTCCTACACAGGAGCCTTAGTTTCAGGCAAAATCATAGGACCGGCCAGATACCAGAGACCAGTCCCAAGGGGGAGACGATTTGAGCATTCACACGCTCCATATCGAGCACGTGATGCTGCTGGCGATCTATAGCCTCCTCACGGTCGCAAACTCTCTCCTGTACCGCAACGTCAAGGGCATCCACTGGTTCTCGCTGTATAACGTCTTTGCGTTGCTTGGCGCGATTGCTGTCGAACTGCGCGGGCAGATCCCGGACTTCCTTTCCATCGTCGTCGGCAATCTGTGCGTCATGACGGGTTATGCGCTGCTCTTCTTCTCGCTCGCCGCCCTGGCCGAGCGCAGCATTCGTCAGACCTACTTCCAACTGCTCCTCCTGGCAGCCGCCGTGGTCACCATGATGCAGTGGGGGTACTGGCATCCGGAGACGAAGACTCGTCTTCTGGCGTACAGCCTGATCCTCTTTCTGCAGCAGGCGCACATCGCGTTTTTCATCTGCTTTGCCCATGCGGGCAAGCTGCGCCGCGTGGGCAGCGCGATGGCGGTCATGCTCGCCGGGCTGGCGGCGATCAACGTTATCCGCATTCTCGGCGTCAGCCTGCACGGAGCACCCAGCGACTACCTCCAGGCTGGACCTTTCCTTGCAGGCATTGTCGTCGCCAATACCTGCCTCCAGTGTGGGGCGATGGTGGCTTACGTCTGGATGACTGCCTCGCTGCTGCGCAAGGAACTGGAGCATCAGGCGCTCTCCGACCCACTGACCGGCATTCTCAACCGTCGCGCGATCCAGAAGGCTGCCGAGCGCGAGATCGCGCTGAGCCGGCAGAGGTCCCTGCCGCTGTCGGTGATCACGGTCGACCTTGACTCCTTCAAGAAGATCAATGATTCATACGGCCACCACGCCGGCGACGCAACGCTCATCGCGGTCGCGGACTGTCTTCAGCAGGCGATGCGGGGCACCGACCTCCTGGCCCGGACCGGTGGAGATGAGTTCACGATTCTGCTTCCGCGTACCAGTCTGCAGTCAGCCGATGAGATCGCGGAAAGGCTCAGAAGCTGTGTCGAAGCTCTCCGCGTTCTGCATCAGGATGTCGAGACGACGATCACCGCGAGCTTCGGCCTCGCGACTCTCGAGAGCAGTACGCTTACCTGGGACCATCTGATCAACACCAGCGACAAAGCCCTTTACAGGGCCAAGCGGGCAGGCGGCAATATTGCTCTCACCACTCCCGACCCCAGCCCAACCCTGCTCGCCGGTTGAGCCCGATTCTTTTTGCTAGCTGCCGATTGCCGCAGTGACGAGAGCCTGGGCCTCCTGCTGGATCTGCTTGAGGTGGGACTCGCCTTCGAAAGATTCGGCGTAAATCTTATAGACATCTTCGGTTCCGCTGGGACGGGCAGCGAACCAGCCTTCCGCAGTGGTGACCTTGAGGCCTCCGATGGCGGCGTGGTTCCCGGGAGCTTCCGTGAGGATGCTGGTGATGTCGTCGCCGGCGAGGGTTTTGGCGGTGACCTGGCTGGGGGACAGCTTGCCTAGCTTGGCTTTCTGGTCCTTGGTGGCCGCGGCGTCGATGCGCTGGTAGACGGGTGCGCCGTACTTTGCGGTGAGGTCGTTGTAGAGCTGTCCGGGGTCCTTGCTGGTGACGGCGGTCATCTCTGCCGCGAGCAGGCCGAGGATGAGGCCGTCCTTGTCGGTAGTCCAGACCTTGCCGTTGCGGCGGAGGAAGGTGGCACCGGCGGACTCTTCACCGACGAAGCCGAGGGAGCCATCGATCAACCCGTCCACGAACCACTTGAAGCCCACAGGGACCTCAAGCATGGGGCGGTTGAGGCCCTTGGCTACGCGGTCGATCATGGAGGATGAGACGAGGGTCTTGCCGATGCCTACGTTCTGCGCCCAGTCCGGCCGGTGGGTGAAGAGGTACTGGATGGCGACGGCGAGGTAGTGGTTGGGGTTGAGCAAGCCGGACGAGCGGGTGACGATGCCGTGGCGGTCGTGGTCGGTGTCGCAGGCCCAGGCTACGTCGAACTTGTCCTTGTTAGCGATCATGCTGGCCATGGCGTTGGGGCTGGAGCAGTCCATGCGGATCTTGCCGTCCCAGTCGCAGGTCATGAAGCGGAAGGTGGGGTCGACGTGGGGGTTGAGGAGCTCGACCGAGAGGTTGTACTGGTCGAGGATGCGGGGCCAGTAGTAGACGCCTGCGCCTCCGAGGGGATCGACCGCGAGCTTGAGGGTGGAGTTCTGGAGGGGGTCGAAGTCGATGACGTTGGAGAGATCGTCGACGTAGGCGGTGAGGAAGTCATGGCGGTGAGTGGTCTGGGCGGCGAGAGCTTTGGTATAGGTGGTGCGCTTTACGCCGGCGAGGTGATTGGTGATGAGGTCGTTGGCGCGGTTCTCGATCCATTTTGTGGCGGTGGTGTCGGCCGGGCCGCCGTTGGGGGGGGTGTACTTAAAGCCGCCGTCCTCAGGGGGGTTGTGGCTGGGGGTGATGACGATGCCGTCGGCCAGGTCTGCGATGCGGTTCTCGTTGTAGCGGAGGATGGCGTGGGAGAGGGCAGGGGTGGGGGTGTAGGAGAGGGCGGAGTCGACCATGACCAGAACGTCGTTGGCGGCGAGAACCTCGAGGGCGGTGGAGAAGGCGGGGTCGGAGAGGGCGTGTGTGTCCTGGGCGAGGAAGAGGGGGCCGGTGATCTTCTGGGCGGCGCGGTACTCGACGATGGCCTGGGTGATGGCGGCGATGTGGTCGTCGTTGAAGCTGGTGAGGAAGGAGGAGCCCCGGTGGCCGGAGGTGCCGAAGGCGACGCGCTGGGCGGGGATGGTTGGGTCCGGGTGCAGGTTGTAGTAGGCGGCGATGAGGCGGGGGACGTTGACGAGAGAGTCGGGTGTTGGGTGCTGGCCGGGCTGGTTAGGCATGTGTCCCTTGGATGCTGCGTAGATGCGAAGTGGAGTTCGGTTGGCTAGAGGAGTGTAACGGAAACTCGGTTTCGTGCGCCGCTGGGGGTATCCCCCACCCCGGTGGTTCGATCTAAAGTATTCATTCTATTTTGTTTATGTTGGTAAAAACATACTTGACTAACCAAACCCCATCTCAGATGATTTTGGGGTGCGTTGTATTGGATAGTATGACTATTTCTGATTCGACAAAAGACGCGATACTAGATCAACTATCTCAGTGCTCGATCCGCCTATTGTGTTCTGAGATTCAGTTTCGGAGAGTTTTTCCCGAGAGTTCCAAACTGATTCGGCCTTTGAGTATTCTTCAGAGAAACCCGGAACTGTTTTGTGGAGAGTCTGAAGGGTAAGGAAAGCAATTTCATTGGTTCTCGTGAACGCTTCCAATAGAACTTTTAACGTGTTGTTTGCTTCGCCTTCAGTCATGTTTCTCGTCTCCTCATAAACCTTTCAAAATCTCAGACAGGCTCGAATCTAGAGCCGTCACAATGTCTTTTAGCCTCTGGACCCCAACCTCATGTTTCCCACGTTCGAGGAGAGACAAGTGAACTTCATGGACTCCCGAGTGTTCCGCTAGATCAATCTGTCGCCATCCCCTAGCGATTCGCAAATCCCGTATGCGCTGCCCCAACGGAATGAGAACGTCGCCCATTCCGCAATGTTCCGCTTAGTGAATATACTAGATTTAGCAAATTTGCTAAGCGGGGTTGAGATGGGAGATTGGTTCACATCCTGGCATTGGCCGACAGGGCATGAGCTTGCTATCTGTGGGATTATCATCGTGCTTCATGTGGTCTGGAAGACTGTTCAAACGAGTTTGGCGGAAATAGCCAAACTTCGTGTCCAAATCTCGGAACTATCTGAGTTCTTGGGATACAAGCCGGAACCTACCTATGCTTTCACTCGGGAAGAGTTCGAGGAAATGAAGGTTGAACAAACGCCTGAAGTGATTGAGAGAATGTCAGAGCAGTTGAAAGAACAAAAGAAGATACTCAAGGCTAAACGCCTTAGATCAAAGCAAAGAGGTTTATTTAGATGGTTTTGACTGAAACTCCGTCCCAGATTTCAACTTGGCAATCTGAAGCGTGTCAGAGACTCGACGTAGTTCTTGACCGGATTCGCGAATCTCACGCGCTTTTGCTCTCACTTCGCCAACAGCAGTCCGACTTACACGTTCTGCCAGATCGTCAACCAAATCAGCAACTTCACGGCTAAGTCTTTCAGTAACCTCTATCAATTTCAGTAATGCTTCTTGCGTCTCATCCATTGCCACGCCTCTTTCGCTTTGTCTTACACTCTACAGCCTGTCCACTTTCCGGACAGGTTTTCGTGCGTTTAGGCTCAATTTTGAACAAGTTCGCTAGGATGCGTCTAATAGGTTATGAAAGATCACGACGCAGAAACAACGTCCTCCCGTCCCAACGAAAAAGCCTATCCTCCTGAGTACTCGCGGTTTCGCGCTTTACTACGACAGGTGGTAAAACCTGACCCACCGCATCCCTCAAATCAGGGCGAGTCGGACCCCGCTGTTTCCGATTCAGATTAGAATTTCGCGGTTTGACCTGACCTCCCGGTAAGGTCTGCATATGTCAACTGACGGTTTACGATCTCTTTGAGTACGGCTTTGAAGCGGGTTGCGTCTGTGTGCCTGACTTTGCCAACCCAACGATGATTGAAGCGAAATACTTGCTCATTGACGTACCGACCCAAATGCTCGGGCTCTACTGATACATAGGTGCCAGCCAAACCACGTTTGAGCAATGCCCAAAAGTTCTCAATACCGTTGGTGTGGACCTGACCGCGAACGTATTCGGTCATATGGTTCACAAAGTCATGCTCATATTTGAGTTTCAAACCCGTATAGCCAACGTGACTGTCTGTGTAGACCGTAGATCCAAACTTGACGTGTTTCTGGACAAGGGCTTGCATCGTTTCGCGTTGTGCCGCTGGTATGACTTCAGCACGAACTTTCTTGTTCTCGCGGTCTACAGCACCCATGACAATGCTCTTATTTTTGTTGTCTCCGCCCGAACCCGCAAATGCCCGTCTTTGTTTGTTGTGCATGTTCTTCAACTTGCCACCGATATAGGACTCGTCAACTTCGACCGCTGTATCAGCCCCGCCAAGTTTAGAGCCGTCTTCAGGTGCCATTGCTTCCCGTATACGGTGGGTCATATGCCACGCAGATTTTTGAGTGATTCCGAGAGAACGGGCGATCTCATAGGACGAAACCCCATTTCGGCAATTCGCCAGCATCCACATAGCGACAAGCCATTTGTCTAAACCGAGGGGCGAATCCTCAAATATCGTTCCACGCTTGACTGAGAACTGTTTACGACAGGCTTTACACTTCCACCGCTTTTGCGTCGCAAGCCACGTATTGTTCTGCTTCCCGCACCAGCAGCAGGTTGGTTTACCATCAGGCCAGCGCATCTCGGAGACGGAATCAATGCAGACCTGTTCGTCGGAGAAATACCGGACCGCTTCGATGAGTGTTTTGGGGTAATCCATGCGTTTAGATTAAAACTCAGCGTGTGGTTAGTCAAGTAAGTTATTACCTTTATGTTTATGGTGATTGTAAAGTATTCAATCGAAAGGAGTTGCAGGTAAAGTCTTGATTCGATTGAGGTTGCTGATGGAGGTTATAGAAGCTCACCCACTTCTACTGCTTCTATTTTATCAGGGTAGGCGGGGTAAATACCCCAACTATTTCTGGAGCGTAAGTGGATTGGAATGTTCGGTTTAGCCACGAAAATCGGCTAGTGGGGGCTTGACACGCGAGTTTTGGGGTGTTTTTGCATAAAATAGTTGTAAAACGTTGTTATCAAAAGGGTTGTGGTCGCGCGAAGGAGAGCGGTCGTTTGCTTCCGCAAACGATATCCTACCCTGTCGCGATGAGGCTGCGCCGAGGATGGGGCACCCAGCGGTGACGATGATGCCTGGCGGTCGGTACACTCAGGGTGCTTGGGTTTGCTGGGGAGAGATTATGAGTCGGATGGGTGGGCGGCGGGAGTTTTTGAGGCGAGCGGGAGTTTTGGCGGCGGGGGTGGGAGTTGCCGGGCGGGGTATGTTGGGGCAGGCGGTTGGGGAACAGCAGACCCCGGCGGCTAAGCCCGTGCCGGCGATGGTGGCGGCGAATGCTAAGTGGAAATCGACCTGGAGCGATGCACTGACGGTGCTGGCGGGGAATATCAAGATGACTCCGCATTACCCTCGGCCCCTGCTGTTTGAGGGTGCGGTCTATGGAGGGTGCTGGCAGGAGTGTGGGCCGATGGAGGGGCTGGTTTACTCGTCTCTGGGGCAGTATGTGCCGGCGATGGCGGGGGTGCCTACTCCGGTGCAGGTGGCGAAGGATAACCATATGGCGTTCTTTGCGCTGCAGACGGCGGAGGGGCAGATTCCATCTTCGATCAAGGCGACCGCCTCGCCTGAAGGTGGGCTGGGGCAGATCCAGATGGTGGTGCCGATTGCGGCGACGGCTTGGGAGCTAGCGCAGGCTACGGGAGATGATGAGCTGCTGGTGGCGGCTTACAAGGCTGGCGGCAAGTGGGATGCCTGGCTGAGGCAGTATCGGGATACGCGGAAGACGGGGCTGGTGGAGGGGTTCTGCACGTACGACACGGGGCATGACAACTCGCCGCGGTGGAAGGGGATTCCGAACCGTTGTCCGGATGCGGATGCGAGGAAGTTTCCGGCGCTGCCGGGGATGCCGAGGCTGTGTCCCGATCTTTCGGCTACGGTTTATGGCGGGCGGGTGGCGCTGGCGGCGATGGCTCGGGAGTTGGGGCGGCCGGATGAGGCGGATCGTTGGCTGGCGGACGCCGAGACGATTCGGAAGCTGATTATTGCAAAACTTTGGGACCCTAAGGATGCGGCTTTTTATGACCTGGATTCCGATAACAAGTTTGTGAGGGTGCGGGGGGATCTGATTTCGCGGGTGCTGGGGGAGCATGTGCTGAAGCTGTCGGATGCTGGGGATCGGCAGATCTTCAATGCGGTTTATACGCGGCAGATTGTGAATCCGAAGGCTTTCTGGGCGCCTTATCCGCTGACCTCGATTGCGATGGATGATCCGGCTTTTGTAAGGCCGATTCCTCGTAATAGCTGGGGTGGGGCGAGTCAGGCGCTGACGGCGCTGAGGGTGCCGAGGTGGATGCCGCACTATGGGAAGCATGCGGACTTTGAGCATTTGATGAGGCAGTGGTGCGAGGCGATCAGCCGGCATGGGGAGTTTCGGCAGCAGATGGACCCGGAGACTGGGGATTTCACGCAGGCTGATCCTAGTGGGTACTCGCCGGCTGCTTTGGTGTTTTTGGATTTTGCGCGGAGGTTGGGTCGGGCGGATCTGGGGGCGGAGGGGAAGACGCAGGGGTAGCATTCCCTCAGCGGCTAAAGCCGGATTTGTGGTGGGGATATGACGGCGGGGCTTAAGCCCCGCCCTTTCAAAACGGGATCAGAGGTGGAGTAGACGTGTTGGCGCTTCCGAGTGTGGGGTTGAAGGTGGGGGAGAGGGTCTGCTGCGCGGTATCGGGCGGGGCGGACTCTGTGGCGATGCTGCTGCTGGTTTGTGCGGCTAATGGGGGGAGTAAGGGGTTGGGGTTGGGGGTCTCTGCGGTGCATGTGAATCATGGGCTGCGCGGGGCGGAGTCGGATGGGGATGAGGGGTTTGTGGCGGCGCTGTGTGAGGGGCTGGGGGTGCCGCTGACGATCGAGCGGGCGGATGTGGCGGGGCGGGTGGCTGCTCGGGGGGAGACGGTTGAGGAGGCGGCGCGGGAGGTTCGGTATGAGTGCTTTCGGCGGCTGATCGCTGAGGGGCGGGCGAATGTGGTGCTGACGGCGCATACGCTGGACGATCAGGCGGAGACGGTGTTGATGAAGTTGCTGCGGGGGGCCTGGACGGAGGGGTTGGGAGGGATCTCGCCGGTGGTGGAGGTGCCGGGTGGGCGGGTGGTGAGGCCGGTGCTGGGGGTTCGGCGGGGGGAGTTGGTTGAGTTTCTGAAGGCGAAGGGGCAGGGGTGGCGGGAGGACTCGTCCAATGCGGATGAGGCGTTTACGCGCAACCGGCTGCGGCATACGGTGATGCCGGTGCTGCGGGCGGAGAATCCTTCGGTGGACCGGACGCTGGCGAATCTGGCGGAGGTGGCTCGGGAGGAGGAGGCTCGGTGGGGGGTGGAGCTGAAGCGGCTGCTGCCGCAGGTGCTGCTGCCGGGTAAACCAGTGCGGGGCGGGGGACGGGCGAACTCAACTGCGGTGGATGGCGGGGCGGTGGCGATTGAGATCGAACGGCTGCGGGCGATGGATGGGGCGCTGCGGCGGCGGGTGCTGCGGGCGGCAGCGAGGGGGATTGGGGCGAGACTGAGTTTTGACGAGACTGGGCGGCTGCTGGCGCTGGCGGGGATTGGGCCGGCGGACCCGACGGTGCCGACGAAGGCGGGATCGGTGTTGAAACTGGCGAATGGGCTGGTGGGGGAGCGGAGTGTGCGAGAGCTGAGGCTCTCGCGGGCCGGAAGCGGGAGTCAGGGCTGAATGGTGGGAAAGTGGACGTAAGTTGCAGGAAACGGGCGGGAATTTGGCGCGCGTGAATCCTTCGGCTAAGAGTAGAATCTAAGCTAATTACGTAGCGGTGCCTTTCGTCACTTTGCGAATCAGTACACGTCTAACGAATGAGAGCCCTGGGGCTGAGTTGAATCGAAACCCTGGGGAGTTAAGTTTTACCCTGGTTCACCACGAGGAAATTCGCTTGAATTCGACCGTTAAACAACTTTTACTCTGGGTTTCGCTGCTTGCCTGCTTGTTCATCCTCTGGAACTACGTCGCCAAGACCACGGGCGGCGGCAAGGAAGAGCAGGTGAGCCTGTCGCAGCTTCAGAACGACGCAGACGCCGGCAAGATCCAGGACGTCACGGTCAATGGCAATGAAGTTACGGGCCACTATAAGGACAAGAAAGAGACCTTCCACACGATCATCCCGAGCAACTACCCGGATCTGTACAAGAACCTGCGGGAGCATGGGGTAGGGATCACGATCAAGGACCAGACGCCGAGCTTCTGGGTGAATGCGCTGGTGAGCCTGGCGCCGGTGGCGCTGCTGCTGGGGCTGTTCCTGTTCATGATGCGGCAGATGCAGTCCGGCGGGAACAAGGCAATGAGCTTCGGCAAGAGCCGTGCGCGCCTGCTCTCCATGCAGCAGAAGAAGATCACGTTCAAGGATGTGGCGGGTGTCGATGAGGCTAAGGAAGAGCTGAAGGAGATCATCGAGTTCCTGCGCGAAAGCCAGAAGTTCCAGAAACTGGGCGGCCGCATTCCCAAGGGCGTGCTATTGGTCGGACCTCCGGGAACGGGTAAGACCTTGCTCGCCCGCGCTGTTGCAGGCGAGGCAAACGTTCCGTTCTTCTCGATCTCCGGCTCCGACTTTGTGGAGATGTTTGTGGGCGTGGGCGCTTCGCGCGTGCGCGACCTGTTCGAGCAGGGCAAGAAGAATGCTCCTTGCATCATCTTCATCGATGAGATCGACGCTGTTGGACGGCACCGCGGTGCCGGACTGGGCGGCGGACACGATGAGCGCGAGCAGACGCTGAACCAGTTGCTGGTGGAGATGGATGGATTCGAGGCCAACGATGGAGTGATCCTGGTGGCTGCTACGAACCGTCCGGATGTGCTCGACCCGGCTCTGCTGCGTCCGGGCCGTTTCGATCGGCGCGTGATTGTGGATCGTCCTGACATCAAGGGGCGCGAAGAGGTTCTGCGCGTTCACTCGAAGAAGGTTCCTATGTCTGAGGACGTGAACCTGAACGTTCTGGCTCGTGGGACACCGGGCTTCTCCGGCGCGGATCTGGCGAACATGGTAAATGAGGCTGCGTTGACCGCGGCTCGGTTCAACCGCAAGGCCGTCCACATGTTCGACTTCGAGACCGCGAAGGATAAGGTCATGATGGGCGCGGAGCGGAAGTCGATGCTGCTGTCCGACGAGGAGAAGAAGGTGACGGCGTATCACGAGGCCGGGCACGTTCTGGTCGCGGCGCTGCGGAACCACTCTGATCCTCTTCACAAGGTGACGATCATCCCGCGCGGTATGGCGCTGGGCGTGACGATGCACCTGCCTGAGGAAGATAAGCACACCGTCACCAAGGATTACCTGGAGACTCAGTTGGCTGTATTTATGGGCGGACGCTGCGCGGAAGAGATATTCCTGAAGCAGATGACGACCGGCGCGGGCAACGATATTCAACGGTCCACGGCGCTGGCTCGCGCGATGGTTTGCGAGTACGGTATGTCGCGGATGGGTCCGCTGACCTTCGGCAAGAAAGAAGGCGGCGAGGTGTTCCTTGGGCGTGAGATTGGCCAGGCGCGTGACTTCTCAGACGATACGGCGAAGCAGATCGACGAAGAGGTCCGCAACTTTGTGGACGCGGGTTATCAGTCGGCTTACTCGATTCTGGATGGGAACCACGACATCATGCATCGCATGTCGGCCGCCCTGCTGGAGCGGGAGACGCTGGATGCGGCTGAGATCAAGCTGATCATCGAAGGCAAGGAGCTTCCGGAGGCGCGTTCGCCACTTTCGGCGGTCGATCCGGGTCCCGGTGGCGACGTGCAGAAGGTGCTGAAGCCTGAGAACGGCCGGAAGCCTGGATTTGAAGGACAGCCTAGCCCTGCCTAGAACAGTGATTAGTAGTTTGTGATTAGTAAGGCGTCCCCGTTCCGGCTTTGCTGGAGCGGGGATTTTCTTTGTTCGGGCTTTGCTTACGCGGGTTCTTGCCTGTGGAAAGCGGGGTTGTTCTCTGCATCGCGCAGGGTGTGGGTGCGACAATGGAAGAGGCGATGCGACGACTTTTCATGCTGTTTTTGTTGGTTTCTATGGTGCTTCCGTTGAGTGGGTGCGGGTACCACACGGCTGGGGCGGCTACACATCTGCCGGCTTCTGTGCGGACGGTGGCGGTGCCGGTGTTTGAGAATCGGACGCAGTCTTTTCATACGGAGTTTGCGTTTACGCAGGCGGTGATCCGGGAGTTGAATACGCGGACGAAGTACCAGGTGCTGAATACGGATGGGCCGGCGGATGCGACGCTGAAGGGGACGATTCTTTCGCAGACGGCTTCGCCGCTGACGTATGACTCGACCTCCGGGCAGACATCTTCTTACCTGGTGACGATTACGGCTCGGGTGGTACTGACGGGGAGCGATGGGAAGGTGCTGTATCAGAACGATGCGCTGGCTTATCGGGAGCAGTATCAGTCGACGCAGGATTTGTCCGGGTTTATCCAGGAGGATGGACCGGCGGTGAGACGGATGGCTCGGGACTTTGCGCAGACGCTGGTATCGAATGTGTTGGAGTCGTTTTGATGCCTAAGGCTGTGATCAAGAGTTTTGCGAGTTCAGATCGATTTCTTTCGGAGCTGCGGTCTGGCAGCCTAAGGCCGGGGTATGTGCTGGCGGGGGATGAGGCGTTTCTGTATCAGCGGTGCCGGGATGGGGTGCTCGATGCGCTGGCTCCGCCGGATCAGCGGGACTTCTGCCTGCATGACCTGGACTTGGGTGAGACGGCGATCTTCGATGTGCTGGACCGGGCGCAGACGCCTTCGCTGATGGTGCCGTTCCAAGTGATCTTCGTGCGTGGGTTGAAGGCGCTGTACGGACGGGGGTCGAAGAAGGAGGAGTTTGCGGCGATCGACGCTTACTTCCGGCGGCCGAATCCGCAGGCACTGATTTTGTTTGTGGCGGATCATCTTTCTATTCCGACCGATCTTCGGCGCATGGATATGACCGACAAGGAGCGCTACGACCGCATCCGCGAGACGCTGGGCGACTGGTGTGGGTTGGTGGAGCTGGCGCGGGTTGAGGAAGGTGATGCTGCTCGGTGGTTGATGGAGACGGCGGCTGAACGTGGGGCTCGGATTGAGACGGACGCGGCGAGGGAGTTGGTGGACGCGCTGGGTGCGGACATGATGCTAATTGCCAGTGAGTTTGAGAAACTGTGTTTGTACGCGCAAGGGAAGCAGTTGCTGACGCTGGCGGGGAAGCCCGCAGTTGAGACGCCGGCGATTACGCTGGGCGATGTGGAGACGATGGTGCTGGCGGCGAAGCAGCGGTCCTTGTATGAGCTGACGGATGCGATCTCCGCGAAGGACCGGCCGCGTGCGCTTGGGCTGCTGCATGGGTTGTTGAATGCGAGCGATGGTGGCGAGGATTCGGCGATCGGGCACTTGTATATGCTGGCGCGGACGTTCCGGCAGATGCTGATTATTTCGGAGAAAAATGTCAGGGACTCAAGGGCGATCTGGGGGGTGCTGTGGCAGGGCTTCCGGATGCCTCCGTTTGCGGCTGAGGAGCTGATCAAGCAGGCTCGGAGATACAAGTCGCGGGGGGATCTGACGCGGGCGTTGCGGTTGATTGCCAAGGCTGACCTGGAGATTCGGTCGAGCCCGCCGGATAAGCGGCTTGTGCTGGAGCGGCTGGTGCTGGGGCTCGCAACCGAGGCGAAGGTGAATGTGTATGAGGCCAGCGGGCAGTTTGCGATGGAGCTATAGGGCTTAGGCGGTGGCCTTTACGGCTTCCGTGGCCTTTGGTATACAAGGCTTGAGTCCCTTTTGGGTTTAGAGGGGAAGTTGATCGAGCGCGCTTCATAGGAGTCCAAATCGTGAGACGTTTTGCTGCCACACTCTTACTTTCCGCCAGTTTGTCTATGGGTTATGCCGCATGCCAAGGTACTGCGCACCCGCTGCCCAAGCCTGTGTTTATTGCGAAGACGATTGTCATCCTCAATAACACGCACAACGAGGCTGTCGAGCAGGGTGCGGTTGAGGCTTTGAAGCGGTGGGGGAAGTTCACTATTGTCGACGACCCCGACCTGGCTGACATCACGCTGACCTTCGATAAGAAGTCTGAGCATGACGGCACCAGTTCACAGAAGCCGGATAAGGATGGGAATCCAAGCTCCAGCTACAGCATGTCCTTCTCGTCTTCGATCCACATGCATGCTTCGCTCAAGGGTGCTTCGGGCTCTTTCTATAACGCTACGACGACTGAAGGGAAGAAGAAGGCCGGGGCGGAGTGCATCGTCGATCTCCAGCAGGCGTATGCGAGCGGACCCTAGGGCTTTGGTGGCAAGACCCGTGCGTTCTGCCAACGTGCGAAACAGAGCATGAGAAAGGTCATCCCGCTGACCGCAACCGTGACGGCGATCGTGATGAAGACGTCGACATAGAACGGATCGGCCCGCTGGCTGGGGATATCACCCCACTCCACCACCGCGAGTCCATCCGGCACGTTGATCTTCTCGTCGAGTAGTTTGCGCGCCACAGTGCCAGAAATGCCATGACTCAGTGTGCCCGTGAAGTTGTAAGGCACACCATCGGTCAAGGGTGCCGGCAGAATCGGTGAGCCATGTTCGGAGCTCGCAGTCCTGCAATGCACCAGGTAGCGTACAGGCGCTGCCTGCGTCCAGTTTGACTCGACCACCGGGGCGAAAGCATCCCAAAGCTCTCCGGCCTTCGAGGTGACGATGAATTTTTTCGGTACGTTGCCGTTCAGGGAGATATAGCCCTGATGTTGGTCAGGGCCGGCCGGAGCGGTCGCGAGGTCCACCTGGTCCACCGGTTTAGCCTCTTCCTGTTTGTGTCCCACATATAGTACGGCTGCGATGACAGCTCCGAGCAGGGCCATGCCAGCTGGGATCGCAAAGACAAAGCCCCATGTCATGGGATTCGGAAAGCTTGCATTCCTCGGGTTCGCGTAGACGAGAAAAGCCTTGGTTTCAGCAAAAGCGATTTTCTTGAATACTGTTACTAAAGCTAAGAGGGGGATGCAGCCGACTAACATCGTCAGGACCAGCGTCATCTTCAGCGATGCAAACCCAAGGAGCCGCATCTGGCTGTCGACGACAAGACCTGGCAGCCCGCTTTCGGTATAAGCGCCGTGCAGCGCATAGGCAAAGAGCAAGCCTAGATAGAGATACGTGGCGAGTAAAATCCATCGATTTCTTCTTTGCTCTGTCCTGGCGATCTCCATCATCACGCCAATCTACAGCAATGCGAGCCGGCGCTGCTTGAAAAGGAGCCAATAGTCCTGGCACCGCGCCCATAAAGATCTCGCGTCCCAAGCTTGATCATGACATCGGCTGCATCGTCGATCCTGGCCAGCCCCGTGCGTTCGCTTTGACGGAACCACCGGCGGTTTTTTTGCGTAAACCCATCATGCTTTCAAGTGTGCGAAGCTTCCTAACCGCAGCTCTTTTGCTACCCCTTCCTGTTCTTGCTCAGAGCTTTCCTCCGCTGAAGGTGGAGACTCATCTGATCGATACGACAGTCAGCGTGCACGATGGCTCCGGCGGGCTCGTCAATGATGTTGCCAAGGACGACCTCACCATCATTGAGGACGGCGTTCCTCAGACGGTCCGCTTCTTCTCGCACGCCGATCAGCTCAACCTCAGTATCGGCCTGGTGATCGACGCGAGCGGAAGCCAGGAGAAGTTCATCAAGGAGCACGAGCATGATATCGCCGACTTCCTCCATCAGACTCTGCTTCCCGGTGACCGCGTCTTTGCGGTTTGCTTCGGGAATCATCTGCGGCTGGTGAGTGACTGGACCGGCGACCAGGCGGCTATCATCGATAACCTCCGCAGCTACGATAAGGGCCATCGGGACGGGCCGGAGCTCGGACCGATCGAAGAGCGGGAGTTTGGGACCGCGCTCAACGACGCCATCTTCTACTCTGCGACCGAGAAGATGGCGGATGTTCATCAGCGCCGGAAGGTTCTGGTCGTCTTCTCTGACGGCGAGGAAAACTCCAGTGAACACGATCTTGTCGATGCGATTGAAGCTGCGCAAAACAATGACGTGCTGGTGTATGCGATCCGCTACACGGAACTCAATCATGGCAAGATGAATGCGCGCGACCGGTATGGCATGCGCGAACTCGACCACCTCACCGCGCAGACCGGGGGCAAGTCCTACGATGTGCATGCGATGAAGGTCAGCCAGGCGTTTGCGGAGATCGCCGGTGAGCTTCGCTCGCTTTATGGTGTGGCGTATCAATCTACGAACAAGGTTCGCGACGGTGCCTTCCGCAAGATTGTGATTCAGCCGAATCGTCCGGGACTGGTGCTTAGAGCTCGCGCCGGGTATTACGCGAAGTAGTTGCGTCTTTGCTGACGCGGCGTTAAGCCTGGTTCAGGCTCAGTTCCGCTTTTGATAGAACGAACGGCTTATGCCATCTGACTACTTCGTCTGGCTCGGTAACACCTTCGTTGGGTGGCAAATCTCGCTTTTCAAAGTACTATCAAGGAATTCCCGAATTAGGAAAATTCCATTTTGCTTAAACACTCTGCTTTTCTCCCTTGTGCCTTGGTCAGCTTCGTGCTTCTTACCGGTTGTGGAGTGACGCAGAGTCCTTCTGCGACGGTCGGCCCCGCGGGACCTGCGGGCGCGCCTGGTCTCATCTTTCTCAACGCCTATACTGCGACCCTGCAATATGTCCCGACGGATGTCGTGACGTACCAGGGATCTTCGTATGTGGCGCTCGCCACGAGTACCGGTGTAGCACCTGTGGGAGCGACTGCGAGTGCGACCGATTGGGCGGTACTGGCGCAGGCGGGGGCGACCGGGGCTCCTGGAGCCGTGGGAGCCGTGGGAGCCGCGGGTCCGCAGGGCATTCCGGGCTTGTCTGGCGCGCAGGGGCCTGCGGGTTCGCCTGGGACGGCGGGAGCACAGGGAGCTGTTGGAGTCGCGGGTGCGCAAGGGGTGCAGGGTCCTGTCGGGCCGATCGGGCTGACGCTGCAGAGTTCGTATCTGCCGAATCAGCAGTATGCTGCGCGCGATGTGGTGCTGTACCAAGGCTCGTCTTACGTAGCGCTTGCGGCGAATATGGGCGTGGCTCCGCTGGGGGCTGCGATGAGCGGCGTGAACTGGGCTGTGCTCGCACAGGCTGGGGCAACGGGAGCGACCGGCTTGCAGGGTCCGGCTGGTCTCACGGGCGCCATGGGTCCTCAGGGGCCACAAGGTGCTGCGGGACCTCAGGGCATGATGGGTTTGCCGGGTGCCACTGGTGCTATGGGACCTCAGGGCTTGATGGGTCTACAAGGTTCGACGGGGGCTATGGGGGCTATCGGTCAGCAGGGGACACCTGGTGTTGCCGGGGCGCAGGGAACTCAAGGACCTGCTGGGGCTGCCGGGGCTCAGGGGTCACAGGGCGTTGCAGGTTCTCAAGGGCCTACCGGTGCGACGGGTGCAACAGGGCCTGCGGGACCTTCGGGCACGAGCGCCGTTTCGTATCTTCAGAACCGGAAGTTGGGCGTGCAGGGAGACAGTTTTTCCGCGCTCTTCAATAACGCATGGCAGAACGTGGTGACCTCGCGAACTGGGATGACGCTGGCCGTGCAGGAGGCGCATCCGGGAAAGCGCTTTGATACGGCGTTCGAATGCTGGAGCAATCCCGCCGTAGGCGGCATGCTGGGTCCCTTTACCGCAAGTCATAACCTCTCTGGCACGGGGGGGACCTGTGCTCAGGCTACCTTTGGAATTTCTGATGGCACCCTGTTTGCGGACAGCCTGGCGAACGTCGACCTGGAAGTGATTGAGTTGGGAACGAACGATCAGTCGACCACTCTTGGGCAACTGGGTGATGCGACCAATTCAGGCACCTACTACGGAAACATGCGCTGGGTGGTAGAAAACTACCTCAATGCAAAGCCGACGCTCCGTGTGGTGATGGTGACTTTGCAGTTCAACAACTTTGCCTCTGCCGCGACCAACCAGCAGTATGCCGATGCGACGGTGGCCTATGGGAACAGCATCGGAATCCCGGTCATCAACATGTTCAAACTGGGCGGAGTCAATGCGATCAGTTCTCCCGTGCTGCTGCGGGATGGTGCCCATCCAAGCGACTTCGCGTTTGCGAATTTCTATGGGCCGGTGATCGCGCAGCAGCTTCAGACACTTTTCTAAGGCAGTTCTCTTTGATGAGCTGTACTTCGGGATATACTTCTGGTCGTAGAGGTGTGGTTCAATGCGGATTGATTCTGAACTCGTGAAGTAGCTTCCTGCGTGGCTGTCTGCCGCGCGCTGCTGCCAATGCACGGATAGCTCCGTGCTTACAACGATCAGGATGTCTCTGCATGATGCGCTCCAACTCACGCTCTACGACCCTTATCTTTCTTATCGTGTTTCTGGATGCCATGGGCATCGGGATCGTCTTTCCGGTGCTGCCGGGACTGCTGCGCTCTTTGCTGCATGGACAAGGGCTGCATGGGCCGGGCGACGTGGTGCGGCAGTATGGCTATCTGCTGGCGGCTTATGCGGCGACGATGCTGCTGGCGAGCCCGGTGCTCGGGGCGTTGAGCGACAGGTTTGGGCGTCGGCCGATTCTGCTGCTGTCGCTGATGGGGACGGCGGTGGATGACCTGGTGATGGCGCTCTCGCCTACGGTGTGGGTGTTGTACGTGGGGCGGGCGGTGGCGGGGCTGACTGGGGCAAATATGACGGTCGCGAATGCCTATCTGGCGGATATCAACTCTGCCGAGACGCGGGCGGCGGCGTTCGGGCGGATGAATGCGTTCTTTGGGGTGGGGTTTATTGCGGGACCGGTGCTGGGTGGGTTGTGCGGGACGTACTCGCTGAGGGCTCCTTTTTATGTTGCGGCGGGGTTGAATCTGATTGGGTTTTTGGTGTGTGCGCTGGTGCTGCCGGAGTCGCTTGTGGCGCGGGCGGCGGTGCGGCCGCGGATTACCCTTGCGCAGTTGAATCCGTTTGCTGCCATGCGGGCGATCAGCGGGCTGCATGGCGTGGGCCGGCTGCTGTATATGTTCTGCACGATCGACCTGGTGGGGCAGGTGCCGGCGGTTTTGTGGGTGCTGTATACGACGGGGCGCTTTCAGTGGACACCTACGGTGGTGGGGATCTCGTTTGCGTACTTTGGGCTGTTTCATGCACTGTGCCAGGCATTTCTGCCGGAGCGGTTGCAGAAGCGATGGGGTGAGCGGGGGACACTGATGATCGGGATGACGGCTGACAGTGTGGGGATGGTGCTGTTCTCGCTGGCGCGGAGTACGGCTGCGGTGTTCGGGATGATTCCGCTGCTTTGTCTGGGTGGAGTTTCGCTGCCGGCGTTGCAGTCGTTGCTTTCAAACAGCGTAGGGGATGAGCGGCAAGGCGAGATGCAGGGCGTGCTGACAAGCTTCAACGGGCTGATTGCGGTGACGGGGCCGGTGCTGGCCTCGGGTGTTTATGGCTTGCTGCGGGAGCGGGTGCCTTCGTATCCGGGAGCGGTGTGGCTGGTGCCGGTTATGCTGTACTTGCCTTGTTTCCTGATGGTCGCGGTTGGCGGCAAGCTGGGGCGCAGGGCATCTGTAACGACAGACGGGGAGTGATGGGATGAAGGCAGTGCGGGTCATGATGGCGGGATGTTTGATGTTTGGCTGCGTTGCAGCCAAGGCGGAGTTGCGGTTGCCGAAGGTGATCTCCGATCATGCGGTGCTGCAGCGGGAGAGGCCGATCCATGTCTGGGGCTGGGCGACGCCGGGAGCCAGGGTGAAGGCTGAGTTTCACGCACAGACTCGCTACGCTGAGGCAGATGCGCTGGGACGTTGGAGCCTCTATCTGCAGCCTGAGAAGGCTGGTGGTCCGTATGAGTTGCGGGTGAGTGGGGATGGCGGTGAGGCGACGGTTCGCGATCTGCTGGTGGGCGATGTGTGGATCGCATCCGGGCAGAGCAATATGGAGATGCCGCTGCAGGGCTTTGGGCCGGGCACGCCGATCAAGGACGGCGAGAAGGAGATTGCAGCAGCGACGCATCCGAAGATGAGGCTGCTGCTGGTGGAGCATAAGAGCTCCGAGTATCCGCTGGATGATCTCTCGACGACGTGGACGGAGTGTACGCCGGAGACGGCGAAGAGCTTCTCCGCGGC
Source organism: Granulicella tundricola MP5ACTX9 (assembly GCF_000178975.2). Classification (NCBI taxonomy): domain Bacteria; kingdom Pseudomonadati; phylum Acidobacteriota; class Terriglobia; order Terriglobales; family Acidobacteriaceae; genus Granulicella; species Granulicella tundricola. The sequence goes on along the minus strand of NC_015064.1, from coordinate 3,115,063 downwards.
GGCTTACTTCTTTGGGCGTGAGATCAGCGCGAAGGAGAATGTGCCGGTCGGGTTGATCGATTCTTCGTATGGCGGAACGCCGGCGGATGCGTGGGTGTCGCTGGATACGCTGGGGACGGACGCGAGCCTTCTGCCGGCGTTTGCGAGCCGTGCGACGTTTGCCAATCAGCAGACAGACATACGCGCGTTGATCGCAGAAGAAAAGCGGGAGGATGATGCGGCGCGGGCCGCGGGCAAGCCGGTTCCGAGTCACTTCTGGCACCCGGATGAAGCTCCATGGCGGCCGGCGGGGCTTTACAACGGGATGATTGCGCCGCTCGCGCCGGTGACCGTGAAGGGATTTCTCTGGTATCAGGGAGAGGCGAACAGCGGCTATGACCGTGCGCCTGAGTATGAGCGGTTGTTTGGGGCGATGATCGGCGACTGGCGACGGCATTTTGAGCAGGGGAACCTGCCCTTTTTGTATGCGCAGATTTCGAGCTACGACTCACCCAAGGAGTATTTCTCGCTGGTGCGCGAGGAGCAGCGTCGAGTGCTTGAGGTGGCCAATACGGGGATGGTCGTAACGCTTGATGTGGGGAACGCGCACAATGTGCATCCGGCAGATAAGCAGACGGTAGGCGCTCGGCTGGCGCTGGCTGCGAGGCATGTGGTCTATGGCCAAGAGGTCGCCTACGAGGGGCCGCTGTTCCGCGAGGCGACGACGGAGATGGGTAAGGATGGGGTCAAGGCGATGCGGGTGTGGTTCGATGCGGGGAAGGGGCTGACGTTCCGGGGCAAGGCTGCCAGTGGGTTTGAGCTGGCCGGGGCGGATCATCACTTCCTGCTCGCAGAGGCGGAGGTTGAAGGCGAGAGTGTCGTGGTGCGGTCGCAGGCTGTGCCGCTGCCGGTTTATGTGCGGTATGGCTGGTCGAGCGTGGTGCCGGAGAGCCTTTACAACGCAGCGGGTCTGCCTGCTTCCACGTTCAGCTCAGAGCCGGTGCCTAGCCGCTAGCTTGCCCATGTCCCAGGATCGGGACATGGGGCACCCATCGTGCCGGGTTGAGGGTTAGTGGGCGGGCTCGGACTTGGCGGAGGGTTTGAAGCTCTTGGTGAGGAGAGCCAGGGGGCCTACGACTAACGTCATGATGCCGAGGACGTAGAAGCAGTCCATGAAGGCGAGCAGGCGAGTCTGGGCGAAGAGCTCGTTGTAGTAACGGGCGTAGGCGGCGGAGAGCGCGTCGGCCTGCGAGAAGCCGTGTACGCGGAGATAAGCGGCTGTGGCGTTGACGGCGGATTGGAAGGTGGCCGATGACGCGTTCTGATTGGCTCCGACGATGGACTGGTGGAAGTCCTGGCGGCGCTCCGACATAGTGGTGACGAAGGCGATGCCAAAGCTTCCGCCCCAGTTGCGGAAGAAGTTGGTGAGGGACGATGCGCGGTTGTTTTGCGCGGGAGTGAGCTGCGAGTAGCCGATGACCGAAAGCGGCACGAAGAAGAAGGCGTAGCCGAAGCCCTGGAGTGCGCGGGCGAGGGCGTAGTGCTTGTAGTCGGTGGCCAGGTTGAAGTGGCTGTAGTGGATGAAGGAGAGGCCCACGACCATAACCGCGCCGAAGAGGAGGATCTTGGGTTTGACGATGCCTCGCTGGACCAGTTGCGCACCTACGGGGGCCAGGAAGGTAATGACGAGCGCACCGGGTCCAAGGACGAGGCCGGCGTCGATGGCGCGGTAGCCATAGAGCGACTGGAGGAGCTGGGGGATCATCGTGGTGGAGGCGAAGAGACCTACGCCGAAGGTGAAGTAGAAGACGCAGGCGAGGGCGAAGTTGCGGACCTTGAGGAGTCGGAAGTCGATGACGGGGTCCTTGTGGTTGAGCTCCCAGAAGACTGCGCCGGTGAGGCAGGCGACGCCGACGACGAAACACCAGCGGATGAAGACGGAGCCGAACCAGTCGTCGATCTGTCCGCGGTCGAGGAGGATCTCGAGCGCGGCGGAGCCTACGCCGATAAGGGCCATGCCGACGCCGTCGATGGAGAGCTTACCGCCCTGGCGGACGGAGGCTCGCTCTGCCGCGTAGGAGGGTGGATCGAAGACGAAGCGGTTGGTGAGGTAGAGCGAGAGGAGGCCGATGGGGATGTTGATGAGGAAGACCCAGCGCCAGTTGTAGTTGTCGGTGATCCAGCCGCCGAGGACGGGGCCGATGGCGGGTGCGGTGACGATGGCGACGGTGTAAAGGGCGAAGGCTGAGGCTCGCTTGGCGGGTTCAAAGGTGTCTACGAGAATGGCCTGTTCGACCGGGGCGAGGCCTCCACCGCCGATGCCTTGAAGGACGCGGGCGAGGAGCATGATCTCCAGGCTGGGGGCGATGCCGCAGAGGAAGCTGGTGACGGTGAAGAGCGCGACGCAGGCCATGTAGTAGTTCTTGCGGCCGAAGACGCGGGAGAACCAGGCTGACATGGGCAGGATGACAGCGTTGGCGACGAGGTAGGTGGTGAGAATCCAGGTGACTTCGTCGAACGAACGGCCGAGGCCTCCTGCGATGTAGGGCAGGGAGACGTTGGCGATGGAGGTATCGAGCAGCTCCATGAAGGTGGCGAGGGTGACGGTGAGTGCGACTACCCATGGGTTGATGCCCGCTCGCCGGAGTGCTTCTACAGGAGAAATCTGAGAGATTGGGGCGACTGCGGTTGCCATCGAAATCCTTTTGTCAGAGATGAGACCGTTCGGTCGCTTTATGCATCAGATTCAGGAGAGATGGTGTGCGATGCAGGTTTTCTGGAGGTCGCGATGAGTAAAGGCGAGACGACGCGGGAGCGGATTGTGCGCGAGGCCGCGCCTTTGTTCAATCAAAAGGGGTTTGCGGGTTGTTCGGTGCAAGACATCCTGAATGCGACGGGGCTCGAAAAGGGTGGGCTGTACCGGCATTTTGCGAGCAAGCAGGAGTTGGCGGTGGAGGTGTTCCGCTGGGCGACGGCGCAGTCGCAGCGCTCGCGCACCGACGGGATGGAGCATATTGAGAACGCGGTGGATCGGCTGAAGTTTCATGTGGCGCGGTTTGCGGAGGCTCCCAGCCTGGTGGCGGGCGGCTGTATGCTGCTGAACACCGCGGTGGACGCGGACGACGTGAACCCGGAGCTGAAGGCGATGGCTTGCGATGCGATCCAGCGTTGGAAGCGCAGGATTGCGGCGATCGTCGAGTATGGGATGGCGCGGGGGGAGATCAAGGCAGGGACTACGGCTCGGCGGGTGGGGAATACGATTGTGGCGACGCTGGAGGGGGCGTTGGTGATCAGCCGGCTGGAGGGGACGAAGGATGCGCTGGAGGATGCGCGGGAGTCGCTGGGTGTGATGCTGGAGGGGCTGCGCGCCTGACCCGGTAAACTGAACAGATGAGTGAAATGGTTTTGGGTGAGGCGCGAGTGCGTGTCCGCTATGCGGAGACGGATCAGATGGGCGTGGTCTATCACGCGAACTACCTGGTCTGGTTTGAGGTGGGCCGGGTGGAGCTGATCCGGCAGATGGGCCTGGACTACAAGACAATGGAGCGCGAGGACGGCGTGGGGATTGCGGTGGTCGAGGTCACCTGCCGGTACAAGGCTCCGGCGCGGTACGACGATGAGCTGATCGTGCAGACGCGCATCGCGGGCGTACGCGGGAGCGTGGTGAAGTTTGCATATCGCGTGGTGCGTGCAGCGGATGGAACGCTGCTGTGCGAAGGCGCGACAACCCATGTGGTGGTCGACAAGGAGATGCGCAAGGCCGCGATGCCGGCACGCTACGCGGAGGCGTTCCGGGCCGCGCATGTGCCGGTGGAGACCGCTGAGGACGAGAGCTAGATCAGGACTGCGGCGGTCTCGGCGTCGGCGACGGTAGTGTCCGTGATTTCCAGCGTGGAGTCCACGTCAGCCCTGGTTAAGCCGAGGCTGGCAGAGATGGAGTTCACGCTGGCGCCGACCTGCTTGAGCGCCTCGACCTTGGCGGTCGTGGTCAGGTGGACGGTGTAGGCCTCGCGCACATGTTTGGCCTGCGCCTCTTCCACTTTCTGGGTCTTGGAGGGCTGGGTAGCTGTGTTGTGGGTTTCGGCCTGCGCCTGCACGTTGGTGGGCTTGTCGACGGGTTCCGGCTGGATCTGGGTGGGCTTCTGAATTGCGTTGATTTGATCGACCATGGTTGCACCTCTCTGGGGGTCTCGCCACGGAACTATCGGCAGGTCCCAGAGAGGCGTTCAACGATTCGCATCAATAATTTACGAATGCAGCTTACTCTTCGTCATCGCCGATGGGCATACCGGGGGGAGCTTCGATGGATTTGGCGGGGACGAACTTTTCAGGATCGCGGTTGAAGTCGTTGATGCGGTCGATCATCGCGGCGCGGTGGATGGCCTCTGCCGTATCTGTCAGGGGGGCGGCGGAGGTGAACTGCTTCAGCACGTCCTCAAGGTGGGAGTGGGCGATGGCGCGAGCCTGGGATGAGGCTGTTGGGTTCACGGCGAGGGTGAACATGGCTTCGAGCGCACGGAACTCGACGGCGCGTTCCACCTCAGAGGACATGGTGTGACCACCTTCTGGACGCTCGGCAGTGGTCTTGGAGACGGCCTCCATCAGGCCGCGCAGGGAGGGTGCCTTGGGCGAACGCATGTGGTACTGGACGAGGCGGCTGGCGCGTGCGGGATCGAAGAGAACGGCGAGGGTGAGGTCGGCGGCGGACTCTGCGGTGGCAATGGGATCGAAGGTCAGACCGGTCTCAGACGGGAAGGACTCCTGGGTGCGGCGGAGGCCGGGCGGGCGGGGCGGCAGGATCTGTAGCAGCGATTCAGGCAGCGTGAGCGTGTCCGGCGTGAGGGTCTTCAGCACGGCGGCGATGGCCTTGTTCTGATCCTCAGGCGAGACGATAGTGGGGTTGATCTGGCCGTCGTCACGGAGTTGGTAGCGGTAGTCCAGGCCGCCGATCTCCTTGATCGCGGCCTCGGTCTGGTAGCGGTGCAGCAGGTAGAGCGGGACGAGGGTGTCCTCAAGCTGGGCCATGGGCATGCCGGGCTTGATGGCGTTGGCGTTGAAGCGGGCGATGGCCTTGGCGCGGATGTCGAGGATGCGGATCAGCTCATCTGCTGGGTCTGCCCCGTTGTCCCAGAGATGGGCGTGCGGGTGTGCGCCGCTGAAGGGGCGGGAGTCCTCGTCGGTGATGAAGATGAGGCCCTTTTTCTCTGAGTCGGCAAGGATCTGATTGAGGGCTGCGGGCCGCTCCACGGCGCTGCCGGAGCGGTCGAACTCGCGATAGCCGTAATCGATGGCGACCTTATCCCAGGAGCCGATGTTGACGGGGTAGGCGTGGGAGAGATCGGGCACGCCTCCCTTGTTGAGGAAGATGTAAGGGTGCGGGTAGTCCATCACGGAGATGGTTTCGTCGAGATCGGTGTGGGGGAAGGCGCTGGCAGCGAAGTTGTGCGCGAGGCCGAGGGTGTGGCCGGTCTCATGCGCGGAGAGCTGACGGATGCGCTGCAGGACCATGGCGAGCATGGGATCGTTGCTGGGAGTGATCGCTGGTGCACCCTTGACGTAAGGGCTGAGCAGGGCTTCGGCGATGAGGTAGTCCTGGCGACCGCGCAGGCTGCCAAGGGTCACGTTGCCCTTGATGATTTCGCCGGTGCGTGGGTCTGCGATGGCGGCTCCGTAGCTCCAGCCGCGGGTGTAACGGTGGACCCACTGGATGATGTTGAAGCGGACGTCCATGGGGTCGGCGTCAGCGGGCAGGGGGTCTACGCGGAAGGTTCCCTTGGCCCAGCCGGCAGCCTGGAAGGCCTGGTCCCACCAGCGTGCGCCTTCTACGAGCGCGGTGCGGATGGGCTCCGGTGCGCCGCGATCCACGTAGTACTGGATGGGGGTGACGGGCTCGCAGGCCTTGGTGCAGCTTGGATCTTTCTTGATGAGGCGGTGGCGGATGATGAACCTTTGGTCGAGCTCTTCGCCTAAGGGCGCGCTGTAGTCGCGGTAGGAGCTGGGGAAGTAGCCGGCGCGCGGGTCGAAGCGCCGCGGGGTGAAGCCGGGGGGCGGGAGCTCCAGGAAGGACTGGTGCTCGCGCAGGGTGAGGGCGTGCGGGTCCGGGGTGACGTCCGCGACGTAGCTACGGCGACCTGGCGAGGTCTCGGAGGTGAAGGTCAGGAGGGCTTCGACCTCAGTGTTCTTTGGGAAGGCCTTGGTGTGGTCGAGCTCTATGGTGGAGCGGGAGGCATCCAGCTTGAACGCGCCCTGCTTCAACGTGGTGAGGGTCTCGATGACGCCGTGGGCGTCGCGGACGAAGAAGTCGGTGGCGTCTACAAGGACTGCGCCGTCGGGGTTTTCGGCCTCGACCTTGAAGCCGGCCAGGACGGACTCCGGGAAGGACTGGTGAATGGAGAGGCGCTCGGCGGGGTCGTCAGACGAGCTGCGGAACTCCTGGTTGGGCTCAACGAGGAGGACCTTGGGGCCGGAGCGCTCGAAGTGTACGATCTTGCCGCCGGAGGTCTGGCCGCGGTCCAGCCCAAGGTCGTTGGAGCCTGTCCCATGTGGCAGGGAATTTGTGTACAGGATGTCGTAGTTGAGCTTGGGGATCTCAAGGTAGAGCTTGCCGGCCCTGGCGTCCCAGTCCAGCGGCAGCAGGCCGGGCATGTGGACCATCGTCGCGGTCTTGGCGGCGATGGTCGGGGTCGGCTTGGACTCAGGAGACTGTGCGAGGACGGACGTCGCGGGAAGGGCGAGGGCGAGCAAAAACGCTGGGCGCATGTTTAGGTTTTAGCACGGGTGGAGGGGATCGGATTAAAAAGAGTTCAGCGGGGAGACCTCTCGCTGGCGAGGGCGACGGAGTTTGCAATGAGCACACCTGTGTCGAAATGGATTTCGCTTGAAGTAAAGTTCGTTGCAGCGGGGACAATCCCAGGAGGTCATCTGCCAGTTCATTCTGAACCACTGAATCAGGAGTGTCAGCCACAGCAGGCCGCCCAATAGAGCCGCTGAATCACTGAGGAAGGGATGATGTTCCAGAGACGTGGACGGGATCACTCCGAAGAGCAAGGCTCCGATCCCGATCGTCCCGAAGATGACTCCCAATCGGCTCAGCTTTCGCATACGCTCGCGGTAGAAGGCGCGCCACTGGTTTTGATACCAGAGTTCGTCCTTCCAAGGCTCGTCAACCAGAAGCTGCATGGAAGAAGTCTACGACCTAATTCGACTTCAGGAGTAATGCCGCGCGCCAGGCCTTCGCGTACTTCCAGCTCACATAGGCCGAGTGATACAGGTGCAGGAGCAGACCTTCGCGGCCGTCAAGGAAGCCGAGGCGGAAGATGTAGTTCCAACCGAAGGTCAGGGTCGGGACGATGAGGACGTTCCAGTAGAAGGCGGGCCACTCCCGGCTGGTGCGGCCGGCGGTCACCAGAAGCTCAGCGCCAAGCGTGGAGTAGCGATCCATATGCTCCAGGTAGCCTTCAAGCGTCGGGTAGGCGTGATGGATAAGGTCATAATCCAGGGTGTCTGAGTGGCCATCAAAGACGATGGTCTCGTGGACGGAGCGGTCTTCAAACTTGGGGGTGAGGGAGAAGTTGGCCGTGGAGCGGCGGAAGAGGCGTAGCTTGGGGTCCGGGTAGTAACCGCCATGCCTGATCCAGCGATTGAGAAAGAGGTTCCGGCGCTTCAGGAAATACGCATCGGCAGGCGGATTCGAAGGCAGCAGGGTCTGGATCTGGGTACGCAGCTTGGGGGAGAGTTCTTCGTCAGCGTCGAGCGAGAGAACCCAGTCTCCGGTGCATTGTGCGATGGCGAAGTTCTTCTGCGGGGCGAAGCCGGGCCAGGACTGCTCGAAGACCTTCGCGCCGAAGGACTGGGCGATCTCGACCGTCCGGTCCGTGGAGCCGGAGTCGACGATGACGATCTCGTCCGCGAAAGATACGCTGGCGAGCGTTCGTGCGAGGTTGTACTCCTCGTTACAGGTGATGATGGCGACGGACAGCATGGGCATGGTTTCTGGTCAGGTCCCCTCGCCCCTGGGGGCTAATGGCTTTCTTGTGAAGATGAGGGGGCGCGCGTAGGTGGCGGGCACCCTGAAAAGAGGCCCGCATATCTGGATTGTAGCGTGTCAGGGGGTGGTTACCGGAGAGCTTTCTGGTGACCGGAAGCCGGGTACTCCGCCAATTGGCACGGACTACGCCAGCAGAATGGAGGGGTCGCTGAGCTGCTCCTGGAGCAGGCGCTGGGTCAGCAGCAGCAGGGTTTCGCCGGTCTTGGACAGGACGAAGGCGGCGGCATCCTCAGACCAGTCCAGCTTGAAGCTGGTGGTGCGGGCGGAGATCCAGATCTGACGGACCGGGGTCTGCGGGGTGAAGACGAACTTGGTGCCGCCGTCCTCAAACAGCACGTTGAGCACACCGTTATGGTCCTCGGCCTCAAAGCCGCCTTCCTCTTCCACGCGGATCAGGGACTGTTTCAGGGATTCAAGGGCTTTGTCAGAGGCGCGGCGGAAGGTGGGCTCGTCAATCATGTTGCTAGTTTACGGCAGAGGACCGTCGCTCATCTCGGCGGCGTGCTGGAGAAGAGGTAGACCAGGCCCTCGTTCAGGGTGGGGTGCGTGACGATGAGGTCGCGTAGCGCGGTGTACGGCAGGTTGGCGGACATGGCCAGCTGGACCGCCGCCAGCATCTCGCCGGAGCCGACGCCGACCGCCGTGAAGCCGAGGATGGAGTCGTCCTGGGTGCTGATGAGGGCTTTGAGGAAGCCTTCGGACTCGTCCATCGTGCGGGTGCGAAGGACGGCGAGCATGGGGAGTTTGGCGAGGCGGTACGAGATGCCCTGGCGCTTGGCCTCACTCTCGCTCAGGCCGATGTGTGCGAACTCGGGATCGGTGAAGAGGCAGAAGGGGACCTGGCGGTCTTTTGTGCTTCGCGGAGTGCTTCCGGATTTGCCGAGCAGAACGGATTTTACGACGCGATGGTCGTCAAAGGCGATGTGCGTGAAGTGCGGACTGCCGGCGCAGTCGCCTACCGCAAAGACGTTTTCAGCAGAGGTGCGGAGATGCTCGTCGACCTGGATGTGGCCATCCTTGCCCAGGGTAACGCCGGCAAGATCCAGCCCGATGCCGTCCGTGTTCGGCGTTCTTCCCGTGGCGACGAGGATGTGGGTGCCCGTGATCTCGCCCGCGCTGGTGTGAACGGTGACGGAGGAGCCTGACCGACCGGTGACACGCTCGACCGAGGTGCTGGTGAGGATCTCGATGCCCTCGCGTGAGAGGACTCCGGTCAGCGTCGTGATGACGTCTTCGTCTTCCCGGTGGAGCAGGCGTGGATTGCGCTCGACGACTGTGACCTCGCTGCCTAGGCGGCGCATGGCCTGTGCAAACTCTAGGCCGATGTAGCCGCCGCCGAGGATGGTGAGGTGGGGTGGAACCTGGCCGGTTTCCAGCATCTCAATGTGGGTGAGGGGCTGGGCTTCGAGCAGGCCGGGGATGGGGTCGATGGCGGCACGGGAGCCGGTGCTGATCACCACGGTCTCCGCCGTCAGCATCCTGGTCATTCCGGTGTTGGTGAGGACGTGAAGGGTACGTGGCGCGGTGAAGGTGCCGGTGCCGAGAATCAACTCGGCCCCAGTCTGGGCGAATCGCCCTTCATGCATCTGGACGAGGCCATCGACCATCTTGCGCTTGCGACCGCGAACGACCTCCATGTCGATTGGCCCCGTCGCCACCGGAAGCCGGAACTGCGCGGCCTGCGAGGCGTAGTGAGCGACCTTGGCGGAGTGAACGAAGTTCTTGCTGGGCAGGCAGGCGATGTTGGGGCAGGAGCCGCCGATGTAACGGCGCTCGATGACCGCAGCCTTCTTGCCTGATGTGGCCATGGCCCAGGCGATGTACTTGCCGGCCTCTCCGCTGCCCAGGACTAGGAGGTCGTAGTGTTCGACGGGATCGGCTAACGGTGCGCTCATGCAGGTCAGTGTACGGCCAGCGCTGCCGCCCGTCATCCGCGTTCGAGGCAAAAAAGAGCCGCCCCTTGTGAGGGCGGCTGCGGGAAAGGGAAGCGGGGAGTTTACTGCACAGTCAGGGCGACGTTGGTCGTCTGGCTGATGGTGCCGCTGGTCGCCGTAACGGCGATCGTCGACTGTCCGGCAGGGGTAACGACAGCAGGCGTGGACGAGCTATCGTTGCAGCCCGCAAGCGAACCGATGGAGACCAGCAGCAGAAGCACTCCCAGGAGGTTCGGAAGTACGCTGCGGCCGGCCGTCGCCTTGCGCTTGCGGAAGGCAAGCAGCGAGGCAAACGGGAGGAGCATAGCAAAGGCGAGCCCGGTCGTCAGCTTGCTGGCCGGACGTACAAGTGCGGCGTTCGCCTTGCTGGTCAGGATGGTGACGGTGCCGGTGCTGCTTGCTGTGCCGGCGACCGTCAACTGCGTTGGCCCGAAGGTGCAGCTTGCGCCGACCGGCAGGCCGGAGCATGCAAGCGTTACCGTCCCACTGAAGTTATAGGTCGGCGCGACCGCGATCGTTGCCTGCACGTTGCTGCCTGCCGTAACGGCCAGCGCGGACGAAGACGTGCTGACTCCGAACGAAGGCGTACCTGCGGTGGTCGCGTCGTTGGCGATGCCTGCCAGCAGGCCGTGCTTCTCACCCGCGAGACCGGCGGTGAAGAAGACCGTGCTTGGATCGCCTGCGCTGACGGTGGTGCCGCCGGGGATAGCAGTTCCGCCGGGAAGCAGATCCCAGAGGGATGCGTACGCGAGCGGCTTGCCGGTGCCGTCGATCAACTGGCCCAGGTAGGCGAAGGTCTTGGGGTCATAGACGTTGATGAGGCCGTCGCCGAAGTTGCCGACGAGCAGGTCCTTGCTGAAGATGCCGAAGCTGGCCGGTGCGATGGCGACGCCCCAGGGCGCGTTGAGGTTGCCGCCGGTGACTGCCCGTGCGACAAAGGTGCCGGTGAGGTCAAAGATGCTGACGACGCCGTTGCCTGGTGCTACGAGTTCAAGTCCGGCGGCGGTGCGCTGCGAGTAAGCCACGAATACCTGCGTGCCGATGACATGGACGGAGAAAGGGAAGTAGCCGGTCGGCAGGGACGGATCGGTAAAGGTTCCGGCCAGCGTCGCAGGCTTGAAGGTGCTGTCGTAGATATCGACCTTGCCCGTGCCGAAGTTCGGCGCGAGCAGGAAGCTGGCTCCGGCGGCGTTGGTGAAGACGGCCAGACCGGTGTAGACGGAGCCCGTCGCGCCGGTGGCCGCGACCTGCGAGATTGCGTTGGCGGTCCCGAGCTTCGAGTTCCAGCCGGTGATCGCGCCGTCGATGCTGGAGAAGATAAAGGATGCCTTGGTGCCGTTGGGTAGAATCATGCCGGTGGTGCCGGCGGTAGTGACCGAGCCGGTCGGGGTTCCGGTCGCCGTGCCACCAGCCGCAGCCGGTACGATGACCTTGAACGCAATGGTTCCGGCGGCAGCCGTCACATAGTTGAAGCCCGTGCCCTGCGCGCTGATCCACCAGGTGGGGCTGACGGAGATGCCCCAGGGATTGATGAAGTTGGGGTCCATGGTGGTGGCGGCTACGGAGCCGTCAGAGAGGAGGTTGGTGACCTTGAAGGCGCCAGCCGTCTGGGCATGAAGCATTGCCGGAGCGGCAACGGAGAGCGCGGAAAGCGTCGCAACCGTTGCAAAGGATTTGATTGCCGCGAGGGCGCGGGTAACTCGTAGGGATGACATGGTGCCTCACTTTTCTTCGTCTGCCTCTTCTTTGAAGAAGCAGAGTCCTGACCGCAGAGTGTTTGCCGGTCAGGTTGAAGAGTAGTGAGGCGCAACCCCTGAGTTGTCAGTGGTTTGTCACGATGCTGTCTGCTGATCGTCTCAGCCGTGCAAAACCTAGCGACCGCCCTTGATGTACGTCCAGCCCTGCTCCTGCTTGAGCACCGTCTCGACGATTCCTGCGGGAACAGTCCCCACACCGGTTACCAGATCCGCCTCCGTCAACTTGCGTGCGTGCATGGAGTTCTGGCACGCGACGAAGCGGACGTGCTTCGCCATTAGCGCCTGGATATCGGCATCGGCGGTGGAAGGCTTGGCGACGAGCATGATGCCGCCACCAAAGGCCACAACCTCAACATCGACCTGATCCGGAGCCAGTCCCTTGAGCAGATTGCGAATGTTCCCCAAGGCAAGGTTCCAGTCGGCCTCATCGCCTGAGGTCACCGCGACCAGCACGTGATGCGGTTTGCCGGTGGCTTGGCTTGGAGCAGGCGCAGTGGTTGTGGCAGGCGCGGCGGCGGCCTGGGCCTGGCCGTTGATCGTGCAACAGAAGGGCAGGGCCAGCATCAGGCTGAACGGCAGAATCTTCTTACCTATGGACATGCGTGCGTACCTCGGATCGATTGGGATTCAGGTACGCTCATGCGCGTTCCTGCGATCAGGATAACCTCTCGCCCGCACTATAAGGCTCGGACACCGTATTCTGGAACCATCGTGACGGTTGAACAAGAGCGGGTGGCATGAACGCGGTTGAGTTTTCGGTATTGATTGGCGTGGCCTCGCTGCTCGCCGGCTTCCTCGGCTCGCTGACGGGGTTGGGCGGGGGCGTGGTGATCGTGCCGCTGCTGGCGCTGGGCTTTAAGGTGGATATCCACTACGCCATCGGCGCGTCGCTGGTCTCGGTGATCGCTACTTCGTGCGGGTCAGCGGGGTCGTTTCTGCGTGAGGGCTATTCCAACATTCGTATCGGCATGCTGCTTGAGGTGGCGACGACCACGGGCGCGATTGTCGGCGCTTTCCTCGCGGCAGGTACGCCGACGAAGGCCATCGCCATCGTCTTTGGGCTTGTGCTGATTGCCTCGGCTGTCATCTCGCTGCGAAAGAAGAAGCCGCACGCCAACGACGACGTCAAGGACCCCATCGCCACCGCGCTCAAGCTCAACGGCAGCTATCCCCTTCCAGCCGGCGGCCGTCAGGCCTACAACGTCCGCCGAGTCCCGCTCGGCTTCAGCCTCATGTTTGGCGCGGGTGCGCTTTCGGGTCTGCTCGGCATCGGCTCCGGCGCAGTGAAGGTGCTGGCGATGGACGAGGCAATGCTCATCCCCTTCAAGGTTTCGACCACAACCAGTAATTTCATGATTGGCGTCACCGCTGCGGCCAGTGCGGGGATTTATCTCAGCCGGGGCTACATCGACCCCGTCATCGCCTTCCCGGTCACCTTGGGCGTGGTGGCGGGCTCGCTCATCGGGGCACGCTTTCTGGTCCGCGCCAAGACCAGCGCCATCCGTATCGTCTTCGCCGTCGTCATCTGCCTGCTGGGGCTGGAGATGATCTACAGCGGCCTGACGGGGAGGCTCTAAATGGCCAAAGCCCCCAAGCCCTTGAACTGTACGGTGATCGATGCGCAGATCGGCCTCCTGCTGCGTATCGGTCTACTTTGCGCCACACTCGTCGTCATGGCTGGAGGAGCCATCTTCCTCGCCGCACACCAGCATTCCGTCGTCAGCTTCCATACCTTCCATGGCGAGCCCGCCAGCCTGAAGTCTCCCCTGCTGATCGTTGAAGGCGTCCTGCACGGGCAGGCGCTCGCCATCATCCAGTTCGGCATTCTGCTGCTGATCGCCACGCCGGTCGCGCGAGTGGTTTTCTCCATCTTTGCTTTCTTGAAGGCGCGGGATTATCTCTATGGCATGATCGCTGGTATGGTGCTGCTGGTTCTGCTGTACAGCCTGATCTGGCACTAGAGGCCTGGGGATGAAACGTGTGCGGGAGAGGTGGATCGTCGTTGCCGTCGTCGCGTTGACCGTCTCGGTCTACGGCGGGGCGATCCTCGCCAGCCTGCTTCCCAAACATCTCTCGCTCGACCTCGACGCAACCACTCGGCAGTCCAAGCTACCCTGGCGTCCGCCGCCCGTAAGCTCCATCCCGGACAACCCGCATGGTGACAGCATCCGCCGAGGCGCTCTGCTCTTCGACGAAACCCCGCTCTACGCCGCAGCCTTCACCGGAGCCAAAGTAAGCTGCGCCAACTGTCATGCGGAGGGCGGCATTCAACCGCTGGCCTCGCCGGTCGTCGGCCTCCCCGCAAAGTTTCCCATGTACAACGAGCGTGCCGGCCACATGATCAGCCTGAAGGACCGCGTGCAGGAGTGCTTCGTGCGTAGCGAGAACGGCACGCCGCTCGACTACGACGGCACGGAGATGAAGGGGCTCGTCGATTACATCGAATGGCTCTCCATACCGCAGCCCGGACGGCGGGCGTTTGAGGGGCGCGGCCTGGTCAAGCTGCCTGAACTCACTCCCGACCCCATCCACGGCGGCCAGATCTTCGCCGCCCAATGCGCGGGATGTCATGGTGAGGACGGGCAGGGTAAGCCACCCAAGTTCCCGCCGGTCTGGGGGCCGCAGTCCTTCAACGATGGCGCAGGCATGCATGGCGTGCGCAAGATGGCATCCTTCGTCCAGCACAACATGCCGCAGAACCGCATGGGCATCCTCACGCCACAGGAGGCCTGGGACGTGTCAGCTTTCATTCACGCGCAGCCCCGCCCGGCCTTCAATACGGCTTACAAGAAGTTTTAGAGCATGATTCCAAAGCCGTTGAAAAACTTCTATCGCGGTCATAACCGCAGCGGTATACTCCTGTTGAAACTCCGGCTGAAAGTTAGCTGAAGTGAACAATGCTCATGATTCCGTGAATGCGATCCGCTCCGGCTGGGACGACCGCGGTCTCTGGCAAGGCCCCGGCTCATCTCTGCAAATTGAAATTCACACTGGAGCGTTATGCCTATCAGATATGTCAATCAGATTCTTAATTCTTACAGCGCCAACGGAGTGACCTACAACAAGGGCGCTTCCGGCACGGGCGTGACCTACAACAACCCCTGGCAGGTGCTCACCGCAAGCGGCGACGCCGTCAGCGCGTTCACCGAGCCCCACATAACCGTATGGGCCAACAATGCCAACCGCATCACGACCGTGGAATTCACATGGGCGGGCAGCTATCATCTGGAGTTTCGCAATAGCTCGGGCAGGATCTTCGCCAAACACATCCCCGGTAGCGAAGCGACTAACGCGGCCAATCTGGAGAATCATCTGATTGCATTCCTGCAGACCTCCCACATCGTAGGTCCCAACAGGAATATTGGCCGCGCGTTTGCAGCTCCTGTAGCTAACGCCGCACCCATCGTACAAGCGCCTTTGAATCTCAACAGCCTGGCTGAGTTTCCATCACTGAGATAAGTGGCGCATCTTGCAACTCTCCCCAGAAGAAAAACCTGGTCCCCTCGATTCAGCAGGGGGGACCAGGTTTCGGATGGTGATTGACTGGTGATCAGGATTAGAAGGGAATGTCATCGTCGGTGATGCCGCTGTCGCCGTAGTCCGGGGTGCCGGCTGGTTGGCGCTGGTCGTAACCGCCGCTGCTTGATGCCGCGCTGGAGCGTGAGCTGGAACCGGAGTAAGAGGAGCTTCCGCCGCCGCTCTCGCCGCCTGCCTTGCCGCCCAGAAGCGTCAGTTCGTTGCACAGGATCTCGGTCTTGTACTTCTTCTCGCCGCTGGTCTTATCGTCCCAGGAGCGCGTCTGGATCTTGCCTTCGATCAGGATCTGTGAACCCTTCTTGACGTAGTCGCGGACCACCTCTGCCGTGCGCTGGAAGCAGACGATGTTGTGCCACTCCGTCTTGTCCGCCCAGTTGCCCTGCGCGTCCTTCTGGCGGTCGGCGGTGGCGAGCGAGAAGCTTGCGACGGTCATGCCGCCAGCCGTGCTGCGGATCTCGGGGTCCTTGCCGACGTTGCCGAGAAGGAAGACTTTATTGACGCCTTTTGCCATGGGGTGATGCTCCGATTCGTGCTGATTTTAGAGGTTGAGGATAGCAGAATGTTGTGTGGAACTAGCGGCGATAGTCGCCGGCCAGCTTTGCGATTCCCAAAAAGAGAGTCAGGACGCCGGTCGGCAGGCAGCCCATCGCAATCATCAGGCAGAGCCAGCCGGCGTTGGTGTGCGGTCCCTGATGGCCGATCCCCCCAAAGACGAAGAGGGCAAGAGCGGCGCAGACCGCCCCCGTGCCAAAGATGGCGATACCGGTCGTAAGAAGCTTGCGGGTGTCTTGTTGCATAGGGGCTTTCGGCAGAACATGGCAAACAAAAGAGTTGCAGTAAGGCTAGCGGTAAGCGGCCAGCATGGCGTAGACCAGGACTCCGCTGACCGAGACATAGAGCCAGATGGGAAAGGTGTAGCGGGCGAGACGGCGATGCAGCTCGAAGCGGCCGGTAAGCGAGAGAAAAAAGGTGATCAGGATCATCGGCAGCGCGAGCACGGAGGCCAGAATGTGCGGCGTCAACAGAATCCACAGGTAGAAGAAGCGGACGGCACCGTGGCCGGGAAAGTGCGCGTCGCCGTGCAGCGCATGATTCGTTATGTAGGATGCTAGAAAGAGTGACGAAAAGAAGAACGCCGCGAACATGCTGTTGCGGTGCTGCACGATCTCCCGCCGGCGAATGTAGCGCAGACCGATGATCAGGGCGATGGTGCAAAGGGTGTTGAAGACGGCATTCAGCGCTGGCAGAAAGCGCAGATGGGTGCCGCTCACGTCGGTCGGGTGGTGGTAGTAAACCAGCCACACCAGAAACGCGGAGGCCGCGCCGCTGATCGTGATGATGCCTGCGACAGCGCTGAAAGGGGTTCGGATGCCGAGAGTCGGGGTGGAAAGCGTGGACATGGTCTAAACACAGTGTAACGGCAGCGGGCAGGGCAGAAAAAAAGTGCGTGCTATCGTGGCTTCAAGTTCAATGAAATGAAGACTTTGGAGGCCAGGTTCGGACTTGCGTCCCGGGAAGTCCAGACCTAGGTCCAATGAATGGAATACTTTAGGCTTATTTGATAGGGGTGGGGGGCCTCAGAACCAAACCCGCCCCTGTGCGTTCAGGATCATCGCCCCCAGCAGCAGGGGAAGATAGATCACGCTTGCCTTCAGCAGGTTGCGCGCCTGGACGCGCGAATCGGGCGAACTCGGGTCGCGCAGGATCGACGCGAACTTGATCGTGTACCAGAGATAACCCAGCGTGAGGATGGTCGCCGCAATCGTATACGGCATTCCGGTCAGGTGCAGGAAGCTCGGCCAGAGTGCGACGGGAAGCATCAGGACGGCGTAGAACAGCGCCTGGAAGACGGTGGAGCGGGCCGCCCAGGTGATCGGCTGTTGCGTCGCCGCCAGCCGGATTCCCCCATGGCGATACTCATCCCGGTACATCCATCCAATCGCCATAAAGTGCGGGAACTGCCACACGAAGATCATCGCGAAGAGTGCAACGGCGGGCCACTCGATCAACCCCCGGGCCGCCGTCCACCCAATCAACGGAGGCAGCGCACCGGGGAAGGCTCCGATGAAGGTATTCAGGCTTGTGATCCGCTTCAGCGGGGTATAGATCGCGACATAAGACGTTGCAGTCAAAAGCGTTAGCGTGCCGGTGAGGAGGTTGGTTTCAATCGCCAGCCAAAGCGAGCCGAGGAAGATCGCCAGAAATCCCAGGATAAGACCATGCGGCAATGAGATACGCCCCGTGACCATCGGCCGCCGTGCAGTACGTGGCATCCGAGCATCGGAACGCCGCTCCAGCGCTTGGTTCAGAGCGGAAGATCCCGCCGTCACAATAGTGATGCCGGCCAGCGCGTAGAGCGATTCCGGATGGAAAGGACTCAGGCCAGACCGCAGATCCCCTAGATACAGCCCCGCAGCCGCGGTAATGATCACCATGGTCGAGACACGGAACTTGAAGAGGGTCGCGTAGTCCGAGAGGAGGCTCGGCTCAACCTTGGTCTCTACGGGAATCTCGACGGTTGCTGCGGAGTGGGCCACACCCTATTTTAGCGCGGCCCACTCCAGGCTAGGTTTTGCTGACGTTGATGAAGAAGAGATCCGTGGCGGCGGCGAACTGATCCTTCGTCAGGGGGGTCTTCAGGCTTTGCCAGGTGGTGGTGGGAAAGATGGTCTGCCAGTGCGTCTCATCCGTGCCCGCCTCGCCAATGCGGATGGGCATGGCGAAGCCGGGTTCATCCACCTGCCACTTGTAGAGAACGGTCTGGCTGGCCTCGTCAAAGTTGAGTTCCAGGTTGGGAATTGCGGTGTGGCGCAGGTACTGGTTGAAGAATGGGTTCAGGTAGAGGCCGGTATGGTCGTTCCACCAGGCGACCACGTCATCGGTCATGATGTTCTGGTATTTGAAGTGTTGATAGAACTCGTGGATCAGGCTGAACCACTTTGCGTCGTCATTGAGGACACTGCGGAGGGTGGCGATCATCAGCGCACCCTTGAAGTACATATCCTGCGGAGGCTCCTGGTTGCTCCAGGCCTCGGGAATGATGGGGGTGCGATTGCGGACCTTGGAGATCAGACCGTTGGTGTATTTGATGGCGTCGGGACGGCCGTAGTGATACTCGACGAAGAGGGTTTCCAGGTAGGTATCCCAGCCTTCGTGAATCCACGTGGACGACCGGTCCTGGGCGGTGATGGCGTTGCCGAACCACTCGTGGCCTGACTCGTGGATGATGATGAAGTCGAAGCGTGGTGAGATGCCGACGCCGGTCCAGTCGCGGTTGAGATAGCCATTGGCGAAGTGGTTGCCGTAAGACACGGCGGACTGGTGCTCCATACCGGAGTATGGAACTTCGATCAGCTTGTAGCCATCGCGCGCGAAGGGGTACTCACCAAAGTAGTGCTCGAAGGCTTTAAGCATGTTGGTGGCCTGGGGGAACTGCGCCTTGGCTTTGTCCAAGTCTTCCGGGAGTGCGTAGTAGTCAAGAGTAAGGGGCGGAAAGTCCCTGGACTTGTAGGTGTCTGAGAAGTGGCTATACGCAGCGATGTTGAGGGCCACATCATAGGAGTTGATGGGATAGGTGACGTGCCAGTTCCACTGGCTGTAGCCGTCGTGTAGATCGATCCTGGAGACGAAGCGTCCGTTGGAGACATCGGTCAGGGCGTTTGGAACTGAGACCGAGATATCCATGCCGTCCTGAGGCTCATCCTTCCACTGATCCTTGGAAGGCCACCAGATGGAAGAGCCGTCATCCTCGCAAGCAGTGGTGATCCAGGGCCGGCCCGCTGGGTCCTGCTCAAACGTCATGCCGCCGAAGCGGCCCTTGGCCTTGGGTGCGCCCGAGTACCTGAAGAGGATGGAGTACGTCTGGCCCTGCTTGAGCGTCTGGGGGAAATCGATGAAGACTGCGTTGCTGTCGTGCGTGTAGTGAAGCGGAATTTTGTTGAGGGTGATGCTGTCGATCTGGAGGGTGTCGGTCAGATCGAGCTGGATGCGGTTGCCATCAGCCAGCATCTTGAAACGGATCTGGTTAGTGCCGGCGATGGTCTTCGCGACTGGATCGACGCGGACGTCGAGATGGTAGTAGAGCAGATCGTTGTTGGCCCGATAAGGGCCGTAGGCAGCGTGGAGAACATCGTAGCGGCTGGGAGTGGCGGGAGCTGGCGCGGGTGTGTTCTGGGCGTTGGCTGCAGGGTAAGTGGTGGAAGTGGTATCGGAAGGCGTCTTGGGGAGGACGGGTGCTGGTGCAATTTGAGCGAAGAGGGACGAGGCCAGGATGCAAGCCGGTAGGGCAGTGCGAATCATGCGCATGGAAGGCAGTTTAGCGTGTTTTGCCGTCTTGAAAGACTGCGAATCGCACGAGATGGTGCGGACGCCTCCCTATGGGGAGACGTCCAGGCTGGTGATGACGTACTTGCTGGAGGTTGGGAAGAAGCCCATCTTCGTGGAAACAGGAAGGTTGGCGGGAATGGTGGCCGTCGCGGTCTGGCCACCGCAGGAGAGGATGGCTGTCTGGCCCAAGAGGGAGACGGTCACTGTCCCAACGGTAGACGAGGGGTAGATGGTTGCAAGGGTTTTGGTTGAGTTGCCGATGGTGGAGTAGAGATCGACCTCTCCGGCGTAGGTGACGACGAAGAGCATGTGCTTGAGATCGGTGTAGCGGAAGAGTAGATGAACTCCATTCGCGGGCAGGACATAGGTGGCCGTGTAGTCGGAGTGGGCTGCGTCGATGAAGACCGGATTGCTGAGATCTGACGTGTCTGAGACGATGCCGCCGCCTGCGATGTAGGTCCAGTCGCCGTTGGGGTCACTCCATACACCTGAGACGATGTTTGTGGCAGGTAAGGTCTTGTTCAGTGCAGTGCCTGCTGGATGCTCGTCGAAGTTGGTGTGAAGGTAGGGGATGGCCGCATGAGGCATGACAAGAATGGCCGTAGATTGACTCGGGGAGTAAGTCGAGTTTCCCGCATAGGAGGCCGTGAAGCTGTGAGTCCCGGAAGCGATGGCTGGAAGGGTAAAGTTTGCGGTCCCGGACACCAAGTTTGCGGTTCCGATGATGGCACTCCCATCAAGGAAGCTGACCGTTCCTGATGCGGCGGAACTCACCACGGAAGCCTTGAGCAGAATGCTGGAGCCTACTGCCGGGGCTGTGCTGGAGGATGTCAGTTGCAAGGTCGTCGGAATGGTGGCAGCCGTGACGACGGAGACTGGTGAGGTGCTTGCTGAATAAAGGCTGGTTCCCAAATAGGCGGCGGAGTAAAGATGAGTGCCTGGTGCGATGGAGTTTACGGTATAAACTGCATTGCCCCGCGAAAGTTTGGCAGTGCCAAGAGAAGTGGGCCCGTCAAAGAACTTGATGGTTCCGGTGACTGATGTGCTGTCGGTACTGGCGACGATGGTGAAGCTTGAATTTCCAGCGGGGTTGGAAGACGGGAACGAGAGCGTCGTGGAGGTGGGTTTCCGGTTGGTGGGAAGCGCGGGGAGATCTCCAACCATCATCGCAAGCGGAGCGGAGGTGCTGGCGGCGTAAGTTGAATTCCCGGCATAGACTGCAGTGATGGTGTGACTGCCCGCAGTCAGTGACGCGACTGTGTAGATAGCCGACCCTCCGATGAGGGGAGCGGTTGCGAAGGCTGCGCCAAAGTCTTGGAAGGTGACAGTGCCGGTCGCGGCAGATGGAGCCACGGTTGAAGTAAGAACGACGGGGACTCCCGTCAATGGTGCAGTGTCAGAGACTGTGAGCGTGGCATTTGAGGCGGTCGGTGACACCGTATTGGTGCTGGCGGTCCAGTCATAGCGGGTAATGGAATAAGGCGGTAAAGTATCGCCGGAGGGATTGGCAACCGTAAACGGCGCATTGATCGAGACGTTCTGCGCGGCGGTGTTGGTTGGGTTGTTGGCCGTGGCTTCATTGGTGGCGGAGATGCTGGAGGGTGCGTAGCGGGTCAGGATGACCTGTCCGCTCGGCATCTGCGGTCCGGCAAAGCCGATCGCATGCGAGCCTGCGACATCAGTGTTGATGACAATCATGGACCGCTGCGTGCCGGACTTGAAGCAATACGAGAATTGCTGGGGAACGTTGTTAGTGGCGGGCTCGCCGCTGCTATCCGCACCGTTGTGGTTGGCTAGCAGGTTATACGTTGTAGGGTTTGCAACCGGGCAGGAATACATGGGGCCGATAATGGCAGCGTTTGCCATGCGCATGCCGAGTTCCTGTGGGCGCACTGCATTGGTGGCTCCGCCCATGTCAATGACAGCGCCCCAGTTGTGGACCCAACCCACTGCGGGGATGTAAAAGGCATATTGATCGAGCGAGAAGAAGTTCTGATCGACGATGCCGAAGGTAAGGTGTTGAAGGGCTTGCAGGGCCGTGGCGGTGCCGTAACCGGCCGCATCCGTGAAGCTATCCAAGACGGATTGTGTGAGCGCGGAAGAGCCTTGACTTGTGCCGTTGTCGAACTCGTACACGTTCAGCTTGCCGTGAGACTTGATTGCGGTGCCCTGCTGGTAGAAGGTCGTGTCAGGGTTGGTGGTGTTCGCGACCACCTCATAGAAGAGCGGGTTCCAGAGCGAGGTGACCGGGGTCACGTCTCCGATGTACGCCTGGGTGTACGGGGCAAGTTCAGCGCTGTTCGGGTTGGCGCGCGCCATGGCTTCGGTCACGCCGTAGTTGGCATTGCCATCCTGAAAGCCGAGGACAAGATCAATCCCGGTGCCACCAGCAGGCCATGATGCGCTGCCTCGCATGGTGGCCCAAACGCCGGCCGCGTCGACGGAATAATCGTAGTAGTAGTCCGGCGCGTCCACGCGATATCCGAGGCCCTGGCCGGTTGCGCCCTCGTTCCAGTTCTCATTGCCCATGGGGAGATGGATCGTCGGGAAGACGCTGAGCCAGCTTGCTGTCTGGCCGTTTGCGGCTCGTTTGGCACCATAAGGAGTTGAGACCGCACCGTTGAGATACTCGATCCACTTGCCACCGTCTTCCGGTCCGGTGGTCTCCGGGAGGGTGTAGTAAGGCTCAGCGTTGATTGCCTTGCAGAGCTGGAGGAACTCCTCTAGCCCCACGCTGAGGCTGCCCGTGCCTCCGTTTGGCGGGTAGTCGTAGCTGGCTCCGGGAAGGCTCGGAGAGCGCTCGAACATAGGCTTGATGCTGTTGTCGATCTCCTCGGCGTTTTCACCAGCCCAATCGCGAAGCTCACAGGGGACGCCTGAAAGGGAGGCGCCGGCGCAATGCGCTTTGAGGGTGTTGAGGAGTTCGTCGCGGAAGACTGTGGTGTTCGTCGGATCGACGCCGGAGGTTTTCTGGAATGATACGTTGTCCAAGAGAACGGCTCCGCTTTGAGCTTCGAAGTCTACGTCGACCGGACCCGCGGCGACCTGATTGGTCTCCGTAGCGGGGCAGGTGACTGTGAAGGAGGTCCAGGCGGACGAGGCTGCGAAGGTCTTGCCGGCACAGAGAAAGGGGCTACCGGCTGCGGAGGTCACGAGGCGGCGCGCGTCGACTGAGAGTGTTGCGCTGCCGATGGTCTTATAGAAACCGGAGATGGTGTAAGTGCCGTTGAGCAGGATGCCGACATCGCTCGGGTTGGTATCGACGTAGCCCTTCACGCCCGCGGTAGAGCCCGAGACGGTCGCGTCGAGGCGCAGGGACTGGGTGCCATCATAGGGGGCAGAGCACTCTGAGAGGAGCTTGCCTCCGTTGGAGACGTTACCCCACCAACCACCTCCTTGGCCTTCCCAGACAGCCTCTGTGGTGCAGGCGATGGCTTGCCGCAGGATGATCACGTCACCTTCCTGCACGGCTGACGAGCATGGCTGAGAAAAGGTATACACAGGGCCGGCATTGTTCTTGGCGGTCGTATTGCTGGCTACGGTGCCAGAGCAGGCTACGGTGCGCGCTGTGCCGCGGTAGATGCGGAAGGTAGCACCCATCCAGAAGTTGGCAATGACGGGGTCATACGTATTGGGCGAGGGGAAGGTCGTCGTCGTCCCTGCCTTAAAAGCGACGAACTTATCGCGATAGAGATCCGGCTCGAAGCCTGGATTTCTCCAAAGAAGATTCTTGTAGATCTCACCGCCCTGATAGTAGGTCGGACCGTTCAGGTTGATACCAATTTTTTTTGGTGACTGAAGGACGATG
This sequence comes from Granulicella tundricola MP5ACTX9, assembly GCF_000178975.2. Taxonomy (NCBI): domain Bacteria; kingdom Pseudomonadati; phylum Acidobacteriota; class Terriglobia; order Terriglobales; family Acidobacteriaceae; genus Granulicella; species Granulicella tundricola. The sequence goes on along the minus strand of NC_015064.1, from coordinate 3,091,675 downwards.
GAGGATTCGTTGGGAGTGATCGTCTGAGCGTGCGCGATCGACAAAGAAAAAATGAGAAAGAGGAACAGACGCAGCTTCATGCAGGAACTCCCAGGATCGTCTTTTAGGTACCTAGGACAGATTGTGATGACACAGGGCTACAGGCGCATTACAACCGATTGAGGAAACTCCCTCAGAGCCGGAGGTTGTTCTGCAAAGTGAGAATTCGATTCAACTTATAGAGTCGTTTGACTAAGCATGGCACGCGCCGAATTTCCGTGCAAACCAACTTTTGTGTTAGCGCTCAATGGGGAAAGTTGTAGTTCCAAAATGGACAGAGCTTGTGAATGTTGGCCAAGACAAGAATGTTCGGGGCAAAATTATCTATTTCTTATCAATAGTGCTTGCGCATTAGCGGTGATAGAGTTGAGTTGAGCCAGTCACCCTTTGTCAAGAATGCCCCAACGCGCCTCGCTGCCGTCCACTCCTTCTCTGTGGCTGCGGTGGGTTACGTTTGCGGGGATACTGCTCATCCTGTTGGCGAGCACTGCCCAGGCTTCGCACATCCATAGCGATTGGCTTCCGCATCAGCCAGGGCAATTAGAGGCACAGGCCGATGGCGCTTCGCTGCCGGGCAGTGAGGCGGCCTGTCCTCTCTGCGTAGGCATGCACTCTGCCTTGACCTCAAGTCAGGGAAGCGGAGCAATTGGCGAAGCTCCCACTGAACAGCGTTTTTTCACATCCGTGACCTATGACGGTTTGGGTGAGCAGTATTTTCAGCTCTTTAGCAGGCCCCCTCCATTCGCTTTGGTCAATTAATTTTCTTGCCAAGCTTATGAGTTGAGCGTGTTTGCGCCGCGTGTGACGCAGGTTCACGGTCAACTCTCATGATCAGCAGTCGCGCCTTCGTGCGCGCTTGAGCGAAGGAAAGCCAAGTCGCTTCCCACTCGTCTGCTTCCGCAGCAGACCGGAGTTGTGTCTCTATGCAAAGATTTCAGTTCAGTCGTTTCACCTCAACCACCTATGCGCTCGGCATCATTCCAGGCCTGTTTACAGCTCTGGCATTAGGGCAGAGCAGCTCCGGCACCGTGAATGGAGTGGTCAAAGATCCCATGGGCGCGGCCCTTCCGGGGGCGGTTGTTGTTCTCGAGAATCCCGTCAGTGGGTATACACGGACGGCCAAAGCCGATGAGACCGGACAGTTTCGCTTTTACAACGTTCCATTCAACCCTTACAGGCTCTCCGTGACGAGCGGCGGCTTCGCATTGGCGGCGCAGAATATCGAGGTCGAGAGTGCGCTGCCGCTGATGATCCCGATCAGCCTCAGGGTTGCGGGTTCAGCGACCAGTGTGACGGTGGAGACGTCCCCAGATCTCCTGGAGAATGATCCGCACTTTCATACGGATATCGATCGCTCGACGATCGAACGGCTTCCCGTCGAGTCCCCGAGTTCAGAGTTGAGCTCGATTGTGACGGAGTTGTCGCCAGGTGTGGCTGCTGACTCGAATGGGCTGTTGCATGGCCTGGGAGATCACAACGAGGTTTCGTTCAGTATCGACGGGCAGCCGATCACGGATCAGCAGAGCAAGGTGTTTTCGAATCAGGTGCCGGCTGCGGCGATTCAATCGCTTGAAGTGATTGAAGGGGCTCCACCTGCGGAGTATGGGGATAAGACAAGCCTCGTGATTGTGGGGACTACTCGTTCAGGTCAAGGAGTGAGCCGACCCACGGGAACGGTAAGCCTCTCCTATGGAAGCTTCGGTACAAGCAACATCGGTGTCGACCTGGCTTACGGAACGAAGAATTTTGGGAACTTCTTTGCTGCGAATGTGCTGGAGTCCGGCAGGTTTCTGGATGCACCGGAGTTTGCGGTGTATCACGATAAGGGGAATGAAGAGAATCTGTTTGACCGGGTGGATTTTCAGTTAAGCCCTGTCTCCTCGATTCATACGAATCTTCAGTACACGCGCTCATGGTTCCAGACGCCAAATAGTTATGACACGCAATTAGGATATTTTCAGAACGGCATGACTCCTGGGGCAACCGATCAACGGTCCAAGATTGAAACGTTCGATATCGCTCCAACGTATACACGCTTGATCAGTGATACGACAGTGTTCAACTTTGCTCCGTACATCCGTCGTGATGCCTATAACTACTATCCCAGCAACAATATGCTTGCGGATCTTGGTCCGATTCAGCAGGAGGCGGTGGCACAGCAGCGATCATTGACGAACGCTGGAGTTCACTCTGATATTTCTTATGTGAAGGGGCATCAAAACATCAAGTTCGGCGGTATGTATGAGCAGACCTTCCTGCGCGAGAATGATCAGATTGGTCTGGTCGATCCGACGCTGAACGATCCGGCGGGAGCGAACTTCAATCCGGTCCTTGCGCCTTACGACCTGACCCGTGGTGGAACGACCTATGCGTATCACGGACAGACGGATGTAAAACAGCTGGCGCTATACGGGCAAGACCAGATCACTGCCGGGCATTGGCTCTTCAATCTTGGTTTGCGAGGAGATTTCTACAACGGGCTCAGCGTCCAGCGGCAGGCCGAGCCTCGCGTCGGGATCTCATACAACATCAAGCAGACGGGAACCGTTCTGCGAGTTTCGTATGCGCGCACGCAAGAGACGCCGTTCAATGAGAACCTGGTGCTCTCAAGCCAAGGCTGTTTGAATCCCGTGATCCAGGCGGTGTTTCTGACGCTTGGACCCTGCAATCCAGCGCCTTTCAACCCTGGATTTCGCAACGAGTTCCACGCCGGACTGCAACAGAGCATCGGACATCATTTCGTGTTCAGCGGCGACTATATTACGAAATACACGCACAACGCATATGACTTCAGCGTTCTGGGAGCTACGCCGATCACGTTTCCAATCGAATGGCATAACTCGAAGATTCCGGGCTTTTCGCTCAGTGGAACGCTCACTGAGGTAAAAGGTCTCACGGCGCGGGTTACCATGTCCTCGGTTGCGGCTCGGTTCTTCAATCCGCAGATCGGAGGGGTGGGCGCGACGGTTGGAGCACCAGGCGGGTTCCCATTCCGGATCGATCATGACGAGCGGTTCAATCAGACGACTCACCTGGAATACAAGATGCCGTTCCGGAAGAGCCTCTACTATTCGTTCAATTGGAAGTTCGACAGCGGGCTCGTGGCTGGATCTACGCCTTGCTACAACGTGACGGACCCGAACAGTGCCTGCGGTGGATATTCCTTCGATGCCAACGGGAATCCGCTTACGTTGAATGGAAAGCCTGCGATCGATCTAAGCAGCCTGACCGCTGATGAGGAGTTTCAGGCCGGTCTGGTGTGCGACGGGGTTCATGCAACGCAGATCAATGGTTTTTCTATCTGCGATGCGGCGGGGCTGACCTCCAAGCTGATCAATATCCCTGCTCCAGGAACTGAAGACGATGACCATCATCCGCAGCGGATTGCGAATCGTAACTTGTTCGACATGCAGATGGGTGATGATCAGATCATTCGATTTGGTGGAGACCGTTACCGGATCGGCGCCCGTTTGACGGCCATCAATGTGACGAACAAGTACGCGTTGTATAACTTCCTTTCAACCTTCTCCGGAACTCACTATGTCTCACCGCGCACCATAACGGGGGAGATCGCGTTCCACTTCTAACGGGAGGCGAGATAAAGAAAGGGCGCTCATCCAGATGTCTGGATGAGCGCCCTTTGGCCGTCAGAATGATTTTATGCGGTCGTGTCGATGATGGAACCGGAAGTGTTTCCTGTCTGAATGAGGTAGCCGGCGAGTGTCGAGAGCGCATCGCTGGTGCTTCCGGCATCAAGTGATTTGGAGATGCTGGTCAGAAGCTTGTTCAGGGCATTGTCGCTTGAAGATGAGGAAGACGAGGAGCCGTCCTGGGCTTTGAGGTCCTTCTGGAGTCTGGCTATGTCTGACTTTGCTGCAGAAACATTGCCGACGGCGAGATCCTTGAGGAGCTGAACGGTGTCTTTGGAAAGCGGGGAGGACGCGCTGCTGCTGGGGGCGTCGAGGTCCGATGTCGAGAGCGAAGAGTTGCTAACGGAGGCCGTGGAGGCCGCGCTCCCGGTGCCCGAGGTGCTGGTCGAGGCGGTATTCAGATTACTGAGTAGTTCAGAGGTACGTAGAGCAGAGAGTGCCGAAAGCATGTTTGACCGTCCCGTGATTCGGTGAAGTCGGAATCGTCGACTGCACTCAAGTTACCGGTCTATCGGCAAGATCCCTATACGACTTCAGTGCCAGACCAATTTATGGCCGGGGGCGGAGACTTGCGAGGAAGTCTTCCGGGGTTGGAGCGGTGTTGATGACATCGGCCGAAGTCAGCCAGGCGCGCCGAAGCTGGACTATACCGTGTTGCATGTGGTCGAGTTCGTCGGTTGCATGAGCATCTGTGTTGACGACTATCTTGCAGCCAAGCGATTTTGCCAGGCGCATATGCGAGTCGGAGAGGTCCGTGCGGGCGGGAGCCGCGTTATGCTCGACCGCTACGCCCAGCTCCGAGGCTCTTCGGAAGATCTGCTCCAGGTCGATCTTGTAAGGATCGCGGCGAAGGAGCTTGCGTCCGGTTGGATGGGCGAGGATGCGAACGTAAGGGTTTTCAATTGCGCGGAGAACGCGAGCCGTCATCACCTCGATCGGCTGGTCGAACTTGCTATGGACGCTGGCGATCACGATGTCGAGTTGTGCCAAGGTCTCATCGGTGAGATCCATCTCACCCTCGCCCAGGATGTCGCACTCGATCCCTGTAAAGATGTGGATACGACCTTCCATCTCCTGATTCACTTGCCGGACGCGGGCGGCGTGGGCGAGAGCCCGCTCATCGTTCATGCCATTGGTCATCGCCAGGTTTTTTGAGTGGTCTGTGATGGCGATATAGCGGCGGCCCCGAAGGATGGCGGCCTCTGCCATCTCGCGGATGGTGTAAGTCCCGTCGGTTTCAGAGGTGTGCATGTGAACGTCGCCATGCAGGTCCGCCAGGGTGATGAGCTGGGGCAAGGTGTGATTGGCAGCTGCTTCCAGTTCTCCGCAATTCTCACGGAGTTCGGGTGGAATGAAGTCCAGGTCAAGTGCGTTGTAGATGGCCTCTTCTGATTCGGAGGCGATGATTTTATTGTCCTCGAGCCGAAGCAGTGCGTACTCCGAAAGGGTCATTCCTCGTTTGATCGCACGCTGACGAAGCGCGACGTTGTGATGCTTGGAGCCGGTGAAGTATTGCAGGGCGGCGCCGTAGCTTGAGCGGGGTAGCAGACGGACGTCGACCTGCAGGTTGTTCCGGAGGGTAAACGTGACTTTGTTCTGCCCGCGAGCCATGAGCTTGTCGATGAGCGGGAGGGTAGCGACGTGCTCTACGGCGGAGGCGACTACATCCGGCTCGCAGGCTGGGCCGGTTGCCAGAAGGTCAAGGTCGCCTACGGTCTCGCGTCCGCGGCGAAGAGATCCGGCGGGGGTGACCTGATCGATGCCGGGGAAGGCGAGGATGAGCTGCGAGATCTTTTCGGCGTAGTCGCGGGCTTGATCGATGCGAAAGCGGGAGGAGTTCTTGCGATGATCCTCAATTCCTTTGAGGAGCTTGACGGTAAACTTTTCGCCCATGCGGGGCAGGGCGGCCAGGTGGCCTGCCTTGGCGGCTGCTTCCAACTCATCTATGTTTGAGACCTGAAGCGCGGACCAGACCAGGGCAACTGTCTTGGGCCCCATCCCAGGCAGGCGGAGGAGTTCAAGCATGGTGGGCCGGTACTTTTGCAAAAGTTCTTCGCGAAGAGGCATTGAACCGGTGGCAACCAGGTCGCGAATGTTGGCCGCCATCGCTTTACCAATGCCTGCGATGGCGAGGAGTGCCTTGGGGTCGGCTTCCGGGGTCGCCAGCGTTGCAAGCTGGGTGGTCTGTTGTTCGACCGCCTCGGCCGCCCGACGGTACGACCGGATGCGGAAAATGTCAGCACCGTCGATTTCGAGCAGTGAGGCGGTTTCGTCCAGGAGTCGAGCGAGAGAGATGTTGTCCATAAGATAGAAGAGCGGCCACAGCAGGGTAGCCGCTCCTACGATTATGACTCGATTGGGCGGTCGTCGCCTAACCGCAAATCTATTTTGGCGAGGGATGGATTACTGACCGATTATCAGAGCTTGGACGTGTACAGAAGAACGGCGAGCATAGTCTTGGCATCCTCGATCTTGCCGTCACGGATCATGGACAGCAGCTCTGCAAGCGGGATGTGGAGGAGGTCAATCTTTTCGTCCTCCTCCGGCTGAGCGAGGCCCTCTCGAATCTCTTCTGCGAGAAAGACCTGCATGTGTTCGGCCAGAAAGCCGGGGCTGGCGTAGTAACGGACAAGACGAGACCAGCGTTTGGCGCGGAAGCCGGTTTCTTCGATCAGTTCACGTTTGGCGGCGGCCAGGGGCGCCTCGCCGGGTTCGATACGGCCGGCAGGAAGCTCAAGAAGGAATTTACCGGCGGCATGACGGTACTGGCGCTCAATGAGGACTGTGGGCTCTGGAGCACCGGTATCCGGGTTTGTTCGGGAACCGATCGCCAGGATCACAACAGAGCCGTTATGCCGGACGATGTCGCGCGTGCTGGTGACTCCGCCGGGCTCAGTGACCTTCTCGGTCACCACGGAAAAGACCTTGCCCTTGTAAGAGACCTTTGAAGAAAGGATGTGAGCCTTGGTGGCGGAGGGCGTGGACGAAGAGGGAAGGGGAACGCTTTTCGTCGACTTCACGGGTTTGATTGGTAGCTTTGTCTTGGTGGCCATGGGGGTACGGTATCATTCTGCGTCGGGTGGATGAAGGAGTGCATCCAAAACGTTGTCTAATACAGTAATGGTTGGAGCAGGAGAAAGATGAGCCCAGAGTGTTATCCGATGAGCGTGCTGCCGCATATCTCCAAGTTGTATGGGGATTACCTTGCCATGGGCGGAGACGCGGACACGCCGTTGCGGGGGTGGTACGGCGCTGAACCTCTGGGTGCTGGATGGATGGGGCGTGAGGTTGGAGTGGCCCATTCAAGCAGACTTGCAGACCTGCTGAAGGATCAGGTCCGGGAGTTTGGTGGTGGGGCCGCCGCCCTGGCGAACGTGGAGCGGCTTCGGAACGGGGCGCACGCGGTCGTGACGGGGCAGCAGGTTGGACTGTTTGGCGGGCCGCAGCTCACCTTGCTGAAGGCTGCTACTGCCATCGCCCGTGCAAAAGAAGCGGAAAAAGTCACTGGTAAAGCACATGTTCCTGTGTTCTGGCTTGCCAGTGAGGATCATGACCTAGCGGAGGTTGACCAGGTCTCGCTGCCGGGGAAGAAGGAGTTGGAGACGCTCAGGCTTGGTTTGCGCGGGCACGGCGGCGAGGTGGGGAAGATACTTTTGGGTGACGGCGTGGAGAACGCCCTTGATCAAGCCAGCGAACTCCTCGGATATGCTCCGGTTTGCGACCTCTTGCGAGAGTTTTATAGACCGGATGCCACGCTTGCGGGGGCCTTTGCCCGCTTGATGACGCGGATCTTCGAGGAGTACGGGCTGGTCGTGATGGATGCGGCCGGACAGGGCTTCCACGCTCTTGGAGTGAGCGCTCTGCGTGCTGCCATAGAGCGGGCTGACGAACTCGAGAGGGCATTGCTGGCTCGGACAGAAGAACTGGAGCGGCTGGGTTATCACGCTCAGGTTCTGGTGAAGAGTGGCGCTTCGTTGCTCTTTCTCGTCGATGAACGAACCGGGGAGCGCCTTCCGCTCAGACGACTGGCGGATGAGAGATGGAAGTCTGGGGCGAGGACTTACTCCGTTGCCGAGCTACTTGAGATTCTGGAGACTACGCCGGAGCGCTTTAGTCCAAATGCGCTTCTAAGGCCGGTTTTTCAAGATACGATTCTTCCGACCGCCGCTTACATCGGCGGCCCAGCGGAGATTGCGTACTTTGCCCAAAGCGCGGTGCTCTATGAACGGATACTGGGACGACTTCCTGCTGTGCTGCCAAGGTTCTCAGGAACGATGATTGCCCCTGCGGTAGAGACCGTGATGAGCCAACATGAGGTGTCTTTAAAGGACCTTTTCGATGCGAAGACACCTGAGGAGTTGACGCAGCGGCTAGGGGCTCGCGCCATGCCTATCGAAGCCAAGCGCAAAATTGCGGCTGCAGGAAACGCACTAGACGAGGAATTGGGATCCCTAACGGGGTATCTGGGATCTCTTGATGAGAGTCTTGGGCGTTCTGCCGAAGTCTCCGCGAACAAGATGAGATATCAGATGAATCGGCTGAGAAGGATGGCAGCGCGGTACGAAGTCCAGAAGGAAGCGAGTCTTGCCAAGCATGCCGGTGTGATGATGCTGCAGCTCTTCCCTGACGGGCACCCACAGGAGAGGATTATCGGGGGAGTCTGGTTCTTAGGTCAGTGGGGATCTGGATTAGTCGACCGCCTTGTGCTGGAAGCGGCTCAGATGTGTCTCGGGCATTCGGTGATCCGGGGGTAGCCGTCGGATCACCCATGATCGTTGTCAAAACGATCATGGATGATCGCCGGGATGCCCATCCTCTACGCTTCGGGAAGTTTGGTCCCTAGCTGGCTCTGAATCTTGTTCCAGACTTCGTCGCTTGGCGCTTCCTGTGCAGGTTCAAACAGAAGGCGAGCCTGCTTGGCGATATATTCCAGATCACGGATGAGTGCGGAGTAGTTCGGATCGCTCCGAAGAGCAGCGAGCGGGTCTTCCTCATCGGGGTTAGCCGATGCGTGGACTGCAAACAGATCGTGAAGATCGTCGGGCTGACCGCTGTAGGAAGCGGATCCTTCGGTAGTCTCCGCGATGGTCGTGTCATCGATGGGCTTCTGTGAGCCAGGAATCTCTTTGTCGTTCATGCGGAGGCCTCTTTCAGGACTGCAGGCTGGGTGGATGATACCTGCTCGCGCAGGAGTTCACGCAGCTTAAGACGAGCTTTGTGAAGCTGAGATTTACTGTTGCCGGTGGAGCACTCGAGCATGGTAGCAATTTCGTTATGTTCAAATCCCTCCACGTCGTGGAGAACGAAGACCATACGATATCCGGGCGGCAAGGATGCGACAGCGCGCTCCAGTGCGACTCGATCTACAGAACCTGAAAGCATTGGGTCACGGCTTCCGAAGTCCCGTTTTGGCGCATCCTCTTCCGACGGGCTGATCGTCTCCTCCAAGGAAACAAGATTCAGACCCTTCTTGCGCAGGTGCATCAAGACCAGATTCACGGTCAGGCGATGAAGCCAGGTGGAAAAAGCACTTTCGCCGCGGAAGCTGCCGAGCTTCCGGAAGAGATGGAGGAAAGCTTCCTGCGTCATATCCTCTGCCTCTGAGACATTTCCGAGCATGCGGAGGCAAAGCGTATAGACACGGCGTTTGTGAAGTGAGTAGAGCTTTGAGAATGCGTCCGGGTCGCCGTTCTTTGCCGCCTCGATGGCTTCGGCTTCGCCGGCGATCGGCGGGTTCCGCTTGAACAAGCCGGGATTCGGTTTTTCCTGGGTCATTAATACGCCTTGAATATTCATTTGGGCTGGTTTCCGGTCCGTCGGCCTGAGGGCGACGCTTTGCTTACGCCAATCGGTGTCCGTTTTCTCGCCTACCTTCAAGGGTAACGCAAACGGGAATATGATGCGCGGGTGCCACCGCTCACCTCCGAAGTAGGAGAAGCACTAGGAGCGAAAGGTTGTTTCAGGGAACCAATTGCGTCAGGAGCCGATATAACGAGCGTACAGGGTCCGGGCCGTCGAGATGTCGGTAGTGCCCTGGATCAAAGCGCGACCATCAGGAAAAACCGTGATCGTGTTCGAGTCGCGACGGAACCTAAGCAGCATGGCGTTTGCCCGGATGTCCTGAAGGTCAGGGTTTTTGGCCAAAGTGGCCTGTAAAGCGGCTAAATCAAGAGGGCGGTGGTGCTCATGGATCTGGACTGAGTTTCGGCCGCACAGGGTGATATGCGGCCGTGCGGTCCCTGCCAGATGAGTGAAAACCCGGTCGCTGCAGACGGGACAGTCAGAGAGCGGCCGACCGGTAGCGATTTCACTCCGTTGATTGGTCCAGAGTTCGTGGGAGAGAAGTGTTCGCCGCATCAAACTCGTTTGACCGGTGAGAAATTTCAGGGCTTCCGTTGTTTGAATTGAAGCAGCCAGGTTCACGGCGGTGGAGAGGATGCCAGCCGTATCGCAGGTTTCGACCGGGCCGCTGGGTGGAGCGGGGAAGATGCAGGCAAGACATGCTGTGGGCTCCCACTTTGCCGAGGGGGCCGGCAGGATATTCATGGTTGCGGCGTAAGCTCCGATTGCCGCCGCGTAGATCCACGGCTTCGCTTCGCGGACCGCATAGTCATTCAGCAGGTAACGCGTTTCGAAGTTATCCGTGCAATCGAGGATCAGATCAGCGGATTGCAGGTACTCGCTGACGTTGGCTGGAACCAGATCTGCGATAGCGGTTTCGACCACTATCGATGAGTTGAAGAGTGCGATCTTGCGACGGGCTGCCTCTGCCTTCGGCAAGGCTGCCTGGGCATCGGCTTCGTCGAAGAGGATCTGGCGCTGCAAGTTCGAAAACTCTACGAAGTCCCGGTCAATGAGGGTAAGGTGACCGATGCCCGCGCGAGCCAGAAGTGAGGCTGACGCAGCTCCCGTTGCACCCACTCCAACGACTGCGACACGAGCTTGAGCAAGCAGTTCCTGCCCTCGGCTCCCGATCCCTGGGAAGAGGATCTGGCGGGAATAACGGTCATGGATTGATGAAACTTGGGGCATAGTGGGAGGGATTGATTGCATGACTGTTGCGCGCCGTTTTTGGGGGCGTCTGTTCGTAGTATAGGGAGATCGTGGGTTTTTTTCTGCCAGGCGGTATTGAAGCGTTGCAGACAAACGCTTCAGACAAATTCTGCATCGGAATGACAATAAAATGAATCGTGGGATCGGTGCGGATAGGATGCATGACCCTGTAACGCAGAGACCTCAGCTCGGTGAGAGGCTCACCGGGATCTTGAATAGGGGCCTAAGAGTGGCAGTATTGCGGTATCGGCAGCAAGAGTATCGGAGTGGGTCCGGGCGCTCACCGGCGGGGAAAGCGGGCTTTTCTGCGGATAGACACGCCCCAGCGTGCCCGAAAAATACGAAGAAAATTCTTTGGGCAACTCTACTCAGCACAATGTCGCTTGGCGGGGGTCTCTTCACACGGGCTGCTTTCTCCCAGATCCCGAGTTCCTCAACAGTGACGACTGCAACTCCCTCAGGACCCACGACCACCAATCCTTCAGGGCTCTCCTCCCCGACACCACAGGCCTCTCAAGAGCCTGCGACCTCTGCGGCGGTGGGTGCGATGGGACCGATCATCCCAGCTCTCAGCGCAAACTTGACGCAATATCAGGGCTTGCGCGTTGAATCGATTCATTACGAAGGCGTTGAGTTTGACAAGTCTGATCGCCTCACAGGCGAACTGACGCAGAAGGTTGGCGAGCCGTTCGACGCGGACAATGTCAGGCAGACAACGCGGCGGCTCTTCGCTACCGGTCGCTATCAGAATATTGCAGTGCGGGTGGTGCGTAATGGCGATGCCGTAACTCTGATCTTCGCGGGCGTTGCGCGTTCTTACATTGGTCGCATCCAGATAAACGGCGTGAAGGAAGAACGGCTTGCTTCCCTGCTGGAGTATGGCACTCAGCTCAACCCTGGTACGGCATACTCTCCCGCTCAACTCCCTGCAGCAACCGAAGCGGTGCGGCAGGTCTTGGCGCAGAACGGGTATTACGAGCCGGTCGTCGCGGTTCAGACCGAGCGCGATCCAGTCGGTAATCAGGTTAATGTCACCTACACCGTAAGCGTCGGGCCTCAGGCTCGTGTCGGCAATATCGTGATCAGCGGTACCAATCCTGGGATTTCGCTGGCGACCTTCCGCAAAAAAGGAAAGCTGAAACCCAAGAACAAGGTGACCCGCGAGACGACGAGCAATGCGCTCTCAAACCTGCGCGGGGTGTATCAGAAGCAGAACCGTCTGGAAGCCACGCTGACTCTTCAGAAATCGACCTACGATCCGGCAACCAAGCGCGTTAACTATGAGTTTCAAGCCGAGCAGGGCCCCGTCGTCAAGGTTCTTGTGGACGGAATCAAGATCTCAAAGAGCCGGTTGCATCTGCTGGTGCCGATCTTTGAAGAAGGTACGATTGATAATGATCTGCTGAATGAAGGCCGCTTCAAGATCCAAGATTTCATGGAGCAATCGGGCTATTCCGATGCGAAGGTCTCTTTTGCGGTCGAAGGCGCAGCAAGCACGACCCAGACCGTGCGCTACACGGTGGATAAAGGGATTAAGCACAAGGTTGTCGCTGTTGAAGTGACGGGAAACAAATATTTCGGAAGTCAGCTCTTAGTCGACCGGCTGGCGGTGCACAAGGCTGATGCCTATCAGAGGGTCGGCAGATACAGCACGCAGTTGGTGAAAAACGACGCCACGAATCTCGAGGGCCTTTACCGCGCGAATGGATTCAACTCAGCTAAGGTCACCTCTTCCATTAAGGATTTCGATGAGGCTGGTGGGAAGAATCTGAAGGTCGCACGTGTGGCCGTCACTTACACCGTGGTTGAGGGGACGCAACAGAAATTCGGCTCAGTAGATTTGAACGGTATAGATCCGAGCCGGAAGCAGGTATTGAGCGGCCTTTTGGGTGCAACTCCGGGACAGCCGTTTTCGTTGGTTCAGTTGTCCGGCGATCGGGATGCCTTGCTGAGTTGGTATGTCAGTAACGGGTTCGACCAAGCCAAGCTGGAAGTGAAGCAAACGATTGAAGGTGAAGATAAGAGCAAGACGGACGTTGCTTTCAACGTCATTGAAGGCCAACAGGTTTTTGTGGGCAAAGTGCTTGAGAGCGGTGTCCAACACACGAGACAGAGCCTGGTCGATCAACAAACCAAAGTGCACGCCGGAGATCCGCTTGACCAGAGTGCTTTGCTTGAGACGCAAAGAAATCTATATAACTTGGCACTCTTCAATGAAGTCGTGGCCGCCGTGCAAAATCCGGATGGCGACGCCGAGCAGAAAAATGTCTTACTGCAGATTACAGAGGCTAAGCGCTGGGATGTAACGTACGGAGTGGGATTCGAGGCTCAGACCGGGCTCCCAAGCCGTGGGATCTACTCTACGGCGCAGGGCACGACGGCCGCGCAGCAGGGTAAAGCGGGCGTGAGTCCGCGAGTTTCAGTCGATGTCAGCCGCATCAATTTGCGCGGCACTGATAATTCGCTGACGTTGCATACTGCTTATGGTTTGCTTGAACAGATTGCGACCCTCAGTTTTCAGGATCCGCACTTCCGTGGAAACAAGAATCTGGCGTTACAGATTTCGGGTGGCTACACGAATGTTCAAGACATCACGACGTTCGCGGCAAAGACCTTGCAGGCAGATCTCCGGCTCACCCAGAAGGCGACTCGTAAAGATACCTTCATCTACGACTTCGTTTATCGGCGCGTCGAAGTCGACCCGAACAGCCTGGAAATTTCACCCGACCTGATTCCGCAGCTTTCTCAGCCGGTTCGCGTGGGTGGCCCTCAGGTCACCTGGTTCCACGATACGCGGACGCCTAGCGCTTTGGATGCTACGAAGGGTTCCTATACAAGCGTGGTTGATTTTTATGCTTCTTCCAAAGTTGGTTCGCAGACAGACTTCAACCGCACCGATATTTCCAATTCGACCTACTATGCCTTTGGCAAGCGGAAGTACGTCTTTGCGCGGAATACTCGTGTAGGTTTTATCGCCAATTTCGGCGTAAATCCCAACGCCGGTAATGCTGGATGTGCGGGCGCACTTGTCAACACAAATGCAAGTTGCAATCCGATTCCCCTGCCCGAGCGCCTCTATGCAGGTGGTGCGACCTCTCATCGAGGGTTTCCCATCAACGGTGCGGGGCCTCGAGATCTGCAGACAGGATACCCGGTGGGGGGATCTGGGGTGTTCGTGAACTCACTCGAACTGCGTATGCCTGCACCCACATTGCCGGTGGTAGGAAGCAGCATTTCCTTTGTCGTGTTCCACGACATGGGTAATGTGTTTCAGCAAGTAAGTCAGATCGGTCCGAGCTTTGGGCGCTTCCATCAGCCCAATGTAGGCACCTGCAAAAATCTCACCGGCGTCAACGTATCTTGTAACTTCAATTATTTTTCTCACGCCATCGGACTGGGTGCACGCTATGCGACACCAGTGGGACCGATCCGCGTTGATTTCAGCTATAACCTCAATCCTCCCACTTACCCGGTAGAGCCTAACTCCGGCGTCTTGAATGCGCCGTTTGTGGGCACTGGAAGTCACTTCAATTTCTTCTTCAGCATTGGTCAAAGCTTCTAAGGGCAGCGGCGTACATGGATATGCGGCATCACAATTCGGCGCTGAAGATGGGTATGCTTACTCTGCTCGCTTTCCTCACGTCTGGTCCTCGCCTATTGGGTCAGGCGGCTGTTTCCGGTTCTTCCGCAGCCCAGAGCCAGGCTCGTAGCCCTATCGTGCCATCGGGTGATGGGATCACTGTTGATCAGGTCGTTGCCGTCGTAAACGGAGACCTAATTCTTGAGAGTGATGTGGCTGAGGAGAGGCGCTTCGGAGCGTTTCAACCGTTCAGCAATCCAGAGGGAACTTACAGCCGTGAAGAGACAGTACAACGGCTTATCGACCGCAGTTTGATTCTTCAGCAGGCAAGACTTCAGCCCGATGATGCGGTAACGAAGGAGCAGGCAACCTCTGAGCTGAATGAACTGCGCGGGGTGATCCCGGCCTGTAAGCAATATCGTTGCGAGACAGATGCCGGCTGGCAGAAGTTTGTCGAGGCACAAGGCTTTACGGTTGCAGAGCTAACGAAACATTGGCAGCAGAGGATGCAGGTGCTGAAATTCATCGAGGTGCGCTTCCGCATGGGGATACGCATCACGCAGCAGGAGATCAAGGATTATTACGACAAGACTCTGCTGCCTGCTTATGCAAAACGGAAGGCGACGGCACCCAAGTTGGACACGATATCCGACCGCATCCAGGAGATTCTTCTGCAGCAACAGGTCTCTAACCTGCTGGGTGACTGGCTGAAGACGCTGCGGGCACAGGGATCTGTGCGCGTGATGACCGCGAGTGGGGAGGCGTCATGAGCGAGTTCGATCAACCGGCCGGAGAGCCGGAGGAGCTGCAAAGTCCGAGTAAGCGCAAGAGTCTCGCGGGCCGTTTTGGCCGGGGTCTAGCGTGGCTGGTCGGCGGATCTCTGCTGTTTCTTATACTGCTGTTGGCGGGTGCTGCTTATTACACGACGACGGCAGATTTCCAGAGACGGGTCGGCAAGGAAGTCGTAAGCGTGCTGGAAGATTCGACGGGTGGACGTGTCGATCTGGGAAGAATCACCTTCAATCTATGGCAACTCGCCATTGAAGCGGATGGGCTGGTTATTCATGGCCTTGAAGGGCCCGGAGAGGCTCCCTACCTTTCGGCTGACAAGATCCTTGTAAGGGTGAAGATCTTCGACTTCCTCAAGCGCACAACGGGCACTGGTAAGAGAACTTACGTCGGGTTGAATCTGCTGCGCATTGAACAACCGCACGTCCACCTCATCATCGATAAGGACGGCAAGACAAACCAGCCGGTGCCGAAGCACACGACACCCAGTAATGAACCGGTGATCGACACGTTGCTTGATCTGAAGGCTCAGAAGGTTGAACTCGTCAATGGCTTGGCGGCTCTCAACGACAAGGCAATTCCATTCAACCTGGCTGCGAAGGATCTGCAGGCCGAAGTTCATTACATCGCATCTTCCGATCGTTATGGGGCGACAATCGATCTCAATGACTTGGTGACAGAGATGCAGAAGGAGCCGGAGGCTCAGTCGAAGTTGCATCTGGTTGCGGAGATCGGAAGAGATGCGGCTGACCTAAAAGAGTTCAGCTTCCATACCGGTGCCACCTCCGACCTTACAGCGACTGCTTCGCTCAAGAACTTCAGTTCTCCGGAGTGGTCCACCAAGCTGGATGGCTCTCTCGAACTGAAACAGATTCAGGTTCTCTCAGGCGTCGATGGGCTGGACGCGGGCTCCGTCGAATTACACATCGCCGGGCATAACTGCTACGTCGCTCCTACGGTGGCGCAGAAGCAGCCGACCTCGTTGTTTCATCGCCTGCGCAGCAAGCATGAAGCTGTGGCGGCCGCGCCGAAGACTTTGCCTCCCGACCCGGATTGCCAAAAGGGGTACCTTCTCGTCGGGTCGGCCAAGTTGCATAACGCAGGCTACCGGGACCAGTATGTGAAACTGCATGACATCAACGGTGGCGCGGACCTTCACATCACACCGACGCAGCTTCTGTTCACCGCGCTCACCGGTTACCTACCAGGCGGCGGCAGCGCGAAGGGTGAGTTGAAGATCAACAACTGGCTGGGCGAGGTCCCGGCTAATACTCCGACGAGCTCTCCGACTGTTGCTGGCGCGACCACGACCGCAAACAAGACATCCGCGGCGATCGTCGGGCAGCCGGTGGTGTCGGCTTCTCCTACGGTCGCGCCGGTGGCGGCTGCACAGGCTTACCTGACTGTTGTTGTCGACAAGATCTCTCTCAATACGATTACTGCTGTTACCGCCTCCAAACAGTATGAAAAGCTTGGGTTCGACACGTCCATTTCCGGACCGGTGACCGTGGAGTGGGGTGGGCCGGCAACCGACATTGCGGACACTGTGGTTGTGGATGCGGATCTGAAGCTGGGGCCGGTAGGTGCGCATCGTGGGCGGGATATTCCAGTTACAGGTCAAGTGCTGGGCCACTACGACGGCAAGAGCGAGACGGTGCTGCTCAAGCGGCTGGTTGCGAATACACCGCAGTCAACGCTGACGGCAACTGGGATACTTGGCGTAAACGTGGGCGATCCACTGACTGCGTTGAACGTGGATCTTTCCGTGCGTGACCTGGGTGAGTACGACACGCTGCTGAAGACGCTTGGCCTGTCTGGAAACGGCAAGACTGGATCAGCGGCTATCCCGGTTACGCTGCACGGAACGGCTGCCTTCCACGGCACAGCTCGCGGTGCGATTGCGAAGCTGGATGTGAAGGGTCATCTGGAGGCTAATGATCTTGAGGTGCGACTCGGAGACTTTCAGGCGGCGGTCACACCTCCTCCGGTTAAGCCCAATCTCATCACAGCCGCTCTCAGCAGTGGCTCTGCGCCGGCACCTCCTCCTGCTTCGTCGCAATCGACCGACGTGCACATCGACTCATTGGTAGCGGATGCGGAGTACACGCCGGCCGGGCTGGCGGTGGCTAGTTCCACCATCAAACAGGGAACGGCGGTGCTGAATGTTGCGGGCTCCTTCAAGCCTCGTACCGTCTATAAACGGCGAGTTGCGACCTATGTCTGGGACGATGGGACTACGGTCGACGTCAAGGTGCAGCTTGGTAACGCACAGGTGGGCGACGTGCTCGCTATCGCGGGCCAGCAGCAGAAGATTCCTGTAACTGGAACCATCCAGGTCAATGCTCATGCGGTTGGAACGTTGAAGACACTGGCCGGCGGTGGGTCGGTGTCGCTGGTCAACGGCGTCGCTTACGGCGAGCCGTATGAATCGGTGAATGTAGATGCTACGGTGCAGGGCAAGCAGATCGAGGCGTCCCGGGTGCAGTTGAAGCTGCATGGGATGACGATCGGCGGCAATGGCGGGTACAACATGGCCAGCCAGCAGCTTCATGCTCACATTGCAGGCGACAATCTGGTGCTTTCAAAGTTCAAGTTGGTGCAGGATGCCAAGGTCAATGCGGACGGCACCCTCTCTATCGTGGCGGATGCCAATGGGACTGTGGAGCAGCCCGGGTTGAAGGCCAGTGTAAAGCTGGCGAATCTGGTAGTCAGTGGGGCTGCGATCGGGCAGGCCGCGATCGACGCTCATAGTGAAGGCAAGGTCGTTTACTATACGGCGAACTCGACGCTGGTGGGAGCGACGATTACGGCGAATGGACAGACTGAGCTGACCGGAAACTTTGAGACCAAGGCGCATCTGACGATGGCCGGTCTTGATGTGGCCAAGCCTCTGGAGTTGTTCCAGCCGGGTGGGCTGAAGGCGACCTCTAATATCGCGGGAACTATTGACGTCAGCGGGCCGGCGAAGCTGCCGATGCAGTTGACGGGGCGGGCGGTGTTCAGTCCATTGAGCGTGACGTCGCAGGGGTTGACCTTCCAGGCGGCAGAGCCGCTGGCGATCGGGCTGAAGAATGGCCTGGCGACGCTGGATGCGGTCCACATCACGGGGCCTGACACGGACCTGAAGGCAAGCGGCACGGCGCAGGTGTTCGGTGCGGTGAATCCCAAGACCAAGCAGCCGGATAGCTCGAGCGGCAAGCTGGACGTGCAGACCGAAGGCAGCGTGAGCATGGCGCTGGTCCATACTCTGGACCCGGACCTGATCACGAGCGGGAAGACGACCTTCGCGATTGGCGCGGGCGGAACGATCGGCGATCCGCAGTTGACGGGCAAGGTGCAGTTTGTGGCTGTCAATGCGGCCGTCAATGGGGTTCCAAATGGGCTGACGAACATGAACGGGACGTTGATCTTCAACGAAGACCGGTTGAATGTGCAGTCGCTTACGGCGACGACGGGGGGTGGGCAGCTGAGCATCGGCGGGTTCCTGACGTATCGGAACGGGCTGTATGCGGATCTGACGGCTACGGGCAAGACGGTTCGGGTACGGTACAACGGGCTCAGCTCGACCGCGGATCTCAATCTGAAGCTGCAGGGCGGCCCGCAGAGTGCCCGGCTGAGTGGCTCGGTGCTCATCACTCGGTTCGGTGTGGGCGCGGATGTTGATTTCGCTGCCTTCGCTGGATCTGGGGGCGTGAGCGCTCCGCCTGATCCCTCAGCTGCGTCCAACAAGATCCAGTTGGATGTTCACATTACCAGCTCTCCGCAGCTCGACTTTCAGAACAGCTATGCGAAGCTGGCCGGGACGGTTGACTTGACGGTTCGTGGAACTGTCGCGGACCCGACCGTGCTGGGCAAGGTCCAGATCACGGATGGCAGCGCGACGTTCGCGGGAACGAATTATCAACTGCAGCGCGGAACGATCTACTTCAGCAACCCGGTACGGATCGATCCGACGATCGACCTGGACGTGACGGCTCGGGTTGAGACCTATGACGTGACGGTCGGCTTACATGGAACGGCGTCAAACCTGAAGCCGACGTACCGGTCTGAGCCGCCGCTGACAGAGGCTGACATCTTCTCGCTGCTGGCCCTGGGGCGGACGCAGGAGGAGGCGTCGCTGTACTCGCAGCAGCAGCAGCAGGCGGGGACCGATCCGACGACCAGCTCGATCCTGGGCGGGGCGCTGAATGCTACGGTGAGCAGCCGGGTTTCGAAGCTGTTCGGGGTCGGGAGCGTGAAGATCGATCCCTCGTATGTAGGTGCTCTGGGGAACTCGTCAGCACGTATTACGGTTCAGCAGCAGCTTTCGCGGCAGTTGAGCCTGACGTATGCGACGAATGTGAACTCCTCCGCGGAGCAGTTGATCCAGTTGCAGTATGACCTGACGCCGACTCAGTCGGTGGTGGTGACGCGCGATGAGAGCGACGTGTTCAGCATTGTGTTCAAGATCCATAAACGGTATCGGTAAGGGGTACTCCCCCCTCCCCCCCCGTTTTGGTTCAAAGTCTTCAAAATAAATGAGTTAGGTCCGGACATGTTTGGTCTGGACCTAACTCATTTTTGTTGCTTTGTTTGTGTATTTCTTGCTGTTTCTATTTTATCAAGTTGCGTGGGGTAAATACCCCAACTATTTTTTGGGCGTAAGTGGTTTTGATTGTTTGGGTTATGGGGTATTTTGGTGTTCGACGGGCTTGACAAGCCAGTTTGCGGGTGTTTCCTGGAAAAATAGTTGTAAGTTGTGCTTTTTATTACGGTTATGCCGGGTTGGTGCCCGGGGCTAAAGCCCCCAATCGTGGGAGACCCGGGACGGGGGACTAAAGTCCCCCTCTAATCCGAACGGCAACGGCAACGGCAACGACAACAGCAACGGCGAAGACGGTGGTGATGCCCAAGGCAACGCGACGGATGGACGGCGTCGGTATCGGTGAGGGCCGACAGTGGCAACAAGCGACCGCTGGGGCGGAGGGCGAGATGGGATAGCCGCGCCTCGGCCTAGAATAGAGGGATGGCTTCTTTGGTTCGGAATACGGCGGTTACGTTGGAGATGATCAAGTGGGAACACTCGATCTTTGCGTTGCCGTTTGCGTTGACGGGTGCGGTGCTGGCGGCGGGTGGATGGCCTCCGGCGGTGAAGCTTTTGTGGATCGTGGTGTGCATGGTCGCGGCGCGGTCGGCGGCGATGGCGTTCAACCGGCTGGTGGATGCGACGCTGGATGAGGCGAATCCGCGGACGAAGATGCGGGCGATTCCGGCCGGGCAGTTGAGCTGGGGATTTGTGGCGGGGTTTGTGGTGGTGAGCTCGGCTGTGTTCCTGGTGGCGGCTGCGATGCTGAACCGGCTTACGCTGGAGCTTGCGCCGGTAGCGCTGGTGGTGGTGCTGGCTTATAGCTATATGAAGCGGCTGACGCGTTGGTCGCACCTGGTGCTGGGGCTGGCGCTGGGGATTGCTCCCTCGGCTGCATGGATCGCAGTTACCGGTTCACTTGATCCGAGGATTATTGTGCTGACCGGGCTTGTGATGCTTTGGGTGGGCGGGTTCGATGTGCTTTATGCCTGCCAGGACTTTGAGCACGACCGGGCTGTGGGGTTGAATAGCGTTCCGGCGGCTTTTGGGCTGGAGGGGGCTTTCTGGATTGCGCGGGTGATGCACCTGGGAGTCGTGGGGTTGGCAATTTGGCTGGATCGGTTGTTTGGGCTTGGGGTGGTGGGATATGTGGGGACGGCGATTGTGGCGGGGCTGCTGGTTTATGAGCATTGCATTATTTCGCCGAGGGATCTGCGGCGGATGAATGCGGCTTTCTTTTTGTTGAATGGGATTATTTCTGTGGTGTTCTTTTTGTTTGTGGCTGGTGCTGTTGTGGTGCGGCGATAGAGTGAAAAGCTAACCACAGAGGGCGCGGAGAGAAAAGCTGAGAATACAGAGGAAAGACGAGAGGCCACCCGGTTGGGTGGCCTCTTTAGCGTCTGCGTTGCGCCATGCTTAGTCGTTGGCTTTGTGTTCGAGGTTGTGGAGGCCGCGCTGGATGCTCTCTTTTGCGCTTTCGGCGGCGTTGGTTACGCTATCGCGGAAGCTGTGGGCGTTCTGCTCGGTGTGGAGCTTTGCGTCCTCTGCGTCACGGCTGTGGTTGAGGTTGCTGGCGGTATCTTTTACGCTGCCCCAGGCTTCCTTTGCATGGCCCTTGACCTGATCGGCTGCGCCTTCGTTGGCGAGAGATTGATTGTTGGTCGCTTCACCGAATGCCTGCTTGACGCTGCCCTTAACCTGGTCGAGTACGCCTGTTGCTTTGTCTTCATTCATGGCCGATTCTCCTTGTTGCCTGCTGCTGTATAGGATGCGATTGAGTGGCTTCGCGTGGCCGGAGCGTTAGAGGGCTCGTCGGCCGGAGAGCAGGTTGAAGATAAGCACGATGACGGCAAGGACGAGCAGGATGTGAATCCAGGAACCAAGCGTGTATCCGCTTACCATGCCGAGCAGCCAGAGGACGACGAGGATGATTGTGATAGTCCAAAGCATTTGATATTTCTCCTGAGAGCTGGGCCATAAGGTCGACCTGAGCTTTTTGCTACAGGCCGTGCGGCCGTCATGTGGTAAGGTGCTTCGACTGATAGTCAGGTTGTCTTATGAAGCAGGAATGTTAGGTTTGTTTGTGAGGTCAAGAGCAGATGTGGGGTGAGGCAATCCAGGGCGGTGCAGGGTCCGTAAGCCGGGTCGCGATTCAAGGTGAGTTGGGATCGAACAGCCATATGGCGGCGCTGGGGATGCAGCCGGCGGATGGGGGAGAGCTGAGGATTGTGCCGTGTGGGTTATCGGCTGAGGTGATCGAGCGGCTGGCCAGCGGGGAGGTGGATTCGGCGGTGCTGCCGATCGAGAACAGCCTGCATGGATCTGTGTCCGAACACTATGATCTTCTGCTGCAGCACGAGGTGAAGATCACGGCGGAGAGCCTGCTGAAGATTCGGCATAACGTGATTGTGGCTCCGGGGGTGAAGCTGAGTGAGATCAGGAGGGTGATCTCGCATCCGGTGGCTTTGAGCCAGTGCAGACGGTGGCTGCGGGCGAATGGGGAGATCAGTGCCGAACCTTTTTATGACACGGCGGGGAGCGTGAAGGAGATCATGGCGAAAGGGCTGCGGGATACGGCGGGGATCGCGCCGGAGCTTGCGGCGACGCAGTACGGTGGCGAGGTGCTGGTGGCCGGCGTGGAGGATCATGCGGAGAACTACACGCGGTTCTATCGGCTGGTGCGGGCTGGGGCGGTTGGGGTGGAGGACGCTGGCGCGGACAAGATGAGTGTGGCGTTCAGCGTGTCGCATGAGCCGGGGACTCTGATTGCGGCGCTCGAGGAGTTTCGGCGGGCGGGGATGAATCTGACGCGGATCGAATCGAGGCCGGTGCCGGGGCGGCCGTGGGAGTATGTGTTTTATGTCGACGTGCGGTTTGAGGGGGAGGGGCAGGCAGATGGGGTGCTGGCGGCACTGGGGCGGTCTTGCGAGATGGTGAGGGAGTTGGGGCGGTATCGGGCGGCTTGAAGGCGGTGGCTAGTGATTAGGAAGATTGTTTTGAAATGAGGGTCGGGGTGGGGCTCCGATTGCATCCGAATCTTGTGTGAGCCACGTTACGGAGGTAATGTGGTCGGGCCGGTGCGCCGATAGGCGGAGGGGCGGGGCTTTTCTGTGTGCGACGTTTCCTGATATGCTGCATCGAATAGCTGATAACTTGATAACGTTGCACTCAAGTTGAGAGACAATGGTTCGAGAAGGGTAGGGAGTATGCCAAGCGATTTCGTAAGCGTGATTAAGCCGACCGGGGTAAAGACCGGTGAGGTTGTGGGTCAGGGTGAGGTTGGACGTGGCGCGATTCCGGTGCTGCCGGTTCGGGATACGGTGCTGTTTCCTCATGCGGTGCTGCCGCTGACGGTGGGGCGTGAGAGCTCGATTCAACTGATTCAGTCATTGGGTGAGGAGAAGACGATCCTGGTGGTGGCGCAGCAGGATGCTCGCCTGGATACGCCGGAGGGGACCGATCTGCATAGCGTGGGAACGCGCGCGACGGTGCATAAGGTCGTCAAGATGCCGAACCAGAGCCTCTTTGTGTTTACGGAGGGCAATGAGCGGGTGCGGCTGGGTGAGTTTACGCAGTTGATGCCGTTTATGACGGCTGAGTATGAGATTCTGAGCGAAGTTGAGCCG
Organism: Granulicella tundricola MP5ACTX9; assembly: GCF_000178975.2. NCBI lineage: Bacteria > Pseudomonadati > Acidobacteriota > Terriglobia > Terriglobales > Acidobacteriaceae > Granulicella > Granulicella tundricola. The sequence goes on along the minus strand of NC_015064.1, from coordinate 3,068,374 downwards.
GAGAAGACGCCGGAGCTCGAGGCGTTGCAGCGCAATGTGGTGAGCCAGTTTCAGCAGATTGTGACGTCTTCGCCGACGCTGTCTGACGATCTTCAGACAATTGCGATCAACATCGACGAGCCCGGACGGTTGGCGGACTTTATTGCGTCCAGCCTGCCGTTTTTGACGACGACCGACAAGCAGGAATTGTTGGAGACCTCTTCTGTCAGTGCTCGGCTGGAGCGGGTGAACAAGCATCTGGCGAAGGAGCTTGAGGTTCAGCAGCTCCGGAACAAGATTCAGAGTGAGGTGCAGGACTCGGTGCAGCAGTCGCAGCGGGACTACTACCTGCGCGAGCAGATGAAGGCGATCCAGAAAGAGCTCGGCGACCTGGATGATACGCAGAAGGATATTGCGGAGCTGAAGGAGAAGATCGAGAACGCGGGGATGCCGGAGGAGACGCAGAAGGACGCGCTGAAGGAGCTGGCGCGGCTGAGCCGGATGAATCCGGCGGCGGCGGATTATTCGCTGACGCGTAACTACGTGGAGTGGCTGGCGGTTCTGCCTTGGGCCAAGACCTCGTCTGGCGAGGTGGATATCTTGAAGGCGAAGGCCTTCCTGGATGAGGATCACTACGGGCTGAAGAAGGTGAAGGATCGCATTCTGGATTATCTTTCTGTGCGGCGGTTGAAGCCGGATATGAAGGGGCCGATTCTGTGCTTTGTCGGGCCTCCGGGCGTGGGTAAGACCTCGCTGGGTAAGTCGATTGCGCGTGCGCTGGACCGGAAGTTCTCGCGGATTTCGCTGGGCGGTATGCATGATGAAGCGGAGATTCGCGGGCATCGGCGGACGTATATCGGCGCGCTGCCGGGGCAGATCATTCAACACCTGAAGAGAGTTGAGGTGAAGGACCCGGTGTTCATGCTGGATGAGATCGATAAGCTGGGCAGGGACTTCCGGGGAGATCCTGCGAGTGCTTTGCTTGAAACGCTTGATCCGGAGCAGAACAATACGTTCCGGGACAACTATCTGGATCAGCCGTTTGATCTGAGCAAAGTGCTGTTTATCTGCACGGCGAACCAGTTGGATACGATTCCGGGACCGCTGCTCGACCGTATGGAGATCATTGAGCTGACGGGCTATACGGAAGAGGAGAAGGTTGCAATTGCGCAGAAATACCTCATTCCGCGGCAGATCAAAGAGAACGGCGTGCCGGACGACATGATGGAGTTTCCGCAGGAGTCTGTGGCTCTGGTGGCTCGGCATTACACGCGTGAGGCTGGGGTTCGTAAGCTCGAACAGCAGATTGGCACGGTGTGCCGGAAGCTGGCGCGGAAGATCGCGGAGGGTCGTACGGAGAAGCTGGTCATTACTCCGGAGATCATTCACGAGTTCCTGGGCGGCATCAAGGTGCGCGTGGATACGGAGATCGCAGAGCGGACGAAGCGGGCAGGCGTTGTGGTTGGCCTTGCGTGGACTCCGGCGGGCGGCGATATTCTCTTCATCGAAGCGAACAAGATGAAGGGGAAGGGCGGCTTCAACATCACGGGGCAGATTGGCGATGTGATGAAGGAGTCGATGCAGGCTGCGCTGACGTGGGTCCGCTCGAACGCGATTGGGCTTGGGCTGGATGAGGACTTTACGAAGGATCTCGACCTGCATATCCATGTGCCGGCTGGTGCGATTCCTAAGGATGGTCCGAGTGCCGGTGTGACGATGGCGACTGCGCTGGTGAGCCTGCTGACGGATAAGCCGGTTCGGCCACTGCTTGCGATGACGGGCGAGATTACGTTGAGCGGCGATGTGCTGCCGGTCGGCGGAATCAAGGAGAAGTTCCTGGCGGCGAAGCGTGCCGGGGTTCGAGATGTGATTCTGCCTGTGGACTGCAAACAGCAGGTGGATGAGGACCTGACGCCGGATCAGACGGAAGGGATTACGATCCACTACGCTCGGCGGATTGAGGATGTGCTGGCTGTGGCTCTGCCGAAGAATCTCGTTGAGGAAGTGCAGGACGAGGAGGTTCGGGAGGAAGTGCTGCAGGCTGCTGTGTAAGGCAGTCGCGGCGATTCTGGAAGCGAACCACGGAGAACACGGAGTGAAATACGAGGGCACGGGGGATATCCCCTGTGCCCTTTTGTTGGTCGGTCTTCTGTGAAACCAAGGAGATTTGGGCGTGATGGAAATTGCTTGCTGAGGCTGTGACGGCGAAGGCGGGGACAGCATCTGAGGGTCGCATGAGGAGGTTTTATGGCGACGAAGAAGACATCAGCTAAGAAGACATCAGCTAAGAAAACGGCAGCGAAGAAGGCTCCGGCGAAGAAGATTGCCGCGAAGAAGGGTGCGGGGAAGCCGCCGAGCCGGAAATCGGTTTCGTTGACGAAGGAAGGTAAGGACCCGAAGGGTGGGCTTACGGCTGCGGGGCGGAAGACTTATAACGACGCGACCGGAGGGCATCTGCAGGAGGGGGTGAAGGGGAAGGCGGATACGCCGGAGAAGAAGAGGCGGAAGGGATCGTTTCTGACTCGGCACTTTACGACTCCTCCGGGACCGGTGGTGAAGGATGGCGAGCCGACTCGGCAGGCGCTGCAGGCTGCGGCCTGGGGTGAGCCGGTGCCTAAGACTGAGGCGGAAGAGAAGAAGCTGGCAGCTAAGGGGCGGAAGTTGCTGGCGGAGGCTAAGGAGTGAGCTGTAGTTCCGCTATGAGCCCATGTCCCAGAAGCGGGACATGGGGCACCCAATTGTGTCGGTCCATAATGCGGTGGGATATGCTGAGTTGGTGATCGTCAGGGTGCTTTATTTCGGGGTTTTGAAAGATTTCGTCGGGGTGGCGGAGGAGTCGATGCATTTGGATGTGGGAAGCCGTGTCGGGGGGCTTGTACGCGATTTGGCGGGGCGCTCGTCTAAATCAGGTGAGGGGTTAGGTGGGATGATGGGGTCGATCGCCGTGGCGGTGAACCGGGAGTATGCGGGGATGGAGACCGTATTGAACGACGGCGATGAGGTGGCGTTGCTGCCGCCGGTGAGTGGAGGGTGTTGTGCGGGTTGAGATTCTGGATGAGGTGCTGCCGACGGATGCGGTGATGGCGGAGATGAAGGCCGGGGCGGATGGCGCGGTGTGCGTGTTCGACGGAATTGTGCGGGACAATACGCGGGGGCGGAAGACGCTTTATCTGGACTATGAGGCTTATCGGGAGATGGCGCTGACGCAGATGGAGGGGCTGGCTGCGGAGGCGATTGTGAAGTTTGGGGTGCGGGATGTGGCGTTGCTGCATCGGCTGGGGCGGTTGGTGGTGGGTGAGACGAGTGTGCTGATTGTTGTGGCGAGCGCTCATCGTGGGGCGGCGTTCGATGCTTGTAGGTGGTTGATCGATACGTTGAAGAAACAGGTGCCGATCTGGAAGAAGGAGACGTTTGTGGATGGGGTGATTTGGGCGGATGGAGAGCCGTTTCCAACAGAGGTTGCGCTGAATGGGAATTGATTTCAGGCCGGTTTAGCGAAGGCTGCATTGTCCAGTTGTGAGTTGTCAGTTTTGAGTGTTGAGTTAAGGCGGGCGTTCGTTGAGAGTTTTGGGTTGGGGTTTGGTCGTGGCTTGCGGGGTTGGTGGGGGGCAGGCGCCGATTGAGCGGCGGGCTCCGGAGCAGGCTGTGACGACGCTGAAAGCTGAGTCTCGGCTGGTGAATGTGGCGGTGAATGCGGTGGATGCGCAGGGGGCTCCGGTGGGGGGGCTCTCCAAGGCGGATTTTGTGATCTCTGAGGACGGGGTGGCGCAGAAGATTGCGTTCTTTGAGAAGGAGTCGGCTACGCCGCTTTCGATCGTGATGGCGATCGATGGGAGCGAGAGTGTGGTGACGAATGATCGTCTTGAAAAAGAGGCTGGGAAGAAGTTTGTGAGGGCGTTGCTCAGGGAGCAGGATGAGTTCGACTTGATGGATTTCTCCGATACGGTGCGAGAGGTTGTGTCGTTTACGAACGATAAGAAGCGGATTGAGAATGGGTTGAATGAGTTGAGGAAGGGCGATGCGACCGCTGTGTATGATGCGGTGTATCTGGCTTCGCAGCGGTTGGGGGAGACCAATGCCGGAGGTGGGCGGCGGCGGGTGCTGGTGTTGATTACGGATGGGGATAACACCGTTCATGGCGTGGGGTATGACCAGGCGGTCGAGCAGGCTCAGCGCGCGGGTGTGATGGTGTATGCGCTGATCGTCGTGCCGATTGAGGCGGATGCGGGGCGCAATACGGGTGGGGAACATGCGCTGATCCAGATGGCGACGGATACGGGCGGCAATTACTACTATGTGAACGATCCGCGGGATCTGGCTAAGGTGTATGCGAAGGTGTCGGATGATCTAAGGACGCAGTATGTGCTGGGGTACTATGCGCCGGAGAAGACGGTGAAGAGCCGGCGGGATGGGTATCGGAAGATTGGGGTGTCGCTGGTGGATTCGCAGGGAGTGAGTTTGCGGTATCGGACGGGGTATTATTCGAGTAAGTAGCGGAGGCGTGCGATGCATGTGACGAGCTTGCAAAGAGTGGACGGGGTACTGATGATGGAGGTGCCAGAAGCTCTCGAACGAGAGTTGCATCTTCATGATGGGTCGACTGTGGAGGTTGGCGTAGAGAGTGGTCGGGTTGTACTCTCTGGCAGCAAGGCACCCAAGTACACGATGCAGGAGTTGCTGGACCAATGCGACGGCGAGATGGTCCGCAGCGAAGAGGATGAGGCTTGGTTGAATGTAGCCTCGGTTGGCCGGGAGATTTGAAACGCGGTGAGATCTACATGGTCTCCCTGGAACCGACGCAGGGGCACGAGCAGCGTGGGTTCCGCCCAGTTCTTGTGATCTCGCCGGATGAATTCAACCGTTTGACGCGGGCTCCGATGGTGCTGCCGATTACGAACGGTGGGGGTTTTGCCCGGAGGTCAGGTTTTGCCGTTTCGCTTGACGGCATGGGATTGAAGACTACGGGCGTAGTCCGCTGTGATCAGTTGAGAGTACTTGATCTGGAAGCCAGGAATGCTCGGCTTGTTGAGTTGGTGCCGCGAACGACGGTCATCGAAGTGCTCAGCCGGATGCAGGCAATTTTTAGTGAATAGTCAGGAGTTTGTGTGAGTGAGTTTTTGTTGGCTGGTGTGGCGGAGGGGATTGCGCGGGAGGCTGGGGCGCTGCTGCGGGAGTTCTATGCGAAGGGCGTTGCGATGGAGTACAAGGGCGACGTCGACCTGGTGACTGAGGCGGATCGGGCGAGTGAGGCTTTGATCAAGGCTCGGCTGAGCGAGGCGTTTCCGGAGCATGGTATCTATGGTGAGGAAGGGACTCGCGAGGGGTTGGAGCGGGAGTTCCGTTGGTACGTCGATCCGTTGGATGGGACGACGAACTTTGCGCATGGGTTCCCGGTGTTCTGCGTGGTGCTGGGGTGTGAGCGTCGGGCTGCGGGACTAAGTGCGGATGAAGATGGCGAGATGGTGGCGGGGGTGATCTATGACCCGCTGCGGGATGAGGCTTTTGTGGCCGAACGGGGCAAGGGCGCGTGGCTGAATGGGAAGCGGATTCATGTGTCGAAGGCGAAGACGTTGCAGGAGTCGCTGACGGGGACGGGTTTTCCATCGAGCAAACGGCATGAGAACCCGAACGTGCATTTCTACCAGGAGATGACGCTGCGGTCGCATGGGGTGAGACGGGCTGGGTCAGCCGCGCTGGACCTGGCTTATGTGGCTTGCGGGAGGCTGGATGGGTACTGGGAGTTCAAACTGAATCCGTGGGATACGTCAGCTGGATATTTATTGGTGGAGGAGGCGGGTGGAACGGTGACGCACTTCGATGGGGGCAAGTTCACGCTGGACTCGCGCGAGGTGTTTGCGACGAATGGGCTGATCAAGGACGAGATGCAGCATATTTTTACGGAGATGTTTGCGGGGCGGGGGATGGAGCGGATTCCTACGCCGGCGGAGTTTCGGGCTCGGCGGGAGACGAGCGAGCCGTAAAGCGCATGAGAGGGTTCTGGCTGTGCCGCGGCTCTGGTGCTTCGGTTCAGTTGGCAGACGAGTACTTCTTCGCGGCTTCTGGGTGCTTTGCCCACCAGTCATTCAGGATCTCCAACATCTTCTGGCGATGCCAGACATAGGCTGCGTCGCGTAGATTCTTGAAGCGCTTCATGGCCTGATCTGTTGGGATTGAAGTATCGGCGAGATCCAGCCGCAGATAAAGGCGTGGTTCGAGTTTGGCGATGGATTGTTTATTCCAGGGCAGAGTGCGTATGTCGAAGACGGCTCCGGCGGTCTCTTCCGGGTGATCGTGTGCGGTCTGATCGATCTGCTGCTTGATCTCCGCTTTGGTCGTGAGGAATGGTGCGGCTCCGGGCATGATCAAGCCCCATACGTGGAGGATGTGGTCGCTCTCCGCGTACTGGAAGTCAATGCCGCCCATGGTTCCGAAGAACTCCTTGCCGTTGTCACTGATATGCGCCAGGGAGTCATGATCGAATGCGGCCCATGCTGCGACATAGCGATAGGCATCGCCGTGAGTGAGGGTTGAAGAGAGGGGCAAGGTCATGATCCTTTCAGCGGGGTGAGCCGGGGTTGGAAGAGTGGCGCTAAGAACAATTGCAATCGCGAGGGCCAGGTGCCTGAGGCATGTACTTGGCGTAGATGGAGTCGAGGCTATGGGCGTTGATGGGGTTGAGCTGCGGTTCATTGATGTACCCGGTGGGGGTTGGGTCGTTATCGGCGTTGGTGGCGCTCTGGAAGGCGGACTGTGCGCCCTTCATGGCGGCGGGCACGGGGTCGGCAACGTTATTAAGCTTGGAGTAGACGGGCCCGACCGGCCAGCCCTGTACGGCAGTTCCGTAGGCGCTGATGTTGACCTTGGAGAGAGCCTGGCTGACTTGAGCGGGCGACATATCGCCCGCGAGCATGGCAGACTTGGCGTGGTCGAGCGCCTCCTGTGTGGCGAGGCCGCCTCTGCTGTGGACGATGAGGTTGAGCGGGTCGGGAGGGTCTTTGGAGGCGGCTCCATAGACAAGATCGGTCAGGGTGCTGACCTGCTTCGAGTCGGAGGTCTTGGAGATCTCGTCGACGGCCTGATCGAGGTCAGGGAGCATGCCTTCTGTGGCTCCGTAGATGCCGACGACCTCAGCACAGGTCTGGTTGGCGATGTTCTGCATGGTGGCGCACATGGAGGCACCGTCGCCGGCGAACTTGGTGTTGATGCCGTTGGCGAAGTAGACCTTGGGGATAGTCTTGGATGGGTCGGGGCATTTGGCTGGGCGGACGCCGGGCGCGGTGGCGACGGTGCCGGGCTCTGTGGGCTGGCAGCCTGAGCCGATGACCTTTCCGTCGTAGGGGAGCTGGGTGGTGTCGTGCGGGGAGTGGTCCAGGAGGAAGGCGCGGGTGCTTTTCTTGCCGGCAAGAAACTGAGCTGCGAGTTGGATGGTTTTGGCGGTGAGAGCGTCGATGGCTCCGGTGCCGGCAGCATAGACGGATGCGATGGCCTTGTTGAAGTCCTTGACGATTGCCGCGGCGAGGCCGGCGACGATGCCTCCAAGGCCACCAGCGCCGGGTGACGGGGAGCCGATCTCTCCGATCATGACGGTGGGTTCACCGAGGATGATGACGCCGCCGTGCGCGGTCATATCTCCCATGCGGGCTGCGGGGAGGAAGTTGATGAAGACGCCTGCGGAGCCTTTGACGATGATGTCCGGGGGGCCGACACAGGTGACCATGTTGGTGACGGTGGCGGCGGGCAGGAAGCCGATGAGGACGGTGGGCGCGCCGGGAGGCAGGATGGGTCCGCCGACGTGTGGGACGAGAACCGTCACCATCGGACAGGTATGCATGTCGGTGACCCTTGCTGCTGGCGGCATGGTCGGAGGCTTCGCTTTCCTGAGTTTGCGCTTGCGGATGATTCTACGGGAGGCGAATGGATTGGGGTGAAAATGTTGGGTATGGGGGAGGGGAATGATTTTGGTTTGGGTTGCTGGTAGAATCTAGTCAAAGTTCAGGTTCAATCGATTTTAGATTTGGGTTAAAGGGAGAGTTTGAGATGGCGTATGTGATTGCGGAACCGTGCATTGGGACGAAGGATTCAGCGTGTGTGGACGCTTGCCCGGTGGATTGTATTCACCCGAAGAAGGATGAGAACGGCTACTCGGATGCGACGCAGCTTTTTATCGATCCGGTCGAGTGCATCGATTGCGGCGCCTGCGTGCCGGTTTGCCCGGTCTCGGCGATCTATGCCGGGGACGATCTGCCTGAGAAGTGGGCGGAGTATCAGGATAAGAACGCGGCTCACTTCGGTCGGTAGGTTTTCAGATTTGTCGAGGCGCGCGGCCCTTTGTGGCCGCGCGTTTTGCTTTTGTGGCTGGGAGAAAACTACTGAGATTCTTCGCTGCGCTCAGAATGACCGACGCGGAGGGGGAATGACGGTGCGGGCGGACTAAGGAGGTCGGGGTGAAGGAAGGCAGGATCGCGGTGCGGGTGGGTGAGGCGATCGTGCTGCGGACCTGGCCGTTTCATGAGGCTGATCTGCTGGTGAGTTTGTTTACGCGGGAGTTTGGGAAGGTGAAGGGGATCGCGCGTCATGCGATGCGGTCCAGACGGCGGTTTGGCGGGGCGCTGGAGCCGATGACGCATGTGAAGGCGACGTGGGCGGAGAGGCCGAAGCAGGAGCTCGTCAGGCTGGATGCGTTTGAGATTATGAGCTCGCCGATGACGGCGAAGATTGATTTTGTGCGGCTGGCGGGGCTGGAGCTGGTGGCGGAGGTGCTGGACGAGCTGCCGGATGGGGCGGTTGAGGATGCGGTGTTTCGCCTGGCGCTGGCGGTGACGGGGGCAATGGAGGTGGGTCGGGTCTGGATGCCAGTGACGTATTTTTGTCTGTGGATGACTCGGCTGATGGGGTGGATGCCGGAGCTGGGACGGTGCGTGGTGTGTGGGGAGGATCTGCGGGGGCGGACGGTTTGGTACTCGGGGGTGGCGGATGGGGTGACGTGCGCGGATGATCGGCGGCCGGGGAGTGTGGGGTTGGGGGCCGAAGCGGTGGCGGAGGCGCTGAGGATGTTCAAGGGGACGGTGCAGGACCTGGGGGCGGAGGAGTGGCCGAAGGAACGTGGGGTGGCGCTGCGGCGGTTCGCGGTGGAGACGCTGGAGCGGCACCTGGAGAAGAGGCTGGTCAGTGCGCGGGCGCTGGCGCGATAGACTTGGAGTTCCTGAATTCATTGTGATGGGTGGTGCTTTGAGGCTTCCGAGAGCTTTGCGGGTGTTCTGGGCTGGGTCGGTGGGGATGTTTCTGCTGACGTGGCTGCGCGGGTGGCTGGAGGCTCGGGCGGGTGTGCCGCGGAATGGGTGGGACCCGCTGGATGAGCCGCTGTTTGGGGATCTGCTGGAGTATGTGCCGACGCTGAAGCTGGTGCATACGAGCGCGTTCTGGGGCAATCCGGTGACATCGCCGGTGGCGTATCCACCGTTTGGGGCGGTGCTGTTTCGGGGGCTTTATCTGGGTGGGCATCCGGTGGCGGTTTATGTGGTGATTGCTGCGCTGGCTGCGGGTGTGGTGGTCTGGGGGGTGGTTCGGGCGCTGCGGGCGGAGGGGATTGGCTGGGCTACGGCGATCTTGTTTCCGGTGACGGTGGGGCTAGTCTCTTTTCCGATACGCGGGCTGGTGGAGCGGGGGAATGTCGAACTGCTGCTCTGGATCTTTGCGGCTACGGGGAGCTGGCTTTATGTGCGGGGGAGGAACGATGGAGCAGCGGTGCTTTGGGGGCTCGCAGCGGGGGTGAAGCTATACCCGGTGATCTTTCTGGCGCTGCTGCTGCCGAGACGGGCCTGGCGGGCGTTTGGGGTGGGGGTGGGGACGTTTGTGGGGGCTACGGTGGCTTCGATGATTTACCTGGGACCGACTGTGGGGGAGGCGTGGCGGGGTTCGCTGAAGAATGTGTTTGGTTACCAGGGGATTCGGGTGGCGGAGTGGAGCCTGCATGAGCTGGTGGCGAACCACTCATTCTTTGGGCTGGTAAAGTTTGTGGCGACGCTGATGGGGGTGGCTCCGGGGCGGTTGACGGGGCCCTATTATCTGTGCGGGGCTGTCCTCTTTGCGGTGGTGTTCTTTGGGCGGGTCTGGAGGCTGCCGGTGGCGAACCAGTTGCTGATGGTGAGCCTGTTCATGGTGATGCTGCCGCCAATCTCATACTTCTACACGCTGGTGCATCTGTATGCGCCGTTTGTGGTGCTGATGCTGGTGGCGGTTCGGGCGGAGAGGCTGGGGGTCAAGGTGCCGGGGCTGGGTGGGGCGCTGGTGCTGTTTGTGCCGGTGTTTGGGTCTGCGGCGTTGATGACAGCTCGGACGGTGTATGTGTTTGGCGGGCTTGTGCAGGCGGTGGTGTTGGCGGTGTTGTTCTGGTGTTCGGTGCGGTACCGGTTTGAGGTGGTCGATGAGGGCTAGATCGCTGATAGGGCTGGTTGTCTTGTTTGCCGCGATCGGTGCGGGCGGGCAGACGAGCGTGCCAGGTGCGCCTGAGGTGGGGACGGCGGGGGATGCGGCGCTGCCCACGCTGCACGTTTATACGAACCTGATCCAGATTCCGACCTTAGTGTTGAGTCCTTTACGGGGTTCGATGGGGCGGGTGGCTGAGGACCGCTTTCTGATGAGCGTGGACTCCGGGCCACTGTTCAAGCCGACGCATGTGCGGGAGGAGGGGAACGATCCGATCTCGCTGGTGGTGCTGCTGGACCCGAGTGGGGAGGCGTCGGGGCTGATGGACGAGGTGCGCCAAAGGCTGGCTAGGCTTGCGCCGGGGCAGCTTCAGGCGCGAGACAGTATCTCCATGTACGTGATGAGCTGCGGGCTGATGCGGACGGGGTTGAACGTCCCGGTGGATCGAGCCTCTCTACAGATGGCGGCGGACCATGCGATGACCGAGGTGAAGCGGGTGCAGGGAAGGCATGGATGCCGCCAGGGCGTGGGGCTTTGGGATGCGATGGCGATGACGGTGAAGCAGGCGTCGAAGCTGCCGGGGCGGCGGGTGATGCTGGTGGTCTCGGATGGGCAGGACCGGGGAAGCCGGACGAAGTGGCCGGAGGTTCGGGAGTATGCGCAGAGCCAGGGGATTGCGGTGTTTGGGCTTTCCACGACGGGGAGCATCCCGAATAGCCTGAGTGGGCGAGGGTCGGGGCGCTCGGCGTTGCCTGGCTACACTTCCACCGAAACGAACGAGGATGCGTTTAACGAGCTTTGTGAGCTGACCGGTGGAATGCGGTTATATGCGCAGGAGATTGAGGTTGGCTCGGAGTTGAAGCGGCTGGTGAAGCTGCTGCGGGAGCGGTACATTGTGGAGTTTCCGCGGAGTACGGGGATTGGGGCCGGGAAGCATGACCTGGTGGTGACGATCAGCAGGATGAATGCGTTTGTGAGGCCGGCGGGGATCTCCGTGCCGCTGCCGGACCCGAAGATTCTGGCCGATCCAATGACGTTGCCGAACGATTTGACGAAGGAGCCGGTGGGGGGCGAGCGGCGGATTCTGGTGCCCAAGCAGTGAGAAGAGGGCTGGGCGTTTAGAATCGGGTGATTGCCTGTTTCAGAAGAGAGACGCGAAGACCGATGAGTGCGATTGCGACAAAGAGTGGTTCCCTCAAGGCGGGGGCGCTGACGTTTCAGGAGTTGGTGTTTCGGCTGCAGAGGTTCTGGGCGGAGCGCGGGTGCGTGCTGCAGCAGCCGTATGACAGCGAGGTTGGAGCTGGGACGATGAGCCCGGATACGTTTCTGCGGGTGCTGGGGCCGAAGCCGGTACGGATTGCGTATGCGCAGCCGAGCCGCCGGCCTGCGGATGGTCGGTATGGTGAGAATCCGAATCGTCTGTTCCGCCATACGCAGATGCAGGTGATCCTGAAACCGCCACCGGTGCGGGTGCAGGAGTGGTACCTGGAGTCGCTTGAGGCGATCGGGATCGACCTCAAGGAGCATGACATCAAGTTTGAGGAAGACAACTGGGAGTGGCCGGTTGGCGGCGCGTGGGGCGTGGGCTGGCAAGTAATGCTCGACGGGCTGGAGATCACGCAGTTCACGTACTTTCAGCAGTGCGGCGGGATGGACCTGGACCCAATCTGCGGGGAGATCACGTATGGGCTGGAGCGGATCGCCGGGTTCCTGCAGGATGTGGATTCGATCTATGACATTGTGTGGGCGGTCGAGCCGGATACCGGTAAGGAAGTGACGTACGGCGAGATGCGGCTGGCGGAGGAGGAACAGTTCTCCAGCTATGGGTTTGATTATGCGGATGTGAGCTCGCTGTGGAAGCATTTGGGGCTTTATGAGGAAGAGTGTTTGGGACTGCTCGATAAGGCCAAAGGCATGGACAAGATGGAGGCGCTGGAGTTGAAGCGGTTTCCTGTGCTTGGGGCTTACGAGCTGGCGCTGAAGTGCTCGCAGTTGTTCAATTTGCTGGATGCTCGTGGCGCGATCTCTGTGACGGAGCGTGTGGGCGTGATGGCGAGGATTCGGACGCTGGTTGTGGGTGTGGCTAAGGCTTATGCGGCGCAGGGTGAGTTGGTTGCGAAGGATTTTGCTTCAGCTTAGGAGTAGTTGAACATGTTCGAATTTTTGTTTGAATTCGTGCTGGACATCTTCTTTGATCCGTTTCTGTGGGTTGAGTGGATGAACGATCGACGGGATAAGCAAAAAACGAATGTAACGCTCGAGGCAAGTAAAGGATTGGGTACGAGTTGATGGCGGATTTTCTGTTTGAGATCGGGTTGGAAGAGGTGCCGGCGCGGATGATCGCGCAGGCTGAGGCGGAGTTGCTGAAGCGGACGGTGGGTCTGCTGGAGCGTGAACGCCTGGTTGCGGGTGCGGTGGAGGCGAAGAGCTACTCGACTCCGCGGCGGCTGGCTGTGGTGGTGAAGGGCGTGCTCGCGCGGCAGGAGGATGTGTCCGAGGAGGTGCTTGGACCGGCTACGAAGATTGCGTTCAAGGATGGGCAGCCTGGGCCTGCGGCGGTGGCGTTTGCGAAGAAGAATGGCGTGGAGGTTTCTGCGCTGCGTGTGGTGACGAATGCCAAAGGTGAGTATGTCGCTGCGACTTCTGTGAAGGCTGGACGGTCTGCTGCTGCTGTTCTGGCGGAGGAGTTGCCGAAGGAGATTGCGGGGATCTACTGGGCTAAGAATATGTACTGGCGCGCGGGGCGGCCGGAGCGATTTGTGCGGCCGGTGCGTTGGCTCGTGGCGCTGCTGGGCGATGAGATTGTGCCGGTTTCATTCGGTGGTTATGAGGCTGGACGCGTGACGTATGGGCATCGGGTTTTGTTTGGGGATGCGGCGATTGCGGTGACTCCGGCGAGCTATGTCGAGGAGCTTGCGAAGGCCTCTGTGATGGTGGATGTTGAGGGTCGGCGGCATGTGATTCGCAAGGCGCTGGATAAGGTTTGCAGGACGGCTGAGGGGACGCGGTGGCGGGAGGATCATGGGCTCGTCGACAAGATGACGCACATGACGGAGTGGCCGAGCGTGATCCTGGGTGGTTTCGAGAAGGAGTATCTGGCGCTGCCCGAAGAGGTGCTGGTGACCGTGATGCGGGATCATCAGAACTACTTTGCGGTGGAGAGTGCTGACGGCAAGCTGGCGCCGCATTTTCTTGCGGTGCTGAATACGGTGGCCGATGAGACGGGGCAGGCGGTGATCCGTCATGGCAATGAACGGGTGCTGCGGGCACGGTTCAACGATGCGCGGTTCTTCTGGGAGTTCGATCAGCGGGTGCCTTTGGAAGAGCGTGTTGCGCTGCTGGAGAATGTGACGTTCCAGAAGGATCTGGGGAGCTATGCGGCTAAGTCCGTGCGCGTTGGGGCGTTGGCTTTGAGCCTTGCTGCGACGGTGCCGGGTGTGGATCTGGAGGCTTTGAAGGCTGCTGCTCGACTGGCGAAGACGGATCTTACGACGGAGCTGGTGAAGGAGTTTACGGAGCTTCAAGGTGAGGTCGGCGGCCTTTATGCGGAGGCTCAAGGCGTAGCGCAGGCGGCTTGCAATGCGATCTATGACCAGTATCGGCCGGTGTCGACGGAGGACAGGATTCCGCGGACGGTTGAAGGGCAGTTGCTGGCGATGGCGGATAAGGCGGATACGATCGCTGGGATGTTCGGGCTGGGGCTGGAGCCGACGGGGTCCAAGGACCCGTTTGCGCTGCGGCGGGCTGCGAATGGGATTGTGAAGATCCTGGGCGAAGGCGCAACCGGGCTGGGGATTGGGCAGGTGGTCAGGGCTGCCGTCGGGGATAACCTGGTGCTGGTGCGGAAGCTTGAGGTGTTTTTTGCGGAGCGGCTGGAGTTCTATCTGCGCGAGGCCAAGGGGCAGGCTTATGACGTTGTGGCTGCGGTGCTCGGGGCTGGGGCGGATGATGTGCGGGATGCCGTGGCGAGAGCGGAGGCTGTGACGGCGGTGCGTGGGTCTGAGGACTTTGCTGCTGTGAGCGCGGCTTTCAAGCGGATGAAGAATATCCTGGCTCAGGCTGCTGAGAAGGGGATTGCGCCTGGAACCGCCGTGGATATCTCTCTGCTGAAGGATGGCGCGGAGCTTGCGTTGGCGGAAAAGGCGGCGGAGGTCAAGCCGGAGGTTGCTGCGCTTCGTGGTGCTCATGAGTATCGCGGTGCGTTGGAGTTGATTGCGACCTTGAGGCCGCAGGTGAATGCTTTTTTTGAGGCTGTGATGGTGATGGACCCGGATGAGGCTGTGCGGGCGAATCGACTGGCTTTGCTGGGGAAGGTGCTCGGAGACTTTGGCGGGATTGCGGAGTTTTCTGAGATTGTGGTCGCGGGGTAAAGCGGGCAGAGGCGGATCACTTGGATTTCAGTGCGGATGAGCGGGGGGCGGTCTATCGAGCTATCGCCGAGCGGCGGGATGTGCGGCGGGGATTTCTGCCGGAGGCCGTGCCGGATGAGGTGATGATGCGGGTTCTGGGGGCGGCGCATGCTGCGCCTTCGGTGGGGTTGATGCAGCCTTCTCGTTTTGTGGTGGTGCGGGATGTGGCGGTGCGGACGGCGGTGCGAGAGGCTTTTCTGGCAGCGAATGCATCCGCCAAAGAGGCTTATGAGGGTGAGCGGCGGGAGCTGTATGACGGGCTGAAGCTCGAAGGGATTCTGGAGGCTCCGCAGAATGTATGTGTGCTGTGCGATGCGTGCAGCGATCAGGGGCATGGGCTTGGGCGGCAGACGATGCCGGAGGCTGCGATCTATTCGACTGTGTGTGCGGTGCAGAATCTTTGGCTGGCTGGGCGGGTTGAGGGGATCGGCGTGGGGTGGGTGAGCATTCTGGACATGGCGAAGCTGCGCGAGATTCTGGGGGTGCCGGAGCGGCTGACGGTGGTGGCTTACCTGTGTGTGGGGTATGTGGGGGAGTTTGGACGGGGGCCGGAGCTGGAGCGTGTGGGGTGGGAGTCAAGGCGTGGGCTGGAGGGTGCAGTGAGCTTCGACCGGTGTGGTGCGGAGTGGGGTTAGTGTGCGGGTGCTAGGATTTCTGCATGATTCGGAAGACTGCGACGAAGACAACGGCTAAGGTTGCGAAGGCGGCGAAGAAGGTTTCGGGTGGGGCTCGCAAGGTTGCGAAGGTGGTTGCTGGTGACGGCGAACTCGTCATTCTGACGGGGATGAGCGGGGCAGGGAAGGCCTCGGCTCTGAAGGCGCTGGAGGATCTGGGGTATTACTCGGTGGACAACCTGCCGCTGGAGCTGATTCCGCAGTTTGCGGAGTTAGTGCGGCAGTCTGCTGAGAACAGGCGTGCGGCTCTGGTGGTGGATGTGCGCGAGGGCAGCCGTCTGGAGCTGTTTCCGGGGATTCTGCGGAAGGTGAAGAAGGTTCTACCGACTCGGGTGCTGTTCTTGGAGGCCAGCGACGACTCGCTGGTGCGGCGGTTCTCGGAGACCAGGCGGCCGCATCCGATGGGGCGGAGCGAGACGGTGCCGCAATCGATCCGGGCGGAGCGGAAGCGGCTTGATCCGGTAAGGAATGTCGCGGACATTCTGCTGGATACGACGAAGTTCAACGTCCACGAGCTGCGTGCGCATATCAATGCGCAGTTCGAGGCTCGGAGTGAAGAGGACAAGAATCTTACGATCTCCGCTATGAGCTTTGGGTTCAAGAACGGGGTGCCGACGGATGCGGACCTGGTGCTCGACGTGCGGTTTCTGCCGAATCCACACTTTGTGCCGGAGTTTCGGGAGCTGACCGGCAAGCATCCAAAGGTGGCGGCTTATGTGCAGAGCTTTCCGCAGACGGAGGAGTTTTTGAAGAAGACGACCGACATGTTGGAGTTTTTGTTGCCGCATTACATTGCGGAGGGGAAGAGCTACC
This sequence comes from Granulicella tundricola MP5ACTX9, assembly GCF_000178975.2. Classification (NCBI taxonomy): domain Bacteria; kingdom Pseudomonadati; phylum Acidobacteriota; class Terriglobia; order Terriglobales; family Acidobacteriaceae; genus Granulicella; species Granulicella tundricola. Next base: position 3,052,074 of record NC_015064.1, on the reverse strand, counting down.
TGACGGTGGCGTTTGGGTGTACGGGTGGGCAGCATCGGTCTGTGTCTATTGCGGAGGAGATGAAGAAGAGGCTGGAGGGGGTTGGGTATCGGGTGAAGAGTATGCACCGGGATATGCCAAGATGAGGCTAAAAGCAAGGCGTAACGGGGATAACGATGGATCGAGACGGGATAAAAACGAATGAAACGGGCGTGGTGTATTCAGGCAAGTTCGTTGGCACTGAAGATGAGCTGACGGCTCAAATCATTGGTGTGTTTTACAAGGTTTTCAATGAGCTAGGCTTTGGATTTCTGGAATCAGTTTATCGCGAGGCGATGGCAATTGCTTTGAGTGAGGCTGGGTTGTCCATGGCCGTCGAGGTCCCCATCGCCGTTACTTATCATGGGAAGCCGGTCGGGTCTTTTCGAGCCGATATTGTTGTGCAGGGGAGGGTCGTTCTGGAGTTGAAGACAGCAGAGCAGATATCCAAAGCCCACGAAGCGCAGCTTCTTCACTATCTCCGAGCATCTACAATGGAGATTGGACTTATTTTGAACTTCGGACAGCTCCCGAAATGTCGGCGAGTGGAGTTTAGAAATGAGCGTAAACAGAACATTGCAAAATCCTTTTCTATCCTGTCTTGATCCTCTTCATCCTCGTTACGCCTTGCTTTCGGGTAGCCGGTAGAATGGTTGGGTGATTGAGCGTGTGATCTGGCGGTGTGAGGCGTGAGGCGGATTTGGCGGTTGCTGCGGTATATGCGGCCTTATGCGCTTTACCTTGTTTTGTCTACGCTACTGATGGCGGTGGTGGGGGCGATGGGGGCTTTTCGCTTTCTGCTCATCAAGCCGATCCTGGACAATGTGCTGAGTGCATCTTCCTCGCCGGATCAGGTGCTCAAGTTTCGAATTCCGCATACGAATACCGTTGTGAATCTGCAGAGCTTGATTCCAAGCCATTTTCATAATGCGTGGACCGTGGTGGCGGTGGCGCTGGTGGCTTCGGCAGTGGTGAAGTCGGTTTGTGATTACCTGGGTACGCTGCTGGCGAACAAGGCCGGGTTCGGGATGATTACGGATCTGCGGAACGATTTGTATGACTCGCTGCTGCGGCGGAGCATGGCGTTCTTTCAGAAGCACACGACGGGCTCGTTGCTGTCGACGTTGATCAACGACATTGAGCGGGTGCAGGCTGCGATGTCGACTGTGCTGAGCGACTTTCTGCAACAGTTGTTTACGTTGATCTTCATGGTGGGCGCGGTGATCCTGGTGGGCGGGAAGCTGGCATGGGTGCTGCTGCTTTTCCTGCCGGTGGTGATTTCTTCCGCGCGCAGAATTGGACGGAGCGTTCGTAAGACGACGCGCAAAGGGCAGGACAAGCTGGCGGAGATTCAGAACATTCTGCACGAGACGATTACGGGCAACGGCATCGTCAAGGCGTTTGGGATGGAGCTTTGGGAGATGAACCGGTTCCGGCGGGCGGCGGACCGCTTGCTGACGGCGAATATGCGGTCGGTGGCGGTGCAGTCCATCTCAAGCCCGCTGATGGATGCGCTGGGTGCAGTGGCGATTGCGCTGCTGCTTTACCTGGGGCGGCAGAGTATCCTGCATGGCACGTCGGCTGGTGCGTTTATTACGTTTCTGGCGGCGACGATTGGGCTGTATGACCCGGTGCGGAAGATGCCGATGTTCTACAACAGCTTCCAACAGGCGGTGGGAGCGAGCGAAGAGATCTTCAAGTTCATGGACGCGCAGGATGACGTTCGGGAGAAGAAGCGCGCGGCTGTTGTGAAAGGTTTTGAGAAGGAGATCTGCTTCAACGGGGTTGGGTTTGGGTATGAGGAGGATGGGCGGCGGGTGCCGATCCTGCACTCGATCGATCTGAGGGTGGCTCGGGGTGAGGTGGTTGCGTTTGTGGGGCCGAGCGGCGCCGGGAAGAGCTCGCTGGTGAATTTGATTCCGCGGTTCTTCGATGTGAACGATGGGGCGATCACGATCGACGGGCTGGACCTGCGGGATGTGACGATCGAGAGCCTGCGCAAGCAGATCGGCAAGGTGACGCAGGAGACCGTGCTGTTCAACGACACGGTGCGAAACAACATTGCGTATGGTCAGCCGGATATTCCGCTGAAGAAGGTGCAGGAGGCGGCGAAGATGGCGCTGGCTCATGACTTCATCCTGCGGATGCCGGATGGATACGACACCATGATCGGCGAGAAGGGTGTCAGGCTGAGTGGCGGGGAGCGGCAACGGCTGGCGATTGCGCGGGCGATCCTGAAGAACGCGCCGATCCTGATTCTGGATGAGGCTACGAGTGCTCTGGACACGGAGAGCGAGGCGTTCGTGCAGGCGGCGCTGGCGAACCTGATGGAAGGGCGGACGGTGTTCGTGATCGCGCATCGGCTGTCTACGGTGAGGCGGGCTACGCGGATCGTGGTTCTGGAAGCCGGGCGGATTGTGGAGATGGGCACGCATGATGAGCTGCTTGCAAACTCCGGGACTTACAAGCGGCTCTATGACTTGCAGTTCATTGGCGAGATGCCTACGGAGTCGGCTGAGGCTGCGTGGGAGTTGGAGGGGACGGCGTGAGCGTTGTGGCTTCGATGACGGGGTTTGCGAGTGTTGAGGGGACGCTTGCTGGTGGCCGTGGTTTCACGCTTACGGTGAAGAGTGTGAACCATCGGCATCTGGATCTTCAGGTGCGTGTGCCGATGGGGTTCGATGCGCTGGAGGCGGGGTTGCGCAAGGTCGTCAAAGCGGGAGTGAAGCGTGGGCACGTGGAGCTGACGGTGTTTGTGGAGAAGGGCTCTAGTGTGGGCGCGGTGCAGGTGGATGAGGGGCTGCTGGATGCTTATGTGGCGGCGTATCGCAAGGCTGCGGAGCGTTATGAGGAGCCGGAGGAGTTTGACCTGAATGCGCTACTGCGGATGCCGGGCGTGATGAGTGCGGCGGTGGTGCCGATGGATGTGAGTGCCGCTGAGGAAGCAGTGCTGGAGGCTGCGCAGAGGGCCGTGGCGGGGCTGAACGGGGTTCGTGAGGCTGAGGGTGCGGCGCTGGCGGCGGAGCTCAGGGCGGGGATGGAGCGGCTGAGCGTCATGGCGGAGGAGGCTCGGGTGCTTAGAGCCGGGGTGGCTGCAGCACAGGTGGCCAGGCTGCGGGAGCGATTGGCGGAGATGCTGGTCGGTGTTCCGGAGGATCGTGTGGTGATGGAGGCGGCGCTGCTGGTGGAGCGGGGGGACGTCGAGGAAGAGCTGGTGCGGCTGCGGACGCATATCGAGCGGTTCATAGGCTTGCTGGATGGCGGCGGCGAACTTGGGCGGCAGCTCGATTTTCTGTTGCAGGAGCTCAACCGCGAGGCGAATACGATGCTTTCAAAGACGGGCGGAAGCGCTGGAGACGCGGGCTTGCGGCTGACGGAGCTGGGGCTGGCGATAAAGGTGGAGCTGGAACGGGCTCGGGAGCAGGTCCAGAATCTGGAGTAGTTGTCGCGAGGGTGTAACCCTCGGCGGGTACACTGGTTAGACACTTATGGCAGGCATTTTATTTATCATTTCGGCGCCTTCGGGGTCGGGTAAGTCAACTCTGGTGAGCCAGCTTCGAACGCTGGTGGAGGGGTTGGATTTTTCCATCTCGTATACGACGCGCGCGCCGCGTGGCTCTGAAGAAGATGGGCGGGAGTATCACTTCACGACTCGCGAGAGGTTCGAAGAGATGATCGCCGCCGGCGAGTTCCTGGAGTGGGCGCAGGTGTTTGGTAACTACTACGGGACCGCGTTGAGCGCACTGGATCATGCAAAGCGTGAGGGCAAGGACTTGCTGTTGGATATCGATGTGCAGGGCGCGGTGCAGGTGATGAAGAAGCTGCCGGCGGCGGTTTCGATCTTCATCCTGCCGCCCAGTCCGCAGGTGCTGGAGCGCAGGCTACGTAACCGTAGCGAGGCCGAGCATGTCACGGCTGAGGATGTCATTGCGCGGCGGCTGGCGGAGGCGCAGAAGGAGCTCGACCGGGTGGGCGAGTACAAATACGCGCTCGTGAATGACGTGCTGGACGATGCCGTGACCGAGATGAAGGCAGTGGTGTTGAAGGAGCGAGGGGAGCCCCTGGCAGACGGGGAGTTAGCGGCGAGTTGCGAGACGAGTGCGCGTTCGGCGAGGCTGGTGGCGGCGCTGGGGAGCTTCGGCCGCAGTTAGTTGTTAGAACTCGTTAATAAAAAACATTCCGTATGTGGAAAACTTCTGTTTCTGGGGTAGAGTTGGGGAAACGGACAACTTAATACGGGGTGCAGGATGCCAATCGATAATGCTCTGCTCAACAAATACAGCCTGGTCAAGGGTGCGGCGCGTCGTGCGCGGCAGCTTCAGTCGGGTGCTCCTCCGCTTTCCAACTCGAAGTCGATGAAGGCCTGCCGGGTCGCTCAGGATGAGATTCGGGCGGGTTTTGTGACGTTTGTTTTGCCGGAACGGCTGGTTGCTCCGGAGCTGCCGATCACACGAGCTGGATCGCTTTAGCGCTTTGCTCCCGCCGCGGAACGGCTACGCTGTAGTCTTGTTTTATGGCGGTTGAGAAGCAGGCTGGGCACGCGGAGGTTCGCGCGTATCTCGAATACTTTCGGGATATGGGAGTGTATGACTTCTATCGGAACGGGGAGCCTCAAGCGATTGAGGCTGCGACGATGGAGGCGGTTGTTGAGCGCGTCGAATCTGTGCGTGCCACTCCGGTTGCGCCAGTGGTTGCGGTTGTAGAAACTGGACCGAGCGTGCCTGCAACTCAAGCGGCCGCTGTGGGGTTTGACATCGCAAAACCGGTTTCGTTCGATGATTTGGCTCCGCTGCCTGAGGTTCGTGTGGCGGCTGGGGATCGTGCGGCTGCGCTGGCTGTCATTCGCGCCGATATCGGCGATTGCACGCGGTGCCCGCTGGCGTATGGCGGGCGTCGGAACATCGTGTTTGGCGATGGCGATGCCAAGGCTCGGCTGATGTTTGTGGGGGAAGGTCCGGGAGCCGACGAGGACGAGCAGGGACTGCCGTTTGTGGGCAAGTCCGGGCAGTTGCTGAACAACATGATCGGGGCCATGGGGCTGAGCCGCGAGCAGGTCTACATTGCGAACATCGTGAAGTGCCGGCCGCCTGCGAATCGCGCTCCGGAGCCGGTGGAGGCGAATACCTGCACGCAGTTCCTGGTGCGGCAGATGGATGTCGTGCAGCCGGAGTACGTGGTGGCGCTGGGAGCTACGGCCGCGACGTACCTGCTGGGCGTAAAGCAGTCGCTGGCTTCACTTCGTGGGCGCTGGCATGACGTGCGCGGTGCCAAGGCTGTGGTGACGTACCATCCGGCGTTTCTGCTGCGCGATCCGCGGCAGAAGGGTGAGGCGTGGAAGGATCTGCAGATGGTGATGGCGGCGATGGGGTTGAAGCAGGGCAAATAGGTGGGCTTAGACCTTGCTGGCCCGGTTGCGAAGACGGCGGGCTTCTCCGCCCTGATGCTGCTTATCCATGACGATGGCGTGGAGCTCGAAGACCTCTCGAAGCTGGGTGCGGTAGTTGGCGGTACGGTCGTTCTTGGATTGATCCGGTGCGGACTGGTCTGCGATGAGGGTGGTCAGGGTCTCTTCCGCGGCAGCGCAGTCCTCGGCGGCTCCGGGGTACTCCTTGGCCAGCGAACGAGCCTCACAACGGGTGATGTAGGCGGTGGCGACGGCGGGTGTGTGGGGATGGTTTGCGGTGTCGACCAGGGCTACGGCCTCGTTGGCGACGAGCGCGGCGTCCGGATAGTTCTTCTGTGCGAGCAGGACAAGGACGAGGTCGTTGACTGCGGTGGCGCGGGATTCCAGGGCGGCGGTGGGGGTGAAGCGGTGGGACATGGCGACGGCTTGGCGGCAGGCCTCGAGGGCTTCGGTGGTGATCTCTGACTTGGTGCCACCGTCCACGTAGGACTGGCACTGGGCCTGCAAGGGCTGGAACTGGCGGTCGACCAGGAGGTCGGTGTCGGGGGGAAGTTCGGTGAGGTTGAAGTTGACGGCGGTGGTGATGACGGCGGGGGTGGGACGGCCGGATTTGGGGTCGGTAAGGGGCTTATAGGTAGCGTGGGTGTAGGCGTCGACGGCGGCCTGGCGGAGGAGAAGTGGGCCATCGAGCGCGTGGACGCTGGTGACGTGGCCGGTGGGATCGACTGCGATCTCAAGATGGACGGTGCCCTGGACGCGGGCGCGTTTGGCCTCTGAGGGGTAGACGACGGCGGGGACGGTGAGGGGCTCGTCTGATATTGGGGCGGGCGTTTGGGCTAAGGCGGCGAACGACAGGGAGAGCAGCAGGGAGGCGGCGAAGGCGGGCTTCATCTTACGGCAGAGCATACCGGAAGATGATTGACCGGAGGTGAATTGTTACTTGGGTAAACTGGAGTTCATGCTGATCGACTCCCACGCTCACCTTGATTTTTATGACGACCCAACGGAGATTCTGGTGCGGGCTGAAGCTGCGGGTGTAGCGCAGATGCTGGCGATTGGGATCGGCGACGGGCCAGCTACGATGCATCGTGCACTCGACCTGGCACGCCAGCATGGGCATGTCTTCGCTTCCGCCGGGATTCATCCTCAGGAGGCTCATCAGGCCACACCTGAGGCTCTGGAGAAGCTACGGGCGCTGGTTGCGGACCCGAAGTGCATCGCGGTCGGCGAGATTGGGCTGGACTACTATCACCTGGAGAATCCCGATATCGAGGTGCAGCAGCAGGCGTTTGTGGCGCAGTTGGCGATTGCTGCGGAGGCAGGGAAACCGATCCTGATCCACTGCCGGACGTCCGATCTCGCGACCGCGGAGGCTAAGGCGCGGTTTGGGCCGGCGGATGCGTTTGCAGACATCATGCGACTGATTGCTGAGCACTGGACACCGGCTGGGATTCCGGGGGTGATGCATTGCTTTTCCGGTAGCCCGGAGCAGGCCAAGCAGGCGCTGGCGGCGAATTTTTATCTGTCGTTTGCGGGGAATGTGACCTACCCGAAGAGCTTGAACATCAGGGAGGCAGCGGCGCAGGCTCCTGCGGACCGGTATCTGGTGGAGACGGATTGCCCGTTTCTTGCGCCGATCCCGTTCCGCGGCAAGCAGAACGAGCCGGCGTATGTAACGCATACCGCAGAGGTGGTGGCTGAGCTTCGTGGTGTGGGTGCGGCGCTGGTGGCGGAGCAGACGACGGCAAACTTCCACACGCTGTTTCCGTCGACGGCACGGTCCTGACTCAGACTGGCTGAACTGACTTATACTGGAGTTTATGGCAGCCGATAACAGCTTCGACGTAGTGAGCAAAGTAGAGATTCAGGAAGTCAAGAACGCAATCGATCAGGCCTCCAAAGAGGTGAACGCGCGCTTCGACCTGAAGAACTCCAAGTCCAAGATCGAGTTGGAAAAAGAGGAAGCGATCCAGCTTGCAAGCCAGGATGAGTACACGCTGGGCGCGGTGATCGAGATTCTTTCGCAGAAGTTGGTCAAGCGCGGCATCTCGCTGAAGAACCTGGAGTACGAGAAGATCGAGCCTGCCTCGAACTCGTCTGTGCGGCAGAAGATCAAGCTGAAGCAGGGCATCGCGTCTGACGCGGCGAAGAAGATCGTCGCGGTCGTGAAGGACTCGAAGCTGAAGGCGAATGCATCGATCCAGGGCGAGACGGTTCGGATCGTCAGCAAGGATCGCGATGTGCTGCAGCAGGTGATGGGCAAGCTGCGCAGCGGGGATTTCGGGATCGAGCTGCAGTTTACGAACTTCCGCTCAAACTAGTCTGGCTTGGCCTTCCTCACAACTGGAGCCTTCCTCACAAGAGGAGGCTCTTCTGTAACTCCCATGAAAGCAGTACGTTCGGTAACCGGACCGAATCGTGCGTCCTGATACTCTAAACGAGAGTGAGCACGATCTCCATCGCGACCGCAACTGAAGTCATGGATCTTCTTCGTGATGATCTTCTGGCTATTGAGCGCGAGTTTACCGTGCAGTCGGCGTCTCCGGTTCAGGTCATCACGGATATTGCGGAGTACCTGATTGCGGGCGGCGGCAAACGGATTCGTCCGCTGCTGCTTTTGCTTTCGGCCAAGGCGTTGGGGGCGACCAGCCAATCCCGGATTCGTCTGGGTGCGGTCGTGGAGATGCTGCACACCGCGACGCTGGTTCACGACGACATCATCGATGAAGCGGATACGCGGCGCGGAAGGCCCTCTTCAAACACAGCGTGGGGTAACTCCAAGTGTGTTCTGGCAGGCGACTGGCTTTACATGCAGAGCTTCCGGACGGCGCTTGAAGAGCGCAACTTTCATGTGCTCGACCTGCTGATTACGCTGACGCAGCAGATGGTTGAGGGCGAGCTTCTGCAGATGGAGAAGCTGGGCCATCTCATCAATGAAGAAGAGTACTTCGACCTGATCTTCCGCAAGACGGCTTTTCTATTCAAGGTCTCGATGCAGCTCGGCGCGGCGATCGAGGGTGCGTCCGATCAGACCGAAGAAAAGCTCGGCGAGTATGGGCGGAACCTGGGGCTGGCGTTTCAGATTGTTGATGACGTGCTGGACCTGACTGCGGCTGAGGATGTTCTGGGCAAGCCGGTGGCGAGCGATCTGCGCGAAGGCAAGGCAACGCTGGCGGTGATCCATGCGCTGGAACGCGGGACGGGCGCGGATCGCGAGGCGATTCGGACGGTGCTCGCAGACCGGAGCTTTGCGCATGTCAGTCATGTGCAGATTCTTGAGATTCTGCAGCGGCACGGGTCGATCGACTACGCGATGGATACGGCATGCGCGTACGCGGAGGCGGCTCGGTTATCGATTGCGGATCTGCCGGCTACGGATGCGAAACGGGCTCTGCTTTGGGTGCCGGGTTTTGTGACTTCGCGGGATCGCTAAGATTTTAGTTCGGCGCAAAGATGGGCTGCCCAACTTGGGACCGGCTCAATCCAGTGCATATACCCGGCATGACCGAAAGCCACAAGCGTGTGCCCCTTTTCAGTTGAATTATCCAATACAACTGCCAGATCAGCTTGCGGTAGAAGCCGCTTCATGTTGGCTAGGGTCCGCGGGTAGCGTCTCCTCTGATCTTCCTCTGGAACGTCATGACCGCCTTTAGCGACACGCGCTTTGACCCTCTTGAGATTGATGTCAACTGAAGCGGTGCCAATGAATACAACCATAAGCGTGAAGCCGGCCTGTTTGGCCCGGGCTGCCATCTTCAGGTATGTGCCCCCTGAGAGAGTCGTTTCGACAGTGAAGGTTTGCTTCTTTTCAATGAGTTCTTCAGCAAGTTTGAGAACTCTTTTGCCAGCTTCAATGTTGGAACTTGGGGAGTCCTGGACGGCCTGTAAGGATTTGGCGATCGCATCCGGATCAAGGATGGGTGTTTGCTGAAACTTATCGCGAGCCGTTGAGGTAAGGGTGCTCTTTCCGCATCCGTTTGATCCAGCGATGATCGTGAGAACGGGCTGGCTCAAGCGGCTTCGCTCTTACCCTCTGCCTGAGCTTTCTTCTCCTCGAGAATCCACTCCAGCTTGCGGCGTTCCCACTTCACGCCTTCCTGGCAGTCCTTTTCGAGGCTTCTGGCAAACTTTTCGATATCGAAGGTCTTCACATCAATCCAGTTTTCCATGGGTTAATCCTACGCTCTCCTATCCAAGGTCCTCAATCTCGTCGTCATCCTCTTCCTCGTCGTCGCCCGTATCGGGGAGCTCAAGATCCTCTACCTTCCCGTTCCCCCGAGTCTCAACGAGTACCTGAACCCTGCCTTCTGCGCGTTCGAGCTCTGCCTTGCATGAGTTGGAAAGCTGGACGCCCTCTTCAAACAGGCGCACGCTTTCGTCCAGCGATAGTTCCCCGCGTTCCAGTCGCTCCACCACCGCTTCCAGAGCGGTCAATTTGTCTTCAAACGTCGCCATGCTTTTGCCTTGAACCTTTCAAACGAACTGCTGTTTACAGCACGCCCAACACTTGGGCTGCTGCCTTGTATTTGCCGAACGGCGCGCTGACCTGCACGCCCTGCACCATGGCGCGGGACTCTTCCAGCATCTCCTGTGCGATGGCGATACCCTCGGCCTTGGCGTGCTCGGGGGAGGGCATTGCACCCATGCGGGCGAGGATCTCTTCCGGCATGCGGACCTTGAGCTGATCGCGCATGAACTCGGCGTTCTTGACACTGGTGAGCGGCCATATGCCGGCGATCATGGGGATGCGGAACTGCTCGATGCGCTTGAGGAACTGCTCGAGCAGGCGCAGGTCGAAGACGGGTTGGGTGATGCCGTACTCGCCGCCGGCTTCCACCTTGGCGGCGAAGCGCCGGACCTCGTTATCGATGTCAACAACGCCGGGATTAGCCGCGACCGCAATGGTAAAGCCACAGGATTGGCCGATCGAGTGGCCGCCGATGTCGAGTCCGTAGTTCATATCGCGGACGATCTTGGTGAGGCCGATGGCATCGACGTCAAAGACCGCGGTGGCATCCGGATAGGTGCCCATCTTGGGCGGGTCGCCGGTGAGGCAGAGGATGTTGCGCAGGCCGATGGATGACGCGCCGAGCAGGTCGCTCTGGATGCTGAGCAGGTTGCGGTCGCGGCAGGTGTAGTGCAGGACGGTCTCGATCCCGACGCGCTGCTGGATCTGCACGCACAGGCTCATGGCACTCATGCGGGCGCTGGCCCGGGGCGAATCCGGCACGTTGATGGCGTCGACGCCGAGCTTGTGCAACTCCTCCGCGCCTTCCAGCTCTTTGGAGCTATCGATACCCTTGGGCGGGACGATCTCGACCAGCGTGACGAACTCGCCGGTTGCGATCTTTGCGCCGACCCGAGAGCGATCCTTCAGATCAGGCGGCATGACCTTGCTCTGGGCGCGGGCGGCTCCGGCTTCCGCTGCACCTCCGTTTTCGACGACCTCGACCCCGGTCTCCTGGGCTCCGATCGCTCGCAGGGCTCCGCGCATAGCGCGTGTGTGCTGGGGGGTGGTTCCGCAGCAGCCGCCGACGAAAGTCGCCCCAGCCTTGATGAACTTCCGGGCGAAGCTCGCCATATACTCAGGCGAGGTCAGGTAGATGTGGCGGCCGTCGATGACGCGCGGGTTGCCGGCGTTGGGCATGGCGGCAAGCGGTAGTTTCGTTGCAGTGCGCATGCGCTCGATCACGGCGAGCACCGTGGCGGGCCCGTCCGAACAGTTGCAGCCAACAGCATCCGCACCCCACTCCGTCATCAGGCGCGCAGCCTCCTCGGCAGAGGTGCCGTCCAGGCAGTTTCCGTTCACGTCGACGGTGACCATGGCAATGACCGGCAGACCCTGGCCTTCCGCCTTGGCGGCTTGAATGGCGAGCCGAGCCTCGTTCATCGCCATCAGGGTCTCGAGGATCAGCAGGTCCGCGCCGACGCCGGGTCCGCCTTCAACCAGGGCTTTGACCTGGACCGCGAAGGCCGCATAAGCCTCTTCTTCCGTGACCTTGTTCCCGTCGCCGATTCTGATGCCAAGCGGGCCCATGGCCCCGGCGACAAAGGCCTCGGAGGCATGCTTTTCGGCCATCTGCTGGACACATTCCCGGGCGAGGCGGACTCCGGCCCGGTTGATCTCGCGCACTTTCTCTTCCAGGCCATGGCGCTCCAGGCGGATACGGTTTCCGCCGAACGTGTTGGTTTCAATGACGGTTGCGCCTGCCTGCAGGTATTCGGTGTGGACGGCGCGGACCAAGTCCGGCTGGGAGAGGTTCAGTTCGTCGTAGCAGCGGTTGATGAAGATGCCGCGGCCATACAGCATGGAGCCCATGGCGCCATCGCACAGGACGGTCCCGCCTGTAAAAAGACGTGCCGCAGCCCCTCTCAGCTCCGTTTTTGTCTCCACTTCGGTCATCTCTTCATCCTAAGCCACCTGCAAGCGCGCTCCAAACGCCGCTTCCAAACTGCGTGCGTCCGCGTCTCACCTTCACACCGTTTGGTATACTCGCGAGAGCCTGCAGGCCTTCGTTTTACGTTGCTGCACGCACGCATTGGAGTCGTTCACGTTGAAAAATCGCAGTTTCTCCGCACGCGCCGTCCGCGGCATTTTGATGACCTTCCTCTTGACGGTGGTCAGTCTCTCGTTGACCTCCTGCGGGCAGCAGCTCTATAAGTTTCCTGAGTTCACGTTTGCCGGCCGGCCCATTCCGCCCAGTCTGCTGGCCTATCGCGTCATGGTCTCGCTGACGCCGAATGGTACCACCGGCGCCCTGGAGATCCTCGACGGCAACCGCGACCTGCGCGGCAACGTGCAGAACACGAAGCAGAGCTTCTTCATCAGCGGTTTTTCTGGGGCCAATCCAACCCAGATCCTGAACTTCCCTGAGCAGTTGCGCGGATATGTGTTCTCAAACGCCTCCGGTAACTCAGTCGCCACCGTCAACTACGGTACCGAGACATCTGGGGGAAGTGCAGGAAGTTTTCCGGGCAGCACCTCGGTCGCAACCGGCTCTGATGGCGTTCGCTTCTACTCGGCAGATGAAGCCGCCGGCCAGGTGATTGTCGTCGATAATCAGCTGGGCCGCACCTTCGCGTTGAACCTGCCGAATGCCTACCGCGTGGCCGTGAACCAGGGCGACACGGTCGCACTGGCGATGGTGCGGAACTCCAACACGCTCTATCGCGTCCTGAAGCTGAACAATGGAGGGCTCGCGCCCCCGGGAAACGTGGACTGTGAGCCGCAGATTCTTCCGGTCTACTGCGTCGTCCCAGTACCGGGTTCCTATGACCGCCCCCAGGCTGCATACTTCTCAACCGACGGTGCAACCGCCTACGTCCTTAACTGTGGGGTGGAATGCGGCGGCGGCAACAACGGCGGTGCAAGCGTCAGCTTCATGCCTCAGTCTCCCCTGACGATTAACGTGATCCCGACCTCCGCGCCTTACCCCGCTGTCGTCACCAATACAGTGGCGATCCCTGGCGGTGCGACGGTCGCGCTTTCAGACGGATCAAATCTTTATGTGGCGGGCCAGCAACTGCAGACGGACGGGCTCTTCGCCGGGCGTCTCACCAAGGTGAACCTCAGCACGCTCGCAGTCAGCGCAGCGGTGTCCATCTCGGACGGCAACCACAGCAAACTGATCTTCGGCGACGACAACACGCTGTGGATCGGATCGCAGTACTGCGCGACCGGCGAACGGGCCAAGCAGGGACTGAACTATAACTGCCTCACTCGCTACGACATGGGCACGGGTGCAGCATCGATCATTCCTGCGAATGTGGTTCCAGGCTCAACCGCCGCTGGTACGACGGTTCCTTACCCGAATACGGACGACAACCAGTACTACTACGGCTCGCTGTCCGGCATCTGCTGGGTCCAGAGTCTGCACAAGATGTACACGGCCTACGGCGGTCAAATTCATGCGTTCAATACGGCGGATGGGTCGGAGATCAACAACTTCAACATCACCGTTCAGGGCACCGCGCTTGACGTCGCTTTCATAGACGCTGCAACGAACGCCGCAAACTAATACGCTGACTGATACTTGATTGTTTGGCCCTCAACCTTTGCGGTGGAGGGCCAAACTTTTTGGGCGTGGGAACGAACTAGAATCGAGGGATGATCTCAGGCTCATCCCCGGCAACCGTCGACATTCTCGCAATTGCAGCGCATCGTGACGATGTGGAACAGACCTGTGGGGGCACACTGCTCGTCCAGCAGGCGCTTGGGTTTCGCACGGGGATTCTCGACCTGACGCAGGGTGAATCAGGCACGCGCGGTACGGCCGCCGAGCGCGAAGCCGAAGCCAACGACGCGGCGCGCATCCTGAAGGTCTCCCATCGGGAGGCGCTCGATCTCCCCGACGGCAACGTGCAGAACACACTTGAAAATCGCCTGAAGCTGGCTGCTGTACTCCGGCGTCTGCGTCCGCGTGTCGTCATCCTCCCCTACTGGCAGGGCCGCCACCCGGATCACTACACCTCAGCCACTTTGGGCTATGAAGCCTGCTTCACGGCGGGATTGAGCAAGCTCGTCACGCCCGGCGACCCCACCGCCAAGCCTCACCGCCCCTTCAAAATTCTCTATGCCTCCCTCTACGCGGATGTGCGGCCCACGTTCGTCGTCGATATCACGCCGCATATTGAGACCCGTCTGCAATCTCTGCTGGCCTATCGCTCGCAGTACTCCAACCAGCAGCAGGGCGGGGGATTGTTCGTACCGGAGGAGGAGATTCGCGAGCGCACCTTCGCCACGGCTCGCCACTACGGCCTGCTGGCCGGAGCCCGGTACGCCGAGCCGTTCGTGCAGAAGGAGGTCGCCATGGTCAGCGATCTGATGCACCTGCCGGTAGCCTCCATCTGAATCTGGCTGTCAGCGCTTCCGCATGCGGGCGAGGTTCCGCAGATACTCGCGCACAGGTTGCGCTGGCGTGCCCCAGAAGATCTCGCCCTCGCCATCGATCCGCTTGCCCGGCAGGACGCCGCCCTGGCCGCCCAGGATGACGCCACGGCCGATCGTAACGTGCTCGCCCAACCCGGCCTGCCCGCCCAGCATGGCGTTGTCCTCAATCGTGGTGGACCCTGCCATGCCGACCTGCGCGGCAATGATCACATCCTGGCCGATGCGGCAGTTATGCGCAATGTGAACCAGGTTATCGATCTTGGCCCCGCGTTCGATGCGGGTTTCACCCAGCGCACCGCGGTCGATCGTCGAATTAGCCCCAATCTCGACATCGTCCTCAATGACAAGGGTGCCGATCTGCGGGAAGCCGATATACCCGCTTCTGTCCCGCGCAAAGCCGAAGCCGGACGAGCCCAGGACCGCTCCGGCCTTCACCTTCACCCGATCCCCCAGGGTAGTTCCCGCAAGAATCACGACGCGCGGACCAATCTGGCAGTCGGCTCCCACCTGCGCACCATCTTCGACGACCGCGCCCGCGCCAACCGAGGTCCCTTGGCCGATGACAGCCTCGGCCCCAACCACAGCACTGGCATGAACGCCAGGGGTTGGCCGAGCAGCGAACCACCGCTGATAGACACGCGCAAAGGCGAGACGAGGATCTTTGACCCGGATGACCCTGTCCTCGTTCTCGTCCGCTGTAGAGGCTAGTGGGGCCAGGATCAAACCGGCGGCCGAGCCAAGCGCCTGCTGGAGCGCACTCTCGTCCGTGGCAAAGACGATGCTGTCATCCTGTGCATTCTCCAGCGAGCTCACCCTGGTGAAGACTCGCAGAGGTCCCGGCCCCTCCTCCGATTCAGGCAGCGGCAGGCAGAGTAGCACGCGGATGTCGGAGTAAGTTGGGTAGGGGCTCAGATCGTCGTCTTGCGTCATCAATAAACTCCCGCTTCGCCGGCTGGCCGCGTCTTCCAGCGGCGATGCAGCCAGAGCCACTGCTCAGGATGCTGGCGGACGTATCGCTCAATGGTAGCGGTAAACGCCGCCGTATTCGCCAGGACATCCGCATCGGCGTTCTCGGTGCGGATCAGCGTCATAGGCTCTCCAAAACAGAGGCGGTACTTCCGGCGAGCCTCATCCCACAGTAGAAACCCCGGCAGGACCGCCGCATCCGTCTTCATGGCCACCTTGGCAAGACCGGAGGCCGTACACGCCTCGCGTCCGAAGAATGGGACGAAGACGCCCTGCGGCGGGGTCATGTTGGTATCCATCAGGATGCCCATCGTCTCTCCGTTGCGCATGGCGGCGATCAGTCCACGCGCAAAGTCGTCTTTGTGGATCACGCGGTTGCCGTGCAGGCAGCGAATCCGATTGACGAAGGCATCCACCAGCGGATTATCCAGCCGCCGGATGACGAGCCCCATGGGATATCCCATCAGCGAGTGATAAAAGCTGGAAAGCTCCCACGCCCCCAAGTGACCGGTCAGGACCAGGACGCCCTTCCCGCGATCCCGCGCCGCCAGGAAGTGTTCCAAACCGTCGTATTCAATGAACTCGCTCGCCTGCTCCCTGGTGTAACCCGACATGAGGCAGAACTCTGCCATCAGCAGACCGAGACTGCGGTATAGACCCACCAGCGTCCCACTGCGCCACTCCGAATCTCGTTCGGGATAGGCAAGTTCCAGGTTTCGCAAGCCCACCTTGCGAAGCTTTTGCACCAGCCTGAAGGCCAGCCTCCCAATCCACACACCCATCTGCCGCGCGATCGGGCGGGGAAGCAGTCCTAGCCCCTTGACGATGACCCAGAGAAAAGCGAACTCGAGCCGCTCCTGCCCGCTGGCTTTGCGCCACGCGCCGTTCTGGGGTCCACCGCTCAAGAGTTCAGTCTAAATCCTCTTCAGCAGCAGCCAGAGCGCGTGTTGATAGTAAACAGCAAAGAGCAGCCCGAAGGCTGCTCTTTGCTGAAATCGACTGCAATTTACTGTGCGTCACGCGAAACGATGAAGTACTTGGCAACCGTTCCCACAAACGGACGAGCCGCGGGAGGGGTGGGCTGATTGCCTTCCAGTACGCCCTCAAAGGGAACGTCACTGCCGTAGAAGGCGCGGGTATCGTCGCCGTTCTGCGAAAGAACAGTGCCATCCAGATCGAGTCCAGCGAACAGGCCCTTAGACCGCGAGTAGGTCAGGAACTCGGCATTGAGCTTCCAGTCCGTGCCAGCCTGCGCATTACGTCCTACCGGACCGGCAGAGGCAGCAGCGTCAGCGCCAAGCTTGAACTTCGCCTTCAGCATGTCCTGCAGGCCGTTCTTGTTCATCGCAATCAGCACGAGATCGGTGGACTGTCCGCCAATCTGGAATCCAAAGCTTCCGCCTTCAAGTCGGACGAACACCGGCGAACTCCAGCCATGGGGAGTGCGGCAGGTGGCAACACCCTGGCCGTACTGCCCGCCGACGACGAACGCACCCTTCTTGAAGCTGGGAACGACGACGACACACGAAGCGCTCGAAAGAATGCTCTGCGGGATGCCCTTATCAGGGGTTGCCATGATCTCCTGGATCACTGCTTTGGCGGAACCAAGACGCTCATCCAGCTTCGGCTTATCGCCCTGTGCCATCGAAACCTGAACCGCTCCGGCTATCAAAGCCAAAGCAGCTACCGAACCTGCAAATTGCTTATTCACGAGTAAATCCTCCGCAACCCTCTTCAAACTCAAAGCCTGAGAGTCTGTGTTCGGCCTGACCGAACCAGCTCAACACTTCGTGAGATGAAAACGTTTGTAGTGGGGTTGCACTCAGAGTAAAGCAGCAAGAAATCAACCGATGGGACGAGCAAAAAAATGGGGGCTGTGAACGTCGATGGCGATCACCGAGCGTCGCAGCCCCACTCTCCCAGGTCTGTGTTGCTCCTAAGAAGGTGCAATGAGCGGGGCCTTTTCACAAGAGTACCGAGGTCTATAACCTTTCGTAACCATACAAATTTACTAAATAGTAAACAGCTAATGAAGAGGAATTTCCACTGTTTTCATCGCCAGAGCCGTCCGGTTTTCCACCCCAACCTTGCGCATCAGACGGCCCACATGGGCCTTAATCGACCCTTCATCCACGCCCAGCGCAGACGCGATCTCCCGGTTGGGATGCCCTTTTGCCAGCAAGCCGAGCACCTCCTTCTCGCGCTTGGTGAAGACAGGGGGCAGGGTAGCTCTCAGAACAGAGTCCTCACGCGCACGTTCCAGAAGCCGCGCCAGAACCTTTCTCGGAGCCCACACGGAGCCGTCCCGGACGACGTCCAGTGCCATCCGCAACTCGTCCTCACTTGCAGACTGGCTGAGATATCCCTTGGCCCCCGCGCCGATCACCCGCTCGATATAGTCGAAGTCTTTTTCCGCACCCATCACGATCAGGCGCAGTTGAGGACGGTCCCGGCGGAAGGCTGCCAGCAACTCAAATAGATGTTCCGTCACGGCAGAGTCGATGACGACCATCTCGAGGCCCTCTGTATCAAGCGCACGCGGCACGGAAAGAGGTATTACCTCAAGATCGGTTCGCGCAGCCATGATCGCCTGTAGCCCGAGCAGGCGCAACGGCCCGGTCGCAACCAGGCCGATCCTCGCCACGCTCTTCTGCACCGCTTCCGTGATCATCCAGGCCTCCGCTTACCACTCAACGCGCTAGCCCGATTCCTTCTTGCTCGTTACAGCTTCGGAAGGACGATGCCCTGCTGGTTCTGGTACTTGCCCTTGCGGTCCGCATAGCTGACCTCGCACACCTCATCCGATTGAAAGAAGAGGATCTGGCAGAGCCCTTCATTCGCATAGATACGCGCCGGCAGCGGCGTGGTGTTGGAGATCTCGAGCGTTACAAAGCCTTCCCACTCAGGCTCGAATGGGGTCACGTTGACGATGATTCCGCACCGCGCGTACGTCGACTTGCCCACGCAGATCGTCAGCACGTCTCGTGGAATCTTGAAGTACTCGATCGACCGTGCCAGCGCGAAGGAATTCGGCGGAACGATGACGCTATCCGCCGTCACAGTCACGAACGACCGTTCATCGAACGCTTTCGGATCGATAATCGCGCTGTTGACGTTCGTGAAAATCTTGAACTCGTCTGAGACCCGCAGGTCGTACCCGTAGGAAGACAGGCCGTACGAGATCACCCCGTCCTTGACCTGTTTTTCACTGAAGGGCTTAATCATCCCGTGTTCCTGCGCCTGTTCGCGAATCCAACGATCGCTCTTGATCGACATCGTCCTTCAACCCTCTCCGTAAACCGTCTTTGAGCCGAACCTCGATGTTACGCAAAGGTCTAACCCGTTGACAATCATCATCTCCCTTTCTACCATCGCTTCAAGCCCGCCGCGAAAAAGGTGAGTCCATAGGGCACTGAACATCGTCTGAACATTGAATCCCTTATCTCTCCCGTTTCAGGAAATGAGGCACGACTTGATCAAACAGGATCTTATCCAGCGCGTTGTCGAGCGCACCGGACTTGTCCGAACCAAAGCTGAAGCTGCCGTCGACGCAATCTTCGAGTCCATGAAGCAGAGCCTCGTCGAAGGCGAACGCATTGAACTACGCGGCTTTGGCGTCTTCACCGTCAAGCCCCGCAAGACCGGCGTCGGCCGCAATCCGCGCACCGGCGCTGAGGTCAGCATCGCTCCAGGCAAGGCCGTCCGCTTCAAGCCGGGCAAAGACCTGCACGTCATCGAGTAGTCCAGGTAGTCCGAAAGACCCATCCGGAGTGCGGTCAGGAGAAGCTGATCGCGTCCACATCCACTATCAGGCTGCGCCGGGGCACCCCTGCCTCCGCCGCAAACTCCAGCATTCCCCGCAGCGCATCTCCAAGCGCACGCCGCCGCTCCGCTTTCAGCACGAAGTGAAAGCGGTAGATGCGTTTCAGCCGCACGATCGGCGCGGCAGCCGGCCCAAGCACCTTCACCCCTACAGGCCTGGCCTGCTTGAACCAGCGCCCGATCTCCGCCGACCAGGCCGCCGCCTCTTCCAGCTTCTCGCTGACCAGCACCACGTTCGCTAGCACCGCGAACGGCGGATACTGCAGACTGCGCCTGAACTGCATCTCCTTGCCCACAAACCCCACGTAGTCGTGCTTCGCCGCAAACTTCACCGCGTAGTGATCGGTATGGTAGGTCTGGACGAGCACCTTCCCTGGCAGGTCTCCTCGCCCCGCACGTCCCGAGACCTGCGTCAGCAACTGAAACACCCGCTCCGCCGCGCGAAAGTCCGGCATCCCCAACGCATAATCCGCGCCAATCACACCCACCAGCGTCACCCCATGGATGTCATGGCCCTTGGCGATCATCTGCGTGCCCACCAGCAGGTTGATCTCCCCGGCGTGCAGCCGGTTGAGCAGCCGCTCCATATCCCCGCGCCCGCGCACGGTATCACGGTCCATGCGGCCGATCCTCGCCTCCGGAAACAGCTCCTGCAGCTTCTCTTCGCCCTGCTGCGACCCCGCCCCCATGAAGTACAGGTGCTCGCTCTGGCACTTGGGGCAGTTCTCTGGCACCCGCCGCCTGAAGCCGCAGAAGTGGCATTCCAGCCGCTGCCCCGGCTGCGCAATCCCGTCGGGCGAATCCGCCGCGGGCCGGTGATACGTCATGGAAAGCGCGCAGTTCTCGCACTCTACTTTCTCCCCGCAGCTCCGGCACATGACCACGGACGAGTACCCCCGCCGGTTCAGCAGCAGAATTACCTGCTCCCCGCGGTCGAGCGCCGCGCGGGTCTCCTCCACCAGCCTCCGCGAGAAGATATCTTCCTTGCCCGCCTCACGAAACTCCGCCCGCATATCCACCAGTTCCACCACCGGGAGCGGCCTGTTCGCCACGCGCTTTGTCACCTCGATCAGCGCATACCGCCCCCGCTCCGCGTTCGCCCAGCTCTCGAGCGAGGGAGTAGCCGACCCCAGCACCACCACAGCATCGCTAAGCTTAGCCCGCATCACCGCCACGTCCCGCCCGTGGTATCGCGGCGACTCCTCCTGCTTGTAGCTGGAGTCATGTTCCTCGTCCACGATGACCAACCCAAGCTCCCGCACCGGCGCAAACACCGCCGACCGCGTCCCCACCACGATTCGCGCCTCCCCCCGGCGGATGCGATGCCACTGCTCGGCCCGCTCATCCGGCGTCAACCCGGAGTGCAGCAGAGCCACCTCCTCGCCGAACGCCGCGAACATCTGCCCCGCCATTGCCGGTGTTAGCCCAATCTCCGGCACCAGCAGCAGGGAAGACCTCCCCGCCGCGAGCGCCCGCCGCATCGCAGCAAAGTAAACCGCTGTTTTGCCGGAGCCGGTGACGCCATAGAGCAGATGCGGTCGAAATCCACCCTTCTCCATTGCTGCCGCAATCGTCCCCACCGCCTCCATCTGCTCCTCGTTCAGCAGATGCTCATGCGCACCCTTCTTCCCGCCGCCCGAGCCCATGTGGAAGCCCTCAGCCTCCTCCTCGATCGCCACCAGCCCGCGCTTGACCAGCGTCACCAGCGACGATCCCGGCACTCCCGCCCGGATCAACCGAGCCTTCAACTCCGCAACCCCCAGCCGCCCACCCACCGCAGCCAGCTCCGCCATGATCGCAAGCTGATTCTCATTCAGCTTCGGCAGCCGCCCCGTACCTGCAGGCAGTTCCTCTGAAGCAGGGACTTCCTCAAGATTCGTGTGCCCCATCCTCATCGCAGTCTCATCGCGATTAGGGTGGGCATCGGCAAAGCCGGCCTTCCCAGAACCTATCGACCCAACGATCATTCCAAGCTCGACCAGCACCGCCACCCTCACCACCCGCCGAGCGTCCCGCTCCTCAGCCAGTGCCTCCCGCACCAGCCACTTCTTCTTCACCATCCCCTCGAGCAGCCCCCGATTCGCCCCCGTGGCAGACCGCAGCGCACCCGCCTTGGCCGGCTCGCCATTCTCCAGGTAGTTCAGCACCGCGTACTCGCGGTTCTGCTCCTCCGGCGTCAGCCGTGATCGCCGCGAAGACCCCTTCGCCGCCCCCTCATACAAAACCCGTCGTCCCGCCTCGCCGATCCGGTACGTCCATTGCCGCTTCACCTCAGCCGAAAGCGGCAACATCCCACGCAGCACCTCACCCAGCGGTGCGCAGTAGTACTCCGCCACCCAGGCAGCCAGGCGCATCATCTCCTCGCCCAGCAGCGCGTCGTCGTCCATCACACTCTGAACCGGCTTGACCTCGACGCCATCCCCCGGAGGCGCATCATGCACCCGCACCACCACACCCATCAACCGCTGTCCGCCAAACGGCACCAGCACCCGCGCCCCAACGCACGGCACCACCGGCCCAACCGAATAGATAAACGTCCGGTCCAGCGGCACAGGCAGCGCAACATCACAAAACTGACTCACACCTCCAGTTTAGCGATTGACTTAGCGATTGACGCCTGCCTTAAACGCCTCCGGGGCTCTCACCCGGTTGAAACCGCGTGAGAGCCCCGGAAATAAGGTGGAAAATCGACCCGTTAGCGCTTGGCTTTGGCAGGAGCAGCCTTTGCAGGTGCCTTCTTCACAGCAGCCTTGGTCGTCACCTTAGGCTTGGCTGCAGGCTCCGGCTCAGGTTGGACGGCCTCTTCGACCTCTTCAACCTCCGCAACCCGAGCAGGCGCGGCCTCAGGCTCAACCATCCCGCCATACTGCTGACGCAGCGCATGGATCACGACCTTCAGCATCTCGTCCTCGGGCGCAGGCTTGCCGGTCCAGATCTCGAACTGCCGCGCACCCTGCTGCACGAACATCTCCACGCCGGTAATGACGCTGAGTCCCAGGCTCCGAGCCTGCTTCAGCAGCGGCGTATCCACAGGGTTGTAGACCAGGTCAAAGACCAGCTTGGTCGTCTTGAGCTCAGCTGCGGTCAGGATCGGTTCGACCGACTGGCCGGACATTCCCACAGGAGTCGCATTGATGATGACGTCGAAGGTGGACTTCAGCAGCGCCTCGCGCTTGATCACCTTGGCTCCGGACTGCTTGGCGAGCTTCGCCGCAGTCTCCAGCGTGCGATTCAGGATGAAGACCTCCGCACCCTTATCGCGCAGCGCAAACACAGCCGCCCGCGCCGAACCACCCGCGCCCAGCACCAGAGCCTTGGCACCCTTGAGTTCGATACGCTTCTGCAGCGGAATCAGGATGCCTTGCACGTCGGTGTTGAAGCCATACAGCTTGGCCGGTTCACCAGCCGAAGGCGGTACCCGCAGCACGGTATTGCAGGCACCAATCTTGGCCGAAAGCGGATCGGTATGCGCCAGGTGCGCCATGATGCTCTGCTTGTGCGGCATGGTGATGGAGACGCCCTGGATTGGAATCTCCTGGATCAGCTTCACCAGGTCCGTGACGTCGGTCGCCTGCAGCGCCAGGTAGACGGCGTTGACCGTCTCGCGACGGAAGGCTGTATTCATCATCAGCGGGGAAAGGGATTTGTTCACCGGGTCGCCCGCGACACCGTAGACCTTGGTAGCTGCGTCAACCTCTGCGATCCGATACGTCTCAAGCAGCGTCCGAGCCAGAATCTGACCAGGCGCGGTCTCTTCTCCGACCGTTGCGGCAGCAAAGGTAAAGGTCGATCCGGCGCGGACTCCGAGCACTCGCGAGATGATCCCGGAGTCCCCCATACAAACACCCACGATGCTGGCTTCGTCGCTCATGCGCTCAATAAACCGCATCAACTTCACGTTGTCGGTCAGGCACTGCGCGGTTGGGACGATCTTAACGAAGTCGGGCTCAAACGGCGCAATGCGCGCATAGACCTTATCCAGGTCCGGCGTCTTCTCAAAGTCGTGCCAGGAGACGATCAGCCCGGCGCTGGTGGCGCGGATCTTGTCGATTCCAGCAGACTTGAGCGCTTCAGCCGACTCCAACTCCAGGTCGACGATCTGGAAGCCGCTGTTAGCCGCTTCTACCAGAATCTCCAGCTCGGAGGCGGCAGAGCCCTTATAGCGCCCACCATTTTCAGCCCGGCGGCAGGTCGCGATGGCCGTCGCCGCATTGTTTGCAGCCAGGAACTGCTTGAACTCAGGCAGCGCCGCAGCGGGTTTGGATAGGTAGTCGAGACGAAACTCTAAAAAAGGCGTTTCCTTGACGGCGAGGGAGGCACGCTCCAGCATTTCAGCAGCGGTTGCGCCAGTAATGGCGACGCATACCTTGCCGATGCGGGAGCGGAGAAGCTGAGCGGTAGAGTTAGGCAATGTTATTTCTCGTTTTCGTTCTGCGTTCGGTGGCCGAACTGCTTATAAACGCGGTATCTTACAGACCACCGGGTTAGGATGCAAATGCTAACAGACCGGGCGCAATATATTGCGGATTTGCGAGTTTCGCAGGCTGCCCCGACTAATAATACGCATTCGGGACAGATAGACGTTCCCATTTCGGGAAGGTTTACGCCGGGTCTACACTCTTCTCATGGTGATTCCGGTGCTGCGGGCAACAGGGTGGGACCAAATCCCGGGACTCAGACATGGCTTCAGCACGCGAATAGGCGGAGTTTCGCAGATTTACACAGGCGGACAGCAGGGAGAACTGAATCTGGGTCTCACCGCCGATGATGAACGCGACCGCGTCCTCGCAAATCGGCGGCTGCTCCTGCAGACCTTAGGCGGGGATCGATGGGACGGCGCCGAGATTAAGACAGTCCGGCAGATTCACTCGGCTCGCATCGAGCGCGTGGACGCGGCTTACACTCCGGGTAGCGTGGAGGCCGACGGCCTCATCACCAACCAACCCGGAGTCATGCTGGGTATCCTTGCAGCAGACTGCGTGCCAGTGCTGGTCGCGGATGTGCAGCGGGGAATCGCAGGAGCCTTCCATGCCGGATGGCGAGGCACCGCCGCCAGAATCGTCGAGATCGGCGTCGCCCAAATGGTGGACGAGCTTGGCGCAAAAGTGGGGGATTTGGTCGCGGCGGTCGGACCATCCATCGGAAGCTGCTGTTATGAGGTCGGCCCGGACCTGCAGAAGACCTTCAGCCAGGAGTTCGAGTACGGCTCGGAGCTCTTCTCGCGCGGAACCCACCTCGACCTCTGGGAGGCCAACCGCCGCCAGTTGCTCGCCGCCGGTCTCGCCCCGGAGCAGATCACCGTCATCGGGGAATGTACGGCCTGCTCTCGGATAAACGGCGCTCGAAAGTACTTCTCCCACCGGGCCGAAGCTGGCTTCACCGGCCGCGGGATGGGCATCATCGGCTTCGATCCAGCCTGATCAGGACGCCTTGCAGAGCTCTTCCAGGATGATCTCGCGGTGCGTGTACGCCATGGCATCCACACGATTCAGTCCAGCCGCGTAGAGTGCAATCGCTCCCGCCGCAAGCGCCAACAAAGCCGGAATCGGCAGCCACGGCAGTTCCAGCGCCTTGCCCAGAAGGTAAAGTCCCGCGCCAATCCCTGCCGCAATCAGCATGAACCCGATGCTGATCAGCGCACTCATCTGCGACGCCTGCTTCCGCGCCAGCTTGCTCGGGTCCATCTTCTTGGGGGAGGTCAGCGAGCGCATATTGCCGATCGTCACGTTCGCAAACGTCGCAAACACCAGCCAGCAGACCGTCTCGATGGCGATCAGAGCAGGCGGCGGCCCGGAGGTAAAAAATAGCAGCGCATAGATCAGCACCAGTTGCAGTGCCGCCAGCCCAAAGGCAAAGATGTTCTTGGCAATGAACACGCTCCGCATCCGGATCGGCGCCAGGAAATATCCCTGCACCCCCGCCGCATCCAGCCCCAGAGCGTTATAGCTTAGGGTGGAGATTCCGAGAAAGCTGTAAACCACAGCAGCCGGAAACGTAAAACCGGTCCGGCCAAAGCTTCCCGCGCGCCCGGCGAAGACGAAGACCATCGCAATGGGCACCAGCAGCCCATAGTACTGCGCCGCATTCCGCCGCAGGTAGATGAACTCCTTCTGGAGGCACGCCGCCACGATCGGCGACAAGCCATAAGTCCGAACCGGAGCAGGCGTCTCAACCACTATATGGGAGCCTCTCGGCGCGGCTTCCGGGCTCACGTTCGCTTCGGAAAGATTCTCGCCTCCAAACTCGAACTGCATCCGCCAGGCAAACACCGCCAGGAAGAACGCCCCAAACAACCCAATCCCCAGAATCTGAATCACCGCCAGCGATGGGCTGTGCAGCGTCTGATCCAGGATCGCCGCGGCAGCCAGGCCCGGCGGCAGATGCATCAGCAACGGTGATGCCGCCTGGTAAAGATGCTCCACCCGCGCAAGCTTCGCCGCCTGCGCCGCCGCCTGCCCCGCGCGAGATGTGTGCCCGCCAATTCCGTTGAAGGTCACATTGATGTACTGGAACACCACCGTTCCCAGCAGGATCAGCCCCGTCATCGCCTCCCGCGCACGTCGCGTGGAGAGCCACCGATCCACCCACGCAAACACCATCCGCACGAAGAACATATTCGTCACGGCCAGCGCAATCGCCGCCGCAAACGCAATCACCCCCAGCTCCGGCCGCGCCACCGAAACACCCACAGCCGCACCCAGCAGCGCACACGTCCCCGCAATCGTGGAAGCGCTCAGCAGCCCCAGAAACAGCCGGATCACCAGGTATCGCGGAAAGCTGAGAGGGAAGCGGATCAGCGATTCGGGGTCGAAGCTCAGCCCCGGCGGCGCAATGTTGATGCTCACCACCACCTGCAGTAGAAAGATCACCCAGAAGACCACCGCCATCAGCTCGACGTGGCTCTCCGAGATCGCGTAATAAGACCCGAACGTAGCCCCCGCCACCGGCCCCGCCAGAAACAGCAGCGAGATCGGATAAATAATGATCTTCGCCGCCAGCTCCCCGATCCCTTCCTTACGCCGGAAGGTATTGGCGAACAGCCGCCAACGCAGATACGCCACAGCCTTGAACTGCGCGGAAGCCGGAACCGGCGGCAGGCGCTCGGTTAGCCCAGCCATGAAAGCTCCTGCTCCGGCGGCGCAACGCCGGTCGTCCCCAGCACATTCAGGAAGATCTCCTCGAGCGTCGCCTTCTCCGTCCGTCCGGACTCAGGATGCTGCGCCTGCACACCCGCCCGCAGCTCCTCCAGCGACCCCTGCGCCACCAGCGATCCCTTCTGGATGATCGCCACATGCGTGCAAAGCCGCTCCACAATCTCCAGCACATGCGAGGTAAGAAAGATCGTCGCCCCACGCGCAATCATGCCCTGCAGCATCGACTTCAGCGTACCCGCCGCAATCGCATCCACACCCTCAAACGGCTCATCCAGAAACAGAACCTTGGGCCCATGAATCACCGCTGCGGAGAGCGCCAGCTTCTTCTGCATTCCGTGGGAAAAGTCCGTAATCAGCTTCTTGCTGTCGCCCGTGAGGCTCATAAAATCCAGCAGTTCAGCCGAGCGCTGCGCCGTCACCCCGGCGTCCAGCCCATACATCTGCCCTACAAAGCGGAGGTATTCAGGAGCGGTCAGCCGCCCAAACAGCGCCAGCCCCTCCGGCACCACGCCGATATGGCGCTTCAGCTCCACCGTCTCAGCGGTCAATGACTCGCCCAGGATCTGGATCGACCCGGAGCTCGGAGCCAGAAGGCCGGTCAGCATCTTGATCGTGGTGGATTTACCCGCGCCGTTAGGCCCCAGGAATCCAAAAAACTGACCCGGGGCGACGCTGAGATTGACATCCCGTACGGCGGTAAACTCGCCGAAGCTCCGGGTAAGGGCAGTGGTCTGAACAGCAGGGATCATGTGGGTATCAGCATACGAGAGATTTGCCCCCGCGCACCAAAAAACAACGAACCCAGCAACAGCCCATCACACCGTTCACATTGGTGGCGGATGATGCGCGTTTACCGCCGCGCCATTCAGCAAGCCCTTGGGGTTGACCAGGTCGCGAAGCTCTTTGGACGGCTTGAAGAAAGGAACCTTCTTCGCCGGAACATCCACCTTCGCACCCGTCTTTGGGTTGCGCCCGATGCGTGAGTTGCGCTGACGCGTGCGGAAGCTGCCGAAGCCGCGAATCTCAATCTTGTCGCCAGACTTTAGCGCACCGATCACGGAGTCGAAGAGCAGATCGACGATCACTTCGCCGTCGCGTCGTGTCAGATCGCCCAGGGAAGTTACTTTGTCGACAAGGTCTGCTTTGGTCAAGGGGAATCTCCTCATTCCGGCTAGAGCTTTGTTTTCTCTAAGCTGTATGAAATGAGATACGCACGAAGGGCCGGAATTGTCTCCGGCCCCGGTGGAAAAATGAGAAGTTTACTGTTTGTTTACTTCCACATAAAGTAAAAACCCGGTGCGTGGTCCAGCAGCTTCGTCGGATTCGGGAACAGGTCGTCGCCTTCCCCGGACAGCAACCCTGCCAAACCCTTCTTCGCACTGTTCGGCTTCACGATCGCCGGCTCGCCACTGATGCCGACGTCATGCGCTGTATCCATCAGCGCCACCCGGAACCCGCCAATCTTGTCGATCAGCCCCAGCGGCAGACTCTGCTCGCCCGTCCATACCTGCCCCGTAGCCAGCGGCTGGATCTTCTCAGTCGAGGTATGCCGGCCCGCCGCCACATCCCGCACAAACTGCCCGTACATATTGTCGGTTAGCGCCTGGAAGTAGGCCGCTTCCTTCGGCGTCATATCGCGAGAAGGATCGCCAGCATCCTTCAACTCGCCCGCGTGGATCACCACCGGCTTCAACTTCGCCCACTTCATCAGGTCACCGTAGTTGGTCCACTCCATGATCACGCCGATGGACCCAACCACCGAAGCCTGGTTCGCGTAGATCTTGTCGCAAGCGCTGGCGATGTAATAAGCCCCGGACGCTCCAACCGACTCCACCGAAGCCACAATCTTCTTATGCTTCTCCTGCCGCACCCGCAGAACCTCGTGATAGATCTCCTGGGACGCCGCCGCGCCGCCGCCGGGCGAGTTGATGTGCAAAATAATCGCCTTCACGGACGAGTCGTCGCCAAACTTGCGAAGCTGCGAATCCACCTTATCCGCATCCAGAATCACCCCATCTATATCAATGACGGCAATCTCGCTGGTGGCAAACGTGGTCGTAGCGGTCGTATCTCCCCCCAGCGACTTCGCCGCAGACCATACGATCGCCCCAAACAGCCCAACCACCACCACAATGGAGCCCAGAATGATCGAAGGCCAGAACCAAGCCGAACGCGGCGGCCGCGCCGGATATCCATAAGGATTCGCATAACCCCCGGCATTCCCATACGGAGAGCCGAAGGCAGGCTGCTGCGGCGGAAACGCCGAGGCCTGGTTCTGAGGAACGTAAGGAGGTTGCGGCGGTGGGGGCGCTTGATTCAGGTCGTCCGGCATGGTGCGAGTGTAGCAGCGCGGAACGGCAGAAGGATATTTGGGCCTTCGGGGTATGTTCATACGTCTAAAGATTCAAGTATGATGAAGCGCGGCGGCGGGCCACTGAGAAGTTTTTTCGTAGCGGAATCGTTGAGAAAGGTTTCACAATGTCTCATCCCATGTTGAGTATCGTCATCCCGGCTTATAACGAGAGCGCCCGCATTGAAGCCGCGCTGGAGCGGGTTATGACCTGCATCGATGAGCAGGGCTGGGATGCAGAGGTCCTCGTCGTCGACGATGGTTCTAAAGACGATACGGGCGAGATCGTCCAGCATTGGATGGAATCATTCCCCCGCCTTCATCTCATCCGCAACCCCGGAAACCGCGGCAAGGGATTCTCAGTCCGTAACGGCCTCCTCCAGGCCGCCGGCGATATCGTCATGTTTACGGACGCCGACCTTTCCGCGCCCATGGAAGAAGCGAACCGCCTCATGGCTGCTATCGCCGCCGGAGCGGACGTCGCCATTGGCTCCCGCTGGATGGACCGCCAACGCCAGACCATCCACCAGCCCCTCTACCGCCAGTTCTTCGGCCGCTGTTTCAACTTCATCACCCGCACCGTCATGGGCCTCCCATTCAAGGATACCCAGTGCGGCTTCAAGGCCTTCCGCCGCCCCGCCGCGCAGGTCATCTTCCGCCTCCAGAGCATCGAGCGCTGGGGCTTCGACCCCGAAATCCTCTTCATCGCACGCAAGCTGAAGTACTCCATCATGGAAGTCCCGGTCACCTGGGGCCACGACGAACGCAGCCGCATGTCCTACCTCAAGGACGGCATGAAGATGCTGGAAGAGATGGGCGTTATCCGCTACAACTCCCTCGCCGGCCGCTACGACGCCGCCATCGCCGCCATGAAGGACACCAGCGGCATGGTCACAGCCCCTGAGCCAGCCGTAAAGAACGTGGTCAAGCTCCCCTCGCACTTGCAATAATTAAGCGTCGAATATCAGATTTCCCGGAGGCTGATTGCGACATAATCGCCTAAAGCGGCTGATGATCTGCATCTGCCTCTTAGGGCAAGCGAAGCCATCTGTTCATGCACAAACAATTGACGCGATCCCTTCAACTCACGCAGCGATGTTCTATCCGCCCATTGCACGTGTTGCAAAGATCTCAGGTGATGTTGAAATCACCTATCGGATCGACAGCGCAGGGCAGATAACGGACGTAAACAGCGTCTCTGATCCCGAAATCCTGCGAAAAGCGGCTGTCGATCAGGTCAAAAGTTGGCGTTTCAAATCCGACGGCGGCGTTGGCCAGCGAGCTGTTGTCTTCCATTTCAAACTGACAGCCCCTGATCTTGAGGATACAAGCGGCAACTCGACCACTCACGTTCTCACAACGGGCGGGGAAGTCGAAGTATCGAGTGGAGCTGGCTCCGATGTCAGCCGGGAAGGATGCCCGCTTCCTCCGCAACGAGTCCCCACGAACGGCCAGACCCCGCGAGACTTTGTCGAAACCGGCTGGCCCTTATTAAGAGTCGAAGCATCCGGAAAAGTCTGGTGGAATCCTCCCGGAGAATGGGACGCCCCAGACTGGAATAAAGCCACAAAGTCCGAGATCCCCAGTCAATCCGCGCGAGCGCTGATTGAACGCTTCAGAACCGAAGCCTTCTGGCGCTTGTGCACTTCTTACTCGCGAAATGTGACGGAAACTCCTACCAACTTCCTGCGCGTCTCTTTGGGCGGCCTGGAAAAGGATGTGAACGTGCATGGGATCGAGGGTCTCGCTTCCTTTGACGATCTGTTTCAGGCAATCCATGAGGCGACCAACTCTCATCAATGGCGTGTCGGTGATCCAAAGACCGAGCAGATGGGAGACATGGGGGCCGATGTCTGGCTTCCCAAGCCTGGACGCACGAAGCTAATGGCCTCAGCCCACTTCGGGAAACTGGAAGACGTTCAGACTGCCCTCGACTCAGGCGACTCCGTAAACAGCCACGATGAGAGCGGTTGGACTCCACTTATGTACGCTGTCGGCGGGTATCAGACCGCTAAGGTCGTTGAGTTTCTGCTCGCTAAAGGGGCAGACGTACAAGCGGCCGGACTCCATGGAGAAACGGTACTCATGTTTGCCGCGCTTCGCGGAGACGCAGACCAGGAACTGATCGCGGCGGGTGCCAGGGTCAACGCCCGGACAAGCCGAGGAGCAACGGCGCTAATGCTATTAGCCCAAAAAGCAGAGACGGACGACCTCAAGGTTCTTCTCCGCGCTGGCGCGGATGCGCGAATGAAAGATTCTGAGGGCCTCACCGCCGCAGACTATCTCATGGCCGCGAGCTGCGGACGAAGTCTCGTCTCAACTGACACACATCCATGGATGACGGTCGGCTATGGAAGCTGCAACGCGTTGAACGCCGATGAAGTGCTTTCAACGGCATCACTCCTGAGAGCAGAAGGTGTGGTGGCGACGAAACACTGGACCGTGGCAGGAGACCTGGAAGCAACTCCATAGGAAGCCACCACCATGAGAAAATCAAAGGGTTGTCACAGGAGTTGTCCAGGGTGCTTCGTTCTTTCTTTATCTCCATGTCGCAGAACAAGAGTCTGCGTGCCTTCTCTGAAAAGTCCGCGGTAGGCAAGAAGCTTTCCAGCCGTTTCGTCGCAGGCATGACCGTCGCCGCCGCCCTTGAGGCAGCCGAGCAGATGAACCGTGAAGGCCTCGCCGTCTCGCTCGACTCCCTCGGCGAAAGCGTCATGGATGAAGCCCACGCCCACGCCAGCGCCGCCATCTATCATGAGGTCCTGGACGCGATCCAGCAGCGCGGACTCAACGCCAACGTCAGCGTCAAGCTCACCCAGATGGGCATGGACCTGGACCCCTCGCTCGCGGAAAGCATCGTCGCCGGCATGATCATCCACGCCGAGGAAGCCAACACCTTCGTCCGCATCGACATGGAGGGTTCCGAATACACGGAAGCCACCATCCAGATGACCGAGCGCCTCAACGCACGCTGGCCCGGCCGCGTCGGCACCGTCCTTCAGGCCTATCTCTACCGCACCGCAGACGATGCCCAGCGCCTGGTCGAGCAGGGAATCCGCATCCGCCTCTGCAAAGGGGCCTATAAGGAGCCGGCAGAGATCGCTTTCCCGGAAAAATCCGACGTCGACGAAAACTACGAGCGCCTGATGCTCTACTTGTCCACCAGCGGAGTTTTCTGCGGCATGGCCACCCACGATGAGACCATCATTGACACCATGCGCCGCTTCGTCGAAGCCAAGGGCCTGCCCAAAGCGAACTTTGAGTTCCAGATGCTCTACGGCATCCGCCGCGACCTCCAGCGCAAACTCGCCGCGGAAGGTTACGGCGTCCGTATCTACATCCCGTTCGGCGCTGAGTGGTACCCCTACTTCATGCGCCGCCTCGCGGAACGTCCCGCCAACGTCCTCTTCCTGGCCAAGAACTTCTTCAAACGCTAGCTCCTGTAAAACAATCCCGTGATCTCAGGCCCTAAGGGGGTGAAGATCACGGGAGAGTCCTTACAAATTCCACCGTCCGCTATCCGTCCTGCTCACGTTTGCGCCGGTTCCGTCTTGCTGCATCCTGATAAGCCTATGTTTAAGAACCACTTACAACTATTTTCACGGAAAAAGCCAGCAAATTAGCTTGTCAAGTCCCCACGGGCGCAAAAAATAGGCTAACTAACACATTCAAATAAGCTTATACGCCAAAAATAAATGGCGTATTCCCCCCATTCAAGTTGATAAAATAGAAGTAGAAGATAAAGCGTGCCATGAGCAGGCTGCTTCCAGCGGAACACCTTACCCCCGAACAACTGAAAGAGGTCCAGATGGCGACCAGACCAAGTCCAGACCTAAATCGTATGGAATGAAGACTTTAGCATAAAGAGGGGGGAGAGGGGGTACTACTGAGGAGGTCCATAAGGCTGCGGATATGGGGTTGCCGGGTATGGTGCCACTCGCCGCGGTTGCAGCAGTAGGTTGGGCGGAACCGCCAGAAGATTATTCAGGGTCCCACGCTCCTGATCGTTGAACTGTCCGCGAATCTGCGGAGAGTTAAGGTAGCTCTGGCGTTGCGGCTCCGGCATATTCTGCAGACTGCGGTACGCCCTGGCAACTGCCATGCGTCGATCCGGCGGAAGGCTCCCAAGCTGCTGGGAAGCGCTCCGAACCTGCTGTCGCTGATCAGGATTAAGCCGCTCCATCGCCTCGGTCCGGGCGATCGTGCGCTGTCTTTGCTCCGGCGTCATGCCGTTAAGTTGGGTCAGACGCTCATGCATTCTCGCCTGTTGATCAGGTTGAAGCTGCCGGAAGCCCGGTTCCATCTCCAGCGCACGCTGCTGCTGCGCCAGGGGAAGGTTGCTATGGGATTGCATCCACTCTGACAGGTGCGGCCGGTTTTGCTGCCCGGGCCCAAACGCCCGCTGCTGGTTCATCGGAGCCCGCTGCTGCATCATCGGCGGCTGCCGCACGATGGGGGCCGGCCCGCGGTTCTGAGCAAACCCAAAGCCGCCCGCCAGAAGCAGCCCGAGGGCAGGGAGCTGCCTTTGCCAGGCTGATGCACGGCGGGTTGTCGAGAAACGTTTCATACTCGGGCAGGCTATCGGAGGCAGACGTACAAGCGATGGTTCAAGTTGCATTCAGTGTGTTCGAGGAGGGGTGGCCTGAGTCTCTTGAGGCCCTCATGGCCACCTTCTTCGACGAGTTTATCGCAGCAATCCTTATCAGTTTGCCGGCTGGACCGGGGTGCCGGAATCATCCGTAGGCTGGTTATCCTCATCCTGCTGTAGTTGATCGAGTTGCTCAAACGCCTGCTCGTTCCGATCCAGGATCTGCAGGTCATTGATGGTCGCAGAGGCCTGCGCCGGCTGCTGGTGGGATGCGTTGTAGTTGAGCCCGGCAAAGCTGCCGCCGCCTACAATCAGTGCCAATGAGAGTGCGCCGATCATGGCCGGACGGAACTGACGCCCAGTATTGAGCTGCAGACGAGTCATGACGGACTCAAACCAGCCCATCTTCGGAGCAGCCTGCTCTTCGCGCAGACGGACCTGCATCTTCTGGTCGAAGTAGGGCGAGGGTTCAGGCGCAGTCCACGTATCCAGCACCGCAAAGGTCTGCTGGAAGGAGAGATACTCCTCCGTGCAGGGGGGGCACTCCTTCAAATGAGCCACCGCCGCAAGGCTGGGCTTGGCTCCAGGCGTCAGGATCAGGTCGGGCAGTTCGTTTTGGAAATCAGTGCAGTTCATAGTTGTTCTCCTTCAGGCTCCGTGAAAGGGGGAGTCTTTATACAAAGTCCTTAAGCTTGTCGCGTAGCGTCTGGTAAGCGCGGAAGAGGAGCGATTTCGTGGCCGATTCGGACAGCTTCAACACCTCGCCGATCTGCTTGTAGTCCATGCCTTCATACTTGTGCATCAGCACCGCCATCTGCTGCCGCTCAGGCAGCGATATCACATGAGCCCGAATCGCTTCCATACGCTCCCGGCGGAGAATCCCGGCCTCGGCTCCAGGAGTGCTATCCGCCACATCCGGCGAGGTGCCCGTCTCAGAGTCTGGCTCATCCAGATAGACGGTGGCGGCGGAACGTTCGTGCCGGGTGTCCCGGGCATGATTGACGCCCAGATTCGTCGCGATGCGATAGAGCCATGTGCTGAATCGAGCCTCGGCACGGTAGGTCTCGCGTGAACGGTAGACGCGAAGGAAGACTTCCTGCGCAAGCTCTTCAGCGACAGCCTGATTGTGCGTCATCCGGAACATGAAATGAATGATCGGTTTCCGATACTTCACCATCAAAAAGTCGAACGCCGCCATATTGCCGGCCTTGAGTTCGAGCATGATGGCGGCATCGTCAAGCTCACCGAAGTTGCCGTTTGTATGAAGACCAGCTTGCCGAGCCTCGGCATCTGCAAGCCCTTCCAGGTTCGTCGGATTGAGCGCCAGAGTACTCATATCCTCTGTAACCCCATCTTCGCCCGCGGGTTGCGCGAAATCGTCGGATTCTGCGGACTTTGACTCGCCGTCCTCATCAGCTTCCGGGCCAAGGTCGTCAGAAAGCTCTTCAGCCTCCTCCGGCTCATCGGCCAAGTGCTCCCTGGATGCCTGACGGCCCTCACTCCCAGCCGCTGTGCGGACTACTGGCCGAATTGGAAGATCAGAACCGGGCATGCCTGCGCATATTGTACTGCGCCATGAACTTAGGTAGGACGCCTTGGTAAGGAGACGGGCAGGGATGAAAAAGCCCTCGTACCCTCCACTTCGGCCGTGTCGATGATATTCTGCATTAGTCGATGTGCTGCTTGCAGCGCTCAACCTCCCTTTGGGGCTCATAACTCAGCGGTAGAGTGCCACCTTCACACGGTGGAAGTCGTAGGTTCGAATCCTGCTGGGCCCACCATAAAATCAACAACTTAGCGCAATCCGGTTTAGGTCGTACGTCATGCGTACGCATAGAGCATCGGAAACCCCCACCACCCCGGATCTCCTGTCCTGTGTGCCCGGTGGTCTACCCCTCAGTGCATGAGCCATTTTGAGCAGTTGGGTAGAGGGTGCATTTCGTCTTTCTACTTCGCCCTGTCTTCGCTATAGTTGAGCAATGAATGAAGAGCGGCCATTGATAGCCGTTGCGGTGAAATCAATTGGGCGCGATTTCTATCCCGGTATGCTGGGAGGACATCCACATAACGCGATAATCGTCGGGCGGTCAACAAACCGAGATGCTTCATTCGAGTTTCAGACTGGATTTTTGAGCGGCATAGCCTTTGCGAAGTGCCAGCAGTTGGAGAAGCACGGTTTCACGGCGGTTGAAGCTCCAGAAAATTGGCGATATGGGTACTACAACGAGCCTGGTGGCTGGCAGCACGCATTGGCTACCGAGCCGAGTGATGACGAGCTATTGACGGCATTGGACGCGCTATATCTTCGGGGCATGATTACGGAAAGCCTCTTCGCGGGAGCACGACAGCAACCCGTACCATGACAGCGATGGCGAATATCCAAATCACTGCAAAGGGACATGACCATGTTCACGGCATCGGTCAGCCCATCCTGCCGAACATCGTGATTCAGGGCGATCAAATCAATACTCATGGTCCAGTTGGAGCCGTAGGACGTAATTCTATCGGTACGATCAACTATCAGCAGCAATGGGCCGGGGTATTGAATCAGGTCAGTCTATCGCAAGTTGCAATCGAACTAGAGTCACTCCGGACCGAGTTGGTGAAGACGGCGAAGGTCCCTGCTGATTTCCAACAACTAGGACTGATCGCTGAAGCCGAGCAACACGCGGAGAAGCAAGACGGGACTAAGGTCATGGAAGTGTTATCAAAGGCCGGGAGAAGTTTGTTAGATTTCGCAAAGGCGCTAGTTTCGAGCCAGTGGAGGGCCGGGATGTTCGCCTCGGGAGCGCCGAACTCCTGGATGAGCCCGTAGAACGTCTGTCTAGTCGGGCCAACCCGAACGGTTAGGGTGCCATCGCCCGAGACGGCTTGTTTATCCGCAGCGTGATGCACTTGCTGTATGAGTGCGCCACACGCTGGGAGCTCTTCACCGAGCAAAGGAACCCCATCGCCCTTGTTCGTGTTGAGGGCGGCGCCAAGCGCCGGCAGCGCCCCATGATCCTAACTGTGGAACAATTTGAACTGGTCGTTGCGACACTGCGTGAGCCGTATCGCACGATGGTCCAGATCGCCCAATGCCTCGGTCTTCGCGTAAGTGAGATCGCGGCGCTTCAGTGGGACGACTTCGATTTTGAAAAGAATCAGCTCCTCGTTCAGCGCAGCTTTGTGAGCGGGCGGATCGATGACGTCAAAACTGAATATTCCCAGGACTATGTTCCGTTGCATCCGTCCCTGACCAAGATCGTCTTGGCTTGGAGCAAGCAGGCCGTTCCCACCGCAAAAGGGTGGGTCTCTGCGAACCGGATGACGAACCGACCGTATCACCCGACCGAGATCCAGAAGCGGCATCTTCGCCCTTCGGGATGCTGTGTGGTCGCGTGTCCAACGTGCGGCGCGGCGCCGGGTGTGTGGTGCTGGCAAGGTGAGCCCACAGCAAACAGCAAGCGAGCTCTCATTCACGACACACGCAAGATCGAGGCGGGGAAGCTAGGAGAGATTCGGTTGGCACACGTTCCGCCACACGTACCGTTCGTGGCTGGACGAGACCGGGGTTCCGATGAAGGTGCAGCAGGAATTGATGCGTCATGCCTATATCCTAACGACGATGAATATCTAAGGACAGGCGATGTCGTTATCGAAGCGGGAAGCGAATGGAAACGTCGTTGAAATGGTGCTCAAGCCAGTTGCAGCGAGCGCCTAAAATCAGCGATTTTCTTATTGGGAGTTTCTAGGAGTTTGTCTCAAGAGTCCCATCCTTGTAAAGGATTCAAAGGATTGGTTGCGGGGGTAGGATTTGAACCTACGACCTTTGGGTTATGAGTGACCTGAATAACGCGTAAGTTGTTGACTTTACGGTACTAATGGCGACTCAAAAGTACGGAAAAGTACGCTTCGGACAGGCTACTGGGAGTGCATCGGGAGTGAATCTCGACCGTTGGGTTTTGTCAGATTTTGTGACCAACAGTCGGCTCGACTGTTGGGGTTTCGCCAAGCGGAATACCGTGTGGGCACGTTGGCGTAAACGAATTCGTTTCAACCGTTTGCATCGCAGATTCGCACTCCCAATCGACTCCCAATGACGGGAGTGAAATCGCATGTTCAAAAGTGTCAGAAGTGGATATAATACTTCTGACAGAGGTGGAATGTGGAGCGATTGGTGGAGTCGATATTGCAGCGAGTGACAGCCCTCCCAGAGGGTGCGCCGGTCAGCGCCAAGATGCTGCTGCATCTCGGAACGCGACCCGCTATTGACCAATCTCTCTCCCGGCTCGCTCGCCGAGGACGGCTGCTCAGAGCTGGGCGAGGAGTGTATGTCTCGCCGGTTGTCACTCGTTTCGGGAGCAGTGCCCCTCTGGCGGAGAGGCTGATCGAAGAGCTGTCCGCACAGCGGGGCGAGACGATTGTTCCTTCCCCCGCGACATCGGCGAATGCGCTGGGCCTGACGACACAGGTTCCCGTCCGAACGATCTATCTGACCTCCGGGAAAACCCGGAAGTTAACACTCGGAAAGCAAGTCATCGAACTCCAGCACGCCCCATCCTGGCAACTGACCTTTGCCAAGGAACCCGCTGGCGAGATCGTCCGTGCGCTTGCATGGGCTGGCCCCGAGAGAGTGGACGAGGTTCTGAAAGAGATCGAGAGCAAGGTTCCAAAGGGTGACCTCAAAAAGGTCAATCAACATATCTCCTTATTCCCCGGATGGCTGGCGACAGCGTTGAGCCGGAGTGCTTTCTATGTCTGAGAACTTTCTCCAACTAAGCGAGAAGGACAAGGTGGCGGTGCTGCGTACCGCCACCTCTTCCTCAGGTCGCTCAGGCCCGCTGTTGGAAAAAGATGTTTGGGTCGTTTGGGCGCTTTCGACGTTGTTTGAGTCCCCGCTCGGAAACCATCTGGTCTTCAAAGGTGGAACCGCTCTGTCAAAGGCGTACAAAGCCATCCGCCGATTCTCAGAAGACGTAGACCTCACCTATGACATTCGGGCTCTCGCACCTGAACTGGTTGCGAAAGCTCCGCAAGGATTCGACGCGATCCCACCGACGAGAAGCCAGGAAAAGAAGTGGTCAGATGAGATCCGTAAGGAGCTTCTACCCGCGTGGTTACGCGACCACGCGCATCCGATTGTGGAAGCAGCGATGGCGGGCTTATCTGGGGTAAGGAGCCGCGTGACCGACGGCTGTATCTTTATCGACTACGAACCTCTCATCGCTCCCTCCAGATACGCTCTGCCAAGCGTGATGCTGGAATTTGGAGCAAGATCCACTGGCGAACCGAGCAGTGTTCGCCCGGTCCAGTGCGACATGCAGGACTTCATCCAAGACGTTTCCTTCCCACTGGCGAACCCGAGAGTCATGGAGATCGAGCGTATTTTCTGGGAGAAGGCTACGGCGGCCCATGTGTATTGTGTGCAGGGCGAAGCTGGGCTTAGCCAGCGCTTTTCTCGACACTTCCATGATCTGACTCGTCTGCATCAAGAGGGATATCTGCCAAGTGCGATTGCGGCACGAGAAGTCGCGGAGGCCGTCGCCGTCCACAAAAACGCTTTCTTTGCGGAAAAGGATGCGAATGGTAATCGCATTGACTATCTTGAAGTAGTTCGCGGTGGCATCACATTGGTGCCCACCGGGAATGCCTACGATGCTCTACGCGTAGATTATCGGCGCATGGTTCAAGAAGGCCTGTTTGTCGAAGAGCCTGAGTCATTTGAACAGACGATGACCAACTGCGCTCTCATACAGGAAGAGCTAAATCTTTCGCCAAGAGACCCCAACTCTTAAAGCCACGCCTGCACCGATCTCCGCGAAACGCCAACGAAGACCACAATCGTCTTTTGACTCTCCGCGATTCCGGGGTTCTTATGCGCGACGCGCATAAGAACGAACGCGAAAGTCATTGGACTTAGAGCGATAGCTCGCCGTAGGTTTGCGCCATACCCGACGAACTCAAGTCGGATGGAGGTGCAAACATGAAGACGCTTCATCGTGCAGCCCGAGTTGAGAGGCCAAACCTTCGGCCTTCTTTCTCGGGTTTTTTACTGCTCACCCTTCTCCTGTTTCCACTGGCGGCTCACGCTCAAACCGGGAGTTCGCCTTTTGACACAGGTCTCACATCCATTCAGACGCTCTTCACCGGGACGATCGCCAAGGTGAGCAGCCTGATTGCGATTGTGTTGGGCGGGTAAGCGTTTCGCATCCGGTATATCTAGGACTTCACTGGGCCAACTCCTACGACTGCCCAAATCAACGTCGTGAGGGCCAATTAGGCGTAGGCCATCGCTATCGGCCAAAACTTCCAATGTTCCATACTGTGCGAGTCGGATCGTCATGATGCTCTAATACCTATTTGCGCAAGGGTGCTCCGCACTTTGCTTTGCCAATTGTTCATATGGCTGAAGCTGATGGCCAGACCCTCCTCCGACTTGAGTTCGCGGAGCCGGAATTCACTGCGATTAATGTCGCCAATTCTTTCGAGAAAGCGTCCATAGTAGAAAATTCTTGCTTTTCCCACATTGCTAAACTCAGCTACGATGAAATCCTCGTTGGCCCCTTTGAAGCGCATGAGAAAACAACTGATCGACTGATTTTCTTGGATTCTGCAGTGGTGCACTCGTTCCAAGGAAAGCGAAGTGTGCAGCCTCTGCAGGTCAGTGGGACATAGCGCTACCACTGAATCGACTACCTGATCGACATACCGGAGCCAGAAATCCTTACGGCCGTGGGGGTCCCGACCCTCGGGCAAAACACTTCGGAAGAAGAACACCAGATCTTTCGTGGCGCGCCACGTCCTGAACTTTCGGAGAGCTGCTGCGTCGACCCCATTCCATTTCGGGAGGTTGTGCGGTAGGCGTGGATCACCAAGACGTGGGCTATCCAGAACAAACGCCTCGATACGCTTTCGAAAAGAATCATTCTTATCTGCATGGGGTGAAAGAATCAGAGTGCCTGCTCCGGCCTGAAAAGTAGACATCTGAACCAAAGGTAGTTGTAGGGTTGCCAGGAGGTCGTCCAACTGGCCCACCCGCCCGCTAGAGATCTCAGTCAATATGTGATTGACGTATGCAGTCAGCACTGCGGAAGCCAGGGGTGTGGTCGTTGGCACGCCCCACAGCGCCAACGTTTCCGTCAAGGATGCCTGTTCGACTGATATCTGACGACTCAGGAAGACGTCAGCGCTGGCGCTGAATATAGAAGTGGCTTTCTCCTTGTAGCGTTGAAGCAATGGGGTGAAGCCGGCTTGTTGGTCCGCTAGGATTCGGAGCATTTGTTCAAACAATTCATGTTCCGCATGAGTACCCCAACTACCGAAGTACACTTGGCTCAAAATCAAGAGATTTGGCTTTACTGCGCGGGACCGAACACGCTCTGCCAGTTGGGATCGGAATCGAGCATTTAAAAGCATCTGATTGTTCCAAGCCAAGAGGCGAATCTCTCTCGGCTCAAAGCGATCCAAATTTTGCTTTTCCGCATGGAAACGAGCGATTAGCTTTTCGATTCGTGCCGGATCAGGCGGGCGCGTAGACGCGGCCTGCGCCTTCATCTTTGTCACAGCAGCGTCGAGGGGCCGCAGTTCGAATACGGGGTCGCAATTCTTGGAAAGCGAAGTCAGGCTGATGTCGCGTGGGAGTGCGGCTAGACCTTGAAGTGCCTCAAGCAATCTCATTTGTGAAGGTCCGCCTTGATCTCTTGTGCAGCATCCTGCATCGCGTTCGAGCGCACCCTGATGCGAAAAATCACCCGTCGGAGGTTCGGATTATTTTCGGGTCCGCCTTGATGGATCGCTTGCTGTTCGCCCCTACCGCTTGCGGACAACCGATCCAAAAAGAATTCTCTTTCCGGGATGTGGTCCGGTCCAGAGAGGTCTCGAAGAGACTCTTCTACAACTTTCATCGAGCGCTCCTGGCTCAGGATCAGATTTTGAGCCTCCCCTTGTTCTTCTGAGCTACCCGCAGCCCTTTGTCGATCGGTGTAGCCCTCAACAATCAAAGAGTCGACATCGTTCCGGAAATCGCTTACGAGCATTTTAGAGATTGGAGGTATGTACTTCGCGAGAAACGCCTTCCCTCCATCTTTCAAATCCGACTTGCCGGTCTCGAAGTTCATGAGGCCTTCCGGCACAATAATCACAACGGCGTCCCCGTCCTTTTTGATGTTCTGTTGGTCAAGATTCGCTTCCTTCAACTGTTGTTGCAACTCGGAGAGGAGTTTATCTTTAACGCTTTCTTGCCGTTCCTCCTGTTCGTGGACGAAAGCCAAAAACAGCAGGATAAAGATTACGACAAGAGAGGACATCAGATCGGTGAACGAACTCGAAAGGTGATCATGTTTCTCGCGGGATCGCATTACTCGGCTCCGGCTTGAAGCGCCTTACTGAACACTGATGTCAACTCTTCAAGCTGACGTTCAAGCTCCTGAATCTGACTCTGAAGCACGCGAGAAATCTCGGGCAGATAGTCGTTCGAATGTTTCACGATTACGCTGAAGTTGCTCTCAACTGTCTGCACGTACTCGCGCATCCCGGTGTTGATCTTTGTGAGGAGGGTTTCGATTTGAGTATCAAGAGTGCCAAAGACTGTCTTGGCTTCGTTTAGGGAGCGGTTGTATTGGTCGAGGATGCCTTGATTTCCAGCGCTGGTCTGCTTCAATTCTTCTACAATTTGCCTGCTAAGTGCAACGACCTCAGCCTGACGGCGTTGCGTGTCGTCGCTGTTTCGAGCTACTACCGTCAAGGCTGTTGTGTACCCTTCGACTTGTCTGGCCGCCGATTCCATGGACTTGAGCGCAGTCGCGTTCCTGTCCAGCACATCGGCCAGCAAACTCTTTGCTTCAAGGAGGCTCTGACCGGCTGCCTTAAACTCCCCACTTCTGGCCTCGATTGACTCCAGGAGGGTCGTTAGTTGTTGACTTGTAGCTTCGGTCCACGCGCCACTCTTTGCTATCAATGCATCTGCCGAACTCTGGCTTCCTTGAGCTGCATTACTGACAGTACGAATCATCGTTTCCGAGACATCTTCAACTTTTCTCGACAGATCCGCAATCACGTTCGTCAAAGCCCCTGCGATGTTTTGCAGGTTCGAACTTGCGTTCTTACCCATCTCCTCAATCAGGCCGTGCATGAGTTGTCGAAGAGCCTCTGCTTGATCCTGACTTGCCTTTGCTTGGTGGTCGGAGGACGTGTTTGCTGCATCAACCAGATTCGAGAGAGCCGAACGCGTGAGTTCAAATTGCGCGTTCATCTGTAATAGCATTTGTGACGTTCCGGATAGTGTCTCTTGTACAGCTGCAAATTCGGAGTGGGCTGAACCCGTCAACTGCTCGTGAAAGCGCGAGCCCATGTCGGACAACGCATTCGTGATTGAAGTCTCCAAAGTCGTGACAAGCGACCTGAATTCGCCCACAACAGAATCTTGTTTCTGTGATTCGAGGCGTTCTAGAGCACCTTCCATCTTTTGGATGGCCGGGAGGAGTTGCTTCGTGAGTTGCTCCGCTAGATCGAACGACAGACTCGGCAGTATCGTCTGTTGGAACGCTCCCGTGAGTTGCCCCACCAGATCACTGCTGATGTTCGATAGAGAAACAGATTGGCTCAGCGCCTCTTTGCGGATGTCAATAAGCACTCGCTCTTGGGTGAGCCGGGGGAAGACTCTGTCGAACCTCCCGCAGACTTTGGAGTAGAGCCTTTCGAATCTCGTAGCGAAAAGGAAACGCTCGGCTAAGACAAAGATGAGGCTTGACCCAAGCGCGAGTACCGAAGTGAAAAATTTGCCCGAGAGTGCATTGATCAGATCAGAAAGGCCAAGAACGGCTTTATCTGTGTAGCGTAGGTCGG
The DNA here is from genome assembly GCF_000178975.2 of Granulicella tundricola MP5ACTX9. Taxonomy (NCBI): domain Bacteria; kingdom Pseudomonadati; phylum Acidobacteriota; class Terriglobia; order Terriglobales; family Acidobacteriaceae; genus Granulicella; species Granulicella tundricola. The sequence goes on along the minus strand of NC_015064.1, from coordinate 3,009,057 downwards.
CAAGCCCGAGCAAAAGTGCGCTAAATGTACCCAAAAGGCCCAAGGCCGTAAGAATGCCGGGCACTGCTTGGTGAGAAACGTCCGCGTAATCCTCGAACAGTTCCTCGGAACTGAACAGGTCCCTTGCTGCGTCTGAAACGAACCAACGATCTTCCGATAGCGGCGAATTTAAAGGAAGGAGAGAGCCTTCGATCGAATTCCACCAATCCTTTGCATGCTCGTTGGAGCTTTGGAAGGCCGACCGCAGCAGATTTATTCGGTCAAGAGGTAAGCCGTCGATGCGCTCTTCGCTGCTAGCAGCAGGCACTGAGTCCAGCACAGCGAGGATCGCCCGGTTCGCCTTGTGAACTTTCATTGCCTGCCAGATCATTCTGACAAGGAAAGCTATCCATAACGCGACGATAAGCGCCGCAAACCCACGGAGGAAAGGGGACAACGAGTGGACAATGTGCAGGAAGATTGGCAAGGCATTCCTCAGCCATGGGCACTCCCGAACGCAACCGCACCTCAGTCCGTTGTCGGAAACCCTCCCACGGGAAAACTCTCAAATGTTGGAACATATCTACTCTACTCTGGGAGGCTGCCTTTGGGGCACAATTCGCTCCAGAAGAAAAAAACATCCCAAATCGCCCCACCCTGCCGAGGTTTAGCGCGTTTCCGCTTGTTGTTGCTTCCTGATTTGATCCGCACGACGCTTGATTCCCACCTTTGGGTTGATCGCCAGCGCTGAATCGTATTCGGTTAAGGCGGTCGTCAGATCGCCTATGGCTTCCCAGCATTGCCCTTGGAGTTTCTTCAGCGTCGCTTTCCGCTGAACATCAGTTTCTGGAATTTGCGGTGATATCCGATCCAAACTTTTGAGCAAGCGATGTGCCAGTCCTTCTTCCAATTGGCCGTCATCGCTTTTGATCGCGAAATCTACTGCCATCATTACCGTGCTGTAGTCACCCTTCGAAAGGCGGGCCTCTTGCCACTCTTCCGCATCCAGGAACGTCCCATCCCAACGGTATGAAAACAGTCCGAGCTTCGAGTACCCCAATTGGATAACGCCGTCTGCTGGAAATGCGTAGAAGTCCGCCCAACCGGATGCGGGAATCCAAGAAGCAACTTCCACTCCGGTTCTCAGATTGAAGATCGTCAGCTTTGAGCCGTCATCTCCTTCATAGGCATTCGCAGTCTGGCACGCTGCGGTGCTCCCATCGACTGAGAGCCCGTTGTTGAAGAGGTTAGCTTCGAACTGGCGTTTCACGAGAGGTTTCCCCGAGCAATCAAAGGCCAAGAAGACACCTTGAAGACCACCCCCAAATCCCCAGTCGTTCAAGATGAAGCTCCCATCATTGGCTATCTTGCCGTCGTTTGGACGAGCGACGGCACCTTGAGCGATGACATCCTTACCGGCCAGCACGATATATTTTCCTTTGCCTTGGGATCTAGCCCCACCTTGAGAACCCGATTCGTTCGCGTCCCTCCAAGCCAGTGTGTACCTCTGGTCGGGAGATCGGACGCATTCTCCAAAGAAATTTCGTTCAGGTATGTCTATGAACTCAGTTTTTGGCACGGTCCACACAACCGACGATTTGATGGGTTCTTCAGCCGAAAGCTGTTTACGGATTACTGACCCGGAATGTGTTTGAAACGGAGGGCGTTTGTGAAGCAGCCAATCGAACAGTCCCATAGCTTAGGTATCAACTCTCGTCAAAATACACCGCCAGCGGTGTGCCAAACCATCAATCCTCGATCTCGTCTTCGTCGCTCGTGGCAGCAATGGAGAGATGTTCAGGATCTTCGGTTTGCTCAATGTCTTCATCGTCGGCACCGGCAGCCTTTAGGAGATTTGCGACTTCTCCCAGAACTTTTTTGCTTTTCCCAAGTGACGACGTGTTCCGCGCTCCCAAAGCCGTTAGGTTAAGTGATCGCTTCGCTATCTGATTCTCAACTCTCCGCTTACTACTACCGAACGCTTCGTTTACAGAGTCTAAAGCGAGACTCAACTTCGCAAAGTCCGCGAGGAACTTAACAATTTCGCCATTTAATTTTGAACCTTCATGCGCAATTCGCTGGGCGTTTTGAGCGATCTTCTGTTCATTCCATCCGAATTGGACAACCTTCAGAAGCCCAATCAATGTCCCTGGGGTAGCTACAAGAACTTTCCTTTTAAGCGCTTCCTCCATGAACGTTGGTTCTTTTTCTAGTGTCATCGACAGAAATGACTCATTTGGCAAGAACATCACGACAAAGTCGGGACTGTCAGCCACTCTCTGCATGTAATCAGTTTTTGCTAAATCTGCGACGTGCTTCTTCACCGAACGGCCGTGGTTCACTAGAGCCGCTTGTCTTTCGTCATCGCTGGAAGCTTCGATGTAGCTCAGGAAGTGAACAATAGGTGTCTTTGAATCCACCGTGATCTTCCTTCCTCCCGGCATCCGCACGATCATATCCGGTCTCAAAGCTTCATCATCCGAGGTGAGAGATGTCTCCTGGAACTCGACATCGCAGTGCTCCTCCATACCCGCCAGTTCTACGCAGATTTTGAGCTGAACCTCGCCCCATCGCCCTCTCACGTTAGGCCTCTTTAGAGCGTCTTTGAGGGCACCGGCTTGTCTAGCAACTTCGACGGCAGATGCAACCGAACTACGAAGTTGTTCGTCGATTGACCCGAATGCTGTCGCACGAGTCGCCTCCATCTCTCGCGCTGCATCACCAACTGCCTTGATGCCTTCCTCTATTGGTTTTACGAGGTTCTTTATCTCCTCTCGCCTTTTATCTAAATCCCCGGACGCACTTTGATGTTGAAGAGCCAACACGCGCTTGCGGTCTCTAAAAACTTCTCACCGTTGTCCTTGAGTGCATCTGCGGAGAGTTCCGCAAATTGCGCCTTAAAAGCCGCCGCAGTTTCGGTGAATTGCTTCCGTTCCTCTTTTAGGGACGCTTCGCGTTCCGCGATTGCGGAAGCCATGGTAGCCTTCTCGATTTCCAGATCAGTCACCGATTTCCTGACCTTTTCAGCTTCTTCAGTCAGAGAAATTACTTGGCTCCTCAAATCTCCGATAGCGTCGTCGCGATCAGCTAAAGAAGAGGTTGCAGCAGAATGTTTTTCCGTTAGTTCCAAAATCGTTGAACGATCTTCTTCGGCCCTTGCAATCAATTCAGTTACTCGACCGGCAACGCTTCGCAGACCCGCGATTTCGATTTCAAGCTGTTGTCGAGCCGCATCGAGCTGCGCTGCGCGGACTTTCTCTGAGGCCGCTTCAGAAGCGGAAAAGCTCAGTCGGGGTTTGATCAAGACGTAAACTGCCAAGCCACCTGCAAGTAGGGCGATCACGATCCACAGAGCTTCCATATGAAAAGGAAGTATATGTCTTGTCCGGCAATTTCCCAACGGGCTGTTACGGCTATCTAGAGGGAGGAGGAGTCCTCCCTATCTGCGGCCAAGTGCTGGCCTCCGCTACCCACCTCAGCGGGCCTGTTCCTGCCGTGCGACTTGAGGCTATTTGAATGATTGTTCAACACGAAAGGAGTGAGCTGAACCTGCGGTTCCGTCCGCAGTAGCCTATCGACATCGGCGTAGCTGGTAACGGCTGGGTCGAAAGCTGTCGAGACAACGAGCCTCTGTCTTGCGACAAGGAGAAGCCCGCGAGGGACTCTCTGCCACTGCCAGCGTCAAGGCGGTGGGAGGCGCCAGGCTGAATGATATGTCCAACGAAAGTGAACCACCGCAGGCATCGTAACGGCCGAGGAGCCAAAGGCGCTGACAGGCTCTAGCCAAAAGGCACGCAGCCGGTTGCTCCACCGGTAGGGATGGAGCACACGGACACAAGGGCTGCCGGTGTAGAGGTGGGGGCTAAGTCATTCGTGTCATTCAAATGGAACAAGGTAAGCCCGTTATCTCGCCCCTCGGGGCAGGTGTTGCCGCAAGGCACGCTGTCGGGGTAGCGGGTAAAGGATGCTGGAAAAAGCAAATGCCGCTCTGTAATGGAGCGGATAGGAGTTGCTACATCACTCCGCTGCGAAAGCAGGCAGACTTCCAGTTGGTCGTGGTTGACGAGAGAACTTACAGAATCTTCGCAGGAGGAAATCGCAAATGAACGTGGAGCAATCTATGTGTGCAGCCTCCGGCCCTGAATCGCAATGGGAACAGATCGATTGGTCTCAATGTGAGCAGAAGGTCAGGAGACTGCAAGCGCGTATCTTCAAGGCAACACAGGAAGGCCGCCACGGCAAGGTGAAAGCCTTGCAATGGCTGCTGACCCACTCGTTCTACGGTCGAGCGTTGGCCGTGAAACGAGTGACGCACAATCAGGGCAAGAATACGCCTGGAGTGGACGGAGCAATCTGGCGCACTCCGGCGTCCAGGTACAAGGCCATCGGCACACTGCGACGGCGCGGGTATTTTCCGCTACCGTTGCGGCGTGTCTATATCCCGAAGTCCAATGGGAAGCTGAGACCGCTGGGAATCCCCACGATGAAGGACCGCGCTATGCAGGCTCTTTACCTGCTCGCGCTGCTCCCCGTAGCGGAGACGACTGCCGATCCCAACTCCTATGGCTTTCGACCGAAACGCTCGACCGCCGATGCCATCGAGCAGTGCTTCACGGTGCTGGCTCGCAAGATCAGCCCGCCGTGGGTTCTTGAGGGCGACATCCGTGGCTGCTTCGACAACATCAGTCACGCGTGGATGCTCGACCATATCCCCTCGGATAAAGAGGTGCTGCGGAAATGGTTGAAGGCGGGCTACATGGAAAATCGAGCACTGTTTCCGACGGAGGCAGGTACACCGCAAGGCGGAATCATTTCGCCGACGCTGGCGAACCTTACACTGGATGGGTTGGAGCGGCTTCTCAAGAAGACCTTTCGTAGAAGGGAAATCCGAGGAAAACGCTATAACCTGATGGTGAACTTCGTACGTTATGCGGATGACTTCATCATCACCGGATGCTCGAAAGAGCTACTGGAAAATGAAGTCAAACCTCTGGTCGAGCGGTTCATGCTCGAACGAGGCTTGCAGCTCTCACCCGAGAAAACTTGCATCACGCATATCGAACAGGGCTTCGACTTCCTTGGACAAAACCTGCGTAAGTATGGCGGCAAGCTCCTGATTAAACCCTCCAAGAAGAACCTGCACGCCTTCATGGAAAAGGTACGTGGCGAGATTCGCTCGAATCGCGCCACGAAACAGGAGCACTTGATCGGGCAGCTCAATCCGGTTATCCGTGGTTGGGCTTATTATCACCGCCACATCGAAGCGGGTTCGACGTTTTGGAAGGTCAAGAATGACCTCTGGCACCTGCTCTGGCGATGGGCGAAGCGCAGACATCCGAATAAGAACTCTGCCTGGATCGTAAATCGATACTGGCACTGGTCTGCGGGATGTTCATGGTGCTTCGCCACCGTGACTGCCTCCAACGCGCAACGTTCGCGCTCGTATGAGGTTCGGTTGGTAAATCCATCCGATATCCCCATCAAGCGCTACGTGAAAGTGAAATCGGATGCTAACCCGTTCGATCCGCACTGGCGCGCCTACTTCGAGTCTCGCAAGAGGTTCAGGTAAGGCAGTCATCATCGCAACCCTTGTGCGTTCTGTTCAATCGGCTCTGCTCACGCAGGGCTTACACACGGCTTGAGCCGGATGATGGGAAACCATCCAGTCCGGTTCTTAGGGGAGGGAGCGGCAGCGATGCCGCTTCCTTACCCGACCGCAACGCCGACCCTGATTTCCTGAAAAGCAAAAGCAAAAGCAAAGGCAACAGCAAAAGCCGCTAAGGGGAGTGAGTGTACCGGGACATGCGTTACGCTGTGGACCTGAGACATCCGTTACAAGCCCCTTGCGGCGGCCATGATTTCGAGTTGAGGAGGTATGAGAAGAAAACTATCTAGTCGTCGAGGCCGTGGGAATGTGGGAATCCCGAAGGGATTTCCAAAGAGTGCGGGAAGGGTGGGAAGCCGGCTCCTTGGCTTTCCATGCTTTCCATACTCTGTCATTTCCATGGCCTGCTTTTCGCCCGGGCGGCGCTGGGTTTACAGCTACAACAGCCAGCGCAATGGGGCTACTCGCAAGGACTGTTCGTCGTGATTTTTGTCCATGAGTGCTCTGGCGATTTAGCACTAATCTAGGAGCATTCCTGACGGGAAGCATGGTAATCGTTACCTTATCGGCCCTGCTGCATCCCTAGCTCCGCTGACCGAAAAGCCACTGATCCGCCGATGATGGTGAGAACGCTGTGCGTCGCCGGAACAGGAGCTTGAGGATGTGTGGTGACGTCCTGTGAGAGCACCGCGACATCAGCCAGCATCCCCGGCGCTAGCCGGCCTTTCTTCGTCTCCTGGAACTCAGCAAAAGCCGAACCGCTGGTCAGGATCGCCAGCGCGTCGTCAGTGGATATCGCCTGGGGGTTCTTCGCGTCCGTCATCACACTGAACATCAGCCAAGGGCTCATGCCGCCATCGGACCCGTAGGCCAGCGGTATGCCGGCTGTTTCGAGCGCCTTCCAGGGACGGCCCGGACGTGGTTGCGCGATCACGATACCAAGCTTGTGAGCGCGCGCCATTCGTTCCGGCGTGGTGAAGCCGTCACCATGTTCGAAGCGGACCCGCAGCGGACGCCAGGTCTCCGCAGGAGCCAGTTTTTCCATCTCGTCCATGACCTCATCCGTCATGGCGTCGCCCACGATGTGCAGCATCAACTGGTCTTTTCCGTTGAGCGCCAACTTTAGCTGCCGGGCGATGAACGCGACTGAGTAATCCGGACGCCCTCGCCATCCCGGCTTATCGGCGTAGTCCTTGGTCTGGTAGGCAAGCTCCTCGATCGGAGTGCCATCCAGCACGTACTTTACCCCCGCGACACGCACCCTTGGGTTCAGGACCTCTTCCCCTGTGCCCAGCTTCTCGCCCACACGAGCATCTTCAAGAGCCATCGGGAAGCGCATAATCCTGATCCGCAGCGGATCGTCCGGTTGGGCGAAAGTCTTTTCCAGATAGCTCAAACGCTGGTTGGTGGCCATTATCTGTACGGTCGTTACGCCTTGCTCGAGACGCCGCTGGGCATAGCCATGGAAGGCTTTGACGGAAGGTTCCACGCCCGCCTCATCCGCCAGCCCGCGTTTGACCTCGTTGGCGGCTTCTTCTTCCAGCAGACCGGTTAGATGGCCTGCGGCATCGCGGTCGAAATGGCCGCCTTCGGGGTCCTTCACTGCGTCAGTCAGTTTCAGTTTTGCCAAGCCGCGGGAGTTCAAAATGGCTCCATGTCCCCACCACGATGACACGATGACGGGTTGGTATCCTGCGGCCTCATCAAGCGCCTGCCGAGTCTCTCGGGGGTGCCGGATGATTGCTTCTCCGACCTCTCCCTCTATCCAGCCACCTTCTGGTGCCGTCAGTGCTGCGGCCTTCACGGCATCCGCGAGTTCCGCGACCGATGGCTCGGGCCCAGGACCGTGAGGCCCGTTCCCCGGAGGAGAATGCAGTTGCACCCCGAAGTCAGCACCGCCGACATGGTCGTGCGAGTCATTGATTCCGGGCATGGCCATGCGGCCGTGCAGGTCGATCACCCTCGTCTGTGTACCCGCAGTGGCCATGACGGCAGCATCGCTTCCCGCCAGCACAATCCGCTCGCCCCGGATTGAGATAGCCTCCACCCACGGGTTGGCCTTGTCGCCAGTAAAGACGTGCCCATTGCTAAGGACGAGATCGGGCGCCGCAGAAGGCGTCTGCGCACCTGCTGTGGAAGCAACTAAAAGCGCTGTGGCAAGCGAGGTGAAGAGGAAGCGATTCATGTAGGAGGTCTCCAGGTAAATGAGATCGATTTTATATCCCTGTCGTCCTTTAATGGACCCGTTGCGCCTGACTCAGCAGCGCAACTCGTAAATTTACGTGAACAGCCCAAAGCGCGTTTGCAGCTCGGCCTATGCTCTGTGAGCGCCTTGGCGATTATGCACCAACTGAGAAGGCCGAACGTCATCACTAATGGGATGTTCAACGGCCGTCACAAGCTTTCGTTGAAAGCCTTGCCCCATGCGCTCGGCCGAAGCAGCAACGACGCACCGTGATGGGACTGCAGCTGCGCGGTAAGGGCTGTAGGCGTGGCTCCTCCCATAAGACGGAACTCGCGGATCAGGTGCATCTGGTCGTAATAGCCTGAGGCGTGAGCGATCTCGGTCCAGCTGACGGACCGTCTATGGTTCGAGGCTCGTTTGACGCGCAGAGCGTGGACAAATCGAGCGACGCGGGCCATCGTTTGTGGGGTCATGCCAGAGAATTCAAGCGACCTGCGTTCGAGCTGGCGGGGGCTGATGTTGAGCGATGCGGCTAGCTCGCGGACAGTGTGTGCGCCACGATCCTGAGAGACCAAGGCAAGAGAGCGTGCCCAGTGTGAGTCTCGCGCCCGGCTTTTGGAGTAGAGCCGTTTGAGCAGGAATTGGTCGAGCAGGCGGACGCGAGTGGGAAACGTTCGGGCTTCCCCGAGTGTGGCGTAGAGCTGCGAGATGGATCTTCCGAGGAGTGAGTGGGCTTCGACAGCGTGCTCGGTGAGGAGATTGGTCGGGATGCCGAAAAGCTCATAGAGGCCGAAGGGGTGAAACATGACCGTGAGCGACTCGACGGTGCCGTCGGCGGTGAGTTGGAGGCGGCGGTAGGTGATGGGGCCAACGACCAGCATGGGAGCGCAGGACTCGAAGCGGTCTGTGCCGACAATGGGAATGCGATAGAGGCTTTCGAAGTGGAACTCGAAGAGGCCGCCGAGGCGTGCGGTGACGGGCTCTTGGAGATCGTCTCCGGGAACGATGCGCCGCTGCGAATAATAACGCACGAAGCGGCGCAGCGCCGGGTGCGGCGCGGTGGTTGCGAGATCGACGTCTACGCGTTCCATTTGGTCTTGAAGGGAAACTTGATGGGATCGACACTGTGGAGATCGTGCTGGACGATCTGCCAGGTTTTGCCACGTCGCATCAGCAGGTAAGTCGAGAGCAGGTCGACCCACGGCGTCTGGCTGCCGTGCGCAAGCTGATCGCCGGGACCCATTGTTGGATTTTTCCAGCGGGCGTGAAGAGTGGCCATATCGGTATTCAGCATACGACTTACGAGTAGTTTCTGACGGGGGAAAGTGATGCTATGGAATGGACCTCCTGGCCCATGGAGAAATTGCATAGCCTTCTCAAGCTCGGCCCGGCCTTCCAGCATGGAGCCAAAGCGATTGACGACCAATACGTCTTCGGCGTGCAGCATGGCGATCGCCTGCGGATTGTGACTCGCCCAGGCTTCATCGTAGGTTTGGAGGAATGCAGTCAGATTGGTTGGCGTGGGCTGAGCGATCAAGGTAGAGGAAACGGCCGCAGCACCTGCCAACGAGGCTGCGGAGAGGAAGAACGAGCGGCGATTAGAGACGGAAGTGGTCATGAGGGGAGGATAAGTACCCCGGACGATTCGGAAATAGTACCGGTGCGACATTTTGGATGGTTCTGTCATCCACAACAAAACGAGATCAGATGCTCGTCCAGGATCTCGTTGACGACCTGGGTCGGAGCACCGCCTCCCAGATCATGAAAGTCTCGAATCAAGTGCATCTGGTCGTAGTAACCGACTTTATGAGCTATGTCGAGCCAAGTGCTGTGACCGGACCGGTACTCTGCAATGGCACGCTGAAAGCGAGAGACTCGAGCCAGAGCTTTTGGTGACACTCCGGCCCACTGCTTGGACCTTCGCTCAAACTGACGCTCGCTGATCCCGACCATTCTTGCGGCGTCCCCTACGTTACATCTGCCAGAGGCCAACCAGCGCATGGCGCGAGCGGTCGGATCAAGCGGATGTGCCTGCTGTAGCCGCCTCAGAAAGAAACGATCCAGTAGCTGCACGCGCTCGGCAAAGCTTTCCGCATTACCGAGACGCTGATAGAGAGAGGATATCTGCGGGCCGAATACAGCACGCCCTTCCGCGCCCCCTCCAGTGAGCGGCGAGATCGGCACTCCGAACAGACGGTACATCCCCAGCGGTCGAAATAGAACATCGAGCGAATCCACGTGGTCACGCAGAATCAGGCGTGTTCTGCGCGCAGCTATAGGTCCGACAACGGTTGCTGCCCAGGAACGACGAAGTTGTTCCGTCGCGTACTCCTTGACCTCGTAGATATCCGCAAACTGAAAGATAAGCATCGTGCCGGCGCGAGGAAACACCGGCTCAATGACCTCTCCGCTCTTCGAGACGCGCTGCACATAGCACTGGACAAATGGCTGCAGGACTGCATCTGGCGTTGCGCTTTGCGTTGTCAGCATCTTGCCTCCATGACAAGGCTAAGGTCTCTGCCCTGGGCTCGAGTAGGGCAAGTCCATCTTCTCAACATTGTGCAGATCCATCTGAGTCGCTCGCCAGTCGCTTCCCACTTTCAGCAGCGTGTACGACACAAGCATAGTGGATCATTGCTTCTATACAGGGATGGCCTTTGCGATGGCGGCTGGGGTATTCGCCGGCTTCATGAAGACTTACTATGCAAAGACTTACTTCCACAGTCCTGCAATTCCGTTCTGGGTGCATGTTCATGGAGCGATATTTACCGGATGGATCCTGTTTTACCTGCTTCAGAACCTGCTTGCGATGTATGGACGGATGAAGCTGCATCGCAGCCTGGGTATCGTTGGGGGGCTGCTCGCGACGGGTGTCGTAGTGTTTGGATCCGCAATCGCGCTCCGCCAGGCACGTCAAGGACGTTTCTTTCCCTTTCCGGATGGATACAGTCTCCTGGCGGTCTCGTTCGGCCAGATGGCGCTCTTCGCTATATTCGTCTACTTTGGCTTGCGACTCCGGCGAGATGCAGAGACGCACAAGCGACTGATTCTGATGTCAACACAACTGTTCTTCTTCCCTGCGTTCGGCAGACTGCTGCACGGGATAAATCCGCTGACACTTGGGATTGCATTGTGCTTTTATTTTGCTGGCCCTATCTACGACCTGTTGAGCAGAGGTTCCATTCACCGGGCTTACCGATGGGGCGTCCCGCTCCTGGTGGCCACTATGCCGCCATTCGCCGTGATCGCCTCTCACGTAAATGCCTGGCGCTATGTTGTGGACAAGTGGTTGCTATGAGCTTGAACCGGGGTTCACCCACGCCTGGACGATGGCTCCATTGCGAAGTGGATGAGATGCTCCGGTTCTATCTCCAACAGCGCAGAGGTTGGGGCCTCCCCTGCGAATTCACGGAAGTCTCGGATCATGTGCATGTGGTCGTGATACTGGGCGGCATGGGCGATCTGCGTCCAGTTCAAGGAACGCTCTGTTCTGAGGCGAAGAGCATGACTAAAGCGCGCGATGCGGGCCAGGGTCTTCGGAGACATACCCGCGTAGTCGAGGGATCTTCGCTCAAGCTGGCGAAGGCCGACGCCCATCTGTCTGGCTACATCGGCAACTTTCAGACCTGTCTCTGGTGCCATGAGCTGATGAAGCGCCCTTTGTAGTGGATCGACCGACTGAGGGACCGATACCTGCCGGAGGAAGAAACTATCGAGTGCTTTCGCTCTCTGCGCAAACGTGGGCAGATTTCCAAGCTGCTCGCGAAGGCGCGACACCTTTCGACCCAAGAGCGAGTGCCCCTCAGTCCCGGCATTCGATAGCAATGCTGTCGGCACCCCGAAGAGCGCATGAAAACCGAATGGTTGAAACATGACAACCAGGGACTCAATATCTCCCCTAATAATTAGCCGCGAGCGGCGCCATCCCTGAGGTCCAATGACAGAGATGACGTTCGGATCTTCCACCGTCTCTGACCCATAGTTCCGAACCTCGTATGATCCGGCGAATTCAAATTCAAGCATCACGCCAAGTCGCGCGACCACCGGCTCAATAAGCGTTCGTGTGCCGAGGTGAGCCTCCCGTTGGACATACGTCCGAATGTAAGGCAACAGTGCGGGGCTGGGAGAAGCGCTTTGAACGGTAAGCATCAGGCTCCTTTGAGGCCCGTAACGAACTGAAGCGATCGCTACTCGTTCGCAGGCCGCTCCTCGTTTCGTAGATCGTACGCAGACGTGTTTTATCTAGCTAGTAAGAACACGACATCTTCAATGATTACGGTCTTCAATGCGAGCGAATTCAAGCCGCGATTGTTTCAATAGGGGAAGATCCTGGTCGGCAGCATTCCACAGGGCAAGGAAGTCTTTGTAGGCGGCTTGCGCTCCAACTGAATTCCCCGACTGTACGTAGGCTCTTCCAAGCTCCAAGTGAGCCAACGCTCCTATTGGGTCGTTCGCAACAATTCCAGGATGGTCTAGAACCTTGCGGAATTCAGTAGACGCATCGTTGCCGCGATGCATCATGAGATAAGCCATACCTCGCACATAAACGGGATAGAGCACGCCGTAGAAACCGGAGAAGCTGCTTTGAGGAGACCCTAGTTCATAAGGAATATTGGCTTGTAGCAACTCAATTGCCTTTGTTGCATCATGGCGATCCAGCGCGACGAGCGCGCGAAGCGTCGGGACATAGTGAAAACGCACTGACGTGTCCTCGGGAAAACGCTTTTCCAGGTCACTCGCTAGCGCCTCGGCCTTAATTGAATCGCCTGAAAGCGCAAAGGCGAAAGCTGCACCGTACTGAGCATCCCGCCCCTTCGAAAGGCTCAGCGCGGCGAGCGCCAGACGCTTCGCCTGATCGCGATTGCCTAAGAAAGCCTCTCGCAGTGCAGAGCCGCTCTCCGCTCTCGCCGCCGCCTCTCGCCTACCGGACTGCACCATAAAGGTGATTGCGCCGGCCGAAACCGCACGCGCTTTTTCCAATTGCCCGTGGGAGGCGAAGGAAGATGCCTGCTGGCCGGCAATCATATCCTCGCTGCCCGGCATCTTCGCCGCCATAGTGACGACTCGCTGCATCGCTGCTTCATCTCCGGTAAGAGAAGCTAGGCGAAACTGGTCGAGGGCATAGTAAGGAATCTTAAAGTTCCTTGCTGACGCGCGCTCGCCGATGCGCTGCGCGTCCTTGTAGCGGCCAAGCGCTATGTCATTGAGAGCGACAAAGTGGTATGCCATGGCGAAGTCTGGATGAATGCCAACCAAATGCTCGGCGTTTTCGATGGCCTTGTCGTACTGGCCGAACACCCTGAGGATCAGGCCGGCCCTGAAGCCGTAGCTCCCGGCGTCATTGGGATAAACCTGTGCCCAGGTTTCGCAGGTTTGTTCCGCCTTTTCTAGATTCCCAGTAACCTGCATCTCATACGAAGCCACGATGAAGAACCTTTCGTGATCGCTGGCATGGTCACGAAACTCATAGGCCTTGGCAGTGCTCTCCGCGGAGGATTTTTCCTGTCCGATATCTCCATACAAGCGGCCCAAAATGGCCCAGGCCGCTGCAAATTTGGGGTCCAATTCAACAGCGCGCTGCGCAAGCTGAATCGCGGCGGCGCTCCCGCTCTCATTTTCGACCCGGGCCGATTCGCTGAATGCCTTCAAGGCGTCAAGCGATGAGGTGGTTGCTTCGTCCAGAGGAGTGTCCAAGCTTCTGATCGATGATATTGATTCACCCAAACGGCTCCTGAGGTTGCTGGCAACGGTGCTGAGGGCATGAAGCACGTCCTCTTTCCTGGCGGCTTGGACCTGCTCCGTATAGAGAACCTCTCCGGTGTTGCAGTTCGTTGCGTGAAGCGTGATCACATATTGGCTTCCCAGCGAGGCTATTGAGCCATCAAGCATCGCGGCACTGTCAGTCCGCTGGCAGATCTCCCGAGCCAACACCGGCGTCAACCGCGTCTCCGGATTTCGGCTCATCATGCGCAGCGTATTCCGAATGCGCGGCTCGGAGATGAGACTGAGCACGGGAGATTGCTCCAGTTGAACGGTCAAGCCCTCGCGAAGCGTTCCGTCGAATACGGCATCTCCAGTAGAGTTCTCGAAATCGCTGAGCACGACAGCTTTCTTCTCTTCGAGAATTGGCTGATGGTGAAAATGTATCCAAAGCTCAGCTCCTCCGGCAACTGGAAGCAAAACCGCCAGGAGGTACCAATTCCTCCATTTGACTGACCTACCCTCATGCTTTCGGGACAAAGGGTTGGGGGTTAGAACCTCATTAACCTTGGCGAATGGAGGGAATCGATCTTGATCGGCTTCCAGCGTGAGGGGATGCGGCAGTGGTTCTAAAGTCTGGTTGACGCTGGGCTTGGCATCGGGGTGAGTTTCGCCTGGTTCCGCGGCCGACAGGGTCTCGACCTTCGCAATGAACCGATAGCCCAGAGTTGGGACGGTCTCAATATAGGTTGGAGCGCGCGAATCATCTCCCAACTGCTTGCGTAGGATCGTGATCGCGCGGGTTAGCGTGCTTTCCTCTACAAATGTGGCCTTCCAAACGCTCTCAAGAATGAAGTCCTTCTGAAGCAGTTTGCCCGGATTTTGGACGAAGAGCAGCAGAACTCGCAGCGCCCTGGGCTCAAGCGGGACTCGCCGGCCCTCGTGGAAGAGACAGAAGCCTGAGTCGTCAAGTTCAAACTTTTCAAATAGATAGACCAACCGAGACCCTCAATTTGATGCTCCGTAGCGGCCCTAGGAAAAACCTAGGAAGAACTTCATGGCAATCACGCGACGCTTCCAGCGCTTCGGGCGAGGATGACCCATGCGCAAAACACTGGAGGCATTCAAGATGCATCGTACCCCACCGCCCTCGAAATCATCTCTCAACAACCCGGCAACATGCATAAAGAAATTCGCGATTCTGGCGACTGTCGTCCTCTCGCTTGTGACCGCTCCGCACACGGCTGCTGCTCAGACCCAGAACACCTTGCCAGATATCAGCGCCATCCAAAGCAGGATCCGCGCCGAAGACTCGATTGTTGGCCGCGCCATCGCCACCCATGACTTTGCAATCCTCCAGAGATATTGGTCGCCATCCCTCGTAGTCAACGGTCCGACCAACAAGATCGTGAACCGAGACCAGGTTGTCGAGTCGATGCACCACGGTGGTCTCAATTACACCAGTCTCAAAGGCATGACTGAACTCTTCGCCGTCACCAACGGAGTGGCCATCGACATGGGCCACGACGACGTCGTCACGGCCGACGGTCCGATGGCAGGCAAGCATATCGTGCGCCGATCAACGAACATCTTTCAGCGCTCCGGTGACGATTGGGTTCTGATCGCACGTCAGGCAACCTACGTCGGGTTCGATGGAGCGATCCTGGGAGGCACGGTCACCACTTCCTTTACTCCCCCATTACCCGCGCCCGAAGATGCAGCGGTTCATGCCCAGATCGACGCCAATGGGCGCGCCGTCGGCCACGCTATCGCCACGATGGACTTCGCCGCACTCGAGAAGCTCTGGTCTCCCGCCATGGTTGTCAACAGTCCCGGCAATAACATCCTCACCCGCGATCAGGTCTTTGCCGCCATGCGCGAAGACAAGCTCAAGTATGAAAGCGGCCAGGTTTATCAGGATGCCTTCTTCGTCTCGAAGGACGTTGCGATCGAGATGGGTCACGAAGACATCGTCATGGCGAACGGACCCATGGCCGGCCAACCACTCAAGCGCCGCTTCACCAATGTCTGGCAGAAAGTCGGCGACACATGGGTGCAGATCGCCCGCCAAGCCACCTACGTCGGCATCGACGGCGGGGCCGTCTATGGTCACCCCGACCCGACCCTCGATCTAGTGTCACTCGCAGCGCCGAACGTTACCCCAACGACGGAAGTCGATGGCTCTCCAGAAGACGTCAAGGCCATTGAGGCGCTGGTTCACTCGAATCCATCCGATCATGTCACCGAAAATGTAAGCTTCACGAACATATTTGGCACTGTGCGTTTCGGGCGCGAAGAGTTTATCCAGCGCCATAAAGAAATTGGGCAAACCTTTTTCAAAGGAACAACTTCGAAGAGTTCCATCACCAAACTGCGTTTTGTCCGGCCAGATGTTGCTGTGGTCGATGTGTCCGGAGAACTAAGTGGGTTCCAAAAGCTCTATTCCGGGCTGCCGGTCGGCAAGGATGGAATTCTACGGAACAAGCTTTTACTCGTCCTCGTCAAGGAGAATGGAGTTTGGTGGATCACTGAATTTCACAATGTAGCAGTGACGCCAGAGGTCTGAGGAAGGTGCTCCGCCAAAGCCGCGGGATTAGGCTGAGGGCAAGTTCGCCTTTGCAGGCAGACCCGTCCTTCATTCTTGGGCCGTAGCTTCAGAAGATCGAAGCTCGTTTCTCGGTATCAGGCCAATTCGCGTTTCCATCGCCCGAAACAGCGTCGGTGAGCGCCTTGGCGATTCTGTACTCATCGTCATCACCGCTGACTTAGCGCGCGTTTACCGGGAGTTTTCGCAATTATTGGCTTATCGCGATCCGCGCAGGGCATGTGCGCTTTTGGAGCGGCACAATAGCCGATGGGGAGCATTCTTCCGGATGAAACAAGCTACCTCGCTGTTGCCGAGAATCGGCCCGCGAACCGACGCGAAATCGTCAACTTGTTCTCAATTCGGGTCGCCGCAGCAGTAGTGTTCACAGTGTTTCCTCCTTGTTTTTGGAAGCCGTGAACGCTGCGGCTTGGTATTTATCCCGAACTTGAACTGCCCGGCGAAATGTACTCGTCGCTAAAGAGGCCTTCAAACTCCCGTCACGCAGGGCGAAGCTGGTAGGTTCTCTCCAAAGCTGCATAAAGGTCTCGTGCAAGACATCTTCCGCATTGTCCGTACTGCTCACGACCGCTAGTGCAATGGAATAAACGACCGAGGAATACAAGTCGTAAAGGAGCCCCATGACCTTTTCGTCACCTGCCTGAACCCTCGCAAAGAGTATCGCGTCGGACTGAGCGAAAACACCAGCCGTACTCATAGCGGCCCTAAACCAGTCACGCGACAACCGGGAGGAGATCGACCTTGGCTTCCGCGATGTAGCTTGCCATTGTCTGAGCTAATTGCGAATCGACCTCGTCCGCGATCGCCATCACGGCGAGCAGCAGGAGGCTGAAATCAACACGATGCAGATTGTTTTGAAGCGTCTGAAAGATGCTTACCTGTAGCATTCGGGACTCTTCGACGATCATTGCTGCGGTATATCCCTGTTCACGTCTCGCGAGCCCGTGAGCGACTGCAGCTGCCGAGGGCAATGCACGTGTCCCCAGCGGTAGCGGCTTGCGAAGGCGAGTGATGAGATCACGGAATAGATGAGGGAGGTGAGCGCAGCGCTTCTCGGTAGAAAGACGTACGGTGATCACATCCGGTTCCAGATTCACGCGTAACAACCAGTCGTCGATTGTTATCTGAGTGTCTTCCTCCAGGAGGAAAGCGACTGTTTGTGTGACTCGTCCAACCGCATTCGCTCCAGCTTTCAGCCTGTCTTTGATGGTTTGAATCAAAACATCAGGCGACATTGGTTTTACAAGGATTTCGTCCGCCTGCAGCAGAATTGCAGCTGCGGCCTCTTTCATCTCGGGAAACCCGCTAAAGATGATCGTGACAGCCTTCGGATTGAAGTGCCGCATGGCGCTGACGACCGTCAGTCCATCGCCAGCTCCGGGCATATGGAGATCGCTGAGTAGCGCGTCGAACGGCTGAGAACCGATCAGCTTCAAGGCTTCGTTGACGCTTTGGGCCGTAGCTACGTTGAAGCCGCCACCTTCCAAAATCTTTGCGAGCGTAAGCCGAACCATCTCGTTGTCATCAACGAGCAGGAGTCGCGGGATCTCCGCAGTGTGCCCTTCGTCGTCTTTTGTCGCAACCGCGTGATTGATACTAGTCATCTGTCGCCTTCACTTTTTGCTGGCAAAAGGAACGTGACATTACGAGCCAGCTACTTGCAAATGAACGGCTGAAGGCACTCTTGGGTCTTCTGGCGCTTGGGTCGACCCCATGACGACTCGCCGCACCTCAGCGGCCTGCGGTCCTTTGTCACCCTGGACAACGTCGAATGAAACGTCCTCACCTTCTGCCAAGCTTTTGTATCCGTCGTTGACGATTGCGCTAAAGTGAACGAATACATCGGCACCGCCGTCACGGCTTAAGAAGCCAAATCCCTTCGCGTTGCTGAACCACATCACCTTGCCTAAGTATTGCGCCATAGCCCTATCGTCCTTTCGTACTGGAAGACTTCTTCATACAGAAACGAATTGCAACTGATCGTCTGTTCCGTACACGATCTGACATTCCGCGCACGATCCTCGATGGGTGACCCACGCCACAAAAGCTTGACTGTATCTTTGCTTCGCGACGAACATCAGGTCTTCAAAGGGTGGCTCTCGAACTTTATAATGCCTCGCCGAAGACGTGAGCAAGATGTCTCTCGCGACATCCCGATCTTTTACAGCAGTCTCGTATTGCCGAATCAGCTCGATTCCCAGAGTGCAAAGCATGTCCGATACCTGCCTAAGAAGACGTGACGATGCATCACGGAACTATCGAGGGTGCATTCGATAGCTCCGTCGATTATGGCGATAATGCCAAAGTCCCGCTGTTCTGTTTAGCACACAAAGATTTAGTAGCGTCCCCTGGGAGGCAGACAGCTGAACGGAATCGGAGTAAGAGGACTACTATCGGAGTGATAACCGGCCATCTAGCGGTGAAATCGGACGACCCTATGGCGGACTCTCTCGAAACCTTCGATGTGCAGCAGTTCCTCTCAAAAGCGGGGGTTGGGAAGACCATTGCCTCTTTCAGTAAGGGCTCTCCAATCTACGCTCAAGGCGACACTTGTGATGCCGTCTACTATGTGCAAGATGGCACCATTAAGCTAACGGTGGTCTCGGAGTCCGGTAAACAGGCAACGATTGCGCTTCTGAATCCTGGGGATTTCGCTGGGGAAGAATGCATGTCGACTCTACAGCCATTTCGTTCTGCCTCTGCCACGGCGCTTACGGACTGTGTGCTTCTCCGGCTTACCAAAATAGAAATGAAAAGAGTAGTGGACGCCGAGGTTGCGATGTCCGGCCTGTTCATCGCACATCTGCTCGCTCGAACAAACCGTATCCAAGCGGACCTGATTGATCAACTCTTCAATTCGAGCGAAAAGCGACTCGCCAGGACACTTCTCTTGCTCGCAAATTTCGGCAAAGAAGGCGTGACCGAGACCTTAGTACCAGACATCAGTCAGGAAACTTTAGCGGCGATGATTGGCTGTACTCGGTCGCGAGTCAACTTCTTTCTCAATCGATTTCGAAAGTTGGGCTTCATCGACTATGACGAGCGCATTCGCGTCAATAAATCGCTTTTGCAGGTGATCCTTCATGATTGAACCATTCAGACAAAACCTCAAAGGCATTCCCAAGAACTGGAAAAGCAACTTATGCATGAGGATTTCAGTCCCCAATCAGCACCTGAAATACACCTACAGCGTCCTTAGGCAACTGTCCCGTGATTAGTCCCGTCAAGGCGGCATCTCGTCAGTGATATGTGCCGACTGGGATGAGCGTTTATCGGAAGAAATCGAAGATCATAGAGAGAAACATGCCAGCATCAATGACGTTGTCGTCTGATGCCGATTAAAAGGCCTGCGCTCATACCAATAGATTGCTGATGACCGGCCATGAAGTTGTAGTCATAAGCCGGTTCCAGATACCAACCAAAACGGTGTTTGCCATTGGGCCAGAACATGAAGTCTCCGGCGACCTCGCCCGCGATTGAGTTGGATGTTGTTCCATGCTGCCGAAGGTAGACCCATTCCGGCCCGACCCCGAGCATGAACTCGGCTTTCGAAGAAAGTGTCCATGGCTTCTTGAAAAGGAAATCCGTGTCCCATTCGGTGGAGTTCCGTGTGAAGAAGGGCGAAACGCCAGCCTCAATCTCCAGCCAATTTTCGATTGGAGTGGTCTCCGCCGCGAGATTAGGGGCAAAGCTCGCAGCGCCTCCCGTGGTAGTCCAACTCGTAGCAGCACCTAGCTCAAGGATGACGCTCGGATCATCGTCAAGCGGAGGCGCGCTGTGTCCTACTACCTGGGCGTACGAGGTTGAAACCACTGAAAATGCCAGTAGAAGCGTGAACCATCTCATGCAGCGATCCTAAAGTCTATAGTGGCTATAGGGTCAATATGAGCGCACTCTTCCGCATCGGCGATTTAGCGAAGCAGGCTGGCGTTAAGGTCGTTACCATCCGTTATTACGAACAGGCCGGGTTGATGCCCGTTTGCGAACGAACGTCCGGCAACTATCGCGTGTACGCTCAGGAGCATCTCCAACGCTTGAACTTTGTACGGCGATGTCGGGAACTTGGCTTCACCCTGGTGCAGATCAAAGACCTGCTACAACTCTCTGCTTGTCAGTCTCCGACCTGTGCCGATGTCTGCAATGTGGCTACAGATCACCTCAAAGAGGTGGAGTCTAAGATCACCGATCTGAAGCGCTTGGCTTTCGAGCTTCGACGCATCGGTTCGTCATGTGACGGAAAGCAGTCGAGCGCGGAGTGCAGGCTCATTGCCTCTCTGACGAATGCCTGACCAAGTTGTTCGACCGCCTAAGAGAGGCTCAGCAGTAATTGCGGCCATCCATTCTCAACTGACGAGAACAGGCCAATTCACTCATCGAGCTCAAACGACTCTTCGTGCAGCTCTGAAACGAAGCTCTTCCGCATTTAGCTCTCCGACCTCGAGGTCTCGAAAGTAAACTCTGTAGAACCCCGGTGTGGTTAGCTCAAGCGCGAGCTCTTCGAAGCGGAATACTTCGCTGATGAAAATTCTTGTCTTGTGCCAGCTGATGTCGCCACTGTTATTCACTTTTCGCAGAAGAAGCCCTTTGGGGTACGTGAACTCCGGCAATTTGCGTGGCAGTCGGACAGAACTGGGGTGATAGAGACTGGCCGGAACTGCGTTCTTCAGGCCCTCATGTGGGCGCTCGTTATTGAAGACGTAGCGAAAATTATCGAATCGGCTCTGCTGAGCACGAAGAGATGATGCAGGCGGTTTCGTCGTGTCCTCCTTCAGCGTGCGATGCATGCGCTCGTGACGACCGTTCTGTTGCGGTCGGCCTGCCTGAATGCGCTCATGCACGATCCCGAGCTTCATCCAGCCGAGCGCAAGCTTCGAAAGTCCCATGAGCCCCGTGCCCGCGAACGGCGCGCCGTTGTCGGTCCTGATACGAGCTGGCATTCCATATTCCCGCATAGCTGCTTCACAGATCGCTCGAACCTGGCTAAGGTCTATGCGCGAGACAATCTGGCAACGAATCAAATAACGGCTATACGCATCGGTTATCGTAAACGGATCGCATCGCTTGCCGTCTCCCGTCACGAAGTAGCCTTTGAAATCCATACACCACAGCTGATTGGGTCCCGTGACCATTGAGAACGGCTCTGAGCAAGGCGTGATGCGTTTTCTTTTTTTCTGTGGACTCGTCAAGCCCGCGCGGCTCAGGATGTTTCCGAATGTGCTAGCTGCAGGCCATACCAGTTCTGGCTGTAACATTTCCAGCCTTGCCTTGAGTTTGCGTGCGCCCCAAGACGGATGCTTGGCCCGGAGCACGAGAATAGCGTTCTCCATCGGCTCAAGGGTTGCGTGCGAGCAGGTATGCGGCCGGCGACTGCGATCCACGAGTCCTTCTGGTCCGGTCTCGTTGTAACGGTTGATCCAGCGGTAGGCCGTTGGACGTGAGATTCCATACGCGCGACACAGGTCCGCTACTGACATCTCTTCCTTCTGATAACTCGATAAGAACTGCAAACGTTGATCCAAGATACGACTCTCTTTCCAGGGCATACACCATCGTCGTGTGTCACCCAAACGGCCCGTGTCCGTTACCGTCGCGCTTCGCTGTAAACCATGTCTCCGGTCTATTTCGTAACGCAAGTGCTAAGTACGCTCAGGAGCTCCGCCCCTCGCGCCCGCAAGGGGTATCCCCAGGCTTCCGCGCTGCGCTTGTGCAGCCCTCGCTTCGCACGCCCTTTCCATTCTCGCTGCGCTTCATTTCAAGGGTGGGAGAGACCCCTCCCCTTGCAGTTGCTACCCCCCGCCTTCGCCAGGAGGCGTTCGGCATGTATGTACACGCCGCTGCCAATTCAACGGCAACAGCCAGTGCAACTGCCCACAGGAGGAAGCAACCATGAATACCGAAATCGTCACCGCCCCCACCGCCCCCGTTACCCCGATTAGCGAAAACCCTAAACAACCGCAGCAACGGCAGACAGCAAAAGAGATCATCGCCGCCAATGTGAAGAGCCTCATCGAGCAGCTAGAGGCAGGACACAGCGATGCACTCACGGCCTACCTCGACGCCATGAGCCGTTTTCATAACTATTCCTTCGGGAACATCTTGGAGATCGCTAGGCAGAAGCCGACCGCAACCCGCGTAGCTGGCCTGTACGCATGGAATCAGCTTGGACGGAAAGTGAGGAAGGGAGAGCGCGGTATCCGCATTCTCGCTCCCATCGTCGGCATCAAGCGGAAGAAGGATGAGGAGGCCGAAAGGGACATCACCAGGCAGAACACCCGCGTTCTAGTCGGTTTTCGTAATGCCTACGTCTTCGACAGATTATCTCGTGATTTGCGCCCGGCATGGCCTGGCCACCGTGCGCCGCCGCAGGGAGCGGATGTCAGGCATGCGCCTCGATGGCAGCAGCCACATCATCGCTCAGTTCGGAGGCCCGTTGCAAGGCGGTCTGGATGCGGACGAGTTCCAGTTCGCGGGCAGCGATCTGTCCTGCTGGTTCGTTGTGTCCTTTGGCTGCGCTTAGACTTCGTTGATGGCTCGCGAGCATGCGACGGAAGACAGGTACGGCGCTCTTCTTCGGTTGAGCGTGGGTGCAGCCGAGGCAGAGTAGTCCTTTGGGGCAGTGTTCTCCCGTGGGCAGAGCGCAGAGGTGCGTTCCCATATCGCGCAGGTTGCAACTGGCGGCGAAGGCAGACCACTCTTCGGCAGTGGGGTTCTTGAGTCCAGCCTCTCCATAGTGGGCGTTGTAAAGCCCGCGCATGGTCTTGCGGTACTCTTCGATCAGTTGGCTGGGATAGAGCTTGGCGTAGATCATGACGGTATCGAGCGAGGCATGTCCGAGCAGGGCCTGTATGACGTGGACGGGCGTGTTGTTGTTCAGGTGTTCGGAGGCGAAGACTCGCCGGCAATCGTGAGGCAGCAGGACCAGCGGCGATCCATCGGCGCGGCGCGCACCCGCACTGGTCGATAGGCTCTTGATACGTGCGCGGATCGTCTGGAGTCCCGGAGCGCTGGGGTGCCGAATGGCCTGGATGAGATAAGGTGCCGGTGGTCGAGGCTTCTTCTGCGCGAGGTTCCAGTGGTTGCAGATGGGCACATGGCTGGTGCCATGAAATCGCTTCACATGGCGGACGATCTCGGCGATGACGCGGCCCAACCCGTCACCGATGGGCAGGACGCGAGCGCGGTCGAACTTCGAGGGCTTCACATGGAGCAGATAATAGATGCGGCCATCGGGCATCTTGCGCTTGAGGATGTCGAGGGTGGTGAGATCGGAAGCCTCTCGATGCGCAGACCGCTCTGCACGAGCAACTCCAGCAGCGCCCAGTCCCAGAAGCTGTCGGTCTCTTGCGTCCACGGCTTCGGCGAAGCAGGCAAACTCGCCACACGAACAGTTGCCTCGTTCCATCGCCGTAGCGCGAAGGAACGTATCGCAGGCATCTCTCGTTCGAGGTCGAGCACGGTTGCGGTGATGCGTGCGCGTGTCCGTTCGCGTGCCTTCTCGAAGCCAAGCCCCAGCAGCGAGTGCCTGGTGAGCGGCACCGTTGGCGGAGCAAAGTGGGCAAATGGCGAATCGGGTTCGAGTGCCCAAGCGCAAAGATCGCTGAAGAAGGTGCGCAGGTCGGTAAGCCAGGAATTAGCCGTAATGCTTACCTTTTCCTCGGTCTTGTTGCCCCGTCTTACGGTCAGCGCATGGGCCATGATGTGGGGGATATACTCGCGCAGATGGAGTGGCCGCACCTGCGCGGGGCTCGTTACCTCGGGGTGTTTTTCCGCGAGGTAGCGCCAGAAATGCGCGAATGCGATCGCCTTATGTCTGCGGGTGGTGTAACTGTCGCTGACGCGGGCGACATACGCCTCAAGGTAAAGAACCGTTATCACGCGGAAGGCTTCGGGCGTGCGCGAGACATCAACGATCTCACTTACGGTCAGGAGTCGCCGGCGGCTGTGGCGTGTCGATCCATGCCTGGGCGTGCGGGGGAAGACGCCGAGCGCGCACAACGCCGCGTCGAGAACATCGGTCCCCTTCGAGTAGTGGGTGGAGAGCTGCTTGAGGTCGTCATCCTGAATCTCGTTGAGAGTCGTATAGCCGCGAGTCAGCAGCAGACGCAGTCCGCTCGATACAGCGAGGTGCCGTGAGTGCGGCGAGGCCCACCGAATGCCTGCCGTTGCCTGTAGCAGTAGCGTGTGTTGCTGGACCAGTACATCGTCTTCGGGAAAGCGCACGACCCACTGGTTGACGCGCAAATCGCAGAGCCACTCCATGCTGGGAACTACGATGCGAGCTGGCACGAGAACGCGTGCGCCCCAGGTCCACAGCGTACAAGGCCTGTCTATGTTGCTGGCCCATCGAGGCCAGACAGTCTTTTCAAAGTCTTGCCATCGCTGCTGAAGCGTGATCCCCACGCAACCATCGAGTGCGTCCGCGAGGTGCTTGCATGCGCCTCGCATCTTGCTCTTGTCTTCATGGGTCAGGCGAAGAGACGCAATGACTTCGTCGGATCGTAAGAGCAAGGCAGCTCTGTCGTAGAGTTGGTCAGTCAGGGACGGCTTCATGGGTGCGGTCTCCTTGTGAGTGCTTGGTTGTTCACGGCGTCTTCGAGCTCCGCAATGGTATCCGCGTCGTAGTCGAAGACATATCGTCGTTCTTCGCTGGGAACGTTCAACGATGGACGGTGTGCGGCGTCGAAGCTGGACTTCGCCGCTGCCAGTGCGGTGACAAGAGACACCGGATCGACGCGCGTGTAGATGTCCGCTGTGGTCGATATATGCGCGTGTCCGAGGATCTCCTGGGCGATCTTGAGGTTGCCGGTCAGGTCGAGAACGCCTTGTGCGAGCGTGTGGCGGAAGAGATGGGGATGGACGGGCACACCTGCCTTGCCGCCAATGTAGCGTAGCGACGACTCGAACGCTGCATAGGTCAAAGGCTTGCCGCGTCCCTTCCGCAGAGCAATCCAGAGCGCTTCACAGTCTTCGGCTGTGCGACGCTCTTCCTTGAGATAGCGCTCGTACACGGGCCAGAAATCGTCGGTGACGGGGACACGATGTTCGTCTCTTGCACCCTTGAGGCGAACGACGATCAGGCCGCGCTTGCGGTCGACATCCGACAGAGACATCCCTAGAATGCCGTGCCTTCCGGCACTCTCGTTCCAATCGCCAATCCGTTGGCCGGTGCGGCAAAGCAGCGTAAGATTCGCCTTGTCCCGAAAAGACGAAGCAGCGTCGATCAACCTCTGAACTTCTTCCGGCTCGATACGCTTCGGCACTTCATAAGGCACTCTGCGGCGAAAGCCATCGCGTTGCCGTGTACGCGGCGGCAGATCGCGGCCCATCATACCGTGCCGCAACTCGCGGTCGAGCAGCTTGCCCGATGCAGGGTTCGTGCGGCCACACCAGGGACCGGCGCCGTCTTCGGTATCGCGACGAATATGGAAATCGAAGAATGAAGCCAACACGCTGAGGCGGTGATTTACCGTGCGTGCGCTTCGCGCCTTCGGCGCAGCTCGCGTCGTCACGGCACCACCCGGCTCGCTCTCCCCGAAGTCTGCGATATACCGGCCTATGACCTGGCGCGTAACTCGCTCTGGTTCGACACCGTTCGCGCCGAGCCATGTAAAGAAATGCGCCAAGCCCAGTGCATACGCACGTTGCGTGTACACAGAACAATCCCGCAGCCGGAGTTGGAAAAGAAACTCATCACACAACGGCATGACTCTACCGTCGCCGTCGCAGACGCGAAAACGCACCCCGATCTCATCTGAACTTCGCTTCGCAAGGTAAGTAGGCATAACAGTCCAAGCATCCATGAACTGCTATCGAGGAGTACATTCGCTCCCTGCGGCGGCGCGCGGTGGCAAGGCCATGTCGGGCGCAAATCACGAGATAAGATGTATCGCAGACCGAAGGCGCAGAGCTACCGAGTTTGAGGGAAATGCGCGGCACCGTAGGCGAGAACCAAGACCGCCTCGTTTCTTTCATCAGGGCGCAGAGCATCGAGCTTGTCTTCACCGAGAAGATCGCACCCGCGTTGGGGATGAGCTACGGCGGGAAGATCGCTATCCTTCCCGGCCAGTCCGAGGCCGAGGAGTTCAGCACCTTAGTCCATGAACTCGCGCACGAGATGTTGCATAAGGCGGAGCGTCGCACCACCACCACGAAGGTAGTGCGGGAGACAGAGGCCGAGGCTATCGCATTCGTGATTGGGAAGGCGGTTGGCTTGGATACAGGTTCGGCATCCGCCGACTACATCCACCTGTACCACGGCAACGCCTCGCTCCTGGCCGAGAGCTTGGAAGTCATCCAGCAGACCTCCGGTGTCATCCTTGCCGCATTGCAGCCGCCGACCGCTGAACAAGCGGCCATGCCTGATGCAGAACTGGCGAAGGTGGCGTAATGAAAACCATCCTTCAAATCCTCAAACAGGCCGGAGGTTGGCACCACGGCCTGTACCTCAAGATCGAGAACCCGCCTTATATGGCGTTGGTGATCGAAGCGACCGACGAGTCAGGCCCGTGTGGTCTTCCCGCAATCTCTGTCTGTCACTACGGTGAACAGAACGGCGACCTGATGCGCGACCCGGAAATGTGTTTCGAGTTCGGCTTGGCAGGAGGGGCGCACCTTAACCCCTTCTACTATCGCAACGATTATGTCGGGGTCGAGCAGTGGAGCCGCAATATTGTCGGCGACCACTACGTTTACCTCACCAGCTTGCACCAGCAGCACGAGCGATTGGCCAAGGTGTGGGACAACAACCTGCGATTGCAGGGATTCGCCGAAGCCTTCGAGCAGCAGCATACCCCACGCCCCTAACCCTTTCCCGCCCCGGAGCGGATGGGAAAGCGCGTCCGCTCCACAACCGCCGAAGCAGTGCAACCGCTCAAGGAGAGCAGCCATGCAAGATAGCAGCGCATTCCAATTCCTCGCCATAGACCAGATTCACGAATCAACCACCAACCCCCGCCGCACCTTCGATGAGGCCAAGCTGTACGAGCTTGCCGAGTCCATCAAGCACAACGGCCTCATCCAGCCAATCACCGTCCGCCCCAACGATCAAGGCTTCGAGATCGTCGCAGGGGCACGGCGCTACCGCGCTTCGTTACTTGCCGAAGTCTTCTCAGTCCCCACCCGTATCGTCGAGATCGACGACGCCCAGGCGCTTGAGTGGCAGTTAATTGAAAACTCGCAGCGTGTGGACGTTCACCCATACGAAGAGGCGCAGGGCTTCCAACGCCTGCTTGACATGCCCGGTTACGACGTAGCCGCGTTAGTGGAGAAGTCAGGAAAAAGCGCAAGCCACATCTACGCCCGTTTGTCCCTCCTGCAACTCATTCCCACGATTGCGGAGGCCTTTACCGCCGAGCGCATCACCGCCAGCCATGCCAACTTGCTTGCGCGTCTTCCTCAAGACGCACAGTCCGCAGCTTATGAGCAATGCTGGCGCAAAGACTGGCAGGACAAAGAGCCGCATCTGCTACCCGCCAAGCATCTTTCCGCTTGGATTCAGACGAACCTTTATCTGTCTCTCGCGGATGCGCCCTTCGATCACGAAGATACCACCCTCAACCCGAAGGCCGGAGCTTGCACCACTTGCCCCCGGCGCAGCGGATACAACACCGCACTTTTTGCCGACGTGGTTTCCGACCAGTGCCTTGATTCAAGCTGCTACCACGTCAAGGTTGAGGCATTCCTAGACCGGGAGATTGCCGCCCATCCCGGACTCCTTCAGATCGAGAACGGCTGGCGTAATCCCAAGGAACAACGACCGGGAGCCGTTCAGCGCGGCCACATTCGGGAGATCGAAGCCGTGACCGAAAACCCCGACGCCGAGCCGGTAACGCCGTGCCAATCCGCTAAGACCGCAATCGTGGTCTATGGCAAGCAGCTTGGCCGCAAGCTGACCGTCTGCACCGATAAGCATTGCCCGGTACACGACCCACAGGCCGCAGCCGAAGCAGCCGCCCATCCTGTCCCAGCGATGGCACCCGCTCCAGAAGCCGAGACGGAAGAGGAGGCCGCAGAACGTCAAGCCGAGTTCGAGCGGCAGAGAGCGGAGTACGAGGAAGAACGCCAGCGCAGGGAGGAGGAGCGCAAACAGCAATTCGAGCGGGAGCAAGCGGCGATCGAAGCCGAGCACAATCGCAGAGCCGAAATCATCAAAGCCCGCCAAGCCACGTTCGAGCGCATCATTGAGAATGCCCCAGCCATCCTGAGCGCAGCGCAACTCCGCGTCTTGCTCCGCGCCATCGTCAACCTTGACCCCTACACCTTTGCCGACGACCTGGCCGAGGACATCGCAGGAGACAACGAAAACGAACAGCGCAGTGCCGAAGAGGTACTGATTTCCACCATCGACACGACCGCAGACGACAAGCTAACCCGCTTCGCCCTGCGCCTAGCCCTTGCCGGACACGTCGGCATTCCACGCGAAGGCGAGTTCGACTTCCTCACCGAAGCCGAAGGCGTGTTCGCGCCACCACCGCAGAAAAAAGCAGGCGCGAAGAAGGCAAAGCAGCCGACACCCATCGAGTCTCCTGCGAAACCCGCTCCAAAGGCCAAAGCGCAAAGGGCAAATCCAAACAAGAAGAAAATTGCAGCATAACCCGAAGCGGGAGCCGATCATCGGCTCCCGCTTTTCTTTGTAAATGCCAAAATGCAACGCGGGAGAAACCTCTTCGGTTTCCCCCTATCCCCCATCCCGCTTGTCTCTAAACATCCCGCCACCTTCTTGCAGCCGCTGCCGCGGATGCGTAGCGCAAGAAAGTATCTCCGTCAGACGGTACTAAACTGGTTTCAATTCAAATAGCCATTCTGTGGTGAGGTGAGTACGTTCGCCTTCAAACCGCCAGGCTTGCTTCGGATAACCGTAAAGACGTCCAACACCGCCGCAATATTGCGAATGCTCCCCGCAACGCTCATTACCTCTTCGATACCGACATGTTTGTCCGCAAGGGTCTCAAGGCGTTCGCTCACATTCCTCAATTGATCAGCTTCCAGCAAAATATCTTCAAAGGGTCCTAAGTAGCTCGTGCCCGCGGCGGGGATGGTTGCCTCCGGTATTTCCATTTCCGATTTGGTGTCGATCCGAACAGGTTCACTTTCAATCAAAGACACCGTGGCCGCTTCTCCCAGTAGTGTAAGAAACAGTCCGAGCAGCTGTGCAATCAGGATGATCCCGACCACGTCCTCCTCGTCTGTGCCCGCTTGCAACTCAACTTCGCTAAGACCGCTCAAGTCACCGGTCGCCATTACTTGCACGGTACTAAGTCTGGGAGACTGCGACTTCGCGAGAGATAGAGCACGGGCGGCAAGCGCTTGAAATCCATCAACTCCCACGGGTGCGCGGAGCTTTTGGCGCAGCTTTTCATAGACGCGAAGGGTGGCGCCCTCGGTCCGTGCAGAAGGTGATTCCGTATCAACTTCGGAAGCAACGAGCCTGCGGGCCCAATCGTGAATCATTCTTTGAGAATACATAAGTTCTCCTTACGCTAAGGTCGCTGGGAAGACGCAGCGACCATCCCGCTTAGAAGTTCCCTGCCGATACGAGACATGGGATTGCGCCGTTATGGCGCTGCACAACATACCTTACGTCAAACGTCTTCGCCAAGCCGTGCAATATTGACCGATTTGACGTTCGCCCTGCTCGATTGACTCTCCCACGACGGACAAGAAGGTGTCCTCTTTTGACCAACCCGAGCGACGGGCTATGGCTAAACTTCCCACAGGGCTCCAGACAAGCGCCAGTGAAGACACGATGCGATGCTCAGATACTCCTACGACACGGAATCTCGCCAAGCAGCTTCTTGCTTTAGAAAGAGATGAGACTGCGTCTGACATGTCGGATGTGCAGGCGATCAGATCCGTCTGCGACAAGCTGCGCCGTCCGTTAGCCACGCTCGCTGGGGCAGCGGGATTCCGCTCGCTCCTTGAGCGAGCATTGACCTTGTCGAAACAGGAGTGTCAAATCCTCGACGCCTGGGAAGTTGAGCCGAACGGTTCGCTCCGAGGTTTGAACGGCGAAACAGCGCAGTGGGGTGGCGTCCTCATTGCCCAGCTCATTGGGCTGATGACTACGTTCATCGGCGAGTCTCTCACGCTCCAGCTCTTGCAAAATGCATGGCCGAATCTGCCCTGCTCCGAAGTCAACTATGAAAGGTGTGAATCGAAATGAACGAGCATAAAAGGGTCAAGATCAACCAATTGAGGACCGGCGTACCTGGGCTGGATGAAGTACTCGGCGGCGGCCTTCCTGAGTTTTCATTCAACATC
This sequence comes from Granulicella tundricola MP5ACTX9, assembly GCF_000178975.2. NCBI lineage: Bacteria > Pseudomonadati > Acidobacteriota > Terriglobia > Terriglobales > Acidobacteriaceae > Granulicella > Granulicella tundricola. Next base: position 2,978,724 of record NC_015064.1, on the reverse strand, counting down.
ATCGCCGGAGCGCCTGGATGCGGCAAGACCACCTTGGCCCATCAGTTCATCTTTGCCAACGCCACGCCGGAGCGGCCTGCGCTTTACTTCACTGTACTGGGTGAACCAGCGCTGAAGATGCTGCGTTACCAGCAGCAATTCACGTTCTTCGATGCGACGAAGCTGAACAATGCCGTGCGCTTCGTCAACTTGAGCCAGGACCTCGTCGAGCGCGGGTTGGAGGGAGTATTGGCAGAGATTTCCAAACAGGTCGAGGCTGCCAACCCCAGCATAGTGGTTGTGGACTCCTTTCGCACGGTGCTGCGCAGCGAGATGCTGGAAGGCAAAAATATGGCCGTGCAAACGTTCGTGCAGCAGTTGGCGCTGCTGCTCACCAGTTGGGAGGCAACCACGTTCCTGATTGGCGAGTACTCTGAGTTGGAACTGCGCGACAACCCCGTCTTCACCGTTGCCGACGGCCTCTTCTGGCTCTTTCAGCAAGTGGACCGTAACTCGGTCGTTCGCAAGATGCAAATCATGAAATTGCGTGGACAAGCTTCGGTGCCGGGGTTACATACCTTTCGCATCACCGAAGCTGGCTTGCAAGCCTTCTCACGCACCCTTGGGCTAGTTGGCGCGAGAAAGACATTCAGCACCGTGAAGCGTCTGTCCATGGGAATTCCGGCGCTGGACGAGATGATGGGCGGAGGCGTTCCAGAGGGAGACAGTCTGCTGATAGCTGGTTCTTCGGGAACTGGTAAATCGCTGATGGCGACGCAATTCCTCGCTGCGGGCATACGTGCGGGTGAACCGGGCATTGCGGCGGTCTTTGAAGAGCGGCCCAACGAATACACCGCCCGCGCCTCTGAGTTCGGACTAGACCTTCAGACTGCGCTTTCGGAAGGAAGTCTGGAAGTAATCTACCTGCGGCCACTGGATCTGTCTGTGGACGAGATGATGCAGGAGATTCTCGACGCCGTGAAAAGAACGGGCGCAAAGCGTCTGGTGATCGATTCCTTGGCCGGCTTCGAGATGGCTTTGGCACCTTCGTTCCGCACTGACTTCCGCGAATCGCTCTATCGCATGATCTTCGCCCTGACCGCTATCGGAATCACCATCCTGAGCACTCTGGAGATGCCGGAGACTTTCACCGAGCTGTCTTTCAGCAGCTATTCAATTTCATTCCTCACCGACGACATCATCCGGATGCGCTATGTAGAGATCGATGGTGAACTCTGCCAGATCATGATGGTGGTGAAGATGCGCAGAACCGCGCACAGCCGGGAAATCCGAAAGTATGAAATCACCACCGAGGGCGTCGTTATCGGGGAGCGTTTGAAGAACTATGTAGACCTCATCACTGGGATACCACAACCGCTTTCGGCGTTGAGCTCGGAAGATCTTCTACTCAACCGGAAGGCTTGACCTGGGGATGAGATGGCAACCGAACAGATAGTCAACGTCGCGGAGATGGATTTTTCGGCGCTTTGTCGCGCCGTAGCGGACGCTTCGCCCATGCCGATGGCCGGATTGGGCGGTTCCTTACATACTCTCCGCTACGTCAACCTGGCCTTTTGCCTGCTCACCGGCAAATCAAAAGATGAATTGCTCGGGACGGCTTTCTCCAGCATCGCCCACTGCCCGGACGAATGCATGTTACTGCTTGACCGGGTCGCCAAGACAGGGCTGGCCGATAGCCATACCGGGCAGGAGCATAACGGTATCCATCCGCTCTACTGGTCGTACGCGATGTGGCCGTTGCGCGGGGCGAACCAGAACCACCACGGCATTATGGTCCAGGTAACTGAAGCCGCCCAGTTTCATCAGGACGCTGTCGCCATGAATGAGGCGTTGCTGCTGGGCTCGGTGCGCCAGCATGAGCTGACGGAAGCCGCTGATCTGTTGAATGTTCAACTGCAGGCCGCGATCATTGTGGCAAAAAATGCTGAAGCGGCGCTAATAGGCAGCGAGAAGCTGGCTTTTGCCGGGCGCATGGCTGCGGTGCTCGCGCATGAGATCAATAATCCTCTCGACGCCGCGATGAACTTATTGTTCCTTGCGCAAACCACAGGCGAGACCCCTTCGGCCATACGTCAGTATCTGGAGACGGCTGACGGTGAATTGAAGCGGGTAGCCCACATCACCCGGCAGACTCTTGGCTTCTATCGTGAGTCGTCCGAGGCGACGACTTTTCTCGTTGTCACTTTGCTGAATTCCGTCATCGACCTGCTGCAAGCAAAGAGGGTGTCTACGCAGGTCATCGTGGAGAAGCAGTGCGACGATCTCCTGCAAATCACCGCGGTCTTTGGCGAACTGCGGCAAGTGATCTCGAATCTGATGCTCAACAGCCTGGATGCACTTGGCGAAGGCGGAAGGGTCACGCTCCGAGCATCTACCTCGCGAGACCCCCTGAATGGCAGCGCGCGTATTCGGATTACACTCGCCGACAGTGGTCAAGGTATCGACGCGGCGGTACTACCCAGGATTTTTGAGCCGTTCTTCACAACCAAAGGTTCGATAGGAAATGGGCTCGGCCTTTGGGTTTGCAAACAGATCATCGAAAAGCACAGCGGCACCATCAAAGTTCGTTCCCGCACAGATGACCGGCACGGAACGACGTTTTCGCTGGTCTTGCCGGAGTAAGCCGTCGACGTACCAACCACTCTCAGGAGCAATTCATGGCCTACAAGACCATCAACGGCATCACCAGTTCCATCATTCCCTTCTATCTGCAGGACGGCACCCTCTTTGTACTGCTTGGTCAGAGGGGACCGAAGTCAAAAGCCTTCGCAAACTCCTGGGCCCTTGTCGGCGGCTTTCTGGACCCTGGCAGCGAGTCACTCGAACAGTGTGCCGCCCGCGAGTTGAAAGAAGAAACGGGGATTGAAGTCTCTCCTAAATCCATGAAGCTGGTTACTGTGCAGTCAGACCCGAAACGTGATCCGCGCGGCCAGATCATCGATACCGTGTGGTCTACTCTCCTCCAGTCCGAACTTCCTTCTGCCGCTGCCGACGACCTTCAGGCCGTAGCGTGGCTTCCGCTCAGCGAGGCTCTCAATATGGAGTTAGCCTTCGATCATCAGGACTCACTTCGGCGATTCGCAGCAATAGAAGGGTTCTAGCAAATCCGAGAGAGCTTCCGGCTGCCGAAAGACATGCTTGGACACAAGGCCCGAACTCAGCACAGGTTTTCTTGCGAATCGCTGAATCTGAAGCACGAAAAGCCGACGCCTGATGCCAAGATGATCAGAGTAGCCATCCAGCCCCATCACTGGCACTGGAAATGGAACTGTCAGCCTGCCGAGAACAGTCTTACTGTCCGCGCATGGTCTCTGTGCAATCCGATACAACTTCGAAATCACATAAAGCAGACAATCGGATTGTCTTTGGCACAATGCAGGCACTTAGCTCGCCGAGCTTTGTTTCCGCCTGACTTCAAAGTGCCACACTCGATTTTCTTAGGTGTTCTATGACCCTCCAGGTACTGAACTCGTTCCCCTATACGTTTCTGCCTTCTGGCATACTCATTGTCGAGCCTCACGCGGGACTACTCACGGCTCGTAGTATGCTGCTCGCGGCTGCTGACCACTATGTGGGTGTCTCAGCCTGTTCCGGGAACCAGTCGGAGAGAAACGAAGAGTGTGAGGTCGCCATAGCTATTCTGAGTGAGAGCCTTGGCCGTGCCGTTTTGAGCGGAACCGCGGAGATCGTGCGGCGGAACTGGCCGCGGGCGCGCATCCTGATTTTCGGCAGTAGTGGCGCCGCCATCGAAGACCACCTTTACGACGCGCGCATCGATCACCGCGCCCGCTCGGAAGAATTGCTCGCAGCGTTGCTTATGCTTACGGAATACCCTCGAAATCAGAAAGCGACGCCAACAGCCATCTTGGCCGATGGCAGAGTGGAACGTCTGTTGACTGGTGGGGCAATAGGGAGAATCGCTGAGAGCGACCCTACGAAACGCTTGGTAGGTAAAGTGGAAACAGCATACTCCCGCAACCTGCCGGGCGCAGAGCAGCCCTTCAGGCGGGCATCTTAGCCTTGCTCTGGCGTTTCGTGAGACTCGATTTCTCTGGTTGACCGGGAAAGAGTGCGGCCCCAACTGCATTATGCTCAAAAAGCTGGTCGTGCAAAATCACGTTGAGTAAGGATTTATTTACATGAATACGACCGTTGTATTCGATGAAGCCCAACTTACGGAAGCGATTCATGAAGAAGCTGACCCGCGACCGAGTGGTTCCGATCATGTCGGCCAGGGTTTCCTGAGAGATTCGAGGGATCAGCTTCTCGGGTTCTCCCGGCTGGCCGAATTCGGCCATAAGCAGCAGAATTCTGGCCAAGCGTTTTTCGCTGGAATTGAAAAGCTGGTCCACCAAATCCGCTTGAATCCTCATGCTTCGGGAGACAAGGAACGCTAAAAACATGTCGGAGAATGCGTGTTCTTCGTGCATAACGCGCAACATCTCCGCCCTGCTGATCTTGAGCGCTGTACAGGCCGTGATGGCCACGGCAGTGGCCATATGCAAACCGGCGACAGCAGCCACAGATTCCTCGCCAACGAAGTCGCCCGGCCCAAGCAAAGTTATGGTGGCTTCCTTGCCGCTTCCTGACACAACCGTAAGCTTTGCGCGACCCGTTTGCAGGTAGAAGACGTACTCAGCCGCATTGCCTTGCGAGAAGAGGGCCTCTCCGACTTTGACCTTGATAATCCGTCGGCCCAAGCCTGCGCTCGCCAGGAAGACGGCCGGATCAAACTCTACTGCGCTTGACGACGACTTCAAAGGCCTCTGTTTCATATGTCACCTGTGTTACTGAGTCTATCTGCATCCTGACCACACGTGGGCATGCTGCTGCCCAGGGTGTGCAATTTAGATCAGTAAAAGTGCGCTTTCGACTGAAAATAGAGGTGCAACAGCAGAGTGCCAAAACGTTTTAGGGGCAAGCGGGACGAGGGAAGGCTACCGGCCCCTGCCTTCCCCGCCTAAGGTCTCGCTCGCCGTTTGCTCCACCCTTGAACGGAAGCGAATTTGTGAGACCTGTGGGCATGCTGGAAAGAACCCCGGAAGCCAGGCAAGAGTTAAAGTCAAGAACCCTTACCATAGTCGTTCAGCCATTTCGAGACGTCTAGAAAGGAGAAGCCTAACCCCGATTGGCTGCTGCCGCAGCTTCGACTCTGTCTTGCTCTTCTAGTTCGTCGTCTTCTTCTTCCATTGCGGCAGACTCATTCAAAGACGCGTCCAGTTGGATCTCATGGTCGGTGGCAAGATCGATCTGCTTGACCTCGTCGGATTCCAGAACTCCGTGCACTGCACTCATCTCCGCAACGGGCGCGGGAACGCTCAACCTATTTACGAGCGGGTAAATCTGGCTCTTCATCATCTTTTCCCCTGTGCATTGAAATTTTGCTGCAAGTTCGAACAAGTCCCATCGTTCAGTGTGGGCGCTTCAAACTCCTTAAGCTGTCTCCTATTGCACAGCGGTTCGAGATGGCTAGAGGGCAAGATAAGCTTAGCGATCACGCATTTCGATTCGCGGGGAAGGTGGGGAGCGTAGATGCAAGCGGCTATCTTTCGTCATTCCGCTAAGGATACGAAGCCGTATCTCAGCATCGAAGATGTTCCGCGCCCAACCATGCTTCCGGGGCACTCTCTCTTGCGCATGATCGCTTGTGGTGTATGCCGGACTGACTTGCACATCGTGACTGGAGAGTTACCCGCATTGAGGACGCAGCTGATCCCCGGCCATCAGATCGTCGGCGAAGTCGTCGACGGTGCAACACCAAACTTCCCCATTGGAATGCGTGTCGGAGTCTCCTGGATGGGTGGAGTGGACGGTACTTGTTGGTACTGCATGCATAGCGCGGAAAATCTTTGTGACGAGCCAGTCTTCACCGGATACACAGTCGATGGAGGGTACGCAGAGTTTGTTCTTGTACGCACCGACTTCCTGCTGCCACTCCCCGTTGGCTTGGACGATGCCGCAGCAGCGCCGCTTTTGTGCGCCGGGATTATTGGCTTTCGCAGCCTTCGTGTGGCGGGAGTTGAACCTGGTGAAAAAGTAGGACTTCACGGCTTCGGTAGCTCGGCAAGCCTGGCAATCCAGGTGTTGCACTCTTGGAATTGCGAGGTATACGTCTCATCTCGCGGCCAGGGCAATCGTGACCGCGCCGCCGCTTTAAACGCAACATGGGTAGGAAAAGACGGGGATAAGCCGCCCGTTGCGCTGGATCGTGCGATCACCTTTGCTCCCAGCGGAGAGGTTGTGATCGCAGCGCTGAGCGCACTTCGCAAAGGTGGCGTCGTAGCGGTCAACGCCATTCATATGGCCCAGATTCCAGCATTCGACTACGACAGCCTGCTCTGGGGCGAGCGGCAGATACGCAGCGTCGCAAACATGACCCGGGCTGACGCCCGCGACTTTCTTGAGATTGCACATACGCTCGGTATACGCCCGAAGACGACTGTACTGAAGTTAGAACAGGCGAATGAAGCGCTGGCCATGCTTAGCAGAGATCGCGACGATAGCTCCATTGTCCTTGTTCCATAGGCGCCCAGGCTGCCGCATCGATAGGAAGCAAGCAATCAGTCGGTCAACGGAGAAGTGAGCACGAACACAACAGGCATGCACACCATATCGACATACTCATGAACTGACGAGTTCGAGTCGCACAGTAAACGAAGGGTGAATGGAATGACACCAATCCGGCCACTAGACCCTGTGCAGGGGACAGACCCGGGAAGGCCTTTCCCTCTCGGTCCAACTGTTTGCGAGAAAGGAACAAACTTTAGCCTATTTTCGGCGAATGCCACAATGGTTGAACTTCTCCTGTTCAACGGAGTTGACGATGTAGCTCCTTCAAGGACCATCAAGTTGGACGGCGAGCGAAATCGCACGTCGCACTATTGGCACATGTTGGTTTGCGGCATCACACCGGGGCAACTGTACGGCTTTCGTGTTCACGGTCCCGACGACCCGGCGGGAGGTTTTCGTTTCGATAGCCAGAAGGTGTTGCTCGATCCCTATGGCCGAAGCGTGGCCGTGGGAAAAAACTACAGCCGCGCTGCGGGCTGCGCGCCTGGAGACACGGCTGCAAGTTGCATGAAGAGTGTTGTCGTCGATCCGAGCCGCTTTGATTGGGAAGATGACGTTCCTCTGAATCACTCGTTCCGTCAGACTGTGATCTACGAAATGCATGTTGCGGGTTTCACTCGGAACGCGAATTCAGGAGTCGAGGAAAACAAGCGCGGTACATTCCTGGGGGTGGTTGAGAAGATCCCTTATCTCCAGCAGCTTGGCGTGACCGCTGTTGAACTGCTGCCCGTATTCCAGTTCGATCCGCAGGATACGCCCCACGGCCTCGAGAATTACTGGGGCTATGATCCGGTGTCGTTTTTTGCTCCGCATCTCGCGTATGGCACAGACAGCGACCCTCTGCGCTGTATGGACGAGTTTAGAACGATGGTCAAAGCCCTTCACAAGGCAGGAATCGAGGTCATCCTCGACGTGGTTTACAACCACACATCGGAGGGAAACGAGCGCGGTCCGACGGTCTGCTTTCGCGGAATTGAGAACAGTACCTACTACATCCTCAACCACGACAAAGCCCGCTACGCCAACTTCACCGGCTCCGGTAACACGCTGAAGGCGAACCAATCTGTGGTCAAGCGTCTTATCCTCGACAGCCTGGCGTACTGGGTCTCCGAGATGCACGTCGATGGGTTCCGGTTCGACCTGGCCTCAGTCTTTTCAAGGAATGAAGCCGGTGAGCCGATGGTGAACGCACCGATCATCTGGGAGATCGACTCCCACCCTGCACTCGCGGGTACAAAGCTCATTGCGGAGGCCTGGGACGAAGGGGGCCTTTATCAGGTTGGCAGTTTTGGGCCCGATAAGTGGAAGGAATGGAATGGACAGTTCAGGGATGACATACGAGCTTTCGTGAAGGGTGAGCAAGGGACGGTCGTGAAGCTGAGAGAACGGATCACGGGGAGTCTCGACCTCTACGGGGTTGGGGATCGGCCCACGGGTCAAAGCATCAATTTTGTGACCTGTCATGACGGTTTCACCGTCAACGATCTTGTGTCGTATGACTCGAAGCATAACGAAGCCAATCGCGAAAACAATCGTGATGGGACGGACGCCAACCATAGCTGGAATTGTGGAACCGAGGGGCCAAGCGAGGATCAGGCTGTCTCGCTCCTCCGGTCGCGGCAGATTAAGAACCTGCTTGCTCTTACGCTGCTTTCGGCAGGAACGCCTATGCTCCTGATGGGCGATGAAGGACGCCGCACCCAAGGGGGGAACAATAATGCCTATTGCCAAAATAGCGAAACGAGTTGGTTGGACTGGAGCCTGAATAGTCACAATGAGGAATTGGGACGCTTTGTTGCATGTCTGGTTCGGTTACGTTTCGGATCTGAAGTCTCAAGCGATCGTGTACGCCTTAGCCTGGAGCAGTATGAGGTTGAAGCGCATTACGAATGGCATGGAATCGAGCTCGGAAAGCCCGACTGGAAAGATGATTCTCACGCGATTGCCTTTACGCTTCATACAGGATCGCTCAAGCGCTTGCTTTACGTCGCCGTCAACGCCTTCTGGGAACCACTCTCATTCGCCTTGCCCGCAAGCAACGCCGCAGGCCCACTTGGCTGGCAGCGTCTCGTCGACACATCGCTCGCGTCACCCAACGACATTGTTGAATCCGAAAGTGGGGTTGTGGTCACGGACGCTCGGTATCTCGTTAATTCCCGCTCAATAGTGGTTCTCCAGACAAGCTTGAGCTAGGGAGCCTCTGCGCAGGCGGCCGATTTGACGATGTCGGTGTGTGACTTGAGTCGGCGGCCAAGTTTTTCAGCGGGGGGGGCCGTGCTTTGCTTGTTCTGGCTGGGGTTTGTGCGGAGTCGAAGACTCATAGCCCGTCTCCCGGCGCTAGGCGGCGGTTCCCGCCAGGTGCTTGCGGTGGAGGTAGAGGTTGATGAGGGCGAAGTTGGCGCATAGCCGGTGATGGTTCTTGGCGATGCCTCGGTAGCGTACCTTGTCGAAGCCGAAGACGCGCTTCAGGACACGGAAGACATGTTCTACTTTCGCTCTTACTTTTGATTTCGTCGTATTCTTCTTCTTTGCCGCTTCATCGACATAGTTCTTGAACCTGGTTCGCTTGCAGGTCATGTCCTGGGCCTTGGGCGCGGCCTGCCGGATGGCCTTGGTCTGGCCTTGATAGCCGCCGTCGCCCCACACCTTTCGCTCGTCGCCATGCAGCAAATCCGGCAGCATGTGAACGTCTGAAACGTTGGCCGCAGACGTCGCCACCGAATGCACGTGACCTTCTTTTGCATCAACGCCGATGTGCGCCTTCAGTCCGAAGTACCACTGCTTGCCCTTACGAGTCTGACGCATCGCCGGATCACGCTCTTTCTTCTCGTTCTTGGTCGAAGAAGGCGCATGAATAATGGTCGCATCCACGATCGTGCCGGTCTCGATGCGGATGCCCCTGGCCGCCAGATGCAGGTTCACCGCGTCGAGCATGGCACCGCCAAGGTCATGCTTTTCGAGCAGGTGGCGGAAGCGCAGCACTGTCGTTTCATCCGGTGCCGGAGCCACGCCCAGGTCAACACCAGCGAACCGCCGCAGCGTGAAGGACTCGTAAAACGCCTCTTCGACGCCGGGGTCGGACAAGTTGAACCACTGTTGCATAAAGTACGTCCGAAGCATGATCGCAAGCCCGACAGGACGACGGCCGTTGCCGGCCTTCGGGTAGTGCGGTTCGACCAGAGCCTGTAACTCGGGCCACGGAACAACCACTTCCATTTCATCCAAAAACAGCTCCCGCCGAGACTTCCGCCCATACTTCTCAAAGATCGACTGGGACGCAAACGTCTGCTGCTTCATCGCCATCCACCCCTAACCATCAGATTAATCCATCAGGCCGCGGACGCAGAACTTGTGCAGAGTTTCCCTAGGCGCGCCTGCGGACCCCCTAATGCGAATGTCTCCCATACCTACTCAATAGAGGTGAGCAAAAGAATACAGCCTCATATTGTCCCGCGAGATAGGGTTGAGTACACCGGTTCTCTTCGGGATATGCCCAGTCCGGACGGGTAATTCAGCCGCAACTTTGGAGACAAACGATGTCCGACGAACCCGTGGCACCCCATTGCGGCGTCGTCGTCTCTATAAGGGGCAGTGTGGTCGACGCGCAATTCTCCGGCCAACTGCCGTCAGTGTTTTCTATTCTGCGCTGTGGCACAAAGGAAGCAATCGTCATCGAGGTGATGGAGCAGATCGATCAAGATCGAGTAAGGGGCATCGCACTTACAGCGACACAGGGGCTCGCGCGTGGGATGACGGTAAGGGATACTGGCATGCCTCTGCAGGCTCCGGTAGGCAAGAAGATCATTTCGCGCATGTTCGACGTGTTCGGCCACGCGATCGACCGCCAGCCTGAGCCTGCGAACACCGAGTGGCGGAGTGTGCATCGGGCTCCGCCCCCGCTGTCGGATCGTCTTACGAAATCCGAGGTGTTTCAGACCGGCATCAAGGCAATCGATGTGCTGGTACCTCTTGAGCGTGGGGGTAAGGCAGGTCTCTTTGGAGGTGCCGGGGTAGGAAAGACCGTGCTGCTAACCGAGATGATCCACAACATGATCGGACACCAGAAAGGGATGAGCATCTTCTGCGGCATCGGCGAGCGCTGTCGTGAAGGAGAAGAGCTCTACAGCGGCATGAAGGATGCCGGTGTACTGAAAGATATGGTGATGGTCTACGGTCAGATGAACGAGCCCCCCGGCGCTCGCTTCCGCGTGGGCCACGCTGCCTTGACCATGGCCGAATACTTCCGAGACGACGAGCATCGAGACGTACTCTTTTTGGTGGACAACATCTTCCGCTTCCTTCAAGCGGGTATGGAAGTCTCCGGCCTGCTTGGTCAGATGCCATCGCGGCTGGGGTATCAATCCACCATGGGCACAGAGTTGTCCGGCCTGGAAGAGCGCATCGCCAACACACACGCCGGTGCCATCACTTCGATTCAAGCTGTGTATGTGCCTGCGGACGACCTGACCGATCCCGCGGCGGAGCACGTCTTTGGGCACCTTTCGGCGTCGCTTGTGCTGTCACGAAAGCGGGCAAGCGAGGGATTGTATCCAGCGATCGACCTGCTGCAATCGAACTCTGCCATGGCGACATCCGCCATCGTAGGCGAACGCCACTACCGGGTCGCCCAGCAAATTCGCAAGACCCTCGCCGAATACGAAGCACTGAAAGATATCGTGGCGATGCTGGGTTTGGACCAGCTCTCCCCGGCAGACCGCCTAACGGTTGGAAGAGCGCGGCGGCTCGAACGCTTTCTCACGCAACCGTTCTTCGCAACGGAGCAGTTTAGCGGCTTGAAGGGAAAGCAGGTGAGCCTGGAAGATGCGCTCGATGGGTGCGAACGTATTCTGCGGGATGAGTTCAAGGATGTTCCCGAGAGTGCGCTCTACATGATCGGAGCCATCAGCGAAGCAAAGCAAGCGCCCCCCCAAAAGAAGCAGGACGGTAAAGCCACTCCCACTTCGATGCCGCCGCCAGCCGCCCCAGCGGGGTCCGCCCATGCAGCTTAAGGTGCTTCTCCCCTCCGGAATCTTCTTCGAGAGCGATAACGTGGAACGAATCGTGGCTGAGACGCGCTCAGGCTCTTTCGGTATTCTGCCACATCGGCGTGACTGTGTTGCGGCACTTGCGCCGGGGATACTGACCTACCAGGAGGCCAATGGTTCACCGGCCTATCTAGCCGTTGATGAAGGCGCCCTCGCAAAGGTCGGGATGAAAGTGCTGATTTCGGTGCGGCGAGCGATTCGAGGTACCGATCTGGGCCAACTGCACGACGAGGTCAAGCGGCAGTTCCTGACTCTGAACAATGAAGAGCGGCAAGTTCGAGACGCCCTCCACAAGTTGGAGAGCACGTTTGCCGGCAAACTTGCGGAGTTCGCTCATGAGCGATAACGAGATCGTGCCACCCAGCATTGCCCCGGGCAAAGAGGATCTCTTCGCCGGGCAAATCGGTGCCAAAGCTGCGAGAAAGCAGCGGGCGTTGCGTGCAGGGGATCAAGGCGTCTGGTTTGGTCTCGGAATGTCAGGACTCATCGGCTGGTCCGTCGCGGTACCGACGGTATTGGGCGCGGCCCTCGGCGTCTGGCTCGATGATCGACACCCGCAGAAGTTTTCCTGGACGCTTACCCTGCTGTTCGCAGGTCTGATTATTGGCTGCTTCAACGCCTGGCATTGGGTCGCACAGCAAGATGCATCCATGCGAGAGGAGAACACCGATGAGTGAGACGCTAAAAGTCAGCGGCGCTATACTCGGGGGCCTCGCTTTGGGTGCCTTCTTCTTCGTCGGGCTGTGGTGGACGGTGCGAAGAGGAGTAGCCTCGGCGCATCCAGCGGTCGTATTTCTCGGCAGCATGATTCTTCGGACACTGGTAGTTATGTTGGGCTTCTATTGTTTAGGTCGCGGCGACTGGCGGAACGTGGTCGGTAGTCTCGCGGGATTTGTAGCGGCCCGGTTTATCGTCACACGCAACGCACCTTCTTTCGCTCATGCGAAGCTGGACATTCCTGTGGAAGGTGCACCATGAATCTCACTTCCGATCAGGTCATCTTCTGGCAACACGGCTTTTTCAAGCTGAACGAGACCATCTTGACGACCTGGGCCATGATGCTGCTGATGGCATTCGGTGCGATGCTCATCACGCGCCATCTTGCAACGGAAGGTAAGATCTCTCGCTGGCAGGGCGCGCTTGAAATCATCATTACGACGCTGGAATCCCAAATCAAGGAAGTGGGTCTGCCAGATGCACGCAAATACCTAGCGTTTCTGGGGACGTTGTTTGTCTTCGTAGCCACGTGCGCGCTTTGTGTGATCCTCCCCGGCTACAAGCCACCGACCGGCTCCCTCTCGACTACCGCGGCGCTCGCGCTCTGTGTCTTTCTCGCTGTGCCGCTTTATGGAATCCGCGAGCAGGGCCTGGGGGGCTATCTGAAAACGTACACGCAGCCGACGATCATCATGCTGCCGTTCAACATCATCAGTGAGCTGTCACGGACCTTGGCCCTGGCGGTGCGCCTCTTCGGCAACATGATGAGCGGCGTGATGATCGTCGGCATTCTGCTTACGATCACCCCCTTTATCTTCCCCATCGTCATGACTGCGCTCGGTCTGCTCACAGGTATGGTTCAGGCCTACATCTTCACCATTCTTGCAGGGGTCTATATCGCGGCGGCCACGTTGGTTCCAAGGCGGCAGAACGTAGCCGTCGCGGCCCCGAAAGCACTTCCCAAGCAAAGCTGAATCAAGGAGGATTCATGGATAGCACAACCGCAATAGCCATCGCGTCTATTGTCACAGCCGGTTTGACAATCGGTATAGGATGCCTCGCCCCGGCGCTCGGCGAAGGAAAGTCGGTGGCGACCGCTCTCACCTCTCTCGCGCAGCAGCCGGACGCTTCCGCCACCATTACCAGGACGCTCTTCGTCGGCCTAGCGATGATTGAGTCCCTGGCTATCTACTGCTTCGTCGTCTCCATGATTTTGATCTTCGCGAATCCATTCTGGAAGTTCGTCATCGCGCACGCTGTCCAGGGTAAGTGACCTATGCTCATCGATTGGTTCACCGTCATCGCGCAGATGCTCAACTTCCTGATCCTGGTCTGGCTCTTGAAGCATTTTCTTTATCAGCCCATCCTTAACGCCATCGACACGCGCGAGAAAGGTATCGCGTCCAAGCTCGCGGATGCTGAAGCGAAAGAGGCTGACGCCCATAAGCAGCAGGAAGACTTCGAATCCAAGAACAAGACTTTCGACGAGCAGCGGGCTGCACTGATGACCAAGGCCGACAGCGACGCCAAAGCAGAGCACGATCGTCTGATTGGCGATGCACACAAGGAAGCGGATGGAGTTCGCGCCTCTGAGGCCGCTGCGCTGAAGGACGATCAGGCGCACCAGACGGTCGCAATCAGACGCATGGCTCAGGACCAGGTGTTTGCGATCACAAAAAAGACATTGGCCGATCTCGCGACCGTAACTCTGGAGGAACGCATCGGAGAAGTTTTCACGCGCAGGCTGCGGGAGATGAACGCTAAGGATAAGGAGGAAATGGGCGCTGCGCTGAAGTCTTCGCCCGAGGCCTCACTGCTTCGCAGCGCTTTCAACCTTCCCGACCAGCAGCGCGCTGCGATTCAGAATGCGCTGAATGAAACTTTTTCCGCAGTGATCCGGGTTCGATATGAGACGGATGCGAATGCAATCAGCGGCATCGAACTCACCGCGCAAGGGCAAAAACTCTCCTGGAGTATCTCTAGCTACCTCGATTCCTTTGATCGGAGTCTTGCCGAACTGACATCGCAGGGAACGAAGCCGGCGCCTGTTACAGAGGCTAAATGAGTGAGCCCGTCGGAGTTCTGCTGACGGCGCTAGACAGCGTCTTCGATGAACTGACGCATGCGTGCGCCACCTACTCGCCAAGCCTGGTGCCGGAGGAGATTGGAATCATCACCAGTCTTTCGACTGGCATCGCCACCATCTCCGGTCTGCCGAACCTCGGCAATGAAGAGTTGGTCAGCTTCAAAGACGATCGCCTGGGTTTGGCGTTCAACGTGGATGAAGGAGAGGTCGGCCTCATCCTGCTCTGCGACTACCAAGACCTCCACGTTGGCGACGAGGTGCGACGCACCGGACGCGTGATGGACATAGGCGTTGGGAATGGTTTGCTGGGTCGCGTGCTCGATCCGCTGGGCCGGCCAATTGACGGCAAGCCACCTCCGCTGACCGAACATCGTCTGCCTGTGGAACGGCCAGCCCCCGCGATCATGGATCGCGCACCGGTTAGCGTTCCGCTGCAAACGGGACTGAAGGTCGTTGATGCGATGATCCCCATAGGTCGCGGTCAGCGTGAACTCATTCTTGGCGACCGACAAACCGGCAAGACCGCGATTGCGACCGACACGATTCTGAATCAGCGCGGACAGAATGTGGTCTGCGTGTACTGCGCCATTGGACAGCGAGCGTCCTCGGTTGCCAAAGTCATCGCCAACTTGGAGGAAAAAGGCGCGATGGAGTACACGGTCGTTGTCGTGGCGGAGGGCAACAATGCACCTGGGCTGGTCTACATCACACCCTATGCGGCAACCAGTATCGCCGAGTACTTCATGGAGCAAGGGCGCGACGTGTTGATTGTCTATGACGATCTCACGCAGCACGCACAGGCCTATCGCGAGCTTTCCCTTCTACTGCGTAGACCTCCGGGTCGAGAAGCATATCCCGGCGACATCTTCTACATACACTCCCGCATGCTGGAACGTTCTACTCATTTGATCAAAGATCTGGGCGGCGGTTCCCTGACTGCTCTTCCCATCATCGAAACCGACGCGCAGGATATCTCCGCATACATTCCCACCAACCTGATCTCCATCACCGATGGTCAGATCTACCTTTCGCCTACGCTGTTTGAGCTTGGCGTCCTTCCGGCCGTCGACGTGGCGTTATCTGTCTCGCGCGTGGGGAGCCAGGCACAGAAGCCCGCTTACCGTGCTGTCGCAGGCGATCTCAAGCTCGCCTACTCGCAGTTCGAAGAACTCGAAACCTTCGCAAAGTTTGGAACGCACTTGGACGACGCGACACGGAAGACCATCGATCATGGCCAGCGGATACGGGCTTGTCTGAAGCAGCCGCAGTCCCAGCCTCTTCCGGTCGCACAACAGATTGTCGTGCTGATCGCGTTGCAGGCCGGACTGTTCGATCAAGTTCCTTTGGATAAAGTAGCGGACGGTGAAGGCGCACTTCAAAAGGCGCTCAAAACACTTCCCAAAGACGTTGCCGGTCGGCTCACGTCGGAAGACAAGTTGAGCGACGAGGATCGCAAAACGATCGTCGCGCTTGCAAAAGGCGCGCTAGCGGGCTTTCAGCCTAAACCCGATCCAGCCCCAGCGACGAAGGACGCCAAATGAGTGGATCGACCGAGCAACTGAGTCGCAAAATCAGCGGAGCCAAGGACCTTGGTGGCGTCGTGCGAGCGATGAAGGCCCTTGCAGCGTCGAGCGTTGGACAGTATGAGAAGGCGGTCAACGCTCTTGACGACTACCTGCACACGGTAGAACTGGGTTTGATCGCTTGTCTACACCGAGCGAGTAAGGGTTTTCCAGCCATCGACATAAAGCCGCAGCATGCAGATAAGATCGGCGCAGTGATCTTCGGTTCGGATCAGGGTCTCGTCGGCAGCTTCAATGAAGTCATCGTCGAATTCAGCCAGAAGTCCCTGCGCGCTCTTGCAGGAAGGGTGACTCAAATCTGGGTCGTCGGCGATCGCGCGAAGGCGTTGCTGGCTGAGACCGGTGGAATTCCAGTGCGAGGGCTGGAGGTGCCAGCTTCTCTCGATGCGATCACCCCGCTGGTAGGGCAGATCCTGCTCGAACTCGAGGCCGCTCGCGAGAAGGGCGAGATATGGGAGGTTCACGTCTTTCACAATCATCCGAAGCCCAGTTCAGCGTATGAACCCGTAGGGCGGTGGCTGCTTCCTCTGGACGCCGCCTGGGAGCAAAAACTACATGCAACACCTTGGCCTACCAAGACACCTCCGCAAGTGATCGACGGGGTTTCATCCGCCTTTCCAATCTTGATTCGCGATTACTTATTTGTTCTGTTGTTTCAAGCCTGCGCGGAGTCTCTTGCCAGTGAGAACGCTAGCCGACTCGCGTCCATGAGCCGCGCCGAGAAGAGCATTGACAGCATGCTTGACGACCTCAATCGCAAGTATCACCGGCTTCGACAGGAAAGCATCGATGAAGAACTGTTCGACGTGATCGCCGGATTCGAGGCGCTCACCAGAAAGAAGCCCAAGCCCAGCTCAGATACTTCATTGGCCAAGACAAGCCATTAGACGATCTCGCGACCGTTCACAAAACACTAGCGCAATCCGCTTTCAGGAGGACAAACGTGAAGATTCAGTCTGAAAAGTTTCGAGTTGAGCCAGACAAGAAATTCCGGCTTGACGACAGACCAACCATTATCAAACCGTACTGTAAGTCAAAGAAGCAATACCGCAAGACCTTGGAAGACCACGTTGAAGAACTGAGTTCGTTACAGCAATTGCATTACGCTTCGCATCGATACGCGCTTCTAATCATCTTTCAGGGCATTGATGCAGCCGGCAAGGACGGAGCGATACGACATGTCATGTCGGGGGTCAATCCTGAAGGCTGCGAAGTGTTCAGTTTCAAGCAACCAAGCGCGGAGGAGCTGGAACACGACTTCCTCTGGCGCACGACGTGCCGGCTGCCAGAGCGAGGCCGAATCGGTATCTTCAACCGCTCCTACTATGAAGAAGTGTTGGTCGTACGGGTGCATCCGGAGATTCTTAAGAACGAGGGTCTGTCAGAAGAACTTCGCGACGAAAAGGCCGTCTGGAAAGAACGATACCGTTCCATCGAAAACTTCGAGAGCCACCTGCATGTAAACGGAACGCGCGTCGTCAAGATCTTCCTCCATCTGTCGCAGGAAGAGCAGCGCAAGCGCTTCCTCGAACGGATCGATGAGCCTGACAAGAATTGGAAGTTCAGCATAACGGACATCCACGAGAGAAAGTATTGGAAGCAATATGCCGCGGCGTTTGAAGAATGCCTGAACGCGACGAGTACCGAGGCTTCGCCCTGGTTTGTCGTGCCAGCTGACGACAAAGAAAATGCACGTCTGATTATCTCCAGGATTGTGATGGATGCACTGAAAGACCTAAAGATGTCCTATCCAAAGACCACGGCAAAGCGGAAGGCTGAACTGCAGGCCATTCGCAAGCTTTTGATGAAGTAGGGCGGGTCGGGCCGAGCCATCGGTCCATGAAATGAGGAATCCAATGAAGGTCGATCCAAGAGCAGGTCAACCCGCGATGGCCAGCGACCTCGTCGATGTCCAGAAGCTCGTCGCTGCCTACTATGAAGAGCGCCCTGATTCGGGTATCCCTGAACAGCGTGTCGTGTTCGGCACATCGGGACATCGCGGTTCCTCTTTCGAGAAAACATTCAATGAATGGCACATCCTGGCGATTACGCAGGCCATTTGTCTTTACCGCAAGCAGCAAAAGATCGGCGGGCCGTTGTTCCTCGGAATTGACACTCACGCGTTGTCACAGCCGGCCGTCGAAAGCGCGCTTGAGGTTCTGGCCGCGAATGGTATCGACGTAATGCTGGCGGGACGCGAGGAATATACTCCAACCCCTGTGATCTCGCACGCCATCCTTACCTACAATCACGGACGGACGACGGGTCTTGCAGACGGCATCGTTATTACTCCTTCGCACAATCCTCCCGACACTGGCGGCTTCAAGTACAACCCGCCTCATGGTGGCCCGGCAGAAGAGAAGATCACTGCCTGGATTGAAGAACGGGCGAATGAATGTCTCGCTCACCAACTCAAAGGTGTCCAGCGAATCTCCATCGATAAAGCACTGGCTGCACCGACCACGCATCGTCACGACTTCCTGACGGCCTACGTAGACGACCTGCACAACGTCATCGATATGGATGCAATCCGGTCGTCGGGCCTCAGCGTTGGCGTAAATCCGCTCGGCGGGGCCGGCGTGCATTACTGGGAGCCGATTGCAAAGTGCTATGGCTTGAATCTGAAGGTCGTAAACGAGACCGTCGATCCGACGTTTCGGTTCATGACGCTTGACTGGGACGGAAAGATTCGCATGGACCCTTCTTCGGAATACGCCATGCGACCTTTGATTGCCCTAAAGGATAAATTTGATCTCGCTATTGCCTGCGACACAGATCACGACCGCCATGGCGTCGTAACGCGAAGTGTTGGATTGTTGCCGCCCAATCACTACCTGGCAGTATGCGCCGACTATCTGTTCCAGCATCGTCCACGTTGGTCAAAGGATATGGCGGTGGGCAAAACCGTGGTCAGCAGCAGCATGATCGACCGTGTCGCGGCTCGCCTAGGTAGAAAGCTCTATGAGGTTCCGGTCGGCTTCAAATACTTCGTTGACGGGTTGCTTCACGGCGGTCTCGGATTTGCAGGCGAGGAGAGCGCCGGCTCTTCGTTTGCGCGCATGGATGGCTCTGTCTGGACCACGGACAAGGATGGCATTATCGCCGCTTTGCTGGCAGCGGAGATCACTGCGGTCTGCAAGAAGGACCCGGGAGAACTGTATGCGGAACTTTCGGGCAAGCTCGGCAACTCACGCTATCGCAGATCCGAAGCCCCCGCGACAAACCAGCAGAAGGCAGCTCTTGAACACATCACGGCAAAGGATATTCACACGGCTGACCTAGCAGGCGAGAAGCCGATAACTATCAGGACGAAAGCCGCTGGAGATGGCAATCCCATCGGCGGGATCAAGGTCGCCGCCGCAAATGGATGGTTTGCTGCACGGCCGTCGGGAACCGAAGCCATTTACAAGATTTATGCAGAAAGCTTCAGTGGAGAAGAGCTTCTGGCTCTCATCGAGGCTGAAGCGCAAACCGTCGCAAACCAGGCGTTTGCATCCGCAGCGCTGGCAACGATGAACCGAGAGCCTCAGGAGACAAAGTGAGCGATCTGAAATCCAGCAAACCAGATAAGAAGGCCGCAGGAGTAAACGCAGCACCCGCTTTGGGAATTGACGCACTCAAGGAGTTGGCGCTGAATCTGCATTGGTCTTGGAACCACATGGCGGACCCCCTTTGGGAAGCCCTGGACAGTTATCTATGGCACTCAACGCAGAATCCCTGGGTGATTCTGCAAACGGTCTCAGACGATAGGGTAAAGGTTCTTCTGGGCACGCCAGAGTTTCAGGAGCGCCTCTCCGACTTGCTGCAGCACAAACGCAAGTTCTTCTCGGCTGACGCGTGGTTTCAAAAGACGCATCCCAAGATATCGCTCACAACGATTGCCTATTTCAGCATGGAGTTCATGCTGACCGAAGCCTTGCCGATTTACTCTGGCGGACTTGGCAATGTCGCGGGCGACCAGATGAAGGCGGCGAGCGACTTGGGCGTGCCAGTAGTCGGCGTTGGCTTGCTATGGGGGCAAGGATACTTTCGTCAGGACTTCGATGCTGATGGCAATCAACGCGCGCTCTATCCCGTGAACGATCCTGGGCAAATGCCCGTGCAGCCGCTGCGGCGTGCGAACGGAGAGTGGCTGCGTATCCAAATTCAACTCCCCGGTGCCATGATCTGGCTGCGATGCTGGCAGGTGCTCGCCGGTCGGACAAAACTATTTCTCTTGGACGCGAATGACTTCGCCAATAGCGCCGCACATCGCGGAATTACTAGCGAGTTATACGGCGGCGATGCTGAGATGCGGCTGAAGCAAGAGATCGTTCTGGGTATCGGGGGTTGGCGTCTGCTCCGAGAACTGGGTCTCAGCCCTGAAGTGTGCCATCTCAACGAAGGCCACGCGGCCTTCGCTGTGCTTGAACGCGCTCGGTACTATATGGCAGATCATCGTGTTTCTCTTGATGTCGCGCTGACGATCACCAGGGCAGGAAACTTGTTTACAACCCACACAGCTGTCCCAGCTGGATTTGACCGATTCGCCCCGGAGCTCTGCTGGAAGTATCTCGGCCACTACGCGAAAGACGAACTGGCAATTTCCATGGAGGAGCTCCTCAGTTTGGGAAGACAGAACCCTGCAGATGCCTCCGAGCCTTTCAACATGGCTTACCTTGCGCTTCGCGGCAGCGGTCAGGTCAGCGGCGTCAGCAAGCTGCACGGAGAAGTAAGCAGGCAGATTTTTCAGCCGCTGTTTCCGAGATGGCCTCAGGCGGAAGTCCCGGTGGGTTCTGTCACGAACGGAATTCATGTGCCGACCTGGGATTCCGCCGAGGCGGACGCGCTTTGGACCAGGGCATGCGGGCCAGATCGTTGGCGGGGCGACCGCCCACTCGCAGACAGCGTTCGTGGCTTGACCGGCGGTGAGTTGTGGCGAATGCGTACTTCGGCCCGAAAGACGATGCTCGCTGAGGTGCGTCACCGCTACGCGCGGCAGCTCTCGGCCAAAGGCGGTCCTCACATAGACATCGCTGAACTGTTCAAGGAAGACGTGCTAACAATTGGGTTTGCACGCCGCTTCGCAACCTATAAGCGTCCCGATCTCTTGCTGCACGATCCTGACCGGCTCATTCGCCTGCTCACAGATTCGCGACGCCCTGTGCAACTGATCCTGGCCGGTAAGGCTCATCCTGAGGATATTCCGGGACAGGAGCTTATCAAGCGGTGGAACGATTTCATTGAGCGGCCCGAGGTTCGGAGCCATGTTGTGTTCCTTAGCGACTACGACATGCAGATGGCGCAAGAACTGGTCAAGGGTATGGATCTCTGGATCAACACACCTCGGAGACCTTGGGAGGCCTGTGGGACAAGCGGAATGAAAGTTCTGGCCAATGGAGGGCTCAATATCTCCGAGCTTGACGGCTGGTGGGCGGAGGCTTATACCCCGGAGATCGGATGGGCGATCGGAGACGGAAAAGAGCACGGCGAGGATCCTGCATGGGACGCTTCCGAAGTGGAAAGTCTCTACACGCTGCTGGAGCAGCAAGTTGTTCCCGAATTCTATGATCGAGACGAGCAAGGAATGCCTGCCCGGTGGCTTGATCGTGTACGCGAGAGCATGGCGACGCTCACTCCTGAGTTCTCTGCGAGCCGGGCAATACGCGAATATACAAACGATCATTACCTGCCAGCCGCTGCAGGCTACAAATCACGCTCTGCGAACGATGGCAAGCTCGGCGTCAACATTTTGCAGTGGCAGCGCCGGCTCGCAGACCATTGGCAAACGCTCGCCTTTGGCACAGTCACGGCCGAGACGAGAGATGGTCAACACTGGTTTTATATTCCGGTCGTCTCTGGTGGGCTCCGTCCGGATGAATTCAGAGTGGAACTCTATGCCGCTCCGACCGAAGAGAGCGGGGACAAACCTGAGATCATGGCTGTATGTAAATCTTCGGCAGACTCGTCAGGCATCCTCATCTACTCAGTTTGCTGTCTCGCAAAACGTCCGGTCGAAGACTATACAGCCCGTCTCATCCCATCGCACCCCGAAGCGTTCGTCCCTCTCGAAACCGGGCAGATTATCTGGCAGCGATGACAAATGCAAAGAACCCTAGCGGTTGCCTTTACACCTGCCCAGTGCACACGGATGTCCACCGGGCCGGTCCGGCGACTTGTCCGCGTTTCACGCGGTCTGCATTTCCGCTTCTGTTTCACAAATACCCGCATTGACGATGGCGAGAAACTCATCGGCCTTCAGACTGGCACCGCCAATCAGAACACCGTCGATGCCGTCCTGACCCAAAAACGCGGCTGCATTCCCCGGTTCAACGCTGCCACCGTAATGGACCGATAGCTCCTCGGACCACGTCGCCCCAAGTATCTGAGTGAGTTTTCTCCGAATGAGCACATGCGTATCATGCGCCTGTTGAGGAGTTGCATGATGTTCGTCGTTGCCGATCGCCCACACTGGTTCGTAGGCGACGCTGAGGTGAGACAACATATCGGACGATACTCCATCCAATCCGGTGCTGAGCTGATGATCGAGTACCGCCTCCGTCCGTCCGCCTTGTCGCTGCTCTAGAGTCTCGCCCACGCAAAGGATCACGTCCAAACCTGAATCGAGCGCACACTTCACTTTACGATTGATAAAAGCTTCGGATTCGCCTAGCTTGTGTCTGCGCTCACTATGTCCCACGATGACGTATTTGCAGTCGAGATCGAGCAACATGTTCGGGCTCACCTCGCCGGTGAAGGCGCCTTCGGTTTCCGGGTAAACATTCTGCGCGCCAAGCGCGACCCGGCTACCCCTGAGCATGTCTCCAACGATCGGAAGGTACGGGAACGGTGGGCAGAGGACTACTGTGACGTGGTCCGGCGCGGCCAAGCCATCAACTATGCCCTTGGCGAGTTGCTGGGCTTCGAATGAGGTCGTGTGCATCTTCCAGTTCCCAACAATGAATTTCTGGCGGATTTCCGTTTTCATCTGGCTCCTCCTGCATATGCGAGATAGTCCACTTCATCCTGCACGCTCATCTCGTGATCAGCCTCTACCGTTGCGCTGTATTCGCCGCGATGCGCAGCGCGGTCGCACTTGGCGCGATGGTAGAGAGCTTTCTGCGCCGGGATGACGTTCGCCTGGTTGCCATGCCAGATTTCCAGGGCTGGCTCTTGAATGGCGCGCCCAAAGGAGAACGACAACTCCCAGGGAAGGCGCGACTTGTGCCGTACGTTCATCGCATTGAGACGGGCGGAGGCAAGTTCGCCGGATTGACCGCCTGACAAGAAGACAACGCCCGGAACCGCGGCGGGAACCGAGCGCAACAGACAACCGACCGTTGCATCGGCCACTTCCTCCACAGACTCCTGCACAGGGCAAGTCACACCGGGAAGCACCATATTTGGCTTCAGGATCATTCCTTCGAGTTTCACCCGTTGGGCATAGAGCTCCCTGAAGACGCTACGCAGAACTCTCTCGGTGACTTCTGAGCACATGTCCAAGGTGTGAGATCCCTCCATTAGAACCTCCGGCTCGACGACCGGGACAAGTCCTGCCTCCTGACACAGCGCGGCATAGCGGGCCAGCGCGTGTGCATTAGCTTCAACGCACCCGTGGCTCGGAGTCCTATCGCCGATAGCGAAGACCGCTCGCCACTTCGCGAAGCGAGCGCCCATTTGCGCATACTCCGCCAAGCGAGCACGCAAGCCGTCCAAACCTTCCGTAACCTTTTCACCCGGGAACGCCGCCATCTCTTTGGCCCCCAGATCGACCTTAATGCCTGGAATGATACCGCGTGCCGCAAGGGCCTCGGCAAAGGGTATTCTGTCGTTCATCTCTTGCCGAATTGTCTCGTCGTAAAGGATCGCTCCACTAATAGACTCGCTAAGACCTGGCGTGTTCACAATCAACTCTCGGTACAGCCGGTGGGACTCCGCAGTCTGTGGGATTCCCCACTTGGCAAAACGCTTATTGCAGGTTTCGGTGCTTTCGTCGATCGCCAGTAGGCCCTTGCCGTCGGCGACCATCATCTTGGCCGTTGCTTCAAGAGTTTGCATGTTCACTTTGTGGCACTCCATTTCCAATTCCGGATCTCCGGCATGTCCTCGCCGTGGGCGTCGATGTAATGCTTGTGCTCGATGAGCTTGTCCTTCATCTGCTGTTTTAGATAGTCGCCCTTTGAGCCCAGATTCGGTACCCGGTCCACTACGTCCATCACCAGGTGAAAGCGGTCGAGGTCGTTTTGCACGCGCATGTCGAAGGGCGTCGTAATCGTGCCCTCTTCTTTGTAACCGCGCACATGAAGGTTGCGGTTGGTTCGAGCGTAGGTGAGACGATGGATCAGCCAGGGATACCCGTGAAAGCCAAAGATGATGTGTTTGTCTTTTGTGAAAAGGGAGTCGTAATCACGTTCCGTCAGGCCGTGGGGATGCTCCGTGCTGGGTTGCAGCTTCATCAGATCGACGACGTTGACGACACGTATCTTCAACTCAGGCAGATGCTCGCGAAGAATCGAGACTGCAGCGAGGATCTCCAGGGTAGGGGTATCTCCACAACAGCCCATCACCACGTCTGGCTCGTTTTCCTGATCGTTGCTTGCCCATTGCCAGATGCCCACTCCCTCCGTGCAATGCACGACAGCCTGATCCATCGTGAGCCATTGCGGGAGCGCATGTTTCCCAGCGACGACGACGTTGACATAGTTCCGGCTGCGCAGGCAGTGATCGAAAACAGACAAGAGGCAATTAGCATCCGCTGGAAGGTAACAGCGCACGATATCGGCCTTCTTGTTGATGACATGATCGAGGAAGCCAGGGTCCTGGTGCGTGAATCCATTGTGATCCTGCTGCCAGACATGCGAGGCCAGCAGATAATTCAACGACGAAATGTCGCGTCTCCAAGGCAATTCCCGGCAAACCTTCAGCCACTTTGCATGTTGGCTGAACATCGAATCAACGATACGAATGAACGCCTCGTAACTGTTAAACAGACCATGCCTTCCGGTTAGAAGATAGCCCTCCAACCAACCCTCGCATTGGTTTTCGCTCAACATCGAATCCAACACGCGGCCCTCCGGTGCGAGGAACTCGTCGTTGCTGTATTCCCGCGCATCCCACTGGCGGTTGGTGACCTCAAAGACGGCCTGAAGAAGGTTCGAGACCGTTTCATCGGGACCAAACACGCGAAAGTTTCGTTTGTCCTGATTGAGCTTGGCAACGTCCCGCAGAAACGACCCCAGCACAAGCGTGTCCTCAACCTCCACTGCGCCCGGAGAGTTAACTGTTACAGCGTGGTCGTGGAAGTCAGGCATATCAAGGTCGCGGAGCAGAATGCCGCCATTGGCATGTGGGTTGGCTCCCATCCGTCGGTCGCCCTTAGGCGCCAACTCTGCCAGTTCTGCAAGGAGTCGGCCATTTTCATCGAAGAGTTCTTCGGCCTTATAGCTCTTCATCCACGCTTCCAGAAGTTTTACGTGATCCGGATGTGCGGGATCGACCAGAAGTGGCACTTGATGCGATCTAAATGTCCCCTCAATCTGTAAACCGTCGACGACCTTCGGCCCCGTCCAGCCCTTGGGCGACTTGAGGACGATCATTGGCCAGCGAGGCCGCGTAGTATCGTTGCCGGTACGCGCATTGCTCTGGAAGCGATGGATATCCTCGATAGCCACATCGATCGTAGTTGCCATGAGTTCATGCATCTTCTCAGGCTCGTCACCTTCTACGAAGTATGGAGTCCAGCCACAACCCCGCAGGAATTGATCCAGCTCCTCATGCTCGACGCGAGCCAGAACAGTCGGATTGCTGATTTTGTAGCCATTGAGGTGCAGGATCGGTAGCACCGCCCCATCGGTCCTGGGATCGAGAAACTTATTGGACTGCCAGGAAGTAGCTAGCG
Organism: Granulicella tundricola MP5ACTX9; assembly: GCF_000178975.2. NCBI lineage: Bacteria > Pseudomonadati > Acidobacteriota > Terriglobia > Terriglobales > Acidobacteriaceae > Granulicella > Granulicella tundricola. The sequence continues at coordinate 2,952,846 of NC_015064.1, read as the reverse complement.
ACGCCGTCTCCGCCTCTCCATCACCAATGACGCAGGCGACGATCAGGTCCGGATTATCGAACGCCGCTCCAAATGCATGGCTGAGAGAGTAGCCCAACTCGCCGCCTTCGTGGATCGACCCGGGAGTCGTCGGCGCGACGTGACTTGAGATGCCTCCCGGAAACGAGAACTGCTTGAAGAGCTTCTTCAATCCCGCTTCATCCTGGGTGACGTTGGGATACACCTCACTCCAGGTGCCTTCGAGGTACACGTTGCCGACGATGGCCGGCCCGCCATGTCCTGGCCCTGCAATGTAGAACATGTTCAGGTCATACTTCTTGATGATCCGGTTCAGATGCACGTAGATGAAGTTCTGCCCCGGCGTCGTCCCCCAATGTGAGACCACCAATGGCTTCACGTGTTCGAGCTTGAGTGGTTCTCTCAAGAGTGGATTCTCATAGAGGTATATCTGGCCGACCGACACATAATTGGCTGCCCGCCAGTAAGCGTTCATTCGGCGAAGCAGGTCTGGAGTGAGCGTTGCGCCACCCTTGAGCGACTCCTCCGCGGCTATTGCATCGGACGTTTCGTGAAGCAGGTCCTCGGTCGTGAGCATGTCGGTTGGCATTCTGAATCTCCTTTTCGAACTGGTGACACGGCTAGGTTGCGTCGTTCGTCTGCAATCCGAGTGAAGTGAACTTTGCGCGGGTGGACTCGTAATCGACGTGATGAATGCTTCGCATCCCCAGGCGCTCCGCAATCTGAACGAACATCGGAGTGTTGTCGATGAAAACAGCGCGCTCAGGGGCGGTCTGGGCAAGGTCAAGGGCGAGCCGGAAGATTTCAATATCTGGCTTCCGCATTCCAACGAAACAGGAAGAGATGAATGCGTCCACCAATTGGTCGAGCCTGAAGGTGCGAATGCGATGGGCATTGATCTCGCGCGACTCATTGCTGACCACGACAATCTTCAGGCCGTGTTGAGCCTTGAGTTGGGCAACCAGGCCAAGCATCTTCGGATATGGCTTCGATTGGGCAAACATGAAATCGCGAAATTGAATCCGGGTAAACGGCCGCTTCTCAAAGAACACCACCCACCCCAGGTATTCCTCAAAGGAGAGCTTGCCCTCCTCGTGCGTCTCGAAGACGAGACGATGACGCTCATCCATCTCTGACCAATTCAGTTTGAAGTGTTTGGCCGCTCGCTTGCGGGCAAGATGGTCCCAACCATTCGTGAGCAATACCCCGCCTACATCCACAAACAACGTCGTAATTGGTAAGGACTTTTTCACTAAGCAGCGATATGGCCTTTTGGCGAAATGCCAGTCGAGAGCGTAACCCTCGGATGGACCGTGCGGCCCCAAGAACCGAAGGCCAGCTCGATATCACCATCTACACTCTCGCACTATCGATGCCTTCAATCTGAGCATTACAGCACACCGCCCATCGAAGCGATATTGGCATAGGGCTGTGAACGCCTTTGTCGCACGTGGCTTATTTTTTGTTTCACCGTGGCCGGTATTTGATGCCAGGAGCCTTGTCTCGAAGGGCCTCTCAGCGGATACTTCCAGAGGTCGCGTCTTCGTCGGGTCCCTCTCGCAATAGGCAAACCTGAACGAAGCGTCTGTGCTGTTTTGACCACGATCAACTCAACACGTACTCAATTGCTCAGTAGGAAAGCTTTGGGATCGATAGGCTCTGAGACAGGACAACACAGCACCAAGGGTGAAGGAGATGAGCCAGCCGCGCAAAACTCTCCAAGTAATCGCTGAGGCGGGGCTGCGGTCAACGCAGCCCTGTTCAGTGCAAGGAGCCGCAATGGTGGACGAACATACAGTCGAAGAGGTACGGGATCCCGTATGCGGGATGATGATCAAGCCACAGGACGCGGTGAGTCATCAGGAGTATGACGGGCACACCTACTACTTTTGCAGTCGTTCCTGTGCGACGAAATTTGCTGCCGCTCCGCAAAGATATTTGCAGCCCGCGACGAAGGCTGCCCCTCATGGAAACACCGAAGCGCCTTACATCTGCCCGATGCACCCGGGGGTCCACCAGCTCGGGCCGGGAAGCTGCCCGAAGTGCGGCATGGCTCTCGAACCGGCAGTACAAGTCGCGCCCTCCACTCGTACGCAGTACACCTGTCCCATGCACCCCCAGATCATCCGAGACGAGCCCGGCGACTGCCCGATCTGCGGTATGGCGCTGGAACCGATGACCATCACGGCTAACGAGGCAAATCCCGAACTCGACAGCATGACGCGGCGGTTCTGGATTGGTGCAGCCCTGACGCTCCCATTGCTCGCCATCATGGTCTCCGACCTCCTGCCTAGCCATCCGATCCAAGGGCTTTTGAAAGGCCCGTCACTTGGATGGTTTGAACTTGCCATCGCTTCACCAGTAGTTCTCTGGGGAGGCTGGCCATTCTTTCAGCGGGGCTGGGCGTCCATCGTGAGCCGAAACCTCAATATGTTCACCCTCATCTCGATTGGGGCCGGTTCCGCCTACTTGTACAGCGTCGTCGCTGTATTCATGCCACAGCTCTTCCCGGCATCGTTCCGGGATACGTCCGGTCAATTGGGTCTTTACTTCGAGGCGGCAGCCGTAATTACCGTCCTTGTCTTGCTGGGCCAGGTCTTGGAGTTGAAAGCTCGTAGCCAGACCAGCAGCGCGATCAAAGCGTTGCTCGGATTAGCCCCCAAGACGGCACGACGCATCTCGGCAGATGGCCAAGAGCAAGATGTTGACCTGAACAAGATTCAAGTAGGCGACAGTCTGAGAGTCCGCCCAGGTGAAAAGGTTCCAACGGACGGCGTTTTGACCGAGGGCAGTAGTTCGGTTGACGAGTCGATGGTTAGCGGAGAGCCAATCCCTGTTGAGAAGGCTAAAGATGCAAAGGTCATCGCCGGCACGATCAACGGCACCGGCAGCTTCGTGATGAAGACGCAGCGCGTCGGCGCAGACACACTCCTCGCCCAGATTGTGAAAATGGTTAGCGAAGCGCAGCGCACCCGCGCGCCCATCCAGCGGCTTGCGGATACCGTCGCTTCCTACTTCGTTCCAGCGGTCCTCGCCTCAGCGGTAATCACATTCATCGTGTGGGCGATTTATGGACCGCAGCCACACTACGCGCATGCACCGGTAAATGCGGTGGCCGTGCTCATCATCGCGTGCCCGTGTGCCTTGGGGCTTGCAACGCCTATGGCGATCATGGTGGGAACGGGCCGCGGCGCCGGAGAAGGGATCCTCATCCGCAACGCGGAGGCCCTAGAGATTCTGGAGAAGGTGAACACTCTCGTAGTCGACAAGACCGGAACCCTGACTGTCGGCAAACCGATACTCACCGCCCTCGCGCCCGCCGAAGGCTTCGACGAGGCTAATCTCCTCCAACTCACGGCCAGTCTCGAAAAGGCCAGTGAGCATCCTTTGGCGGCTGCCATTCTCGCCGCAGCTCAGGAGAAGAAGGTTGAGCTGTTGCCCGTCGATACGTTCCAGTCCGTAACCGGAAAGGGCGTCACCGGAACAATTCGAGGCAAGAAGATCGCCATTGGAAATGTCGCCCTTATGAGCGACCTCGGGGCATCTACGGAGACTTTGCGTGGCAAGGCGGAGGCCCTGCAGGCCGAAGGACAGACCGTTATGTTCGTTGCCACTGACGGACGGTTCGCCGGCTTCGTCGCAGTGTCTGACCCGATCAAGGTTTCCACAGCGGAGGCGATCGAACAGCTCAAGAAAGAAGGCATCAAGGTGGTCATGGTGACGGGCGACAATCATAAAACAGCCGAAGCCGTCGCGAAGAAGCTAGGTATCGACTTCGAGGCCGACGTTCTGCCGGAGAAGAAGGCCGAAGTAGTAAAGAAGCTACAAGCGGCCGGAGCAATCGTCGCGATGGCCGGCGACGGCGTGAACGACGCGCCCGCCCTTGCACAAGCGCACGTAGGTATCGCTATGGGAACGGGAACGGACGTAGCGATGGAGACGGGTGGAATCACCCTCATCAAAGGAGACCTGCGTGGCATCGTGAAGGCTCGCCGTCTGAGCCAACACACGATGAGCAATATCCGACAGAACCTCTTTCTAGCATTCTTTTACAACGCGCTCGGAGTGCCGTTGGCAGCAGGTGTCCTCTATCCATTCTTCGGAATTCTATTGAGCCCCATGATCGCCGCTGCCGCGATGAGCTTCAGCTCAGTTTCGGTGATCGGCAATTCTCTACGGCTTCGCAACGCGAAGCTGTAGAACCTTTGGTGTTCGTCAGAGTCTTATGATTAGGCGAAAATGCCTCGCTTCGCCACTTTCGTCGCTTTGTTCCTGCTCATCGTCATCGCAGCGCCAATACTGGCCTGAGTGACGGGCGAGGCGATGACTCCGCAGGAAAGTGCCTGCTGCCGGGAGATGCACGGCAACTGTGGCGACATGGCGAAGATGGGTTGCTGCAACAAGAAGATTGCAACCGACGCTCATCCGCAGTTGAAGACGACTAATCCCCCCATCGTCATCAATTTCACGTTTGGAGACTTCGTAACAACATTTACACGATCAATCGAACCGCCTTCACTGAGCTTGTTGAAGGCCCCGGAGGAGCACCCTCCACCTGGGCTTTTGATCGTTAGAATCACAAATCTCCGAATCTGATCCGCTCCTCATCCTGATGACGGGCACACCCGACGTGTGCCTTCGCCTCATTTGGTTTGAACAAAGGAGCAAATATGAAACGTCTCTTGGTCTTCGCCTGTGCGCTTGCATGGTCAAGCAAGGCCTTCGTTACGGACCACGGTCCGGTCTTCAGCTACGCTACGCCCGTAACTCGCAGGGCGAAGTTAGCTATGACACCGGCATTTACGGTCGAAACGGCATCCACGGCACACAGCTCTCTACGGGTTCGGGCTTCGGCTAATTGCAGCAGGGCGAGGTCTGCGAAGCAGATGATCCGACCACTTGTGGCGAGGTGAGCAAGCTGAGCCGCGCTATCCTGTGGGGGGTCGGCGATCGTCTGGAGTGGCGGCTTCTTCGTTGCATACTTGCTCGGGCCGATACTCGAACGCATGGACAAGTGAACGCCGGTGGGGTCTTTCCTCGGAGAGGCCTCACCGTTTCTTCCAACTGCCGTTCGGCAGACAGCATCTGAGAATGACGATCCTGTGTGCGGTGTTCCATATGCACGATCTCCTGTTTGCACGTTAACTCGGCCACCGCTTCGGTGCAGGAGCTGCGCCCTTCGGCTCTGCGTTCAGAACTCGCGTTCCGCGCCCTCCGGGTTTCGGACTCTTCCCCCCTCGCAGGCTCCGGGTCCCCGCTCCTAAAACTTCTTCTCTTGGCAACGCGGCTACGCCGCGACTTGGGAGCAGCGCACCTTTGCGCCCCTTCGGGATGTGTGTCCCGAGTGACCGGGCAAAAGGAGAAAGACCATGCAGACTCAACAGACCATCACCTTCTTCGGAACCGTCAGCAACTCAGCTGTCAGCCGCATCTCCAAAAACGGACGTGAGTACACCGCCTTCGGCGTTTCGATCATCTCCGACCGAAACCTGCAAGCCTTCTATTACAACGTCGTTGCCTGGGGCAAGCAGGGCCAGTTCGCCAAGCCTCTTCAAGTAGGAACCCGTATCAAGTTGGTCGTTCAAGCTCAGTCGCAGCCCGATAACATCGCCACCATCCCACTTCTCACCGCCACTTTCGTGCGACCGGTTCAGCCGGTCGCATGATCCGCTTCAATCCTCGCGTTTGAATATGGGTTGATCCGGAGTGTCCTCGCGGCAATACCGAGCGTCAATGGACTGCTTGACGCCCACGCAGACCGAAAGTTGTGTTCCGTCAGTAAACCGCACAAGCACTTCACGTCCACAGGTCGCGTCGTCGTAGACGGATAGCTCTGCCACGGACTTGCCGACGACCTCGGGAAACGCCAATCTTGGGTTTTCCATTGTGCCGAAACTCCTCGTAATGCCGCCTTAAGCGTGTCCCTTATTAGGGGTTTTCGTCAACTGTTACCCACACTTCAGGGTGTGGCAGCAAGAGCCAAACCGGATGCTCGCAGATCCCGAAAGGGACGCAACGAAGACCTGCGTGAGTATTACGAAAGTGTTCTATCGAAACTGATTGCGGCACGGGCCGAGAGCGGTCTGACTCAACGCGAGGTATCCCTACGGCTCGGCATGGCCCATTCGTTCATGAATAAATGCGAATCCGGCGAGCGAGCAATAGACATCGCGGAATTATGGGCCATATCGAACATCTACGGCAAGCCCCTTAGTCACTTTGCCCCGGACAAGCTCTGATGAAACACAGGCGGACTTGGGGTTCCAGTCCGCTATCGTCCGAGATGACCATCGCCCGGTTCAATCAGCAATGTGAGTTGGGGCGGCAACAGGACTGTTTTTAGTTTCTTCACAAAGGTTCGAACAAACTCGCTGACCAGTTTCGAGGCGTTGTCGGCCCGCGCCGCGAGGTGAACGTCCAATTTCAGGGCTTCCTCGTCTAGTGGCTTGGCGACTAGGCCTTGCCTCGCTATCCGATGTGCGCCAGCCCTGGTAAGAAAAGCAATGCCGCCGCTCTTGAGGAGCAGGTGGGCCGCTTCATCCGCACTCATCACATGATTAAGGGCTCTGTATTCGATACCCTCGAATCTCGCGAGGCCGATAAGGGTGTCATACAGGGACGGATGAATTCGGCGGTCAAACACTGTCCAGCGGCTTCCACCCAAGTCCTTGAGTTTTACCTTATGCTTCTTGGCAATCGGATGATCTTCCGACAGGACGATATGCAGCGGTGCCTCCGTAAGCTGTACTGTCGTCAATCTGGGGTTTGCGTCGGGGTGGGTAATCAGCGCGAGGTCGAGGCGTGAGCAAAGGACGCCATGCTCCAACTCGGGCGCGAACTCGCTGTGCAACTGAACATCGAGATTGGGGTGCAGTGGCAGGTGCAGGGATAGCAACACCTCGCTCAAGACTGGATCGGTGTACTGCGACCGCCCTACGACAAGAGTGGAATCTACCCCGTGGGCGACGGCCTTTGTAAACTGAATCGCGCGCTCCTCGTGTTCGATGGAGAGACGCGCTTCAGCGACACAGGCGCGACCCGCGTCGGTCAACTCGACCCGAGAACGGTTTCGATCAAAGATTTTGCGATTGAGGCGACGCTCCGCGTCCTGGATTGACCGACTCAAGCCTGACTGGCTCATTCCGAGCCGTCGAGCCGCTTTGGTGTAGCTCAACTCTTCTGCCAGCGTAACGATCGCGTTGAAATGACGAAGTTCCAGCGTTGGTCTCTGCATGGCCCGGCCTCCCCATTAAGCTCTGTAGCAACATATGGGTCTAGCGTCGGCGCGGCTCGTGCAGGCATTTAGTCCCGCCGATATCAAATTATCCACAGGCTTGAAACCTGTTGTCAAACTTGAGTCATTGCCGCGTTTGTCCGTTCTTATGTGCGCCACGCATAAGGTGATTCCCACAACTCATTGGACAGATCGGACACATGGGCCGCACCTTCAAAGCAACAACTGGAGGTCAGCTATGTATGACCAGAAAAAGCCGCCCACATCTGAACGGAGCTTGCCCATTCCAGGGAGGTCCGGCATCGAACCGCTGCTTGATAGCAATAAGGCTGCTGCGATGCTCGGAGTCCATCCCAGAACGCTACAACGCATGGTCCTACGCGGCCAGATTGTCGGGGTTCAGGTAGGCAAACTGTGGCGGTTTCGAGCTTCGGCTATCGACGAATGGATCGAGAACAAAGAGCACAAGATGGTTGGCTGACCAGTTTTCCAGAGGCTCCAAAAAGCCCGATTTTGCTGGCGATTCGGCACCCAATCGACTACCCTTAAGGGAGCCATTAGTGCCGTGAGTCAGGGAGGAATACCTTGAAATCACGAGCATATTACCAATTCGGAAGTTTAACTCTCAAGAAGCGGGAGAAGAGTGCAGACGTCTGGGAGTTTCGGTATTACGAGGATGCGGCCACTGGAGGGAGAACACGGAAAGCTCTCTTCGTCGGCACCACCGATAAGTACAAGACCGAAGCTCAGGCACGAAAAGCCGTCGAAGCGATTCTCCTAAAACTCAACGCTGAAAAGCCCATGCACCATCTGGGAACCGTGACGTTTGGCGGTCTCTGTGACAGGTACATCGCTGAAGAGTTGCCGGAACGCTATTCAACTCGGAAGTCGTATCTGTCGAACATCAATCTGCACATTAAGCCACGCTGGGGTGAATACCTCATCGAGGCAGTCAGGCCGATGGCAGTTGAAGGTTGGTTCAAAGAGATGGACAAGTCTCCCAAAACGAAGGCGCATATCCGAAGCGTGATGCACGTCATCTTCGAGTGCGCTGCCCGCTGGGAACTGTTCAACGAACGTCGCAACCCAATCGAGATGGTGCGTGTCAAAGATTCGACGAAGCGGCGCAAGCGGCCAATGATTCTCACCAACGACACCTTCGATGCGGTACTGGCCGGTTTACCAGAACCGTTTCGGACGATGGTAGTGGTGGCGCAATGCCTGGGACTTCGCGTAAGCGAGATCACCGGCTTGCAGTGGGGCGACCTCGACACCGAGCGTCGTCAGCTCCTCGTTCAACGGAGCATCGTGAACGGAAGAGTAGACGATGTGAAGACCGAGTATTCCCACGATCATGTGCCGATTCACGAGTCCTTGCTAGAGGTCCTGCTCGCCTGGAGCGAGCAGTGTCCGGAGACGGAGGAGGGATGGATGTTCCCGAATCCGTTGTCAAGCAAGCCCTACTACTCAACTGAGATCCAGAAACGGTATCTCAAGCCTGCGGGCATCAAGTTGGGATTGGGGCCGATCGGCTGGCACACCTTCCGTCACACGTACCGGTCATGGCTAGACGAGACCGGTGCGCCGATGAAGGTGCAGCAGGAGCTCATGCGTCACGCCTCCATCCAGACCACGATGAACGTGTATGGACAGGCGATGCCGGAGTCGAAGAGGGAAGCCAATGGGAAGGTCGTCACGATGGTACTCAAGCCCTTGCGGGCGAGTGCCTAAAAAGTGCCAATTTTCTTATTGGGAGTAAATGGGAGTGAATCGGATTTTTTGATTCTCTCTAAACCATTGATTTGATTGGTTGCGGGGGTAGGATTTGAACCTACGACCTTTGGGTTATGAGCCCAACGAGCTACCGGGCTGCTCCACCCCGCAAAACCAATATAGCTTGATCGGCCCGTAAAATCAAGCCGTGACGGGCTTCTCTGTCGCGTACTGCTTGAACCCCCGTGCAGACTACACTTCGTTACAGTGACTATGGCATTACCATCCACCTCAGCATCGTGCTACTTATTCGTCCGGATGTTCAAGTCTTGGTAGTGAATTTACTTCGCTCGCGACAGACCCTAAATGGGGGTCGAATGATGTTTTGCGATTCAGCCCAGGACAGAAACTCAAGAGACAAAGATGATGGCGGCATCGAAGAGATCATGGGCAACGACGCAGTCCTTCTGAAACGGAATGAACTGCTCTATCGGATGCATGCCGGCGACGGCAGCCAAGGCGATTTTGCAAATCGTGCGAAACCGTCTGATACTTGGCAAATTCACTCCAATCATTGTAGTTTCGACGCATCCCTTTCCTTAAGGAACGTTCATGAAGCGATTTTGCCTTGCCCTCGATCTTCGCCCTGATCCTCTTCTGCAGGAACAGTACGTCAGGTATCACCAGCATGTGTGGCCAGAGGTCCAGCAGAGTTTGCGTGATGCAGGGGTGCAGGATATGGAGATCTATAAACTGGGCGACCGGCTTTTCATGATTATGGACGTCTCCGATGATTTCACCTTTGAGCGTAAGGCCAGGATGGATGCTGGGAACCCAAAGGTTCAGGAATGGGAGGCGATGATGGGGCGGTTCCAGAATGTGTCCGCTGACGATGATCCATACTCCAGGTGGCAATCAATGGATAGAGTTTTTCAACTGGATTCGCAATCGGATTGAACTCGACTTGTTCAACTTCCTTAATTTTCGGTTGGCTTGCCGCCAAGGATTGCGAAACGGGATAAGGGTCTGCAGCGTTGATGATGTTTGAAGCGAAAGTACCACCTCATCCGCTCAATGAGCACAACTTACGGCCTGGTGAATGGTTCCATATTGTTAGAGGCACGCCATGAAGAATTTAGGCACGGCTATTTTGCTGATTTCGGTGGCTCCACTCTGCGGCGGGCAACGAGGCGCGGACGGTGTGGCGAAGTTGAAGTTGCCCCCTTCGAAAATCGCTCTGAATGCACCGTTGACCACGCGCGAACGTGCGGTGCAGATCCTAAATCGATTCACATACGGGCCCCGGCCGGGGGATGTTGAGGCGGTGATGGACGGAAAGTGGTTCGACCAGCAGTTGAATCCGGGGTCGATTCCAGACGGACCACTTGAGAAGCGACTGGGGGACTATCCGACTTTGAGGATGAGGTCGGACCAGTTGCAGGATGTGTTTCCGGACAGGGGGGCGATTCAGCTGGTGGCGGATGGGAGGCGGCCTTATCCGCTGGACCCCTTGATTGCGGGGGTGTATGAGGTTGAGGTGGCGAAGCTGCTCGCTGAGCGGGAGGATAAGCAGCATCCTCACGCAGAGTTGACCGACGCGGAGAAGGCTGCGGCGAAGAAGGCGGACCAGGCTACGGCGTCCCGGGTGGCGGGAGTTCTGTTCTCCATGCCGAAGGGACAGCGGATGGCTGCTCTGAATGCGATGCCGGTGGAGGATCGGATTGCGTTTGCGAATAACGTGAGCGGGGATCAGAAGAACACGTTGATGGCCGACTTCAACCCTCGGGAGAGGGAGGCGGTGAATGCGATTCAGGGTGGGGTGGGGGCGCAGTATCGAGCTTATGACGAGCTGGCGCAGGCGCATGTGCTTCGGGAGGTTTTGAGCGAGCGGCAGGTGCAGGAGGTGATGACGGAGTTCTGGTTCAATCACTTCAATGTTTTCTTCAACAAGGATTCAGACCAGTGGTACACGACCAGCTTTGAGCGGGATGTGATCCGTCCGAATGCGCTGGGGAAGTTCCGGGATCTGCTGCTGGCCACGGCCGAGTCGCCGGCGATGATGGTTTACCTGGACAACTGGCTTTCGATCGGGCCGAACTCGCTGGCGAATGGGGTGGACCCGAAGAAGCCAAACTCGAAGCCGGGCAACAAGGGGCTGAACGAGAACTACGGGCGTGAGGTGATGGAGTTGCATACGCTGGGGGTGGGTGGGGGGTACAGCCAAGCGGATGTGACGCATCTTTCGGCGATCCTGACGGGATGGGGTGTGGACCGGCCGAACATGGGGGGTGGGTTCCAGTTCGATCCTAAGAGGCATGAGCCGGGGACGAAGGAGTGGTTCGGGCATACGATCGACGAGCAGGGGCGGGTGGAGGGTAAGGCGCTTGGGGGGAACAACCCTGACGGGATGAAGCAGGGTGTGGCGGCGCTGACGCTGCTGGCGGCGGCACCGCAGACGGCGCACTTCATCAGCTTTCTGCTGGCGCAGCGATTTGTGGCGGATGAGCCTCCGGCGGCGCTGGTCGACCGGATGACGAAGAGCTATCTGGATTCTGACGGCGATATCAAGGTGGTTCTGACGACGCTGGTGACGTCGCCGGAGTTCAACTCGCATCGGTACTTCAGGAACAAGGTGAAGACGCCTGAGGAGTTCCTGGCCTCCTCGTTCCGGGCTATGGCGACCGATCCTTCTAACCCGGGGGCGGTGGTGGGGAAGCTGCGGGAGTTGGGGGAGGCACCGTACCAGGCGCTTCCGCCTACGGGGTACATCATGACGGCGGATCACTGGATGAATACGGGTGCGCTGGTGGCTCGGTTGAACTTCTCGGATCAGTTGACGCATGGGAAATTTGGCGGGCAGAAGTTCGATTCTTCGCGGGTGCTGGCGTTTGGGTTGATGGCGGATCGGGGGGCTGGGGCGGTGGCGCAAGCTCCGGCGGTGAAGGGGAAGGTTCGGGCGCTGCCGGTGGCGGCGAGTGATCCGATGGGGCCGGATGTGGCTCTGCGGGTGCTGGAAGGGACGTTGATCGGTGGGGAGGTTTCAGTGAAGACGGATGAGTTTATTCATTCGCAGATGGCGGCGCAGCCTGCCTCAAACCCTACCGAGACGCTGAATCTTCTGACGGCTTTGCTGCTGGGGAGTCCGGAGTTTCAGGTGCGGTAGTGATTTGGGATATTGCTTGCTGACGTGAGTATTGGATTGGCCAGTTTTTCGCGAGACCGTCAATCGGTTCGACCAATCGGCCTTGTTTTCGGGGTTTGTGGGGAGTTGTGGTTAGTTTTCGGTGTTTGTTGGGTTTTGTGGGTTTTTCTTCGGGTGTTGTGGGCAAATTGTGACCCTTTACCGTGCGAAATGCGACCACAAATGACCAGCAGGGAACCACAAGTTCACCACAAATGAACCACGATTCGCGCCGAGGTGGAATGTCTCGACAAATTGGCGTTGGAAGTGCGACGACCCCGGGGCTAAAGCCCATTTGTTTGTTGTCCGTGGACGGGGGGCTGAAGCCCCCCTCTAATCCGAACGGCAACGGCAACGGCAACGGCAACGGCAACGGCAACGGCAATGGCAACGGCAACGGCAACAGGAACAGGAACAGGAACAGCAACGGCAACGGCAACGGCAACGGCGACGGCAACTTCTACTGCTATCGGAAGTGGCTTGGGGGTGGGTCGGTCCTGTGGGGTAGGGCTGCGGAGGAGTAAGGGTAGGCGGCGGGTGTGGGGGAGAGCTTGCTCTTCACGGGATTGAGGTGGGTGTAAGTCTCGTGATTGAGGAAGCTTTCTCGGTCTTCTATGCGGCGACTGTCGTAGCTTCGTGCCCAGACCTCTTTGCCGCTTTTCAGTTGGAAGGAAAAGCCTCCTTTGATCAATTGCATCGATTTTTCCAAGGAGATCAAAGGGGATGGAGTGAGGAGAAGGTGGACGTGGTCGGGCATGAGGACGAATGCGTGGAGAGCATAGGTCTGCTTGAGGCGGTGGGTTTCAAGGATGTTGAGGAGAAGGGTGGCGTTGCGGTCGAGTTGGAAGAGGCGGTGGCGATCGGCAGTGACGGTGGTGATGAAGTAAGTGCGGAGTTCTTGTGGTGCGAGGAACATAAACGGGAGGGTATATCCGAGGCGTAGTCGATGAGCAGGATTCTTTGGTCTCGGCGGAGAGGTTCCCGAATTGGGATGTTAAGGTGGGGATGAGCCGGGGCTAAAGCCCCTCTCTATTCCTGGCCGTTGACGGGGGCCTGAAGGCCCCCTCTAATCCGAACGGCAACGGCAACGGCAACGGCAACGGCGGCAGCGGCAACCGCAACGGCAACCGCAACCGCAACCGCAACGGCAATGGCAATGGCAGGTGTGTGGCTTTGTTAGACGGGGGTCATCTTTGTCCAGGGGTGGGGTGGGTGGTGGATGGTGATGAGGTCGCCGGGGCGGACTGGGCCGGAGACTTTGGCGGTGGCCATGACGCCGGCTTTGCGGAGGAGGGTGCCATCGGCATCGCGGGCGAAGCAGGCCTTCATGAGGCCTTTGCGGAGGCCGTTAAGCTGGTTGCAGGGGTCGCGGAGGCCGGTGATCTCGACGACGGCGGTTGAGCCGAGGTGGACGAGGGCTCCTACGGGGAGGTCGATGAGGTTGAGGCCGCGGACTGTGATGTTCTCGCCCATCTGGCCGGGGGCGACCTCGAGGCCTTCGGCGCGGAGTTCTGCGAAGAGTTCTTCGGGTAGGAGGTGGACCTGGCAGAGGTTGGGGGCTTTGGGATTTTTGCGGACGCGGTAGAGGTGCTGGACGAGAGGGCCGGCGTGGGCGTCGCCTTCTACTCCGTGGTTGGCGAGGATGTTGATTTCAGCGACGGGGTCTTTGCTGAAGCCGTGGATGGGGCTTCGGCTTACGGAGACTACGGTGCCGGTGGTGGATGGGTGGGGTGGCATATGGTTCTCAGGGTTCAGGGTTCAGGGTTCAGGGTTCAGGGTTCAGGGTTCAGGGTTCAGGGCTCAGGGTTCAGGGTTCAGGGCCTAGGGCCTAGAGCCTAGAGCCTAGAGCCTAGTGGCTAGTGGTTAGTGATGCGTCAGGACAGGCTACGGCTTGAGTTTGAGAGTTTAAGTTTTGAGTGGAGGGTTATGAGTTTAAGATGACGGCTCGTGGCTTTGTGAGGTCACCAGGTGAGGATCATGCGGATGGAGGCGTAGAGGAGGATGCCGAGAAGAACTACGCAGTCCAGCCACGGTGATGCTTCCAGCTCGGTTTTGGTCCAGGCAGTTTTGAGTGCCCAAACTGCCAAGGCAACTGCTGCGCTGAGGCTTGTGATGCGCACGCTGTGGGATTCGTGTGCGGATGTGGCGAGCGAGATGAAGAAGACGAACGCGCCAACGGTGAGAGTGTTTTGCCAGTTGCGCTTCCGTTTTGTACGAAGGCTGCTGGACGGAATTGCCTGGAGACCGTGGTCCTTGAGCTCTGCGATGCAAGCGCGATAGTCATCGAGAAAGCGGGGTATGGTGATGTTGCTTTTGCCGGTGGTGGCGACGAGCGTGACGCCTCCATAGGGCATGGGCACGAGGCCCTGGATTTCGGTCCAGGGGAGAGATGAGCTGCGGGTACCTACTGTCCGCAGGACTCCCTGGTCTGTGATGGTGACGGTTCCGCGTGATTTCAAGGACAGCAGGATCGATCCCATGGCTGCGACGGCCATGAGGCCGAAGCCTCCGGCGCCCAGCCAGACAAGGCCGGAGAGGAAGAGGCGGTCGGATGTAGCGGCGGGCGTGAAGGTGCCGAGGTGGCGGTGCAGGGACATCCATGAGAGCAGGCCGATCGCTCCGATGGCTGCACCGATCGATGCGAAGTTACGGCCTGTCGGGTTCCAGCCGGCGTAATCGTCTGGGACTACGAGGTAGGTGGCCATGACGGAATTGTAGCAAGGGGGGTGGGTGGGGTTGATCGGGGCTTTGGGGGCGGTTTGCCGGTGACTTCGTTAGGGAGATTGCCGAAAACACCGACTTTCGAGGATTTACGGCACGGTAGACGCACCTTATGTCGCGACCTGCGGCTCAAAGGCTTTGAGTTCCATGCAGAGGCGTTTGACAGTAGCCTCCTTCTCGCAATAGAAGAAAAGGCGGTGGCTTGACCGAAACTCTACTATAAAGTCCCCGATGGCAGGTACGAAGCAGCCGGGCCACCCATTCCCGAAAGCCGTCATGAGGAAGAGTTGGACGTCGAGCGTTTCGTCTTCTCTAAAGATCTGTGCTGGTGCAACGTCGAGGGGGCGCTGGTCACCGTTCGCGCGCCGCATATCTTCAACGATCCGCCAACCGAGCGGCATCAGGTAGTCAGCCCCAACGTTCCACATGTGCAGCCAAACCAGCCCTCCGGGAAAGTTTCCGCCATAGACTCCATTCACTAGCCGCTGGCAGAGAAACGCGAGCGTCCGATAGTCCGTGGGTGACTTCAAGAAGAAAGAATGCTCTTCGGGCACATCGAAGAAAACGCTGCAACCGTCAGAGGCCACCTTTCGGGGGCCCCCGTCCTGATTGCAGTAGCGTCTAGCTTCATCACTGGTTGCCGATCGCATGGTGTTCCCACCCTAACATCAGGGTTTGTCCCTGAAATGTATGGTCCGCCGCACGACTGCAAGGGAAAAGCGAAGGGCGACATCGACAGGTCTGCGCAAATGTATTCGGCCTTTGGGTGGAGGGTCTAGTCTCCTGGCCATGATGAGTTGCGCTGCGTGCTCTACCTGATAAACGGCACGGTCATGGAAGACCATTTTCGGGAGCAGGTTTTGAGCACGCCGTTGGGAACTGTTCGGTCGTCTTAGCTGTCCAGTGCAGACCTTGGTGGGAACTCTAAATCGTCGTCGTGGTGCGGTAAAGTGGGAGCGCGATTCTGCGCTTCCAAGCCGAAGGCGTCTTTTCCGCGCCTGCTCAGGCCGGCATCGGAGCCGTTGCTGGGCGGTAGTCATTGCCGCTTGAGAGCACCGCCCAGGCCATACGAGCAAGCTTGTTGGCTGCGGCTGTAATGACGACCTTCACCGGTGCTCGTTGTTCCAGACCATCAAGCCAAGGCCCAAACGGGGAACGCTCTCGCTTGACGATGAGAACTGCTGATCGGGCGCCATGGACGAGCAGCTTTCTCAGGTAGCGGTTACCTCGCTTGCTGATGCCGAAGAGTCTCGCCTTGCCGCCGGTCGAGTGCTGTCGGGGTACAAGTCCAAGCCATGCGGAGAACTCTCGGCCCTTATGGAAGGCTGCTCCGTTGCCGATCGCAGCGACGATTGCGGTTGCGACCAAGGGGCCGATGCCGGGGATTTGTCTCAGCCGTTGGCATGCGGGGTCGGAAGAAGCGATCTGCTCGACCTCTTCGTTCATCGCAACGATCTGCTGCTGAAGATCCTTCCACTCGCTCCAGAGCAGGCTGACAAGGTTGCGCATGCGTGGCGTCAGGTTCGACTCCGCGTTCTCGAGTATCTCTGGCATCGCTTGTCTCAACTTGATGGGAGTCTTGGCGAAAACCATGCCGCGCTCCAGCAGAAAGGCTCGCAGCTGGTTGATCACGGACGTCCGGCGAGCGACAAGCCTGTCACGCACACGATGCATGGCTTGCAGGTCGAGCTGATCGTCGGTCTTGATCGGAACGAAGCGCATGTTCTGTCGGTCGACGGCTTCAGCGATCGCCTCAGCATCCAGGAAGTCGTTCTTATTCGACTTCACGAACGGCTTTACAAACTGCGCTGGAATCAGCTTCACGTCGTGGCCTTGCGCTCGCAAAGCCCGGCCCAGGAAGTGCGCTCCTGAACATGCCTCCATCCCGATCAAGGAGGTCTGCATGTTCGCGGTGAAGGTGATCAGTTGCTTCTGAGTGAACTTCTTGCGCAACAGCACCTTGCCAGCTGCGCTCAGGGCTACGAGGTGAAAGGTCGTCTTACCCAGATCTATGCCAACCGAATGAATCTGCATGTCGATGATCCTCCTTGTACCTGCCAACACAATCGCCTACCTTCCGGGTGGAGATCAAGCGGCGGACCATCTCATTAACGGCGTTTTGGGAAACGTGGAGGAGAACGGTCGTTTGCTACCGCAAACGATGCCCACCCTAACCGACGATAGAACCGTCGGTGAGGATGGGGCACACGGAGGTTGTGGTTTGTTCCTATAAACGGTGTTTTGGGAACATGTTGAGGAAAGGGCATGTGTCGGGCTTTCAGCCCTTGGGTTGATGTTTGCTGGTGACCCAGGGCTTTCGCCCTGGGCTGGTATAGGCCGCGCCTTCAGCGCTGTCAGGTGGTGTGGGTGAGGCTGGTGGCGCGCGGTTTGGTGTGGGACGGAAGGCGGTCGTTTGCTTTCGCAAACGATGCCCACCCTAATCGACGATGAAGCTGTCGGTGAGGATGGGGCACACGACCATTACTTTTTCTTCGTATCACTCCGGCCTGGTCGATGCGAAGGGAGATCTGGTTCCGGCCGCTGAGGTGTTGGCTGGGCGGGGTGCGGTTGATGAGGGTTCTCTGTACAGGGGCGGGGATTTGCACTAGTCTCGACCACGAATGACTACTCATGGGGTTGTGTTCGATCTTGCTGCTGCTGCTCGTGCCGAGATGGTGCGGGAGGGGTTTAACCTTTTGCCGTTGGATGGGGAGGAGGTTGAGGCGGGAGAGAGGGAGGTTGAGGAGATACGGGGTTCTTTTGAACCCATGTCTCAGAAGCGAGACATGGGGCACCCAGAGGCTAGGGACTTGAGGGGGTTGAGTTGGTCTTCGATCGATAACGATACTTCGCGGGATCTGGATCAGGTGGAGTGGGCGGAGAGGACGCAGGCGGGGATTCGGGTGCTGGTGGGGATTGCGGATGTGGCGGCGGCGGTGGGGAAGGATACGGTGCTGGATCGGGCTGCGGCTTTGCAGACGCAGACGGTTTATACGGCGGTGCATAACTTTCCTATGCTGCCGAATGAGCTTTCGACTGATCTGACGAGCTTGAATGAAGGGCAGGATCGGCGGGCGATCGTGTGTGAGTTTACGGTGACGGGGGATGGTGGGCTGGTGGGGACGGCGTTGTATGAGGCGTGGGTGAGGAATGGGGCGCAACTGGCTTACTCGACTGTGGGGCCGTGGCTGGAGGGGAAGGCGCGGGGGGATGGGCGGACGGACCCCAAGATTTTGAACGATGCGGCGATTCAGGCGCAGTTGAGGCTGCAGGATGAGGCGGCGCAGTTGCTGCACAGGCAGAGGGTGGCGCAGGGGGCGCTGGAGTTCAATCGGGTGGAGGCCGATCCGGTGGTGATCGACGGGAAGGTGCAGTCGATCAAGGCGGTGATGCGGAACCGGGCTTCGGATCTCATTGCGGACCTGATGATCGCTTCGAATGAGACGATGGCTCGGATGCTGCGGGAGTCGGGGCGGTCGAGTATACGGCGGGTGGTAAGGTCGCCGGAGCGGTGGTCAAGAATTGTGGCGCTGGTGGCGGCTAAGGGGACTGCGCTGCCTGAGAGTCCGGATGCGCGGGCTTTGAATAAATTTCTGGTGGCTCAACAGGCCAGTGACCCGGTGCATTATCCGGATCTGTCGCTGGCGATTATCAAGCTGATGGGGCCGGGGGAGTATGTGCTCGCTGCGGGTGGGTCTGAGGAGCAGCCGGGGCACTTTGGGCTGGCGGCGCTGGACTATACGCATTCGACTGCGCCGAATCGGCGGTTTGCGGATCTGGTGACGCAGAGGATTGTGAAGGCTTTGCTGCGGGGTGAGGGTGCTCCGTATAGCGATGAGGAGTTGGCGGGGATTGCGGCGCATTGCAATGAGCGGGATGCGGCGGCTCGGAAGGTGGAGCGGGCGATGCAGAAGAGGGTGGCGGCGGTGGCTTTAGGACACTTGATTGGGCATCAGTTTACGGGGGTGATCACGGGGGCCAAGGACAAGGGGACTTATATACGGATCTTCGATCCTCCGGTGGAGGGGAAGATCGTGCGAGGGTTTGAAGGGTTGGATGTGGGGGATACGGCTACCGTAACGTTGAGTGAGGCGGACCCGGTGCATGCTTTTATTGACTTTACTCGGCCGTAAAGGGGATCGGGGAGGACACGGAGGAATAGCAACGGCCCGGGGCTAAAGCCCATTTTTTTTGCCCTTTGACGGGGGGCTGAAGTCCCCCTCTAATCCGAACGGCAACGGCAACGGCAACGGCAACGGCAAGAGCAACGGCAACCGCAACGGCAACGGCAAGAGCAAGAGCAACGGCAACCGCAACGGCAAATACGGAGGTTCTGAGCTTCGCTCAGAATGACGGTTTGGGTTGGGCGGGTTTAGGGGGTGGTGGGGAGGGACTCGTAGAGTTGGTGGACTTCGGGTTGGCCGTATTTGCGTTCGAGGTGGCGGATGGCGAAGTGGCCTTCTGCGAGGCGCTGGAAGTGGTTGGTGAACATGATGTTCAAGGCGAGGCCTCCGGCGGCTCCGGCTACCGGGATGAGCTGGGCGGCAGCTTTCTCGCTGACTTCGAGGCCGAAGCGGGCGGCTACTCGGGCGATGAAGGAGACCAGGGCGGGTGCGCCCTCCTTGGCTAGACCCTTTTCGGCGACGTAGGAGGCGGCTTCACGGGTGACTTGGGTGAGGGCTGCCCGGGTGGCGTAGTAGGCGCTCTCCGAGGCCTCCGCGCCGCTGTTGAGACGGGTGTGATTGGGGCCCAGGGCGAAGACCTGGAGGCAGGCGAGAGCGGGTTCGGGCTGGGTGAGGTCTTCGCCGTGGGAACGGGCGATTTCGGCGATGGAGTGGAGCATGACGGTGGTGGTGACGGGGAGCTCGATGGCGAGGCCGGGGAGGCCGAAGAAGCCTCCGATGGCTCCGGTGACCGCGGTGGCGGCGGTGTGGAGGCGCTTGCTGCGGGGGGCGATCGTTGTGCGAGTGTCGAGAAGGGCTACCTGGAGACACTGCTCGAGTGCGCGGTTGACGGCTTCGCCGATGCTTGCCTGGGCTCCTGCGGGGAGCATGCGCATGAGGGTTTCAAAGGGGACGCCTACCTTGGCGGCTACCTTCATGGCGAAGGATTCGGCTTCGAGGTTTTGCTTGGCGGTGGCGAGGAGGGCGGTGTCTTGGGGGGTCATGGGGGTTCCTTAAGGGCAGGGCCTAGGGCCTAGAGCCTAGAGCCTAGGGACTAGCGGACAACGGCAGGGATCAGGGATCAAGGGACCCGGCTTGAGGAGCGGTGGTTGCGTCTGCTTGCCAGGCTCTGGTCCCTAGGCTCCAGGCCCTGCTTTATGGGTAGAGGCGTTGTTTGGTCCAGGAGTTGTTTGGGGTGGGGGTGAAGACGATGCGGTCGTGGAGGCGGTAGTCGCCTTCCTGCCAGAACTCGATGGAGGTGGGTTTGACGACGAAGCCGGTCCAGTAAGGGGGGCGGGGGACCTCGCCGGGGAAGCGCTTTTCAATCTCTTCGGTGCTTTGGAGGAGGGCGGCGCGGGAGTCGAGAGGGCGGGATTGCTGGGAGGCCCAGGCGCCGATCTGGCTCATGCGATGACGGCGTTTGAAGTAGGCGTCGACGTCTTCCGGGGGGAGCTCGGTGATGGTTCCTTCGACGCGGACCTGGCGCTGGCGGGACTTCCAATGGAGGGCGAGGGCGGCGTGGGTGTTGGCGCGGAGCTCGCGGCCTTTGCGGGATTCGCCGTTGGTGTAGAAGCTAAAGCCTTTGGCGTCAACGGTTTTGAGGAGGACGATGCGGACCGAGGGAAGGCCATCCGGGGTGGCGGTGGCGAGGCTCATGGCGTTGGGATCGTTGAGCTCTGAGTGTTTGGCGTCTTCCATCCAGCAGTTGAAGAAGTCGATGGGGTCTACGGCTTGTTCCATGGTCATGCCGCAGCGAGTGTTGGGTTCCGGCATCAAGGTTTGCTCCAGTGACCTCAGTGTAGCGCGTGGTGCGTCGCTGGGTTGGATGGTGAAAGGTGGGTCTGGGACTGCATGGCTCCTGTGCTGGTTTCTGGCAAAAAGATTACGGGGATAAGAGGGGATAAAAGCGATCAAGGCGGATACGGCCAAGGCGGATGGACTTGCGTGGGGTCGCCTATCGATGGCTCAGAGGTGGTAGTGAGGGTTGTTGGTGACTTTGTAACCTCTGGGGCGTCGGGGAGCGTCTCTTTTTGTGTCACCACTTCAATGTTCTGGATGCTGCCTATGTTTGCGAAAGCTTCTTTGATGTCCGACTCGTCTATTCTCAGCAGTGGGATCTGCGTGGGTGAGCGGGGGAGCGTTATTTCAGAGCTGGACGATATCGACGGGCTGGTGCGGGTGTATCGGCCGCGGCTGCTGCGGTATGTCGCGTTTTCGATCAACGATCAGGATCTGGCGGAGAGCATTACGCAGGACTGCCTGTTGAAGGCGTTCAATGCGCGCGGGAGCTTCCGGGGCGACTGCTCGGTGAGTACGTGGCTGTTTGGGATTGCGAATAACCTGATCCGGGATAATCTGCGGACGAAGAAGTTTCAGTTCTGGCGGAAGGCCAGGGCGACGGCGCTGGATGTGACGGAGATGGCTTCGTTTCTGCCGAGCCATGCGAGTTCGGCTGAGGCGAGGGTGCTGGCGGAGGAGCGTCTGCGGCAGGTGAGGGATGTAGTGGAAGAGCTGAGCGTGAATCAGCGGCGGGTGTTCATGCTGCGGTTTACGGAGGAGCTGGACCTGGATGAGATCTCGGAGATTACGGGGATGCCGATCAACACGGTGAAGACGCATCTGCATCGCGCGATCAGTGCGATCCGGACGAAGCTGGGAGGGACGAAGTGAGCTCGATTGGGCATGGGTTTGGGCGAGAGCCGGGCCGGCATTTGGATGAGGATGAGTTCGGCCTGGCGATGATGGGTGAATCGCTGGGGGCTGATGCGCAGGCGCATGTGGATGGGTGTGCCGAGTGCCGGGCGGAGATGGAACTGTTTACGGGATCGGTGGGGAATTTTGGTTTGGCTGCGCTGCGTTGGAGCGAGGCGCAGAGGCCGGCGGCTATGCCGCAAAAGGCTGCGGCGGGATGGAGGATGTATCCGGCGGCAGGGTGGGCGCTGGCTGCTGCGGTTTTGCTTGGGGTGATGGTGCCGGTGACGGTACACTTCCAGCACGGACATAGTGCTGTTGAAACGGCTGCGGATACTGGCTCGGAGATTGAGGCTGGGGATTCAGCGGAACAGATTGCGAAGGACAATGCTTTGCTGGCGGCTGTGGACGATGAGTTGAGCCAGAGCGAGGCGCAGATGCTGGCGGCGCATGGCTGGCAGGCAGGGTCTGCTTCAGGAGCGAAGACCGGTTTGCGGGAGAGGAGACGGTGATGCAGTCGGGATGGAAGAAGAAGATGCTGATGCTGTCCGGCTGCTCGCTGCTGGTGATGCTGCTTGCGGGCGGGGTTGCGCTGGCGCAGGGGCATGGGGGCGGTGGCGGCGGGCAGGGCGGTGGCGGCGGACAAGGTGGTCCGGGCGGCGGCGGCCAGGGCGGTGGACAGCAGGGAGCGGGCGGACGGATGCAGGGCGGCTTTGGCGGCGACGCGATGGGCGGTCGCGGGGGCGTGCCTGTGGGTGCTGGTGGGATGGGCGGGGTTCGGGGTGGGATGCGTGGGGGAAGTCTGCAGACAGGGGCTGTGGGGCGGTGGTGGGACGACAAGGGGTACTCGAATGCGCTGGGGTTGAGGCCGGAGCAGAGGAAGCGGATGGACGCGATCTTCAATGACTCGCGCGGGGAGTTGGCGGAGAGGTATCAGGCGCTGCGGACGGAGGAGACTCGTCTGGAGGCTGCGACGCGGGATTCGAAGGTGAACCAGGGGAGCGTGTTCGGGCAGATCGACCGGGTGGCGCAGGCTCGGGATGCGCTGGAGAAGACGAATACGAGGCTGATGGGTGCGATTCGGAAGGAACTGGATGCGGACCAGATTGCTCGGATGCAGACGCTGAAGTAGGTTGGCGGTGTGTGCAATGTTGCTCTGTTTTACAGGCGACAGAATCTTTCCTCCTGGCATCCTAATGTTTGATAGACGACATTAGTGTTTTTGCTGATTTTGTCGAAGTGAACAGGCTGGCCAGCGGGGGAGCTTCCCTCCGGGCAACAGACGCCATGATGGCGTTCTTCCCAGTGTTTCGGGTGTGACTGGGAGTGGATACTTGGAAGAATCGATCACAGAGCGTAACGACAGGTGGGCCGAGCTTGAAGAGGCTTTGCGGCAGAGCAGGACGCTTGCGGCGGCGGGGCAGTTTGCGGCCGCGGTGATGCATGAGATCAACAACCCGCTGGAGGCAATTACGAACCTTGCCTACCTGGCTCGGGAGGAGGCTGACGACCCCGAGAAGGTTCGGGAGTATGTGAGTCTGCTGCAGGAGCAACTGGCGAGCGTGGTGCAGATTGCGCATCAGACGCTGAGCTTTCACAGGGGCGCGGCTGCGCTGGCGGCGGTGGATATGGGAGAGATTACAGACGCGGCGGTGCGGGTGTACCAGTGGAAGCTGGCGGCGAAGCAGATACGGCTGCTGAAGGAAATTGTGCCGGATGCGAAGGTGCGTGCGCATGCGGGGGAGCTGCTGCAGGTGATGTCGAACCTGGTGGTGAATGCGATCGATGCGCTGCCGGAGAAGGGGACGCTGCGGCTGCGGGTTCGGCGGTGTGAGGCCCAGGTTCACCTGACGATTGCGGATGATGGGCATGGGATCCCGGAACCGATGCTGGCTAAGGTGTTCGATCCATTTTTTACGACGAAGGCGGATCGCGGGACGGGGTTGGGGTTGGCGATCTCGAAGGCGATTGTGGAACGGCATCAGGGGACGATCCGATCGCGGAGCAGCACGCGCAAGGGGCGGAGCGGAACTGCATTTCGGATCTCGCTGCCGCGTGAGATAGAGGCTGCGGAGCGTGAGAGTGCTGGAAGCAGGGTGACGGGATGAGAATGAATGTGCGCCGTGATCTTCGGGGTGCGTTGCCGATGTCGCTGATTGCGGGCGCGGCCTATCCGGTGGTGAGGCCGGAAGAGATCGCGTTTGCGATGACGCTGTTTCTGCAGGCGGCGAGCCTTCAGCTTGCATCCCGGCGATGCGGGGACGGACGAGACTCCGACGATTGTGAGTGTGTGCGGGTTCTGCGTGAGCTTGCGGGGGGGATTCCATTGGCTGCGCCGAAGGTTCTGATCGCCGCGCAGGAGAGCTCGCTGGAAGGTGCGTTTGCGGCTTTGTGGCATCACTACGAGGGAGAGCCGGTACAACTCTCCTTGAGCGCGCGGGTGCTGGGCTTTCACCTGCTGGCGCTGAACAACGGCGGAAGGATTCTGGAACGGTGGGTGCGAGAGAACGTTGCGGGAACGGAGACGGTGACGCTCGACCCGGCGCTGGTGGAGGCGCTTGCGGTGGTGCCGCTGGGCGACACGGGACGGCTGGATGCAGAGCTGTTCTTTGCGACGGCGGAGTTACTTGCAGGGCTTTAGGAAGGGCAGGATCGATCGCGGTATGTCAATGGGCTTCAGCCAGGGATTTTGATTTCTTGTGGCTATGGTAGCTGGGACACATAGCTGGACGGGGTCGGCGTGTATGGTCTGACATGTGGACGCACGCTGTTCCACTCTGTTCAGAGACGCACTCTCTCGGTCGCCATGGTGGCGCCTGTTCTTTTGCGAACTGATGCAAAGGATCTGGTGTTATGGCTGCTGGAACGAATCGTTTGCTGGAAAAACTTCCGGCTGAGTACAGGACTACCTTGCTGGCACGGATGGAGGCGATTACGCTGCCGGTTCCGGTGAATCTCTATGAACCAGGTGTGGTTCCGAAGTATGCGCACTTCATGACGAGCGGAGTGACCTCCGTGGTGACGTTCATGGAGGATGGGAATGGCGTCGAGGTGGGGCTGATTGGGCGCGAGGGTCTGGTGGAGGGGATGCACCTGCTGGGGGCAGGGCTGCTGCCGACGACGGGATTTATCCAGGTGGACGGTACGGCGCTCAGGATGTCGTTTGCGGAGTTGAGGCGTGAGTTTCAAAGCTCTGAGATGTTGCGGACGCTGATCCTGGCGGAGGTGCAGGCGCAGAACCTGGTGCTGGGGCAGATTGCGGCCTGCAATCGGCTGCATGAGCTCGAAGAGCGGCTGGCGCGGTGGCTGCTGATGGTGAGCGACCGGCTGGAGAGCGATCACTTTACGTTGACGCAGGAGTTTCTGGCGGAGATGATCGGGGCTCGGCGGACGACTGTGACGCTGGCTGCGGGGAGTTTGCAGCGGAGTGGGTTGATCGAGTACAAGCGAGGGCATATCAAAATTCTGGATCGTGAAGGGTTGGAGAGCGCGGCTTGTGAGTGCTATCCGATCGTGCGGGATTTGATTGAGACGCTTTACTTGTTAGGCTAGAAACAGACAACTGCAACTGATTACCACGGATAAGACGGTCAAAGACGGATCAAGGCAGGATGCTCTGTCTTGATCCGTTTTTTTTGGGCCTGATGGTGGAGGGCGAGTTTTGAGTTTTGAGTTTGAGAACGGGCAACGGCGAGGGCTTAGAACAGGCAACGGCAATGGCTAATACGGCTAATACGGAGGTTCTGAGCTTCGCTCAGAATGACGACCGTTTGGGGGAGGGCTAGTGGGGGAGGGATTAGTGGGTGAGGGCTTAGTGGTGGGTGGGGTTAGTGGTGAGGAGGGTGGCTTGGGTGGTGGTGGGCTGGGCTTTGAGTTGGTCTTTCAACTGACGATCAAGGATGGCGGTGTAGAAGGCTTCGCGTTGGAGGCCGTCTACTCGCTCTGTGTTGAGGAAGAGGACGGGAGCGCCGGAGATGCCGCGGCGGGTGGCTTCCTGCTGGTCTGCTGTGACGTCATTTTCGGATTGGTCGAGGGACTTCTCAAAGGCTGAGGCGTTCAGGTGCATGGCGGCGGCTATGGTGAGGAGCTTGGGGCGGTCGAGGAGGTCGCGGCGGTCGGCGAGGGCGTCGAACATGGGCCAGAATTTGTCTGATCCTCCTAACGCCAGGGCGGCGAAGAGGGCTGCGCTGGCGAGGCGGCTGTCGGGGTGGGTGACGAGGGGGTCGGCTTTGAAGAGGACCCGGATGCGGCCTTCGTAGTGGGCGGTGAGGGTGCGGAGGAGCTCTGCCTGATGGGCGGCGAGGGGGCTGCGGACGTCGGTGAACCAGGTGAGGGTGATTGGGGTGTCGGGCTGGCCAGAGGAAGGTTCAGGGCCGAGGACCTGGTGTGTGGCTGCTGGGGCTGTGGGGACTCGCGCTGATGCGTTCTGGATGCCGGCGAAGTTGCGGTGGGCGTCTGCGAGGGCGGCGAGCTCTGTGAGAGAGCGTGCGCCGACCATGAGATGGCCGTCGACCATGAAGGTGGGGGTGCCGGAGACGCCGGCGCGGAGGCCGAGGGCTCGGTCTGCGGCGACCTGGCCGGCGAGGCGATGGGTGGACATGGCTTCGTCGAAGGCGGGGAGGTTGAGGTTGAGCTGCTGGGCGTAGGTGTGGAGGTCGGCGAGGGTGAGGGCGGACTGGTGGGCGAAGAGGAGGTCATGCATGGGCCAGAACTTGCCCTGCTCGCCGGCGGCGAGGGCGGCTTCGGCGGACTGCTCGGCGAACTGGTGGAAGTCGAGGGGGAAGGCGCGGAAGATCCAGCGGACCTCCTGGCCTCGTGCGGCCATGAGCTGCTCCATGGGGGCGACGGCGGCGCGGCAGAAGGGGCACTGGAAGTCGGTGAACTCGACGATGGTGAGGGGGGCTGTGGCGGGGCCCTGGGTGGGGGAGGTGGGTGCGAGGATCTGAGCGAGGAGGGTGGGGTCGGTGATGGTGCCGTCGTTACCTGAGGCAAGGGTGGGGGCGATGGAAGGGGTGGTGCTGGCTTTGTCGATGAGGGCGGTGAGGGTTGGCTCGTCCTGGAGGCCGGAGAGGAGCTTGCCGTTGAGGAAGGAGGTGGGGGTTTCGATGACGCCGAAGGCGTGGCTTTCTTCGAGGTCGGTGGCGAGCTGTGCGGCGACGGCGGGGGAGTCGTAGTCGCGGCGGAAGCGGGGGATGTCCAGGTGAAGCTGGCGGGCGAAGCTGAGGAAGGTGGGGAGATCCTGGTGGGTCTGGTTGGCGAAGAGGAGCTCGGCCATGGCGTTGTAACGGTTCTGGCGGGCGGCGGCGAGGGCTGCGCGGGCGGCGAGGGGTGCGTCGGGATGGATGGGGAGCGGGGTTTGCTTGTAGAGGATGTGGAGGCTGTTGGGGTAGCGGGTGGAGAGCTTCTGGAGGGTGAAGAAGGTCCTGGCGGAGAAGGGGCAGGCGAAGTCCGAGAAGACGATGAGGGTGGCGGGGGCGGCGGGGTTGGGGAGGGGGGCGAAGGTGCCGGATTGGTTGAAGGTGGAGGTGGCGGCTATGGGGGTTGATTGGGCATTGGTGGTGGTCGTGGTGAGGGGGAAGAGAACGAGCAACAGCAACAGCAAAGACAAATACGGAGGTTCTGGCTTCGCCAGAATGACGGAAAATTTAGATAGCATATTGGGACCTATGGGGTGGTGAGGGGCTTGGCGGTGTTTTTGATCCAGGAGTCGGCGATGGTGGTGACGAGGGTGGGGTTGTCTAGGTTGCCGGGGATGCTGAAGGCGATGCGGTTGCCGTCCATGGCGTAGAGCATGGGGGTGCCGCGAGGCTTGAGGGTGGTGAGGGCCTGGTGGGTGGTGTCGGCTAACCAGGTGGCGGAGTTGAAGGTGGGGTTGGCGGCGCGGACGGTTTCAAGGCCGGTCCGGGTGTGGGTTGCGACGAGGACGATGTAGGGGGTGCCGCGCTGGAAGTCGGAACTGGTGCTGGCGGCGAGGGTGTTCATGAGGCGGTCGCAGGGGAGGCAGGTCTGGGTGCGGTAGAGGAGGAGCCAGTGGGTGGGTGGTGCGGGTGCAGTTGGCTGGAGGGCGAGGGTGGTGGCCTGGGCTGCGATGGGAGTGGCTGGGGTGCGGGCGGCTATGAGATGGGTCCCTACGGTTTGGGCGGAGGTGGTGTGGCCGTCACGGTCTGTGACGGGGAAGTCTGGGAGGGTTTGGAGGGGCGGTTTGATGCCGCGGGTGGCGGCGGATTCGGCCGTGCTGAGGAGGGCTGCCCTGGGTGGGAGGGTGGTGGCGGGTGGGCGCATGACGGCGCGGAGGTGGGCGGGGTGCGGGGCGTCGGGAGTTGTGGTCTGGGCTGCGAGGGGGACGGCGGCGCAGGCGAGGGTGAGGATGAGACGGGGGATCGGGTTCACTGGAGACCTCCTGCGAGGGGCAGGGTTGCGGGGAGTTTCAAGGATGCCATGATGTGGGGTGCGACGGGAGCTGTAAGTTGAGTTTTAGTGACGGAGGCTTTGCCGGGCGCGGGTTTGGCCGAGGGCGTGGGGTAGGTGACGTTGATGACGACGTTGCCTCCGTAGGGCAGGATGCCGGATGCGGTGCCGAGGACGGTGTTGTTGGGGCCGGTGACGGTGATGGTGATCTGGCCGGGGTCTACCTGGAAGACGAAGCTGCCGTCGTTGGCGGTGTCTTCGAGATATCCGGTGTTGGGATCGCCGGTGCTGTCGACTTCGATCTCAACTCCGGGGACTGGATTTCCGTGGGCGTCGTAGACGATGCCGGTGACCAGGCCGCTCTGGGGGAGGCCGATATCGACTTCAATGGGGGTGGTGGGGTCTGTGATGATGGCGTTGGTGGAGCCGTCGCTACTGCCGTCCGCGAAGGTGGCGGCGGCGACGAAGTTGCCGACGGGCAGGCCGGTGGCGGTGTACATGCCGTTGGCGTCCGTGGTGGCGGTGACGACGACGGTGGAGGGAGAGGCGGCGGTGAGGGTGACGGTTGCGCCGGGGACGGGGTTGCTGTTTCCGTCGTAGACGGTGCCGAAGACCTCCGTTACGGCGGCGGGTGGGGTGCCGAGGTTGATGGTAACGGTCTGGCCGTTGGTCTGGAGGGAGCCGGTGGCCATGATGGTGTTGTCCGAGTTGTCCTGGACGGTGAGGGTGAGGGAGCCGACGGGGATATCGGTGAAGGTGAAGTTGCCGTTCTGGTCTGTCTCGGTCTCCGTGGAGAAGCCGTTGCCGTTGCCGCTGGACTGGATCTGGACGTAGGCGTTGGTGAGGAGATGGCCGGAGTTGTCGTAGGCGATGCCGATGACGGTGCCGACGGGGCCGAGGGAGACGTTGGCGGCGGTGACGATCTGGGTGTCTGAGGTGAGGACTACGGTGGAGGTGCCGACGATGTCGTTGGAGTCGTAGGCATGGAGGGTGACGGTGCCGGTGGTGGGGCCGCTGAGTTGATAGGTTCCGTTGGCGTCAGCCTGGGCGCTGAAGCCTGAGGTGTCGCCGTAGGCGTCGATGGGCTGGCTGGAGTAAAGCTGGGCGAAGGGGACGGGGGTGACGCCGTCGTTGAGGAAGACGGTGCCGCTGATGGAGGAGACGGGGAGTGTGATGTTTTTGGTGTCGGTCTGGCCCTGGGTGGTGATGCTGCCGGTGACGGAGGCGGTGGTGGTGGCACCGTAGAGCTGGGCGGTGAGTTTGTAACCGCTGGCTCCGTTGCGGACGCCGGTGAAGGTGTAGCCGGCACCGTCGCTGGGGGGATAGACGGTGGTGCCGGTATTGGTGTCGATGTCCGTGAACTTGACGGTGTAGCTGTTGCGGATGAGGGTGGTGCCGTCTGAGGCGTAGACCTGGCCCTTGATGGAGCCGGTGGGGCTGGTGGTGATGGTGACGTTGACGGTGTTGCCGTCGTCGGTGGGGGCTACGGTGAAGGCCTTGGAGCCGGCGTTGAAGGCGGTGTAGTCGGTGTTGGCGTAGGCGATGAACGCGCCTTCTACGACCTGGGTGAAGGTGTAGGTGCCATCGGCCCCGATGGCTCCGGAGTAGTTCTGGGTGCCGGCGTCTGTGCTCTTGATGTAGACGGAGCCAGAGGTGGCGTGGGTTCCGTCGGTGTTGAGGAGGGTGACCTTGACGCTGGAGAGGCCGGGGTAACGGAGGTCTACGATGAGGGTTTGTCCGTCGCCGGGGACCTGCTGGTTGAACTTCTGGGCGATGATGGTGCGGTTGGTGGTGTTGGTGGCCTGGTAGCTCTGAACGGTGACGGTGCGGTCCGCGGGTGCGGGGGTGACGGCGTAGGCTCCGGCGGAGTCGGTGGCGGCGTATGCGGTGAAGTTGTTGGTGGCGTCGAAGATGTTGACGTACTCGCCGCTGCCGGGTGTGCCGTCCTGGTTGGTGACGTGGCCGCTGATGGTGCCGACGGGGGTGAGGGTGACGGCGGGAGTTAGGGTGTTGCCGTTGCCTGTGAGGGTGCCGGGGGTGGTGGAGTAGAAGTTCTGGCCGGGGTAGTAGGCGCGGATGTTGAAGGCACCGGTGGGGACGTTCGGGAAGGTGTACTGGCCGTTGACGTCGGTGTAGCCGCCGTAGGTGTAGTTGGGGGTGGTTGAGGTGCTGATGTAGAGGAGCGAGTTCTGGGCGATGTTGCCGTTGGCGAAGCGGACGGTGGGGGTGACGGAGCCTTTGCCGATGAACTGGAGGTTGACGACGGTGGTGGTGTCCTGGGTGGTGCTGACGACCTTGGAGACGGTGTTGTTGGTGATGGGGTCGGTGGCCTGGATGGTGTAGGAGATGAGGGGCAGGCTGGAGAAGATGAAGGAGCCATCGGCTGCGGTGGTGGTGGTGGCTCCGGAGGACTGGTTGTAGTCGGATGGGACGGCGTAGACGGTGATGTTGGCGGCTGCCGTGCCGTCGGCGTTGCTGACCTTGCCGGCGATGGTTCCGCTGGCGGGGATGGTGATGGTGAACTGGTTGGTCTGGCCTGCGGGGATGTCGGTGGTGAAGTAACCGCCGCCTGCGGGGAGCGGGATGGACTCGTTCTGGGGGAGGGTGACGTTGAGGTTGAGGTTGGTCTGGCCGGTGGGCAGGGTGTAGTAGGTGAACTTGCCGTCCGGGCCGAAGCTTCCGTTGAGAGAGCCGCAGTAGGAGGAGGCGTTCGGTTGAGCGGCCGAGCGTGCGGCTGCGGCTTTGGCGGCGGGTTGGGCTGCTGCGGTGGTGCGGGCTAGAGCCTCAAAGGCGGGAAGCTCCTGCGGCTGGGTGTAGTTGGTGCAGGAGAAGTTGAGGTAGAGGGTGCCTTTGAGGAAGGTGCCGTTGCCGGTCTCCTTGACGAGGCCCTGGAGGATGCCGGTGTTGGTGAACACGATGTCTTTGGTCTGAGGCGCGGGTGGGGTTACGGGCGCGGCGAAGGTGCCGGTGACGGTGGCGGAGAGGATGCCGTCGCTGGGGTCCATGGACTCCAGGGCGAAGCCGTTGGCGAGGAGGGATGGGATGTTGTAGAGGCCGGTGGCGTCTGCGGTGGCGGTGGCTCCTGCGCCGAAGAGAACGTCGGTGGACTGGGCGTAGACGATGGCGTTGGGGATGGCGGTGGTGCCATCGCCTGCGTAGACGTGGCCGGAGAGAGCCTGGGCGGGTGAGGGGGGATGAACGGTTGAGAGAGGCGTGGTGGGGATGATGAAGTTGACGACTGAGGCGAGGTCCGAGGTGGAGAGGCCGGCGAGGGCTTCGGCGGGGAGTTGGACGAGTCGCTGGGCGGCGGAGGTTGCGGTTGAGCCGTTGGACTCCTGCGCGGTGAAGAAGAGGATGCTGGCGGTGGATTTGGCGGGGATGGTGATGGGGGTCCAGGCGTAGTTCCAGTTGAGGTAGCTGAAGTAGACGCCGTTGGAGGGGTAGCTATTGGAGGCGACGTTGTCCGAGACGCCGGAGAGGGTGGTGGGCGCGCCGGTGCCGGCGAAGATGTTGGCGAGGGCGGGCTGGGTGCGTGGGTAGGGGAGTCCGCCTGCGTCGTCGTCATCGACGGCCCAGAGGATGGTGTTGTCTACGGTGGTGTTGTTGTTGGAGGTGTTGACGATGCGGATGGCGTTGGGGGTGTAGCGGTCGTAGCCGTTTTCCTGAACGGTGACGGTGATGGGGGAAGAGGTGGGGTTCTGGAAGACTTCAAGGCGGCGCGCGAAGTAGCCGTCGGTGGGGACGTAGATCTTGCGGGTGACGTTGAGGCCGAGGAGGGAGGGCTGGTTGATTTCGATCTGCTGGCCGCTGAGGGACTGGATGGCTGTGGTGGGAGAGCCGCCGTTGCCGAAGGCTGCTCCGGCACCGGCTACGGTGAGGGTGAGGTTGTTCGCGTTGTAGAAGGGCGAGAGGTTTGTGCCTATGTTGCCGGTGGGGCCGTAGGTTCCGGCGGTGCCGACGGTGTAGGTGAAGCTGTCTGCGTCGGTGAGGGTGGCGGGGAGGGTGACGGTGCTGGAGATGATCTGGATGTCGACCTGTTCGGAGTCGCCGTCCTTGGTGATGGCGCTGGTGGCGAAGCCGGCGAGGGAGGTGGACAGGTTGTTGACGGTGACGGTGAAGTTGCCGATGGGGACGGCGGGGACGGTGTAGGTTCCGTCGCCACCGGTGACGACGGATTGCTGGCCGCCGATGTTGGCGTTGGAGCTGTTGATGGTGAGGGTGAGGTTTTCACCGCGGGTTCCGTCTGCGTTGAGGACGGTGCCGTGGACGGAGCCGATGGCGACGAAGGTGAGGTTCTGGGTGATGACCTGACCGGCGGTCTGGAGGGTCTGGTATGGAGCGTTGGCGCGGATGACGCCGTTGGCATCGTGGACCTGGAAGTTGTACGAGGCGAGCTGGGCGCTGGCGAACTTGTAGCTGCCGTCGGCGGCGGTGAGCTGGGTGGGGCCGTATGGGACGCCGACCTGGATGGTGGCTCCGGCGACGGGGGTGACGCCATCGACGTTATAGACGATGCCCTGGATGACGCCGGTGGCCTGGACGGTGAGGGTGACGGTCTGGCTGGCGTTGTACGCGAGGGTGGTGCTGGTGCTGGCGTTGAGTCCGGAGACGGGGTCTTTGGCGGTGATGGTGAGCGAGCCGGCGAAGATGTTGGTGAAGACGGCTGTGCCGGTGGCGTCGGCGGTGGCGGTGTATTGCTTGCCGATGGTGTTGTTGTAGACGGTGAGGGCGGCTTTGGCGATCTTGTTGTTGCCGGAGTCTACGACCTTGACGGTGAGGTTGCCGAAGCCGTTGAGGGTGATGTTGACGGTGCGGAGTTGGCCGTTGGCCTGGATCTGGGAGTTGGTCTGGCCCTGATCGCCGGTGGAGGCGAGGGTGGCGTAGACGGTGAAGTTGCCGAAGGGCTGGTTGGGGAAGTTGTAGACGCCGTTGGAGTCGGTGGTGGTGGTGGCGGTGCCGGTGAAGGGTGCGGGGGAGATGGTGACGGTGACGTTGGGGGCGGGGGTCTTGCCGTCGCCCTGGAAGACGGTGCCGGTGACGGAGCCGGTGGCAGTGAGCGAGACGTTGATGGTGACGGTCTGGCCGGCGAGCGGGAGGTTGCCGTTGCCGGTGCCCTGGAGGCCGGAGGAGGTGACGGCGTGAACGGAGATTGCGCCGGGTTTGACGCCGTTGATGGTGAAGACGCCGGTGGCGTTGGTGGAGCCGGTGAGGGTCTGGATGCCGGAGGTGGTGGTGCTGGTGAGGGTGATGGCCAGGTTGGCGACGGAGCTTCCGTCGTTGACGTTGACGGTGCCGGTGACGCTGCCTTTGCTGGAGAGGACGAGGTTCTGGGTGGTGGTGGCGTTGCTGCTGACGGCGGCGGTGGCGGTGACGGCGGAGTTGGATTGCGAGTCGTAGACGTCCAGGGTGTAGGTGCCGATGGGGATGTCGGTGAAGGCATACTGGCCGGCTGTGTTGACGGACGTGGAGAGGACTCCGGTGGAGGAACGGAGGTTAACGACGTCCTGGATGGCGAGGGAGCCATCGTCACGGGTGACGGTGCCGGTGATGTTGCCGGACTCACCGATGGTGATGTTGGTGGTGGTGGCCGTGCCGGCGGTAACGGTGACGGAGGAGATGCCGGTGAGGAGGGTGTTGGTGACGTAGGCGGTGATGATGTACGTGCCGGGGACGACGCCGTAGATCTTGTAGGTGCCGTCAGCGGCTATGGGGATGTTGGTGAGCGGGAGCATGGGGCCGGCGGTGAGGGAGACGGTTCCGGCTACGTTGAGGACGACGGGTCCTCGGGAGATGGTGCCGGTGATGATGCCGGTGTTGGAGAAGACGATGTTCTGGGTGGCGGTTCCTGCGCCGGGCGTCTGGCCGGTGCCGAAGGTGCCTGCGGTGACGGGGGAGGGGATGCCGCAGCCGTTGCCGATGGCGACGCCGATCTGGGCGCAGGTCTGGTCAAGGAAGGTGCCGTTGCTGGGTTCGTATGCGGTGACGGTGAAGTCATCCTGGGGGATGGCGAGGGACTGGAAGGCACCCTGGAAGGAGTAGTTGCCTGCGCCGTCCGCAGTGGTGATGTAGGTGCGGGCGAAGATGGGGTTGTTGCTGTGGAAGCGGACCTGACTGGAGGCGAAGGGGGTGGTGCTGTCCGAGGTGTAGACGACTCCGCCGGCCTGGTTGGTGACGGGCGGGAGCGAGGCGATGGTGGAGGTGCCGCCTGCGGGGATGACGAAGTTCTGGATGGCTGCGAGGTCCGAGGTGGCGAGGCCGTAGAGGGACTCGGGCGGGAGCTGGACGAGGCGCGCGGCGCTGGCGGCTGCGGCGGCGAAGGCGTTCTCCTGCGAGATGAAGTGCATGACGCCTACGGTGCCGCCTGCGGGGATCTTGAGGGCGCTATAGGTTTGGGTGAGGGTGGAGTAGTTGCCTGCGGAGCCCTGCGCGTAGAGCACGGAGGTGGGCTTGAGGGGCGCCTTGGGGCCGTCGAAGACGTCGGCGATGGGCGGGATGGGGTTATCGGCGAAGAGGGAGGGGACGAAGGGATCCTGATCGACGGGGCCGCCGAAGGTGACCCAGGAGTCGGGGTTGGTGGGGTCGGAGATGTTGAGGATGTTGTCGCCGGAGGAGGTCTGGAGGATGACGGGAACGGAGAAGTTGGCGGTCTCCGTGGTGCCGAGGTTGATGGTGCGGAGCTGACGGTAGTTGGAGAGGAGTTTGAGGTCTACGGTGATGTCGGCGGCGGAGGGGTTGGTGAGGAGCTCGACGTAGCGTGCGAAGTATCCGTCGCCGGGAACGAAGACGCGGCGGGTGATGTTGAGGCCGGCGAGGTTGTCCTGCTCGATGGAGATCTGGCGGCCGGCGAGGCTGGAGGGTGAGAGGGCTGCGCCGGTGAATTTGGTCTCGGTTCCGTTGAGGACGACGGAGAGGAGGGAGCCGCCTTCGTTGGCGGCGGCGTCGCCCTGGAAGACGGAGTAGGAGCCGTCAAAGATGCCGCCGTTCTCGCGGATGGGGTAGCTGGCTCCGTTGGCGTCGGTGAGGCTGACGGTGGAGGGGACGAGCGAGGTGGAGAGCTGGATGTTGGTGGTTGTGGTGGAGGCGTCCGTGGTGACGGAGCCGGTGGCCTGGCCGTAGGTGTTGGTGGTGGCGGTGTGCTGCTGGGCGATGACGCGGTAGGTGCCGATGGGGATGTTGAGGAGGGTGTAGGTGCCGGTGACGTCTGTCTGGGTGCCGTAGGGGTTGCTGTCGCCGGGGGCGTTGCTGGTGAGCTGGACGGGTATGCCGGCGGCGATGGAGCCATCCTGATTGGTGACGAGGCCGGTGACGGTGCCTCGGCCGGTGATGACGAAGTTGGAGGTGACGACCTGGCCCTGGGTGGTGATGACGACGCCGTTGTTGATGGCGAGGGTGTTGTTGATGGAGTCGGCGACGTAGACCTGGTGGGTGCCGGAGGGGACGACGGTGAGGGTGTAGAAACCGTTGACGTCGGCGGTGACGGAGCGTTGGCCGTCCAGGACGACGGTGGCTCCGGGGAGTGGGGTGACGGCGTCATGCTTGTAGACAGTGCCCTGGACGGTGCCGGAGGCCTGAAGCTTGACGACGACGGCTACGGTGCCTGCGGCGGCAAGGGTGGCGTTGGCAGTGCCGGCGAGGCCCGTGGTGGGGTCTGAGGCGGTGACGGTCTGGCTGCCGGCGAGTTGCTGCGTGAAGGCGACGGTGCCGTCCGAGGCGCTGACGCCGTTCTGCGTGGCGGGGAACTGCGCGCTGACGTTCTGGACCTGGACGAGTGCGCCTGCCTTTGCAGTTCCGCCTGCATCCTGAACCGTGACGTTGACCGTGCCGAGGCCGATGAGGGTGATGTTGAGGGTGGAGGTCTGGCCGCTGGTGACGGAGCCGGTGGCGTGGCCACGATCGCTGGTGGAGGCGTCCGAGGCCTGGGCGGTGATGCCGCCGAGGGGGATGTTGCCGAGGGTGTAGACGCCTGCGGCGTTGGTGAGGGCGGTGGCGGCTGAGCCGGTTACGGAGACGAGGGCGCCGGGGACGACGGTCTTGCCGTCTGCACGAAAGACGGTGCCGGTGAGGGTGCCGGTGGCTCCGAGTGCGATGTTGACGGTGACGGTCTGTGCGTCGGTGGAGAGGATGGATGAGGCCGAACCGCCGGTGGAGGAGGAGGTGGATGAGGCGGAGAGGGTGAGCGGGCCGATGAAGACGTTGGCGAAGGTGTATTGGCCGAGGGAGTTGGTGGTGGTGTTGGCGTAGCTGTTAAAGATGCCGCTGTCGTAAAGCTGGACTGCGGCTCCTGCGATGGCGGTTCCGCTGGCGTCCGCGACGGTGCCGGTGACGGTGCCTCGGCCGAGGTATTGGACGTCTGCGTTGATGGTCTGGGAGGTGGCGGTGATGGTGCCTGTGGCGCGGCCGTGATTGCCTGCGGTGTCGGTTGCGTCTACGGTGTAGCCGCCGAGGGGGACGAAGGTGAAGGCGTAGTGGCCGAGGAGATCGGTGGTGGTGGTGGCGTTGAGCGCGCCGGTGATGATGACGGTTGCGCCTGCTCCTACGGGTGTGCCGGAGGGCGTGCGGACGGTTCCGGAGACGGTTCCGAAGGCTGAGAGCTTGACGTTGAGGGTGAGGGGTGTGGCTGCGTTGAGGGCGGATACGGCCTGGCCGCGGAGGGAGGTGTTGGGGTCAAAGGCGGAGGCCATGACGGTGCCGGACTGGAGGCCGGTGACGAGGTAGAGGCCGGTGCCGTCGGTGACGGTGGTGCGGACGTCCATGCCGTCGGTGAGGGTGACCTGGGCGGCGCGGACGATAGTGCCGTCGGGGTTGGTGATGGTTCCGCTGACCTGACCGGAGCTCTGGCCGAGCTGGATGGTGCCGATGTCCGTGGTGCCGCTGCCGACGGGCGGCGTGGCCTTGGAGGCTCCGTTGTAAACGGTGGTGCCGACGATGGCGCGGGCGGAGACGACGAAGTTGCCGAGGGAGGTGGGGACGGAGGTGAGGGTGAAGGCTCCGGTGGTATCGGTGACGGCGGTGAAGTAGGTGAGGACGAGGATGGATGCGCCGACGGCGGGGGTGCCGTCGGGATTGCTGACGTGGCCGGTGAGGGTGGTGGTGACGTCAGGCACGAGGGGATTGAGGCCGAGGCGGACTTCGATTCCGTCTGGGATGCCGTCGCCGTCGGTGTCGTAGACGAGGGGATTGGTGCCGAGGCGGACTTCGTCCCCGTCGTTGAGGCCGTCCCCGTCGGTATCGGCTACGAGGGGATTGGTGCCGAGGCGGACTTCGTCTCCGTCGTTGAGGCCGTCGCCGTCTGTGTCGGCGATCCGGGGGTTGGTGCCGAGTTGATATTCCTGGAGGTTGGTGAGGCCGTCTCCGTCGGAGTCGAGATTTGCGTCGGTGGGGTCGAAGGGGTTGAGGCCGTTGGCGATCTCGTAGGAGTCGGGCAGACCGTCACCGTCTGAATCGAGGAGGCCGAAGGAGGTGAGGAGGATGGTGGAGGAGAGACCGTCGTTGCGTGCGGTGATGATGACTGCGCCGGGACCTTTGGCGGTGACGATTCCGTTGGCGTCTACGGTGGCGACGGCTGCGTTGCTGGAGGTGTAGGTGGTGCCCTTGGTGACCTTGGTGTAGTCGTAGGAGTACGTGGAGGGGTCGATGGCCTGGGTCTCAAGCTGGACGGTGGCTCCGACGGCTGAGAGCGCTCCGCTGAGGGCCTGGACCTTGAGTGCGCTGGGCTGGGCGCTGAGGGGACCGATGGGGAGCAGGGGCAGACTGGTGCTGCCGTTGGGGATGAGGGTGAGGTAGTCCGAGGTGCTGCCGAGGAGGCTGCCGTCGGTCTGAGGACAGATGACGCGGGCGCGATAGGTGCCGGGATTGACGGGGACGTTGGGGATGAGGAAGGTGCCATCGGCTGCGACGGGGACGGAACGGTTGAGGATGGAGGCGGTGCAGTTCTGGTCTGCGTACTGCTGGGCGTAGACCTCCGTGGCGGTGTGGTGGAAGAGCAGCGAGGCGGTGGTGACGACGGTGAGGAGACGCGTGAGATGGCGGCGGTATCGCGTGGAGCTGGTGGCGGTCGCGCCTGCTGGGTTGTGCGGAGTCCGGGTCACTGGGCGAATGTGCGTCATGGATGCCTCTACTTTGTCTTTGGCCTACGGTATCTCTGGCCTGGCTTTGAAGCTCTGCGGCTCTTGTATCTGCTGGGTGTTACTCGGCTGTTTTGGTGACTGAGGCTACGGTGGTGTGGCGGGCGAAGAATTCTTTCTGGGCTTCGCCGGTGAGGGCTGCGGGGCCTGTGAGTTCCTTGGTGGGAGCGATCTCGTACTCCTTGACGACCTTGTTGGCGGTGCCGTCGTAGTTCATGATGAGACCGTCGTTTGAGAAGGCGTTGGTGAGGGTCCACTTGCCGCTGTTGATGACGAGGACCTCTGAATCGGTCTGGGTGGCGGCTGGCTTGGCGGGGTCTTCGATGCGGGTGTCGAGAATGATGTAGTTGACGGTCTCGAGGCGATCGATGAGGAAGTAGCGCTTGTTGGCGAAGGCGGTGCGCCAGAGGGCACGCCAGTACTCGGCACCATTTTTTTGCTGTTTGGTGGTGGCTTCAAGGGCTTTGCGGGAGGGTTCATCCCAGCACTGGAGCCAAGCTTCGTAATCGCCACTGCGCATGGCGGAGTAGTAGGCGGTGAGGGCGGCTTCGGGCGAGTCGTGTCTGGCGGCTGCGCGGGAGACGAGTGCGAGGGGGACGGGTGGGGTGTAGTTGGAGGTGGCGTAGTTGAAGACGTACTGCACGGTGAACTGGGATTGCTTGCGCTGGCTGCTGGGATAGAGCGGCGCAGGGATGGCCGGGGAGTACGGGCGGACGGAGAGGTCTTTTGAGGTGTAGTGCTTGTTGTCGCTGGCGAGAGGGCCGTCCGGCACGAGTGGTTTGGCTGCGGCCGGTGCGGGGGGCTTGGTGGCTGGTGGCTGGACTGGTGTCTGGGTTGGGGTTTGGGCCGGGGTTTGAGCGTGCGCGAGGATGCCCGAGGCCGCGATGAGCGACAGGAGGATGAGGCTTTGGAGTGGGCGGATTACGGGGAGTTTTTTCATTGGGATTGGGTGTCGTCGAACCAGAAGATGTCGTTGTTTCCAAGCTGTTGCGCGGTGCGGACTACCTTTTCGAAGCTCCAGGTCTTGCCGCCGGGGAGGCCGACGCTGAAGACCGCTTTCCAGTCCGTGAGGCCTACGTTGAAGTTTCCCTTGTGGCAGAAGATGGAGGCTTTGACTTCCACGCCGGCGGTGATTCCGCCGCTGATGCGGAGGTCGCCGGGCGCGTTGACACCGAGACCGGCTTCTACGTCGACCTGCACGCCGGCGCTTCCGCCGACACATTGGCTGTCGTCGCAATCGTTGGTTTTGTTGGACATGTTTCCGCTGATGGTGACTCCGAACTGGATATAAAGGCCGGCGTAGTAGCTGGTGAGCGGGATTGAGATTGAGCCGTACGGTGCAGGGAATGGAATCTGCGCGGTTTTGATGGTGAGACCGAGCGTGAGCTTCGATTCCGTCTGCGTGGAGAGGAGGTCTTGCTTGGCTTCACAGCAGGAGTTGCGGACGCTGTACTCCGGCACGATGACGGGTGCGACGGTGACGTGATAGCCGAAGGCGTTGAAGAAGGAGGTGAGCGGTCCCAGGCCTGACTCGAAGGCTTTCTCGATCTTGAAGCCGTCGGGCAGAAGGGTGGCGGCGTTGGGGTTGTCGGTGTCGTCGATCTTGGTGCCGTGGCACTCTGCGTTGTTATCGCAGAGATCGTTCTTGGTGCAGAACATGCCGTCGTCGCAGGATGTGCCCGGAGCGGAGCGGACGCCGGTGCAGTGGGTGCCATCGCAGACGCCGGGCTTCTGGCAGCTGTTGGGGTTGTTGCTGCCGCACTTGGCTCCGTTGGCGGCGGTGTGGGCGCAGCCGCAGGGGAGGACGTTGTCAATGGTGCAGACGTTGTGGTCGTCACAGGACTCCGGGCAATCGTCTTCGTCGGGATCGACGTAGTCATGGCCCCAGCCGGCCTTGGTGATGCCGAAGCCGGGATCGCTCATGGTGACGGAGCCGTCGGCGCTGACGTGGCCGGTGCCGGCGGAGACGAACTGTTCGAGATCGTGGTCGTACTGGTAGAGCTCCGTGATGGCTCCGGGGGCGCGGCCGCGGGTGTTGGGGAGGGTGACCTGGACGGGGACGGAGAAGCGCGCGCCCGCGGGCTGGAGGGTCCAGATGAGGTCCGGAGCGGTGCCGTTGGCGGGCGCCATGGGGACCATGTCGCTCTTGACCTGGGAGAGGGAGAGCTTGCCGACGGTGGTGCCGTCCGGGAAGGTGACGGAGTGAGGGGCGACGGTGAAGGAGACGCCGGGAACGCCGGCCATGGTGAGGGTGACGGGATCGTCGCCGCCTACGGTCTGGGCATCGTTGATGTCGATGGAGGGGAGGTAGATGGGCTTGTTGAGGGTGTTGTTCTGGCCGGGGAGATCCTGGAGGACGAAGGAGAGAAAGGGGAAGGTTTCCGTGCGGGTGCTGGTGGAGCCGTCTACCGAGAGGGTGACGGTGCCGACGGGCGCGCCGGCGAGGGAGAAGCGGCCGTTGGTATCCGAGACGGTGGAGAGGTTGGTGTTGAGGAGACGGACGGTGGCGTTGGGGACAGGGGTGTTGGCGTTATCGAGGACGACGCCGCTGACGCTGGTGGCGGAGGCGGGGCCGGGGGCGTAGGCCGAGGCGGCGAAGGTTGCCGCGACGCCGGTGTTGCCGGTGAAGTTGGCGGCGACCATGTAGTTGCCGACGCCTTCCTGCTGGCCGAGGGTGAGGGTCGCGGAGGCTTTGCCGTTCGAGTCTGTGACGGCGGAGGCGTGGTCCAGGGTGCCATCGCCGGCGGTGGAGGTGTAGGTGATGGTGGTGCCGGGGACTGGGTTGCCGTAGGTGTCGCTGACGATGACCTGGAAGGCTTCTGCGAGGGATTGTCCGAGGAGGCCGCGCTGGTTTTCACCGTGGAGGGCGTGGATCTGGGCGGGGGCGGCGAGGGTGGAGCTTTCTGTAAAGAGGACTGTGCCGGCGGCTCCGGGGGTGCTGGCGGTGATCTGGTTGACGCCGAGGCCGCTGCGGGAGCCGAGCTGGAAGAGGATGCTGGCTTTGCCGGTGGCGTCGGTGGTGACGTAGAGGCTTTGGGCGGTGTTGGGGAGGACTTCTACGAGGCCGTCGCTGCGGGTGACGGTGAAGGTGATGGGGCGGCCGGCGATGGGGGTTCCCTGGGCCGAGAGAAGCTGGATGACGAGAGGCTGGGGGAGGATGGTGTGGACGACGGCGGTTTGCGCGTCGCCACTGATGACCCGCAGGGAGAGCTGGGCGCTGGGTTGGACGTACTGGACGGTGGAGGTGGTCTGGCTGGTGTTGCCGACGAGATCTGTGACGACGACCTTGATGGTGTTGGTGCCGGGGGAGAGCAGGACGCCGGGAAGGAGGAAGCTGCGGTTGGAGACCTGGGCTGCGACTCCGTTGACCGTGACGGTGACCTGATTGCTGCCGACGGTGCCGGTGACGATGTCATTGACCATGCCGGCGACGGAGATGGTGGAGGTGCTGACGGTGGTTCCGCTGGCGGGTGAGGTGATGGAGGCGGTGGGGGCGGTGGCGTCCATGATGACGGAGACGGTGCCGGTGCCGATGCCGCCTTTGCCATCGGTTGCGGTGGCGGCGATGAGGTTGACGCCTTCACGGAGGGATACGCCGGTGGCGGTGAAGCTGGAGCCGGAGACCTGGGCGGCGATGCCGTTGACGGTGACGGTGAGGTTGGCGACGCTGATTGTTCCGGTGATGGTAGTGGTGTTGGTGCCGAAGAGGGCGTTGGCTGTGGGGGAGGTAATGGTGACCTGGAGCGAGTTGGAGATGACGGCCTGGGCTGTGGCCTGGGCGGTGGCGGTGCCGCTGGTGGCGGTGACGGTGACGGTATAGGTGCCGGGGTTGGTGTAGGCGTGGCCGGGGGTGGTGCCGGTGCCGGCTGAGCCATCGCCGAAGTCCCAGATGAAGGTGAGGGGGTTTCCGAGATTATCGAACGAGGTGCTGGCGTCAAAGGTGACGGAGTGAGAGGTGACGTCTGTGTATGGGCCGCCGGCGGAGGCGGTGATGGTCTCGGCTGCGGGTGCGCCTACGGTGACCTGGGTGGTGGTGCTGTTTTTGAGGCCGGTGCTGTCGTTGACAGCGAGGCTGAGGGTGTAGGTGCCTTGCGCGGTATAGGTGTGGGTGGCGGGGGTGTTGCTGGCTGTTGAGCCATCGCCGAAGTCCCATGCGTAGACGAGCTGGCCGCCATTGGGGCTGTTGGTCTTGGAGGCGTCTACGGTGAGGGGCTGGTTGACCGCGACGGTGTATGGGCCGCCTGCGTTGGCGACGAGGGGAGCGACCGTTGCGGGGGCGATGGTGGCGGTGGTGGAGGCGGCGTTGCTGAGAGTGCCGTTGAAGACGGTGATGGTGACGGAGAAGACGCCGCCTGCGGGATAGGTGTGGGTGACCTGAGCGCCTACGGCTCCAGCTCCATCGCCGAAGTTCCAGGTGTAGGTGAGGGCGAGGTTGCCGGGGTCTGAACTGCCGGCGCTGGTGAAGGAGATGGCGGTGCCGGCGGTGCCGGTGTATGGGCCGCCTGCGTTGGCGGTGGGCGCGGGAGTGGCGGAGGTGCTCGCGGCGATGGTGGCGGTGGTGACGGCTGTTGCCGTGGCTCCGGAGGCGGACTGGACGGTGACGGAGACGTTATAGGTGCCGGGGTTGGGATAGGAGTGGGCGGGGCTGGCTCCGTTGGCGGAGGTGCCGTCGCCGAAGTTCCAGGAGAAGGTGAGGGCGTAGAGGCCGGCGGTGGGGTTGGCGGGGTCGGATGAACCGCTGCCGTTGAAGCTGATGGCGATGCCCGCGGTGCCGGTGTATGGGCCGCCGGGGTTGGCGATAGGCGCCTGGGAGGTGACCGCTGTGATGGTGACCTTGGCCGTGGCGGAGGCGCTTACGGAGTCTGTGTTGGTGACGGTTAGGGTGGCGGTATAGGTTCCGGCTGTGGCGTAAGTGTGGGTTGGGTTGGGGCCTGTGCCGGAGGTGGTGTCTCCGAAGGTCCAGGCGTAGGTGAGGGTTTCGTTTTTGGGGTCTGTGGATGCGCTGCCGTTGAAGGCGAGGGCTGTTCCTGCTGTGCCGGTGTAGGGGCCGCCTGCGTTGGCTGCCGGGGCTTGCGGTGCTGCGGCGATGGTGACGGTTGCTGTGGCTGAGGTGGCGAGCTTGTCT
Organism: Granulicella tundricola MP5ACTX9; assembly: GCF_000178975.2. Taxonomy (NCBI): domain Bacteria; kingdom Pseudomonadati; phylum Acidobacteriota; class Terriglobia; order Terriglobales; family Acidobacteriaceae; genus Granulicella; species Granulicella tundricola. Next base: position 2,909,468 of record NC_015064.1, on the reverse strand, counting down.
GTGTTGGTGACGGTTAGGGTGGCGGTGTAGATGCCGGCTGCGGCGTAGGTGTGGGTTGGGGTGGGGCCTGTTGCGGAGGTGGTGTCGCCGAAGGTCCAGGTGTAGGTGAGGGTTTCGTTTTTTGGATCTGTTGATGCTGTGCCGTTGAAGGCTACGGCAGTTCCTGCTGTGCCGGTGTATGGGCCTCCGGCGTTGGCTACTGGTGCTTGTGGGGTGGCTGCTATGGTGACTGTTGCTGTGGCTGAGGCTGAGAGCTTGTCTGTGTTGGTGACGGTTAGGGTTGCGGTGTAGGTGCCGGAGGTGGTGTAGGTGTGGGTGGGGTTGGGGCCGGTGGCGGAGGTGGTGTCACCGAAGGTCCATGCGTAGGTGAGGGTTTCGTTTTTGGGGTCGTGTGGAGGTGCTGCCGTTGAAGGCTACGGCTGTGCCTGCTGTGCCGGTGTAGGGACCGCCTGCGTTTGCTACTGGTGCTTGAGGGGCTGCTGCAATGGTGACGGTTGCTGTGGCTGAGGCGGAGAGCTTGTCTGTGTTGGTTACGGTTAGGGTTGCGGTGTAGGTGCCGGCTGCGGCGTAGGTGTGGGTTGGGGTGGGGCCGGTGGCGGAGGTGGTGTCTCCGAAGGTCCAGGTGTAGGTGAGGGTTTCGTTTTTGGGGTCTGTTGATGCGCTGCCATTGAAGGCTAGGGCTGTTCCTGCTGTGCCGGTGTAGGGACCGCCTGAGTTTGCTACTGGGGCTTGCGGGGCTGCTGCTATGGTGACGGTTGCTGTGGCTGAGGCGGAGAGCTTGTCTGTGTTTGTTACGGTGAGGGTTGCGGTGTAAGTGCCTGATGCGACGTAGCTGTGGGTTGGGGTTGGGCCGGTGGCTGAGGTGTTGTCACCGAAGGTCCATGCGTAGGTGAGGGTTTCGTTTTTGGGGTCTGTTGATGCTGTGCCGTTGAAGGAGACGGCTGTTCCTGCTGTGCCGGTGTAGGGACCGCCTGAGTTTGCTACTGGGGCTTGCGGTGCTGCTGCTATGGTGACGGTTGCTGTGGCTGAGGCGGAGAGCTTGTCTGTGTTGGTGACGGTGAGGGTTGCGGTGTAGGTTCCGGCTGCGGCGTAGGTGTGGGTGGGGTTGGGGCCTGTTGCGGAGGTGGTGTCTCCGAAGGTCCATGCGTAGGTGAGGGTTTCGTTTTTGGGGTCTGTTGATGCTGTGCCGTTGAAGGAGACGGCTGTTCCTGCTGTGCCGGTGTAGGGACCGCCTGCGTTTGCTACTGGGGCTTGCGGTGCTGCGGCTATGGTGACTGTTGCTGTGGCTGATGTGGAGAGCTTGTCTGTGTTGGTGACGGTGAGGGTTGCGGTGTAGGTGCCGGCTGCGGTGTAGGCGTGAGTGGGCGTGGGGCCGGTGGCGGAGGTGGTGTCACCGAAGGTCCAAGCGTAGGTGAGGGTTTCGTTTTTGGGGTCTGTTGATGCGCTGCCGTTGAAGGCTACGGCTGTTCCTGCTGTGCCGGTGTATGGGCCGCCGGCGTTGGCGACTGGTGGTTTGGCTGGGTCGGTGATGATTGCGGTGGTGGTGGCCGAGGAGGAGACTCCGGCGGAGTTGGTGACGACGACGATCACCATGTACGAGCCTGCAGTGGCGTAGGTGTGGGTGGGGGTTGCGCCTGTGCCGGTTGATCCGTCGCCAAAGGTCCAGGCGTAGGTGAGGGCGAGGCCTGCCGGGTCAGTAGATGCGGCGGCTGAGAAGGCGACGGGCTGGCCGGTTGTTCCGATGTACGGGCCACCGACGGCGGCGATTGGAGCGAGGGGTGGAGCGGTGACGGCCAGGGCGCCGGTGAGAGTCAGGGTTTGGCTCCCAGTGGCGACGACGATGTCGTGGGGGCCGACTGTTGCCGTGAGTGCGAGGGTGAGGTGAGCGACGAGCTGGGTGCTGCTCTGGACCTGGGGTTGGCCGGGGATTCCGGGGGTCGATCCGTTGACGGAAATGCCTGGGCCTGCGAGGAGCGTGGTCGTACCACTTGTCCATGCGGTGGAGATACCAGTTACGGTGAGATCGACTGTCTGGCCGGCCTGAGCGGTGACTGGGGCCACGGAAAGGATGGCTGGACCGGGTTGGATCGTGATCTGAACGGGTGCGGTGTCAAAGCCGGAGTAGTAGTTGCTGCTCCTGGCAGTGAAGGAGTACGGGGTGGGGACGGTGATGCTGAGGGTCGGGAGGGTGACCCGGAGAACTGAGGTGCCGTTGCTGCCGGGGCCGATGCTGTTGACGGCCAGGGTGTAAGTGGTGCCCGAGCCGGAGACGGGGGACATGGTGACGGTGACGTCGGATGCGTTTGGTGTTTGAACACCGGCTGGAAGGATCAAGTTGAGGCTTTGGCCACTTTGAACGACTGTGGAACCGACCGTAAGCGCAGCAAGGTGGGTGGGAACTGGGGCTGAGCCGCAGCCGGTGAGGGTCGACAGCGCGAAGAGACTGCCGAGGAGGGCGAGGGAGAAGAGGACGGCGATGAGGAAGGGGCGCTCGGAGCGGGAGCGGTCCAGGCTGAGGCGGCGGCGAAGGACGCTGAGGGGCGAGGGACTGGACCAAGCGGGTTGCGCCGCGGGAGTGCGTGGCCGTGTGCGGTCGACAACAACTGGCATAGATCAGCTCCGGGAGAGAGGCTCGAGAGGACGGACACCCTGGGCAACGCTTTGCCAAATCAGCCCCTCTATATAAAGAGTGGGGACATGGTTGACGAAGAAGGAGTCAGAACTCAATCACAAGGTGGAGTGTGCGGGGGCCGACTCACGAAGAGCAACAGTCGTAACACGGCAGAAGACGGCAAATCACGGCATGAACGGTCCGGGCGACGTAAATCGTTGATCTCAGGGGGATTTCGCGCCTAGAGTGACATTGGAAGCCGCCATGTCACAACCTCAAAATCGAGTGCTTCGGATTGTGTCCGGAGCTCTCCTCGTCTTGATCTGTTGGTCCGCCCGGGATTCAGGGCGAGGGCAGGTCAGTGCCCAGGCGCGGCAGATGGATCTGCCGGGGAGCCCTGTCGACGGTGGGGGAGGCGTGCCTGTTCCGGATAGCAAGCTGCCGGTGCGGTACGAGTTGCCGTTTGGGGACAATCCTTATCTGCCGAGTGAGGCTCGCTCAGAGTTTTCCGGATTCCTGCAGCCTTCGGAGATTCCGACTGCGGCTTACTGTGGGCATTGCCACTCCGATGTTCATGCGCAATGGAGGCAATCCGGGCATGCGAACTCCTTCCGGGCTCCGTGGTATGTGAAGAACGTTGGGGAGTTGGGGGAGACTCGCGGAGTTCCTTATACGAGACATTGCGAGGGTTGCCATAATCCTGCGGCTTTATTTACCGGGGCGTTGACGACGAAGAGTTCCGTCGCGCGGCCGAACGATGAGGATGGGGTGACCTGCATGGTTTGCCACTCGATCAAGCAGGTGACGAGTACGAAGGGGATTGGGAGCTATGTGCTGGGCCGTCCGGCGGTGATGGTGGACGCGGCAGGGAAGCCGGTGAGTGGGATGCCGTCGGATGTGGAGATTCTGACGCACCTGGATCGGCATAAGGCGGCGGTGATGCAGCCGCTTTATAAGACCTCCGAGTTTTGCGCGGCCTGCCATAAGGCGGCGATTCCGCAGATGGTCAACGACTATAAGTGGCTGCGGACGTTCAGTACCTACGACGAATGGCAGCAGTCCTCGTGGTCGAAGGAGACTCCGCTGTCTTTTTATAAGAAGCCTGAGGCGGTGGGGTGCCAGGGGTGCCACATGGTTCGGGAGGCTTCGAGCGATGTTGCGGCAAAGGCTGGAATGACGGCTTCGCATCGCTGGGTGGGGGCGAATACCGCGGTGCCGGCGCAGTATGGGTTCGATGAACAGGCGAAGCGGGTGGTGGAGTTTTTGAAGAAGGATCAGATGGAGGTGGATATCTTTGGGCTCACGGTTGAGCGGGGAGGGAAGACTACGGCTGGCCTGGTCGCTCCGCTGGGCTCAAAGGCGTTTACGGTGCTGCCGGGGGACTGGGTTCGGGTGGACGTGGTAGTGCGGAATAAAGGGATCGGGCATACCTTGATTCCTGAGCTGCGGGACTTCTATGAGAGCTGGCTGGATTTTGAGGTGAAGGACGATGGTGGTCGGACCATTTATCGTTCGGGTGGTCTAGATAGCCTGCACAAGGTCGATCCGAAGGCGCGGAGCTACGGGCTGCGGATCGTGTCGAGTGACGGCAAGAGTATCGACCATCATGAGGTCTGGAAGACTCGGACGAAGGCTTATGACGCGACCGTGCTGCCGGGCAAATCGGACGTGGTTCGGTACCGGTTTCAGATTCCGCTTGAAAGCAAGGGGATGACGGTCAGTGCGGCGGTGCGATACCGGCGGTTTCGGCGAGAGTTTACGGACTGGGTGTTTGGAGATAAGCCTGAGGCCTCGGACCGGTTTCCGACGGTGACCCTGGCTTCTGGAAGTCTGCATATCGACGCGGGAGTGAATGAAGCCAAGGGTGAGGTGCTGCCGGCAGGGCTGACTGAAGTTTTGCGCTGGAATAATTACGGGATTGGGATGCTGGACCGGTTGCAGTTTGCGGAGGCTGTCGAGGCGTTTCACCAGGTGCTGAAGCTCGACCCGAAGTATCAGCCGGGGTATGTGAATGTGGCGGTTGGGGAGTACTCGCGTGGGCGGTATGACGAGGCTTTGAGGTGGCTGGATCGCGGGCTGCAGATGGACCCCGCGGATGCCAGGGCGATGTACTTCAAGGGGCTTTGCCTGCGGTGGCAGACGCACTTCGATGAGGCGATCGCGGTGCTGGAGCCGGTGGCGAAGCAGTATCCACGTTTCCGGCAGGTGCATCAGGAGTTGGGCTATGTGTACATGGTTCGGAGGCGGTTTCCGGAGGCCAAGGCGGAGTATGAGGCGGTGCTGAAGATCGATCCGGATGATCCGGTGGCGCACCGCTGGCTTGGACCAGTGCTGGCGGCGCTGGGTGATGCCAAGGGCGCGGCGGCTGAATCGAAGATGGCGGCTGCTACCGGGAACGACACGTCAGCGGGATGGCTGGCGCAGCGCTTCTGGAGGGAGCATCTGGATATCGCGAGCGAGGCGATGCCGGGGCATACGCATTCGCCGGGGAACGAGCGAGACGACGCGGATGTGCATAAGGTGCTGAACCTGCAGAATCCACCCAGCTATATCTGGGTGGATCATTACTAGGTTGCTGCGGGACTAGAGGGCTGCGGTCAGGGCGGTCTGCTGGAGGATGAGGAGGTCTCGGATGCCGGCCTCGGCGAGATCCAGCATCTCCGTGAGTTGCTGACGGGAGTAGGAGTCCTTTTCGGCGGTGGCCTGGGTTTCGACGAGGCCGCCGCTGGCTAGCATGACGACGTTCATATCGACGGTGGCGCGGGAGTCTTCTTCGTAGGCGAGATCGAGGAGGGTGTTGCCGTCCACGATGCCGACGGAGGTGGCTGCGATCATCTGTTTAAGCGGGCTGGCTTTGAGTGTGCCGGCCTGGACGAGTTTGCCGAGGGCGATGGCCAGGGCGACGGATGCGCCGGTGATGGCTGCGGTGCGGGTTCCTCCGTCGGCCTGGAGGACGTCGCAGTCGAGGATGATGGTGCGCTCGCCGAGGGCGCGCATGTCCACGATGCCGCGCAGGGAACGGCCGATGAGGCGCTGGATCTCATGGGTGCGGCCGCCGATCTTTCCCTTTTCGGCCTCGCGCGGAGAGCGGGTGAGGGTGGCGCGGGGGAGCATACCGTACTCGGCGGTGACCCAGCCTTTTCCGGAGTTGCGCATCCAGCCGGGGACGCCGGTTTCGATGGTGGCGTTGCAGAGGACGCGGGTGTTGCCGACCTCGATGAGGACGGAGCCCTCCGGGGTGGAGACGTAGCCTGGAGTGATGCGGGTGGGACGGAGCTGATTGGCGGTGCGATTGTCGGGGCGGAAGACTGGGGAGGACATCTGCTGATTATAGGTTCGGTGAGGATGCTGCGGAGTGGCAGAGGGGAACGAGTGGATTGTTCCTGGAAGAGGATTCTTCGGGATCGAGGTGTTTTGAGTGGGGGGCAGGAATGGTTCGATTTTGACGATCGACGCTTTTGGGCCTTCTTCTATTTTTCGGGATGTCCCAATTCGGGATTTCTTGAACAGGCGGGATCTCAGAAATATGTTTCAAAAAGGGACGCGGAAGAGTAGGAGTAGGACAAGGGATGTTTCTTTTTGAACACTTTTCGGGATGCTTCTCAATCGCTATGATGATTTTTCGAGCGACATCGCCCTAATGAACGAATTTTAGGAATACGAGACGATACCGATGCAGGCCACTTTGAGTTTCACAGCAGCCTTGGGGAAGTTAAGTTTTATCGGATCACGGACAGTTTTCCAACGGGTCGACGAGGGTGGTTCCCACGTCGCTGCGAAGGGCCTTTCATGCTGAGAGCCCCAGGCGGTGGAGGGGGGCAGCGCGGTCGTGGGATGGCAGTGGAGCAAGGCGGAATTGCACCGGGTCCGGCGTGGCCGGAGCGGATGGCACGAGGCGAGGAAGGCGTTCACCGCATGGCGAGTGAGGTACAGCGTGGGAGGCTGGGTGGGTCTGAGGGCCAGCCTGTGCTGCATCTTCTCGTGGTTGAAGATAATGCTTCCATTCGTGCCGCGTGCCTGGAGATCGCGTCCAACATGGCATTTTCAGCGGTGGGTGCGCCCGATATGAAGGAGGCGGAAGAGATTCTGCGCCATCAGGCTGTGGATGTGCTGCTGCTGAATCTCAAGATTCCAGGCGGTGGCGGGATGGACCTGCTGGAGCGGGTGAAGAAGTTACAGCCGGATACGGTCGTGATTGCGATGACGGCCGCTGCGTCTGTTTCAAGTGCTGTGGAGGCGATGCGTGTGGGTGCGGCCGAGTACCTGACCAAGCCGTTCGCGCTGGAGGAGTTGACGTCCGTGCTGGAGAACGCGGGTGCGCGGCGGCAGTTCGATCTGGAGAGCCGACGGCTGAGGGAACGACTGAGGAGTCAGCGCGGGGTGGGGAATCTGATTGGGCATTCTCCTGAGATGGAGAAGCTTTACAGGATTCTGTCGAAGGTGGCCCACACCTCGCATCCTGTCTTGATCGTGGGGGAGCGGGGGACGGGGAAGGAGTTGGTGGGCAAGACGATTCATTCGACCGGATTGCATGCGCAGCGACAGTTCACGCCGGTCGACTGCGAGAGCCTGGCACCGGAGATGATCGAGAACGAACTGTTCGGGTTCGTCAAGGGTGCGTTCGCGGGAGCGATTCGCAATAAAGCGGGGCTGCTGGCGACGTTGGAAGGTGGGACTGTTTTTCTGGACGAGATCAGCGAGCTTCCGCTGGAGCTGCAGGGGAAGCTGGTAAGGGCTCTTCAGGATCGTGAGGTCTGGCCCATGGGTGCGAGCCACCCTGTACCGCTGACTGCGCGGATACTGGCGTCCACGAGCAGAAACCTGGTGGCGATGGTGGAGGCGGGACGGTTTCGACGGGATCTGTACTTCCGGTTGAACGTGGTGAACCTGCGTATTCCCGCGTTGCGGGAGCGGCAGGAGGATATCCCAGTCCTGGCGATGCATACGTTGAGTAAGGCGCAGCGCGACCAGTACGCCGAGAAGGAGTTTCCGAGGACGTTCTCAGACGACGTGCTGCGTTTATTTCTGGAGTACGAGTGGCCGGGGAATGTACGAGAGCTGGAAGCGGTCGTAGAACGTGCCTGCGCGGTAAGCTCCGGGCCAGTCGTCAATCTGGGCGATCTTCCTTCTCCTCTTCAGGAGTTCTGGATGCAGGGGCGTTCGGTTCGGCGGGTCGACCTGGAGGCCGAAGCGGATCAAGACCTGGGGCATATTGTTTCAATGGCGGAGGTTGAGAAGAAGACGATCCTGACCGCGATCCAGATGCTGAACGGCGACAAGCTGAAGGCGGCGAAGGTTCTCGGCATCGGAAAGACGACACTTTATCGAAAGTTGAAGGAGTATGGGCTGGGGGAGGGGCCGGAGCGCGACGAAGACTAGAAGATCCCGGTTTCCAGCGAAGAGGTTTCATAAACCATGAGCACTGAACATTGAGAAGGAGACAGGCCATGATGAACAAAGAAGTGTTGATGATTACGGGGATTGAGGGTGCGGGGAATCTTGCCGCGGCGATCGGCGAGCAGTTGGATCTACATGTGGAGGTTGCAGCTACGCGCAAGGCCGCACTGACTTCGTTGAAGCATGGAGAGTTCGGGGTCGTGATTGTTGAAGAGAATATGGCGGCCATGGATCCGGATTGGGCCAATCATGTCTGGGCTCATGCGGGACAGGCGATTCCTTTGGAGATCAACTTTGCGATCTCCGGGGTCTCTCGGCTGACGCGTGAGGTTCGGAGTGCATTGGACCGGATGAAGCGGGAGCAGTTGCTGGCGCGGCGAAGCGTGGCACTGGAGATGGAGAACGATCTGAAGGTGACGGTGACCGGGATGCTGCTGCAGTCGGAGCTGGCGTTGCGGGAGCCGGCTGTGTCACCGACGCTGGAGCCGAAGCTGCGGCGTCTGGTCGAACTGGCGGGGGTTATGCGTGAGCGTCTTCGAGTATCGGCAGCGTAACCTTCGTGCCGGAGCTCGACTTCCGGTGTAGGCTGGCGGCAGAGCGGTCAGCTTACATTGGAGGCGGAGCGGGATGACTTGTACGCATATGGAAGGGCTGGGGCCGGTGACGCGGTCGGGTAAGGGCTGTGTGGAGTGCCTGGAGCAGGGGATGCGGTGGGTGCATCTGCGGGAGTGCCTGGTGTGCGGGCATGTGGGGTGTTGCGACTCGTCCGTGGGGAAGCACGCGACGAAGCACTTCAAGGGGACGGGGCATCCGGTGATGAAGAGCATCGAGCCGGGGGAGCGGTGGGGCTGGTGCTATGTCGATCAGGCGATGGTGGATGTTTAGCCGGCGAGCGCGGCTGGTTTGGTATGCTTGCGACATTGGAGATAGTTGACTATGGCTGATGAGTTGTTGAGCGGTTCTGAGGGTACGTCCGGTTCCTTGCCGACGGTGAAGATTACAGTTCGACCGAATGGTCCGTTTCGCGTTGAAGGGCCGTTTCAGTTGGTGGATGTAGAAGGCAAAGAGTGGGACATTGCGGGGCGGGCGATCGTTTCGCTCTGCCGCTGCGGGTTGAGCACGAAGCGGCCATTCTGCGACGGAACGCACGGCAAGGAAGGCTGGAAGTGCGATGCCAGCCCGGTTCCGGTTGAGCCGGTCGCGCAGGGATAGATTCTTCACGATAGATACTCGCCTCCGCTGATCCAAAGCGGGGGCGAGTTTGCAGTTCTTTGATCTTTATTCTTGGCGTGAGGGTTTCGGCATGACGGTTCGTGTTGCTTCGGTTGCTGGTTGGTTGAGCCTGGTTGCGGTGAGTTCGTTTTCGATTGCGCAGGCTCCTGCGAAGCCCTCGTTGCAGAGCTATGTGGGGCTCTACAAGGTGTCGGCTGACGCTGGGGGGACGCTTTCCATCTACATGGACGGGGCGCACCTGTATGAAGAGACCGAGCATGATCCGAAGCATGAGCTTACGCTGGGCGCTGGGGTCGACAGCCTTCAGGTTGAAGACGCGCCGCTGAAGATGGTCTTTGCGCGGGACGGGAAGGGCAACGTCACGAGCTTCAAGGCGGTGCGGACGGATAACTCGTCCACGCTGTTTTCCGGCACGCGGATGAGCCAGGAGGCGACTCGGCTAAACCTTCCGGTGGGGTATGAGAAGATCGGCGTGATGATCCCGATGCGGGACGGGGTGAAGCTGCACGCCGTGGTGATCAAGCCGAAGGATTCAAGCACAGCGGTGCCGTTCCTGATGCAGCGGACGCCGTATGGCGTCGACCATTACAGTGTCGATTCTGTGTACAAGTCGAAGCCGGAGCTGGCGGCGAGCGGGTACATCTTTGTGTTTGAAGATATCCGCGGACGATATGGATCTGAAGGGCAGTTTGTGATGAACCGGCCGATCGTCAATCACGTCAACAAGACGGATGTGGATGAGACGACGGATACGCGGGATACGATCGACTGGCTGCTGAAGAATGAGAGTGGGAACAATGGGGCCGTCGGAGTGTATGGGGTTTCTTACCCCGGCTTCCTGGCGATGATGGCTGGGATCGACGCGCATCCGGCGGTGAAGGCGATCTCGCCCCAGGCGCCGATGACGGACGTCTGGATGGGCGATGACTTCTTCCATAATGGTGCGTTCCGGCAGACGTATGGGTTCGACTATGTGCAGCAACTGGAGGCGCAGAAGACGGACGCGCGTGTGGAGTCCAAGGGCGATACCTACGACTACTTCCTGAAGCATGTGAACTTTGCAGGTGCGGCCAAGGATGCGGGCATGGAGAAGCTTCCGACGGCGGTCAAGTTTCTGAATGAGCCGAGCTATACGAAGTTCTGGAAGGATATGGGGGTGGAGTACCACCTGACCAAGGTGGAGGTTCCGACGCTGGAGGTTGGCGGGTACTGGGACCAGGAGGATATGTGGGGCACGCAGGAGGAGTACGCGAAGCTGCATGCGCAGGATAAGGATCACAAGGTCTTCATGGTGCTTGGACCGTGGAACCATGGTGGATGGGGTGGGCCTGGGAATGAACTCGGTGGGAACTTTGGGAAGCTGGAGTTCGGCGAGCCGACCGGTGACGAGTATCGCAAGACGATCGAGGCACCGTTCTTTGAGAAGTATCTGAAAGGCAAGGACGGCTACGACCTGATGGGCGTCGCGAGCTTCCGGACAGGGATCAACAAGTGGGAGCGGTATGAGGCGTGGCCGCCTCCTTCCGGGTTCAAGCCGGCGAAGGTGTTCCTGCAGGCGGATGGTGGGTTGGCTACGGACGCTCCGCAGGCTCCTAAGGACGATGCTGCCGCTGCGAAGAAGAAGGGTCTGATGGACAAGATCCCATTCAAGAAGCCTTCTGCTCCTCCCATCCCGAAACCGGGTGCGCCTGCCAAGCAGATGGTGGTTGGGACGTATGTGGCTGATCCGGCTAACCCGATTCCGTATCGGAATCGTCCGATTCAGGCGACGTATGGCGATGGTTCGAAGTGGCGGACGTGGCTGGTTGAGGATCAGAAGTTTGTGGATGCGCGGAAGGACGTTGCGGAGTTCCAGGGGGCTCCTCTGGCGCAGGACTTTACGGTGACCGGGGATGTGATGGCCGATCTGTTTGCTTCTACGACAGGGACGGACGCGGACTGGATTGTGAAGCTGATCGATGTGTCGCCTGAAGGCGTGCAGACGATGATTGTGGATGAGATCTTCCGTGGGCGGTACAAGGAGAGCTTCGAGACGGCCCATGCCATCCCGGCTAACAAGGTGGTGGAGTACAAGTGGTCGCTGCATGGGGCGGACCATACCTTTCTTAAGGGACACCGGATCATGGTGGAGGTGCAGTCGAGCTGGTTCCCGTTGTACGACCGCAACCCGCAGACGTTTGTGGCGAACATCATGAGCGCTCCGGCTGAGGCTTACCAGAAGCAGACGGTGAAGATCATGAGCGGTAGCCATCTGGAGTTCCTGACTACGGAGTAAGGCCTTTGTCGATCAAGACGGTTAGTTCGCGGGAGGTCTACCGCAATGCCTGGACGCGGGTTCGCGAAGATGTGATCGAGCGGGCGAATGGGGTGCGGGGGATCTATGGGGTCGTGGATAAGGACCCCGCCTGCATCGTCATTCCGCTGGAGCGGACGGCGGAGGGAGAGTTTGTGACGCTGGTGGAGCAGTACCGGTACACGGTGCTGCGGCGGGCGTTCGAGTTTCCGCAGGGTGGGTGGGAGACTGCGGATGTGGTGGCTGAGGAGCTTGCGCGGGGTGAGCTGCGGGAGGAGACGGGGCTGATCGCGGAGAGGATGACGGAGCTTGCGGCGTTGCAGATTGCTTACGGCGTTCTGAATCAGCGGCAGCATGTTTTTCTGGCTGAGGGGCTCACCCAGGGGGAGGCTGAACTGGAGCCGGAGGAGCATGACCTGACCGTACACCGTGTGAGTGTAAGGGAGTTCGAGGAGATGCTGCTGGATGGGCGCGTGGTGGATAACTGCACGGCTTCAGCGTGGGGCGTTTACCTGGTTTGGCGTGGTCGGCAGCGTGGGTGATCTGGCTGCTACGTTTGGGGAATTCCCTGTGTCGCTTCGACGACTCTAGACTTTGCTCATGAAGGGCTACAAACAGTTTCTGAATGAGCTGCTGCGGGATGAGACGGGCCAGGATCTGATCGAGTATGCGTTGGTTGCGGGGCTGATTGGGTTGGGGGCCGTGGTCTCGTTTGGAGGCTTCGAGAACAAGGTCCGGGGTGCGTTTAATTCGATTGGGAACCAGCTTACCAATGCGATTTAGGTGTGGGCGGGTGTTCCTCGTGGGCTGATGTTCGGCTGGTATTCTGCTGGCTATGGGATTCTCTGATGAATTGGCTGGGCTATATGCCAGGGACCTCGCGAGGCTGCGGGCGCAGGTTGAACTTTTTCCGAATGACGAGGCTGTGTGGGTGGTGCTGCCGGGGGTGGTGAATCCGGCGGGGACCCTGGTGTTGCACCTTGAAGGGAACCTGCGGGAGTATGTGGGGAGGGTGCTGGGTGGGATTGCGTATGTGAGGGATCGGCCGGTGGAGTTCAGCGCTCGGGGGGTGAGTCAGCGCGAACTGGCGGGGCGGATTGCTGAGGTGGAAGGGATGATTCCGGGGGTTGTGGCGGGATTGTCTTCAGAGGTGATGGAAGGGGCCTATCCGGGGGAGGGGAACGGGGAGGTCACCAGCACGCAGAGGTTTCTGACCCATATGTACGGACACCTGGGATGGCATCTGGGGCAGATCGATTATCTGCGACGGATGCTGGCGGGTGGAGAGAGCAAGGCGTAACGAGGATAAGAAGAATAAAAGCGGGATAAGAAACAAATGTTTAGGTTTGTTTCTTATCCCGCTTTTATTTATTTCTATCAGTGCATTTATTAGTTGATGGTTTTCATTGAAGTTTAGCGCGCAATAGGCTGGTTCGCTCGATGTTAGTTTATGGTTTTCATTCGTCTACTCATGAAGTCCATGAGGAGGTAGTTGCCGAGGGTCTCCGGAGTGGTGAAGTAGGCTTTGCCGCGGCACATCTGGGAGACCTGCTGGACGAACTGGACTAGTTGGAAGTCAGACGCGAGCATGAAGGTGTTGATCATGATGTTGCTGCGCTTGCAACGGCTTACTTCCTGCAGGGTTTCCTCGATGACGAGGGGGTCGAGGCCGAAGGCGTTTTTGTAGATGCGGCCGTCCGGGAGGGTGAGGGCGGAGGGCTTGCCGTCGGTGATCATGACGATCTGCTTCATGTCCTTGTTGCTGCGCTGGAGGACGCGCTGGGCTACGCGGAGGCCTTCACGGGTGTTGGTGTAGTGGGGGCCGACCTTGACGCGGGGGAGTTGGCCGATGGGGATGTGTTCCGCGGAATCATGGAAGAGGACCAGGTCGATGGTGTCGCCGGGGTACTGAGTGCGGATGAGGTGGCTGAGGGCCATGGCGACACGCTTAGCCGGGGTGAAACGATCTTCGCCGTAGAGGATCATGGAGTGGGAGCAGTCGAGCAGGACGACGGTGGCGCAGGAGGACTGGAAGTCTGCCTGCTGGACTTGTAAGTCCGAATACTCCAAGTTCAATTTTCCGCCGTGCTGGTTGAAGTCGGTGCCCTCGCGTGCGAAGACGTTGGAGAGGGTGGCGGTGATGTCGAGGTTGAGGGAGTCGCCGAACTCGTACGGCTTGGAGGAGCCGTTGGTTTCGACGCCGGCGGCCTCGTAGCGGGTGTCGTGGCGGCCTATGCTGGATTTGCCCAGGGGGCCTAAGAGCTCGCGCAGGGCTTTGTAGCCGAGGAAGTCCATGCCCTTGTCGGTGACTTCAAAGCGGGCGGACTCGCCGTCGCCGCCCTCTTCGCCCTGGCCCTGCTGGGGCTGCTCGGCGTTGATGAAGTTTTGTTCCTGCATCTTCTGGATGATGTTGTCGATGAGGTCTTCGACCTGGTCCTCGTCGAGGGCTTCGTATTTTTCCTGGGTCTCGTCGTCGAAGAGGTCGCCGGACTCGAGGGCCTGGCGGATGGCCTCGCGGAGGTTGTCCATGGTCTGCTCGCCGTCGAGGGCCTGGAAGCGGGACATGGGATCGTTGAAGCCGGAGTCCAGGAGGAAGTCAGAGAGGGCCTGCATGAGGTCTTCGAGACCGAATGAGGAGGAGAGATCGCCGGTGAACTTTGTGTAGCGTGTGCGCTTCATGTTTGGCCCTCTCGCTTCAGTTTAGACGAGGTGGGAGGGCGGAGGATTCATGAGGCTGGAAATGGGGGACTAAACCGGTGTTGACGGGTACCGAGCTTCGGGCTGGTCCGCTAAAAATGGATGACTAAGCCGGTGTTGACGGGTACCGCGCTTCGGGGCTGGTCCGCTAGAAGCTGGTCCGCTAGAAATGGATGACTAATCCTGTGTTGGCGGTGACTACGGTGGCGTTGTAGGTTTTGCCGTTGGTCGTGATGCCGGGGACGTTGAAGCCCTGGCCTACGCCGATCTCCACGATGCGCCAGTCGATGAAGGGGAGGATCGGATGGTCTACGCCGCCGAGGATCTCGTAGGCTGCGTACTGGTTGCCGAAGGTGCCGCCTACGGGTTGGTTGGTGCTGGGGTTGGTGGAGACGTTGGTGGTGCGGGTGTTGAGATAGCCGCCGGCTACTTCGATGTACGGCTTGAGGGAGATGACGTGGGGGTGGACGGCTAGCTGGAGGCCGACGAGGGCGGAGTCGACTCCGTTGGTGCCGGGGCGGGTTGAGCCGCGGAGGTCAACGTTCAGGGCGACGATGGGGAGGTGCAGGATGGGGAAGGTGATGCCGCCGCCGATGCCGGAGGACCAGTAGGAGGCGGTTTGCTCGGTGGTGCCGGTGGCGGTGGAGACGGCTCCGGTTTCAATGTTGGAGAGGTGGGCGGGGGAGAAGGTGACGTAGGCGGAGAGCTGGGCGTGGGCCGCCGGGGCCAGGAGCAGAAGGGATAGGAAGGTGAAATTGGGGCTGATCCGCATGGCTTGTCCTCTTTGAGAGGAATAACACGAGGGGAGGGGGGATGTTTCGTTGAGTGTCTGGGTAGGTGGTCGATTTCTACCGAAATCGATACCCCACCCTGTCGCAATACGACCGCGCCGAGGATGGGGCACCCGTTGGGCTGGGAGAGGGTTGTGGAACCCACGTCTCAGAATCGAGACGTGGGGCACCCTACTTTGTGGCTTTCTTCTTTGCGGCTTTCTTAGCGGGCTTTTCTTTCTTTTCGGCTGGTTTTGTTTTGCTTGCGGTGGGGACGCCCATCTTTTTCTCTGGGGCTATGAATTTCTTTTTGGGGTCTTTCAGGCGATCGGCTTCGGCGCGGATGCTTTCGGGTTGGGGGCCGGCGTTGGGGTTTGGGTTGAGCTTCGTGTTGGCGGGGAGGTGCTGGCGGAGGAAGTGGGCGGTGTGGGAGGCCTGGACGGTGGCTAGCTGCTCCGGGGTGCCGTGGCCTACGATGGTGCCGCCGAACTCGCCGCCTTCTGGGCCCAGGTCGAGGAGATAGTCGGCGTTGCGGATGATGTCGAGATTGTGCTCGATGATGATGACGGTGTTGCCGAGATCGGTCAAGCGATGCAACACGTCCAGGAGTCTTCTTACGTCGTCGAAGTGGAGGCCTGTGGTGGGCTCGTCGAGGAGGTAGAGGGTGCGGCCTGTCTGGCGCTTGGAGAGCTCGCGGGCGAGCTTCATGCGCTGGGCTTCACCGCCGGAGAGGGTGGTGGCGGACTGGCCTAGATGGATGTAGCCGAGGCCTACGTCGACGAGGGTCTGGAGCTTGATGGCTACGTTGGGGATGTCTTTGAGGATGGGGACTGCGTCGGCGATGCTGAGTTCCAAGAGGTCAGCGATGCTGTAGCCGTTGAATTTTACGGCGAGGGTTTCCTGATTGTAACGGCGACCGTTACATACCTCGCAGAGGACGTAGACGTCCGGGAGGAAGTTCATCTCGATGCGGCGCTGGCCTTCGCCCTGGCATGCCTCGCAGCGTCCGCCCTGGACGTTGAAGGAGAAACGGCCGGGCTTGTAGCCGCGCTCGCGTGACTCGGGGAGCATGGCGAAGAGGTCGCGGATGGCGGTGAAGACGCCTGTGTAGGTTGCGGGGTTGGAGCGGGGGGTGCGGCCGATGGGGGACTGGTCGATCTGGATGACCTTGTCGAGCTGGTCGATGCCGATGACCTTGCCGTGTTGGCCGGGTTCTTCGCGGGAGCCGTAGAGTTCCTTGGCGAGGGCGCGGTAGAGGATGTCGTTGACGAGGGAGGATTTTCCGGAGCCGCTGACTCCGGTGACGACGGTCATGACGCCGATGGGAAAGTGGGCGGTGACGTTGCGGAGGTTGTGCGAGCGGGCATCTTCTACGGTGATCCAGCGGCCTGTCAGGGGGCGTGGGCTCATGTCTTCGGTGGTCGTTCCGTCTTCCGCTGTGATGATTCTGGCGGGGCGGGTGACGATGGGGATCTTGCCGGCTAAATATTGGCCGGTGATGGACGCGGGATTGTCCATGACCTCTTGCGGGGTTCCGCTGGCCATGATGTGGCCGCCGTTTTTTCCGGCTGCGGGGCCTATGTCCAGGAGATAGTCTGCCTTGCGCATGGTGTCTTCGTCGTGCTCTACGACCAGGACGGTGTTGCCTAGATCGCGCAAGGCTTCTAATGCGGCTATGAGGCGCTGGTTGTCTCGCTGGTGGAGGCCGATGCTGGGTTCGTCGAGGACGTAGAGGACGCCGCGGAGGCGGGAGCCGATCTGGGTGGCGAGGCGGATGCGCTGGCCTTCGCCTCCGGAGAGGGTTGCGGCGCTGCGCTCCAGGGACAGGTAGCCCAGGCCTACTGCGTTGAGGAATTCGAGGCGCTCTATGATCTCGCGCTGGAGGCGGTCGGCGATGATGCGCTCTCGGCCGGAGAAGTGCATGGTGCGGGCGGCGGTGAGGGCTCGTTCCAGGGAGAGGGCGGTGAAGTCGGCTATGGAGACGGGGTGGGCTCCGTTGGAGGTAGGTGCTACTCCATCCCACGTCCCAGAATCGGGACGTGGGGCACCCAGATTTGTGTCTGATTTGGATTGTTGGGCACCCGGAGTTGTGCCCAGGGTCATGGGGACGGTTACGGCGAGGGATTCGGGACGGAGGCGGCGGCCTTTG
The DNA here is from genome assembly GCF_000178975.2 of Granulicella tundricola MP5ACTX9. Taxonomy (NCBI): domain Bacteria; kingdom Pseudomonadati; phylum Acidobacteriota; class Terriglobia; order Terriglobales; family Acidobacteriaceae; genus Granulicella; species Granulicella tundricola. Next base: position 2,892,318 of record NC_015064.1, on the reverse strand, counting down.
CAGCGGGGGCAGACGGTCGCGGACATGTACTGCATCATGTACTCGCGGTAGCCTTCGGACTTGGTCTCTTCGAGGTTGGAGCGGAGGTAGGCGAAGATGCCGTGGAAGCCGGTGCGGGAGGACTCGCCGACGGGTGGGCCGTAGAGGAGGAGGTTGCGATGAGGCTCGGTGAGGGCCTGGAAGGGCTGCTTGAGGTTGATCTTGTATTTGTCTGCAGCGAGCTTGATGAGGCGGAGGAGGTACTGGGAGCCGGAGCCGGGGCCCATGGCTCCGTCGAGCAGGGGCTTGGACCAGTCGGTGATGGTCTTGGCGGGGTCGAAGTCATAGATGCTGCCGAGGCCGTGGCACTCGGGGCATGCGCCGTAGTTGGAGTTGAAGGAAAAGCTGCGGGGCTCGAGGCGGGGGACGTTGATGCCGCAGTCCGGGCAGGCCATGGAGGAGGAGTAGAGGGTTTCTTCGACCTGTCTTGTGTGAGGGTCTTGCAGGCCTATTAAGACGAGGCCGTTTGCCATGCTGAGGGCTTTTTGGACGCTGGCTTCCAGGCGCTTGGTGTCGTATTTGGGGGTGGGAGGGACGCCGGCCAGGGTGGCGTTGACGTTGGGGGCGTCGGTGGAAACCCAGGTCCCAGAATCGGGACCTGGGGCACCCGGCGGTGTCGCTGGGAGAGGTTTGAGGATGATGCGGTCTACGATGGCTTCGATGGTGTGGTTTTTGCGCTTTTCGAGGCGCATGCCCTCGGTGAGCTCGGTCATTTCGCCGTCGATGCGGGCGCGGAAGCCTTGCTGGTCCAGGGCTTCGAGTTCCTCGCGGAACTCGCCTTTACGGCCGCGGACGATGGGGGCCATGACGGTGATGCGCTCGCCGGGGTTGAGGGCGGCGATGCGTTCGACGATCTGCTCGGCTGACTGGCGGGAGATGGGGCGGGCGCAGTTGGGGCAGTGCGGTTGGCCTACGGAGGCGTAGAGGAGGCGGAGGTAGTCGTAGATCTCGGTGATGGTGCCGACGGTGGAGCGGGGGGAGCGTGAGGTGGTTTTCTGCTCGATGGAGATGGCGGGGGAGAGGCCGTCGATGGCGTCTACGTCGGGGCGTTCCATCTGGTCGAGGAACTGGCGGGCGTAGGCCGACAGGGTTTCGACGTAGCGGCGCTGGCCTTCGGCGTAGATGGTGTCGAAGGCGAGGGAGGACTTGCCGGAGCCGGAGAGGCCGGTGACGACCGTCAGGGTGTTGCGGGGGATGGAGACGGAGACGTTTTTGAGGTTGTGCTGGCGGGCTCCGCGCACGGTGATGTGAGTGATGCCTTTGAACGTGCGGGCCGGCTTGGGGGCGATTTCTGGTGAGACTGGAGTAAGGCTCATAGGATGTGTCGGCCTGGATTGCGGCCAATGATTAGGATACGGTATTTCGGGCTGGGATTCAGGTTGGGAGGGGTATGGCTCGGGTGTGGGATGGCGGGGGCGACCGTTTGGGTGAGAATCTGAGTGAGCAACTTTGTCTGAAAATTCATTCGGGGGGGATGCACTTCGTTTGCGATAATGAAGGTGCTGCCGGAGACTGTGCGATGACGCGGGCCGGCGTGAGGATGTCTTGATTCTTTCGATAATGCTTGTGTGCGCGGTGGTCGCTTCCCTGGCAATGGGTGTGCTGGTGGCGTATGGGATCTGTCTGATGATGTTCGGGCTGTTCCGGATTCATGCGCGGCAGGTTGCGGGGCGAGTTGTGGCGGGGAAACTTAAAACCGTCGGGAATTAGTTCGGGAGCCAGAAAGCGAACCACAGAGGGCACAGAGGTGAAAGAGAGCACAGAGGGGTTCTGTGTTCTCTCTTATTTTCTTTGTGTCCTCTGTGGTTTGCTTCTCTTTAGTTAGGCGCGGCCGGAGAATTCGCCGGTTTCGGTGGTTACCTTTACTTTTTCTCCCTCTTTGATGAAGAGTGGGACCTTGATTTCGAGGCCGGTTTCCAGCTTGGCGAACTTGGTGACGCTGCCGCTGGAGGAGTCGCCGCGGACTGCGGGTTCGGTGTGGGCTATGTCCAGCTCTACGAAGATGGGGAGCTGCAGGCCGATGGGGTTGCCGTTGTACTTGTGGAGCTGGAGCATGGCTCCTTCGATGAGGAAGTCGAGTGCGTTGCCCATCATGTCCTTGTTGAGGGTGAGGGTCTCGAAGGATTCCTGGTCGAGGAAGTGGGAGCCTTCTCCGTCGGAGTAGAGGTAGGAGGCGGGGACGAGGACGAGGTCTGGCTCCTTGAACTTGTCGCCGGCCTTGAAGGTTTTTTCGAAGACGGCGTTGGTGAGGAGATTGCGCATCTTGAGGCGGACGAGGGTCTGACCGCCGCGGGCGGTGGGGGAGCTGATGTCGGAGTCAAGGCAGGCGTAAGGGGCGTTCTCGTACTCGAACATGAACTTGCGCTTGATGTTGATTGCTTCAAGGAGTGCGGCCATGAGTTCCTCTGGATCTTTGTGGCAGGCTGGGTGCGGCCTGGTTTCGGTTTGGATCAAGTATAAGGGAGTGGTTGGCTGGAGATAAGGGCGCGATGGCACCACAGCAGGGATTGCTGCGACGGGTACGGCAGATGCAGGCGAAGGCTGTGTCACGGGTCATGCTGCGGGTGGCTGGGAATGGGCTTGGGCGGCGGGTGGTGCAGGGGCTGGGGCGGTCGCGGGTGGTGGAGCGGGTGATGGTGGGGTATCGGCGAGGGTTTTCGTCGATGGCTGAGGCTGAGGCTTGCGCGGCACGGCTGGGGGTGGGTGGGCATACGCATCCGGATGCGATTCGGCAGCACTTGGAGCTGGGAGAGTCGATGCGGCCGAGCGATGGGCCGGCGGTGGAGCATCTGCGGCGGCTGCTGCCGGAGATTGGGCGGGTGGCGGATGTTGGGGGGAGTGCGGGGAATCTTTTCTATCTTTATTCCGGGCAGGTGGAGTTTCCGGAGGGGCTGGTGTGGACGGTTTATGACCTGCCGGAGACGGTGAAGGTGGGGCGGAGTTTGGCGTTCGACCGACGGGTCACGGGGCTGGAGTTTTGTACGGATTTGTTTGGCCCGGTGGAGGCAGATTTGATGCTGCTTTCGGGGTCGCTGCACTTTCTGGAGGCTTTGCCGCCGGAGATTATGGGGGGGTGGAAGAGGCGGCCGAAGTATGTGCTTGTGAACCGGTCGCCGGTGTCGGAGGAGGGTGGGGTTTATGGGTTGCAGGATCAGTGGACCTGGATGACGGCGGCTAAGGTGTTAAATCGGGGGGATTTGGTTGGGGGGATGGGGGCGGCCGGGTACGAGCTTGTGGATGAGTGGGGGGCGGCGGAGTTGCGGTTGATGTTGCCGATGAGGCCGCAGAGTTCGGCTGCGGGGTATTCGGGTTTTTTGTTTCGGTTGCGGTAGGGGTGGGGTGGAGGAGAGAGCCCGGGGCTAAAGCCCATTTTTGTTGTTGCCCTTTGACGGGGGACTAAAGTCCCCCTCTAATCCGAACGGCAACGGCAACGGCAAACGCAGATTCCCTTCGGGAATGACAAACGAAGGGAATGACGGACAAAGGGAATGACGGACAAAGGGAATGACAAACGAAATAGTTGAGGGGGGTTATTGAGGGGGGGCGGTGGATTTTTGCTGCTGGAGCTTCATGAGCTGGTCGTAGATCTGCTGGGGGGTGCGGACGCCGGTGTCTGAGGAGGTTGAGGTGTCTGGTGGTGGCTGCTGGCCGGAGTTTTGTTGCTGCTGGGTGGCGGATTGGATATTGGTGGGGGGTGGCGGGGCGAAGGGCATTGGAGGGCGTTGCGGACGAGGCGGTGGGACGATGGCGTTTTCGTCCGCGTCGTCAGGATGGGAGGAGGCTGGGCTGGGTGGGGTGGGTCCGCCCTGGCGGGGGGTAAGGACGAGCTCCTGGGGGGCGTTGCCGGTGGGCTGGCGGAGGAGCATGTTGCTGCCGGTGCCGGTGAGGAGGGTGGCGAGGACGGTGGCGGGCTCGGCTGGTCCGTAGGTTCCGTAGACGCGCTCGTCCTGGACGCCGCCGGTGATCTTGAGGCCGGTCTGGCGGGAGATGTCGCGGAGGATCTGGTTGAGGCTGGAGTTGTCTGCGACGACGGAGAGCTGGCCGGCGGTCCAGGTGATGGTGGCTCGGCTGGCTGCGGGCGGGGCGGGTGGCTGGTAGGCCGGAGTGGGAGCGGGCTGGGGCGTGGTGGGCGGGGTCGCTGGAAGGGTGGACGGGTGCGGGGCGGGAGTCTGGGCTGCGGCGGCCAGGGGAAGGGCGAGTGCGAGGAGCAGGCGGGATGGGACGAGGCTCGGCATCTGGTTGCTATGGTACTTGGAAGTAGACTCAGGGCGTGGAGAAAGGTTGGTCGCGCCGGGGGGAGAGTGCGGTTGCGCTAAACTTGCGTCCTACAGAGTAGAGACTTGGCAGAGTGGAGAGAAGCGATGAAGCGATTTGCGGTTGGGTTGGGGATGGTTTTGAGTGCCGGGATGGCGATGGGGCAAAGTTGCGTTTCGCAATCGCAGATGAAGGTTGAGGAGAAGGATGCGCTGAAGTTAGCGGCGTACACGCTGGCGCTGGGGGTGCAGGCGAACGACGATGCCGGGGTGAAGGCGCAGACGGTTGCGGAGTATGCGAAGGACTTTGCGGGGGTGGCGGGGGTGATGAGCGATGCCTCTCCGAAGTTGAAGGGTGGGAAGGCGGCAGTGGAGCAGGTTTATGTGCTGGATGCCTCGCAGATGAAGGCTACGGGGGATGCACAGTTCTACTGCACGCTGAATGGTTCGACTGCTGAGGCGGACTTTACGATTCCGCAGTTGCCGGTGGGGCGGTATGGGTTTGCGATGGTGCGGTTCGACGGGGCTGAGCCCTGGCGAGTCTCGTTTTTGCTGCGGCAGGAGGCCGGTAAATGGCTGCTGGCGGGGATCTATCCGAAGCCTTTGAGCGCGGGTGGGCATGAGGGGCTTTGGTACTGGCAGCAGGCGAGGGAGTTCAGCGCCAAGAAGCAGCCCTGGGTGGCCTGGCTGTACGACCAGGAGGCCGAGGTGTTGTTGCAGCCGGCTCCGTTTGTTTCAAGCACGCACTTGGAGAAGCTGGCTGGGGAGCTGGCGAGTGCGGCTCCGCCAGAGGTCAAGGGTGGGGTGAGCGATGCGGCGAAGCTGGTGGTGAAGGGTGCGGATGGGGTGGAGTACCGGTTTACGAGTTTGGGCACGGACAACTCGCTGGGTAAGGAGAAGATCGACGTGGCGGCGCATCTGAAGGTGGATGCGCTGGGGGATGCGGCGGCGGCACGGAAGCGGAATCTGGATGCGATGGCGGCTCTGGTGACGGCGCATCCGGAGCTGAAGGGTGCGTTCCATGGGGTGTGGATCTTTGCGGATGCTCCGGGGCAGACGGCGTATGCGACCGAGGCTGCGATGGCGGAGATCAAGTAAAAGAGGCTTCTTTATAGAGAAAGCGGGAGACGGGGCGGGTGTTTTGTGGTGCTATGGTAAGAACGCCCGACCGGCAACGGCGAGGCGACCAGCCGTACGCTATGATTCCTTTGGCTGCGGCTGTAAGTAACTTCATCCTGTTGAATTGGAAGAGCGATTATGCCGAAGTCGGTTAAGAGTTTGAGCCAGGCGATCCAGGGCCGGCGAGCTACGCCCAGTTTTGATGAGGCGCCCATGCCGGAGGAGGACCTGCAGCAGATTTTGGATGCAGGGCTGCGAGCGCCGAGCGGCTACAACATGCAGCCGTGGCGGTTCATCGTCGTGCAATCGCCTGAAGGGAAGAAGAAGCTGCGGGCGGCGAGCTATAACCAGGCGAAGGTGGAAGAGGCTTCAGCGGTGATCGTGGCTTGCGGCGACGCGGATGGATGGCGCAAGGATCTGGACCTGATGCTGCAACTGGGGCGCGAGGGCGGGATGCCGGAGAGCTATGCGGCGCAGGCCAGGACCAGTGTTTCGGGGTATCTCTCAAGCTTTACGCCGGAGCAGATGAAGCTTTGGCTGACCAAGCATGTGATGCTGGCGTATACCTCCATGATGCTGATGGCGGAGGTGCTGGGGTACGATACGGCTCCGATGGAAGGGTTCGAGCAGGAGAAGGTGCATGAGGCGCTGCGGCTTCCGCTGAGCTATACGGTGGTGGCGCTGCTGGCGATCGGGACGTTGAAGGGCGTGGATAAGTTCGACGGTGGGCGCTTTGAGATGGCGCATACGGTATTTGGGGAAGAGTACGGACGGCCGCTGAAGTAAGGGAGATCGCTGCGCACGATGAAGGCATTTTTGTACGGGCTTTTGGCTTTGTGCGTGGTGGTGGGGGCTACGGCGGGACTGACCTTCTACTTCAATCCGTTGTGGGTGAACGATCTGCGGATCAGGAACCACATGTGGCGGCAGCATGTGCAGAGCAAGTACGTGCAGGTGGATGGGTATCGGGTTCATTATTATGAGGCGGTGACGCCGGACCGGCTGCTGCGGGCGGGGAGCCCGAAGGGCGGGGTGCCGCTGGTGCTGGTGCATGGGCTGGGGTCGCGGGGGGAGGACTGGTCTCCGATGATTCCTACGCTGGCGGCGTCAGGGTTCCATGTGTATGTGCCGGATCTGCTGGGGTATGGGCGGAGCGAGAGGCCGGATGTGGGCTACTCGGTGAGCCTGGAAGAGCAGACGGTTGTGGACTATATGAAGGTGATGGGGGTTCCGCGGGCGGATGTGGCTGGGTGGTCGATGGGTGGGTGGATTGCGATGAAGCTGACGCTGGATCATCCGGAGATGGTGGAGCGGCTGGTGGTATATGACTCGGCTGGGGTTTATTTTCCGCCGACGTTCGATGCCTCGCTGTTTACGCCGACGGATACGCCGGGGCTGATGAAGCTGAGTGCGATGCTGACTCCGCATCCGAAGCCGTTTCCGGGGTTTGTGGCTCGGGCGGCGATACGGAAGCTGCATGGGAGTGGGTGGGTGATCCGGCGGAGTGTTACGGCGATGACCTCGGGTAAGGATCTGCTGGACTTTCGGCTGCATGAGATTCATAAGCCGACGCTGATCGTGTGGGGGAGCGACGATAAGCTGATTCCGCTGAGCGCCGGCGAGGAGATGCATGATCGAATTGCGGGGTCGTCGCTGCTGGTGATTGGGGGGTGCGGGCACCTGGCACCGGGGGAGTGTACTCGTCCGGTGCTGCGGGGGACGCTGGCGTTTCTTCATGCGGACCCGCCGATGCGGGGCGGGCAGCGGGTTGTGCCGGGTGTGGCGGCCCATCCTTAGTTGCTCAAGCTACTCATCCGTAAGAGGGGTGCGGGGTTCGGTACGGCGGGTTAGACTGTAGGCGTCGGGGAGCCACGAACCGAAACTGCTCTTTTGAACATCTACTCACTACCATGCCCATCGCACTCGTCTTCTTCGTGCATTACGCTTACGCCATCCTGTTCCTGTGGGTGTTGGTGGAGCAGATGGGTGTGCCGATTCCTTCGATTCCGGTGCTGCTGATGGCGGGGACGCTTTCGGCTACGCATCGGGTGAGTGCGGTGGGTGCGCTGTTGATGGTGCTGCTGGCCTGTCTGGCGGCGGACTCGATCTGGTATGCGCTGGGGCGGCGGTTCGGGAACTCTGTGCTGCAACTGCTTTGCCGGTTCTCGTTTGAGGCTTCTACCTGTGTTTCAAAGACCGAGGGCTACTTTCATAAGCGCGGGGCGGTGACGCTGCTGTTTGCGAAGTTTGTGCCGGGACTTTCGACGGTGGCTGCGCCGATTGCGGGGCAGACGGGGATGCCGTATCCGCGATTCGTGCTGTACGACATGGGCGGATCGGTGATCTGGGCGTTGGCTTATCTGCTGGCGGGGCGGTTCTTTGGCGATGTGGCGCAGAAGAGCTCCAAGTTCTTTGGGATGCTGGGGCACTTTGCGGTCGTGATCTTTGTGCTGATGGTGTTCGGGATCATGCTGTACCGGTTGTGGAATCAGCGGAAGTTCCTGGCCAGTGTGCGGTCGCTGCGGCTGGAGCCTGCGGAGCTGTACAGCATGATCGAGATGGCGGAGGAGCAGGGGAATATTCCTCCGTTTATCGTCGATCTGCGGCATCCGCTGGATTATCTGCCGGACCCTCGGGTGCTGCCGGGTGCGGTGCGGGTGAGCCCGGCTGAGTTGACGGCACATCAGTCGCTGCTGCCTCGGGACCGGGATGTGATTTTGTACTGCACTTGTCCGTCGGAAGAGACGAGCGGCAAGGTGGCGTTGCAGTTGCACAAGTTTGGGATCAACCGGGTTCGGCCGCTGCTGGGCGGGTTTGAAGGGTGGCGGGACGGTGGGTATCCGCTGGTGGAGTATGTTCCTCCGGCTGCTGCTGCGGAGTTGACGAATCCGGTTACGGCGGCTCCTGTGGGTGCGGTGGCTTCTTAAGATATTCGAATCATTCCTGCATTCTTCTCAAGCGCTAAGGATGTGGGATTCAGACGGTTGTGAAAACCCATGTCTCAGAAGCGAGACATGGGGCACCCAGTTCGTGGCCGTTGAGGGTTATGAGCCCAGGTGGAAGATGACGGAGATGGTGGTTTCGACTTCTGTGGGATCTCCGTTGAGGAGGTAGGGCTTGTAATGGGCGGCGCTTACGGCTTCAAGGGCCGAGGAGCGGAGCATGGCGGGGCCGCTGGTGACTTGCAGGCCTACGATTTTGCCGGTCTTGTCAATGGTGGCGGTGAGGACGACGGTGCCTTCCTGGTGGGCGGCGCGGGCTATGGGTGGGTAGGTGGGGTGGATGGGGGTGAGGAGCATGCCGGAGGTAACGCCGGAGGAGAGGCGGACCTTTTGGGGTGAGGCGGCTTTGACTACGGTTGCGCCGCCACCGGAGATCGATGGGATGCCTGAGGCTATGCCGGTGGGGGTGCCCATGGTATTTGTGCTGCCGATGGGGGCGAGGGAGGGCTCGTCTGGTGGGATGCCGGGGATGATGTGTCCGTAGGAACGGGCGAGGAGGGCTGCGGGTTGGGCTGGTGATGGGGAGGAGGGGGTTGTGGAGGTGTGGGTGGCCTCGGCGGGTTTTACGGGGATTGGTTTGGGGATGGGGCGGGGCGGGTTGGCGAGGATGACGGTGGGGCCGGTCATCGCCATGGCGAGGGTGGCGGGGTGGAGGAGAGGAGCGATGAGGATGAGGGCCAGGATGGCAATCTGGGCGGCTATGGCGGCGGTGGTCGCCCATTTTTTTGTCTTGGAGATTTGGGTGGGGGCGGAGGAGAAGAGACTGTCGTCAAATAAAGTGCGATCTGGAAACATGGTGGTCCCTCGCTGATGGTGGAGTTTTTCGCAGCCCAGCGAGGAGTGCGGATGTTGGGTTAGACACCGGGGGTGAGGTGGGGGTTCCATTTGGAACCCGCGGAACCCACGTCCCAGAAGCGGGACATGGGGCACCCGGTTTCGTTCCGGTGCGGGAAGGCATCTCAGGGGTGTGACTCAGATGACTTCGGCCCCTTCCGTTTTACCCTTCGTGCGTGTTGCGCCGCGTGTGCTTTCGATCGATGTGCTGCGGGGATTGACGATTGCTTTGATGATCCTGGTGAACGATCCGGGGGATGCGGGGTGCGTTTATCCGCAGCTGCAACATGCGGAGTGGAACGGGTATACGGCGGCGGACCTGGTGTTTCCGAACTTTCTGTTTCTGGGTGGGGCTTCGCTGGTTTTTTCGTTGCAGGGAAGGATCGAACGGGGAGCGGATCGGTGGGAGTTGGCACGCGGGTTGGGGCGGCGCGGGGTGAACCTGATTGCGCTGAAGCTGGTACTGGCGATGCTGCCTTCGTTTCGGCTGAGGCGGATCAGAATCTTTGGGGTGCTGTTTCGGACGGCGGTCTGTTCGGTTGCGGGGGGACTGATTCTGCTGGGAACGTTGGAGATTCCGATGCTGGTGGGGATCGTGGGGGCGATGCTGACGGGGTACTACGGGGCGCTGCGGATTTCATTTGGGAGGATGAACGCGCCGCTGCTGGACCCGGAGAATAATCTGGCCGCGGCGCTGGACCGCAAGGTGGCGCACTTGCTGCATGGGGAGCTTCATACGGGTGCGCTGTATAACGTGACGCATGATCCGGAGGGGCTGCTGAGCTCGGTTCCGGCGGTGGGGACTACGCTGCTGGGGGCGGTGGCGGCGCTGGTGATGCGGCATCCGAGGCTTACGCAGGGGCAGAAGGTGGGAGTGCTGGCGGCGAGTGGGGTGGGGGCGCTGGGGGTGGGGAGTGTTTGGGGACGATCGTTTCCGGTGAACAAGAATCTCTGGACGAGCAGCTATGTGCTGGTGGCTGGAGGTTGGTCGCTGCTGGCGCTGGGGGGGATTTACTGGTGTCTGGATGTGCGGCGGCCTTCGGCGCGGACGCTGCGAGCGATCCGCCCGGCGCAGATCTTTGGGGCGAATGCGCTGGTGGCTTATGCGGTTTCGGTTGCGGGGCATAAGGTGGCTCGGACGGTGCATGTGCCTTGTGACGGGCATTCGGTTTCGTTGCGGACGTTTGCTTATCGGAGGGGGTTTGCGCGGGGTGGGTCTACTCGGCTGCGGTCGCTGGGGTTTGCGGTGGCTTATGCTGCGGTTTGCTTTCTGCCTAACCTGATTCTTTGGCGGCGGAAGGTGTTTGTGAAGATCTAGGGGCTGGTCCCATCGGGCCAGAGTATAGGGGAATGTGATAGATGTATTAGGTTTCGTTATGGACCTTCTTGGCCGTGGAGAAAAAGACTTACTACGGCTAAGAGAGAAAGACAGATCAAGGCAGGATGCTTGCAACGGTTGGGTGCTGACGGCAACGATGGCTGCGGCGACAACAACAGCATAGGCAAATACTGAGGTTCTGGCTTCGCCAGAATGACGATGCGTTTCAGGAGGAGATGGCGATGTTTGGATTGACGGATGAGCAGGAGTCTTTACGGCGGGAGGTTCGGTCGTTTGCGGCTAAGGAGGTTCTGCCCGGGCGCGAGGAGCGGGATGAGACGAGTGAGTTTCCGCATGGGATCGTGAAGAAGCTCGGGGAGATGGGGTTGATGGGAGTGATCTTTCCAGAGGAGCTGGGTGGGTCCGGGTTGGGGTATGTGGAGTATGTGCTGGCGATCGAAGAGCTCTCACGGGTGGATGGGAGTGTGGGGATTATTGTGGCTTCGCATAACTCGCTCTGCACGAATCACCTGATGCTGGCGGGAAATGAGGAGCAGAAGAAGCGGTGGGTGACGAAGCTTGCGACGGGTGAGTGGCTGGGGGCCTGGGGGTTGACGGAGCCGGGGTCGGGGAGCGATGCGGGGGGGATGCGGACTACTGCTGTTCGGCGAGGGGATGAGTGGGTGCTGAATGGGGGGAAGACGTTTATTACGAACGGGACCTATGCCAACTGTGCGCTGGTACTGGCGGTGACGGATAAGGAGAAGAAGACGCATGGGGGGATCTCGGCGTTCCTGGTGGAGCGGGGGACGAAGGGGTTCAGGGCAGGGAAGAAGGAGAACAAGCTGGGGTTGCGGGCGAGCGATACGGCGGAGCTGATCTTTGAGGATTGTGTGGTGCCGGCGGAGAACTTGGTGGGCGTGGAGGGTGCGGGCTTCAAGGATGCGATGCGGGTGCTGGATGGTGGGAGGATCTCGATTGCGGCGTTGAGCCTGGGGATTGCGCGTGGGGCGCTGGACGCGGCGATGAAGTATGCGACGGAGCGGCGGCAGTTTGGGAAGGCGATCAGCGAGTTCCAGGCGATCCAGTTCAAGCTGGCGACGATGGCGACGGAGCTGGACGCGGCGTGGCTGTTGACGATGCGGGCGGCGAGGATGAAGGATGCGGGGGAGAATGTGACGTTGGAAAGCAGCATGGCGAAGCTGTATGCAAGCGAGGTGGCGTGCCGGATCTGCGATGAAGGTGTGCAGATTCACGGGGGGTACGGGTTCATCAAGGACTATCCGGCGGAGAAGTTTTATCGGGATGTGAAGCTGTGCACGATTGGGGAAGGGACGAGCGAGATACAGAGGATGGTGATCGCGCGGGAGTTGCTGAAACGGCTGTAGAGACGATAGACTTAGGGCTGGTTGACGTGGCTCCCGGTTGGTTTGGGTTGTCGACGGCTGGCCGACGCGGACAGATGGCAGAGCCCGGTTGAATGCACCTGACTCGAAATCAGACGTACCTTTACGGGTACCGGGGGTTCGAATCCCTCTCTGTCCGCCACTAAATCCCCTGTAATGAGTGACTTGAGAGCTATTTTCGAGGTTAGTCCGCTGTTGGGGGCTAAAACCACGTTAGCCGCTGCGTATGAATTTTCCGCGGATGCATTATTTTTTTGGGTGTTTTTTGTCGAGTGGGAACCTACACTGTTCGCTCATCGTCTCGGGCCGGATGCGATGCCTCTAAATCATTGAGCCGATTGGGGTACACATGGAGATGCGGGCCCTTCTACTCGATTTTGCGATCCATCCGGGAGAGCGACTGGAGCCCGCTTTGCTTGCCCAGGCCGGCTTGGCGGTGGAGGTGCGGGAAAGCGTGGTTGCGCCCTTTGGGGATCTGGCGCAACCCGGAGTTGCGTTGGTTGTCGTGAATATGGGCGCTGACTCACAGCCTACGGAGGAGCTTTTTCAGTGGTTGAAGTGTAATGCGCTGCGCGCGGCGGTGCTTGGGGTGCTGCCTCCGGATGGCCATGAAGCCTTGCAACGAGCCGCTGGAGCAGTGGACGATTTTCTGCTGGCACCGGTGCATCCGGAGGAGTTGCGGCAGCGGGTGCTGCGCCTGATTGGCGTCGCTGCCCCGGAGTGCGCCCGACCGGAGTACGAGTGCGCGAGGGAGCTTGCCCTGCGGAACGTGGAAGGCGGCGACCCGGCATTTTTGAGCGTGCTGGCTCGGCTGGTGGATTTTGCCCGCGTGGGGGCGCCGGTGCTGATTGGCGGGGAGACCGGCACGGGCAAGGAGTTGTGCGCGCGTGCGATCCATCTGCTGAGTGCTCGTCGCAATGGTCCGTTTATTCCTGTGGAGTGTGGTTCCTTGCCGGACCATCTGTTTGAAAGTGAGATCTTCGGTCACACGCGCGGAGCGTTTACGGACGCGCACAAAGATCAGAAAGGCCTGGTCGCCCTGGCGCACAACGGCACGTTGTTTCTGGATGAAGTGGATAGCCTGTCTTTGGTGGTGCAGGGCAAGCTTCTGCGTCTGTTGCAGGAGAGTACCTTCCGTCCGCTGGGGGCGGACAAGTTTTCTCGTGCGGATATTCGGATCATCGCTGCCTCGAACGTCAGCCTGAAGCAGCGGGTGGAAGAGAAGCGCTTCCGCAGCGACCTCTTCTTCCGGCTGGACGTGCTGCGGTTACACTTGCCCGCGTTGAGGAATCGCCCGTCGGACATTCCTTTGCTGGCGCGCAAGTTTACCGATGAGTTCTGCGACGAATATAAGCAGCATCGCAAGAGGATATGTCCGGCGTCGCTGCGACTGCTGCAATCCTGGCATTGGCCGGGGAACGTGCGAGAGCTACGCAATACGATGCAGCGAGCGGTCCTGCATGCGACCGGACATGAGGTTTTGCCATGCCATCTTGGCTTCGATTCCGGGCAGGATACCGTGGAGTGGAGCGGTGAATCGCTGTTGGAAAGATCGTGTAACTCACTTACGGCGGACTTCCGCTCGAGCCGCGCCCGCGCAATCGCAGCCTTTGAAGCGGACTTTGTGCAGCGTTTGCTGGAGAAGCACCAGGGCAATATCACTCGTGCCGCGCGAGAAGCAGGCAAGGAGCGCCGGGCCTTCGGGCGGCTGGCGCAGAAGTATGTTTCTCCTGTATCCAGGGTGGGGCAAAACTGACCCACCCGTGGGCGAGTTTTCGCCCACCCCGTCGAAGCCCGCGTGGATTGGGCTTTCGACAGATTGACCGGGCGGGTTTATACCCGGGGTCTTCTTACCTTCTTTGCATGAAACTGCGGATTTCGGCCTACAACTGAATTGGCATTGCGCATGCATTGAGCTTTGTCACGGTGAAGTGTCAATCTCAGGCGAAAACGAGCAGGAAGCTGATGCGCGGCGAGTCCTCGCCTACTTTCTGCATCATCCGGAGACGGCGGACAGCATTGCCGGGCTGCTGCGCTGGCGTCTGCTGGAAGACGAAAGCCGGTGTGGTCCGGAGCGAAACGAACAGGCTCTGCAGTGGCTGTTATCGAAGAAATACCTAAGGGAAGAGCCTGTACCGGGCGGGGCCCGGGTTGTGATGTTGGATGGAAGCGACCTGCGCCGGGCAAGACGATTTGTAGCAGCGGGTCGTCAAGAGAAGTCGGCGGGCGAAAGCCCAGAGAAGAGGACATCAGATGCCAGTCACGGTAAGTTATCCGGGCGTTTACATTGAAGAACTGCCCAGCGGCGTCCACTCCATTACGGGTGTGGCCACCTCCATCACCGCCTTCATCGGGTCTGCCGCACGCGGCCCGGTGAACCAACCCATCACCATCAATAGCTATGCGGACTACGACCGTGCATTTGGCGGCCTGTCGCAGAGCAGCACCATGAGCTTTGCCGTGTCTGACTTCTACGCCAACGGCGGCTCTCAGGCCGTGATTGTGCGTCTGACGCATACGGACGCGGCTGCGGCGACGATCGCGCTTGGGGAGGATACAGCTGTGACTGCGACAGCAGGTCTGACCGGGAATGGCAACAGTCTGGTTCTCGTCGCTGCAAGTACCGGCTTGTGGGCCAACTTCCTGACCGCGATGGTTGATACGACAACCCGCAGGAACAGCGACGGCAGTGTCGATCCCTCACTCTTCAACCTGACGCTGGCCCTCAGCGACGCAACGGGGAATGCGCTTGCCACGGAGGCCTACCTCAACTGCTCGGTCGATCCTGCGAGCCCGCGGTCTATCGTTACCGTACTCGCGCAAAACTCTGCGTTGGCGTTTGTCCAGACGGATAACCCGGGACAGCCCAGCGGCAAGCCCCTGGTGCCCAACGTTCGCCCACTCGCCACTTATGACACCACGGTCACACCTAACAAGCCCGCACCCAAGGCCTCGGACAAGGCAGGCAAGGATGGCAGCGCTCTAAGTGTGAATGACTTTACCGGGTCCGGCCTGGCGGCCAATAAGCAGGGCCTTTATGCGCTTGAGACCGTCGATCTCTTTAATCTCCTCTGCATTCCTCCTTACCTCAGTACTGGTGACGTGGACACAGGGCTGGTTGGCAGTGCGGCCACCTACTGTGAAGGACGACGGGCGTTTTATCTGGTCGATCCGCCCAGCGGATGGACGAACCTGCAGAACGCTCTGAAGGATTTCACGGATGCCACGACGGACCATGTAGGGACCAAGAGCGCCAATGCCGCCATCTATTTCCCACGTATCAATGAGCAGAATCCACTGCTGGACAACCAGCTTCAAACCTTCGTTCCGTGCGGCGCGCTGGCCGGCATCTATGCGCGGACGGACGCGCAGCGTGGAGTATGGAAGGCTCCGGCCGGGCAGGAGACGGTCCTCAATGGTGTGGTGCAACTGTCTGTATCGCTGACGGATGCTGAGAATGGCAACTCAATCCGCTGGGCCTGAACTGCCTGCGCAGCTTCCCGGTCATCGGGCGTGTGGTGTGGGGAGCTCGTACGCTGCAGGGCGCGGACATCCTGGAAAGCCAGAACAAGTACGTGCCAGTACGGCGCACCCAATTGTTCATTGAAGAGAGCCTGTACCGTGGCACAAAGTGGGTGGTCTTTGAGCCCAACGATGAAACGCTCTGGCAGAGCATCCGGCTGAACGTCGGCTCATTCATGCAGGGGCTGTTTCAGCAGGGCGCCTTTGCCGGCAGCTCGCCGGACACCGCGTACTTCGTCAAGTGTGACAGCGAGACCACGACCCAGGCCAACATCGACAACGGCATGGTGAACATCGTGGTCGGCTTCGCTCCGCTGAAGCCGGCGGAGTTCGTCATCATCCAGATTCAGCAGATCGCCGGAGAGCTACAGGCATAAAAGGAGAGTGGTATGGCGCAATTTGTCGTAAACAACCGGAAGGATCCCTACAAGAACTTCAAGTTCCGCATACTTTGGGATGGCCGCTATGTCGCAGGTATCAGCAAGGTGACCATGTTGAAGCGCACCACGGAGGTGGTGAAGCACCGTGAAGGTGGCGACCCCAGCACCAGCCGCAAGTCACCGGGTCGCAGCGAGTTCGATGCCGTGACGCTGGATCGTGGCGTTACGCACGATGAGGCGTTCGAAGCCTGGGCAAGCAAGGTTTGGAAGTTCAAGGGCGGCCTTGGCTCAGAGGTCTCACTTGCGGACTTCCGCAAGGACATCACGATCGAGATGTACAACGAAGCCGGACAAAAGGTGATTGCGTATCAGGTCTACCGATGCTGGGTCTCTGAGTTCCAGGCGCTGCCCGACCTGGACGCCAATGCGAATGCGGTTGCCATCCAGCACCTGAAGCTGGAGAACGAGGGCTGGGAGCGGGATACGAGCGTAAAGGAACCCAAGGAGCCGGTCCTGTAACGCAGGCCAACCATGAATGCTCAGTTCCAATACGACCTTCTCGCCGCATGGGAGAACGGGCAGGACCAGGGTCCTTGCCGGAGGGCACTGGGCCTGCTGTCCGCTGCAACGGGACGGGACGCAACGTCGCTCGAAAGCATCACCTTCGGCGAGCGCGATCGTGGGCTATTGACGCTCCGCGAGCGCCTCTTCGGCACCCGTCTGCATGGACTCATGCATGTCCCGCCTGCGGCTCTCCGCAGGAGTTCGAGCTGGCCGTGCAGTCTCTGCGGTCGGATCGTCTGCCGGCGGAGGCGGTTAGCAGTGCTCCGTTGGAACTCAGCGCTGAAGGCTTCGATGTGCGGTTTCGGCTACCCATGATTTTGGATGTGTTGGCGCTCGAAGACGCCGATCCATCTGAAGCGAACTTGTCCATGGAAGACGCGTTGCTGGAATGCTGTGTGCTCACTGCGAATTTTGAAGGGCAGGCTGCTGCAGTGACGGACCTGCCGTCGCGGGTGCGGACGGCTATCTCCGAGCGGATGGCGGAGGCAGACCCACAGGCGGAGATCGAGCTCGCTTTCGAGTGCTGCGACTGTGCTGAACCATGGACCGAGATCTTCGACATTGCCGCCTATCTGTGGGATGAGGTCAACGCCTGGGCCATGCGGACGTTTCACGAGGTGCATTGTCTGGCGTCCGCCTACGGCTGGAGCGAGCGTGAGGTGCTGGCTGTGAGTCCGCGCCGCCGCAGCCTGTACCTGGAAAGGATCGCAGAGTAGCCATGAGTGACCTGCTGCGTACGCTTTCCCGCCAGTTATCACGCTCCCAGCAGGGCGCAGGGGCCATACGGCCACGCGGGCGCTCACGGTTTGAACCATACGGCGATGGCCCGTCATCCTTTCCCAGCGGCCTGGCGTTCGATGAAGCCGAACACGCCGCGCCGTTCGCGCAGCCCGGCCCCATTCAGGCGAATGTCTCTCCGCAGCCCCGTGCCGAGCAAGGGCCGCGTATGGAGACGCTGCATGTAGCGCAACCTGAGCGCGAACAGTCGCCGGCAACTGCTACGCCGATCCGGGAGATGATTCGAGAGGTCATCCGCTCTGTCGATCCGTTACTCTTTCCGGTATTGCTCGCGAGGGAGCCACAGGCGGCGCAGGGTCCAGCGGTCCCTGTGGCGTGGCGGGAACGTGAAGCAGCACAGCCCATTCCGCCTGCGTCAATCTCAGGGAGAGCTCCGGCAGTGGAGAGTCAAGGAGGGCCGCAACCACCGGTGGTCCGCACACCTGTTCCAGCGGATGAACCCCGTTCCGCACGCACCTCATCACAACCTGCGGAACGTCTATCGATCGCGCCTCTTGCGCAGCGCAGTCTACCGCGGTTTTCGGAGGGAGACTTTGTACGGTCACGCGTTCCGGCCGCGCAAGCTTTCCCGCAGGCAGCGCAACCTGCCGGCCGGCAGGAGATCACGATTGAGATCGGTTCCATCATCGTGCACGGCGACGCGTCGGAGCGCCGTACGCCTCACAGCATCGCTGCCGCCCCTCCGCAAGCACCTGCGCTCTCGCTGGAACGCTATCTTCAGCATCGTGGAGGTACACGATGAGCACCGCGCTGGCACTTGCTTCTGTTTCTTACGTGCTCGTCGACCTGTTGAACAATGGGCTGATCGACCATGACATCAGTTCGGTGGCCGGCGATGTTTCGGTCACTGCTCTGTCTCCGGACCAGATCGATGCCAGCAGCCCGACCAACAGTCAACTGAATCTGTTCCTCTACAACGTCACTCAGAATGAGTCATGGCGTAATGACAATTACCCATCACGCAATTTTCAGGGCGACCGTATCAGCAACCCGCCTCTTGCTCTGAATCTCCACTATCTGCTCACGGCCTATGGCGCCGAGCCCTTCCATGCGGAGATTCTGCTGGGCTATGGGATGCAGCTGCTGCATGAAAATCCAGTGCTGCCGCGCGACGCTATCCGCCGTTCGCTGAAGGGCACGACGGTGGGCGCGGGCAATCTGCCCTCAAACCTGCTGAACCTCATCACATCCCAACTGGCTGAGCAGGTGGAGCAGGTCAAGATCTGGCCGCAAATGCTCAGCACCGAAGAGATCTCGCGGTTATGGACGGCGTTTCAGGCGAAGTACCGGCCGACCGCCGCGTACCAGGCATCTGTGGTTTTGATCGAGAGCACGGTCTCAACGAAGTCGTCGCTGCCGGTGCTTACGCGCGGCCTGTACGCCTTTCCATCGCAGCGACCGGTCGTCACGTCCGTCCTCTCGCAGCGGCCTGTGCCGGATGCGAAGCCCGCGGATCAACCGATCCTGTTCAATTACACGCTGCTGCTGCAAGGCTCGAGCTTACAGGGCGAAAGCACCACGGTCAGCTTCACCACGCAGGATGCCGCGCCTACCAGCACAACTGCATCGATGATCACGGTGCCGCTGCCCGCGGGTCTGCTAGCCGGGGCGCAGGTGCTCACCGTCAACCAGACGTTGCTGGCCGGCAGCCCACCTACGAGCATTCTGACGCAACAGTCAGAGCCGCTGAGCTTTGTGCTGCGGCCCACCTTGGTTTCTGCAACGGTGGAAGGACTTACCGGTGCAGGGGACTCACCGCGCAACGGAACGCTCCATGTGGTGATCGCACCCGCCGTCGATCCAGCCCAACGGCTTATCCTTCTGCTCAACCTCATGGAAACCATGCCCACCACGGGTGCGGGCTACAGCTTTCCAGGGCCGGCGCCGGTATCGACAGACCCATCGGGTGCTTTGTCTGCACCCACCGATACCTTCGATATTCCGTTCGCTGGGACCGTTCCGGGCACGTATCAGGTGCGCGTCAACGTGGGTGGAGTGGACAGCATCCAGATTGCGCCGGATGGCTCCGTGCAATCGATGCAAGTGGTGATCGCATGAGCGCCGCCGCTACCGCCGTGATGCCAGACCGCGCTCTTGATGCCGGGGAGGTGTTGCTGATCGCGCTGGAAGACGTGGCCGCGCTGTTGCGAGGACGAAGCCAGGGCCTGGACCGGCTGATCAAGGCGTTTGATTT
The DNA here is from genome assembly GCF_000178975.2 of Granulicella tundricola MP5ACTX9. Taxonomy (NCBI): domain Bacteria; kingdom Pseudomonadati; phylum Acidobacteriota; class Terriglobia; order Terriglobales; family Acidobacteriaceae; genus Granulicella; species Granulicella tundricola. The sequence continues at coordinate 2,872,889 of NC_015064.1, read as the reverse complement.
ATCCCCGTTCGAGACCTCCGTGGTCCTGCTGGGAGCCGCGCTGGAGCTTAAGCCTGAAGTAGCAAAGATCTGCGCAGCACTCCATGACGATGCGCGCATGCGCTATCCGTCGCTGCGGCTT